>NZ_JCBDHL010000019.1:0-652512 GCF_059833805.1 Vibrio sp. R10-SF1-ISO8 | reverse complement strand
AGAATCTTGGTGTCTACTTTCCCTACTAAGCATTGAAATATGTATGGTGGTTGTGGAGAGGTATGATAACGATAGCCATAAGTGGGGTCTGTTTGCCCGTTGCAAATATCGAGAGAGCCGTTTTCGATCTGGGTTCCATTTGGGTTTCTATCGGCAAACAGAGGGTATCCGTCGTAACCCCAGCCTATGATTGATGAATCCCCCCATTCCGGCATGGATTCGATCATGCAAACTGGCTTTGCGTGATAGTGGTAATCATCGCCTCGACCTGCATGCCCACCACATTGGTCTAACTGACCAAGCTTTACGGTATCTTTGGCTGATTGGTATCGCTCTGGGTTAAGTTTCCCTTGAGCTGAATAGTCGTAGATTGGGACACCATTGATGGCAATTCCAAGAGCGGCATCTATCGATGTGTAAGATTTGGCTTTCTCAGGAGAGAGTCGGATGGGAGCGACGTATTGACTAGCAGGGACGGGTATCTGCTCGTTTGTCCCTGTAATTCCATTCATTACGTCATGGTCAGGGTACGTATCTGACTGAACATATGCGTAAGTCTCGTCACAAACAACAGAGACATTAGAGAAACCGGCTTTGATAAAGCTCTCTTGTACTTTTGTACACTCAGGGCTATCGATACTGGTTGTTGGCAGTGCTAAGGCAGTTGGGGGCTTACCACGTTTTGGCGTTTTGTCTTTTTTGTAGTGTCTTATCGGGGCTTTAACCACCTCAACTGAAAATTGAGTAGAGAGTTCTAACTTCGCTCTACTTTTGCCTTCAGACGCTGAAGAAAGTGAGGAAACAGCAGTCATAAAAAACGTCAATGAAATTAGTAGTCTGCTGCCCAGGTTCATATCCTAAACCTCTTCTGAAGTGAGAGTTGCCCGACATAAAATCGTGTTGTCAGTCTCTAAATCTGCTGTCCATATTAACTTAGCATCACGATGCCAACGAATTAGGTCGTAGCCACCTTTTGGTTTTACCTTAGATTTTGGAAATGCACTCGCATTCGGCCACTGTCTATCGTCGAATGACGTTGTTTTCCAGTTGTGTGGTTCGGAGGTTATATCGCTCATGCAGTCTTTATTAGGCTGGCTAGATTTTTCGCAGCGCTTGTCGATTGGAGCAATATGGATCGGAAAGCATCGCCAAGCTTCGTTGGAAACTAGCAGAGTTTTGTTATTACTACTGTCAGTGAACTGCGCAATAAATCCGCCATCACCCATCTGTTGCTTTCGAGAACCGATATATTCTAAGCCCGTATCATTTTGTTTGTAGTCTTTTATTACAAAGCTCAGCGTTACGGGCAATGAAGATTGGAAGACAAAACTCTCTGCATTAAATGACCGCTCTGTATTAATGGAGACTGAGTCTTCCATGATCATTTGATCTTCTATGTACATGGCGAACCAGTTGTCTGCCCATACATCTGCTTGAATCTTGACCATTTCAGAACTGCTTGCATATGGCGTTGAAAGTGCAAGTGCAGATATAGCGAGAGTGGAATAGAAGCGAGAGGTCTTTAGCATAAAGTCATCAATCCTTTGACAGCGGTGCTCGCTCAAATAGTAGAACGGGATTTTAACTGTTCAAGATAACCTTCGCTTAAATGTTACTTTGGTCATATTCTCAACCACTTAGACTATCGATACTCGGACACTAACATTGCACGTGTATTTGGTTCTAATGCCTCAAATATATGAGCTTGATCTCCAGGATAGGTAATATAGTCGCCTTCACCGAGTTCATGCTGATCGGATAAGAGCCCTAATCGAGCCCTTCCTTTGACAATGATCATATGTTCAATCACACCGCGATTGTGCGGCTCTGAATGAAACGGCGCCCCCGGTTCGACTTCTAGCCAATAAATATCGCGGCTGACACTCGGAGGGCATGCAGCCAGTAAGGTTGCTTTGTAATCTTCATTCTTCGAGAAAACAGATACGCCTTCACCATAACGGATCACCTTGGTTTTTGCTGACGGTTCTTCTATCAAACGAGAGAAGGGGATATCCAAAACCACGCAGATTGACCATAGGGTTTCGATACTTGGGTTTCCAGAGCCATTTTCAAGCTGAGAAAGCGTTGATTTTGCGATGTTGGCACGTCTTGCCACCTCTGCGATGCTTAGACCAGAGCGCTGCCTTTCTGCACTAAGTGTTGCTGCTATCTGAGCAATTGGTGCTTTATTCATTGTCATAGGGTTCCAAGTTTCCTTACTCTTACTTCACTATGTTCATTATAAAAAACGAATGTACGGTTTGACAAACATTATTCCAGTGTTCAATATATAATCTCATCGTTCATTAAATCGACTGTTTGATTGAGGGATTGGCTGTACGCAATTAAACCAAGAGTAAAAGAGGAAGTTTGTTGTGGAGTATCTATTATCCGTAGCCTTGTTCGCTATTTCATCATCGGTAACACCTGGACCGAACAATATTATGGTGATGACGTCGGGAGTGAATTTTGGTGTTAAAAAAACCTTGCCTCTGCTTTTGGGGATATGCGTAGGCTTTACCATTATGTTGCTATTAGTCGGGCTTGGATTTGGTCAGTTGTTTTATGTGTTTCCCCAGTTAGACTTGGTCATTAAAACGCTCGGAACGGCTTATTTACTCTATCTTGCGTGGCAAATTGCTCAGTCAGGAAATGTCTCAGCGGCAGGCGGTCAATCTAAGCCACTGGGCTTTATGAAAGGCGCATTGTTTCAGTGGGTAAACGGGAAAGCGTGGGTAGTGGCGATTGGCGCCATTTCAGCTTTTACGACCGTTGGCGATACTTACATGTCGCAAAACCTAACGATTGCTATGACTTTCTTTGTGGCTTCCTTTCCGTGCGTCGGAGTGTGGCTGATGTTTGGTTCAGTTTTGAGGCAATACTTGCAAAAACCAAGTTATTTAAGGTTGTTTAATCTCACCATGTCGATTCTGCTAGCCATTTCGGTGTTACCCGTTGTTATCGATATTGCCGCTGAACTGAATATAGTCGTGTAGAGATAAGCCTCGAGTCTTTTCCATTATTAATAATCCCTACTTCACCATTTTGCTACAAGTTTGAGGCGTAATGCATAAGTTGAGATTTGCGTATGACAAGTTTACGTAAATCTGCCATATGTCTCAAAAAGCAAGCTTATAGATGTTGTTTTTTTAACCTAGTGCAAAAGCTCTCGTCGGATGAGTTGATTGAAAATCGCTCAGCTACTAACTCTATTAATCGAGCAGAAGTGGTTTCGATGTTTGAATTTTTGCTCCTTCTTTAAAGTAATGAAGCGAATCAAAGGATGATAAAGGTTAAATAACATCATGAAAAATATTATAAAAATTGCCTCTATAGTCGGGGCTGTTGTGTTTTCTAGTTTCACAAATGCTGCAATAGGTAACTATAAAGTCGTCTTAGTTCATGGTTTTCAATCTGATCAACTCCAGTCTAAACCCGATAGAGCGCAAGTCACTTTAGAGGGGGAAGATTATTGGAAAGAGTACTGGTTGCAATACGCCGATGCTCGTATCGATTGGCCTGCCTACGAACGGGTAGAAGGCAAAATCGCTAGTGATTATGCGTGGCCAAAATTAAAGGAGTTGTCGCAACAAGGCACATGCCAAACCGGCTGTATTTTTGTCACTCACTCTGCTGGTGACTTAGTGACAAGATATCTGCTAGACAATCAGGAGAACTGGCTGACTAATGCGGGATTGACGCCATTGAATATCGTGGCCACGTTTGACTTTGCTGGGGCTGGTGGAGGCTCTGAATTGGGTGACATTGTCATCAATATCATTGAGGGTGGCGGCTTAGCAAACAGCGCGATGCGATATGCGATTTCTCTTTGGTTAGGGGAAATGCCAAACCAGCAAAACTCGGGTGTGCTAAATGATCTAAAGGTTGCCAACGCTCGACAAATCGCAAGGCTATCCGAACATAGGATTCCACGTATTCGCTTTATTGGGAATGGCACAGATTACTTTAAAACGACATCGGCATTTTTGCCCGGTAACGACGACGGTGTCGTAGCAGCACATTCAGCCTGTGGCGCATCAAGTTCTGGGAAATTTGACAGTTGTTCGACAAATTTGGCCATGAACGGAAAGATTTCGAATCAGAGTAAAGGAGTCTCTAGCTTCATGCCGGAGCATTATCCATTAATCATGGGTAATAACTATAGCCATAGCGATGTCGTTGGGTCAAAACATAAAGGTGAGGTGACTTCCAGTGTGAATAAGGTTGAGCTAACGAACGGGCAATATGTTGAGCTAAACACTTATAAAGAGAGTGGCTGGTGGGGAACTAAATACTTGTATGTTAAAGACTCTGCAAAACGCACTATGTCAGAACTAGCCGTCGCTATGAACTAATTGTCCGGAGGCTATGGTTTTGTTCCATAGCCTCGAGCAAAAGGATTGCTCTATGTATTTGAAACACAAGGCCTCTGTTTTGTCTCTGTCGATCGCGATATGTGGTGGAATTATTTGGCTGTATGAACAAGACGAGGAGCTTTCGTTAGAAGCTAACACCTTAGCTGTGCCAGTAAACGCTCAAAGCAGAGCGATAACAAGGCCACAAGTCGAAGAGACAACAGAACAAAAGAGCGCGGATGATGGCGCAAGCACACCTGTTTTGACCTCTTTATCATTGCCTTTAAAGCAAGTCGCTTATATGCATCAACAAAAGCTGCAGTATCCGTCTTATTCTCAGCCAATAACAAGCGTTGATAGCCCATACCTTAACTGGAATGAGTTTATCGAACTGTCTCTCCCTGTGTTGGACGGGAAGTCGACGGCTTCACTAAGTGTTAAGAAGTTCAGGCATTTTTATCCAGATGAAATAGAAGTGGTGCTAAAGACGAGTGAGCCGCTTATTTCCGCTGTACTAGAGGTGGTGTCAGTAGAAGAGCAAAAAGTTTTGGCGTCGCTCCCTTCAGATAGCAAACAATGGAGTATCGTTCCGGACTCGAACTGGCCTGAAGAGATTCGCTTGGTTGCAAACCTTGATTTTGAGCGAGGGGAGGATGTAGTGAGTGCTGACATTCGGCTTTATCATCCTGTCGCTACCATTTTAAGTGTTGGGCAAGGCTATGCGTCTGGCCCTGATATGTTGTTACCAGTGACTCTGGATGTTAGCCAAGCTGGTATCTATCGAATCAGGGCAAACTTGCATCATAGCGAAGGGAAGGCGATTGCATCTTTAGTTCAGAAACAGCATTTATCTGAAGGCGACCAAACTCTTGAACTCAAGGCATTCAAAAGCGTTCTGCCCAAAGGGTCTAATAACTTCGAGTTGAGGAACATCGTTGTTGAAAGAATGTCGGGCTACCCAGGAGAGAAAACTGGCTATGGGCTTTCTGAGTCAGAAAGTTATCCCGTAGGGATATTTAACTCGGAAACCCTTAGTGATGAAGAGTATCAAATGAGTGAACAAGAACGGCAACAGGTGGCTTTTTTAGAACAATTGTTATGATAGCGGCAGCACACCCAATACGGATTTAGTGACTATGCTTTAGGAACAAATACGTGTAAGCGGGTTGTTATGCTAAGTCTACAGAGAATATTAAGAAAACTGTCGATTAGAAACAGATTGCTGTTCGGCTATTTGCTGTTGTTCATAGTCGTGATCAATATTGCTAACCTCGCTAACTACCTGTTAATGAGAGAGGTGGTTAAACAAGGTGTAGAGAAAGAATTAACGTCTGCAACCGAGTCGATCACCAATAACATTGCCAATACAGTCGATATAACGATTCGCAGCTATTTACGTGGTATCTCAGAGCAAAACCTCCAATATGTTGAGTTGTGTTTTCAGCAGTATCAACGTGGTCAGATTACACAGCAAGAAGCAAAGCAAAAGGCAACAAACTTCTTATTGAGCCAATCGATAGGTGAAACAGGATACCCCTATGTCGTCGACTCTTCGGGAGTGATTAGGGTCCACCCCAAACAGCCGCTGTTGAATACCAGCCTAATTTCCTTTGATTTTATTAAGCAGCAAATTGAGCTGAAGAGGGGGTATCTAGAGTATCAGTGGAAAAACCCTGATGAACTGGTTGAGCGGCCAAAAGCTCTGTACATGGTCTACTTTGAACCTTGGGACTGGATCATCACATCTTCCTCATACAGAGAGGAGTTTGCCAGTTTGATCAATATCGATGATTTTAGTGACTCTATCTCTAAGCTAAACTTCGACGAAACGGGTTACTCTTACGTACTGAATCAATTGGGTGACCCTATTGTGCATCCATTCGTAACCGGCAACTTTTATAACGTTACAGATTCCAATGGCAAGCTTTTCGTACAAGAGATAATTCATCAGAAAAACGGCACGATTACTTACACGTGGAAAAATCCCCATGATGAAGGCTATCGAGAGAAGATAGCTGTTTTCAGATACCTACCGGAGTACGATTGGTACATAGTTTCTTCAACCTATGTGGAGGAACTCAACCAACCGCTGGTGGATCTAAAACTTGTACATGTAGCTGTGCTAGTGTTTGCAATCGCTTTAGTGATTCCGTCGAACTTAATTCTTAGCCGCTCAATAGTGTTGCCGTTAAAAGGCATGATGAACTGGATAAGCCAAGCATCTATGAGTAACCATCCGACGTTGATGAAAGACAAATCGGGTTCGACAGATGAACTTGCTCAGCTAACGGTTTACTTTAATCAGTTCTTATCTGATTTAGAAAAAGCTAATCAAAAACTACATAAAGAAATAGATGTTCGTATTGCAGCCCAAAAGCAACTTGAAGATTTAAATGAAAACCTCGAACACAACGTAGCGCAACGCACACTTGAGCTCAAGCAGAGCTTGGAACGACTAAAACAGACCCAAGACCAATTGATAGAATCTGAGAAACTATCAGCACTAGGGGGTCTTGTTGCGGGTATTGCTCATGAAGTTAATACTCCTCTTGGAATTGCAATTACTTCCGCCTCGTTGGTCGCTGATGCGAATAGTGAGCTTAATTCTGCTTTTCAGAATCAAACTCTAACGAGCGATCAATTTGAATCTAATATGCAGCACCAATTAGAGGCTTTGGCCTTATTAAAAGAAAATTTAAATCGCGCTTCTTCACTTGTTCAAAGCTTTAAACAAACAGCAGTGCACCAAACCTCTGAAGCACTGAGTCAATTTGTCGTTAGAGATGTACTCGAGTCATTGATCGCTAGTCTCCACCCTGAAACTCGAAAAGTATCAGTAGAGCCAATGTTAAAAGGCGACTCTAATGTTTCAATGACAAGTCAATCTGGTGCGCTGACACAAGTGTTTTCGAACCTGATTCTGAATAGTATTCATCATGCATTCGATCAACAGCCACAGCCTGAAATAGTGATCGAGTTCTTTGAACAAAGCCAAGATGTGGTATTTGTTTATCAAGACAACGGGTGCGGAGTTGAGCAAAGTTTGCACAAGAAAATCTTTGAACCTTTTTATACTACTCGACGCGGCAGCGGGGGAACTGGAATTGGGCTTAATATGGTTTTCAACTTAGTTACTCAAAAGCTGAAAGGCAAATTGGAGTTCTCTTCAGATAAGGGCGTAAAATTTGTGATTACTCTTCCTAAGCAAAGGGTGTCGGAGGACTAATCCGCACTGCGGGAAGTATGCTTACCTATTTTTTAGAGGTATTTACCCTTCGTTTTTAACAGGTTACATTGTTGAGACCTTAAATCGAAGGAATGAACCATGAGCGCTCATCTAAAACAGCTATGCGGTACCCATCTACCAGGAAATAAAGAGGATTCACCGGCAGAACACTTCAAAAAAATGGCTAAGTGGTGTGAAGACAATGACGTCAGTCATGATGTCTATGGTGAGGGTGAAACCATCCAAGCTTTCGAGCAGAAGGTTGCTGACTTGTTAGGGTATGAAGCTGGGCTTTTTGTGGTCACGGGTACAATGACACAGCCAACAGTATTGGAACTAGTGGCAAAAAAAAAGCGAAACCCAAATGTAGGCATGCACCCATCTAGCCATATTTATGTACATGAAAGACAAGGCTACCAACTTCAAAATCGATTCAATATATTGCCAATAGGCAATCAGTTCCAAACATGGAAGCTCGAAGATCTAAAAGCGTGGCCCGACGAATTGGCTGCGGTTTTGTATGAACTGCCTATGCGTGAAATTGGTGGTCAGCTACCTTCATGGCAAGAACTTGAAGAGATAAAAAGCTATTGTGCGGACAATAGCATTCATTTCCACATGGATGGCGCGCGATTATGGGAAGCGGCTGCTTACTATCAGAAAGAGTACAGAGAAATCGCGCAAGGTTTTGATACAACCTATGTATCCCTTTACAAGGGGGTTAATGGACTTGGTGGTTCTATGCTACTTGGCTCAAAAGAGTTTATTGATTTAGCATCAATCTGGATGAAGCGCCAAGGTGGCAATCTCTATCATCGCACCCCTTACGTGGTTTCAGCAGCGATGCAATTTGATGAAAAGCTAGCCAAGCTGCCCAAACTGTTTGAGCGTACTAAGCAGATATACAAGATTATCGATGAGTTTCCAGCTCTAGCAGTGAATCCTATTCAACCACAATCTAACATGCTTCACCTCATCCTTCCGTTTAGTTGCCATGAAGCCAAAGAACTCCAGCAGGCTTTTGCGACGGAAAAGGGCATATGGTTTGGTAATCCACAAGTGACAGCCAACCCAAATCAGTCAGTTGTGGAATGGTATGTGGGCGACAACCTGCTAGAAATCGAAGATGAAAAGTTAAGAGGTTTCTTTAAGGAACTCATTAACTGAGGGTAATAGTGGTTATAGGTGCCTATGAAATGAAAATTGGAATTGTCAGCGATCAAACAGGAATGAGCATTCACACTATTCGTTATTATGAGAAACAGGGTTTAGTTAAAAAGCCTGTTAAGGATGCTAGCGGTCATCGCTCTTATACCTCAAAAGATGTGGATGTCCTCAATTGGATCTCTTGTATGAAAAACTCTGGTATGTCGCTAAACACCATCAAAAGATATACAGAAGCTTTTTATCAAGGCAATGATTTAGAATGTATCGCATTTCTAGAAGAACACCTTAATCACCTTTATAAACAGCAACAGGATATCGAGCACTATATTGAGGTGACAGAAAACAAAATAAATCGCTTCAAAAACGCTTGACCTAGAGTATGGTCTAGATTGCTAACCTCATTGAACTAACCCAGTGAGGAGAAGCAAAATGGAAGTGAAAGTAGCAATTGTAGATGCGTTTGTTGATGGTGAAAATGGTGGCAACCCAGCGGGTGTTGTTTTAGAAGCAGATGCTTTAAGCGCAGAACAGAAACTAATGATTGCCAAGCAAGTGGGCTTGTCTGAGACTGCGTTTGTTTCAGAGTCGACTTCTGGCGCAGATTTTAAACTCGACTTTTTTACCCCAGATAGGCAAATAGCTCATTGTGGCCATGCCACTATTGCGACTTTTAGTTACCTTTCCCAGCAGGGGCTAATTCCCAATCCAAATACGTCTAAACAAACGATTGATGGAAATCGGCACATCCGAATGGAAGGCGAGTTAGCCTATATGGAGCAGTTAAAACCTCAATATCTCCGCTTTGAAGCCGATGCGGACAACGTTTTAGATGCGTTAGGTCTCACGCAAGACAACATTTTAGCAACACCGATTATCGCGAGTACCGGAAATGCCTTTGCGCTAGTCGGTGTTAAAGATATTGATACCCTAGAAGCCCTTGTGCCAAAGATGGACGTCATTGATGAGCTGTCAGAAAAATATGACTTGATAGGCTTCTATGTATTTACACTGGAAACCAATAAAGCGGAGAGGGATGCGTCAGCACGAATGTTCGCACCTCGCTACGGGATTACAGAGGAGTCAGCGACAGGAATGGCTGCTGGACCGCTTGGGTGTTATTTATATGACTACTTGGGAGTCAAAAAGAACGAGATACATATTGAACAGGGGTATGCGATGACAACACCGTCGCCAAGCTGCATTAAAGTGTTGCTAGCATTTCAAGATAATAGGATTACTTCTTTGCTTGCGGGTGGAATTGGCGTGGTTTCTAGTTCTAAATCTATCGTTTTAGAATAGTGTTAATTAGGAGCTTATTGTCCTGTGCTCTAATCCTGAATAATCAGCCAGTTCATTTATTCACCTATTTGTCAAAAAAAGACCTTTGAGTAGGAAGTGGGCTGGCAAAATCAATCTATGTCGTTGTTATTCTGAGAGGTTGCTAACACGCCAACTTACGAGCTTGATGTATTCTGGATGGAGTCAGGAAAGAGGAATTTATTAATGTCAAAAAGCTCCAAGCTTCACAATGAAGATAAACTGGTAAAAAAGGCACTAGAAATTGGTGAGAAAATGGCAAAGATGCAAGGCTTTGATTTGCCCAAATCGCCACAGCCTGTCAGGGTGAAAGCGGTTTATCTATTTTTGGTTGATGCCAAACAAATTACTCCGTTGCCTGACAGTAAACTTGATGGTGCCAACATCAAACACAGACTCGCGCTTTGGATTCATAGCGCGTTGCCAGATAACGACCCTCTAAAATAAACGTGCTTAAATGGCCTACCTAAGATGTAGGCTGGAGCCTGAGTAGCGCCGCTAACGAAATATTATCTTGAGGGGCAGTGAGCCCCTACTTGCTTTTGTCGTCTATGGCTAAGCCCTGTCGTAACTCTTGGTGTAACGACTCGGGGTCTTTACGCAGTTTGCGAATGAAATCAGAGGGAACTTCGGTTTTCGTATCGTATTTTTCAGACCAATCGATCATCGCTAGCATCATAGGTAGCAAATCTATTCCTTTGTCGGTCAATGTGTAGACAAACTTAGAACGCTTGACAGTATCACGTGTTTTACTGATCAGTCCGTTTGATTCTAAATCCGCAAGTCGACTCGCCAAGATGTTAGTGGAGATGCCTTCACCTGCCTCTAAAAACTCTTGATAGTAATGCCGACCTTTAAACATCAAGTCTCGAAGAATCAGAAAGCTCCACTTATCTCCGAACTGGCTCATGCCAAAGCGAACTGGACAGCCGGACCATTCTTTAGTTTTTTTATCTACCATTCATTAATCGTACTCGTTTTAAATTTAACTTGCAAAATGAAAGTTAATTTTCTAGGGTTATTTTACTTGCAAAAAACAAGTTAAATCCAAGGAGGACACATGAAGCTATACGCAATTGTAGGATCGCCCAACTCTCGTAAAGTGTTGGCGGTGATCAATCATCTAGGACTAGATATTGAAATAGAGTATCTAGATTTGTTTTCTGGGGAGCACAAACAGCCGCAATACCTGAGCCTAAACCCGAATGCCATGGTACCGACGTTAATTAATGGCGATATTTCACTGTGGGAATCTAACGCCATTATTCAGCATTTAGCTGAGACTTCAGGTACAAATGACCTATATCCAAACGACCAAACAGTAAGAGCAGATATCAATCGCTGGTTATGTTGGGAGCTCGCCCATTTCAATCAAGCCTTTGGAACTTTAGCGTTAGAAGCCGTTGCCAAACCCAAATTTATGGGTACAAAAGGCGATGATGCTGTTATTCATTGGGCCGGCCAGAACCTAGTTCGATTTGCAGAAGTATTAGATCAGCACCTACAAGGGCGCCAGTTCATGGTTGGTAATGCAATAACATTGGCGGATTACGCAATGGTGCATGTCGAGTTTTTTAAAGAAAGCATCCCTTTTGATTGGGAACCCTATCCTAACGTCAACGCGTATTTTGAGCGCATGCGTAAGGCCCCCCATTGGGCTGCTACAGCGCCAAGCAAAACTGAAGAGATTGGTAAGTCGACGAAAAGGTAATCCCTTAGTCGATGAGCGTTGAGGCATGGAATAAAAAGGCGAACCATTGGGTTCGCCTTTGACTTACTGTAAGGAAACTTAATCTTCGTAGCTGTCGATGCTTGGGCAAGAACAGATTAGGTTACGGTCACCGTATACGTTGTCTACGCGGTTTACTGTTGGCCAGTACTTCCAAGACTTGGTAGCAGGTGATGGGAAGCAGCCTAGTTCGCGAGAGTATGGGCGATCCCATTCATCTTTCGCTAGGTCTACTTGCGTGTGCGGTGCGTTGACTAGAGGGTTGTTTTCTAGTGGCCACTCACCGTTTTTCACCTTCGCCATTTCTTCGCGGATTGCGATCATCGCTTCGCAGAAACGATCGATCTCTTCTAGATCTTCAGATTCCGTTGGCTCAACCATCAGCGTGCCCGCTACTGGGAACGACATGGTTGGTGCGTGGAAACCGTAGTCCATTAGACGCTTGGCGATATCTTCTTCGCTGATACCTGTTTCTTCTTTCAGTGGACGAATATCAATAATACATTCATGAGCCACACGGCCGTTAGTACCACGATAAAGAACAGGGTAGTGAGGGCGTAGACGCTCCATCATGTAGTTCGCGTTTAGGATAGCGACCTTAGTTGCCTCTGTTAGACCCGCTTCACCCATCATCGCGATGTAAGCCCATGAGATTGGCAGGATAGAGGCACTACCTAGATCTGCTGCTGATACCGCAAAGTCTTCACCTTCGACACCGTTTTCGATGTGACCCGGTAGGAAAGGTGCTAGGTGAGATTTAACACCGATAGGACCCATACCCGGACCGCCACCACCGTGTGGAATACAGAAGGTTTTGTGCAGGTTAAGGTGGGAAACGTCAGAACCAATCAGGCCAGGAGAAGTTAGACCAACCTGAGCGTTCATGTTTGCGCCGTCTAGGTAAACCTGACCGCCAGCCGCATGAACCATTTCACACACTTCTTTCACTTGCTCTTCGTATACGCCATGCGTAGAAGGGTAAGTGATCATGATGCTTGAAAGATTATCAGCATGCTTTTCAATCTTAACTGCTAGGTCTGACATGTCGATGTTACCGTCGTCGTCACACTTAACAACCACGACTTTCATTGACACCATAGATGCCGTCGCAGGGTTAGTACCGTGCGCTGAGCTTGGGATCAGACAGACGTTACGGTGACCTTCGCCACGGCTATCGTGGTAGCGTTGAATCGCGATAAGACCCGCGTACTCACCAGATGCACCAGAGTTAGGTTGTAGAGAGAAATCATCGTAGCCTGTGATTTCACATAGCTTCTCTTTAAGATCTTTCGCTAATGCTGAGTAACCCGCCGCTTGCTCGATTGGCGCGAATGGGTGGATAGAACCAAACTCTGGCCAAGTAACCGGGATCATTTCAGCGGCTGCGTTAAGTTTCATTGTACAGCTGCCCAGTGGGATCATACCGTGAGTCAGCGAGAAGTCTTTGTTCTCAAGCTGTTTCAGGTAACGCATCATCTGCGTTTCACTGTGGTGAGTATTGAATACTGGGTGAGTGAGGTACTCAGACGTACGGCGAAGTGCTTCTGGGATCGCTGCAAACTCGTTGCCTGCGATCTCTGAAGATAGAGTACTAACTTCTTCTTTCACACCAAAGACAGCGAATAGTGCTTCAATATCATCCGTCGTCGTTGTTTCGTCTAAGCTCACACCTAGCTTGCCTTGAAGTAGGCGTAGGTTGATATCAGCCGTTTGCGCTTTTGCGTATAGCGCTTCAGTCTTATCAGCAGTATTGATAGTGATGGTATCGAAGAAGCTATTGTGAGCGAGCTCGAAACCAGACTTAGTCAGGCCAGCCGCTAGAATCGCAGTCATATGATGTGTGCGACGAGCAATCGTACGTAATCCTTCTGCGCCGTGGTACACCGCGTAGAATGACGCCATGTTGGCTAATAGTGCCTGAGCAGTACAGATGTTAGACGTCGCTTTCTCGCGGCGGATGTGCTGTTCACGAGTCTGCATTGCCATACGCAGTGCTTGGTTACCGTTGGTATCGATAGAGACACCGATAACACGACCAGGCATAGTACGCTTGTGTTTATCACGTGTTGCCATGAATGCTGCGTGTGGACCGCCGTAACCCATAGGAACGCCAAAGCGCTGAGCTGAGCCGATAACTACGTCCGCGCCCATTTCACCAGCAGGTTTCAGTAGCGCAGATGCAAGAAGATCAGTTGCTACAGTAACCAGGGTTTTGTTTGCTTGCGCTTTCGCAATGATATCCGTTAAGTCGCGAACTTCACCGGTTGTACCTGGGTACTGAACAAGTGCACCAAACACGTCTTGCTCTGGAAGAGATTCTAGTGAGCCTACTTGAACATCAAAGCCGATGTATTTAGCACGAGTTTTTACAACTTCCAGCGTTTGAGGGTGAACATCGTCTGCTACAAAGAAGACTTTACTCTTGCTCTTACCAGCACGCTTACATAGCGTCATCGCTTCGCCAGCCGCCGTTGCTTCGTCAAGAAGTGACGCGTTAGCAATGTCCATTGCTGTTAGGTCCATCACCATCTGTTGGAAGTTAAGTAGCGCTTCTAGACGACCTTGAGAAATTTCTGGTTGATAAGGCGTGTATGCTGTGTACCAACCTGGGTTTTCAAGTACGTTACGTAAGATAACGTTTGGCGTGAATGTGTTGTAGTAACCTTGACCGATGAAAGTACGCTTAATTTGGTTTTGGTCGGCAAACTCACGCATCGCAAACAACATGTCTGCTTCGCTTTTTGCTTCCGCAAGAGTCATTGGTTTTTCTAAGCGAATTTGCGCTGGAACGGTTTCTTCAATCAACGCATCTAGGTTTGCTACGTTGATTGCTTCCAACATTTTTTGTTGGTCTGATTTGTTTGGGCCGTTGTGGCGAGCAACGAACTCGTTTTGTGTGCTGAGGCTTTGAAGTAATTCAGTCATTGTCCTTTACCTACTCCGTAGTCCGGGTAATGGATATCATTACTGATATATCTAATTATACGTCCGAACTTAGAAAAAAAGCTGCCACCCGAGTCGGGGGCAGCTTTCTGCATCTTCCTAATTACTCGTCTTCGATTGAGTTTAGGTACTCTTCTGCGTCTTTAAGGTTGTCTAGTTCAGATGCGTCAGACATCTTCACTTTAACAATCCAGCCGCCTTCAAAAGGTTCTTCGTTAATAAGCTCTGGGCTATCTTCTAGTTCTTCGTTGATCTCTACGATTTCACCAGTGATTGGCGCGTAGATGTCTGAAGCTGCTTTTACAGACTCAACCAGAGAGAAGCTATCGCCCGCTTCGATTTCATCTTCTACTTCAGGTAGGTCAACGAATACTACGTCACCTAGCATTTCTTGAGCGTGCTCTGAAATACCGATAGTTACTGTGCCGTCACCGTTGTCACGTACCCACTCGTGGCTATCTGCAAACTTCAGTGTTTTGTCCATTGCTTAATCTCCAAAAAATAACTTTGATTAATTTGTTTATTGGTAAAGTGGGAAGCGAGCACACAGTGTTTTCACTTCTTTGCGAACGCGTTGTTCTACTTCTGCGTTGCCTTCAGGGTTATTTACTAGCCCATCTAGTACGTCGCCAATCCAATTACCGATGAGTTTGAATTCTTCAGCGCCAAAGCCGCGGCTTGTACCCGCAGGCGTACCCAAACGGATGCCCGATGTAATCATAGGCTTCTCTGAATCGAATGGGATGCCATTTTTGTTACATGTGATCCCTGCACGCTCTAATGCTTCTTCAGCTTTGTTACCTTTCAAGCCCTTAGGACGAAGGTCAACCAACATTAGGTGCGTATCTGTTCCGCCAGTCACAATGTCACAACCGCGAGTTTGCAACACTTCAGCAAGAACTTTTGCGTTATTGATCACTGAATCGATATAAGTTGAAAATTCAGGACCTAATGCCTCGCCAAATGCAACCGCTTTTGCTGCGATAACGTGCATTAGAGGGCCACCTTGAAGGCCAGGGAATACTGCCGAGTTGATTTTCTTGATGATGTCTTCGTGGTTAGTCAGAATCATACCGCCACGAGGGCCGCGCAGTGTTTTGTGCGTTGTTGTCGTGACAACATGCGCATGCGGAATTGGGCTAGGGTGTGCACCTGTCGCGATAAGACCAGCAATGTGCGCCATATCAACCATTAGGATGGCATCAACTTCATCCGCGATTTCACGGAACTTAGCGAAATCGATAGTACGAGGAATTGCACTACCACCTGCGATGATCATTTTTGGCTTATGCTCAACAGCAAGCGCACGAACGTCTTCGTAGTTGATTTCTAGAGTTTCACGGTCAACGCCGTATTGAACTGCATTAAACCATTTGCCTGACAGTGCAGGGCGCGCACCGTGAGTAAGGTGACCACCCGCATCGAGAGACATACCTAAGATGGTATCACCAGGTTGAAGTAGAGCCAGTTTCACAGCGCCATTCGCTTGCGCGCCAGAGTGTGGCTGAACGTTTACATATTCACATTTAAACAGTTGCTTAGCGCGTTCGATTGCAATCGCTTCAACTGTATCGACGTGTTCACAACCACCGTAATAACGACGGCCAGGGTAGCCTTCTGCGTACTTGTTGGTTAGGCAAGTGCCTTGAGCTTGCATTACCGCTTTAGAAACAATGTTTTCAGAGGCGATAAGTTCAATTTGTTCGTTTTGACGCGTGAACTCCGCTTGGATTCCAGCAAAGACAGCGTCGTCAGTAGCAGCAAGGTTAGTAGAGAAAAAATTCTCTAGGCTGTGATTTTGAAACGGTTTGTTCATGGTAGATGACCTTCCATTCATGCCAACGAGATTCTTATGTTGTTCATTATTCTCGTTAGTTCTACTTCTATTACTACTCTTAACAAGGTAAGAGCAGGGTGAATTTCCAACCCCAAACGGTGGGGAAAACCGAAACTGAGCGTTAAAACAGTCAAACACTGAGTTCGGAAATAACATCTCTACAACTAACAAGTTGGTAACATAGCGGTTGTAGCAAGAACAATCAACCAAAAATTTCCTATTGGAAACAAGGTTTCTAATTTTGTTAACGAGAGCACGGTTTATTTCTTGTTCGGCGCTTTCTTCCACTATCTGCTTCGTGCACAATGAAAATGAAACAGGAAGTCGCAGTAATAAGTAGAGGGAAGCATGCCCGAAGATATCTATGATGAGTATCCATCTTTGACTCTTGCAAAAGAGTCAGTGGACGAGAATATTGAGCCATTAAAGCTCGGCCAGAGAATTAAAGACATTCGAGGCAAGCTTGGGTTAACGTTAGAAGAGGCCAGTCAGCGCACCGGATTAGCGCGTTCTACGTTAAGCAAAATAGAGAACGAGCAGATTTCGCCGACCTTCCAAGCTATGCAAAAATTAGCGTTGGGCTTACAGATAGATATGCCGCAACTCTTTGAACCGCCAAGAAAAAAAGTCGCGACAGGTCGTCGAGATATCACCAAGGCGAATCAAGGCAAACCCCATCCGACCCCGACTTACGAGCATGAACTTTTGGCGACACAACTATCTAATAAAAAGATGATGCCCTTTAAGAGCCAGGTTCACGCGCGCAACTTTGAAGAGTATGGAGATTGGGTCAGACATGACGGAGAAGAGTTCCTTCTTATCTTATCTGGTTCAGTGATGTTTTACTCTGAATTCTACGAACCCGTAGAGATGAATGAAGGCGATAGTGTTTATTATGATGCAAATATGGGTCATATGTTGATATCGACCAGTGAACAAGATGCACACATTCTTTGGGTCACTGCGAAATAATGTAGATTTAATGTGAATTTCTTATAGTGAATGCAACCGTTTGCCTTCATTTTGTTAGAGTATGATTTAGCGCCATTTTGGATGGTTTATATCCGAAATGGCGTTTTTGTTTTTTCTGTTTATTGTGAATATGATGTTAAATGTCACATTTTGAATGTTCATCGTTAGGTTAAGAGTGCAAAAAATCTTCACTCATGTTTATTATTGGAAACAAGGTTTCCTCGAACGGAAAACGAACCTGATTAAATGGAGACAACAATGACTCAAGAACTACTTAAAACCCCTCTACACGCACTGCACGTTGAAGCTGGTGCGAAGATGGTTCCTTTCGCTGGCTACGATATGCCTGTTCAATACAAGCTTGGTGTTAAGAAAGAGCATTTACATACGCGTGATGCAGCGGGTCTGTTCGATGTTTCGCACATGGGGCAACTACGCTTACACGGTGAGGGCGCGGCAGCATTCCTTGAGTCATTAGTTCCTGTCGACATTGTTGATTTGCCACAAGGCAACCAGCGCTATGCTTTCTTTACCAATGAGCAAGGCGGCATCATGGATGACTTAATGGTGGCTAATCTAGGCGACCATCTATTTGTTGTTGTCAATGCAGCATGTAAAGAACAAGACATCAATCATCTAGAAGCGCATTTACCATCAGGTGTTGAGCTAGAGACTATTGATGATCGCGCATTGTTAGCACTACAAGGCCCTAAAGCGGTAGATGTGCTTAAGCGTTTCAATGCCGAAGTTGCTGACATGCTGTTTATGGATGTGAAGAAGCTAGAGATTTTGGGTGTCGAGTGCATCGTTAGCCGCAGTGGTTACACGGGTGAAGATGGCTACGAAATCTCAGTACCAAATTCACATGCGCAAGAGTTGGCGCAAAAGCTAACTGACGAAGAAGAAGTTGAATGGATTGGTCTGGGCGCACGTGATTCGCTTCGTCTAGAGTGTGGCCTGTGCTTATACGGACATGATCTTGATACAACAACGACACCTGTAGAAGCAAGCCTTCTTTGGGGTATTCAGAAAATTCGTCGTACAGATGGTGAGCGCGCTGGTGGTTTCCCAGGTGCCGACATCATTCTGAAGCAAATTGAAACTAAAGATGTTTCACGCAAGCGTGTTGGCTTAGTTGGGCAAACTAAAGCGCCAGTGCGTGAAGGCGCTGAGCTGTTTGACGCGGAAGACAACAAAGTCGGCGTAGTAACCAGTGGTACAGCAGGCCCTAATGCCGGTAAACCGGTATCAATGGCGTACGTACGTGCTGACCTTGCCGCGATTGGTACAGAACTGTTTGCTGATGTCCGTGGTAAAAAACTACCTATGACGATTGAAAAAATGCCATTTGTACCACAGCGTTACTATCGTGGTTGAATATTGTAAGATATCATACATGAATGTGTTAAACCTCTCCTATTGAGAGGTTTTTTTATTTCTGTCGTTAATGTTAGTGAATAGTGTGAGTAAGTTTCAACTTTTTGTCTCATATCGCTTTCAATTCTTTAAAAGGTTTTATGTAGTACGTATCCTGTTCTGTGAAGACTCTTAAGAGAGTCTATATGTCGATTGAATGATCTAAATAGATGGGCTTAGTGAATAGGATGACTTATGAGAAAGATTTCGATAGTACTTTCTTGTTTATGGGCGGCAAATGCGTATGGCGCTAATGTTACCCCATTTATAGTAAACGGTAATGACGTCAATGTGAGTGTTCACCCTTCATTTGCCAGCTTGTTTTATGATCGCATTGACTACGACGGTCGTTATAGTTCTGGACCTTATTGCGGAGCAACCCTGTTAAATAGCCAGTATGTGTTGACTGCAGCACACTGCATTTACGGTTCAACTCAGAATCAACTTTTTACTTCTGTCGTCCCTCAATTGCAAGATGAGAAGGATTTTCCTAACTCCGTGCTGCAACGCGTCATGGTTAACGAGTTCTACTACCCTAGTAATTACAATGATAGTACGCTTGCAAATGATATTGCTATTCTGAAACTCGCATCGCCAATAACTGCTGTAACAAGTTATGCAACGCTTGGTACGATAGGTGATGAGGGCACTTATAGGCAGACTAGTCCAGTTCAAGTGTTTTATGCGGTTGGTCACGGTAATACTCAAACCAATATCGATGCCACCACTTATCTACAAAGAACCCAGCTCCAGTATGTTCCAAATGCGAACTGTAATGTCTATACCAGCGCGAATACTAGTGCCAATCTGTGTATGAAAGGAGCGGCTACGGTCGTTTATGATAATGCAACCTGTCAAGGTGACTCGGGAGGTCCATTATATTGGGATATGTCGGGTAGCTTTGTTCAAGTTGGAATTACGAGCTTTGGCCCTCAAACTTGCGGTAACCCTGCTGTAGCGGCAAACTCGATATTTACGGAAGTTTCTGATCATAGAGACTGGATTACGTCAGTACTAGCGGGAAATGAGGCTCCTCAAGTGACGGTAACAGACGCTCAGCGAAATGCTCATCTAAATCCTAGCTCTGGGGACTCTGGCGGTGGCTCTCTAGGTCTCGTCTTTCTAACTCTATTAGGCTTCGTTGAATGGAGACGCAGCAAATAACTACCCAATGATCTGACGCACTTCTTACATCGTAATCTAAACTTAAAAGGTGATTACAATGTAGGAAGAAAGTATGAAAGCGTCAGCTCGGTTGTTTTGCCTGCTATTGTTTACCAAGTTAAGCTATGCCATTGAAGTGACTCCTTATATCGTCAATGGCAGCGACGCTAATATAGTCAATTATCCTTCCTTCGCGAGTCTGTTTTTCCGCAATGGTAACGTCTACAGTACTTCTGCGTTTTGTGGCGCGACCATGATTAATTCTCAGTATGTTTTAACAGCAGCGCACTGTGTTTATGGTGACGACAACTTAATGTTATACACCGTTGTCGCCCCCCAACTAGATGATGAAAGTAATTTCCTCTCTAATCAACAAGCCAAGGCTTTAGAATTCTACTATCCAGATACTTATATTGATTCATCAGCAGAGCTTTGGCCTGATGACATTGCAATAATTAAGTTGGAAAATCCATTGGCGGTAGCCGATTACTCGTCTTTGCTCAATGTGACAATCAACAATGCATTTCCCGGAGGCGGAGATTATAAAGCCATCGGGCATGGCTTAATTGAGGGTAACGTCTCTGGTGGTACAAACTTACTTGAAACGGCTCTTATCTATGTTGATACCGCTACATGTCAGGCGGAATACGGCAGCAAGCTGACTTCAAGTCATTTATGCTTCAGTGGTGCAATTAACGGTGGCTACCGTAACTCTACCTGTCGAGGAGATTCAGGAGGGCCAGTTTATTGGTACAATGGATCCCAGTACATCCAAATTGGTATCACAAGTTTCGGCCCTACTACCTGTGGAGATACAAGCGTAAATGCCACTTCCATTTTTACTGATGTGCATGACTATCAAACGTGGATATCAAGAGTAATTAATGGACTGGAAACACCAAAAGCTTATGTGACCACAATCAACGGTGTGAGGACCTTAATCAACAACGATTCTGGTTCGAGTGTGTCCGTCAGCGGTGGTGGCGATGGCGGTGGTTCTTTAGGTGTGTTAAGCCTGCTATACCTTCTAGTAGTACTTTTAGTACGTCGCGATTCGATAATGTCCTTACGAGTATTCATTTAACATTGTTCTTACAAATGAGAATGGCTTATTAATTCATTGAAACTATGGGCTGTTTTTGCTGAACAGCTCTTGAATGAGTAGATTGCTGTGTTGACTATTTCTTCCTAAACGATAGTTTTAAATCATCGGTAAGTCGTTTAGGGATCGCCACGATGAATAATGATATCTACAGAATTACGCTTATTTCTGATGTAACGATGCAATCAAAACTGCTGAAAGATTCTTTGGAAAAAGGGCTCTCGCTACAAGTCACTATGGTTACGTCAGATGCCTTAGAAGAGATGGAAGAAGGCTGTTCACTTTTAGGCAACCTAGTACTTATCGATTACCACTACCTTGATGACAGTAAGTTCGAGTCGTACAACCAAGCGAAAATAGCTGGTCAATACACAGTCAAAGAAATTGTATTCAACTGCCCGACTGAAGCGCCTTCAAGCCATTTGTTTAAATGGCGTAATCTAGTCGGAGTTTTCTATGTTGATGATGAAGTTTCTTTGCTTCTCAAAGGCATGGAAAAGATCATGAACGATGAGATGTGGTTATCGCGTAAAGTTGCTCAAGACTACATTGAACACTTCCGCTGCGCCAACACGGTCACGACTTCTCAAGCATACGCAAATTTGACTAAACGAGAAAAAGAAATCATGCGCTTGCTCGGGCATGGTGCTTCCAATATTCAGATTGCGGAAGAGCTGTTTGTCAGTGAAAACACGGTGAAAACGCACTTACATAATATCTTTAAGAAAATTAACGCTAAAAACCGATTACAGGCCCTGCTGTGGGCAAACAATAATATTGCTTTAGAAGAGCGAGTGTAATCGCGCTAATAGTTAATTTTCCTTGCCAGGCCAAGCAACAAGCTTGGCCTTTTTTATTGAAAAACTTCGACGATAAACAACAAATTACCTTGCATAGTTGGATGGCGCAATGAGGCTAAACTACGCTTAGTAAAGTGAGTGGTTAACCATTAGGTGTCGAATGGCAGACAAAGAGCTGATTTCATTGCTCTGGTTGCTAGGGTGTACCTGTATTGCGTTGTTTATGCAGGCAGGATTTACCTTGATTGAGACTGGCAGTGTACGTGCTAAAAACTCAGTCAATGTCGCGATGAAAAACCTTGCCGATTTTATTGTCGTGACGGTGGCTTATGTCGTGTTTGGCTATCATCTGAGCCAGGGCGAGAGCTTGCTCTCTTTTACAACTCTAGCTATGGATAATGAGCACTTACCGAAACTGCTATTTAACGTCATGTTTGTCACGACCGCAGCGACGATCGTTTCTGGATGTGTCGCAGAACGAATGAGTTACAAAGGTTATATCTATACGTCCTTTCTCATCGCTGTAATCACCTACCCAATAGCCTCATACTGGACATGGAACCCATACTCTTGGCTTAACTCAAGCGGCTTTTATGACTTCGCAGGTGGGGCAACCGTACATGTTGTAGGCGGGATAGTCGGTTTGGTGGGGACTATGATCGTCGGGCCGAGAAAAGGCCGCTTTGAAAAGAAGACAGTTCGAGAAATCCCTTCTTATAGCCATACGCTAGTCACTTTGGGCGTATTCTTAATGCTGTTTGCTTGGCTTGGATTTAACGGAGGGAGCCTATATACCTTTGATCTGCGAGTACCGAAAATTCTGTTCAACACTTTAGTTTGCGGTGCTATTGCTGGATGTACGACTTTGCTCTGGTTACATCACTATAGGTATGTTCCGGTCTTTGTTGTTCTCAATAGTGTTCTTGGTGGTTTGGTGATCGTCACGGCGGGTGCCGACATTATGGGAATCGTCGACTTATTGCTACTAGGTATGTTTGCATCAGCGAGTGTCATTTTAGGCGACCGACTATTGATCAAAGCGAAAATTGATGATCCGGTGGGGGCGATTCCTGTCCACCTATTCTGCGGTGTTGTTGGAACATTGTATGCGGGGTTCAAACTGGGATGGATGGAGAGCCATGACCTAGTCAATCAATTACTCATTCAAGCCATTGGCTTAGTGATGGTGACGGGTTGGGCGGCACTCAATGCTGTTGCCATATTTATGTTATTGAGAAAAATGCACTTGGATCGTGTGACTGAAAGCGAAGAGGAGGTGGGTCTCAATGTCAGTGAGCATGGCGTCAGAATGAGTTGGCTGGAAACTGTGAATACCATTGAGCAAATAAGCCAGCATGGGGACTATTCACGACGGGTTCCGATTGAATTTGGAACTGAAGCGGGTGATGTGGCGATTTCATTTAATAACTTGATGGATCGTCTAGAGAGCAACATTGATGTACTCCACCAGGTTGCTAAAGGTAACCTCGAAGATCTAGATGTGACGCCGAGCAGTGACAGGGACATTATGTCCAACTCACTAAAAACAATGATCGTTGGGTTGCGATCATTGATCGATGATGTTGAAGGCCAATTACAAAAACAAGTTTCTTCGGGAGATACTCACACTTTGCAAGCGTTAATCGAACGCTTTAAGCGCACTCAAGATCAGCTCATGGAAGCTGAAAAAATGTCTGCGTTGAGCGGTATGGTGGTGGGGGTTGCACATGAACTGAATACGCCTTTAGGGGTCTCGGTCACGAGTTTATCGATTTTAAATGAACGACTGTTTTCGATACAAAAAAGCTTCGTGGATAAAACGATTTCTCAGGACGATCTCACCGAGTTCCTCTCAGTGGCCAACCAATGTATGGAGATGCTTATCGCTAACATCAATCGCTCTGTTGAGTTGGTGAGTAAGTTGAAAAGTGTCGACCAGAAAATGACCGTCGAAGAACCCAAGTTGATTGAGTTGTCGCAACTGTTTTCAGACGTGTTAACTCACACAGAAGAGTTATTTGATGAACACAATATCTCTGCCCGATTAGAGTGCGATGAGAAACTTCGCGTTTACGTTGCACCGATTTCGTTGGCGTGTGTTATTGAGGAGCTTTTAACCAATAGCGCATTACATGCATTCTCTGACGAACAGAGCTCCCAGCGCGAGGTTAAGCTGGTTGCTAGCCAAGATCAGAAACATACCTATATCTACGTTGAGGACAACGGTAAAGGGATCAGTGAGCAAGATCAGTCAAAAATTTTCCAACCCTTTTTCACGACACTTAGAGCTAGAGGTGGAACAGGACTAGGGATGCACATGGTTTACAACATATGTACTCAGAAACTAAGCGCAAACATTGAAGTGGAGAGCGCCTTAGGCATGGGAACGAAATTTGTTATTACTCTTGAAAATCGAATTGGACCGGAAGAGTGAGCATTTGCTTGAGAACAAATACTCACTAGGGGTGGTTAGAACACACAATGCTTGGCGTAACTCGTTGCGTCGTTAGCGCTCCAATCGCCCTTTGGCTTGTCTTCTAAATCATTACACCATCCTTCACTTCCGACAGCGTCTTGCAACACACAGTGTTTAGCGTAGTCAACAGCTCCCTGAGCATTCCATTCGCTTTTAGGCTTATCAGCCATCTCGTCACACCAAGCTTGCGTTCCCACCTCAGTTTGGCAGGCGCTTAGCATTAGCAGCGTTACGAAAGAAAATACAATTTTTTTCATTTCAACTTCCAAATCTTATCTCTGCCTCACACTATACCTTAAAACAAGCATAGCGCCGCTTAATAGAGTCAATAAATAAAGAAAATGGCATATCGAAACGTTTCGATGGGTGATCTTAGTCACTTTGATAATAGAATAGTCACTATCAAAGTGGATCAATTTCACACTCTGTAGAATCGAATCTCGAATTTCTGAAGTGACGGATTATTATGCTATCGAAACGTTTCGATGAGTGTTTTCTCAATAACTGCCGAGGTAGAGAAAATAAAGCTTGCCGTACGATAAACGTGTTTTTGAAAGGTCGATGAGATGAAGAAAAGTACCCTTATAAATTCAGAACTTTCTTACTTGGTGGCGACATTGGGTCATACCGATGAGATTACGGTTTGTGATGCAGGCTTACCTATTCCTGATGAAGTGCAACGTATTGATTTAGCACTGACACATGGTGTTCCTTCATTTCTAGAAACAGTAAGAGTGCTATTAACAGAGTCCCAGATTGAGGGCGTTATTATTGCCGAGGAGTTTGCCAAGGTGAGCCCTGCTCATCACGAGGCTTTAATTAAAGAGCTTGCGACAGAAAGTGAGCTAAGCGGTAAGAAAATTGAAGTGATGTATGTGTCTCATGAAGACTTCAAAGCTCGCACAAAGCAGAGTCGAGCGGTCGTTCGTACTGGTGAATGCACACCTTATGCGAACGTTATATTTCAAGCAGGTGTGGTTTTTTAAGCCGCGGGATCGTAGGGAAGAATTATGACTCAAGCCATTCTTCAGCTGAGCTCCATTGAAAAGGCTTTCCCAGGTGTTAAAGCTCTGGACAAAGCAAGCCTGAATGTTTACCCCGGACGTGTTATGGCATTGATGGGAGAAAACGGAGCAGGTAAGTCGACTTTGATGAAAGTGCTTACGGGCATTTACACCAAAGACAGCGGCAGCATTCAATATCAAGGTGAAACCGCGGCCTTTAAAGGCCCAAGAGATTCTCAAGAAGCTGGGATCAGTATTATTCACCAAGAATTAAACCTCATTCCGGAACTGACTATTGCCGAAAACATTTTCCTTGGTCGAGAATTTACCAGCGCATTTGGTGGCATTCAGTGGGGAAAAATGTATGACGAAGCGGACAAATTACTGGCACGCTTGAACGTCAAACACAGCTCTAAGGCCTTGCTGGGTGACCTGAGTCTAGGTGAGCAGCAAATGGTCGAGATTGCGAAAGCACTGTCGTTCGAATCCAAAGTTATCATTATGGATGAGCCTACGGATGCCTTAACCGATACCGAGACCGAATCATTATTTAAAGTGATCAATGAGCTTCGTGCTCAAGGTTGCGGCATTGTTTATATCTCTCACCGTCTCAAAGAAATCTTTGAAATCTGCGACGACATTACCGTTCTTCGTGATGGCAAATTTATCGGAGAATGCCAAGTTTCTGATACCGATGAAGATGGCCTGATCGAGATGATGGTTGGTCGTAAACTTGATGAGCAATATCCGCGTATCGACGTTCGTCATGGTGAAACCTGCCTAGAAGTGATTGGTTTGACAGGTTCAGGTGTCCAAGACGTTACTTTTACTCTTAAACGAGGCGAGATCTTGGGTGTGTCTGGCTTGATGGGCGCAGGTCGCACTGAGCTAATGAAAGTCATCTACGGCGCACTGCCGAGTGAACGTGGTGTGATTAACCTAGACAACAAAACCATTAATCCAGTTAGCCCGCAAGATGGACTTGCGAATGGTATCGCCTATATCTCTGAAGACCGAAAAGGCGATGGCTTGGTACTAGGGCTTTCGGTTAAAGAGAATATGTCTCTTTGCGCATTAGATAAGCTGACCAAGGGTGGTCGCATTCAGCACAATGACGAAGTGGTTGCTGTTGAAGACTTCATCAAGCTTTTCAATATCAAAACCCCGACTCGCGACCAAATCATAGGCAACCTATCTGGTGGTAACCAGCAGAAAGTAGCGATTGCTAAAGGGTTAATGACCAAACCTAAAGTATTGATCTTGGATGAGCCGACTCGCGGTGTTGATGTCGGAGCGAAGAAAGAGATCTACCAACTTATCAACAAATTTAAAGCCGATGGCATGAGCATCATCCTTGTCTCATCGGAAATGCCCGAAGTGTTAGGCATGAGCGACCGCATCCTCGTGATGCACGAAGGTCGAATTAGCGGCGAGTTCGATGCAAAAGACGCCGACCAAGAAAAACTACTCGCCTGTGCCGTAGGCAAGAAGATTAATGAGGAAGCAGCATGAGTACCAATACCATGAGCAAACCAACGGAAACAAACAGCAAAAAACTGTTTAGTAAAGAGTGGTTAATTGAACAGAAATCGTTGATTGCACTCTTGTTTTTGATTGTTGTCGTATCATTTTTAAATCCGAACTTTTTTACGGTCGATAACATACTCAACATCCTGCGCCAGACATCGGTTAACGCCATCATCGCCGTCGGTATGACTTTGGTTATCTTGACCGCGGGTATCGATTTGAGCGTTGGCTCAGTATTGGCCCTTTGTGGTGCCTTCGCTGCGAGCTTAATCGCGATGGAAGTGCCTGTTCTAATTGCAGTACCAACAGCATTATTCGCCGGTGCCGCGCTAGGGGCAATCAGCGGCATTATTATCGCTAAGGGTAAGGTTCAAGCCTTTATTGCTACCTTGGTGACTATGACGCTGCTACGAGGCGTGACAATGGTGTATACCGACGGTCGACCAATTTCTACGGGCTTTACTGATACGGCAGATGCATTCGCTTGGTTTGGTACTGGCTACGCATTAGGTATCCCTGTTCCAGTTTGGCTAATGGTTATCGTATTTGCAGCCGCTTGGTACTTGCTTAACCACACTCGCTTTGGTCGCTATGTCTACGCCCTAGGTGGTAATGAGTCTGCGACTCGCCTATCTGGTATCAACGTTGACCGAGTGAAGATTGGTGTCTATGCCATCTGTGGTTTGCTTGCTGCACTGGCTGGCATCATCGTTACCTCACGCCTTTCGTCGGCACAACCGACTGCGGGTATGGGTTACGAGCTAGACGCGATTGCCGCAGTTGTACTGGGTGGCACTAGCCTAATGGGTGGTAAGGGCCGCATCATGGGCACACTTATCGGTGCGCTGATTATCGGCTTCCTAAACAATGCCCTAAACCTACTCGACGTTTCCTCCTACTACCAAATGATCGCTAAAGCAGTGGTAATTCTACTTGCGGTACTGGTAGACAACAAAAACAAGTAAATCATAACTAAATCGAGCCAAGTGACGTGTCTTGGCTCACCCTACACAAGGACTGAGAAAATGAAAAAACTAACGACTCTTATCTCTGCTGCACTACTTTCGTCAACCGTTTCCGTTTCAGCGCAAGCTCAGGACACGATGGCAATCGTATTGTCTACGCTAAACAACCCTTTCTTCGTTACGATGAAAGATGGTGCTGAAGCAAAGGCAAAAGAGTTAGGTTATGACCTAATCGTACTAGATTCGCAAAATGACCCAAGCAAAGAACTGTCAAACATCGAAGATCTGACTATCCGTGGTGTTAAGGCGATTCTAATCAACCCAACAGATTCAGATGCGGTATCTAACGCGATTCGCATGGCAAACCGTTCTAACATCCCAGTACTGACACTAGACCGTGGTGCGAGCCGTGGTGAAGTGGTGAGCCACATTGCTTCAGACAACGTTGTTGGCGGCGAAATGGCCGGTAACTACATCGTTGAAAAAGTGGGTATGAAAGCGAAAGTTATTCAACTTGAAGGTATTGCGGGTACTTCAGCGGCACGCGAGCGTGGTGAAGGCTTCATGAATGCGGTTAAAGGCAGTGACATGGACGTTCTTGCGAGCCAACCTGCAGACTTCGACCGTACTAAAGGTCTTAACGTAATGGAAAACCTGCTAGCGGCTAACCCAGATGTGCAAGCGGTATTTGCTCAAAATGATGAGATGGCTCTAGGTGCCCTTCGCGCGGTTCAAGCATCGGGTAAAGATGTCATGATCGTTGGCTTCGATGGTACAGATGATGGTATTGCAGCCGTTAACCGTGGCAAGCTTTCTGCGACAATTGCACAGCAACCAGATCTTATCGGTGCGCTAGGTATCGAAACGGCTGACAAAGTACTGAAAGGTTCCCAAGTAGAAGAGTACATCCCAGTACCACTGAAAGTTATCACTAAGTAGTGAGTTAGCCAATTTTGCCCTTCTCTCCGTTTATATCTGTCGTTTAGGGGAGAAGGGCGAATAGCCATGAGTTTTATTACAGAGCTCATCGCTATTACTCCTGTTCACATATAAGTGGCTCTAACAAGCCGAGGATTACCTTATGAATAAGTTAGTGGTGTTAGGTAGTGTAAACGCTGACCATGTTCTTCAAGTGCCTTCTTTCCCTCGCCCTGGCGAGACGTTACATGGTCGAAACTATCAAGTTATTCCTGGTGGTAAAGGGGCAAACCAAGCTGTAGCGGCTGCGCGATTAAATGCGGATATCGGCTTTATTGCTTGTGTTGGTGATGATGCGTTTGGCATCAATATTCGTGAAAATTTCAAGATGGATAATATCAACATTGCTGGCGTCAAAATGGAGCCAAACTGCCCTACAGGTATTGCAATGATTCAGGTTGCCGATAGCGGTGAAAACAGTATTTGTATTTCTGCAGAAGCGAATGCAAAACTGACTGCTGACGCTATTGAGTCAGACTTAGAGCAGATTCGTTCTGCCAAATACCTACTGACCCAATTGGAAACGCCGATTTGTGGCATTGAAAAAGCGGCCAAAGTGGCGAAAGAGGCGCGCACCAATGTGATTTTAAACCCTGCGCCAGCTCGCCCACTTTCTGATGAACTGCTAGCCTGTGTCGATGTGATCACACCAAACGAAACGGAAGCAGAAGTCCTTACAGGGATTACAGTGACAGATAACGATAGTGCGCAAGAAGCGGCGAATGAACTGCATCGTAAAGGGATTGAAATTGTTATGATTACCCTTGGCGCGAAAGGGGTTTGGCTAAGTCAAAATGGCCGTGGAGAGTTAATTTCTGGGTTCAAGGTTGATGCGACAGACACAACGGCGGCGGGAGATACCTTTAATGGGGCATTGGTCACTGGTTTGCTAGAAGATTTACCTTTAGAATCAGCGATCAAATTTGCTCATGCAGCAGCGGCTATCTCAGTGACGCGTTTTGGTGCTCAGACATCAATCCCATCTAGAGACGAAGTCGATGCCTTCTTAGCAGAGCGAAGCTAACTTATCGCTACAAGCAAGGAGAGAATGACATGGCGACAATGAAAGACATCGCAAGAGTTGCAGGTGTATCGACCTCTACGGTGAGCCATGTCATCAATAAATCTCGTTTTGTCAGTGAAGAGATCTCTGAGCGCGTTAACAACGCCGCTCGCGAGCTTAATTACCGTCCGTCTGCTTTAGCCCGCAGCCTTAAAGTCAATCGCACCAAAACCATCGGCATGTTGGTGACTACATCGACCAACCCGTTTTTTGGCGAAGTGGTAAAAGGGGTCGAGCGCAGTTGCTATCAACAAGGCTATAGCCTGATACTGTGTAATACCGAGGGTGACCACGAACGTATGCGCGAGTCGATTAATACCTTGCTGCAAAAACGTGTCGATGGCTTGATCTTGATGTGTTCTTCGCTCGAAGGTGAGCGCTTAGAAGTCTTTGAGCAATACCAAGACATTCCAGTCGTTGTCATGGACTGGGGACCGATGCTGTTTACCAGCGATAAAATTCAAGACAACTCGTTACGCGGCGGATACCTTGCGGCGAAGCACTTAATTGAGTCAGGCCATAAACAGATTGGTTGTATCACCGGCCCATTGGTCAAACACCAAGCTCAAATGCGTTATGAAGGGTATAAACGAGCACTTAACGAACACGGGTTGGAATTCAAAGCCAATTGGATCATCGAGTCCGACTTTGAGTGTGAAGGCGGCTACGAAGCGTTCAATAAAATGGTCGCGAAAGGACCACTACCAAGTGCACTTTTTGTCTGCAATGACATGATGGCGATGGGGGTGATCAATGCTGCGAACGAGAAAGGTATCCGGATTCCGGAGGAACTGTCCATTATTGGCTACGATGATATCCATATCGCAAAATTTATGAGCCCGTCTCTCACCACTATCCACCAACCTAAATACCGATTAGGTAAAGCGGCCGTAGAAGCACTGCTCAAGAAATTAGAAGGTGAATCAACAGATACTCAAGTGGTTCAACTCGAACCAACTTTGGTTAGCAGAGCAACCGTTCTTAAGTTGTGATAAAGGCAAAATCAAGCGTCAAACAATGAGTACAGTGAATTAGTCTTTGCTTAATGAGTAAGTAGTAAATATCTGCAAATTTGTGCTAAACCTAAAGAATGAACTCATTTGCGATATTAGGTACTACATGGAGTTGTTTGCCGACCAAAGACAGCAAGAAAGTCCTCTGAGTGATGGCCCAATTGATGAGGTTATTCCCTCAGTACCATGGACAGTACTGCTTGTAGATGATGACGCCCAAATGCACCAAGTTACTCGCTTGGCCTTATCTGGTTTTACTTTTGAAGGTCGTAAGCTCAATCTTATTTCTGCACATTCGGCGCAAGAAGCAAAAACTGTCTGCCAGCAAAATAGTGAAATCGCTCTGGCTCTAGTAGATGTAGTGATGGAAACAGAACACGCTGGACTGGAGCTTGTTAAGTTTATTCGTGAAGATTTAGGTAACAGCTTGATGCGAGTTGTTTTGCGTACAGGTCAGGCTGGCCAGGCTCCAGAAGATATCGTTATTCGTGAATATGAAATTGACGACTATAAAGAGAAGACGGAGCTCACTACCCAAAAACTCAAAACCTTGCTCTATTCGATGCTGCGCTCTTATCGCGACTTATGCCTTATTAATCAACAGAAATCAGGGCTTAAGAAAGTGATTGAGTCTTCCGCAAAAGTTCAAAATACTACGACGTTACAAGCCTATGCTGCCTCTGTTTTGGAACAGCTTACCTCGCTACTACAGCTCGAGAAATCAGCCTTTTACTGTCTAGTAAAGCCAAGGCCTAATGGTGAAGTGACACGAGCATTGACTTTAGCCGCAACGGGTGAGTATGTCGATTGCTATAGTGAGTGCGCATTCAATAAGTTGCCTGAAGAGGTCGCTAATCGTTGCCAACAAGCCCTTGAGCAGCGTCATTCGCAACATTTTGGCGATGCGTTTATTCTCTATACTAGTGATGAGCAGGGTGTAGATAGTCTCTTGTACGTCAATTTCCATAAAGACCTTTCCGAGTTGGATGTGCAGCTGCTTGAGATATACATGCAGAATATCGGTCTAACCTTCGAGAATCTGAGTCTTCTTATCGATATTAAAGAAACGTCAAAAGAACTTGTCTATAACCTCGCTAACGCTGTAGAAGCGCGTAGCCGCGAGACTGGTGCGCATGTTCAGCGAGTCTCACTTATCTGTGAAAAACTCGCACTTCTTTATGGTTTGAACGAACATGAAGCAAGTATGATGAAGCACGCTTCGCCTTTGCATGATGTCGGTAAAGTCGCGGTACCAGATTCGATTCTTCATAAACCCGGCAAACTTGATGCTGATGAGTGGGAGATCATGAAGAAACATGTCGACTACGGAGTGGAAATATTAAGCCGTTCAAAACGACGTTTGATTGTGATGGCAAAAGAAATTGCTGCTTACCACCACGAAAAGTGGGACGGCTCGGGATACCCTAATGGACTGAAAGGTGAGGAAATACCAATTAGCGGACGTATCGCCGCGCTTGCTGATGTGTTTGATGCTCTGGGCGCAAAACGAAGTTACAAAGAGCCGTGGAGTGATGAAGATATCCGTGCGGAGATCGTGAAACAAAAAGGGGCGCATTTTGAGCCGCAACTGGTCGAATTGCTTATTAACCATTGGGAGGAGTTCATCGAAATCCGCAACTCTCTGCCCGACTAGATGTTGTAATCTAAATGGTGTTCGGGAGAGTCATTAGCGGGTAAGTTCCTTGGCAGCCTTAGTTCAAAGTGAACCCCTTGACCGACTTCAGATTCGAATATCAGTTCACCTTTCAACTTCTGCTTAACCAGATTAAACACCAAGTTCAGCCCTAAGCCTGAGCCACCTTTACCTCTCTTTGTCGTGTAGAAAGGCTCGAAAATCTTCTGATGTAATGAGGCATCAATCCCACTGCCGTTGTCTCTGTACTCAAAAACCATAGTTTCCTCGTCTTCATGGAATTGAATCGATATTTGCGGTGTGCTTTGATCGTGAAAAGCGTGGTTGATGCTGTTCATAATTAGGTTAGAAATAACCTGAGTTAATACGCCCGGGAGACTGTTCATCGTTAATTTGGTATCGCCCTCAAGTACCGGAACTACAGGGAGTTTGCGTGTCTCTGGGTGTAGACTGGCGATTAAGGCATCCAACACCTGATATACTTGAAACTGGCTACGGCTTTCTGACACTTGATCGACCGCGGTTTGCTTGAAGTCTCGAATCAGTTTCGCGGCTCTGTTTAGATTATGTTCCAACATGGTGCTGCTGTCTGACATTCGCTCCATAATGGATTTGAACTGCTCTGTCGTGAGAGTTTGATTGGCAAAAGCTTGATTCGCTTCATGTGTCACATCGCGAATGACTGATGTCGCTGTCACTGCTATACCCAACGGTGTATTCACTTCGTGAGCAACACCCGCAACAAGCCCACCGAGGGCCGCGAGCTTTTCTGACTCAACAAGCTGTTCTTGGGTATGTTTAAGCTGCTCCATGCTTTGTTTCAAATCTAAGGTTCGAGTCGCCACTGTGTGTTCAAGATTTTGGTTCAGTTCTTCAAGTTCGATTTGGGTCAGCTTCAACTCGGTAATGTTGATGGCAGTGCCGCGAAACCCAAGGAAACGATCACTTTCATAGCGCGCTTTTGCTTGAAACAGCAGGTATTGGGTAATGCAGTTTAGTGTGATGGTCTCTTCACACATCGAAAAGGTGCTTCTTTGGCGAAGCTTTTCATGAAGTGAAGTGCAATGCTCCAACGCGGTTAGTTGATTCAATAGAGGCTTGCTGAGACTGTCTATGCCAAGCGCTTGTCTCATGCTGTCTGAACAATAAACAAGATGCCCTAACTCATCAGTCTCCCATAGCCAGTCTGAAGAGACATGGGCAAATTCTTTGAGACGCTCTTGCTCTTGTTTGATGTTGTCATAAAGCCGGGTGACGTTACTGGTGATTTTATTGGCTTCTTCGGCAAGCCAATCCAGCTCATCATCCTTTTCAGAAATCCAAGCTTGGTGTTCTAGCTCCAAAGGGTCTGCGGGATGGCGTGGGTTGTATTTACGAAGGTACTTGGCGATAGCAAAGATCCTTTGATTGACACTACGATGGAACACCATCAACACCAAATAACACACTAGTAGCGTTTTACCGGCATTGAGAAGCAAAGTGTAAACTGCTTGCCAAATTAGATAGTCATATATCTCTTGAGCATCAGACTGAACAAAAATATGCCCGATTTCCTCGACACGCGAAGTGTTCGGGTGCTTGTAGATCAAAGGATATTTTTTGGTTAGCGCGTTTTCCATTACTTCTGTGCCCGCTTCAAAAGTGTATCCTCCGCTTTCTACTCTTAGGTAATCCACTCTGGGGAGGTTCACCAGGCCATCTATTTCTTGCTGTAGAACCAATAGGTCAAAATCCCAGACTGAAGAAGCAATTAAAGGGGCGTGAATATCTCGGATTTCAAGCTGGCGTTGTTTAACAGTATCGAACTCTTTTTTATAGTCCCACGACAGTTGCAGTAATGTGGTAAACACAGTGATAAGGCCGCTCAGAAGCACCATGATCAGAATAATACGTCGTCCGATCCTGCTATAAAAAGGGCTATTCTGGCTTTGTTCGATGTCTTTACTACGCGTCATGGCATTAATTCTAAAGTTTATTTTTGAGTATAGACGTTCAAAGACTAATTGAATGGGAATGCCAGTGGAGACTTGAGCGGAGACAACTACACTAATAGAAAAGCAAGAGGAAACACTCATGCGTTGGATATTACTTTGTTTGGTTTTTTCGTCCCAAGTATTTGCAACTAAAGTATTGCTCATTGAAAGTTATCATTCTGAGTATCCATGGGATAAAAGTTATGTGGAAGGTATCAATGCTACCCTAGCTAGCACTGTAGAGCTGGAAACTTTTCAGATGGATACCAAACGTATCCCTAAGGCAGATTATGCGGGAAAAGCGATGGAGGCTTTTGCTAAATATAAGAGCTATAAGCCTGATATTGTCATGCTAGGTGATGACAATGCCTTGACCTATATGCTGCCTAAGCTGTTTGATGAGCCCATATCAATTGTGTTTTTGGGGATCAACTCCAACCCAAGAAAGCTACTCTCGAAGTATCGCGGTCAGGCAAAAGTAACTGGCGTGCTGGAGCGTCCACTTTTTACTAAATCTTTAGGGGAGCTTAGGAAGCTATTTGATGATCAAGATTTCAAGGTGAAGGTGTTGTTTGATTCAGGTGTGACGTCTCAAATCGCCAAAAGCTATATAGAAAAACAGTACACTTTAATCAGGGACAACCTTGGGATTGATGTTGATATCCAAGCTATTTCGACCAAAAATGAGTGGCATAGCCAAGTCAATGGGGCAAAGAATGACGGTTTTACGGTCATCATTGTTGGTTTGTATCAAACGCTTGTCGATGAACAAGGCAAAAATGTTCCAGCCGAACAGGTCATTAATTGGACCAACCAACATTCAGAGCTACCGATTTTTGCGTTTTGGGACTTTGCTGTCGGTGAAAAGAAAGCCGTTGGTGGCGTAGTATTGTTTGGCTATAGCCAGGGTGAGCAAGCTGCCAACTTGGTCACTCAAATAATTAACAGTGGGCATAGTAAACCGATTCCTATTGTGACAGGTAATCAGGGTAAGGCTATCTATGCAGAATCAGAGCGAGCGAGATGGAATATTGAAATGCCATCCCACTGGCGTTCAATTGACTAAATTATTACTTGCTCAGGCGCGGATATAGAGAAGTTTGAACTATGTCGGAGCAATTGATTTACAAATCACGGGATTACAGATAAAAAGAGCAAAAGAATTTGTAATTGATGACGATAATATAAAGTGATCAAACTAAGAAAGTAGAATTATGAGCGGATCAACCAGTACGATTTTAACGGAAAGTGGTACCAATGAACTTGAGATTATCGAGTTCCATTTGGTTAAGGAGCTGCCAGACGGTAGCAAGAAGACGTGCTATTACGGTATTAACGTCGCTAAGGTGAGAGAGGTTATCCAAGTCCCGGACACGACGGATTACCCCAACGCGCAGCCACATATGGTGGGTGTATTCTCGTCTCGGGATATTTTAACACCCTTAGTCGACCTCGCTGGTTGGTTGGGTGTACCAACGTCGAAAGATCTGCAGAAAAAGTTCGTCATTGTTACCGATTTCAACAATATGACTAATGGCTTCCTGATCGACAGTATTAGCCGAATTCATCGCATTTCTTGGAATGATGTAGAGTCTCCGAGTCAATTCCTTGAAGCCGGTGAGCAAGACTGTGTGGTCGCGGTAGTGCGCAAAGATGGCAACTTAATCATGATTCTCGACTTCGAGAAGATCATCGCTGACATCAACCCAGAACTGAGTATGGAAAAATACGATGTCACTTTAGATAAAAGTGTCGACTTAAATCAGCGTATGGTGGCTAAGCGAAATGCGAAAACCATCATGGTGGTGGACGATTCTGCTTTTATACGTTCTATGATCCAAGATACCTTGAGCTCTGCTGGGTACAACATTATTGCTTGTAAAGATGGTGGAGAGGCTCATGATAAATTAATGGGTCTAATAGACGTTGCCAAAGAAGAAGGGCTTCCAGTTAGCGAGTTCATTGACGGTGTAGTGACCGATGTTGAAATGCCACGTATGGATGGTATGCATTTAGTTAAACGCTTACGCGACAGTGACGCTTATTCGTCTGTTCCTATCGTGATGTTCTCATCTCTTATGAGTGAGGATAATCGTACTAAAGCACTGGCTTTGGGAGCGAACGATACGATCACCAAACCTGAGTTAGGTAAAATGGTGACCATGATGGATAAGTATATCTTTGGTAAAGAATCTTGAGCGCTTCTTCTCGTTACTAATCTTTCAAAAGGTACGCATTGCGTGCCTTTTGTCTTTCTTGCACCTTTCTCCACCACTCTTTCCACAAAAATATTGTAGTTTGACATTGAATTTAATAAACTAGTTTAAATTCAAACTAAAGTGTAGAACTATGAAACCAACAGATACGATAGGCGGATTGGTTGGCTTAGCTTCAAGAGTACTGACTAATGAGCTTGAAGCGCAATTTAGCCAAAGTGGGCTTAATTTGACGCGTGAGCAATGGATATTCTTGATGACAGTCATCGATGCAGAGCGTATTACTCCGCTCGAGCTGTCAAAGCAGTTGCTAAAGAATCGGGGTTCGGTGACTAGTCTGATTAAAGGATTGGAAAAGCGCGAGTTAATACACCGTATTACCTCAGAAACAGATGGAAGAAGTTATTCGATAGTCGCGACACAACAAGCGGTAGCAATGGTCGAGTCCTCGAAACATGTCGCATTTGGTGTATTGGGTAAAGCGCTGCACAATTTTGATAGTCAACAACAACAAAAACTTCACGAATTGCTCAACATGTTTGTGGAGAACTTACTAGGAGAAAATAATGGATAAACCATTCGAAGATCACGGCTTGTTTAGTTGGTGTGAACTGATGACGACCGATTTTGATAAGTCTTTCGAGTTTTACTCAAATGTGTTGGGCTGGACGCTAAGAGAAGTGCCGGGAAGAAATCAATCGCGCTATGCCTTAGTCATGAATGAAAATAGTTCAGAGCCGTTTGCTGGCATTCTGACGATGCCAGAGCTTTTAAAAGAGCGTGGCGTACCAAGTTTTTGGCAAGCCTATGTGACCGTAGAGGATGTGGATGCGACGTTAGAGAAAGCATTAGAAAATGGTGCGCAAGTGGTCATCGAGCCGATGGATATAGAACGTATTGGTCGCATTGCTTCATTTCGCGACCCTCTCGGTAGCGTATTGTCGGTAATTAAGTACGCGAGAAAGTAATATAAAAAGAGGCTCAAAAGAGCCTCTTTTTAAAGTTGCGATAGTTACACCTTAAAGAACCCAAGCTGCTGCTTTTGATTCTCGGCTAAGTTAGATAGCTCTTGGCTTGCTGCTGCTGATTGAGTAATACCGGTCACGTTTTGGCTGACAAGCTCGTAGATATTGCCAAGGTTCTTGTTGATGTCAGAAGTCACTTGACCTTGCTCTTCAGAAGCGACGGCGACTTGTGCGTTAAGCGTGGTAAGCTCCGATATCGAAGAGCTAATGTTACTCAGTGCTTCACTTACCTGCGCAGCTTGTTGCTGGTTTTGAGAGAGCATCTCTAGGCTAGAGTTCATGCTGTCGTTCGCACTACCAGACTGTCTTTGAAGCTCTTCGATGATGGTTTGAATCTCTTTGGTTGATTCTTGAGTGCGTGCCGCAAGCATACGTACTTCATCGGCAACCACTGCAAATCCACGGCCACTTTCACCTGCTCGCGCTGCTTCAATCGCAGCATTGAGTGCAAGTAGGTTGGTTTGCTCTGAAATACTTTCGATCACTTCGATCACTTTACCAATCTGTTCAGATTGATCTTTTAATGTGTTTACTACGCCTGCGGCCTGGTTAAGTTGGTCGGCCATCTTTTCACTTTGGCGAGTATTTTGTTCAAAGATCGCAAGGCTTTCACGTGCCAGTTTATCTGCACTGCTAGAAGCTTGATCCGCAAGGTTAGCATTTTGTGTAACTTCGGATGCGGTACTTTCCATCTGGTTGATAGCTGAAGCAACCTGTTCAACTTCGTTCTTCTCTTGATCTGAGTTGGCCGTTGATTGCGTCATTACAGCGGCAAGCTCTGTTGAAGCCGAAGCAACGTCGACACTAATGCGTACGAGCGAATCGACGGTTGTTTTAAGCTGTGCCACCGTCGAGTTGAAGTCTTTTGATAGGGCCGTGATCTCATTATTACCTTGCTCGGCAACGCTCACCTTAAGGTTACCTTGAGCAAGCTCCTGCATCGCTTTTTGTAGCTTTCTAATCGGGGTAACGATAATTCCCGCAAGGACCCAGCTAATAGCAAAAGCACCCAGCAACACAAAACCTAAGCCAATGATAGACTTGGTCATCACGCCTGAATGGATTTCACCATTGTGTTCTACCTCTGCTAAAGCGAGAAGATTAAGCTTGCTCGAAAGGTCTTCAATCGCTTTGACCATGAGATTACCTTTGTCGCGATAGAGGGAAGAAGCTTGATCATATTTGCGCTGGAACTCATCAGACACTGATGACTGACCATGCTTAGTATTGAGTAGTGGAACCATGGTATTGATTGAGTAACTAACATACCCTTCAATCGCCTCTTCCATCTGTTTTACTTCTCGTTGTAATCCATCGATATCACGCAGAGAGTCCAGTAAGCGTAAGTTGTCGTTCTGCTTTGCGAGAAGAGTAGATTGAAGCTGGGCGACATCCTCGGCACGAAACAAACTATAGATAGCTTTAATACGCATGCCATAAGTGTTGTCGATGATTTTTGTCAGCTCGTCTTTATGTTTAACCACGTTTTCAGTGGAAATGGTCACTTGATTGAACGCATGTTTTAAGCTGGTGGTGCTGTAGGTGATGCCGACAATGAGTAGTAACAATGTGAATACTACAGGTACGACGACCTGTAGCTTAATGGATAAGCCGTTTAGTAACTGGCGCATTTATAGTCCTCTCCGATGAAATATTAATAGTTTTATAATTGTTATAATGAGAGTGATTCTAATTCCTTTGATCTATAAATCAAAGGTGAAATCAGCAGGGTTTTTACAAATTTTGAACAGGCATTATGCAACTAAATTATTCATATTTTTCATTAGGTTAAAATGTGTTCAATTTTTCACATTTGGACACATTCAGCCGAATTTCAAACAGTACGATCTACTCTAATATTCGTTCTGGGACGGCGAAAAAGAAAAATTTAATCTGTCATACAGGCTTCAACGAAGTGAAACACAACTGTCATATTTGAGTCCTAAAGTGGGCACCGTTCAAGTGAAACACAACGGCAATAAAGCCACTTAAGGAAATTGTGATGAAAAAGACAGTAATCGGTGCAATCGCACTTCTAGGCGCAATGGCAGTGACTTCAGTTTCTGCTAAAGAAACTATCTCTGCAGTGGGCTCTAGCAGCGTAACTCCACTGATGGAAGTTTTCTCTGAAACATACATGAAGACACACAACAACGTGTTTATCGAAGTTCAAGGCCCTGGTTCTTCTGCTGGTGTAAAAGCAGCGAAAAACGGCAGTGCTGACCTTGGTATGTCTTCACGTAACCTGAAAGATTCTGAAAAAGAGCCAGCTCTTAAAGAACTAACAGTTGCACTAGACGGTATCGCAGTTGTTGTTAACCCAAAAAATGGTTTAGACAAGCTAACAGCTGAACAAGTAACGGCGATTTACAAAGGCGACATCACTAACTGGAAAGATGTTGGTGGTGCTGACAAGCCAATCGTAGCAATCACTCGTGACACAGCTTCTGGTACTCGTGGTGCATTCGAAGACATCATGAAGCTTAAGAAGAAAATCTCTGGTAAGAAGGTTTCTGCAATCTCTCAACGTGCTCAAGTTGCAAACGGTAACGGCGCACTGAAAACCATGGTTGCTTCAAACCCTTACGCTATCGGCTACATCTCTCTAGGTACAGTTGATAACTCTGTAAACGCGCTTTCAATCGACGGTGTGGCAGCAAACGTAGACAACGTTAAGAACGGTTCTTACAAAGTTGCTCGTCCATTCCTAGTTCTTTACAAAGAAGGTAAGCCATCTGCTGAAACTCAGAAGTTCCTAGACTGGATGGTTTCTGATGAAGCACAAGCTCTTGTTGATAACAAAGGCTACATCTCAGTTAACTAATTGCAGTTAACCCCACTTACTAAATTTGCTCAGCCCACCTTTTCGGGCTGAGCGTTTTCAATCCATTTCGACTCTGCTTTGCAGCTCGAACTGTGAGATTTTCATATGACCATCGCAAATAGTGAAAAGCTTATGAATACTGAAGCGACTCAACTAAACAAGTCAGGTCTGCGTGCCCAAAAACGTGTAGATTGGAAAGAAAGAATCTTCCACGGCCTGTTTTTAACCAGTGCGGTTATCGGTATTGTCTCTCTAGCGGTTATCGCTTACTTCATTGTTAAAGAAAGTATCCCTGCGTTCCAAGAAGCGGGTGTTTCTGGCATCGTCCTAGGCCAAGATTGGCTACCACCAGCGCTTTACGGCGTTGCTACTATGATCGTTGCCTCTGTGGTATCCACCTTAGGTGCGGTTGTGGTTGGTGTGCCAGTTGGTGTTCTAACGGCGATTTATATTGCTGAAATCGCGCCTAAACGTGTTGCTGACATTATTCGCCCTGCGGTAGAGCTGTTGGCGGGTATCCCTTCGGTCGTTTACGGCTTCTTCGGTTTGGTAATCATCGTTCCTCTGATTCAAAATATCTTCAATGTTCCGGCTGGTAACACGATTCTAGCGGGTATCATCGTGCTAGGTGTGATGATTCTTCCAACGGTTATCACGGTATCTGAAACGTCGATTCGCGCAGTACCAAGAACCTATAAAGAAGGCTCATTGGCACTAGGTGCTTCGAAGATCTTTACTATCTTCAAACTGTTAGTGCCTGCTGCTCGAAGCGGTATCATGACAGGTGTGATTTTGGGTATCGGCCGCGCGCTGGGTGAAACCATGGCAATCATCATGGTTATGGGTAATGCGCCAGCGATGCCTGAGGGTATCCTTGACTCTGCACGTACTCTAACAGCGAACATTGCGATTGAAATGTCTTACGCAAGTGGTGTCCACGCGAACGCACTCTACGCAACCGGTGTTGTTCTACTGGTGTTTATTATGTCTCTGAATGCGGTTCTGCTTTACCTTAACCGTGAAAAAGCGAAGTAATGACTATGTCTCAAGTAAATCAATCACCTAATAAGACAAAGGCCTCGCAAATGGATACAGCAAAACTTAAGAAAGCTCGTCAGACCAAAGACAATATCCTAAATGCCTTCATTTGGGCTGCTGCGGCGCTAACGGTTGGATTCCTGTTCTGGATTATCTGGTACATTCTTTCCAATGGGCTCCAGCATGTGGACTGGGCGTTCATTACCGATAACTACACCGCGACTGGCGAAGAAAAGGGTATTTTCCCGATGATCGTCTCGACCATCTACATGGTTATTGCATCGATCGCGGTTGCGGCTCCACTTGGCATTATGACGGCCATCTATCTAACTGAGTATGCGAAGGTGGGTAGCCGATTAGTTAAAGTTATTCGTTTCTGTACTGAGTCGTTGGCCGGTATTCCATCGATTATCTTTGGTCTATTTGGTATGACCTTCTTCGTGGCGATTCTTGGTCTTGGCTTCTCGATTCTATCGGGTGCTTTAACTCTGAGTATTCTTATTCTGCCAGTCATTATCCGTACTACGGAAGAGGCGTTAATGGCAGTACCACAAACATACCGTGAAGGCTCTTATGCACTGGGTTCTTCAAAAATCTATACTATCTGGCGTCTTATTCTACCGAGCGCGACACCAGGTATCTTAACTTCGGTCATTCTAAGTATTGGTCGTGTAATTGGTGAATCCGCACCTGTGTTTCTAACAGCAGGTATGGTAGCGCGAGTTCCAGATTCTCTTCTCGACTCAGGACGCACACTAACGGTTCACCTTTATAAGCTAACTACCGAGCTGTTCACTATTGAAGAGTGGAATCAAGCATACGGTACAGCAACAGTGCTGATTGTCGTGGTCTTATTGATCAATATGACAACCAAATTTATCGCTAGCCGCTTTAACAAAGCCACCTACTAAAGCTAGCCCTAGTCAGCATAGTTAGACACGAATTACAGAATTTTAGAGATTAAGACAATGAACAAATTTGATATTGAAAATCTAGATCTATTTTACGGCGAAAACCAAGCACTGAAATCAATCAACCTGCCAGTACCAGAGCGTCAAGTCACGGCGCTGATCGGCCCATCTGGCTGTGGCAAGTCAACACTATTGCGTTGCTTGAACCGCATGAACGACCTGATTGAAGGCGTAAAAATCACCGGTCGACTAGATATGGATGGCGATGACATTTATGGCAACATTGATGTCGCAGATCTGCGCATTAAAGTGGGCATGGTGTTCCAAAAGCCAAACCCGTTCCCAATGAGCATCTACGAGAACGTAGCATATGGTCTACGAGCTCAAGGCATTAAAGATAAAAAACACATCGACCAAGTTGTTGAGCAATCTTTGCGTGGCGCCGCGCTTTGGGATGAAGTAAAAGACCGTTTGAAATCTCACGCATTTGGTTTGTCGGGTGGTCAGCAGCAGCGCTTATGTATCGCGCGCACCATTGCGATGGAACCTGATGTCATCTTGATGGATGAGCCAACGTCAGCACTTGACCCAATCGCAACACATAAGATCGAAGAGCTAATGGAAGAACTGAAAAAGAACTATACGATCGTTATCGTGACGCACTCTATGCAGCAAGCACGCCGTATCTCTGACCGTACTGCTTTCTTCCTAATGGGAGAGTTGGTCGAACACAATGATACCCAAGTGATTTTTAGCGATCCTCAAGACGACCGAACTCGTGGTTATGTAAACGGTGACTTTGGTTGATATCGAATACTGGCAAGACAAAATTATAACTATAAGCGATGGTACTTTGCCCCTCTTCGTGAGGGGCTTTTTTGTATCCGGTGCTTTAGGTTTAGCATGTTAACTGTATTAGTTGGCAACAATGAACCTGTTAATGTCGCCGTGATGTCAGCAATTGATGCGGCAGTAATCCATATGATCGTCGGTGGTATTGGGCGAGGTATATGGCAACCGCAAAGCGACAAGGACGTTAAGCATGAGGTATTGCAGAAATACGCAAGGCAAACTCACCAAGTACTTTAACCTATAGTTTCGGATATCTTGATTTTACGTGCAGTGTGTTTCTCTACATACATTTTATTATCGGCGAGTTGCATTAGATCGTTGATCTCGTCTGCATCTTCTGGGAATTGCGCGCTGCCAATGCTGGTACCAATATGAATCACACAGCCATCTGTGACTATGATGGACGCTCTCATTTGGTTGTGTATTGCTTCGGTAATAGAATGCAGTTCATTCACAGCAATTTTATCATTGATAATCGCAAATTCGTCTCCTCCAATTCGATAGCATTGAGTATCTAGGCTACTTAAGCGTTCAGCAAAAGCTTTCAGTACGCGATCACCAGCTTGGTGACCATACTGATCATTGACGGCTTTAAACGCGTTTAGGTCGAGCAAGAATAGATGGAAAGGGTAGTCGTTGTGTACTCGCCATTTTAGGTCATTGAACAGTGCTAAGCGATTAGCAATGCCGGTGAGAGAGTCAGTTAAAGATTGCTGACGATGGTATTCGGATTCTTTGTGTAAAATGAACGTGACAAGCACAACACAAACGATCAGTAAGAGCATTGAGGTCAGCTGGAACTGATTTAAATCGTTAGCTGCGCGCTGTTGGTGTTCATATAGCGGGCTTTTAACACGGAAATTGGTGTTTACATACTTAACCATTGAACGGTAAACAGCATCAAGTTCTCTTCCTAGCAATTGTGCTTGCTCTTTAGTTTTTAGCTGCTCCAGTTTAGGCTCCAGTGACTGAAAATGATTAAATAAAGTCAGAAAAAACTCTCGCGCTCCTGGTAGTGAGATAAAAGAATCAGCTTCTCCACTGGTAAGAAGCAAATCGAAACGAGACCAAGTCAATTCATACTTTAGCAGGACTTTATCGCGATAATTCTGGCCATCGGCGGCAAATGGAGTGATGGTATTGAGCTCAGTAAACTCTTTGGTGAGCTGTAGGAGGAACCAAGTTGCCTGGTTTTGCTGCTCGCTATATGAATGCGCATGTTGCCGAGTAGCCGAAAGGAAGTAAAGGTTGGCAGCAATCAATACAACACTGAGCAACAGCAGCAGATACTTTGCTCGTTTTAGTAGGGTGGATGGGTCATTATCGTTATTTATTTTCCACATCTTGTTTTCTATGTACCATTATCTCATCGATTTGCCATACCATTTGCGAATGAAAAACAGCGTTATCGATCTCTGGGTTTTCATCTAAGTTAAAGACCAGCCAATACGGGCCTTTATTTCGGACCTTCATTTTTTATCGTTCATCTTATATGCAACTATAGGCTCATATTTTAAAATGTCCTCAATTTGAGAGCTGGCTGCGTAATCATTGAGGGCGATGAAAGAGACGGAGAAAGCATCATTTATTGAAAGATACTGCAATAAATCAGAGACTTTAAAACCTGTGTACTTATTGGTGTTGGCGTACCAAGGCAGCTTAGTGGTAAATGAGGCAGGGGAGAGTTTGGTTGTAATATCAGCATAAGATAGATGAACTGCTTGCTCATCGCCAACTCGGATAACCAGTTGAGAAGCTATCGCTTGAAAGCTCAATAACAGTGATACAAATACCAGCGTCCACCTCATAAGCACTCCTTGCAAGTAAGGTTATTATGTAATGTATCATTAATTATATGATGAGATGATTGTTAAGGGAATTTTAATTCCTAAGGAGAATGTTGGCTAACCAATTAGTGGTAGAGGGTTGATTACTAGGTACAAAAAAAGCCCCCGAAGGGGCTTAGTCTCATTACTTTAGAATATTAGGTGAGCAACACCCGCAATCACTGGCAGGGTAATCAAGGTACGCAAGATAAATATTGCGAACAGCTCAAAAATGTTAACTGGAATACGGCTACCTAGAAGCAGAGCCCCAACCTCGGACATGTAGATAAGCTGTGTTACCGACATTGCTGCAATAACAAAACGTGTCATTTCGTTATCAATTGACGCCGCTAAGATCGCTGGGATAAACATATCCGCAAAGCCAACAACGATGGTTTCAGATGCTGCTGCCGCTTCTGGGACACCAAGCAATTCAAGGAATGGGATGAAAGGCTGACCGAGAATGCTGAAAACAGATGTGTATTCTGCAATCACAAGGGCAATCGTACCTAGACCCATAACGACAGGAAGCACGCCAAACACCATGTCAACTGCGTTACGTATGCCTTCGCCAAACACGCCTTTAACCGACTTCACCTGAGCTGCTTTCTTAAGTGCTAGGTCCATGCCCCATGAGAACGCGGTATGCCCTTGAGGAATGGCATCGGCATCTTTAGCAGGCTCAGAACCGTCGATAAATGTGTTTTTCTTAAAGCTTAGTGGAGGAAGGCGTGGAATGATGATCGCCGCAACCAAGCCTGCCAAACAAATCGCACCATAGAACGGTAGGAACAGATGCTCCAACTCAACTTGTGCTATTACGACAAGGCTGAATGTAATCGATACTGCAGAGAAGGTAGTACCAACGACTGCTGCCTCGCGCTGGGTATAGAATTTGTTTTCGTACTGCTTACTTGTCAGAAGGATACCGACAGAGCCATCACCTAACCATGACGCCATACAGTCAATAGCGCTGCGTCCTGGTAAGTTGAATACTGGACGCATGATTTTACTCAGCAAAGTGCCAAATAGTTCCAGTAGGCCAAAGTTCAGTAGGAGTGGCAGCAACAAACCAGCAAAGATGAATACAGAGAATAGCGTCGGTAGCAGTCCTTCGAGCACTAAGCCACCAGTATTTTCTTCCCATACCGCATTTGGACCTACTTGGAAGAAAGTCATTACAACGGCTGCACCACCAATCAAACGTACCGCTAACCATAGTGGGCTTGGATTGAACAATCCGTTTAAGAATTCGCTATTAGCGATAAAAGCCGGCGTTTTGATACGGCACAGGGCAGACGCAATGGCCATAAAGGCGATGATCGCTGTCACCATGCCAACTAGATGGTCGCCAAAAATAGCTTGGATAGATTTCGCTAGTACTGCGACAGGGATAGTAATATCACCTTCGTAGCTGATCGGAGCCATAAAAAGGAACAAACCGATCAAGGAAGGGATAAAGAACATCCAAAAGTTGCCTTTAGTTTTTGGTTGTTCTGTTGATTGAGCGCTGTTTTGCATACGTTTCTCGAGTTACAACTAGATAAATAGTATAGCCACTGAGTGGCATAGTTATTCACTAAACTTCCATATATTATCAAATTGGCGCAAGATTAATGGCTTTCATGCATCCTTGCAATACTATTCAATAAATATCGCTAAATATTCAAGATAAAGCGTCGAATATTTATCATTTAGTGGTTAAATGTGTCGAGAATGTTAAATTGTTTATTTGTCTGTTTCAAGCTTAGTGGCACATTATCTGTGTGCGTTATGGTTTGATAGGAAGCGCCAGTAGGTGATCGCGAGTAAGAAGGCTAAAGCAACAGGCAGTAGCAATGCGGCTATTGAGTAGATAGAAAATACCTTGGCGCCAACGATACCACCGAATAAAAATCCGCAGAAAATAAACATAAACAGTTTGGCTTTACGGTAGTCAAAGCTTTCTCCCCGTAACTTTGCTCCGATCATTAATCCAAGATCAGTAATGATCCCTGTCATATGCGTAGTGCGAACAATCGCCCCACTAAATGTCGTGATCATGGCGTTTTGTAATCCACAAGCCGCAGAGGCGAGGTACTGTCCGGCAAGGTAATTCTTATCAAGCAGCCAATAAGCTCCAAGCAACAAAAAGCCTTCAACGCACAATGCGATGCCATATCGGCGGCCTAATTTGAGTGCTGTACTCTCTATAAACAACCCACTGAGAATCGCGCCAAACAGGAAGCTAAACAGGATCAGAAACAGATGGCCTGTTTGCGCATTGAGAGCTTCGATTGACGTGCCTAAGAGAGTGACTGTGCCAGATATGTGTGAAACGGCTTGGTGTTGAAAGCCGAGCAGACCGATAGCGTTTACGGTGCCAGCGAGTAAAGCGAGTAGAAAAGCGCCATATTCTACCCAACGAGGGAGTTTGGTGATCAAAATTGACTCCTTAGATTAGGGCGCAATTATAGAGCGAGTATGCTGAGTTCGGTAGGGGAAAAATGCCGAGAATATTGATCCGAAGCAATGAGTCGAGAAGATCTAATCGTAGTGCTCCATTTGGCAATCAAATTTGACCCAACCATGTTTCCTCTCTTCATAAACTGAAAAGCTGGGTGAGGGTAAGTCATGTTCGTTGAATACGCCAACGGGCACAACAATAGCATCAGGTGCCGCTTGTAGACGGAGCAACATCGTTGTGCTGCATTTAGGGCAAAACGAATAGGTCACTTCATTGCCAGAATCACTTATCCTGGTGTACTCAATCAACTCGCCGCTAAAAGAAACTTGTTCTTTTTCGAATCGCGCTTGTACGCCAAAGACACTGCCCGTTCTTTTTTGACACTCAAAGCAGTGACAAACTGAAGTACGAGAGGGCTCTCCTCGGCAAACTAAGCTCACTTGGCCGCAGCTACAATCTGCGATTCGAACTTTCTTCTGATGTTCCATTTTAACTCCTAATAGTGTCCTGCTAACATGGAGGCGAATAACGTATCGCTTTTATAAGACCTTAACTCACATGAAAAAACGCATTTTACCTGTCCCACTTATCCTTTTGATTCCTATCGTATTGCTAATCATAGTCGCTGTGGCAGGGATTTATCGGTTCAGTCTTACTGATGAAGAAATTTTAGCCAAATTTCCTAACCAAGTCTCTCAGTCAGATCGAGTAATGCAAAGCCTGTTTTCGATTAAAACGGTCAACCCTTGGACGATTAAAATCCCAGAAAGTAGTGCCTTTACATTTATTGATGATATGGAGCAACCACAGATTGTGAAAGGCACCTACGAAGACGGGGCTGAGCGTGGTGAGGTGTCGATAGAAACTCGCTTTATCACGCAGGTAAATGAGACCACCTACGTGTCGCCATTAGTAGTAAGTAACCAAGGTTCAGGCGTGTTTTACTATTTAATCATTTCTACATACGATGAGTTTCGGCAGCGTATGGTGACAAAAGGCTCTGCATTTTTGGGAGATAGAGTTCGAATCAAAGATATTTCTGTCAATGAAAATCAAGTGACGGTGAAACTCTTACAACGTGATGAACATCAAGCAATGTCAGAAGAACCTTCTCAATTAACCACTATACTTTTCAAGGTAACTGAGCAAGATAGCTTAGCAAAGCAATAGGTTTAGAGACCCAAGTTATCAGCATTGAATTCAGTATTGAGTATGTGTGATAGATTGCTTATGATTTGACCTAACAAGTTATGAGATGGAATTTAATTGTCGTTAACGGAGTAAACTATGATCAATAAACGTTTTTTCAAAACGAAAAATGAAGTAGAAGTTACCTTTGAGCTTGCAGCGGAAGAAGTAGGTCAATCTGTCGCTATCGTTGCTGATTTTTTGGATTGGCAGCCAACGGAAATGAAGAAAGTGGCGAAATCGAAGTCTTACAAGTTTAAGACTCGTTTGCCAAAAGATAGTCAGTTCGAATTTAGGTATCTGGTAGATAAAGAAAAATGGATCAATGATCCGAATGCAGACCAGTATCGACCGAATGGATTTGGTGAAGATAATGGTCTAGTGTCGACTTATCAATAGCAGCGATACTTTTAGAAGTAACTGCTAATTTAGACCAATAAAGGCGCAATCTGCGCCTTTTTTAGTTTAAATCTGACATTTCGCAGGTGACAACTTCTAGATAAATTCGTAACCTTATGCCTTTGTTTATATCAGGTAATAGGTCAAATTGTGCTAACTAGAAGTCTGAAGACCCGCTTCCAACAGCTGTCTAGACCAAAAAAAATGATGGTGGTGAGTTTACCTCTCTTAGCTGCAGTCGTTATTTCTAGCGTACCTAAGCATGGTAAGTATCATCGCACTATTGATCTTTCTCTTCCTGAGTCTTCCCTTGTATCCGATTTCTTACTCGACAATGAAGTTGTACGTGACGTTCCTGATTACGAATACGTAATTCAAGCTGGCGATAACCTAAGCACGATCTTTGATCAGTTAGGTTTTGGTTATAGCGAGCTCATGAAGATCATGGAAACCGATCTTAACTTCCTTGCTTTAGATACCCTTAAACCTGGAAACACATTGAGATTCTGGCGTAACGAAGAAACGGGCAATTTAAGCAAAATGGAGCTTGAATTTAGCTTAGTTGAACGCGCGGTCTATAGCCGACTCGAAGATGGCAGTTATGAGTTTGCCGACGTTAAAATTCCTGGTGTTTGGAAATCATTCCCTATGGTTGGGGAAATTAATGGCAGCTTCTCCCAGTCAGTCAATGCGCTTGGCTTAGGAAAGAGCGAAATTGAACAAGTGGTTAGCCTACTAAAAGATAAGATCAATTTTGCTCGAGATTTACGCTCGGGCGATAAGTTTGAAGTGGTTCAGTCACGCCAGTTTGTTGGAGATCAGCTTACTGGTAATCGAGAAATACAAGCGATTAAAATCTATAACCGTGGTCGTGTGCTATCTGCTTATCTACATAGTGACGGGCAATATTACGACTACAATGGTGACAGCCTGCAACGGGCTTTCCAGCGTAAACCCGTTAATGGTCGATATCGTCTAAGCTCCAACTTCAACCCGACTCGTAAGCACCCGGTAACTGGACGTGTTTCACCTCACAATGGTACAGACTGGGCAACCCCTACGGGAACGCCGATTGTATCAACGGGTGATGGGGTCGTGATCATGACGCGTAAACATCCTTATGCAGGTAACTACGTAGTGATCCAACATGGCAGCCGCTACAAGACGCGTTACCTTCACCTGAGTAAGATTTTGGTGCGTAAGGGGCAGAAGATTTCTCGCGGGCAGAGAATTGGTTTATCGGGCGCGACAGGGCGTGTCACTGGCCCTCATATTCACTATGAGTTGATTGACCGTGGTAGACCTGTCAATGCGATGAAAGCCAATATCCCCATGGCAAGCTCTGTGCCGAAGAAACAGATGGCATCATTTCAGTCTCATCGAGATGATATGGATAAGATGCTCAAGCAAAGGGAAATCGAACTCGCTAAGCAACAGAGTGGTGCGAGTACTAGCTAAGTTTAAAGCTCCTTCGGGAGCTTTTTTAGTGCGTGATGAACATAAAAGTTGCATTACATAAATGTCATCAATGTTACATCTTTTAGTGATCGTCTCGATAAAAAAGTAACTGCATACTCAATAAATTTCACAAATTGATTTCCCTCAATTTTGTATGGTTTTTATGTGCTACTTTGCGGCGCAAATAACAATGATTCCTTCAATCAATAAAACAAAACCCTACAAAAGGAAATCAAAATGAAAAAAACACTTTTAAGCCTAACCGTTCTAGCAACACTCGCTTCAGCAAATGCGTTTGCTCATAAAGAGGGTGATATTATTGTACGTGGTGGCTTAGCGGCAGTGGTACCGAATGAAAGCAGCGGTGATGTTTTGGACAATCCAGGCTCGAAGTTTTCGGTCGATTCTAATATCCAACTTGGGTTAACAGTAGGCTATATGTTTACTGATAACATCAGTTTTGAAGTGTTAGCTGCAACACCATTTAAGCACAAAATTTCTACCAATCACGGTGGCTTAGGTGACATTGCTGAAACTAAGCATTTACCGCCAACATTTATGGTTCAGTACTATTTCGGTGAATCTGGCAGTGACTTTCGCCCTTATGTAGGTGCGGGTATTAACTATACAGTTTTCTTTGATGAGAGCCTAAATAGTACAGGAACCAATGCTGGCTTAAGTGACTTATCACTTGATGATTCATGGGGCTTAGCAGCAAACATCGGTTTGGATTATAAACTCAATGAAGACTGGTTCTTAAATGCTTCAGTTTGGTATGCAGATATTGATACGACAGCGAAATATAAGGCTGGTGGACAAGAGTACTCGACCAAAGTCGAAATCGACCCTTGGGTATTTATGATCGGTGGTGGCTACAAGTTTTAAGCGAGCTTAAACCAGAAAGTAAAAAAGGCTTCCAATTGGAAGCCTTTCTTCATATCAAGCAAGCTTATTTACTTACGTTACCTAACTTCAACCAGGTATCGATAACCGTATCAGGGTTGAGTGATACTGAGCTGATACCTTGTGCCATTAACCATTCAGCTAGGTCGTCATGATCCGATGGACCTTGTCCACAGATACCGACGTATTTACCCGCTTTGGTTGCCGCATCGATTGCCATTTGAAGCATGGCTTTCACCGCTGGGTTACGCTCGTCAAATAGATGGGCGACATCACCGGAGTCACGGTCAAGGCCAAGCGTCAGCTGAGTCATATCGTTTGAACCAATAGAGAAGCCATCAAAGTATTTTAGGAACTCATCAGCGAGTACCGCATTCGATGGCAGTTCGCACATCATAATTACTTTTAAGCCTTGGTCGCCACGGCGTAGGTCAAACTTAGCAAGAAGGTCGATAACCGAAGCTGCTTCGCTTGGTGTACGAACGAATGGGATCATAATCTCTACGTTTTTCAGACCCATCTCATTGCGAACGCGTTTGATTGCTTGCGTTTCAAGTTCAAAACAATCTTCAAATACTGGCGAGATGTAACGCGATGCACCACGGAAACCTAGCATAGGGTTCTCTTCGTGCGGTTCGAAGCTCTTACCACCAACTAGATTGCTGTACTCGTTAGACTTAAAGTCTGACATTCGAACAATCACACGCTTAGGCCAGAATGCAGCACCAATCGTGGCAATCCCTTCGGTTAGCTTGCTCACGTAGAAATCGATAGGGTCTTTGTAGCCACGAATACGCTGACTGATTTCAGCTTTTAGCTCGTCACTTTGCTCATCGAAGTTCAATAGCGCTTTCGGGTGAATACCAATCATCTTGTTAATGATGAATTCTAAACGCGCAAGGCCGACACCTTCGTTAGGAATTTGTGCGAAATCGAAGGCGCGATCTGGGTTACCTACGTTCATCATCACTTTAGTTGGCAGCATTGGCAGCTCGTCGACTGAAGAGCGCTTAACTTCAAACTCAAGTTCACCTTTATAAACGTAACCGGTTTCACCTTCAGCACAAGAGACTGTTACGGTCGCGCCATCTTGAAGGCTAGTCGTTGCAGTGCCACAACCCACGATCGCTGGGATGCCTAGCTCACGGGCGATGATCGCAGCGTGACAGGTACGGCCGCCTCGGTTAGTCACAATCGCAGATGCCTTCTTCATTACAGGTTCCCAGTCTGGGTCTGTCATGTCTGTGACAAGTACATCTCCATCTTGAACCAAAGACATTTGGTCTAGCGAGTCGACTAAGCGGACTGGGCCAGAACCAATGCGTTGACCGATTGCACGACCTTCAACAAGAACGTCGGCCTTATTGTTTAGTTCATAGCGCTCAATAACATTTTGCTCGCTTTGAGAACAAACGGTCTCTGGACGTGCTTGAACAATGTACAGCTTGCCGTCAATGCCATCTTTTGCCCACTCAATATCCATAGGACGTTGGTAGTGCTTCTCGATGATCATTGCTTGCTTCGCTAGCTCTTTGATCTCTTCATCGTTTAAAGAGAACGTTTGGCGCTCTTGCTCTGAGGTATCAATGATGTCTACCTGTTTGCCAATTTCTTGGTTGGTTGAGTAGATCATTTTGATCAGTTTAGAACCAAACGTCTTCTTAACGATTGGGTAATGACCCGCTTCAAGCATCGGCTTGTGGACGTAAAATTCGTCAGGGTTAACTGCACCTTGAACAACCATTTCGCCAAGGCCCCAAGAAGAAGTAATAAATACAACTTGGTCGAAGCCTGACTCAGTATCTAGGGTGAACATAACACCTGAAGACGCTTTGTCTGAGCGAACCATGCGTTGAATGCCCGCTGAAAGCGAGATCCCGCGATGGTCAAAACCTTGGTGAACACGGTACGAAATCGCACGGTCGTTAAACAGTGACGCGTAAACGTGTTTTGTTGCTTCAAGGACAGCGTCGATACCTTTCACGTTAAGGAAAGTCTCTTGCTGACCAGCGAATGAAGCGTCTGGTAAGTCTTCAGCGGTAGCTGATGAACGAACAGCGACTGAAAGCTCATCATTACCGCCAATAAGTTCTTGGTAGTTTTCACGTATATCCTGCTCTAGATCAGCAGGGAAGGGGGCTTCTAAAACCCATTGACGGATGGTAGCACCTGTCTTACGCAGAGCGTCTACATCATCAACGTCCAGTTCATCCAGCAATTGGTGAATGCGATCATCCAGTCCTTCAAAATCTAGGAACTGGTTAAACGCGTAGGAAGTGGTCGCAAAACCGTTGGGTACTGAAACGCCAGCATTGGATAGGTTAGAAACCATTTCACCAAGTGAGGCATTCTTACCGCCGACTTTGTCGACATCTTCCATGGATAGGCCATCGAACCAGAGGGTGTTCTTTTGCATGTCTTTCTCCAGAAACATTGCAGCTTTGTAGGGATTGGGCAAACGATTACGTAAAAGCTTAAAAAAATTCACAAGGAATTTTCAAAGCTGTGGGGGCCGTAACAGCAACCCGGGTTTTATTGTCGATATTATGGCTACTATCCTACTCAAAAGAATTTTAAAGTTTAAAAAAAAATGCAAATTGATATTCAAAGTCGTGATGTATTCTATGTTTCTGACGGAACGGCTATAACATGTGAAACATTAGGGCACGTTGTTCTGGGTCAATTCCCGTTTAAAGCCAATGAGAAGACCTTTCCATTTATTGAAAGCGAAGACAAATTATCTGACCTGATAAAAGAAATCGAAACTTCATACCAAAAAAGTGGCATAAAGCCGTTGGTGTTTTTTTCAATTGTTATTCCTGAATTTCGCCAACGTTTACTCGAGTCGAACTCGTATGGTTATGATGTGTTAGAGAGTATTGTTCAGAAAGTACAAGATGATATTCAGATGCAGCCAAAGCCGAAGTTACAGCGTTCGCGCAGTGTAGGGCGCGATTCTGATAAGTACTTTGACCGAATTGCAGCGATTGAATATACCTTGGCCCATGACGATGGAATTACCTTAAAGGGGCTGGAAGAGGCAGACATCATCTTATTAGGGGTTTCTCGAAGCGGTAAGACGCCAACCAGCTTGTATATGGCGATGCAGTTTGGTTTACGCGTGGTCAACTACCCATTTATCGATGATGACTTAAAGCGAATGAGGCTTTTGCCCGAATTTGAAATTCATCGTCACAAGCTATTTGGGTTAACTATCAATCCAGAAAGGTTGACAGAAATACGAGAAAACCGATTAGCGGGTAGTGAGTATGCAAGTAATGAGCAATGTTTACACGAGCTTCAAACGGTAGAGTCCTTGTTTCGTCGTGAGGCGATTCCTTACATCAATACCTCTTCTTTATCGGTCGAAGAGATTTCGACTAGGGTACTAGAGAAAACGGGACTTAGAAGAAGGCTTTTATAGGTATTACTCTTGTTGTCGAATAGTGCGAAGGTGTTGATCTAAATAACGCTTTAGTTCATGCCTTTGCTCTAATTGACGTGAGATTAGCATGTGGAATTTGTGTCGTTTCATGTTGGGAACGGCGACAGACACTAAATCATCTGATATCAAGTTTATGCCCCACATCTCTTTAATTGCGTATAGGATTTCCTCCCAGTTTAGGTAGATATCGCATTCGCCCTGCTTTACCTTTTCTATACATTCGTTAATAGAATTTCCTACACGTTTTATGTCTCCTAAGCCGAAATCGGAGTAATTGTAACCATGATTTCCGCAGACTCTGAACTGGGTAAGTTCCTGGACATCAGAGATTCTCAAACCGTCAGGAAAACGTTTTTTGGAATAGACATAGTGAGGCGTAATTGAGTAGTACCAATCCGTGTAAAGGTAGTCTTTATTTCGCTGCTCATTAAAAGAGGCGCTCAGTGCTAGATCGAACTCTCCGCTTTTTGTCCCGCGCAGACACCTTGACCAAGAGGTCATAGTGATATCATAGCTAAATCCTCGCTGCGTCAAGACCTCGTCCAAAATATCGATATCATAACCGAGTGCTTTGTCGTTCAGTACATAGGTGTAAGGAGGCCAGTCGATAGCATCCCCGCATACGCGGATATGAGGAAGGTCAGCTTTCGGGGCAGCATACGCCCCAAAACTGAGTAACAAGCTAAGAACAATAATCAAGGGGTCAGTTATCCGAACCATCTTAGAGCGTCCCTCAAGCACGATAACTTGAGTATAGCCAAGCTTCACTGCCCCATCTAAATTACCTAAGCGGCTGGATAAATAAGTGGAAAATCGAGCGTTGGATGCGGTGCAACAATGGAGTCATAACCGTAAACACGTTTAATCATCTCCGGTTGCAGAGCTTTCCATGGAGCATCATCACAAACTAGCTTGCCATCATGAAGTACGATTAAGCGATCTGAGTACTGAGCGGCTAAGTTCAAATCATGCAGCACGACTACAACGGCAGTATCGTGTTCATCGGCCAGTTTACGCGCAATCTTCAACGTATTGTGCTGGTGGGCTAAATCTAGCGCGGAGGTTGGCTCATCAAGCATTAAGATCTTATTTTCGCCTGCCTGATCAAGTTGTACTAGAACGCGAGCTAAATGAAGACGCTGTTTTTCGCCGCCAGACAGTGAAGGGTACAAACGGTCACTTAAGTGAGTGACGTCCGTCATTTCCATGTACTTATTCGCGAGCTGTTGTGCAGATTTGTTTGGCACATTCAAAGGAATCGCCCCAAGTTCAACCACTTCATGGGCGAGAAACGGAAAACTCAGAGTACTGTGCTGTGGCAACATTCCGAGGTGCTTAGCTAAATCAGCAGGTTTCCATTGCTGTCGCGGTTGGTTGAAATAGCGAACGTCACAGCGTGATGGTATTTCTCCGCAAAGCAGTTTAAGTAATGTACTCTTGCCTGCACCATTAGGCCCTAGTAGCGTGGTGACTTCTCCGGCACGAATATCGATATTAATATCATCCAGTACCTTGCGAGCGCCGAACTTCATGGAAATATGCTTACCTGATAAAACAACTTTACGCATCAGATGATTTTTCCTTTTTGCTTGAAGAGTAGATAGATGAAGAAAGGCGCGCCGATGAGTGCTGTAACTATACCAACAGGTAACTCTGCAGGAGCGACGGCAACGCGAGAGAACATATCGGCAAGCGTAAGTAGTAAAGCGCCCATTAGTGCCGAGATTGGCAATAGGGTTCGGTGATCTGGGCCCGACAGCATTCTACCTAGATGAGGGATGACCAAGCCGATAAAGCCAATCATGCCAGACACACTCACCGTGACACCAACACCAACAGCAGTTAACAGAATCAGCTGACGCTTTAAGCGTTGAACGGGAATTCCTAGATGGTTCGCCTCCGCTTCACCTAGCAAAAGCGCGTTAAGAGACATCGCCTTACGCACAAAGATGAACATCAACAAAACCAATGTGACGGCACATAAAATGATGCTGGTCCAATTTGCGCCTGCTAACGAGCCCATCGACCAGAGGGATAAGTCGCGCAGCATTTGGTCATCAGCTTTAAAGTTCATGTAACCGATTCCCGCACCCGATAGAGCACTAATCGCCACACCAGCTAGCAGCATGATAGTCACAGAGGTGCCCATCTTACTTGTCCCCATTTTATAGACGAGAACTGTAGTCAGCGCGCCGCCAAGAAAGGCAAATATAGGCACGGCGGCAAAATTCATAAACTGCGGGTACTGCTCAATGAGATCAGCAAACATAACGATTGCTAACGCAGCCCCTAAGGATGCACCAGCAGAGACACCAATAATTCCGGGTTCAGCCAGAGGGTTACGAAACAAACCCTGCATCACGGTTCCGCAGATAGCAAGTATAGCGCCTACTAGCATGCATAAGATGGTACGCGGAAAACGTATTTCGTGGATAACCAAATTCACGTGTGGGGCTAATTGTTCTGATCGAAACATTAGGCTTTGGACACTTTCCCAAAAGCTAATGTTCATTGGTCCAACAGTGACTGAACTGATCGCAGTAGCAACCAATGCAAAACCAAATATGGCAACAGCAGCACTAAGCGGCAGACGGCGTAAAAGCATAGTAGTGACTCATTACTTCAGAAGCTGGCTCAAGCGATCTGCTTCAGACAGGCTTTTTAGTCCAAGTCCGCCGACTAATGCGTGACCATCAATTTGAATAAACTGTTTGTTCTGTCCTGCTGGCGTTGCCGCGAGCATTGGCATTTTCTTCAATATTTCGTCGGCACCACCCAGTTTGTTGTAACTGCGCCCGCTGACCAAAATAATGTCTGGCTGCATTTCGACCATAGCTTCGGTAGAAAGTGGCTTGTATGAACTTAACTGGCTAGCGGCTGGGTTTACACCGCCTGCGAGTTCAATAATCGCGTTAGGTGTAGTATCGCGGCCGGCGACGTTGGCAGGTCTACCTTCGTGAATAAGCAGGAACAACACCTTTTTCGCTGATTTCTGCTGGGATTTGTTCTTTTCTAAACGAGCAATCTGCTCTGTCACTTGTTTTTTTAATTTGCTTGCTTGCTGCTTTGCATGAGTTAGTTCAGCGATTTCGTCAATGCGCTCAATTAGGCCTTCTGGAGTTGGTTTTGTATTGACGATATCAACTTCTACACCTGCTGAGCGAAGCTGGCTGAGCGCCGTCTCTGGTCCCATCTCATCCGAGCCAATCAAGCGATTTGGGCCGAGAGCCAAAAGGCCTTCTGCTGATAAGCGTCGGTGATAACCAATTTTAGGCAACTGCAATGAGCCTGGTAGTTCACTAGTAACATCAACCGCAACCAGTTTATCTTGCTGATTTAAAGCGATAAGTAATTCTGTAACGGCACTTCCTGCACTGACAATTCTTTCGCTAGCGAATGATGTTGAAGCCATTAACGATAAAGAAAGGGCTGTTACGGTTTTTAAAAAGGCTTTTTTATACATGTTGAACTCGATTAATTAGATTCTTCCGTGAGTAGCTGTGTCGCTTGAATACCGTTTTCTTGCAAAAAGGCGAGCAACTTCACTAGGTGCTGAACTTGGGCTGTTTTATCCGCACCTATCACGATGGGCTGTTTGTTAGATTTGTATTCTTCCAGTAACGCTAGGGTGAAATTCTCCCAGTCTATGTATTCTTTTCCATCAATTGCCCAGTGAGGTTCTGCCTCCAAGATATTGACGGTTAACGATTTAGTATCTACTTCTGACACAACTTGAGAGTCAGTGGTCGGCAGGTCGACTTCAAGTGAGTCGAGCTTTACTGCTGCAGTGAGCATCAAAAACACCATTACGATAAAAATAATATCGAGAAGAGGTGTAAGATCAGGCGTCAATCCGAAGCGATTTTCTTCCTGCTTAACTTTGATCATGAACTGCCTCAGTTGCTAAGTTCGTTGATGGCTTTATTGCGGTCAAAGCGTTATCTGGCGACACATGCTGGAGGCTAATACCTTCCAACCATAGGTTTACGTAGTTGAGAGTGTGCTCTAATTTCGCCATGACTTTATCGGCCCACAAGCCGAGAAGCTGGGCTCCGGCAATAGCGGGTAGGGCAATAAGAAGACCAGCGGCAGTTGTTCTCATTGCCAAGCCAAGTCCGTCTGCTAGGTCATTAGGGGTAATGTTACCAGTTGAGGCCGCGACGCCTTTAAACATCTCTATCAGACCTAATACTGTGCCTAGTAAGCCAATCAGTGGACTAATTACCCCAATTAGAGTGAGTAACCTTAATCCAGAATTAAGCTGGTGGCGTTTTTCCTGTAACCACATACCGGCGGCGTCTTCACGCAGAGCTTTGGCAAATGAGTGGTGAGCAAGCAGCATGGCCACACCTTTATAGAGCAAAGGTCGGCGAGGTGAGAGTTTCTCTGCCAACGCCTCGATTTGATAGCTGTCAGTAGGGCTAATCTGCTTTAGTTCGCTGCGGATGGCTCGTTTGCCAACACCTAGGCTAATCATGACTTGAAAAAGACGCTCGGCAATAATCATTAATGTGAGTGCTGAGCAGATGATCAATGGCCAAGCCATAAGACCTAATTGTTGTTGCAATTGCTGTAATTGTTCCATTATCGATCCAACTTAAAACGAACAGGGATTTGGACGCGATGAGCCATTTTTTGCCCATTGACAGAATGAGGTGAGAATCGCCATTTTTTGATGGCCGCTAATGCTGACTTATCAAGTATGTCAGTGCCTGAAGATGAAATAAGGACTTGTTTAACCTGTTTACCATCCTCATCAAGCCAGATTTCATACAGGGCGATGCCTTCAATACCACGTTTTCTTGCTAAACGTGGGTACTTAGGTGCTGAAGGGCGAGTGAGAAACGAAGGTTTGGTGACCATCACTGGTTGAGAGCTTGCGCCCTGATTGACGAGTTCTGGCTGGGCTTTTGATTCGTGCTGTTTAGGCGCTTGTTTTTTTTCAACCACCTTTTGCGCAGTTTTTTCCTTTGGTTCGTCAGCCTCCAGTTGTTTCTTCGGCACGGGTTTTGTTTTGGTGACCTTTTTTTCTACCTTGGGCTTTTTCTTGACGACTTTCTTTTCAACTGGCTTAGGTTGCTTTACTACCTTTTTAGGCTCATAAGGAGCTGGTTCTTTTTTACTCGGTTCTGGTTCAGCTTTTGGTTCTGATTGTGTTACAGGTTGTTCTATTGGCGTGGCAGGCTTTGTTGCGACTGCCTTAAAATTAATCGACACAGAGCTTGATTGTGCCCCTGCTGGCATTGCAAAGGCTTTTGGCTCTTGTGCAACGAACACGAACGCAGCGTGGATAGCTAAAGAAATGCTACCTGCAATGGTGTATCGCTTGACGTTCACTAGAGTTCTCCATGATTCATATCGGTTACCAGACGGATTAGAATTATTACTCACAATGCAAATAAGATCAATTATCAATTGCATTATCATTACCGCCAATTTATGATCGCTACCAGTTTTTAAGAATTTGGCGCGAGGCTAGAGCTGACAAGCGCTGAGAGATTTATGAAATGCTTAATATTTATAATTTCGATGAATCAGTTTTGGCAGTAGATACGCCTGATCCACTTCGATTTGCATTTGCCAAAAAGTCTTCCCCTCATGCAGGCGGTATGGCAGCCCCTTTATTGCCTGAACAGAAAGCTGAAGTATTAAATAGACTTTATGCCTCACAAGGGGAAAAAAAAGATAAGCGCTGCTTATACATTCATATTCCATTTTGTCGAGTTCGCTGTACGTTTTGTAACTTTTTCCAAAATGCCGCCAGCCGAAAGCTTGTCGACGACTATTTCGAAGCCTTGATGGTTGAAATTAAGCACAAAGCAGCAATGCCTTGGACACAATCGGGAACATTTCACGCCGTTTATATCGGAGGTGGAACGCCAACAGATCTGTCGGCGGAGCAAATCGAACGATTGGGTAAAGCCGTTCGAGCGCGTTTCCCTCTATCGACTGATTGTGAGATCACCCTAGAAGGACGAATTAACCGCTTTAGTGATGAAACATTTGAGCGCGCTTTAGAGGGTGGTTTTAATCGATTTTCATTCGGTATCCAGAGCTTTAATACTCAGGTTCGACGTAGTGCAAAACGCCTCGATGACCGAGATGCAGTACTAGAGCGTGTGAGCTCTTTAAGTGCCACTGACCAAGCGCCAATAATTTTAGACTTACTCTATGGTTTGCCTTACCAAACTTTAGAGGTGTTTGAGCAAGATCTGAACGATTTCATGTCGACAGGAGCTCACGGGTTAGATTTATACCAGTTAGTTGTTGGTGGTAACGCACCAATGTTAAACCTAGTGGAGAAAGGAAAGATCCCCGCACCAGCAACGACACCAGACAAAGCATCAATGTACCAGCTTGGTTCAGAATTTATGCGAAAGCATCATATGCGACAGCTAAGCGTTAACCATTGGGCTAGAGACAACCGTGAACGCAGCCAATACAACTCGTTAGCAAAAACCTATGCCGAGGTTTTACCTATTGGCTGCGGGGCAGGCGGCAGCATCGGTGGCTACGGTATGATGAATCATCGAACACTAGAAACCTACATGACAGCAATGAAATCTGGTGACTCGCTAGTCGCGATGATGACTAAGCAGCACACGTTGGAACCGATTTTTTCTGTCGTGAAATCAGGCTTCGACCGCGGTGTTTTATCACGTGCGGCAATGCCACAATTCTTAGGCTTATCATCATTTGATTTCTTATTGCCTTTATTCCACCACTGGCAAGAAAAAGGGCTAGTTCAAGTCGAAGGTGATTATCTGTCTTTAACTTTGGCTGGGCAATTTTGGGCAGTAAGCCTCGCTCAAGCATGTATTCAAGTACTACAGTCAACGTATCAAGAAAAAAACGCGCTCGAATCAGTCGCGATGTAAACGGAAAAACTATGGAAGCACTAAAACAGCAGGTTGCTCAGCTTATCGAGCAAGAACCCAATCTATTACCCGCAGCTATTGCGGAGAAACTGAATGTCTCTGAATTTGAAGCGGTAGCGGCTTTACCTGAAGAAATGATTGCTTTAGTAGCTGGAGAGCAAGCTCAACATATCTTAGAGAGCTTGGTTGGATTCGGCCCTGTAACGACAATTGTTCATTCTTTTGGCTCAATCTTTGAAGTCAAAGCCCCTTTTCCTAAAGGGAAAGTAGCGCGTGGTTACTACAACTTGATGGGGCGCGAAGGCGAACTGCATGGCCACTTGAAGCTAGATAATGTTAAAAATATTGCTTTAGTAAGCAAACCTTTCATGGGTAGAGAAAGCCATTACTTTGGTTTCTTCTGTGAAGCGGGAAATAACATATTTAAGATCTACTTAGGTCGTAATGAAAAGCGTGAGTTGATTGAATCGCAGGTAGCGACATTCAAACAATGGCAGCAAGAGTTTAGAAAGTAATTCAGAATAATAATAGTAAGAGAAAGTTAGGAGCCTCAACATGGATCAACAAGTTAAACAAGAACGCCTTCAAGGACGTCTTGAGCCTGAAATTAAAGAGTTTCGCCAAGAGCGACGTACACTGCAACTAGCGACAGTCGATGAAAATGGTCGTCCAAACGTAAGCTACGCGCCATATGTTCAAAACCAAGATGGCTATTTCGTGCTTATCTCTGAAATTGCTCGTCACGCACGTAACCTGCAGGTAAACCCGAATGTCTCGATCATGATGATTGAAGATGAAGATACCTCTAAGCAGCTGTTTGCACGTAAGCGTTTAACGTTTGATGCAGTGGCTTCTGTAGTTGAGCGTGATACCGAGCAGTGGACTCAAGTTGTTGCACAAATGCAGGGCCGATTCGGTGAAATCATCGAAGGTCTAAGCCAGCTACAAGACTTCGTTCTGTTTAACCTTAAGGCTGAGAAAGGCCTGTTTGTAAAAGGTTTTGGTCAGGCATATCAAGTTTCAGGTGATGACTTAGTAGATTTCGTTCACCTAGAAGAAGGGCATAAGAAGGTATCAAACGCTTAAATTTGTTTTAAATTTAAGAGCCTAGTAAGCTATTTCTATTCAAAGGAGCCACATTGGCTCCTTTATTTTTGCCAAGGATTTATAATGCGCCCTGTAAGTAAAGAGCATGGAGAGATCTGTTATCCATTTATCTATGAAGATAGCCCTGTGTGTGATTTCGAAATTGCTGCTGATGAACTGTGTAGTCGAATCGGCTTAGTACTGACCATGGAATTAGACTCGCTGTGCCGTGATATTTTAAGCCGTATGCAGCCAAATGTTTATCACTTGAACGGTTCTGTTCGAGGTAAATTAGCGATTGATGAGCAGCAAGTCCAAGAACTCTATCAAGACTATAACCTATTGCGAGATAAGTTAGATGGCGGGTTTCGAGGTTTTGTCCTTCCAGGTGGTCATCTCATTTCTGCAGAGCTGCACCTATGCCGAACTCAGGCAAAGAAAATAGTCCGCGCTTTGGTCGCTGTTGAACATTCAGGTAAAAAGTCCCCAGCACCAATTTTGTTCCGCTACGCTAACTTGCTCGCTAACGTGATGTATACATTAGCTTCTTACACCAATTTGCTTCATTAAGTTGAAGAGGTAGAGTTTGTCAGTCGCAGTTACTAAACCTAGATTACAAGGATTATAGTAGGGGGCTATGAAGGCCCCTCATTGTTAGAAACTAGAGCCGGGCTGTGTTAGGAACTCCACTTCTTCAGTGCTACTCGCTCGCCCAAGAATGTCATTGCGATGCGGATAACGTCCAAATCTGTCAATGATCACCTTATGCTTCAGTTCAAACTCGTAATTGTTTTCCATTCCCGGGGCGTTAAACAGCTCAACCGCTTGTTGATGGATGAACGCTGACTCGCTGTGCATAAATGGCATATAGAGAAAGCTTCTTTGCTTGGTTTCTAACTCCTGGTCCAGCCCAAGTGAAATCGCCTCTTGTGCGAGGGCGAGTGCCAAAGGGTCTTGAGCAAAGGCCTTAGGTGTGTTGCGATAGATATTGCGAGAAAACTGGTCTAGTACGATGACTTCAGCGAGTCGCCCTTGACTAGAGCTCCTCCATGTAAACAGTTCACTTTGGGCGGCACTATTCAGTAAATCTTCAAAGCGCGAAGTGATTGCCTTATCTAACTCTGAGCTGCTGACAAACCAATCTTTTGGCTCTAACTCGTTGAACCAAAAATTCAGAACGTCTGTTGCATTGGGAAGTGTACTCATGATTCTATCCGTGTAATGAGGTGGTCAACTGATGATGAATAAGAGTGGCGAGCTTTTCAACCCCAAGTTTCCAGTCTGGATTCGATAAAAAGTTGGAGCAGCTAAAACGGATGCAATGTGAGTATTGTCCTGAAGTGTCAAAAATAGTTCCGGGCAATATGCTGATTCCTAGCGACTTTGTTTGCTGATACAAGGCGTTGCTATCGAAACTACTTGGTAATGCAAGCCACAGTAAAAACGAACCTTGCGGCAAAAGTAACTTAAACTTTCCATTCAAACTTGGGTATTGATTGAGGCAGTAGCTTAGCTGCTGATAAAACAGTTTAGTGTTACCTTGGTACAAGCGCTTCATTCTTTGTACGTGTTGGCGATACTTTCCTGAGCTAAGGAAATCAGCCACGGCAGATTGCATTAGATTCAGGCTGCCCATGTTGTCACACACAAGGAACTTTTCAATTTGTGCTTGGTATTGACCTGCCAGTATCCAGCCGATACGTAAGCGAGAATCAAGCATCTTTGAAAGCGAATTCACATAGATGACTCGATCTTGCGTATCAAGAGTCTTCAGTGGCGGGATCCCTTCATCAAATGCAAGTGCACCAAAAACGTCATCTTCGATAATGGGAATAGACCCGGTTACCTCTAGTAATTTCAAACGGTTGTCTAAAGGCATTCTCGCCCCGGTCGGATTGGTAAAGTTGGGAGTGACGAGCAGTGCTTTCACATTCCAGTTATCTAGAGCATCTCGCAATGACTGAGTATCGATACCAGTACGAGGACAGCTTGGAATCTCGACCACTTTTAGCCCTAATGATTCCATCAAAAGTAGGTTGCCAAAGTAACAAGGTGACTCAACCGCAATGATGTCTCCTGCCTTGGTCAAAGCGCGAAGTGCTAAACTGATGGCTTGTTGGGCACCATGAGTAATGGCTATCTCATTTTTGCCAGCATTTACGCCGAGATCTTGGCTAATCTTAGTCAGGTGTTTGAGTAAAAGCTCGTTGCCAGGAGGCAGTTGATAGTGGCTTGGGGTATGGCTTTGACGTCGACTATGGCGACCTATTTCTGCATAAAGACTTTTAATCGCAGGCGTATCTATATTTGGATGAGCAGAACCTGTCGCCAAGAGCTCCTGTTGGTGTGAGTAAGTAAGGATCTCTTTACAAACCGAAAGCAAATCAACGTTGTTTGGTGCATGTACCGACGGCGCTTGAGAGTGACGAGCAGACACGCGATAACCTGATTTAGGCACCGTATAGATCATGCCTTGTGCTTCGAGCTCTTGATAAGCACGAATGACGGTGTTTTTACTCACGGTTAATGTATCGCTTAGTGAGCGAATCGAAGGTAGCTTATCTTCATCTGCCAACAAGCCAGTATCAATCTTCTGTCTGATGTATTGCTCTACCATCAGATATTTATTACTCGCATTCATTAATCTGTACCCAATAAATAATCTAAATCTGTATCTTTAAGCTTTTTCTGTACCTATTAAAGTAAACCTATATTAACGATTAGATCCAGAGGAAAGTTCATGTTAGTACGGCTCATCCCATTTGTGTTTGTTGTTCTTTGGGCTTCAGGCTTTGTTGGCGCAAGGTTTGGGCTTCAGTATGCCGAGCCCGCGACATTGCTTTCTTTACGTATGGTGCTGAATGTTGCCTTGTTCGCTGTTTTGATTGTGTTCTTACGTCGTCGATTACCAGCAGGTAAAGCTTTGCTGCATTGTGCTGTGGTTGGGGTACTTATTCATGGCTTCTATCTTGGCGGAACCTACCTCGCCATAGACCTAGGTATGCCTGCAGGGCTAAGTTCACTCTTGGTCGGTCTACAGCCAATATTAACGGCGTTAATATTAGTCTCTTTCGTTGGACAGTCGTTTAAGGCCTCTCAATGGTTGGGATTGGCGCTTGGCTTTGTCGGAATAAGTTTAGTCTTGATGGGTAAAGTAAGTTGGCAATCTGAAGCGCATAAGACAGCGGCGATCATCCTTTGTTTGATCTCTTTAGTTGGTATCACCCTTGGCACTCTGTATCAGAAAAAGTTCTGCCAAGGCGTCGACATGGTAGGGAGTGCGGCGGTTCAGTATTTTGCAGCAAGCCTGTTGTTTATCCCTTACGCGGTGGGTTTTGAATCCATGCAGGTGGATTGGAGTTTTCCATTTGTTCTTACCATGATCTGGCTAGTGGTCGTTCTTTCATGTATTGCGATTCTACTGCTGCTCTATATGGTAGAGCATGGAGCGGCATCCAGTGTGGCTTCCGTCTTTTACCTAGTACCGCCAACAACCGCTGTCCAAGCTTGGTTGATGTTTGGTGAGTCTTTCGATGGACTTGGTGTGCTTGGCTTTGCCTTTGCAGCTCTGGCGGTTTATTTGGTTGCCAAAGCGCCTGAGTTTAGCATCTTCAAGCGCAGAAAAGAGAAACTCAGTCGGCCACACACTTTGTAGGTATTGGCAAATCTGGTGAAGGATCTATAATCCCGCTCCTTATTGTTGTTTGAGCTTTTTGTGTGAAAGAAAGTAGAAAACCAGATCGAGTAGCCGCAATGAAAGGCATTATTGAGCAGGTAAAAAATACCTTACCTCTTTATGCGCCAGAAACGTTTGTGTGTGGCACCAAAGGTAATTGCGTCGGCTGTCCAAAGAAGTTGTTAGAAATGGTGGACTCTGAGCTGAGTTATTGGGAGTCAGCGATAGATAGAGGCATCACTCCGCAGTTCGATGAGATTCGTCGATTCGGCAAAATGTGCTCAAGTGTTAAGCGCGGCTTAAGTCGAAACGGTCTAATTTAATTCTTTTTCCTCCTTTAGAACTGGTCATCCGTAGACTAACTTTAGTATTAGATGGCAATTAGGGGGAGAACATTGTGATTCACAACATCTCTGTTTACCACTTGCTTATGGCGCTTGCCGTTTGGTTGTTATCTCCAAGCGTGCTGAGTAAGGAAAACGATCTGCGAGAAGTCTCGTTTTATACTGAGGCCTATCCGCCTGCCAACTTTCTCAAAGACGATATAATTACTGGGTATTCCGTCGAGATACTGATGGCGGCGAGTGCCTTAGTTGGCGAACCTGTCACGCTCTCTCAAATGACTCTTCAACCTTGGGCGCGTTCGTATCGCACCGTGTTGACACACAAGAATTCCGTACTTTTTTCTACGACACGTTCTGAACATCGTGAAAAGTTGTTTCAGTGGGTGGGGCCGATCGTTGATATCAAAGTGGTTGTCCTTGCAAGAAAAGACTCAAACATCAAGATTAACGATGCGCTTGATATGGCTAAGTACCGTATTGGTGTAATCCGAGACGATATCGGTGAGCAAAGCTTACTAGAACTCGGTATTCCGAGAAACTCGATGCAAGAGGCCTCTTACGTCACCGTCTTGGCTGAACAGTTAATGAAAAAGCGTATTGATCTGCTTGTCTATGCCGATCGCGCTGCTTATTGGTGGTCGCGTCAAGCAGGTGTAGACCCAAGCATATTTGAAGCTGTATATGTGGTTAAGGAAGGGGATTTATATTTTGCCGTTAATCGCAATACAGACAAAGAAATCGTCGATAAGCTACAAAAAGGGCTTGAGTTGCTGAAGAAAGAAGATGAGTCGGGTATCAGTCGCTATCAACAAATACTCGATAAGTACTAAGGACAGCGTTGCGCTGTCCTTATGCGGTTAGACTTTGGCTTTTTTGACAAAGTATGGGTTGTCGAACTTTTTAGGGCTTCCCAGTTCAGAAACCACCAACTTGTTCCACAATTGAAGATCGAATTCACCTTTCTCAATCGAAGGATACAGTGTCTCTGCTTCTTCAAGAGCGAAGCGGATGAATTGCTTCTTCTTAATTTGATTGTATTTACGTGCCACGCGATTGTGCTTCGAAATCCATTCTTGTTTAAATGCAATCAAACCCGGCTCAGCCTCTTCAATAGGCAATCTTGATAAGTAAATACGCTTGTATGACACTTTACGGTCCATCATGGTGCGCATTGCAGTTTGAATGTACTTACCATGATTGGTAATCGAGATATCGTTTTTATCAAAAAGTTGGACACTCCAACCTGACGGAAAAAAATTAGGTTTTCGGTATTGCTTATTCCTAACTTCGATTGCTTGGTGCATGACAAGATCAGAGGTGCCGTTGAACGTCTGCTGCCATTTGCCTATACGGATCTGTACGGCCGTTGGCAATCGATAAATATTGGTGAATTTATCTTGTTCCATATTAAGTACACTACTATACGTCTATGAATATGAAGACGGGAAAAAGGCGAACCTACGGAACGCCTTAGACATTGCTTGTTTTTTATTCTGCCACAGTGTAAAGACTAGCGCGTATGCAATCTAGTCGTTTGAGTCAATTGTAAGTCAGAAATGTGGCGGCTTACTTTAGCGTTAGATTATACATGATAACTACTGGCTGTGCGATATGTGAGCGATGACAGTTGTATCATTTCATTACGTAATGCCTAATTATCTTAAACAATATTCTGTAAAGTGTATCTACTACTAAGGGGCGACTGCGCCGCCTAAGGTTAAATTTGTCGGCCATTTCGAAATACGGTTACCACCAAGAAAAATATTGCCGTTTACAGTCATGGTGTCGGGGAATGTCGTAATCTTTGACCCGCCGATATACAGATTGCCATCGATGGTTATCCCTTCAGGTAACGTTTCAAGTGGAGTTCGTATCACGCTGAGATCCCCTTTTACGCGCAATCTCGGCGGCAAAGAGGTGAGCGGGGTATCAGTTAGGTTGATATAGCCGCCGACTTTTACGCCAGAAGGCCACCTTGTGATTTTGGAGCCTAGCAGGTTAGCATAACCTTTGATTTTTACCCCTTTATCAATCTTGCTTAGGCTGCAGTTAGTCGCAGTCAGACTGCCCTGAATATCCACGCCTTTGGGGATACGTTTAATCGAGGTTTTGGCAATGTTCAGATTCCCTTTGACCACCAAGCCACTGGGCAATTCGGTATAGGGCTTATTGCGCAGATCTAAGTTACCATAGTTATCTAGATGGTTAAGAATACGAAATTGATCTAGAGCGACAGCATGGGTATTCAGAGAGAATACGACTAACAAGATTGAAAACAGAATACGCAGCATAGTCGAACGAGGTTTGTGAGAGTGATACCTAATATTAAGTCTAGGCTTAAATAGTGCAATGATATTGGCTTGTTGAAATAAAAAAACGGGCTGAATAGCCCGTTTTAGATAAAAATCAAATAGTTGATTATCGCGCTAGAGAGCGAGTTTTTAGTTCAAAGATCAGTTTCTCAGCACTTACCTCAAACTTAAAACGAGCCGTTAGCTCAGTTGATTCTTCAGTGATAGGAGACACTTCAAATTCAACAGCCGCACAAACTTGCTTGGCTAACTCAACATACCTATCCAGTTCTGCCTGTAGTAGTGTTTGGCCAGCTGCAAAGATAGTTACTTCGGCAACATCATCACCTTCTTTAATGATGAAACCCATTTCGCCTGCACAGCCACATGCTTCGCATACTTGTTCTGGTTCAGTGCTCATCTCAAATCAATCCTCTTACAAATAATAGGGCTATATTACCCAGTAATTAGATCTGAATCCATAAAAAGGACTCTGCTAGCAATAGAGTAAATAACAGTATGATCTATTGTTTGCTGAAATTTTGCGCAAACATAAACACGACGAATTGGTTAGCGCTAAGTGTGATTTAGATCAATAAATCACGAAAATTCATGTCATTCTCGCGTCAGAATGCTATTCAGTTAGTTGTAAGCACCAACAAATTGTAAGATTATCGGTCGCTCAATATTATATAAACAAAAAGATAACGTCCTTTGATTTCATAAATATCGTCAATGGTTATTTATGGAAAATTAGCTTGCATTACACAACAATTAGATAAGCCGTATGGTTTAATTGTGGTTTGGTCTTTTACGTTGAAAAATGACGTACGATACTAAAACGGAAGTTAGTGACATTGGACGTCAATAATTAAAGACGGATATACAGAGAGAAGAGCCTAAACATGCCAAAGCGTAGTAAAGAAGATACTGAGATCACCATCCAGAAAATAATGGATGCGGTAGTAGACCAACTATTACGACTCGGTTACGACAAGATGTCGTACACAACATTAAGCCAACAGACAGGTGTATCAAGAACGGGTATTAGTCACCACTTTCCGAAGAAGACTGACTTCACTGCTGCACTGGATGGTCGCATTTTTAAAATGTTTGTCGAGCACGTTAATTTTGAAAACGGGCTGGAAGCATTTTCATCTAGCTGGGTAGCTGCGCTAGATAACGAAGAGTTTCGTGCGATCCTACGTCTACTATTCCACCACATTGTGACTTCTCAAAGTACACATGAGTTTGCCAGCAATGGTATTGAGCGCCTTTACAAGGTTTGTGAAGAGAAGCTCGGTGATGGTAGTGCAAAAGAACTTGAGTGGTTAATTGGTCGTTCACTGATTCGAATGGCTCAATAGTCAAAAAAAGCCTTCTTCGGAAGGCTTTTTTGATCCTATAGAAACCTACTATCGGTAGCTATAGCTTTCTAAACTGGGTTACAAGCTTTCCTTGTGAGTCTAAGTTTTCGACCAGTCCTTCACATTCGTCTTTAGTATCACTTGCTAACACATTGGTTGCTGCGCAAACATCACTGATTGATTGAACGCTAGAGTTCATTTCATCTGTCACTCGTGCCATTTCTTCAATCGCAGTAGCGATTTGATTGTTTCGGTCAGAGATATCTGTCACTTGATGAAGTAGGGCATCCAGTTTATCTCCGGAAGTATTAGCACAATCGACACAGATGTCTGAAAGTTGATTGCCTTCATTCATGGCTTGAACTGCTCTTTCAGTGCTGGCTTGAATGAGCTTGATGATGTTCTGGATCTCCTCTGTTGACTCGTGGCTTCGTTGAGCTAATTGGCGGACTTCATCTGCTACTACGGCAAAACCTCGACCTTGTTCACCCGCACGCGCTGCCTCAATCGCTGCATTGAGTGCTAGTAAGTTGGTTTGCTCTGCGACACCTTGGATGATGACCAGAACTTCGCCGATAGTTCTACCATGCTCTACCAACTGTTGGATAACCTCAGAAGCCACACCCAGTTGTTTGGATAGCTCACTGATTGAATCGATAGTTTGAGTAACGGAAGCTCTACCTTCATTTGCAGCGGTACTTGCTTGTTCTGTGACATCCGAAGCGCTTTGCGCATTTTGAGCTATTTCGTTAGCGGTAGAGTGCATTTCATTGATCGCAGCGGCAACTTGTTCTGTCTCCGAAGTTTGACCAACAAGGTTCTCTGCGGTTGTCTCACAGTTTTTAGCCGAGGAACTCGCCGCCTTTGATATTTGTTGGTTAGAGTCTTGGATTCGGCCAACTATGGAATTGATTTCTGATTGGCGCATCTTAAATGCAAGTTGAATCTCTGAAATATCGTCTACCCGTTTGTTGTATACCAACTCCATTAAAGGGTTGTCGAAAACTTTCCGCGCTTGGGCCGAAAGTTCTTCTAAGCGTCTTGTTTGTGCGTAGGCAGTGGCGGTACTAAGAGCAAAAAATACCCAGATAGCAGTAGTGGGGGAAAAGGAGGCGATAGCACTTGCTGCTATGGCTATCAACAACATAACGCTTGCCATTCGCTGCCACAACCGAGTTCGAGGTAGTTTAAGCTGAAGAGGGGTATTGCCTTGATTGAGCTGTGCATAAATCTTTTCGGCATTTTTGACGTGCTCTCTCTTAGGCGCAAGTCTCACCGATTGATACTCGACCGTTTTGCCATTCTCTTTTATCGGGGAAGCAAAGGCATCAACCCAGTAGTGGTCACCATTTTTACAGCGGTTTTTCACCAATCCCATCCATGAGTTACCTTGTTTTAGATAACCCCACATGTTTTCAAAGGCTGCTGGTGGCATATCTGGGTGTCGGACGATGTTATGGGGTTGGTCCACTAACTCATCCAACGTATATCCAGCGACTTCGCAAAAATCCTGGCTTGCATAGGTGATATGGCTGCTTGGCTTAGTGATAGAGAGTAAATTGTATTCTGGCGGATACGTGACTTCCCTTTGGGTTACGGGTTGGTTTACGCGCATAAGGTTCCCCTATTACTTCCTTTTATAAAACGATTTCTAATGACCGAGTTCCATTCAGTATATGAACAAATTGAATACTTGACCTAATTACTAGGGATTAATTTTGTTTTTGATTCTTTTGTTATTTGTCACGTCAATTATGTGGTCTAAGCTTAATTGCATAGTCAATTGTTACGACTTTAGTTGAAGCCTTCACGAAGTGGCGATTAAAGATGAGGAAGCAAGGATGTCAAACAATAAGTCGGTTGGTTCATATACAAGTGCGGACAGCTTACTTAAGTTGCACGATTTAACAGAGGCAGACTTGGCGCTTATCCGTAAGTTTGGCGATCTAATGTTGCCTAAACTGCATGACTATGTGGGTCACTTTTATGACTGGCTAGAAAATCAACCCGAATATACACAGTTTTTTGCAGACGACAAAAAGTTGAAACGGGTTCAGAATGCGCAAATTGAGTATTGGAGTACATTTTTCAAAGCCAAAGTAGACGACGAATATGTTAAACAGCGCCGAGATGTAGGAGAGGTGCATGCGCGTGTTGGTTTGCCTTTACCCACATACTTCGCAGGTATGAATATCTCGATGGTTATCTTCACTAAAAGGATGTACGACGGAAGTTTATATAGTGATGAATACAGCTCGCTTGTAACAGCCTTTACGAAACTGCTTCATTTAGATACCACAATCGTAGTTGATACTTATTCACGCTTAATCAATCGCCGTATTGCGGAACAGAGCGAAGCGCTTCTGGCAATGTCTACGCCGGTGACCATGGTGTGGCAAGACATTTTAATGCTTCCTATTGTGGGGATCATTGATTCCAAGCGGGCGCAAGACATTATGTCGGCTGTGCTCAACAAAATATCCGAACACCGCGCTAAAATTTTCATTATGGATATCTCAGGTGTTGCGGTTGTCGATACCGCCGTTGCCAATCACTTTATTAAGATTACCAAAGCCACCAAATTGATGGGGTGTGATTGTTTAGTGTCGGGCGTTTCACCGTCAATTGCGCAAACCATGGTTCAGCTTGGTATCAACGTTGGAGAAGTACAAACCAATGCTACCTTAAGGGATGCATTAGAAAATGCATTTGAAATGATGGGGTTAAACGTACAGGCACTAAAAGCACTCTCTTAGTTTGAGGCTTAGCATAATAATGAAGAAGTCTATTTCCATAAGTCAGTTACAGAATGTTCTTGTTGCGACGATTCAAGTCGACTTGAGTGATGAAGTCTTAGATGACTTTCGCTTTCACTTGCTAGAAAAAGTCGCAAGCCACTCGATTAGTGGTGTACTGATTGATTTGTCGGAAGTGAAAACCTTAGATCGCGCCGATTTCGATAAGCTGTTTACCATTGCAAAAACGGTACGAGTTATGGGTAGGCGCTGTCTGTTTGTTGGTATACGACCTGGTATTGCAATGGCATTGGTTAACATTGGCTATCATACCGAGCAGCTGCCTTGTGTGCAGAGTATTGACGATGGTTTACAACTGATAGGAGGCGTCATTGATTGATTCTAGTGCTCCTGCAAAAGTGATAGAAACGCATCATGTTACGTCAGAGTCAGATGTCATGAGTGTTGTATTGGCTGTGTACACTATAGCTCAGCAGCTTGGGTACAGCGCTGCTTTTGTAAGTGAGTTAGCTACGTCGGTATCTGAACTTGCCACTAATATTGTGAAATATGCGGGAGAAGGTGAGGTATCTATTCACCAAGTTGAAACTTCGCTAAATATTGGCTTGAAGATTATCGCCTCAGATTCCGGGGATGGAATTAGCGATTTGACAAGTGCGTTGAAAGACAATTATTCGACCGGGCAATCTTTGGGGCTTGGGCTTCCTGGTGTAGTGAGAATGATGGATGACTTTGATATTCAGTCTTCACCTGAAATAGGGACAATTGTCACTATTACCAAGTGGAAGAACTAATATGGGGTTCCAATACAGCGTCAAGTGCGTCCCATATCGAGATGAACCGGAAGCCGGAGATGGCTTTCATATCTGTAAGCTAGACAACGGGCTACTGGTCACAATTATTGATGTTTTAGGTCATGGAGTAAAAGCCGCTCAGTTAGCCCGACAATTAGAACAGTTTCTTGATGCTAGTGGCAGCGCTGATATTGATTGGACAATGCGTCAAGCCCATCAATTCTTAGCCGGAACTTTAGGTGCAGCCATGACCATAGTTTTTTTCGATTCAACCAAGTTAAAAGGCTATGGTTTAGGTGTGGGAAACACTCTTGTTCGTCGGCTTGGAGATAAAGGAACGAGTTTCCATGCTCAAGCGGGGATCGTGGGTGAGACCTTACCGAATCTAAGGCATTTTGAATTCGAATTTACTAACGACTCCACCTTTCTCTTGACGACAGATGGTGTCAAAGAAAACATTTCTCAGTCTGAGTTAGAGCATGCCAATGGCAAAGCTTTGGATTACATCTCCTCTTATTTTATTGAGTCTTTCAGTAAGCCCTTTGATGATGCAACCGCAATAGTTGTGAGGTTCTCTCATGACTAACCAATATCACCTAACTGTTGCCAATAGTGATGTGTCTAGAATTGCATTGCGCAGAAAAATTGTTTCAATATTGGATGTCATTGGTTACCAACACATCGAACGTGACCAATTCCTAATGCTTGGCAGTGAAATCCCTCGGTATCTCTTTACACTTACAGACAAAATTCAATTGATAGCGGCATTGGATGATGAAATGCTGATGTTTGAATGGCGCTGTCCTGAACTTACCACACCTATTCCCCATTTAGCGATTCCAATACTGGATGTTCAGGTCTCCAAACAGAGTTTAATTTGGCGAATCCGGTTAGGTACAGCGCTTACTACCCAGCAACGTACCGCTATAGCAAGCATACTAGGAGAAAAATCACGGGATGAGTTGCTAGAAGAGTTGCAACAAAAAAACTTGGCTTTAGCAGAGCACCAACAAGGTTTAGAAGCGGAAATTGAGCGTCGAACGAAAGATCTGAAAGCCTCTGAGGCCTTGTCGAGTACTATTATTGATGGGGCTCCATCGAGCGTCGTTATTATTGATGCGTACCAGAAAATTGTCATGTGGAATAAGACGGCGCAGGAGACTTATGGCTTTACTTCCCAGGAAGTCACCGGCAAGAACTTATGTGAATTACTCAAAGTCGAGTTGCCAAAAGACCTAGAAGAAATCTTGAGTGGTGAGCTTTCTATTGATGATCAAGATAAGGTCAGTGGCGGTTTCTTTGAAGTTGAAACGTTCACCAAAGATGGAAGAATGATTCCAATAGATCTTGGGATTAGCATTTTTTGGTTTGATGACCAGTGTTGTGCAGCCATGTTTTTGCGTGATGTGACTTCGAGGAAGTTAGTCGAAGATGAGCTTACGAAGGCTCGTGCGAAAGCAGAGGAAGCGGTTGAAGTAAAGTCCATGTTCTTAGCCAACATGAGCCACGAAATTCGCACGCCTATGAACGCGATCATTGGTATGTCTCACCTTGCGTTGAAAACAGACCTTTCACCCAAACAACACGACTATTTGTCTAAGATCCACAATTCAGCTTCTCTACTGCTCGGTATCATCAACGATATTCTCGACTTCAGCAAAATAGAAGCTGGCAAACTTACCATTGAAGAGATCGACTTTTATCTCGATGATGTTTTGCACAATGTTTCTATGGTGACGGGTCAAAAAGCGTTTGAAAAAGGCCTAGAGCTTCTGTTTAAAGTCTCAAAAGATGTACCGAAAGTGATTAAAGGCGACCCGCTTCGCTTGGGGCAAATTATCATTAACTTGGTGAACAACGCGGTTAAGTTTACAGAGCAGGGCGAGATAGCGGTGTCGGTCAATGTCCGCCCTGAGTCGGATGGTCAGATTTACTTATGCTTAGACGTTCAGGATACCGGAATTGGAATGTCAAAGGAGCAAGCTGACAAGTTATTCAATGCATTTACTCAGGCAGATGGTTCTACTACCCGGCGTTATGGAGGTACAGGGTTGGGACTATCAATATGCAGAAGACTGGTCGAGCTTATGAATGGTGAAATTCGAGTTGATAGTACGCCTAATCAAGGCAGCTGTTTTTCATTTTGCGTCCTCGTTGGATTTGAAGAAGCCAATCAAGATAAATGTTTGGTGGTTCCAGATACGCTCCAATCAGTAAAAGCTTTAGCTGTAGATGATAATGAACATGCGCTACTCATTATGGAAGATTTACTGGATGTCTTGCCTAATAAGCCAGCTATGGTCAACAGCGGACAAAAAGCACTGCAAGAGCTTGAACGCGCCTCAGCGGCTGGAGAGCCTTATAACCTAGTGTTCATGGATTGGAAGATGCCTGAAATGAGTGGTATTGAGGCAACAAAGCTGATCCGCCAACAAATCAAACCGCAGCATCAACCCCAAATGGTCATTGTTACTGCTTATGACAAAGATGACATCTCCAATGAACTAGACGATTTAGATATTGCAGGATTCCTGGCGAAACCGATAGGACAGTCATTTCTGTTTGATCTATTGATGGACCTATTCGCGCCCCAAGGTTCATCGTCGAGTTCCCGCCATAAATCAAAAGCAGAAAAAGACGGTGGTATGTTTAACGGGTTGCGCGCACTGCTCGTAGAGGATAATGAGATCAATCAGCAAATTGCGGTTGAGCTGATGGAAGACAAAGCGATTCATGTGACGGTGGCCAACAACGGCTTAGAAGCGTTAGAAATCTTAGAAAAAGACAGGGATGCCTTTGACATAATTTTTATGGATCTACAGATGCCTGTTATGGATGGTTACGAGGCTAGTCGAAGAATTCGATCCAATGAGTTGTACGATGACATTCCACTGGTTGCCATGACGGCGCATGCGATGATTGAAGAGAGGGAAAGGTGTTTAAGTTTGGGTATGAACGAGCATGTATCTAAACCGATTGATCCAGACGCGCTTTATTCGACGATAAAGAGGTGCTGTGTCGATAAGCTCGATCTTAAAGATTCGAGGCAACAGTTTGCTGTATCGGAGCAAGAGAATGAGAGTGCTGTTGATACTAGCTACTCGATTCATGATATTGAGTTGCTTGACGCTAAAAGTGGGTTAATGCGTGTTGCAGGTAACGAAGTGCTCTATCAAAGATTGCTCTCTCAGCTAGTTGATAAAGAACATGATTTCTGCAAGCGTCTAAACATATCGCTTGAGAAACAAGATTATCCCCACGCGAAACTGTTAATACATACGCTTAAAGGTTCTGCTGGGAATCTAGGGGCAACACGATTATCTGATATCGCCGCACGATTAGAGTCACAACTGGGTGAAGAAGGGACCAATCAAGAGTTTGAAAGCTTAATTGAGGAACTTGAAGCACATTTAGAGCCGTTTTTTATAGCAGTTTGCAAAGGGCTAGGCCGACCTTATCCCGCTGAAGTTAAAGAGAGCTTAGATGACGAGAGTGTCGCGCTGATAGCTCGGCTCGATATGTTACTTAATGAATTTGACTCTAGTGCTATCGACTTTCTTGACGAGCACTACATACGACTCAATACTTTACTAGAGTCGGAGAACTTCGAAGCCTGCTGTCGGAATATTCACGATTGTGACTTTCTAGCGGCAAGTCAGGCATTGAGAAAGGCGATCAGTATCTATCCATTAGATATTGATAAAGTGTTTGGAGAGTCAAGTGGCTGATTCGGTATCGAGTGTGCTTGTTGTCGACGACAACGCAGAAAATCGGGTGTTATTAAGCAGCCTGCTTAAACCGCATCACAAAGTCATTGTGGCAACGAGTGGCCAGCAAGCTCTGGCTATTTGCGAAAATCAATCCCCTGACATTGTCCTTTTAGATATCATGATGCCTGAGATGGATGGTTATGAAGTCTGTGAGAGGCTCAAAGCCAATCCGAATACCCAGCACATTCCAGTTATCTTTCTCACCGCTAAAACTCAGATTGAAGATGAGCAACGTGGCTTTGAAGTTGGAGCGGTCGATTATATCCTGAAGCCGATCAGCCCACCGACCTTGCTATCACGTATCAATACTCACCTTAAGCTACGTTTCACGATGGAAGAGCTGTCTGAGCAAAACGAAAGCTTGGAACAACGCGTGAAAAAGCGTACTCGAGAGTTAGAAATGCTGCAAGACGCGACAATAGGCGCGATGGCATCATTGGCGGAAACACGAGACAACGAAACAGGAAACCATATACGTCGCACGCAAAACTACGTCAAACTGCTTGCTGAAGAGCTCCTGATTAATGGTCACTACACGGAAGAGTTGAGTCCGAGCTCAATAGAACTGCTCTACAAGTCAGCACCTCTGCATGACATTGGCAAAGTCGGTATTCCTGATAGTGTACTATTGAAGCCGGGTAAATTGACCGACGAAGAGTTTCATTTGATGAAGTTCCACACCACGCTTGGTCGAGCAGTGCTATTGACGGTTGAGGACTCTATTGACTTTAAATGTGATTTTCTTCAAACGGCAAAAGAGATTGCCTACAGTCACCAAGAAAAGTGGGATGGTAGCGGTTATCCGGAAGGTTTGTCAGGCTACGATATTCCTTTGAGTGCGCGGCTTATGGCGGTTGCTGATGTCTATGATGCGCTAATTTCAGAGCGCGTATATAAACCGGCTTTTTCCCATGAGAAAGCGGTAGGAATTATTGCTGATGGCTCAGGTAGCCATTTCGAACCCTTGATGGTCGATACCTTCTTAGCAATAGAAGAAAAATTTAGAGAGGTTGCGTCAACGTTTCGCGATGAAGGATTTGACGAGGACTCATTTAATCAAAAAGCGAGTGGCGAAGAGTAAGCCTAATATTGGTCTAGTGGTCTTACCTACTGTTTACTCAAAGAAATTTGCCGCCTAGCGTACCGGGTGTGCAAACCTTCTGTTACACTCAAATAATAAACTACATAAATAGGAGTAGGTGTACGCATGTCTTATCCGGTACTTATATGCGATGACTCCGCTTTGGCGAGAAAGCAAATGGCTCGCTCACTGCCTGCTTCGCTAAATGCTGATATTACCTTTGCAGTCCATGGATTGGATGCTTTAGAGCAGCTAGAACAAAATGAATTCAAGTTGATGTTCTTGGATTTAACCATGCCAGAGTTGGATGGTTTTGGCACATTAGAAGAAATTGGCAATCGAGGTATTGATATACCTGTGGTGGTTGTATCAGGCGATATTCAACCTAAGGCCAAAGAAAGGGTGATGACGCTAGGTGCAAAGGCGTTTATCCAGAAGCCAATTGATAAAGATGCTCTTAATCAGGTGCTTAAAGAGCTAGTTGAACCGCCAACTCAACCGAGAATTATCACGCCTGTTTCTGTCGAACTACCGATACTTCGCCGCCGCGATATCTATATGGAAGTGGCTAACGTATCTATCGGTCAAGCGGCTGACGCCTTGGCAAGACACTTTGATGTGTTTGTCCATTTACCCTTACCAAACGTAAATATACTAGAAGTCAGTGAACTTCACATGGCCCTTAGAGATCTAGCGGAAAACGATCAAGTCTCAGGGGTGTGCCAAGGGTTCAGTGGGGAAGGTATAGCAGGTGAAGCGCTGGTACTATTAAGTGATTCAAGTGTCAGCGACCTTAAAAAACTAATGAAAGTCCCTGCCGATAGTGAAGAGTTAGAAGAGCTTGAACTGTTAATGGACGTTTCTAACATTTTGGTCGGTTCCTTCTTGAATGGTTTGGGTAAGCAAGCTGAGGTGCGCTTCTTCCAAAGTTCTCCAGTGTTGTTAGGCCAGCACATCTCTATTGATTCTGTGATTTCTTCAACGACCGGTGTGTTTAAGAAAACGATGACGTTTGAAGTGAGCTACAACATTGATGGAACGTCGATACGTTGTGATTTACTGTTTATGTTTGTCGATGAATCGTTACCACTTCTAGACAACAAGCTTTCGTACCTAATGGAGGACTTCTAATGTTATCTCTTCCAGCTGAATTTGAGCAGTTCCACTGGATGGTGGATATGGTGCAAAATGTAGACTTGGGCTTAGTGGTTCTCGATACTGATCATAATGTTCAAGTGTGGAATGGGTTTATGACTCATCACAGTGGCATACAAGCGCACGATGCGATTGGTAAGTCTCTGTTTGAGCTGTTTCCTGAAATTCCTCAAGATTGGTTTAAGCTAAAAACCAAACCCGTTTATGATTTAGGCTGTCGTAGCTTTATCACTTGGCAGCAGCGTCCATACTTGTTTAAGTGCCGAAATGTTCGTCCTGTGACTCAACAAGCAGACTTTATGTATCAGAACATTACGCTTAACCCGATGCGTACACCGACGGGTGAGATTCGTTCTTTGTTTCTATCTATACAAGATGCGACGGCCGAAGCGCTTGTCTCCAAAAAGCAATAATCTGTAATCAACGCCAAGGATTTCCTTGGCGTTGTTGTATATGCTTTAAAGATCTTCCAATACCTCGTCGAATTTATGAACTCAACACTTCCTCTAGAACTGTATACAGGCCAGCAAGTTAAACACGGTGAACAGCAAGCAGCTAAGCTCGCTGGCGTTGAGATGTATACGTTAATGCTTCGAGCTGGGCTGGCAACTTATCAACTGATGAGAGATGAGTTTCCTCGTGCAAAGCGTATTGTGATAATGGCAGGAACAGGAAACAACGGCGGAGATGGCTTTGTCGTCGCCAAACTTGCCAAGTCAGATGGATTAGAGGTTTCTCTCTATTTATTCGGTGATGAGACCAAAATATCTGGTGATGCGGCTAAAGCCAAACAAGAGTGGAGGGAGTGCGGCGGAGAGATTCAATTGTTCGACTCGTTGGATTGGTCGAAAAGCAGCGCGGATGTGTTGATTGATGGACTATTGGGCACTGGTCTTACGGGAGAAGTCAGGAAGCCCCTTCAAGATCTCATCGCAAAGGTCAATGAAAGCCAAGTTCCGGTTGTCGCGATAGATACTCCTTCCGGTTTGTGTACCGACAGTGGTCAAATCTTGGGAAATGCGATCATTGCAAAACACACGGTAGCGTTTATTGGCGTAAAACAGGGTTTAACAACCGGGCAGGCGAGAGCGTACACAGGTAAGCTTCACTTTGCGGGCCTGGGTGTTGAGAGTGAATTCAGGCAGTGCGTAGAAGCCAGTAGCCGATTTATCGATGCGGGCCAATTTCGCTTAGCGATGCCGCCCCGTATCGCGACAGCTCACAAAGGGCACAATGGACGTTTACTATGCTTGGGTGGGAATCAAGGCTATGCGGGCGCGATTCGTCTATGTGCGACCGCGGGAGCGCGAAGTGGTGCTGGTCTGATACGTACGTTATGTCACCCCCATTCGGCGTTGCCACTGCAGGTTGCCTGCCCAGAGGTAATGACGTTGGGGTGGGGCGGCGAAGCTGATGCCCTGAAGGGTGGGTTAGATTTTGCTGATGTCATTGCTATGGGGCCGGGGCTTGGAATTGACAGCTGGGCACAAGATATGTTCTTAGCAGCTAGTCGAGTAGAAAAACCAAAAGTTATCGATGCGGACGGCCTTAATCTCTTGGCGCGGCAACCCAATGCCGATAGTTTGCGAATTCTCACTCCCCACCCAGGTGAAGCGGCGCGTCTTCTGGGCTGCAGTGTCACTGACATCGAACAAGACCGCTTTCAAGCAGTAAGAAACTTGCATAAGAAATACGGTGGTATCATCGTCTTGAAAGGCGCGGGAACCTTAATATTCGACGGAGACGAGATCTCAGTTTGTCAGGCAGGAAATGCAGGAATGGCAACTGGCGGTATGGGAGATGTCCTAACCGGAATTCTTGCAGCCTTGATCGCGCAGGGATTGACATTATCTAATGCTGCCAAGTTCGGCGTACTACTACATAGTGTTGCCGCTGACCAAATCGCAATGCGTGAAGGGCAGGTCGGTATGCTCGCTAGCGATGTGATTGATGAGGCGCGAACCGTGCTTAATTACTGGTTAACCTGAACGATTTTTGAACTTTTCTTAATCAATTCTGTGACTTCGATTGTTATTTCACATTAATTCGTTACAATACGCGTTCGTTCCTGAGTTGTGCATCCGTATTTGCGCAGAAAAAGGAAAAGAACTCTCGTCTTTACTCCTTGAATTCTAAGTTAAAGACACGTTTTAAATTGCATGTGTTGCTTGGTGTGCAACACCACTGTAAAGGACAGTTAAATGCCTATTATTACTCTTCCTGACGGCAGTCAGCGTCAATTTGACAACCCTGTTTCTACTCTTGATGTCGCACAATCTATCGGTCCTGGTCTTGCGAAAGCAACCATCGCTGGTCGTGTAGATGGTAACCGTGTTGATGCTTGTGATCTTATCGAACAAGATGCAAGCCTAGAAATCATCACAGTTAAAGATGAAGTAGATGGTCTAGAAATCGTTCGCCACTCTTGTGCTCACCTACTTGGTCACGCGATCAAGCAGCTTTTCCCTGAAGCGAAAATGGCGATTGGTCCGACTATCGATAGTGGTTTCTACTACGATATCGACCTTGAGCACTCTCTAACGCAAGAAGATCTAGAAAAGATTGAAAAGCGTATGAAAGAGCTTGCTAAGACCAAATACCAAGTCATCAAGAAAAAGGTTAGCTGGCAGGAAGCTCGCGATGCATTTGAAGCTCGCGGTGAAACATACAAGATGGAAATCCTAGACGAGAACGTTTCTCGTGATGATCGTCCTGGTCTTTACCATCATGAAGAATACATCGATATGTGTCGTGGTCCACACGTACCACATATGGGTTTCTGTCAGCACTTCACGCTACTGAACGTAGCAGGTGCATACTGGCGTGGTAACAGTGACAACAAGATGCTACAACGTATCTACGGTACTGCTTTCCATGACAAAAAAGCGCTTAAAGCGCACCTTACTCGCTTAGAAGAAGCAGCGAAGCGTGACCACCGTAAAATCGGTAAACAGTTAGATCTGTTCCACATGCAGCAAGAAGCACCGGGTATGGTGTTCTGGCATCATAATGGTTGGTCTATCTTCCGTGACTTAGAAGTGTTCGTACGTCAAAAGCTAACAGAGTACGATTACCAAGAAGTAAAAGGTCCATTAATGATGGATCGTGTTCTTTGGGAGCGCTCTGGTCACTGGGATAAATACGCAGATGCGATGTTCACAACTTCTTCTGAGAACCGTGAATACGCGATTAAACCGATGAACTGTCCAGGTCACGTACAGATCTTTAACCAAGGTCTTAAATCTTACCGTGATCTACCGCTACGTATGGCAGAGTTTGGCTCTTGTCACCGTAACGAGCCATCGGGCGCGCTACACGGCATTATGCGTGTACGTGGCTTCACACAGGACGATGCACACATCTTCTGTACTGAAAGCCAAATCCAAGACGAAGTTACGGGTTGTATCAAGATGGTTTACGATACCTACCAAACTTTCGGCTTCTCTAACATCGTGGTTAAGCTATCTACTCGCCCAGAAAAGCGTGTAGGTTCAGATGAGATCTGGGATCAATCTGAAGAAGCACTTAAGCTATCTCTAGAATCAATGGATATTCCATACGAGATTCAAGAAGGCGAAGGCGCGTTCTACGGTCCTAAGATTGAATTTACGCTTTACGATTGTCTAGATCGTGCATGGCAGTGTGGTACAGTTCAGCTAGACTTCAACCTACCGGGTCGTCTAGGAGCCACTTACGTGGATGAAAATAACGAGCGCCAAGTGCCAGTTATGATTCACCGTGCTATTCTTGGTTCACTAGAGCGTTTCATCGGTATTTTGATTGAAGAATACTACGGCTTCTTCCCAACTTGGTTATCGCCAGAGCAGGCTGTAATCATGAATATTACTGATAAGCAGTCAGATTATGTTCAGGAAGTGGCACAAAAACTACAAAAATGTGGAATTAGAGCTAAAGCGGACTTGAGAAATGAGAAGATAGGCTTTAAAATCCGCGAACATACTTTGAAGCGTGTACCGTATATGCTTGTTTGTGGCGACCAAGAAATGGAAGCTGGCGAAATCGCAGTACGTACTCGTAAAGGCAAAGATCTTGGCAAGTTTAAAGTGGATGACTTTATCTCATACATCCAAGACGAGATCTCAAGCCGTAAGCTCAATCTGGAGGAATAAACTATTAAAGGCGGAAGACGCGGCCAAGTACCGGCCAAACAAAATGCTCATCGTTTAAACGGTGAAATTCGTGGCGTTCGTGAAGTTCGTTTAACTGGCGCTGATGGTGAATCAGTTGGTGTTGTTTCTATCCAAGAAGCAGTAGCAGCAGCTGAAGAAGCTGGTATGGATCTGGTAGAAATCAGTCCAAACGCTGAGCCACCAGTATGTCGTGTAATGGACTACGGTAAATTCCTCTTTGAGAAGAGCAAATCTGCTAAAGAGCAGAAGAAAAAGCAAAAACAGGTCCAGATTAAGGAAGTAAAATTCCGTCCTGGAACTGATATTGGAGACTATCAGGTAAAACTACGCAACCTGACGCGTTTCCTTGAAGAAGGCAACAAAGTGAAGGTAACAATTCGCTTCCGTGGCCGAGAAATGGCACACCAAGAGATCGGTGTTGACGTTCTAAATCGTCTTAAGGAAGACACTGTTGATTTAGCAGTAGTGGAATCTTTCCCTAAGAAGATCGAAGGTCGTCAGATGATCATGGTTCTTGCCCCTAAAAAGAAGTAATTAACGGCTTTGCAAGTAAGAAAACTCAGCTTCCGTAAGGTGGCTGGGTTTTGTTCGCCCTAATTACTATTGTTTAAAACAACTCAACAATGCGGAGTTATTCATCATGCCTAAGATGAAAACCAACAAAGGTGCTGCTAAGCGTTTTAAGAAAACTGCTGGTGGTATTAAGTTTAAGCACGCTACTAAACGTCACATCCTGACTAAGCGTACTACTAAGAACAAGCGTCAGCTTCGTCCAAATGCAATCCTTCCTAAGTGTGAAGTGGCTGCAGTTGCTCGTATGCTACCATACGCATAATTCTTTTTAGTTTATTAATCGTTTAGTTTAGGAGAAGCATAATGCCTCGCGTAAAACGTGGTGTACAAGCTCGTGCACGTCATAAGAAAGTTCTAAAACAAGCTAAAGGTTACTACGGTGCACGTTCACGTGTTTACCGCGTAGCTTTCCAAGCAGTTACTAAAGCTGGTCAATACGCTTACCGTGACCGTCGCAACAAGAAACGTCAATTCCGTCAACTATGGATTGCACGTATCAACGCTGCATCTCGTCAGAATGGTCTATCTTACAGCCGTTTCATCAACGGTCTTAAGAAAGCATCTATCGAGATCGACCGTAAGATCCTTGCTGACATCGCGGTATTCGACAAAGCTGCATTCGCAGTTCTAGTTGAAAAAGCGAAAGCTGCTCTTTAATTAGAGTTAGTTTTTAGGATTAAGAAAAGGAGAGCTTCGGCTCTCCTTTTTTGTATCTAGATTTTGATCCTTGCTCAATTATCCACTCAAATACGATTAACCACTCGTTCATCGTCACTCCACCTATTGCAAACCTACTGAAATCACTTAATATTTTGCATTCACCCTATTATGCATCTATGACAATAGGCTAGTTGAACAGTGAGGGTAGTATGCAAGCAAAGGAAGCATTTGAAGCGGCGAGTAGTGCAGAGAAAGTCGCGAGCTCGTTGTACAAATGGATTGCAGGTAATCGTGGGCTTAAAAGAACGGTTGCAGTTGAACTGCAAGAAAACATCGAGCTCATTCGTTTGTACGTAGAGACGCGCTCGGGGTATGAACAACTCATTCCACAAATTAAAGAATCAGCCTATCGAAACGCATTGCAGCAAGGGTTTAACTTTAACTCACTCAGTCGCTCCAAAATAGATGCAGCTAGCACTAAAGGGATCAAACAGCTTGAGCGCTACCATGGGTGGGAGACTCAGCAAGTGATTGAAAGCATTTACGCCAAGATCTCTGCAATTAAAGCTGCCATCAAGATTAAAGATAATGCTAAGCCACTACGATTAGGGGTTCGATTACACAACATCTTCAAGCTTCTTGTGATGCTCTCTAATCACATTGGTCAAAAGTAAAGTAGCCGAACGAGGTGATAGGAAATGGATATTCTGATTGAACAAGAAAAAGCGCTACATCAGTTTTCAGTTAGGAAAGACAAAGCTGAAAGAGAACGACTAATCCACCCGACATTTCGTGAAGTAGGGAAATCGGGTACTAGTTTTGATTTTGAGACGATCACTGAAATGATGGACGGTGAAGAAGCTTCTCAAGTCGTTATCCATTCTCAGGATTATGAATGTATCCAACTTGAACCCTCCGTACAGCTTGTTTTATATAAATCCGCGTTGATCTCTGCTGATGGTGAAAGTAGCAGTTACGCCAAACGGTCATCGATTTGGGCATTTACTGAATGTAACTGGCAACTCAAATATCATCAAGGGACACCTTGTCCTGCTTTTGAAATTGAATCTTAGGCTTATCTCTTGGCGAAATCGAGTGTAGGATGAAATGTGCGCTGAAGGTCAAGGAGGACAAATGGAACTAAGGCAAGTAGAGCTCTCAGACGCTCAATGGATTGTAGATATTTATAATCACTACATCGCGACTACCGCAATCTCATTCGAGGAAGAGCCTATTTCTATTGAGGAAATGAAGGTGAGGATTGACTCTGTTCTCACCGCAGGGCTTCCATGGATTGTGCTTGAAGCAGATGGACAGCCCCTTGGATATGCCTATGCGGCAAAATGGAAACCTCGCAGTGCTTATCGCTATACGGTTGAACCATCTATTTATCTATCTAGTGATGCGAAAGGCAAAGGGGCGGGGCAAAAGCTCTATAGGGCCCTTATTGCCCAATTACGCGAACTGGGCATTAAGAATGCGATAGGAACGATTGCACTTCCAAATCCGTCGAGTGTGGCACTACATGAGAAAATGGGGTTTAGAAAGGTTGGAGAGTTTGCCAACATAGGATTCAAGTTTGATCAACATATCTCCGTGGGTTATTGGCAGTTAGAGCTTAACTAAATAGACCAAGCAAACCTGTACTGGGCGCCACGACGAACGAAGGGAAAGATAGAGACTGATATGAAGCCAGAACAAATAGGCAAGGCATACGACCAAATTACTCACATTTGGCAAGGTGAAAGTTTTAACTTAGAGAATGGTATTGATCAACACAAGCGCGCCGTCTCATTTACGGAGAAACGCGGAAAAGCACTTGATATTGGTTGTGGTTGCACTGGGCGATTTATTGATTTGCTGTCTAGAGAAGGGTTCACACCTTCAGGCATGGACGTCTCAAGTGAGATGCTGGCGCTAGCCAAAGAGAAACACCCACAGGTTGAGTTTATCAATGCAGATGTCTGTCAGTACGAATTTGCTGAAAAATACGATTTCATTACCGCTTGGGACAGTATTTGGCATATTCCTTTAGATCAGCAGCGCCAAGTTATGACCAAGATTGTCGATAGTCTCAATATTGGCGGTATCTTCATCTTCTCCTTTGGCGGAACGACTGAAGAGGGCTTTCACACCAACAGCTTTATGGGGCCTGAAGTCTATTACTCGTCACTCGGAACCAATGGATTTTTAAGTTTGTTTATTGAGCAGGGCTGTATGGTTCGACATCTCGAATTTGACCAATACCCAGAGCTCCATACTTATTTGATAGTTGAAAAGCTTAAGTAGCCGCATTGAGCTTCATTAAGGGAAAATTCGCTAGGCATCATGGAGGATGTAATGTACGCAGTTATTTTTAAAGCGAAAACGGGGTACCAAGATGCTCACTATTCTGAGATGGTCGCACTTATGCGTAACCTTGCCTTTGAAAAATACAACTGTCGAGACTTCATCGCGGTAACAGAAGGTTCTCAGGAGATAGCGATCTCTTATTGGGAAAATGAAGAAGACATTCGAAAATGGCACTTAGATAGCCAACACTCCATCGCTCAAAACTTGGGGCGAGAGAAATGGTATTCGTCTTATGTTGTTGAAGTTGTGGAGATAAAACGTAAGTATGCGTTTGGTGAGTCGGTATAATATCGACAAGCGCTCTATATCAAGCTCAAACATACAGCTAAGTGAAGTGGTTAACGATGAACAAACAAGTACGTGTCGGTGTCGCGGTTGTAATCAAGCGAGACAGTCAAATCCTTCTGGGGGAGAGAATTGGTGCTCATGGCGCTCATACTTGGGCAACACCTGGCGGGCACCTAGAATTTGGCGAGTCTATTGAAGAGTGTGCTCAGCGTGAAGTCTTTGAGGAAACTGGATTACAAGTGTCTGCAGTTAGTAAGCTTGGGTTTACCAACGACGTATTTGAACAAGAAGATAAGCACTACATTACGTTATTCGTAGTCGCGGAGTGCGAAGTCGGAGAGGCAAAAATTATGGAGCCGAACAAATGTAAGCAATGGAAGTGGTTTGCATTGGATTCACTTCCGAAACCACTTTTCTTGCCGATGACCAATGTATTGGCTGAAAATCCAGAACTGAAGACGAAATTTTGAGTAACAAAAGACACCTTCATCCTGACAAAGACAGTCAAGTGAATTGAAAACATGATTTACTAAACCATGATCTTTAAAGAAAGTTTGCCAAATAAGGTACCGATGGCGTTGTTGCTTGAAGCTGACCCCAGCGAGCAAAGTATCGCAACGTATCTCAGTGACTCTTGGTGCTTTGTAGCGCTAGACAACGAGCGAATAGTGGCTGTGTGTGCAGTAAAGCCTTTAAATGACACACTTGCCGAAGTATTTAATGTCTCAGTGCTACCTGTTTATCAGCAGAAAGGTATCGGTTCGAAGCTACTTAGGTATGCGCTCGCTGAGCTAAGCAATAAAGGTGTTAAGCGAGTCGAGTTAGGGACGGGAACGTTTGGTTATCAACTGACTTATTATCAAAGGCTAGGTTTTAGAGTCGATAGCGTGGTTAAAGATCACTTTGTAGATAACTACGCTGAAGCTATTTTTGAGTTTGGCATTCAACATAAGGATATGTTGAGGTTATACATACAGTTATAAGAACGAAAAATAAGAGGGAATACTATGTCAACGGAACTGAAAGCTTCATCCATCAAAGTTCAGGACTTTTTATCAAGTCGTGGCCATGATTTCGTGATTCAGCAAATGCCTGCCTCAACTCGCACTGCAGTAGAGGCGGCTGATGCTATTGGCTGTGGTGTCGCTCAAATCGCCAAATCGCTTATTTTTAAAAATGGTCAAACGGGCGAGGCCGTACTGATTGTTGCTTCAGGCACCAATATGGTTTGTGCAGACAAAATTAAACAGCAAACGGGTATCCCACTTGAGAAGGCCAACGCGGCATTTGTCCGAGAGAAAGTTGGATATGCGATTGGCGGTGTGCCTCCCGTCGCCCACTCCGCAAAAGTCCAAACCCTGCTCGACCAGGATTTGAAGCAATACGGTGAGATTTGGGCAGCAGCCGGAACGCCGAATACGGTATTTAGACTAAAGGCTGCAGATCTTGACAGTTTAACGGGCGGTCAATGGCTAGATGTAGCTAAGTAATCGAGCCCCTATTTACGTTGAAAAATTCGCTATGGAACTAGAAATCTATCAAGTTGACTCATTTACCTCCGAGCCTTTTCGAGGGAATCCTGCTGGCGTTTGTATTACTCAAGAGCCGCTCGAAGAATCGGTGATGTATTCGATTGCTGAAGAAATGGCCGTCTCAGAGACAGCGTTTCTCACATTGAGCAACATGCAACTGAGATGGTTTACGCCCAAAGTAGAGGTAGCACTATGCGGTCACGGTACCCTGGCCGTTGCCCATATCCTCGCGCAAAAGGAAGCACTCAAAATAAAGGAGAGCGTTAACTTTAATACACTATCAGGGCAACTAACGGCCAAACTTAATCACAATAGTATCGAACTTGATTTCCCAATTGCTACATTGACCCGCAGTGAAGCTGACTACTCGTTGCTATTTGAAGCTTTAGGATTGAGCCCAAGTCAAGTGAGCGCAACAAGGCAATTTGGTGAAAAAGTACTGATACACGTACCTGATTTACAAATACTGGAGCAATTGAATCCGAATTTTGATGCGATGAAGCAACTGCAAGGTCGTGGAGTGATTGTCACCGCTCTAAGCAATGATGCAGAGATTGATTTTGTATCTCGGTACTTTGCACCTTGGGTAGGCGTCAACGAAGATCCCGTTACAGGGTCTGCTCATTGCGCTTTAGCTGCCTATTGGCAACAGGTGTTAGGAAAAAATAGCTTTAATGCTTACCAAGCCTCCCCTCGGGGTGGGTATATTGGTATAGAGATAGAAGGCCAGCGAGTGAAGTTAAGCGGTACCGCTCGTACCACTATTTCAGGCGTGCTGCACTTGTAACGCGAAACAGTTGTTAATACCAACCGGGATAACTAGATATTTATTCTGGTTGGTATTAATTAGCTCGCAATATTCATGGTTAGATTCAGGTCTAACGAAAGCTTCGACAGTTTATCTTTTAACACTCGGCGGGTTTTATCCAGTTCCGCCACTTCAACTTGTTGACCTTTTGAATGAACGTCAAGATTGACCCTCAGCTCGCGGCCGACCTTAGTGACGGCCGCTACTTTTAGTTGCTGAGACACTTGTTTATCTAATGCAGAGACTTCTTTGTCTACCGCGTTACAAATGGCTTCGTCAGGTTTCATCATTAGCAGCTCACGCAGTGCGCCCATCAACATATCAAACGGCACCTTGATGAAGTAAAAAGACATAAGAATCATCATCATTGGGTCGGCATAAACGGCATACTGTGCAAATGGCGAAATGGAGACTAACCAAGCGGTTACAAAGCCTAACGTGACAGCGACACTTAATAGGGTATCCATTTGCCACTGTTTGCTTTCTGCTTCAATAAGCCCAGAAGAAAAGCGTTTTGATTTGTTGGCGATATACCACCAAGCATAGCCACAACCTAATACGTTCACGACGCCAAACAGAGTCGCAATGCCCGCGTCAACCTCACGACCGCCAGTAAACATAGCCGTCACTGCTGAGTAAAGAGAAACGCTGACAATCGCGAGGATGACACTGCCTTTTACAGCAATGACAACGGGCTCTAGCACTGCTTTACCAAATGGGAATTGACGCTTCGAAGGGCGCTCAATAAAGCGCGAGACAGCCAGCGACAATAAAGTTAACAGCAGACTGACCAATGAATAAACACCGTCAAACACAATAACCAGTGAGCCTACAAGCAAACCGAGTACTAGACCTGCGCCAGCAAAGCCCGATGCGAGCAACGCTGAGAAGGTGAGTATTCGTTTTTCGTTTAAGCTTGTCCTAGCACACATAATGTCATCTCTTGTTTATCTACACTTACAGTGTTCTCAAAACTAGCGCATTTAACAAACATTATATGAGTTTTAGGTATGGTGTATTTTTAACCTTTCTTGGTTAGTCTATATAATTCAATGAGATAGGTATAGAATTTGGTGTCATTATTTTTGACACTCACTGATGGTTTGTTTGTGTGTCAGGCTAAAAATCAAACAGATATTCGTTTAACTTGTCAGCCAACCAAGACATTCCGGGGTGCTCGGCCATGCCTGCTGCGGTAAACATGCAGTAGTCTTCCTGAGTTAAACCATAGGTATGCTTAATCACTGCAAGCTCTTGTTTACGTAATAGATTACGGATCAGAGGTTCTGGTAGAACGCCCCACGCTTCTTCTTCAAGAATCGTATTGAGCATATATTCAAAGCTTGAGAAGCCGATATAACGTAACGAAAACGGCTGAAGTTCAGGGTTGTCTTTCTCATTGAGATAAACCATGACCGCCTGCATCGCGTTACGCAGTTCGTCATCGGATACACGACGTAATTGCGCTAACGGATTGCTGGTTCGGCACACTGACATCAATCGAATTTTTCCGAGTGGCTGATAGGTTATCAGAGGATCATCGAGGCGTTCATAATCGACGCCGAAAGCAAAATCGACCTGAGAGGTGGCGACGAGATTGGCAAGGTCACCACTAGAGGCCAGCACAATATTGAATGTTGTGGCAGGAAAGTGATTGTTGAGTCTATGAGAAAGATCATGCCATAACTCATCGGGCAGTGAATCGTCACGGGCGATCCAAACTTCGGCGTTGAACTCACCGGACACTTGCGCGCAAGTCTGCCTTATACGCGATGCCGTCACCAACAAATTCTGGCTATCTTTATAAATTGCTTTACCTGCTTCAGAAAGCACCAAATTGTTACCGCTGCGGACGAATAGCTCGACGTCGAGATCTTTTTCCAATGCTTTGATTGCCATACTTAATTTAGTGCGGTTGCATTCAAGTTGGCGCGCGGCCTCCGAAACAGAGCCAGTATCTGCAACGGTGCAAAAAGCTTCGATTTGAGATAAGTTCATCTTTTGTTCAATTTGATTAGCTTGAAATCGATATTATATTAATCCTAGGCAATTGTCTGTTTTCAGCATTGAAACGCTATGAATTTCATGCAGTTTTGGTACTCTTGAGAGGTGCCAAGTGAATGTAGTAACAGGGAGATCATGATGGCTAATAGTTGGGACGATGTCGCAGCAAACTGGGACGCGGAAAACGCGACCAATGACTACGCAGATAAGGCGTTTGAGTCGCTACAGAAAGTTATCGATTTTAAAGGAATGCATATTCTGGACTTTGGCTGTGGTACAGGTTTGTTGAGTCAACGGATGTCGCCAGTCGCTAAAGACATTGTCGCGCTAGACAGCTCGGAAGCGATGATCGAACAGCTAGACATGAAAGAGCTTGCCAATGTCGAGCCAGTAGTCGATATCCTCAGTCGTGGACTTGTCGCAATGCACCCAGCATTTAGAGCTCAGTTTGATTTGGTTGTTGCCTCGTCGGTATGCAGCTTTTTACCAAGCTACTCTGATACCGTAGATATTGTCTTCAGTTTGCTCGATGAAGGCAGTTACTTTGTCCATTGGGATTGGTTGTCAGATAAAGACGAAGTCGGCGGTATGACCATCACGCATGCGCAGCAAGTGTTATCCAGTGTTGGTTTCAGTGAAGTTGTTGTAACGACACCATTCGATATAGAAACGCCAGATGGAACGCTAAAGGTACTAATGGCCGTGGCTAAAAAATAATGGTCTAAAACTGATAGCTTAAAGAGATTGAAGAAGCCCGACGATGACGTCGGGCTTTTTGTTTAGACAACAGGATGACCTTGGAACTTCTCGACTTCATCTAGAACCCAAGGGTTAGCGATAGCGCCTTTGTTCTTTATCTCTTCACCATGTAAGACTTGTTTTACCGCAAGCTCGACCAGTTTGCCCGATTTTGTTTTTGGTATTTCAGTCAATGTATAGATTTCTGAAGGTACATGGCGCGGAGAACACTGTGCCCGCAGCGTTTGCTTAATCGTGCTTTCGAGCTCCTTAGTAAGCGTCTGTTCAGGGTTCAGTTGGACAAAAAGCACGATCTTTTCATCACCATCGACGCGCCGTCCTACAGCGATAGAGTCTTGAATTTCAGGAAGTTGATTCACCTTCTGATAAATCTCAGCGGTACCAATTCTCACCCCGCCTGGGTTGAGTGTGGTGTCGCTTCGTCCATAGAAAATCATGCCATTTCGCGCGGTCATTTCAACATCGTCACCATGATGCCAAGTGTTTACATATTTGTCCCAGTAGGCGCTGTGATAGCGTTCACCGTCATCGTGCCAAAATCCTAAAGGTTGATTAGGAAAACTGTTGCGACAAACCAGTTCACCTCGTTCTGCAATCACTTCTTTTCCTGAGTCATTGAACACAGCAACATCCATGCCTAGCCCAGCACCCTGACACTCTCCACGATAAACTGGCGAAATAGGGTTGCCTAATACGAAGCAGCCACAGATATCCGTTCCACCGGAGATGGAAGCCAAATGAAGATCCACCTTGATGTTGGCATACACATAGTCAAACTGTTCGGGGTGCAAGACAGAGCCTGTTGAACACAAGGTTCGTAGGGAGTCCAACGAATAGTGACTACTTGGGTTAAATTGCGACTTTTCAAGCGCTTCCAAATACTTAGCTGAAGTGCCAAACAAGGTCGCTTGCGCATCTTCGCACAGCTGCCACAAAGCATTTGGGTTCGGGTACATAGGGCTGCCGTCGTAAATGACTAGACTAGCACCACTAGCCAATGCTGATACATGCCAGTTCCACATCATCCAACCACAGGTTGTGTAGTAGAAAACGTGATCTTTAGGTTGAACATCACAGTGAAGTTGATGTTCTTTGAGGTGGTTTAGGATTGTTCCGCCAACTGAGTGGACAATACATTTTGGTTTGCCAGTAGTGCCTGAAGAGTAGAGGACAAACAGCGGATCATTGAAACTGATCCTTTGATAGCGCATTCCCCGTGGTAGGAAACTAGCCAAAATGGCTTCCCAGTCTGAAAACGAGTCGTTAAGACCTTGGTTGCTCGGTTGTTGCTGCAAGTAATCAATCTGACAAGTATTCACTAAACTCGGCATAGCATCGACAATTTGTCGATTCTTCTCTTCCATATGAAAAGTTTTGCCGTTGAAGTCGTAGCCATTGCAGCAAAACAGGATCTTAGGCTGAACTTGACCAAAGCGCTCAATGACGCTTTCTGCACCGAAGTCAGGGGAGGTTGACGTCCATATCGCACCTAGGCTTGTCGTCGCTAACATGGCGATAACGGTTTCTGGCATGTGCGGCAAGTACCCAGCAACGACGTCCCCTTTTTCGACGCCATTGTGTTTTAACCATTGTTGAAGAATAGACACCTGATCACACAACTCTTGCCAAGAGAGTTTTCGGCAATCTCCACGCTCATTTTTAAACCAGATGGCGATGTCGTCAGGAGCTTGGAATGCGTAGGCAAGGAGGTTTTCTGCATAATTGAGTTGCGATTGAGGGAACCAAATAGTGTCTCGACTAGGGCTGAATGTTCCCCATTTGGCCAAACCTTCACCTAAAATACAGTCGCCTTTGTAACCAATAACATCGCAAAATTGCCAGACTTCTAACCAGAAATCTTTTTTGCACTCTACTGACCAGCGATGTAAGTCAGAGTAGTTTTCTATCGCATCTCCCTGAATATTAATGTGTTTTATGAACTGATCTAGATTTGATGATTCTATACGCTCGCGACTAGGCGCCCAGATCGGGGAAGGGAAGCGCTGCTCTGAGTTAGACATGACATCCTCGTCTTTTTGTTCTCCGTTATCCAAATAAGCTTTGATGAAAATATAGGCAAAGTCAAACAAGTGGGGTGACTTCAGCTCCATGAAAAATAAGCAAAAAGCTGTCAAATGTAAAAATTATGTTACAGGAAAGGGTGGCGATAGAGTTGGCTTGGAAAATTGTCACCGTCTTAGCATGGCGATAGGCTTAATGTAACGGATTTGTTAACGGAGCTAGGTATGGCACAGTATCATTCTAAACCTGTGAATGAGCACGGGATTGTGGAGTGGAGCCCAGAAGAGAATGAGGTTTGGCGCGATTTGGTTGAGCGTCAACTGCATTTGGTGAACCAAAGAGCGTGTAAAGAGTATTTGGCAGGACTCGAACTGCTTGATTTGCCAATAGATAGAGCTCCGCAGATTGTTGATATCAATCGAGTATTAAAGGAATCGACGGGTTGGCAGGTGGAACCTGTACCAGCATTAATCAATTTTGACCGATTTTTTGCTCTGCTTGCAGATAAGAAATTTCCGGTGGCGACATTCCTGCGAACTCGTAAAGAGTTTGACTACCTCCAAGAACCGGACTTTTTCCACGAAATCTTTGGTCATTGCGCAATGTTGACCAACCCCGAGTTTGCCCAGTTTACTCAGACCTATGGGGATCTTGGACGCAATGCTAGCGATAAAGAGCGAGTCTATCTGGCGCGCTTATATTGGTTCACAGTTGAATTTGGACTCGTTAAAGAAGGCGATCAAACTAAGATTTATGGTGGTGGCATATTGTCCTCACCAGGCGAAACACTCTATGCGTTAGATGATCCCAAAGCGCAGCGAGTAGAATTCGATATTCATACGGTTCTAAGAACACCTTATCGCATTGATATCATGCAGCCAGAGTACTTTATATTGGATAGCATTCAACAATTATACAAACTAAGTAAAATGGATTTGATGTTCCATGTTAAACAGGCGATGCAGGCTGGATTATTACCCCCATTATTTGAACCAAAGGAAGTGACACATGCTTGATGAATTACGTTGTGAGTCTTGTACCAGTAGCGCAGTGGCGTTAGGAGCAGAAGAGAGAAGGTTGCTACTCACAGAGCTAGAAGGCTGGGAGATGTTAGAACGCGATGGTATTCCTCAATTGGAGAAAGTCTACAAATTCAAGAACTACAAACTTGCGTGGGCGTTTGCCAACCAAGTGTCTGAGTTAGCTGAAGAGGAATTTCATCACCCATCGATACTTCTTGAATGGGGAAAAGTGACTGTAACTTGGTGGAGCCACTCTATTAAAGGGCTGCATCAAAATGATTTTATCTGTGCGGCTAAGTGTGACCGCTTAGACTAGCTCAACAGATCCTAGAAACAACAAAGCCTGAGGAGTGAGTTCTCAGGCTTTGTTTTTTTGGGGCTACCCAAGATTAAAATGAAGGAAGGTAACGCTGCTCGCGAATGACATCACCATTCTCATCAATAATTTCGAAGGTAAACGTGCGGCCGTTATCCAGTAAGTTTGCCGCCATAAAAGTACCTTTTTCACCTGTAGTGAAGTACTTGGTTCCGTTCCCTTTGACTTTTACTTTGACGTCACTGATTGGCATGCCACTCTCAGTAACGGTGACAATAGCTTGGTTTTCAATAGTCTTGATTCGGATTGATTGATCCTTTGCTGGCATTGCAAATACGACTGTTGAAGTTAGGGCGGTAAGTGCGATTGCTTTTAGTACTGTTTTCATCATGAATTCCTCTCAACTTTTGGCTGTAGTTAATTTTGTAAACTGCGTCTTGTGCGCTTGAGAGAAATAATATGTGTGAATTAAATCACAAAAAATAATATAAATTCGTTATTCATATTCGAAATTTTCGAACAAGGTTAAGCGGTCGCTTTTGTCTGGTTATCAAGGACTCTTTCTATACCACACACAGTAAGAGGCTTAGATTTCAAGTACCCTTGGATTAAGTTACAACGATGCTGGGTTAAGAAAGCGAGTTGCTCTGGGGTTTCTACGCCTTCGGCGACGACTTCAAGATCGATGGTATGCGCCATGTTGATAATCGCCTGACAAAGGCTATCGGCATTATGCTGACCAAGTGCAATACGGCTGACGAAACTGCGATCGACTTTGATCACGTCAACAGGGTAATCATTGAGCACCGAGAGTGAAGAGTAGCCTGTGCCGAAGTCATCCAAGTAAAGGGTTACACCGAGATCTTTGATACGCTGAAGTTGGCTGGCGTTGCACTCGTCCGCTAGAAGCATAGATTCTGTTATCTCAATACCGATGAGATGGGCAGGAAAAGATTGACTTTCAAGTAAATGCGCTAACGTATGGTAGATATGCTCTGACTCAAACTGCTTGGCCGACACATTAATATTAAACCGAGGTACATTGTTGCCTTGCCGCGAGATCCACAATCGCTCTAGAATCTTGCAGCACTCTTTCGCCACCCAATCACCTATTGGAATGATCTGACCGGTCTCTTCTGCGATCGGGATAAAGTCTTGGGGAGAGATAAATCCTAGCTTAGGGTGATTCCATCTAAGTAGAGACTCAAATCCGACGACCGTATCACTGCTTGTTTCATAGATAGGTTGATAGACCAATGACAACTGCTTGAATGCGAGTGCGCCGGTCAGCTCTTGCTCTAAAGTAAAGCGTTTCTTAGCCTGATTAAACATTTGGTCATGGAAGAAGACGACCTTCTCATTGGAAGAGCTTTTAGCCTTATACATCGCGGTATCTGCCTCACGAAGAATACCGGCAATGGTCTGTTTGGGGTCAGTGACCACTGAAATACCAATGCTCGCGCCTATATGGCAAGACTGACCATCGATCGTGTAGGGCTGACTTAGCACTTTGGCATAGCGATGGCATATGTGTGTCAGTGCTCCACGTGAGGTTAATCGAGGTAAGCAGATGATGAACTCGTCACCGCCAAAGCGAAAGCTCATATCGTCGTCGCGGCAATGGCTGGTTAATCGAGATGCAACTTCCTTGAGCAATTTGTCACCGTGGAGGTGACCCATAGAGTCGTTGATGACTTTAAATCGATCTAAGTCGATAAAGAGTATCGAGAAGCCGTTAGATGACCCTTTTTGTAAATACCTAAGCTGTTTATCTATTTCTCGATTGAGTGCAGTTCGATTGTTTAACCCAGTTAAGTTATCTTTGACCGCTTGAATAGCAAGACTTCGGGTTTTCTCTTCGATCAGTTGATCAGAGACTTTCAATCGGGTGGCATAGAAGTTTGCGGCTATTGAAACAGAACCCGTTAAAAGAAAAATTAACAGGATGGACGCTGTACTATACAAAGCAGTACTGCCACTGCTATCCATCTTTGAAATCGAAATTGTCCACTCCTGATTGAATAGCGGGACACGTACAGTTTGGTCAAGCGAAACGAGCCGTGCGGTTAGGCCATCTTCTTTAAGCTTGGTGTTGATATGAGACTCAAAGGCAAGCTCATGGTTTGGTTGAACATAGACTTCAATTTCAGTTGTGGCTGAGTTCACTTCTCGTTGCCATATCTCACCAAGTAGTTCATGGAAAACAACCTTAGCGACAATAAATCCTTCAAGCTTTCCAGCGGTAGAGAACTTAGGTAAGACCAAGTTTGCAGCCAGTTGACCTTCTTCAACAAAATCGGCAACACCGACTCGATTGGAGGTAATAGCACGGGACATCGCGCTAACCAGTTGAGTGTCACTCTCTAATCGAAAGCCTAGATCATCACTCCCTTCAAACGAGGAGGATAGGTAGTAAACAGGAACCGTTTGATTACTGAGAAACCATGTTTTGTCTTCATTGGTCGATAACGGCGGAGTGAGCTCAAAGCCTAGAAAGCCGTTTTGCCGTGCGGTCTGCTTAAACTCAGAAATCTGATCAATGGGTACAGTAGGCGCCCAAATCACAGCTTGAACGTTTGGCAGCAGCGAAGATTGCTCTGAAAAGTATGCTTCAAATTGTTTAGGTGTTGGCTTATTGCCATTCGATAAAAATGCTCTAGTTGAATAGAGCAGCCTTTCAATCGAGTTTAGTGATTGTTGAAGGGTCTGTACTTGGTTGCTTAGCTGCGCGGTAAGTTGGCTATTGAGCTTTTGGGTTTCATAATGATGAACGATTAAGTAGCTGCCTCCAGCAAGACTTAGACCGATAATCCAGATCAAAAGAAAATGTTTAAGTGACAGAGCAAGTTTCAAGGCAGAGTCAGAGGTAATCCGTTACACATACTTAAATGGTAACTGCAATTAACATTAATGCAAATGATAATTGATAACAAACAGAATCAACAGTAAAAGTAATTGTTACATTTGGTTTAATTGGTCTGCTTATATAAATTGGGTTGATTATAAGTTTTCACTCTAAATAAAGGATTGCATAAAAGTGTGATGTGGATCTATTCTATTTCCCAAGGTGATGGGGTTCCACCTACTTAACCGCCAATTCTGGCTGATGACTCCTACAGATACGAAAACAGGTGATGCTGTTGTGAATAAACCACTCGTTAACGAGTCGGTTTGACGTTCTGTAGAGAAGTTATACCTTCACACCTCACTTGTTTTCCTAACGATTAGGAAAACGCCATGCAATACTCTTCTGAAATTCAATCAATGTGCCCAATTCAACGTGGGGATTTACATCCATCTGCGCCCATTCCAGTGGAAGGGTTAATGGTGCGGCCAAAAGATGTTATCGCGATTTCTGGTTTAAGCCACGGTGTTGGTGCTTGTGCTCCCCAGCAAGGGGCTGCGAAACTCACTTTGAATGTTAAGCAAGGCATCATCGAAGAAGCGCTGATTGAGACTATAGGCTGCTCTGGAATGACGCACTCAGCGTCTATGGCGGCTGAAATATTGACTGGAAAAACCATCCTAGAAGCGCTAAATACCGATCTGGTCTGTGACGCGATTAATGTCGCGATGCGCGAGCTATTCCTCCAATTTGTTTATGGGCGTACTCAATCTGCTTTTTCTGAAGGCGGGTTAGAAATTGGCGCTGCGTTGGAAGATCTCGGTAAAGCTCAGAGAAGTCAGGTTGGAACGAGTTACTCGACGATGGCGAAAGGAGTGAGATATATGGAACTTGCTGAAGGCTACGTAACCAAACTTGCGCTCGACGAGAATGATGAAGTCATCGGGTATCAGTACCTTAACCTTGGCAAAATGATGGCAAACATTGAAAGTGGAATGGAGGCTGAAAGCGCAATGCTAGACGCGAGTGGAACGTATGGACGCTTCGATGAAGCTGTAAAAACGATCAATCCGCGTAACGCTTAATCTGAGGGCCCAATCATGAATATTTCGACAACTCAATTACTTAATCACATGAACTTTTCTACTCTAGAAGAGGCGCATCATTACTGTCTGACTTTCGGAATTGACCCTAAGCAAGTAGTACTTGAAACTCAGCCGATTGCATTTGATAACGCTTGTGATGCGTATACCTTAGGGACGGCACTAGCACTGTTTCGCCAATCAGAAAACGCGGAGCAGGCAGCGCTAGCCATCGGTGAAGGGCTACAAGCGTTTACCAAAGTGGGCAGCGTTGCCCAGCAAAGACAAGTAGGTTTAGGGCACGGTGCTTTGGCTGCTCGACTGCTTAATGAGCAAACGCAGTGCTTTGCATTTCTCGCAGGTCATGAGTCTTTTGCTGCAGCGGAAGGAGCGATTAAAATTGCTCTCAATGCTAACAAGTCGAGAACTACACCTCTTAAAGTGATCTTGAATGGACTCGGTAAAGATGCGGCCTACTTAATCGCCAGAATTAACGGATTTACCTATGTAAGAACCGAGTTCGACTACCAAACCGGGGAGCTGGTGGAGGTTGAAAGAAGACGTTTCTCTCAGGGCGCGCGTGGTGAGATTCTCTGTTACGGCGCTGATGATGTCAGAGAGGGCGTGGCGATCATGCATCGTGAATCGGTAGACGTCAGTATTACGGGTAATTCGACTAACCCTACACGCTTTCAGCATCCGGTCGCCGGTATCTACAAATCTGAGTGCAATGCTCAGGGCAAAGCGTATTTTTCGGTTGCCTCTGGTGGTGGTACTGGACGAACGCTACACCCAGATAATGTTGCGGCAGGACCAGCAAGTTACGGAATGACGGATACCATGGGGAGAATGCACGCAGATGCCCAGTTTGCAGGAAGCTCTTCAGTGCCAGCTCATGTGGCAATGATGGGCTTCATCGGTATGGGGAATAATCCTATGGTAGGCGCATCCGTGGCACTCGCAGTGGCGGTGGAACAGCAACTTCATCACTAAGGTAAAACCGGAATTAATCCTGAGGCTTTGGTTTGGCGTTTTCCAGAGCCTCAATCTCTTTTCTATAGCGCCCTTCAAGTATGGTCAGTTTACTGATCAAGGATTCAATATCTTTCCTCATTGCTTGGTTAACCTGTGAGTATTGCCAACCGCTAATGACATTAGATTGGCTACCTGATTGTTTGCAATGTTTACTGATCGATAACCAACGTTTTTCCATCGCGTTCGCTTGATTGACTAATGGGTCAAGTAACCGTTTCTCTTCGTTTATCCTGCTTATCACAACACCGGAAGCCTCCGCTTGGGTTTGCATATGCTGATGAAAGGAGTGATTGCCGCTTTGCCACAGCCCTTGCAGTTCATTGGCGGTGAACTCCTGATATAAGAAAGGCTGAGCTTGGTGTATCTGGAGAAACTGATTGAATCGAGTCGCGTGAAAGTTATATTTCTGATCCAATTCTTGCTGAAGTTTGAGGGCACGATTCCATGATTCGGCGTCGCAATGCGCACTATTTGCCCCATAAGGTAAAGTGATCAGCAATGCTGCCGCTATAGTTATATTAATACTGTGCCATTTCATTATGATGGTTGTGGTGTTTGCAACCTCTTAAGTATAGGAAAAGAATCAGGGCGATATGAAAAAGGTCATTATGCTTCTCCTGCTGCTCGTCGGCATAGGCTGTGCTGCGGGTGGTTACTACATCTTCTATTACAAACCTCAACAAGACGCGTTGGCGATGGAAGGGGTAGAGGAAGAAGAGCCAATGACACCCATTCTTCTGGTTGAAGAGGAAGAAGAGGTCGAGCCACCGCCGCCGATTACCGACTACTATGTTAGCCCTCCCAAACTGGGTGTGCGCGAAGCGCCAGATTACTCCGCGTTTGTGGAAAATGTGGTCTATCGTGGTGACAAGCTGCATATCTTAGAAAAACGCGATGGCTGGGGAAGAATATCGCCTTACTATGTGTATGAAGAAGGTGGGCCTGAAGTTGCAGAATGGGTACCAATGGAAGCACTTTTGGAAGTGGCTCCAACCATTACCAAGCAAGAGAGAGTAGAAACCGTCACTACTTATATTGAAGATTCTGATGATTTTAAACAGCATTTCGAAATGTTCATTAAGACAACAGATAACCTGCTAAAAGAAGGGACGTGTGTACCGGAGGATTTTGAAGAAACTCAAGGTTGGATACGTTCGGTGACGTTTGAAGATATTGATGCCTACTTTGTGTACTGCGGTGGCTTGAAGCAAGCCAATAAGATCTATTTGGATGTTCAAACGGGTAAGATTTTCTATCGTTAAAACCCACCAAATTTGAAATGTTAGCTTTTAGATTATTTTAGTTGTCTGTTGCCAAGGTTAGATCTACTATCACGCTGTTGACTACTATCAGGTTCATCAATGCTTCAACGAATCGTTTCATATATCTGGCTTTTTACACTTGCGATGGCATTGCCAACGCAGGCGTTTGCCTATGTATTGCAAGCTGAAAATGAAGCATCTGCACGCCTTAACTATCGTGCGAACGCTTTACTGCCCCTTTCAAATAGTGACTTCCAAGCTCTATTTGATGAAGTAAAGCAAGAGCCTCAATCAGAACCTGTTACCAAAGCCGATTTTTCGCAAGATTGGCTAGCCATCATCAATGCTAATCGCTGGCTGAATGTCACTCGCTACCTTGATGATGGTGAGTCCTCTTCAAACATTGATTTACCAAGCTTTGAACCTGCTGCAATAGCGCTATTTAGGTTGTATAAACTTCCTAAAATAGAATCAGGTTTAGGCGTTACATCACGCTACAATTCCCCTTACCGCATTTCTGGTTGGAAAGAGACCAACGCGCTTTACGTGGCGCTTAACGGTCAGTATTCCGTTATTTCCTAACTTACATACCGAAGCTATAGCCTTCACCGTTTATTCCTAGGCACAGATCTATCTGTACCCAGCTAAGTTAAGAAATATTATGAAAAAAAATCCTATAAAGCAGGCGAAATCCGCACGCCTGATGAACCACTATTCTGCATGGAAATATGTGGTTCTTATCGCAACAGTGGTAATGCTGACCCTTAGCGCCATTCCAACTTGGTATGGTGAAAAACCTTCCATTCAGGTGACAACGTCACAAGTTGGCTCAAACAACATTGTTAATAATGTCACCGAACTCAACCGCTATCTGGATCAACGCGATATCCAAGTAAACGAAATCGAGCAGGTTGGTAACAAAACAACGCTCGTGTTTGAAAACGAAACTGAGCAAACTCAAGCACGTCAGGCGCTAGATAAGCTATTAGGGAAAGAAGACTCGATTACCTTTTCTTATGTCTCCGTCGCGCCTAAGTGGCTAGGTGATATGGGCTTTAGTCCTATCAAGCTAGGTTTGGACTTACGTGGTGGTGTGCAGTTTTTGCTCAATGTTGATATTGACAAGGCATTTGAAGACCAACGCAACAGCTTAGTTGATGAAGTGAGAGACTTCTTGCGTCAGGAAAGATTGCGCGGTATTCAAATTTCTTCGGTTGGTTCTGAAGCCTTTGATGTTAAGACTGACACTGACAATGCGCTGGCTCAAGTGAATACTTTCCTTAAGCAGAACTACCCGAACTGGGACGTGAAGCGCCATTCGGATTACCTTGCGGTTAAGCCAACGCCAGAGAGTAAATCTGAGTTCCAGTCGGTCACTATCAAGCAAAACTTAAAGATCATGCGTGATCGCATTGAAGAGCTAGGCATTACAGAAGCTCTAGTTCAGCGTCAAGGCGAACACAGTATTCGTATTGAGTTACCTGGTGTGCAAGACCCTTCATTGGCGAAGAACGTTATTGGCGCAACGGCGACTTTGGCTTTCCATGAATCACGTACTCCTTCAGAGGGTAAAGCTTACGGCGACGTTGTTTTGAAAGACAATGACGGTCGTGATGTGACTCTAGCAAAACGTCCAGTTCTGACTGGTGAGCACATTATTAATGCGCGTGCTGGCATTGATAAAATGGGATTCTCTGAGGTAAACATCTCCCTTGATCATGCTGGTGGCAAAATCATGAGTGATTTCTCTGGGGGCCATATCGGCAAACCAATGGCAACTGTGTATCGCGAATATACGACTAACGCTAAGGGTGAAACTGAACGTAGCGAGCGAGTCATCAGTGTCGCAACCATTCAATCTCAACTAGGCAGTCAGTTCCGCATCACAGGTGCAGGCTCAATGGAAGACGCACAGAACCTTGCATTATTGCTTCGCGCTGGCTCGTTGACCGCACCAGTGACGATTGTTGAAGAGCGCACTATTGGCGCTTCATTGGGTGCTGAAAACATTCAAAATGGCTTTGCCGCTCTTGCGCTTGGTTTAGCGATGACATTGACCTTTATGGCGCTTTGGTATCGCCGATTAGGCTGGGTCGCCAACGTTGCACTAATGGTTAACATGGTGAGTTTACTTGGTTTGATTGCACTTCTACCTGGTGCCGTCCTGACTTTACCTGGTATCGCAGGTCTAGTTTTAACGGTCGGTATGGCGGTAGATACCAACGTACTGATATTCGAACGTATCAAGGACAAACTCGCTGAAGGGCGTACATTCGCTCAGTCGATTGACCTTGGGTTTGATAGTGCATTGAGCACGATTCTTGACGCCAACATTACAACCATGATCACTGCTGTCGTTCTTTACTCGATTGGTAATGGTCCAATTCAAGGCTTTGCCTTAACTCTAGGTCTGGGTCTGTTGACCAGTATGTTCAGTGGTGTGTTCGCATCACGCGCAATCATCAATTTGGTATGGGGACGCGATGCGCGTCGCGATGTGAGGGTATAACCATGGTTGAATTTTTTAAACAGCATATTCGTCGAGTTCGCTACATTACCAACTTTGTATCGTTCGCGTTAATGGTCATCTCTCTTGTTGCGTTGGGGGTGAATGGCTTAAACATGGGGCTCGACTTTACCGGCGGTATGGTCACTGAAGTCAAAGTAGACAACAATGTTACTCATGAACAACTTGTTGACGCCCTGCAACCAGAATTAGGTCAGTTCACTAATGTGACTCACTCAGATCAAGATGGTCGTTGGGTAATTCGCTATCCAATTCCTGAGCAAGGCGAACAGTCAGCAGACCTGGTTACAACGCTCTCGCCGATCTCCCACCAAGTGGATGTGATCAGCAATAGCATGGTCGGTTCTCAAGTAGGTCAAGACTTAGTCGATCAAGGTGGCTTAGCACTGATGATCTCTATGATGTGTATTTTAGGTTATCTGTGTTTCCGCTTTGAGTGGCGATTGGCAAGCGGCTCTTTGTTAGCATTGGTTCACGATGTGGTGCTTGTGTTGGGCTTTTTCGCTGCAACACAGATGGAATTTAACCTGACCGTGTTTGCTGCGATACTGGCGATTCTTGGTTACTCGCTTAACGACTCGATAATCATTGCCGACCGAATTCGTGAGTTGTTGATCGCTAAACAGTCATTGCCAACCGAAGAGATTAACGACCAAGCCGTTATGGCGACCTTCTCGCGAACTATGGTGACTTCGGGTACCACGTTAATGACGGTATCGGCATTGTGGATTATGGGCGGTAGCGCGCTGCAAGGTTTCGCTATTGCGATGTTCATCGGTATTCTGTCAGGAACCTGGTCTTCGATCTCCATGGGTACGGTGTTACCAGAATGGCTAAAACTTGAGCCCAAGCACTATCTTCCTGTCGAGATTGACAACGCGCCATAAAGCGATGAGTTAAATGAAAGGCCCTGAGCGATACGTCTCAGGGCCTTTTTGTTTCTAGCGATATTACCTAGCGTTAAGCCTGTTTTGGTCGCTTCTTAACGACACCTAGAATAATTTATGCACTCACAGAGAGATAAATCGCAGTGGTTAGATTGAATTGGCATGACTTTGCCCAGATTCTTGTGAAGCGGCTATCAGATCTGATCGAAACAAAACTCAGAGAACAAATTTCCCAATGATTATGTATTCACTATTCTGGGAAAATTACATTATTTAATGAGTGCGAGTTTAATCAAGTAATAAAAATCTGGATATTTAATCTGGTAGTGACTAAATATCCTTGTTTTCGCCAGCTTATAGTAAAAGTAGTTCTTGATTCTAGTCACAATTAACAGCAATTAATTCACTTACTATCGTGTCACTTTAATTCCAATAACTAAAAACTAACCCAAGATAAAATAACTATCTAGCGTGAAATAGAAGGATAAATATCGACATGAGTGGCGCAATCATTAAAGTTTCAAGAAACACCGAAAATGCACCTGTTTCTGAGCTGTCTACGCAAAGCGTAGCATTCTCTCACTACAATAATATCTCTGCGCAGTTACCTCTAGACTCTGCTACTGGGCAGATTGTTGTAGGTGATGTAAAAGAGCAAGCGAAACAGTGCTTAAACAATATTAAGGCGATTGTTGAAAGTATTGATCACGTCATGGACGACGTTGTACGTATTAATGTTCACCTAAAGAACATTGCAGACATGGAAGCTGTGGACGAAGTATACGCGACTTTCTTCCCGAACCTCATTCCAACCCGTACCACTGTGGCTGTGAATGCACTACCACACGGTGATGCTTTGGTTCAAATGGACGCGCTAATTTCAAATGGTGAAGGTACAGCGCCTCAAGAGCCTTGTGCGCTTATCAAGCTATCAAGAAACACTGAGCAAGCACCCGTCAGTGCAGTATCTACACAAACCGTTGCATTCTCGCACTACAACAATATCTCAGCTCAGCTGCCAATTGATGCGGAAACAGGCAAGCTAATTGAAGGTGGCGTTCAAGAGCAGACGGCTCAATGTTTGAAGAACATCAAAGCTATCATGGAAAGCATTGATGTCCCATTTGATGACATTGTGAAAGTAAACGTGTATCTGAAAGATCTAGCGGATTTGAAAGAGGTCGATACGGCATACACGACTTTCTTCCCAGATTCGTCTATCGCACGCACTGTCGGCTACATGCCAGCGCGTACTTTTGTTTCTGTGGCAGACCTTCCTATGGGTGCGAAAGTTCAGTTAGATGCCGTCGTTTCTCACGGTGATGGTACGCCACCACAAGAAGTGGAAGATAGACACGGTATCGTGATTCGCGCACACAACACAGAAAATGCACCAGTGAGCCCACTTCATTCTCATACAGTGGCATTTTCTCACTACAACCACATTTCTGCGCAACTTCCAATGAAAGCAGACGCGAGCCAATTGGTTGCTGGTGGAGCAAAAGAGCAGGCTCAACAATGTCTCGATAACATTAAAGCGATTGTTGAAAGCATCAATCATGTGATGGACGATATTGTTAAAGTTAACATTCAACTGCGTGATATGGCTGATCTAGAAGCCGTTAATGAAGTATACAAGACCTACTTTGAACGTGAGCTGCCAGCGCGTACTGTTGTTGGTGTCGCTGAAATCGCAATGGATGCATTAGTACAGATTGATGTGGTTGTTTCGAACGGTGAAGGTACACCGCCAAACGCATAATGTTAATCAATTATAAATAATGGGAAGAGGCTGACTAAATTAGTTAGCCTCTTTTTTATAATAACTGGATAACTGGATAACTGGATAACTGGATAACTGGATAATTATCCGAAATATTGGATAGTGTTTATTTTAGTTATTGTCTTTGTAAAATATAAATATATTTTAGTTAAAATAAAGCCTGCACATAGGCAGGCTAATTATATATTTAGGTATTAAATTAGTGAGGTCGTTTAGGTCCATTGCGAACCAAGTCTTGTCCAGTCTGGAATACTTCCTCTGTTACCCAACGACCTAACACAAGTTGGTGTTTATCATCTAACACTGCAACAAATCGGCGCCCATCACTGTTGTTGGTTGCGAGTACTACGCCAGCTGCATTACTCAGCCCAAGTACACCACTCTCTACAGCGATTAGGAAAGCCTCCAGTTCTGTTAAGTCTGCGATAATTCTGTCGTCATTAATCATTGGTCTATCTCGTTACATTTCTTACTTTTAGCCAAGCATATAATAAAAAGCAGTGGCTCAATTATTGGCGCTACTCTAACGATCATAGTGGTAAAAATCTATAGCTGCACGCCGTTAGCGTTGAGGGATTGTCCATTTAATCCACTTTACGACCGTTTACTCTCGATTTCTTCCATTCGTCGCATAGTGCTGCCGACTTTTATTGGCGTGGTTATTCTTTCATCATCAAAACAGGCAAGGGATTATTCAGATGAAAACAGTAACGTTAGCGAGCTTATTTAGTATTGGGTTAGTTGTTGCGACACAAGTCGTCGCGGCGCCGAGTGAGGAGCTGATTGCTCAATACAATCTTGCAGCAGAAGGCGATGAAGACAAGGTGGAACTTGTTCATCAGCAGTTAGAGACTCAAATTGCTACCGATGGCGCTGACCCATTGAGTTTGGTGTACTTAGGAAGCACTCAGACCCTTATGGGGCGAGATGCTTTTATGCCGTGGAACAAAATGAAGTACACAGAGCAAGGGTTAGCGACCATCAGTAAGGGGTTGGATCTACTGAGTAGTCAAACAACACCACTAGAACAACAAGAATACCGCCAAGGGTTGCCTGAATCGCTGCTCGCGCGAGCAATCGCGGGGGCTACATTTACCTCTCTACCTGACATGTTCAACCACTTTGAGCGTGGCTATGACCTATTTCTCGATTTGTTAGCCGATGAGTCGTTTAAGCAACAGCACTATGATGCGATCTCTTGGGTTTATATCTATGCCATTCAAGCGGCACTTCGAGCAGAGGATAAGACTCAAGCTAAACAGTGGGTCTCTGAAATGCAAGCTAGAAACCCGAATCACCCTATGACAGTTCAAGCTAAAGCGATTCTAGATTCTGCAGCTTAAGGAGGCGTTATGATTGAGTTTAAGCAGATTAGCAAAACCTATCGAATTGGCCAGCAGCAGGTACATGCATTAAATCAGGTCAGTGGTGTGATTAGCAAAGGTGAGATGGTGGCTCTATGCGGGCCGTCAGGTTCGGGCAAGAGTACGCTCCTCAACATATTAGGCTTACTTGATATGGACTACCAAGGTTCTATTGAATTATCTGGTCTTGCTTATCCAAGAGAAGCCATTAAGGCGGCTCATATGCGCCGTAACCAACTTGGCTTCGTGTTTCAAAAGTTTAATTTAATTCCTGTTATGACTGCGTGGGAAAATGTGGCCTATCCACTGATGTTAAATGGCTTTTCTTTGCAAGAGCAAAAACAAAAAGCGTTTGAAATCTTGGAAAAGGTTGGCCTTAAAGAGTTTGCTGAGCACCGCCCAGATAACCTTTCAGGAGGACAGCAACAGCGGGTTGCTATCGCGAGAGCCCTAGTACATAAACCGCAAATGGTGATTGCAGATGAACCTACCGCAAGTTTAGACAGCCACACTGCCTCGGTGGTGATTGAACTGATGAAAGGCCTAGGGCACGAGTTGGGTACTACTTTTATTGTTGCGACACACGACCCTCGTATGGCTCTGCAATGTGACCGAAGCATTGACCTGTTAGACGGTACTATCAACAAGGAGGCAATGAAATGGGCAAGCTAATTCCACCATCATGGCGTATCGCGTTTCTTAATTTGCAGCGAAACAAACGTCGTAGTGTGCTATCTGTTCTGATCATTGCGATCGCTATTTTTGCTCTAACTTCAGCGGGTGGCTTTGGGCTGTATACCTATGATTCTTTGAAAGAGTCGACGGCCAGAGATACAGGTCATTTGACTATCAGCCAGCTTGACTTCTTCGAAAAAGATGAAGAGATGCCACTGGCAAATGGTCTATCAGATGGTACTCAAATCACCCAGCAATTGATTGCCAACGATAAAGTGCGTGGTGTTCAGCCTAGAATCGAGTTTACTGGTCTTGTCTCCAACGGGAGTAAATCGACCATCTTTGTTGGCACAGGCGTCAATGAGCGTGAGTTTGATATGAAAGGACCGTTTTTGGATGTCCGCCAAGGTAAAACGTTGTCGAGCATTCAATCCTCTCGCTACGACCCAAGTGAGCCAGAAGTCATGCTTGGCGTCGATTTAGCGCGCAACCTAAATGTTAGCATTGGTGACTGGGTCACATTGCTCGCAACAACCAGCGACGGCGCACTAAATGCCTATGACTACAAAGTGCGCGGCATCTATTCAACGGGTGTGCCTGAACTGGATAAGCGCCAGCTCTACATTCATATCAAGTCTGCTCAGGAGCTATTAGGTAGTGACAAGGTCAGCACATTATCCGTGTTCCTATTTGATACTGAGCAAACAATGCCGATGAAGCTTTGGGTTGAGCAGCAGCTGGCAGACATGTCTCTCGCAGAGCCAGTTGAAGTGACGCCATGGCAAGAGCGCGCATTCTTCTATACCAAAGTTAAAGATCTGTATGACCGAATTTTCGGCATTATGGGCGCGGTGATGGCGTTGGTGGTGTTTGTCGCACTGTTTAACACTATGACGATGTCGGTCACTGAACGCACACGAGAAATTGGAACCTTGTCGGCACTAGGCACTTACCCAAGAGAAATTGTGTCTGGCTTTGTACGCGAATCCGCCTTGCTGGCCCTGATTGGTTCGTTCATTGGAGGCGTAATCAGCCTGTTAGTGAGTCTATTGCTTATGGTTGTGGATGTGCAAATGCCACCCCCACCAGGCCGAACAGAAGGTTACCCACTCAATATCTACTTTTCACCAGAACTACTCTCTATGACAGCCGTGGGCGTGTTGCTCATATGTGTTGTGGCAGCATGGTTATCTGCATCGAAAGGGGTTAAGAAGCCAATAACGGAGGCGTTGATTTATGTTTAGTTTGATTAAGAAGATGGTCGTAGCCTCAGTGCTTATTGCCAGTGCTTCGAGTGTAATGGCGAAAGATGTCGCGACCATGGTTAAGAATGCCGATCAGTACCGCCTTGATACCGATGCAGCCAAAGTGGTGTCACTGGTCAGTCTGTTTGAAAACGGAGAGTTGGATAAAACGCGTGAGTACAATGTTTACACTCGTCCAAATCGAGAGTCTCTAGTGCTGTTTAAATCCCAAGTTGAAGCAGGGCAAAAAATGCTGATGCTAGGGGACAACTACTGGCTAGTGATGCCGAAAAGCCGCCGTCCAATCCGCATTACACCAATGCAGAAGTTATTGGGTGAGGCGTCAGTCGGGGATATTTCTACCCTGACTTGGAGCGAAGATTACCATGCAACGTTTGTAAAACCGGAACAACTGGATGTAAACGGTGATTCCTTACTGGTTAATCACCTACGTTTAAGAGCGACGACCAAAGGGGCAAGTTATTCGAAAATTGAACTGTGGTTAGATGAAAGTAACGACTTTCCTATCAAAGCTGATCTTTATCTGCGCTCGGGTAAGCTAGCCAAACAAGCTTGGTTTACCCAAGGTGAACGTGATGGTTTGCAGCGAGTTGTTGCCATGACGCTGCTTGACCAAATCCAGCCTGCGAAAAAGACCGTGATTGAATATCAGCAAATCACGCCAGTGGCACTAGAAGATAAATACTACAACCCAGCGTATTTAACGCGTAATGCGTTGTCGGAGTTATAAATGAAACATTGCCTTGCATTAACTTGCTTATTGGTATTTTCAACGTCTGTTGTGGCGGACGAAGTGAGCTTTGACTGGGATTACACACTCAGTGCTAGCACCGCGCAGCATCGAGATTCCGCTTTGCTTGGCAAGTCGAGCGACAGCAGTAGCGAAACGGTAGATGCGCTTATCGACTTACAACTAGAAGGCTATGGGTTCACGGGCTTGATAGCGGCAAAAGGCAATCAAATCTACAGCTCAGATTCGTCTGAGTCATATGATGGCGAGTTGATAATCCAAGAGCTGTTTTGGCAAGGCAGTAGAGAGTTTTTTAAAGCTCCAATTGATTTAACGTTAGGTAAAGTGCGCCTCGATTGGGGGGTAGGTTACGGCTATCGTCCACTCGATGTATTTAAACCTTACCGAAGAAACCCTGTTGGTATTCAAGTTGAAGAAGGAACCGGCGCCGCGATGGCGTCTTACTTTGACATGTCAGGTGAGTGGAGTCTCGTTTACAGTGACTCTTCATGGACGCAACAAGAAGGTAGCCAGTTAGAAGAGGCCTCTGAGCAGCAAGGTATTGGCCTAAGGCGATATGTTCTGTCGGGAGACAGCGAATGGCAAGGATTGGCTTACTATGATGATGTGCGCCAAGGTTTATTCGGCGGTTCATTTGTTACCGTTCTGAATGACGCATGGTCATTGCATAGCTCTGCACTTTATCAACGTAAGTACTTAAGCCATGCTCAAGGCGAAAATCACCAACCAGTCACCTTGGAAAAGCGGACGGACGCTGTTCAAGCTCTGGTCGGGCTTAATTGGGCAAATGCAGTAGGCAACAACATCATCCTAGAATACTGGTATGACAGTCGCAGCTGGAGTCAAAGTGAATGGAATAACGCATTCGAGCGCGTGGCATCTTTATCTAACAATCACTCACTTAAGCCGTTGGCTTCATCGTACGCACAAGGGCTAAATAATACTAACTTGGTGCAACATAATATGATGTTTCATTGGTCGTTAGACTCTTCGAGTTGGAGCCAATGGTCTTGGTCAAAAGAGTATTTGTGGCTAAACAAACTGACTCCGACGTTTGATCTTCTTTATTCCCTCCAAGATCAGGGAGTGATAGTGACTCAGTGGTTGGATTATCGGCTGTATGACTCAGGCTCTGCCTCATTTTCAGCGGAACTTGCTGCGCGTTTTATGACGGGGGACAGCGAGTCTGTGTATGCAAATTTATCAGACAAGCGTATGATTTTTATTAATCTCAGAGGAAGGTTTTAATGACGGAATCGACAAACTACGCAGCGAATGCATTTAAAAGTTTTGCCTATACCACGATCTTTTGTGCAGTCATCGCAGTAGTAACTCAATCTATTTGGCCAAGTGCCTACCTAGAGCATCTGGCGATAAGTTTAGGCTATGGTTACAGCTCGGTTGTGAGCTCATTGGTGATCAGTCGCTTGTGGCCGAAGCTGTCAAATCAAGTGGTTACCGGGTTGTCGATAGTGGGCGCAATGGTTTTCGGTACGCTGAATGCCTACTGGTGGTTAAATAGTTACGAAAAGTTCTCTGATATCAGCCAACTTAAACCAGTAGCAATTCTTGGTTTTATCTTCTCAGCGACATGCTTTTTCTACTTTTACACGCATGAGCAAAAACTGCTAGCGCAAAAAGAGTTAGAAACGGCCAAGCGAATTCAATCGGAACAAGAGAAAGCCTTAGTCAAAAGCCAGCTTCGCCAACTGCAAAGCCAAATTGAACCGCATTTTCTATTTAATACCCTTGCTAACGTCAATGCGTTAATTAGTCATGACCCGAAAGCCGCGCAAAATATGTTGGGGAAACTGACGGATTTGCTAAGAGGGACGCTGCAAAACAGTCGCAAAGAGACATCGACTTTAACAGCAGAATTAGACTTGGTTGATGCCTACTTAGCGATCCAGAAAATCCGTCTTGATGAACGCTTAAACTATCAGATAACCAGCTCAATCAATGAAGAGGTATTGTTTGCTCCTTTGCTGTTGCAACCTTTGGTTGAAAATGCGATTCAGCATGGTATTGAACCAAAAATCGATGGGGGCGAAATCTCTATCGAAATCTCGAAAAAAGAACAGTTTATGGTTATCGAAGTCGAGGATTCTGGTGTAGGGTTTGCTAATGCGCCAAACAGCAGTGGTAATGGCATTGGGTTGGAAAACACCAAAGAGAGAATTGCTGCGCTTTATGGCAACCAAGCGAGCTTGAAAATCAAGCAATCTAACTCTGGTGGTGTGTTGGCCGTGATTCAAATTCCGTTCAATCAATTGAACTCGTAATAGGAAGGATTTAATGACAATCAAGGAAGTTAGCGCAGTCATCGCCGATGATGAACCATTGTTGAGACATCACCTTAACAAAATGCTGGCTGAGGTTTGGCCTCAATTAGAAATTGTAGGGCAGGCTAAAAACGGTCAAGAAGCGCTGGAAATGATTGAACAATTCGAGCCTGATCTTGTATTCCTTGATATAAAAATGCCTCAGCTTGATGGTATGTCGGCAGCACGAGCATTGGGTAAAATGAACAGCCCAACCCAAGTCGTGTTTATTACTGCTTATGATGAATATGCACTACAGGCGTTTGAAGCCAATGCTCTTGATTACTTGCTTAAGCCGTTATCCGAGCAGCGCCTAGAGCAATGCGTCGCTAAGGTAAAGCAGCGAATCGAAGGGACGGCAGATCAAAACTCACCAGATATGGCAGCGTTACTTTCGCAAATTCAACAGCTTGGCCATCAAGTGTCCCCGAGCTATTTAAACTGGGTAAGAGCGACCAAAGGGGAGGACATTCACCTTATCTCTACCTCAGACGTGCTCTATTTTAAAGCGGAAGATAAATACGTTTCTGTATTCACTAAAGAAGAAGGCAAAACGGCAGAATATCTGCTTAGAACCTCGTTAAAAGAGTTACTCCAGCAACTCGACCCCGATAACTTTTGGCAGATACATCGTTCAACCATAGTGAACGTTTCAAAAGTCGAGAAGATAAAGAAAGTCATTACTGGGAAGATGATGGTAGTGATTGGGGAGGATAAGCTCCCTGTCAGTCGAGCGATGCAAAGTCAGTTTACTAGCCTTTGGTGATCTCGTTTAAAATTTACTTATTCCGTTATAGTGCAAATTGATTCTCAACAGTTATGCTTAAAGCTATCAATACTTCGCTGGAGTGATGTGGATGGCTCAAAACAAACTCTATTATGTTTATGACCCTATGTGTTCGTGGTGCTGGGGTTACAAGCCAGTTTGGCAGCAGATTTGCCAAATTTTAGAGGGCAAAATTGAAATACAGTATGTAGTAGGCGGCTTAGCGCCAGATTCTGACCAACCCATGCCGAAAGAGATGCAACAGCAAATAGCGTCGTACTGGAAAAGAATCGAAGACTTTCTTGGTACCCAATTTAATTATGAATTCTGGAATACCAACGTCCCTAGACGGTCCACTTATCCTGCTTGCCGAGCGGTGTTAGCTGCGCGTAAGCAAAGCGCAGAGAAACAAATGCTGACCGCAATTCAAACTGCGTATTACCTTGAGGCGAGAAACCCGAGTGACAGCGATGTGCTTATCGATCTTGCTGACAGCATTGGTTTAGATGTAGAACGATTTGAGTCCGACTTTGGCTCGGTCACCTTGAATGAGGAGTTCATGCGCGAGTTGGATTTTGCTCGTAGCATAGGGGGGAATAGTTTCCCATCGTTGTTTGTGCAAACGGCGGAAGGACTTGTCGAACTTCAAGTGGATTACCAATCAGCACAAACCACTATTAGCCAAATTGAACAATTGATTTAGGCTTGCGATGCAAACAAAGAAACACCGGGTTAATGCCCGGTGTTTTTGGTTAAGGTTCGATTCAACTACAGTTTAACTGCGATAGATTCGAATGGCCTGAGGTTTATTTCATTGCTAAGCGAATCGATTGAGTCACCGTTGCTGATTAAGGTCTTGACCTGCTGACCAACCAAGTGGTCGGGTAGTTCAACTCTAATGGATTCAGCACTGAAGTTACTAAATACCACAATGTGTTCCTCAAGCCCCTTGCGCTCATAGGCGAACAGTTGTGGGTGATCTTCCAGTAGCGGGATGAAATCGCCATAGACAATCACTGGATGTGCTTTACGCAGCGAGATAAGTTGCTGATAGTGATAGAAGATTGAGTCTTTATCGGCAAGTGCTTTAGCGACATTGATTTCTGTGTAGTTTGGGTTGACCTCTATCCACGGAGTACCATTGGTAAAGCCTGCATGATGGTCATCATTCCATTGCATTGGCGTACGTGCATTATCGCGGCCATTTTCATGGATGGCTGTCATCATGTGTTCATGACTCACTCCCGATTCTGTCTTCACCTTATAGAAATTGAGCGTTTCGATATCTTTGTATTGTTCAATGTTTTCAAACGCAACGTTGGTCATGCCAATCTCTTCGCCTTGATAGATGTAAGGCGTGCCTTTCATAAAGTGCAAAGTGGTAGCGAGCATCTTGGCAGATTCAACTCGATATTGCTTGTCACAGCCATATTTCGAGACGACACGTGGGAGATCGTGGTTGTTCCAAAATAGTGAGTTCCAACCTTGGCTTTTTAGCTCAACCTGCCATTTTGTTAGCACACGCTTAAACTCGTTTAAATCGAGTGGAATAGGGCGCCATTTATCACCGTTTTGCCAAGTCAGGGTGATGTGTTCAAACTGAAACACCATAGAAAGCTCATGCCTTGCAGGATCGCTATACAGTTTAGCAATCTCTGGTGTTGCCCCCCACGTTTCGCCAACCGTGAGCAAGTCTTTGTCACCAAACGTTGCTTGGTTCATTTTCTGCAGTAATGGATGCAGGCGATCACCGTTACCTGTGATGCCTTTATCGATCTCTTTACCAATAAGGTCGATCACATCTAATCGGAAACCACCAATCCCTTGCTCGATCCACCAGTTCATCATCTCGAACACTTTGTTGTGGACGTTTGGGTTTTCCCAGTTTAAGTCAGGTTGGCGTTTTGAAAATAGATGGAAATAGTACTGCTGATTCTCTTCATCCCACTGCCACGCGCTGCCACCAAAAATAGAATCGATCTGGCTTGGTGGAGTGCCGTCTGGATTGGCGTCGCGCCAAATGTAGAACTCTCGATATTCGCTGTTAGGGTTTTGCTTTGCTTCAACAAACCAAGGGTGTTCATCAGAGGTATGGTTGACCACTAAATCCATGACGATGCGAATACCGCGTTGTTTAGCTTGTGCAATCAGCTCGCGCATGTCCTCCATGGAGCCAAACTCAGGTGCGATAGCTTGATAATCTGAAATATCGTAGCCGTTGTCGTCCATCGGTGACTGATAAACGGGAGAGAGCCAGATAACGTCAATCCCGAGTTTATCTAAATAGTCGAGTTTGCTGATGATGCCTTGAAGGTCACCAATACCATCGTCGTTTGAATCACAAAAGCTGCGTGGATAGATCTGATAGACCACACTGTCATGCCACCAACGTTTTTCCATTTTCTAAGCCCTAACTGAACTGATTAACTGACCAGACTATAGCGAACTAACACAGGCAAAAATAATTGATTGTTTGAATTGCTCTATAGAAAAAATCAATATCACACGCTAGGCTTGAGCCTTCAGAAAACGGATGCGTGAAAGTATGGATAAGCAATATCGTTATTTTTATGAAGTTGCGCGGCAGGGCAGCATAAAAGCCGCTGCTGATAAGCTCTTTATCAGTCAACCTTCCTTGACGACAGCAATTAAAAAGTTAGAAGACCAACTTGGGGCGGACTTGTTCGTCAGAAAGTCAAAAGGTGTCGAGCTTACAGAATATGGTTGGGTGTACTTTCGCTATGTTCAGGAAGTGCAAGAAAAGCACATCCAGATGATGCATCAAATGTCGGATATGAAGCTTAGAAGTGGTGGTAAGGTTAAGCTGGGCATTGGAGAGGCTTGGTGGCAGTGCTTTGGCGCTGAAGCGGTGCAGCAGTTCACAAAACAGTTTCCTAATAGTTCAATGCATATCGAATTTGGCAATGGTTTGTCTATGCTGCATCACCTGATTAACGATGATATTGACCTGTTTGTTGGTCATGAAATTATCGGTATTAACTCACGTCATCGTGTTCGTTTTATTCCGCTTTTTCAGGAACGTGAAGCTTGGTACGTTCGACCGGAGCATCCTTTAAGAGGCGAAGCCAATATCGCTGACAAAGCCAAAGACTATCCGCTGGTTAAGGTTACGCCTGACCATGCTCGCCATGGCGATGTGCTTACAGAAGAGGGGGCGGAACTGTTCACCGTTGCTGCGCAAAATACCCAAGTTACGTATGAGCTAGATTCGCTCTCAGCCAGTATTGATATGGTCAAAATGAGTAATGCGATTATGCCGTATACCTCTGAGATGGAGGCGTATTTTGTTAACCAAGGATTAGCCCTGTTATGGCTAAACAAAGGGCAGCTTGGTCAGGTGGGTATTTACACTAAGGTAGGTGACTTTACCACTCCGACTCAAGCCCTAATCGATTTAATCATAAAAAAAGCCGAGAGTTAAACTCTCGGCCAAAGGACTGAACAAGTCAAAAGAAGAAAGTAAGTTGTGATTATTTAATGATTTGCTTCGCTGCCGTATCAAGCGCTTGTTTTACGGTTTGTTTTCCTTGCATCGCGTTGTCAATTGCTGCCCCTTCGGCAAACCAGTAAGCAGTCATCTGCGGAATGTTAGGCATGATCTCGCCATTTTCAGCGTTGGTCATGGTTGCTTTGATTCGCTGATCGCTTTCTAGGATTTTCTGGAAGCTTTTTAGTGTGACGGCACCAAGCGGTTTGTCGTCATTCATGATTTTTAACGAGTCATCAACGAACAGGTAGTTTTCCAATAGTTCTACGGCTAAATCTTCATTTGGGCTCCCAGCATTAATACCTGCACTGAGGACGCCGACAAACGGATTGCCCTTACCGCCATTTAGGGTTGGAAGCTCGGCCACGCCGTAGTTAAGCCCCATTTTATCTAGGTTGCCCCAAGACCAAGGGCCATTAATCGTCATAGCAACTTCACCTTTGCTAAAGGCAGCTTCGGACACTGAGTAATCCATATCGGGATTGACGACGCCTTGGTTCACCATGTCGACAAGAAACTGAAGTCCTTTAATACCCGCTTCATTATTCACGCCAGTCTTTGCACCATTGTAGCCGCCCTCGACCTTTTCAAATGCGTACGCGCCGCCCGACGAAATTATTGGCCAAGTAAAGTAGGCGTTCTTTACGTCCCACATGATGGCTTGCTTACCTTGCTCTGCCATGTTTTTGTGAATAGCGGCGAGCTCTTCCCATGTTTTTGGCGGCTCAGGTAATAAGTCTTTGTTGTAGATAAGCGAAGGTGTCTCAATGGCGATTGGGTAACCCATAATCTTGCCGTTAACCGTGACCGCATCCCAACTGAAATCGATGAGTTTGTTTTTAAACTCTTGGCTAGGATTGAGCTCCTTTAGAAGCCCGGCCTCTGCATAGCCACCGAATCGGTCATGGGCCCAAATGATAATATCTGGCCCCATTCCTTTTGCGGCAACTTTTTCAAATCGTTCTTCTAAGGATTCAGGGTGCTGAACAATGACTTTAACGCCAGTATCTTGTTCAAACTGTTTACCTATTTCAGCTAAACCTTCATAGCTTTTATCACCATTGATCCAAATCGTGATTTCACCTTCGGTCATTGCTACTACAGGGTTAGAAGCCAATACTGCCAGAGTACAAATAGAAAGAGGTTTCAGGAACTTGTTCATCACTATCAATCCATGTCATTAACTTTAGGACTAAGCTACCTCTCATCGAGTTAATGAGAAAATAGATTATCGAAAGTAATGTATAGAAAAAAGCTATATCAAACGGTAAAGGTGTGCTTGTGTTCAAAGAAAACGGCGCATCATAGAAAATGCGCCGTTGGTTTTATCCTTGATAGTGTGAAGTTAGGAGCTTAGTTCTCTTTTAACAGCAGCAGTGCCGAGCGAGGTGGCATTGAAAGGTTCAATAGCCCGTTAGAGGCGTAAGATACCTCGCCACATAGTTGTCCATTGAAAGTGCCTGAGTGAATATCAGCCCGCCAGACAGGCAGTTTGCGGTGGACTGTTTTCTCGCTTAAGTTGAAGGCACAAAGCATGGTATTGCCGTCTAGTTTACGTGCGAAAACAAAGCAGTCATCATCGTGATGGACGGGAATATAATCACCTTTTTGGAGGGCAGGGTTGGCTTTTCTTAGAGCAATCAACTGTGTAAACCAGTCAAGGTACTCAGAGTTATCCTTCTGTTCCCAAGGCATTGTGCGGCGATTGTCAGGGTCATGGCTCCCCATCATACCAAGCTCAGTACCATAGTAGATGCATGGCGTACCGACGTAACTAAACAGCAGCACACTTGCTAGCTTAAATAGGCGAGGGTCATGTTTAACGAGTTCAAAGAAGCGCGCCGTGTCATGGCTATCTAGCTGGTTTAACTGGGCTAGTTGGTTTTGCCAAGGTAGTTTAGCTCGCGCTTCGGCTTGCCAGTCTATAAACTCCCCGATATTGATATCGATAGGGTCAAAGGCAATATCGAGTTTGGCTAACAAGGCTCTTACAGGATGGGCAAAGCCGTAGTAGTTCATCGCGCCATCTTCTTGATCGCCTTGCAACCACTGTGTCGCTTCAAAGAAGTGCTCTCCCAGTACATAGCAATCTGGATTCACTTGCTTGGCTGAATCTCTGAATGCTTTGACATAGTGGGCATTATTTGTTGCGCCTTCGCCTTCACCAAGCATATGAATGACATCAAAGCGCCACGCATCGATTTGATAGGGCGGCTTTAACCAGTGCTTGATGACCGCTTCTTCGCTGGCGTAGATATAGTCTTTCACTTGCTGGTTTTCAAAGTTCAGCACGGGGAGTGATTGAATTCCCTTCCAGCCAACGTAGTCTTGGCTATCACCATTAAAGAAATAGTAATCTCGATACGGAGAATCCGGTGATTGATAGGCACCAAGGCTATCCTGTAACCCTTGTAAATTAAACCACGGATGTTCTGTTGACGTATGGTTAAACACCGCATCGAGCATGATTCTCATCTCTCTATCACGCAGTTGCTGGCAAAGGCTGGCAAAGTGCTCATTGCTGCTTAAATGTGGGTCAACTTGCAGGTAATCAGAGGTATCGTATTTGTGGTTACTTGGCGCGGTGAAAATTGGGTTTAAGTAGAGCGCAGTAACCCCTAGATTTTGCAAATAATCGAGCTTACTTTCAACGCCGTATAAGTCTCCACCGTAGAACTCGCAACCCGCGTTTCCGCCTTTGGTATCTACGGGTTCACCCCATTGCTTAGTCACGACCGGTTTTGTCCCGCCAGAGACTAAGTATTCTCCCTCTTTAACGCTGATTTCAGGTTTGCCATTGCAAAAACGGTCAGGGAAGATCTGATAGAAAACCTGCTCTTGCACCCAATTCGGCGGTTGATGTTGTGCATTGTATTTAAAGTGAGTCTCTTTTGGTGAAACTCGCTTTGAGACTCCCTTAGCATCAAGCCAGTACTGCCCACTCTCAGTCAAAAGCTTGAAAGTGTAGTGCGAGACATCTCGGTCATTGTTGAGAGGGAAACTCGCTTGCCAGTAAGTTAAGTGTTCTGTGGTTTTACTCAACGTCATCTCAACCAGATACTCTTCATTATCTGGCTCATGGCGTAGCAAGACTTTGGTAAAGTTGACGGCTTTCTCGGTGGCTAGTGTGACGGTGAGTTTATTGTCTTCGCGTGATAGCCAGTCGCTAGATTGTCCGTGATAGATAAATGGTAGTGACTTCATCTTAACCTCTCAACTGCTTGAGATTATCTAAACATAGGAAATGGGTTGCCAATGGAGCAAGATCTATTTCGATGCTTGCGCCGTTTTGGTCTACCTTGAGTCGATACGTTTGCTGATTGAGTTTATCAACGAGAGGATATTGCCCATCGCTTAATTGCCACAGCTCCACAAGGTTATTTGGGATAATAAGCTCGAGTTGCTTCGATTGCTTGTTACTAAAATTGGTGGCGATGATGATGGCTTGCTCATCATCGGAGCGAGCAAACGCATACAGTTTATCCTGCATTTCCGCGAAGTTATCAAAATTGGCGGCGTATAAGTCATGGTAATCGCCACACAGTGCTGAATGGTTTAACGTTAGGTTAAGCAGTGTGCTGTAAAAGTTTCTAAGCTCGAGTTCTGATGGTGAAAGAAGGCCGCCATCAAAACGCCCTTCATTCATCCAGCGCTGGTGGGCAGGGACACCAATATAGTCAAAAATTGAAGTTCGTGATGGTTGACCAAACCCTGCCATTTCAGCGCCTGCTTCACCAACCTCTTGACCAAAATAAATCATGGTCGGTGAGGTAGATAAACACGCTGACACCAGCATGGCAGGTTTGCCTTTCGCGCCACTGCCTGCAAACTCAGGTGAAGCCACGCGCTGCTCGTCGTGGTTATCAAGGAAGTGCAGCATATGGTGCTCAATATCGCGCAGCTCATGCTGTATACGTCCAATCTCTTTGGTCGAGCCCTTGTCCTGAATCACCTCTTTGAGTGAATCATAAAGATCGACTTTGTCGTATAAATAGTCCATCTTGCCCAGCTGAATATAGTCGCGATACAAGTCCGGTTGATAAACCTCCGCCATGAGGAAAGCATCTGGATTAACGTGTTTAATCGACGAGTTCATAAAACTCCAAAACTCGACAGGCACCATTTCTGCCATATCGTAACGGAAACCATCGACGCCTTGTTCAAGCCAATACAGTGCGATATCGCGGAACTTAATCCAAGAGTCGGGCACTTGCTTGTCTGACCAAAACTCTAGGTGTTCGTTAGCTGATTTAAAGCGATAGTCTTCAGGTAGTGTTGCAAAGTCTTTGCTGCCGTCGGGTTTTACCCCATAGTTAACTTTGACCGTTTCATACCAATCATCATGATTAGGTTTAGCAAGGCGCGAACCATTGCCTGTCCACTTTGCGGGAAACTCATAATACGGATCGACAAGATCTGGATGTTTTTCACCACCAAGTGGCGGCTCCTCAAGCAGAGTATCAGGCAACTCAAACGCTTGATTGGGGATATAGTAAAAGTTGTTATCTTTGGCGTAAGCAAGGCTAGTGTCATCATGAGCACCAAAGTCGCTGATGCCTTTTGGGTTGTTCAGCCCCTTGTAAACGCGCGCAACATGGTTGGGTACGATGTCGATGATGACCTTCATGCCCGCGTTATGCGTTCTTTCAATCAGCGCTGCAAACTCTTGGTTGCGCTCGCTAGGGTTGTCGGCCAAATCGGGATTGACCGAATAGTAATCTTTTACCGCGTAAGGTGAACCAGCACGCCCTTTGACCACGCTTGGGTGATCATTGCTAATACCTATCTCACTGTAGTCACCAATAACAGCATGATGCGGAACCCCCGTGTACCAGACATGTGTGATGCCAAGCTTTTTAATTTCGAACAGCGCCTTATCAGTAAAATCGCTGAATTTCCCGACACCGTTTTGTTCAATCGTTCCCCATGGGATATTGGTTTGATTGGTGTTGCCAAATAGCCGAGTGAAGACTTGATAAATATTGTGTTTTTTCATTGTGTAGGGTAGCCAATTGTTGTTTTGTCAAAGGCTAAAACAAGCGAGGGAGAGCCAACTCATCCCTTTTAAAACTATAGGGGGCGTAGAAAAGGAAAGTGTGATTTTCGTTAAACATTTTCGCCTGAATTCTAGCAACCTTCCACCAATATAAAGTTTGGTATTGATAAGATTTATTGCGTTTGCTCTCGCATATTTGCTTAGTAAATGGTTGTATTAAAATAGAATTATTTAGAATGGGAATGAGAAAACTAATCAGGAGTCAGGATGATGATAACAGCTAAACGATGGCGGATTCACAAAGCCTTTTCTGTAGTTACTTGTGCGGCTTTACTTTTATCCCATGCGCAAGCAGATACGCTCACAGCGCATCATGGAATGTATGAAGCGGGAAAATCTGAAGCGCAAAATATGTTCTTTTATGAACAAAACGGTAACCAATATCTATACAGCGCATGGGGCGTCGTCCCGATAGAGGTTAACGATAAAGGGGAGTTTCGTGCGCTAGACACAAATGTTCCTTTATCAGGCTCTTTTTATCACCAAAAAGATGGGGTGTACCAATCCGGAAGATTCCAATACAGCGAATTTAAAAGCTTGTTTGGACGTGCCGATGTCAATAGTCATGAACTCAACGTTCCTATGTTATTCGATGACTACTGGTGGAGTAAGTTGAGCAACGAAACTAGTTGTGAAAATCAACAATGGCAAACCGACAGCAATATCAGCTATGACCAAAGTGTTATAAAATCGCTTGTTGAACTGAGCCAGCAACCAGACTCCCTTTATTCGAACACAGACAGCCTACTGATCGCTAAGGATGGCAAACTGGTTATTGAAGAATACTTCGGTGGTTGGCAAGCGGAGTTTCCTCATACCATACAATCAATCAGTAAAAGTTTAACCTCCCTCGCGGCTGGTTCTGCAATAAAACAAGAGCTGGTCGAAGGCTATCAAACAAAAATAGCAGACCTTATGCCGGCTTATGCCAAGTTTCTTCAACAGGACAAATCCGAGCTGACTTTACATCACTTTTTGTCAATGGGGGCCGGCCTCAACTGGGATGAGTGGAGTATTCCTTATGGCAATCCAAACAATGTTCGCTCAATTGAAATGGCAAAAAACGATCCTGTCGAGTTTATTTTGGATCGTGAGCTTGCCGTACAACCTGGCAGTATGTTTGAGTACAACGGTGGTCTAGTGACTGTTGTTGGAGAGATTGTCGCCCAACAGAGCGGAAAGAAAAACTTCGCAGACTATTGGCGCTCTAGCCCTCTTAATATGCTTTGTTTTCAAAACGCTTACATGTCAATGCAGGCTGGTGGTGTGAGTAATGCCGCTGGTGGTGGTTATATGCGACCACGAGACATGTTAAAAGTCGGTCAACTGGTTGCACAAGATGGAGTATGGCAAGGCGAACGAATTTTGCCTGAAGGTTGGATTGAGCGCTCGACACAAAAGTATTTAAAAACACGTGATAGAGGCGTTAGTTACGGGTATTACTGGTGGTTAAGTGACGCTGAAGTAGATGGGAAAACCTACTCTGTTACTTATGGCTTGGGATATGGTGGACAAATCGTCGCTGTGGTGGACGAACTCGACTTAGTTGTGGCGAGAACGGCGTGGCAAATGAATGGACCGACACCGTATCAAGAAATAATGGAGGACTATATTATTCCTGCATTCACTTCAGTTAAATAAGTTAATAAATTTACGGTAAAATTGGTAAAGGCTCACATATTCACTAATTGGGTGAGCCTTTAATTGTTATCCATACTGATTAATTTCTCTTTAATATCAGCTGTTAACAAAGAGTTTCGTGGTGTTTTCTGGTACGAAAGTTCACTTTGACACTTGGAGGAGATTTCCTAAGCTTTATTTGAGTAAAACGTCAGAGGAAAGGAGAACACAATGGCGAAATTCCAACAGGACATCCCTAATCGCGTCACCGTATATCATGATGATATTGACCAAGAAAAAGCGCTAAAGAACGCGATGCTTCCTGAAAAACCAAGATACTTTAACGGCTCACCCACCTACGAAGCATCAAGCGTTGATGAATTCAAAACCAAGCTCAGTCAAATTGGCATGTCACTAGACGTGTAGCAATAAGTAGAACCACCAAGGCAGCCGACTTGGCTGCCTTTTTGCTTGCTAAGATAAGTGCAATTTACCATCGCTATATTTCAACCCATTCACTACATCTTTCCCTAACAAAACAGGGCCATCTAGGTCGACGATTTCTGCACGAGTCGCGATTGGCAATGCCGCTTTCATGGCTAAGGAAGTGCCTAACATACAGCCAACCATGATACCAAAGCCAAGCGAACGTGCTTGAGCTTCAAGTGCAAACGCTTCGGTGAGCCCGCCAGTTTTATCCAGTTTGATGTTGACCATTTCATAACAGCCCTTTAGTGAAGAGAGGTCTTGTTTGGTATGACAGCTCTCGTCAGCGCAAAGCGGTATTGGATGAGCAATGCCTTGCAATAACTCATCTTGACCCGCAGGAACAGGTTGCTCAATCATGGCGATATCATAGTGAGCGAGACGATGAAACAGAGACTCCAACTCCATATCGTGCCAAGCTTCATTGGCATCAAGAAGGATTTTGCAATTTGGCGCGGCTTGCCTTACCGCTGCTACCCTGTGTTCTATGTCTGACTCATCAAGTTTAACCTTGAGTAAGGTCGCCCCTTGTTCAACATACTGCCGAGCTTGTTCTCCCATGGCTTCTGCACTGCCTATAGATACCGTCATTGCTGTTGTGATATGGGGCTTAACGTCGAAGTAAGGTGCGGGAAAGCCGAGTTCGTCCATATCGCTTATTAGTGCCCACAATGCGCAGTCCAGAGCATTACGAGCTGCACCAGCAGGAAAGTTTTGCAATTGCAGCTTGGCTTGTACTGGGGTTAAGTGCTTCAGATTCACTTGCCAAGTTTCGATTTGCTCTAGGACGGATTCAACACTTTCCTCATAACGTGGGTAAGGAGTACATTCACCGACGCCTTGCCAGTTGCCCAAACCAATCGTCACTCTGACGACGTTACAGTGAGTCCGGGCACCACGAGAGATAACAAACGGAGTGGCAAGCTTAATTGAGTGAGCTTTGGCTTCAATGCGCATCTTAGCCACCTTTAAAGCTGAGCAATATGTTGAGCAATAGAATCAATACCAAAGCGAACCGGGTCTGTCACAGGTACCTTGAATTGCTCTTGCCAATCGGCGCATAAAGCGCGAGCATCCTCTTCACTGATTGCAGAAGTGTTTAAGCTTATGCCGGCAATCTGAACATTGGCATTAGTGAGCTTAGCAGCGGCTAAGTTAGCTGACAGTGTCTCCTCGATTGAAGGGACAGGGCAATGAGGCAGATGGCGAATATGCGGGCGACCGATTTCGTGACAAAGCACCAAAGCATCAGCCTGAGCGCCATGAAGTAACCCCAAACTGACACCTGCAAAAGAAGGATTAAATAGCGAACCTTGGCCTTCGATAATATCCCACTTGTGGTCTGTAAAGTCAGGACTAATCGCTTCTACTGCACCAGAAATAAAATCTGCTACTACGGCATCGACTGAAATGCCTGAGCCTTCAATCAAAATGCCAGTTTGCCCAGTGGCTTTAAAGTGTGCATCTACCGAGTGTTTTTTGAGAGCACTTTCAAGTGCTAGGGCAGTAAACATTTTGCCAACAGAGCAATCGGTGCCCACGGTTAAAAGGCGCTTACCGAGGCGTTTCTTACCATTTCCGATGGCGAGTGATTGGTCAAAGTGGCGTACATCGTGAAGTTGGCATTTGCCTTTCTCTTCAAGCAATTTTAACTGAGGAATATCGGACAGGCGGCTATGCATTCCGGACGCAATGTTGAAGCCCATTTCAGCAGCCTGAATTAGCGTCTGTTGCCAACTCTCAGGGATAACGCCACCGGCATTGGCTGTGCCTATAACAAGGGTTTTGACGCCTTGCTCTTTTGCTTGTTGCAACGATAACTCTGGTAAATCTAATGACACGGCTTCTTCGCTTAGTCTCAGTTGCCCTTTACAGGTTTCAGGGCGCCACAAGGCAATGCCGCGGGCTGTTTTAGCTGCGATTGGATCAGTGACATCGCCAAGAAAAAGAAGGTAAGGTTGAGCAATTGACATAAGCATCCCTGTTATTGATTGTTTGCAATAACAAGACTTTATCTAGGCGTAGAGTCCGTTTCGAATGCTTATCTATTTGTTGTATATAACGTTAGGTTATAGGTTGGAGTCAAGCTGTTCCACAAACCACTTGGCCGCGATCGATAATGGGTAGTGTTCTGCATGAAGTAGAGAAACGGAGAATCTAATGGCAGGTTCGAGCTGAGCGGTTTGCACCTTGTTCTGATAATGCTGCGCTGTCCATGGGTCCACGACCGCGTTACAGTTTCCATACGTGACAAGTTCTGCAGCTGCGCTGTAGCTTCTTACTGAGATCTTAGAGTGATAGCTGGCGTCTACCGCATGAATAGCTTGGTGAAGTCGCAACCCTAATGGATCGCGAGTATCTAGCCCAACTAAGGGGTATTCATTCTCTATAAGTTCTGAAAGTGAATAGCTAGCTTGAGTAGTACTCTTCAGTGGCGTTAATACCGTCATCTCTTGGCCTAGCAGTTCGCGTCTCACGATTGCTGGTGGCGTTTCGTCACCAAAACCAATCGCCAGATCCACCTCATTTTTGATCAAAGCATCACATAACTCGTCTCGGTTTCCGGTAGAAATTTCAACGGTATAATCGGTTTCGCGGCAAATTTTATCTACTATGGGCGCAAGTAAGATGGTCGCAAGAATAGGCGGAGCGCCAATCGTCAGGTGTTTTTCTCCTGCTTTTATCTTGTTAGTCAGGTTTCTAAACTGTCCAAGTTGTTGATAAACCTTTTCAGCTTCAGGTAACAGTAAATTCGCTTCTCTAGTTGGGATTAAACGTCCTTTAACACGCTCAAATAGCGCGAAACCTAATTGCTGTTCGGTGTGAGACAAAACGCGGGTAACATTCGGTTGGGAAACAAAAAGCTGTTTTGCCGCGCCTGAAACAGTACCTGTTTTCATTACTGCATAAAACACTTCAAGCTGTCTTAAATTCACCGCCGACGATCCCTTCGCTCATTTGTCCTTCAATCACTTTAAATGAATTTAGGTATTTAAAAAAGAAGCCTTTTTCGCTATTGACCTGTCTACCAGTGTAGGTTTTACTATCCGGCTCGCCAAAATAAGGCTAAAGATTTCGATACAGTGAAGAGGTATAGCCACTATGTCTATTGGATTTGATTATGGAACCGCGAATTGCTCAGTTGCAACGCTAGTCGATGGACAGGTGAAACAGATTCCTTTGGTGGGAGAAGATTACTATATTCCTTCGACCCTTTGTGCTCCAATGTCAGAAGTGGTGTCAGAATACCTATTTAGAATCCTCGGCATTAAGCCTTCTGACGCGGCCGGAGAGCAGATGCTTCGTCGTGCGATTAAACTCAACGCAGAAGAAGGCCTCGATGTCCGCAGTGATGACGTCAAGTTTGGTCATGAGGCGCTTAATCTTTATCTCGAAGACCCACAAGATGTCTATTACGTTAAATCTCCAAAATCGTTTCTAGGCGCAATGGGACTGCGCGATATGCAGCTATCGTTTTTTGAGGATCTGGTGTGTGCCATGATGGCGAACATTCGTCAGCGAACAGAATCAGCTCTAGAGCAAGAGGTGACTCAAACCGTGATTGGTCGCCCGGTGAACTTTCTTGGTCGAGGTGGCGAAGAGTCTAACATTCAAGCCGAAGGTATCTTGCGTCGCGCCGCTTTAAGGGCGGGATTTAAAAACGTTGAATTTCAGTTTGAACCCGTTGCCGCTGGGTTGGACTATGAAGCATCATTGGATCAGGACAAAAATGTCTTGGTCGTGGATATTGGTGGTGGTACCACAGACTGCTCGTTTTTACGCATGGGGCCAACATGGGCTGGAAAGCGAGAACGTAGGGATTCACTCCTAGCCCACTCGGGTCAAATGGTGGGTGGCAACGATCTCGATATCTTTACCGCATTTAAGCAGTTTATGCCTGAGTTTGGGATGGGGACGCAAAATCTAGCTGGTTTAGAAGTGCCGACAACCCAGTTTTGGAATCCTATTGCCATTAATGACGTCCAAGCGCAGCGTAAGTTCTATGGTCACGACAATCGCAAACAGCTGCAACTGCTGATTAAAGAAGCGCAGAACCCAGATAAACTACGCCGACTATTCGAACTATATCAGGGCACACTGGGATATGCCGTCATCAGAGAAGCCGAGCAGACCAAAATTGCTTTGGGCGAAGACGACAGCTACCAAGCGCAAATTCAGTTGATCAACGAGTTGGTCTCTATCCCTGTTTTAAAATCGGATATGGAAGAGGCAATTTCAGTCCCGACAGAGAAGATTAAAGCACTAGTTAAAGAAGCAATAAACCAGAGCGGGATTGAGCCAGATGTCGTTTATATGACAGGGGGCTCTGCACGTTCACCAATATTAAGAGGGGCGGTGAGCGCGATACTGCCGACCACGCCAATCGTGAGTGGTAATTACTTTGGTTCGGTCACCGCTGGATTAGCTCGCTGGTCTGACACTATTTATTCCTAACGTTAGTCGTCCCACTTTTGGGACATCAACAAGCTAAATCACATTTTACTTACTGATATTAATCACATTAATGATTTATCTATCATTAATGTGATTATTGCATTTCAAATCTGGATTTTTGTCATATAACAGCCACACTTTAATAATAATTTTAATAATTAACTAAAGTTGACGTACTTCAAGTCGCTTAATAACTAATTGACTAAAAAAGGGTTGTTTGTAATGAGGAATTTAGGGTTTAGAAAACTACTTCTTATCTCCATTATTGCTCTGGTTGTTTTTTCGGTCTCTGTGTCTAGCTATGTTGCTTATATTGACCAGAAAGAAACGTTGGTAGAGGTTATTACCAATAGCAACCAAGAGTATGTAGAGAGTCAGGCAGAGCAAATCGCCAGTAAACTCAATGAGAAAGTGGCAGGTTTAGATAAGCTTGGCAAACAGTTCGAAAGTGAGCCTATTACCGGAACTGAACAAGATTTCATTCAATTGACCCACCTGATTGCAGGCGGGATGAATCTGAATAGTTCGGTTGTCGGGTTTACCAATGGTGATGCGTATTGGAACCAAACCGCAAAGACTTGGCCAAATCACAAATACGATGGGGATGTTACAACACGAAGTTGGTATCAGCTCGGTCGGCAAAGTACCACTGCGGCTATGACTGAACCATACCTAGACAGTGATGGTGACACTTATTGGGTATCCATTGTTCGTAAGACATTTAGCGGCATGATTTCTGCCGATATGCAGCTCGGGTTTCTCAACGAAATCGTCAAAAACGCGAACGAGATACCTGGCGCGATAGCGATGATTATTAACCACGATAAAACCATTCTTGCATCATCATTCGAAGAGGTAAAAGCTGGCGAAAAATCCGATAAATACCCTTGGCTTAGTGACGTTGCAAAGCAATCACTTGGCGTCAGTGAGTCGGTATTTGATGGACTCATGGGAGATAAAGAGAAGTTATTTTTCTCGCATCAAATCAACATAGCGGGTAAGAGTTGGTATTTTGTTGTTGGTCTAGAAAAGGACATTGTGTTTGCTGATCTCGCTTCGGCGAAGACATCTGCCATCACCACTGCGCTAGTTGCCACGGTGATCAGTGTGGTTCTGGCACTACTAATCATGAATGTGTTATACCGACCAATACTGGTACTGAAAGAAACCATTGCTGGTTTGAGTCAAGGTAACGGTGACCTAACCCAACGTATTGAGGTGAAAACCAATGATGACCTTGGGCAGATATCTGGAGGGGTCAATGCGTTTATCACCAACCTGCAGAACATGATGCTTGAGATCAGGGAAGTCACTGATCACTTGAATGAAAACGTCGATCGAATGAAAGATCAAAGTCAGCGTAACAGCGTTATTCTTCAAAACCATGTTCAAGAAACAGAGCAGGTTGTCACTGCGATAGAAGAAATGAACTCAACCGCAGAATCTATGGCGACGGATGCAGCGAATACCGCTCAGCTGACTCATAAAGCGAGCGAGGCGAGCGCAACTTCGAAGAGTACAGTGACACAGGCGCAAAATAACGTTCAGGAACTGGTCGATGATGTCAGTACAGCATCTGATAATGTTAATAACATGGCGTCAGAGACGGATGGTATCAACACTATTTTGGGCGTTATCGGTGATATCGCAGAGCAAACCAATTTACTAGCCCTAAATGCGGCAATTGAAGCGGCGCGTGCAGGTGAACAAGGTCGAGGTTTTGCGGTTGTTGCCGATGAGGTACGTAACCTTGCAAGCAGAACGAAAACCAGCACCGAAGAAATCGAGGCAGCGCTTGCAAGTTTGCTACGTGGTAGCCAATCTGTTGTGGATTCGATGGACTCTACGAAGCAGAAATGTGCGCAAACCGCGGACGGTGCCGGCGAAGTAGCAGAAAGCCTAGATGTGATGACAGAGTTTGTTACCAACATCAATGATCTGAGCACTCAGATTGCGACAGCGGCGGAAGAGCAAAGTAGCGTGACTCAGGAGTTGAGCCGTAATATGTCGGCGATTAATGACATAGTTGGTGAGTTGGACAGCAATGGTCAACAAGCTCTTGAGGAAGCTCAGAATATCTCTGACATGAACCAGAAATTAACCGGAATCGTGGGTCGATTCAAACTTGACTAATATAAAACAAAAAGAGGCACCGATGGGTGCCTCTTCTACTATCTGGATAATGGATTAGCTGCGACGAGCCCAAACGCCCCAGCGAACAATGCCAATTACTTCAATTTCAGATTCATCAATGGTGTTGATCGGGTTGCGATCGGTATCTTCACCATACCAAACGTGAACTTTGTCAGCGATTTTAACCAATGTGAAAAAGTCAGGAGTCGGGTTATTACCAATACGAGCGAGAACAATATCATCGTTCGCCCACTCTTTATCTTTGGTAATAAGTGCGTAGCAACTCCAAGTTCTTGAAATTACGCCAGCGACAGGGTAAACCACACCAAAGCAATCGGCATATTCTTTGGCCACAGGCATAGTGTCTATCGCAATGGCATCGCCGGTTGTCAGTTGTTGATGAACGTCAGTGCGCTTATAGATGTTAACGGTTGCGGCTTCAGAGTCAGACAGTAGGTTAATGGTCTCTTTATCTGTTGACTTGTCACCAATACCAAAGCAAAGCCAATGTGGCTCGACATCAAGAAAGCGAGCAATATCAGAAAGCTCCTCTAAGCTTGGATAAGTACGGTTGCTTGATTTTGAAAGGTAGCGACCGATGGTTGCTTTACCTTTGCCAATACCTTGTGCCAATGACGCGTTGTTCTCTCCACGCTCTTTTAAAAGCGCTATGATTCTATCTTGATAATTGTCTTGCATTGGTGAAAACCTTAACGGGTAAGTATTCTTCTCAAATATGAAACTACAAGAAAATATATGCTGTTTTTAAACACCTTGCAAGTTGCTATCTCTCATATTCCATTGGGTTGTTTCTGATTTGGGCGTAAATTCATCAATATTTTATATTGATTTCAAAAATGATTTATAACGACACTGATAAATATGTCGTTATTGAATCACGATGACTGAGCGAGCGCTTCATTCATAATCTAGACTTCGCAATCTGAGTATGGCGTGAATAAATTGCTTGGTGATTACCTCGCTATTACAATGTCACGTTTCGACGCCAACGGATTAAGCTATCCGATACTGCAAAGGATATTTTAATGAAAGATCAAATTGCCCCAATAGAGAAGCGAGCACTAAAGCTAGGAATAGCGGCTAACTTAGTGATGGCGTTCTCTGGTTGGGCTGCCTACAACTTGTCGGGCTCAGAGGCTTTGCTCCTTGATGGCAACATGTCTTTTATTCTCTTTCTGACGGCTATAGTGGCACTCAAAATCGCTCAGATAAAATCGCTGCGCAGCGAAACCTATCCTTTTGGTTTATACGTGACCGAGGCGCTATACAGCTTGATGAAAGGTTTATTGCTATTAGGTGTTGTTATATCTGCGATAGTGAGTAACGGTTCTAAAATTGTCAGTTACTTGAATGGTGCGCATTTAGCGACAATTAAAACCGGTGTGATTGTTTACTATGCCATTGCTATGGTCTTGATCTGTTGGGGGTTATCCGCTTTCTACTATTTCCAGAATAAAAAGATTGCCAATAGCAGCTCGATGCTCAAGGTCGATCAAAGATCTTCTTTTATTGATGGGGTGCTGTCCGCTTCGACTGGCGCTATTTTGGTTGTTATTGGTTACGTTCAAGTAGGCAGCCAACTTGATTTCCTGCTGTATATTGGCGATGCACTGTTAGTGTTAATTTTGGCACTACTGATGATAGGTCAGCCGATAGGCATAATTCGAGAGGCTTTTGTCGAGCTAGCAGGAGGTAAATTACAAAACGAACAGCAACATCAAGAGATCTCTGATTTAGTGACGGAACACTTTGCCAAGCAGGAAATAGAAAGACTCAATATTAGTAAAACCGGATCGAGCTATTTGGTCGTAATTGGTGTCTCATTGCAGCAGCTTCAACAACAAGACAATACTGTTTGGCGTGAACAAAAAGGTCAACTGACCAAAGTGCTAGCCAGTAAGTACCCCTTTGTGGATGTTGAAGTGGTCGTTGTTTAATACCAACCGGAACAAATATCTGGTCACCCCTGCTGGCTGAAATCGCTGATAGCATCGTTATAGCTATCTTTTCAAAGAATGGTGTAGGTAGAACAAGTAGCTAGCTGCAATCTATGCCTTGCTTTAAGCGATTTTTTCTGTGCAATTATCTGATCATCTATTTATCCCTATTGGTATAACGACAACTCGACACGGAAAAGTTTAAGATGCCAGCAACGGCTTTAATGCGTTTTTTTGATTTAATCTGATCATCGCAGCGACTGCGACAAACATAACGGTGGCGGCGAGCATAAAGCCATATTGAGTTGCGTCATTGTGAGCCAAAGCCGCGATGGCAACATAACTGATGCTTTGAACTGAGGTTGAGAACATTGCCAGCCCCCCATCCACTCGCCCACGTTGATTGACCTCAACGGTATGGTGCATCCAATTAGTACGTGCAATGCGATTTAATGCGTTAAAGAAGCCAAAAAACAGAGTGAACAGTAATATATAACCTGGATGTTGCGAAAAACTCATTCCAACTAGAGTGAATACGACCACGGCCATGGAATACTGCATGGTTGTTTGATGTGAGGTCAATGACAGCAATTTGCTCAGTAGCACACCTGTTAGCAGTGAGCCTAAGCCAAAGGTGATGTTGTATCCTGCATACCAATCACCTGAAACACCGTTCTCCGCAAACCAAATCGGAACCAATTTGCCTAAAAAGGTCAGTATCGGATAGGAAAGGCAAGAAAGCATAACGAAGGCGTAAAAGTGAGGTTCTCTTGCGAAAATGCTTTTGCTCTCTTTCATCTGTTCAATAAAGGGCACGTTGTGAGTACTACGTAACTTTCTTCGGTAGGGTGTCACCATATAGCTAAGCGCAGCGATGCCGGAGGCGCTAGCCGCAAAAGTAGCAAACTGCAACATTCCCCACTCTTGAAGTAATATGACTCCCAATGCGCCTGCACCGAGCGTCGTGCCTTGCATAACGATCTCTTGCTTGCCTGAAATAGAGGCGTATTCGTGCAGATCGTAGTTTTCTTGAGTAAACGCATTATTGGTTGTCCAAGCTAAATTGCTCGTTACCCAGAAGACAAGTTGTGCTGCGGCAAGTAACCAATGTGACCCATCATGCAACCAGTACGCAACGAAAACAGTTATAGCCGTAGTTGACTGAATTAATTGGACTAAAACCAAGAGTGATTTGCGCGAATGTCTGTCGATCAAAGTAGAGAAAAAAGGGGTTAAGACAAACGAGGTTGCGGTGCAGGCGAGTGCGATAAGGGCGACGAAGGTGCCCATGTTGTCCGACTCAAGCATGATCCAAGGCAGAGCCATCATAAACAAGCCTGACGAAATGCCATCAAAAAAGCGCCCGGAAAGATAAGGCAAGGTTCTGCTTTTTGCGAGTAGGTTCATTGAATTTTCCTTATGTATATTCACTAACTTGGGTTACTCTAAAACCTCAAGCTAACTTGAGGTAAAGAACTTTATTCAATTAATTTGGAGGCTTATATGGAAATGAGCGTAGGGGAAGTAGCAAAGCGTGCCGGAGTTAAAGTCTCGGCACTTCACTTCTATGAGCAAAAAGGTTTGATCCACAGTTGGCGAAATCAAGGCAATCAACGGCGTTATCACCGGAGTGTTCTGAGAAGAATTGCGGTGATTAAAGCTGCGCAGGAAGTTGGTTTAACGCTAGAGGAAATTGTCCAATCTCTTGACCAGTTGCCTAAGCATCAAGCGCCAAATAGGGAGCAATGGGATCGCATGGCTTCGGGGTGGAAAGAGATGCTTGAACACAGAATTTTGCAGTTAAAAGCACTTCAAGACGATCTCGGTGGCTGTATTGGTTGTGGCTGCCTTTCTATGGAATCTTGCGCCATCTACAATCCTCAAGACATTCGTGCTGAAACATTTAAAGGCAAAACCTTGCTGACCAACCCTGAAGAGTGGTCACAAGGAGAGAGCGAACCCGAGTAACAAGGGCAGAGTTAAAATACTAAAGAAATTGCCAAATAAAACCATTGAAGCCACCTTGGTGGGCTCTATATGAAAGCGCTCAGCGAACAAGTAGTTCATTACCGCAGGTGGCAGCATGGTGAAAAGTACCATCATTTGTAACTGCATCGTTGGTAGTGGAATAAAGAAGTAAATAACCGCGAAAGCAATCGCGCCAGTAAACAATGATTGTAGTGTGCATAGAATACCAACTTTCAGACCACTGAGTCTCATATTGCACATTTGAGCCCCTAAGGAGAGCAGCATAACTGGAACAGCAGCTTGACCGAGTAATGAAGTTGCTTCATACAGTGGAGACCAAACTCCAATGCCAGCTAAGTTTAGGATCAGCGCTGCGCTTGCCGCAAGAAAGATCGGCATCTTGATGATCTGCTTGAACGGATTCCCTTCACTGAGTAAAGCCAAGCCAAGGCTAATGTGGATACAGGCTGAAACCACAAACAGTAATACAGCGGAAGCGAGAGCAGTGTCGCCAAAGGTGTAAGTAAAAAGTGGAATCGCCAAGTTACCGCTATTGCGAAACATATGCGGTGGAGCCCAAGCTTTATATTTAAGTTTAGACAATTTGCACACTGGAATCATCACCAACCCCGGGAGCAATACCGCGACGAGAGATGCAGTTAGCAAAGGCACTTGCTGTGTATCCAGCGGCATTGCAACCAGTGAAGAAAAGACTAGGGCAGGGGTAAATGCATCCATGTTAATGCGGTTGATCGGCTTGAAGTCGGGTTTTAACCAACGTCCAACCGAGTAACCCACTGCTACCAATGCAAATACTGGAAAAAGTATCCCTACGACTTGTTGAAACATGTCCTGCCCTGAACCGTTTAAATCCTAGTCGCCAAAGTAACTGATTTTTAGACGATTAAACAGAGTAAGTTGGAAGTAATTAGACAAGAGCACATTGCTTAAATGATCGATTTTTCTTAGTGCTGCGTAACAGGTTTCCAGAGCAGGACTGTTGCTCAGTGAGGATCACCCTCCCAATCATTAAGGAAGAAACTATGTTCAAATATTCGCTAATTATTTCGACCGCTCTTATCGCTCTGTTTGCATTTGTGCTCCCTGCTCAGGCGCATGAACACGGTATGAAGAAAGCCGATATCGTTGATGTAGCGGTTGAAAACGGTTCATTTAACACATTGGTGGCTGCTGTTAAGGCCGCAGACCTTGTCCCAGTCCTCAAAGGCAAAGGGCCTTTCACTGTGTTTGCTCCAACGGACGAGGCGTTTGCCAAACTTCCCGAAGGGACAGTTGAGTCACTGCTAAAACCGGAGAATAAAGACAAACTCGTCGCGGTACTTACCTATCACGTGTTGTCAGGAAAAGTTATGGCAGCCGATGTCGTCACTCTTGAAAAGGCAATGACGGTGCAAGGGCAAGATATTAAGATCAAAACTATGAACAACAAGGTGATGGTTGATAATGCCAATGTTGTTGTGACCGACGTGGAAGCGAGTAATGGGGTGATTCATGTCATTGACCATGTGATTTTGCCCAAGTAACGCTGAACACCTAAACGTAAAAGGCAAAGCAATCAACGCTTTGTCTTATTCTTTTGTAAGACCGAACGAAGGTACTGTGATACATATGAGAGAAGAGCTACATATTAGTCGCAAGCAGTTTTCCTTAATGGAAGATAGATACCGAGCGAAGTTAGTCAACAGTTTAACTGGATTCAAAAGTGCAAACCTGATTGGCACTATTGATGATATGGGAAACAAAAACTTGGCAATTGTTAGCTCCGTATTTCACATTGGCTCCAACCCACCTTTGATGGGGTTTATTAGTCGACCTAATTCGGTTGAGAGACATACGTTGGAAAACATCTTAGCCACCAAAGCTTTTACAATAAACTCAGTAGACGCTGATATTGCAGCCATTGCTCATCAAACCTCTGCTCGTTACGGCAAGCAACAATCCGAATTCGAAGCTGTTGGGCTGACACCATTTATTGAAGATGGGTTTAAAGCCCCTTATGTATTTGAAAGTAGTTTAAAAATAGGTCTTAACTTGCAAGAACACCATGTAATAGAGGCAAATGGCACGGTTCTAGTCGTTGGGGAAATAGAACGATGTAGAATTCCCCAAAATGCGATTCAGGCTGACGGTTATGTAGATGCAGAATCGATGGATATCGTCGCGATTAGTGGTTTAGATAGTTACCATGTTACGCAAAGACTCTATCGACTCGGTTATGCAAAGCCCGATAGAGATCTAACCCCGTTGTCGGTTTCAGGCCAGATAATACAGTGGAGTACTAATAAGGCTGAATTAGACTGAGTGTTGTTCAATGATGGGCGAGTTAAGTGCTCGCCACATTAGGGTTTTCTATATTTTCTAAGAAGAACAATGGGAATATGGCAATAGTCATCGGGAAAGCGCGTTAATCTGTCTTGGTGTTCTTCATCGCTTTTGACGTAATTGGTCAGCGGTTTGACTTCGACGGCAATGCTTTCGCTGTCGGGGCGATTGGCAATATACTGTTTGGCGGCAATCAGATGAGCCTTGTTCCGGCTGTATATACCTGTACGATATTTTTCACCCACGTCTTCCCCTTGCTGATTGACACTGTAAGGGTCAATAATTTCGAAAAGATAATCCATTAACTGTTCGACAGAAACTTTATCGGAATCAAATTGGGTGCGAACGCACTCAGCATAGCCGTCATATTCACTCGAAGTGGTATCATTGGTTCCGTTGGCTCGACCTGCTTCGGTGCCTACTACACCAGGTAAGTGTTTCATAAACTCTTGAACGCCCCATAAGCAGCCTCCAGCAATGTATATTTCTTCTAGCAAAGTATTTATCCACTAACTATTTGCAGCGATCTTATTACAGAATACTTGGCTATTGAAAGTTGAAATTCCCTTTGATTCCCCAAGCCTTGCCTATAGCACTGAGTTGAACGAAATTATTTTTTGCATAAGCTCATCTGGTTAAATTGAAATAGGGGGGCTAGAGGTTCATTTTGATGCCTTAAATTAGCGATTTGAAGGGGTATTAAGTTGATGATTTTAAAAGGTTTGTTTTTGTGGAAAAACAGTAACTTAGAATGTTAGTCTTGCGTTCAACAAGGAGACACTATGATTACAAGCGACGCGATTTTTGAATTTGAAGACTTTAGCCACCAAGACTTACAAAATAGCCTATTTGAGCGATGTCAGTTTATTAAATGCACTTTTGACCGAGCTGATTTAAGAGAAGCTAAGTTTGTCGACTGCCGTTTCATTGAACCCCAAGCCCTAGAAGCATGCAGTTTTCAACATGCCAACCTAAAAGATGCGAGTTTTTCCAACTGCATGCTCGCCATGTGCCAGTTCAATGGAGCAGACTGTTTTGGAATAGAGCTACGTAAATGCGATCTGAAAGGCGCTAATTTTCAACGTGCTAACTTTGCGAACCATATTAGCCATAAAGCCTATTTCTGTTCTGCTTTCATTACGGGGTGTAATCTGATTTACGCCAATTTCGAAAGGGCGTTGCTAGAGAAATGTGAACTGTTTGAGAACCGTTGGAATGGTGCCAACCTATTTGGTGCTAGTTTTCTAGGATCAGATTTATCGAGTGGAGAGTTTAGTTCAGAGCAATGGGGGACGTTCAATATGGAACAGTGTGACTTAACCCATGTGGATCTAGAGGGGCTCAACTTACGCAGAGTTGCTATGACTGGGGTAAAAATCTGCGATTGGCAACAGGCTCAATTGTTAGAGCCATTCGGTCTGATTGTGGTTTAATGCTTATTTAAGCCGCATTTCAAGCGTCCAAAAGGCAGGTGGTAGCACACTTGCCTTTTACCTCGCCGCCTATATCTGAATAAAGGTAGCGTATTGCTCGGTAGTGAGCAGTAAATAGCCAAACAAGGCAACGAATGCGCCACCTACAAACTGAATCGCTTTAAACGAGTGTTTTGAAGGGATAAGTTCAGCGATTGAGTCTTTCCCTTTTACCGCTAGACAGGCTATAGCACTGGTGGTAATTGCGGTGCCAAGAGCCATCATAATCGCACTAATAATACCGACTTCCCGTAACCCCACCATATTCGAAAACAGTAGAATCATGACTGCGCCGGTACAAGGTCTAAGCCCGACAGCAGCAATTATGCCGTAAAGTCCATGTCTATTAATCAGCAGTGGTGTTTTTGAAACAGCTTTTATCATAAGAACTACACCAAGGCAGATAACGCAGAAATAGCTGATACGGATAGCCGACGCAATGGCGTTGTGTACTTCTCGCATGGTGGCCGAGAACATCGCTAACATGAATTCGACGATAACTATCGCTACGCATGCTTGTAGCATTGCTGTTGTAATGGTAATGAAGATCGCCTTGGATACGGTGCCGCGATTGGTGATCAAATAGGAGCTAACAAGCACTTTGCCGTGACCTGCTCCAAGCGAATGTAGCAGGCCGTAGCAGAAGCTGACGCCGATAAACCATAGCAAAGCACCTTGCTTGTTTTCTTCTATGTCGTAGATAAGTTCAGCTAGTTCATGGTTAAGAAGACGTTGGACATGAATCGCTTTGACCATAAGCACTGGCCAGTAGCTAATAACGGTATAGGCCAGTACGACGAGTAAACTAGCGAAAAGAATCTTTTTTTTATTCATTGTAATGACAGTCTATATAAACGGTTTCAGTGAAAAGCTGGCCGAGTGCCTCATCTGGGTCAGCATCTATGGGGAGTGCCATTGCGTAGGCCATCTGCTCGGGTGTTGGATTTGGCTTTTCAAGTCTGATATTGCACGCCATATTGTCACTTAAATGGATCGCAGTTGCGCTATTCCAGCTCATATCTACGTAGTATGTAGGGTCGAAAATGAGCAGCTTGAGGTTATCGCTGTTAAGTGGAACGGGCTTTGCCAGAGGAAGATCAAAACGTAGTGTGGCCTTTCCGCGTTTTAACGTGAGATCAGGGTCAATAGCCTTGCGATATTTGATCGGGTTTTCTTCTTGATAGAAGTAGGTGAAGTAATGGTGACCCAACATGTTTTCAGCAATCGAATTCGCTAAGCGTTTGAGCATAGTAGGATCTGACCTATCTTCTCCACCTAACATATAGGCGGTGGTTATTGCGTCGAACTCCCACACCATATAAAGGCTGGTAATCTCTTGTTCATTACCTTGGATATAGGTGTTCATCTCAATCCAAGAATGAGGGTGAGCGAATGCTTGAGCACAGCAAAACAGCAGGACTAAAGTGGCTTTTTTCATGATTTCTTATTGAATGTCAAAAAGATAAAGGCTGCAAACGCAGCCTTATACCAACTTAACGTTGCTTTAAACAGCTGGTTAAACTGTTCGAGATCGACTTCAAGAATGTAAAGTAGCTACCTTTCTCGACATCAATGTCAGTGCCTAATGGATCAAGAGAGCCAATCTTCGCGTTTGTACCGCGAACCGTGGACTCAATAACCGCAGGGGTGAACTGAGGCTCAGTGAAGACACATTGAACATTCTTTTCGTTGATGGTGTTACGAATCTTGTTAAGTTTTTTCGCGCCAGGCTTACGCTCTGGATCAACAGTAAAATGGCCAAGCTTCTTCGTTTTGAAGTAATCTTCAAAGTAGCCATACGCGTCGTGAAATACGTAGTAGCCATCATTTTTGAATGGCTTCAACTCAAAATTAATTGCCGCAGCAGTGACTTTTAGGTTGTATTGGAACTTATCAAAATTCTGCTGGTAGGAGGCGGTTTGTTCAGGATTAATTGCAATCAGGCGTTGCGTAATTAAGCGAGCCACTTCAATCGACTGGCATGGACCAAGCCAAATGTGCGGATCATAAGTGCTATTGTGGTGACCACAGCCACATTTCTTGCCGAACTTTCTTAGCTCAATCGACTCTTGTTCTTGTAGCGTTAAAGCATGGTCAATTTCTGCCATTGGCTTAACAAGAAAGCTTTCTAAATCTTGTCCGAACCAAACGACTAAATCACTCTGTTTAAGGCGGATAAGATCAGAAGGTTTAAGAGCATAATCGTGAGGTGAAGCATTCGCATTTAATAGCGTGCTGGTGGTATCGCCTTCAACGATGATCTCGTGAGCGATCATCTCGATGGGTTTTATTGTTGCAAGTACAGTGACTGCTTGGGCTTGCATTGATGCTACCAATAGGGCAGCGGCTGCTATACGTTTTATCATTGTGTTTTTATTCGATAAAAAAAGGCGGCACGATGCCGCCAAATAGGGGATTAAAGGCTTATCCAGCGGCTTTGAGTTGCTAGGTGTGCAAACAGGCTTTGATTAAGCTGGTAAGTAGAGAAGTTCTGAACATTGGTGCCGATAACTGTAAACATGGTTTCCTCGGTTGTGATAATGGATAACAAAAGACAAGCATTGCTGAGGATTAATAACCTTCCATATATTTCGGTAGGGCTGCTGCCGCTAAAATCCCTAATACGGCCACAACGACAACGAGTTCAATAAGAGTAAAGCCTCTTGCCTGTTTCATTTGCTTTTCTCCGATTAGTATTGGATAGGATCAGCCTAGCTGTTTGGCTACTCCATAGACTCTGATTTGATTAAGATTGAACGCCGCTTAGTTCAATAAGTAGCTGTTCTAATTCAGATAGGCTCTTTAGTGAACCTAGGTTTATGCGCTTATTGCCGTTAACGACAATCGTTGGGGTTGCGTTGATGTAGTATTGCTTGGTCAGCTGATCGAAATTTTCGATATCTTTACGGACATCTTCACAACCACTACGGAAATCTGTCGCGTCACCGCCGCAGCGCTCAATAAGGTCTGCCAAGTCTTCACGGCTTCTTGGCGCAGTGCTTGGACGCATATGAATGCTAGAAATCAACTCGCTGACGTAGTTATCACCAATGTTTTGGTGATTTGCCGTTGCGATGCTTGCCTGAATATCTTTACCTAGTGGACCAAAATCGACCGGAACATCGACAAAGGCAATACCAGCGCGCTCTGCCATAGTACGTAGTGGGGTATGAACAATGGCACATGGGCGACAGAACGGAGTGTAGAACACCTTAACTTGTGGCTCACTGGTCGTTTGTTTGTCGAGAGTGACATAATGAACATTCTCTTCAAAATTGCCCGCGTGCGCTTTTGAAGTGTGTTTTACTACAACGGCAAAGATAACCACAACGCAAAGTAAGTAAAATTGGGCAGTGTTTTTAACTTGCTTACTGAATTTCATAAATGACCTTTAAGGTAACAAAAAAGGCCCGTAGGCCCTTTGTCTAGGAAAAGAAGTGCCATCCATGGCACTCTAGCAGTTGCTCTTTACTTGAATGAGTAAGTTAGGCCAGCTGCAGCCATAGTGTCTGAGCTCTTGTTACCTTTGTTTGATTTAGCGTAACCAAATGAACCTTTAGCCATCCACTGTTTTTCGCTACCAAATGCGTAACCCACACCTACTGCGATTGCGTTAGAACCGTTGAAGTTCGCAACACCAGCACCAACACCAAAACCATCGCGACCGAATTGCATCTGAGTCATCGCACCAGCCATTGCTGCACCGTTCGATACGCGACCTTCAACGCTGTCGATTTTTGCGTCTAGGCGTGCTACTTCTTGCTTGAACTGTGTTTCAGCTTGAGCAGCCCAATTGTTAGCGTATGCTTCAGCTTCTTCGATAGTTGTTTCAGCTTCCATTACGTCGTTGTTGTAGTCCCAAGGATTTCCGCTCTTATCATCAGAAGGGCGAACGTCGTTGCCGTTGTTACCGTTGTTCTTGTTCTCTTCCATATCAACGTTACCGTTAGAATGGATTTTAGCTACTTTCTTGCCTTGAGCGTCGAATACATTACCTTCGCTATCTATGCTACCAGCTTTACGACCTTTAGAGTCACGAACAACACCATTAGAGATATCTAGGTGATGACCTTTCAGATCACCTTTGGTAAACGTTACGTCTTTACCGTTAATAGTTGCGCCGTTATCTTTGGCAATCTTTTCAATTTGGCTCTTACGACGTTCTGGATCAACTGGATCTACGAAGTGCTCAGAATCTTCCATTACATTGTTGTTTGGTTTCCAGTTAGAGCTGTCTTCTCCACTGATAACCACTTTTTGACGACCGTCAGCTTTTGCTTTGTAGTTTAGATCGATAACAGAATCGATTTCGCGCATCTTGCCATCGGTAGGGTTTGCGTCCGGTTTGTAGATTGTTACACGCTCATTGCCATTTGCATCACGTTCGATAGTAGCGACTGTTTGACCAGTCTTTGAGTCAATAATTAAGTTTTCGTTGTGTTCGTGAACTTCTACCCCATTTTCTTTAAGAACATCGCTGATGTAGTCATCGTATACGCCACGATCAATTTCAACGTAATCTGGAGTTGCTAGAGCTGCGCCAGAAAATAGAGTAGTTACAGTAAGAGCTAGAATTGTCTTTTTCATGATTTTTCCAATAAATATTTGTAAAAATGTAAGTGATTGAGTGGAGAGCTAGACCTCTCCTGTTTGAATTTCAAAAATGGAATTAGAAGCTATAAACAACACCGACTTTGAATACGTTGTCGTTTTTGTACTTGCTAGACATGCTGTCTGAATAAGTGTCAGTACCGTTTGAAACAGTGCCGCTGCCTTTTAGGTGAGTGCGAGCTTTGTACGTGTACTGTGCGTATGGCTTAAGGTCACCAAAGGAAGTTAGAACTGCTTTGATCTCAAGCTCTTGAGATTTAGCAGTTGTTTTCCCATTGCCGACTACAGTTTCAGTGCCTGTCATGTCTGCATTTAGGTAACTATTTACGTCACCGCGCTTAACGATGTAGTTTGCTGAAAGGTCGACGGTGTCCATTACGTTGTAGCCTAAAGTGAGGTCAACGCGGTGTACCTTAGATTTATGGCTGCCGTTACCATTTGCTTTGCCTGAGTTGTCGTAAGCAGAAAACTCACCTTTGCCATCAGAAATTTCGTAGCGGTAGCGAGCGGCGGTGTATAGGCCGTTGTCGAATGTGTAGCCACCCTTGATCCCGAACTTAGCAATGTTGCTGTCTTTGTATGTGGCTTCGCCGTTTACACCATCTACTTCTGGAGTAGCGGTGTACTTGTACTCTTTTGAGTAACCCGACGGTACGGTTAGGTCGAACGATGGCATGATGAATGCCTGACCCATATCGATTTTGTAGTCTAAAGAGAACGTAGTCTCTTTGTGGTGCTTAAGGTTTTCTGCACCGACGATTTCGATACCACCTGCTAGTCCGCCAATCACTTGATCGTGGAACTTAAGTGTCGTTTCTTTGTTGTTGCCGTGCGAAGCTTCAATATCTGTAGCTGCGCTTGAGAAAGAAGTTAGTGCTGCTAACACTGCTGTTGCGACTGCTAGTTTTTTCATGTTAATACCTATATTAATTTGATTATGAAAAAACCATCCTTGGGTGGCTCATGTTTGGGTATTTCCGCTCCCCTTTGTTTCATTCTTGAGCTCGAAAAGAATAATACAGTGTTCAAATTCGTTTGTGAACCCAGTGAATCTATAAATGAATCAAATTTGTTTAAAAATGATTAATTATGACATTTCTCTGACATTGTATTATCTTTGGTTTCAAAAGTGATTCTGTGTGTGGGGTTGGCACCGAACGGCGATTTTAATCAGCAAGAATGATCAGATAACAACTCTGGTTGGTGTAAAGCCAGATATGAAAGTACGTGAAATGTAAAAAGCCCTAGAGCGATGCGCTCTAGGGCTAGGAACAAATATATCGGAGGAGGTGGAATTGAGTTGTTGTAAACGTGAGCGATATTGGTTTATTGACTTTCACCAACGACTACGACATCACCGGTTTCTTCGTCAAGGTAGGCGCCAATTGGCTGTAGGTCTTCGTCACTTGCTTGAGCGGTATCATGTTCACCTACCACAACCACGTCACCAGTTTCTTCATCGAGATATGCGCCGATAGGTTGGAGATCTTCATCACTTGCTTGAGTGGCATCTTGTTCGCCGACTACAACGACATCGCCTGTTTCTTCATCTAAGTAAGCGCCAATGCCTTGTTGATCTTCGAGTACGAACTCGTAGCAGACGCGGGCTTCAAACACACCAGACATGCTATTTGAGTCGCCAGCAATTTTGCCCGGTTTGTTCTGTACTAGCCAGTCATTCGCCGCGCCGCGCAGTGGAGCTTCATCGCTTGACCCAAACACACCAGAATCTTGGTAACACGCCAGAATCTTGCCGTCACTAAAGCGGTGTTTAGCCACAATGTATTGATTACCGTCGGTCGCATTGAAGATAGAATCATTTGACGTTACATCGTAGGTGATCGCCTGACGCGCACCTTGTACATCATTATAGATAGAGCATCCGCCAAGAGTAGAAGTAGCGACAAGAGCAACAAGCAGTGTTTTAAAAGTAGTATTCATAATTGGTTCCTAAGAGTAGGTAGTAAGTTGCTAATGGATTTACCGAATCCAACTTAGCATTGCTGTTATTGGTTAGATTTTTTCAATCGGATAACTGAAAGCAAACGACGATAATCGTGTCATATGCAGTTAAGTCTGAAGTTCGAATCAAAAAATAAGCTCTACAACTCGGCCTAGCTGATATTTCATTTTGTCAGACTTGCGCTGTTGAAATAGATAGCGTTCATTCGCTTGTTGCCACCCAGAAGTGAGCAAGCAACTAGTATGGTCACCGGATTCTTTCGACGACTCTATACAGCTTTGGCTGATTGCATGACATTCGCTATAGCTTTGGCTGATCGATTGGTTTACCTCTTGGTAATAATCGGCACACGAGCTAAGGTATGAAGTGCTGACTGAAAATAGGCAGCACCCAACGAGTGCACCAGTCAGCGCAGTAGAAAATACGTTCATTGTTGATTCTCCGCCGCAATAGAGTGAGTCATTGAATTGACCATTTTTCACCTCGATGAACTATGATGATCGAGCGCGCTATCTTCGACTAACAAGATATAAGCGCACACCGGTAGCCATTCCTTCGAGTAATTTATCCATAGAGACAACGTCAATTTCGCCGCCAGATAAATCGCGTAGAGATCCATCGACTAGTTTTAAGCCTTTCTTTCCTTGTTGGATCGTTAATGGGATTCCCCAAATACCTGAAAATCTTTCTGCTTTAGCGCGAACCGTTTTTACGCGATGTTCGTCTATATGAGTCACAGCTAGCATGCCTCTTGTGGCTTGTTTTCGTCGGTCACGTCACTGGCTTGCTGTGAAATAGACTTCGTTGGTGCAAAAAGCAAAGCTAAACCGAGTAGTAGAGAGACGATACCAAATGCGGCATGAATGGCACTGCCAATTAGAACTGTGCCTTGAATGACAAGACTCGAAGCAGTGCCAATCTGGAATGCGGCCTTTAATCGAGCACTGACAATTGCAAAGCTAGTAATCATGCAAAAACTGTAAGGAACTAACAGTAGGGTAAAGGCTGCCATGTGTGAACGTGGCGTGACTAGGTTAACAGTTGCTAACACAATCAATTGGCAAACGACGAGGTTAAGTGCCATTAAGCCAAGATACTGTCGTCGACTTAGCGTCGAATTTTTAAAAGTAAACACAGACTGAACTAACTGTTTCATTGCTCTTCCCATTCTCAATTTACTTAACCTTGAATGCCGCGTGGTGCGCTCTTTAATGAAACCGTCTCAGTGGTTGGTGAAGTGTTTTGATCTTCAACCTGGTCTACCACATTTGAGGTAGGTGTTGCATTAAATAGGGCTAGAACGGCAAGAGTGATGATTTTCATACCTGTGTAATCCTGCGCATCTTGACTATCAAATAGATAAATCTGAGTTGCTTTTGTTTCAATACTTAACTGATGTTCGTACTATAATTTCAACTATGAATCTAAATGTCAGGAAAATGTCAATATCAATCACAAATGAAATGGTTTGTTAGTTTTGTATTAGATGTAGTGAATTGTTATAGGGGTAATTACTCATATTGATGATAAAAAAGAGTAGGTGGTCTCAGCAGAAAAACTGTGAAATGAATTGTTTTACAGAGGAAAGGCGTCGGCGTAAGCTAATTACCTAGTACTCTGGTTTTGTGCTTTATGTTCCAAGAACAAGGCGAACGAAAAAAGAGAACAGAGTAAGTGCCGAGATACTGAGTGACCATATAATCACAAACCAGATTATTCGAGATGTTTTGTTGCTCATCAATGATACCCCTCTCCATGCTTCAATCGTCCTCTAAATACCCAGTAAGAATACGCGCTATAGACGATAATCATAGGTACTAAAAAGACGGCGCCAGCTAATAAGAAATTGAGGCTTGAGTCTGGAGCCGCTGCATCATAATAAGTCAGCGAAAAGGGAATCAAATAAGGGAAGGTGCTAATTCCAAACCCAACTCCAGATATCACAAACAAACCGATACCAAATAGGTAAGCTTTAAGTCCTTTATGTTGCATGAGAGAAGCAAAAAGTTGCCAAATGAAGCCCGCAGCGCAGATTGGTATCAACAGGAACACCAATGTTTTGGGGAATGAAAACCATCTTTCAAAAATGAGTTCATTTATAAATGGAAGCCATATGCTCACAACCACGATACTTGTTGTCATTATTAAGCCACATCGTTTGGCTATAATGTAGTAGCGGGTCGTGAGGTCTTTAGGCATCTTAATTATAAGCCAGCATGCTCCAAGCAGTGAGTATGCAGAGAGCAAAGCGAAAGCACAAAATAAGCTGAAAGGGGTCAACCAATCAAACCAACTGCCACTAAAAGATCTTCCATCGATATCAATACCCTGAAGAAGAGCTCCTAGCATGACTCCCTGCATTAGGGTTGCGAGTAGTGAACCAATAAAAAACGCACCATCCCAGAGAAACTTACCCCGTCTAGTCCTGAACCGGTATTCAAAGGAAACCCCTCTAAGAATTAGCCCCAACAGCATAAGGATGAGTGGCGCGTAAAGCGCAGGCATAACAACCGCATACGCAAGTGGAAACACCGCAAAAAGACCACCTCCACCGAGTACAAGCCATGTTTCATTGCCATCCCACACTGGCGCAATACTGTTCATCATTAAATCTCGTTCGTTTTCACTATGAGCACCAGGAAACAAAATTCCAATGCCTAGGTCGAAACCGTCGAGAATCACGTAGATAAGTACAGCAAAGCTGATCAGTCCGTACCAAATCAATGCGGTATCCATAAGACTCTCCTAGGTTAAGTGATTGGAGTGGGAAACAGGGGAGGACTCAGTGCCATCTGGTAGTCGACTGTCGAGCGGTTGTTCATACTTAGTAGGCGATTTACGCATCAATCTTATTAGATAGAAGAAGCCTGCTCCAAAGACAATGAAGTACACTATGACAAATGCCGTTAAGGAGATGCTTATTGCTGCTGCGTCTATGGGAGATGCGGATTCAGAAGTGGTCAATAACCCGTAGACAGTGTAAGGCTGGCGCCCAACTTCAGTCGTTATCCATCCGGCTAGGACGGCTATGAAGCCAGCAGGGCCGAAATATACGCACATTTTGTGGAACCAAGCAGCCTTGAAAAGCTGGTTTTTTGTACGTAACCAAAGGCTTAAAACGCCAATAATTAGCATGCCAAAACCGATGGCGACCATCACTCTGAAACTCCAGAATACAATTTGTACTGGAGGGTGATCGCCTTCAGGAAATGCATCTAGACCTTTTACTTCGCCATCCCAGTCATGTGTGAGAATGAAGCTACCCAACTTTGGTATCTCAACAGAGAAGTCCACTTGCTTGGTACTATCGTTTGGGACTCCAAACAGTATCAAAGGAGCGCCTTTATGGCTTTGATAGTGTCCTTCCATTGCAGCTATTTTCGCTGGTTGATGCTCAAGGGTGTTAAGACCATGCACATCACCCGCTATGATTTGCACTGGGGTAACAACAGCTGCCATCCACATTGCCATAGAGAACATAGTTCTTGCTAATGGGTTGTGAGGTGCTCTGAGAAGATGGTATGCCCCAACAGCCGCCACGACGAAAGCGGTAGTTAAGTACGCTGCGAGCAACATGTGTACAAGTCGGTAGGGAAAAGAGGGGTTAAAGACAATTTCAAACCAATTTTCAGGAATGAATTGCCCCACCTCGTTGATCGAATAGCCAGCGGGCGTTTGCATCCAGCTATTTACGGAAAGGATCCAAAATGCAGAGAGAAAAGTCCCGAATGCGACGATACAAGTAGAGGCAAAGTGAAGTGTTTTACCCACTCTCTCCATACCAAACAACATCACGCCTAGAAAGCCCGCTTCTAGGAAAAATGCAGTGAAGACCTCGTAACCCATCAATGGACCAAGTATAGGGCCAGTCTTGTCGGCAAATACGCTCCAATTGGTGCCAAACTGATAGCTAAGAACGATCCCACTTACGACTCCCATACCAAAGCTTATCGCAAAAATCTTTAACCAGTACTTGTACAGTTGGATAAATTTGTTGTTGTTGGTTTTCAACCAAAGCCCTTCTAAAACAGCTAGATAGCTTGCCAATCCAATAGTAAAGGCAGGAAAAATAATGTGGAAGGAGACGGTAAAAGCAAACTGGAATCTGGCTAAGTCTACGGCAAGTGAGTCCATAATTTTCTCCTCTGTGTGCTCTCTTGCTTACGCTCAGTCGTCAAGCCCAGTTCAAATAACCACCAACTATTTTTGTTCTTCTTACTGATGAAGTGCGTAGAAATAAGGCGTAACAATGAAGATAAAGGTGTACTCATGAGTTTTAAAAGCCGTTTAGATAAGTTGGCACCTAAATTTGAAGCAGGTGGAAAGTACGAAAAAATGTATCCACTGTACGAGGCGGTAGCGACCATTTTCTATACACCTGGTTTGGTGAATAAAGGACAAACGCACGTACGAGACAGTATCGATCTGAAGCGTATTATGATTTTGGTTTGGTTAGCGACATTTCCGACCATGTTTTGGGGTATGTACAATATTGGTAACCAAACCTCATTGGCGTTGCTAGCAAGCTACTCTGCTGATGGGTTAGCCGATATAGTTAATGACAGTTGGCGCTTTGCTTTGGTATTTGGTGATGCCGAAGGCATAGCGAGCGCTTCTTGGTGGAGTAAACTCGTACTTGGGGCAAGCTATTTTCTCCCCATCTATGTAACAGTTTTTGTCGTGGGTGGTTTTTGGGAAGTGCTTTTCGCAATTGTCAGGAAACATGAAGTTAATGAGGGCTTTTTTGTAAGCTCAGTTCTCTTTTCTCTTATCTTGCCTCCAACGATACCATTATGGCAAGCCGCTTTAGGTATAACGTTTGGTATTGTCGTCGCCAAAGAAATTTTTGGTGGGACTGGGCGTAATTTTCTGAACCCAGCACTCGCTGGTCGAGCATTTCTTTATTTTGCCTACCCTGGCAACATGTCGGGTGGGTTGGTTTGGGTTGCGGCAGATGGTTACACCGGTGCGACCCCTTTAAGCCAGTGGTATGAGCAAGGAAACGCAGGGCTAATCAATAACGCAACTGGCGAGCCCCTTTTGTGGCTAGATGCGTTTCTAGGGAATCTACCAGGCTCGATCGGAGAAGGTTCAACGCTTCTTATAGCTTTTGCAGGGATAATACTTATCGGCATGAGGATCGCTTCATGGAGGATTGTTGCGGGGGTGATCGTGGGACTAGTCAGTACTTCAGTTCTTTTGAATTTTATTGGGTCAGACACCAACCCCATGCTTTCTATGCCTTTTTACTGGCATTTCGTCTTGGGTGGTGTGGCATTTGGTACTTTCTTTATGGCGACTGATCCCGTTTCTGCTGCCTTTACCAATAAGGCTAAGTGGGCATATGGAATACTCATCGGTGTCATGACTATCGGTATCCGGGTGCTCAACCCCGCCTATCCTGAGGGGATTATGTTAGCCATTTTGTTTGCCAATTTGTTTGCGCCCTTGTTTGATTTTATGGTGAAAGAGGCTGCGATAAAACGAAGGAATCAACGTCGTGCCTCATGAGATTAAGAAGCAGCATTTACCTGAAAAGGTTTGTGCTGCCTGTAACCGGTATTTTGCTTGGAGAAAAAAATGGGCAAAGTGCTGGGAAGACGTAAAGTATTGTTCAGAGCGTTGTAGAAAGAGTAGATAAAGCTAACGTAATTATTACCACGGTAGTGTTTTACCGGAATAATCGTAAAAGTTACCGCTTTCGTCGACGCTTTTCGACTCTATGATATCTATCAAATCTTTCGCGACTTTTTCTGGTCTAAATAACTTCTCTTTTGGCACGTTTGCTTGAAATGGTAGGGAAAGGTCGGTGTCTGTCGTTCCAGGGTGAAGTGATAAAACCGTTGCTTTAGGCATCCATCGTTTCCATTCAATTGAAATTGTTTTGATAAGCATATTGAGTGCTGCTTTTGAACATCTATAGCTATACCATCCCCCCAATCGGTTGTCAGATATGCTGCCGACTTTAGCAGACAGTGTTACAAACTTTGGAGCTCCACTAGATTTGAGTTGGGCTGAAAAGTATTTGGCGAGAAGCAATGTTGGCAGGGCATTTATAGCGATATTTTCTAAGAAAAACTCACTAGAGACTGAATTGAGGTTTTTCTCAGGTCCTTGATGTTCATTGTGTAGAAAACCAACGCAATTAATAAGCCAATCTAATTGGTAAAATTTTTCAGAGAAATGCTTTATCGATTCTTCTTCACGAATATCTAACTGGTGCCAATTAATTTGGTCGTCCTTGTATCCCGTGACTGAGTGAAAATAGGTACCATGTATTTCTGCGTCCACATATCTTGATAAACATTCACTAGCTAAAGCGGTTCCAATTCCGCCGCTTGCTCCGACTATTAGTACTCTCATTAGGTCTTCCAATTAAACTCATATAGTTGACTAATACGTTGTAGAGTTCTTCTGACATCAACAACCAAGTAGATAAATACACGTGTTCATTATTTAAGAACCTAATGTTGAATAAGCTTATTTTTGTGATCCAATCCAAATATTTAGTCCGTTTGTACATGAAGTTGATGGAAATGTGAGTAGTGGATGCAAATTTACATATTCATAGGCTAGATTTATATGTGCTAGGTTTCTTATAAGGGCTGGGTGTATCTAGAATGCCGGTTTTCAAAACTAAAAAATTGGCGCTTGGTGTATCTGTGTTAGTGCTATGCACTGTGGTTGCGGGCGTAATTATTGGGATGAAGGTTAATAAAAAGACCTCGTCTTCTCATATTAAAATAGGGGTGTCCTTAACGCCTTCCTCTTCGCCGTTTTTAATTGCCGAGCAGCTTGGCTTATTCAAACATTTTGGCCTAGATGCCACATTATTCCCTTGTTCTAGCGGAGCTGCTTGTACTCAGTTAATGCTGGATCAAAGTGTCGATTATGCCATTGCTTCGGAATCGGTAGTGATGTTTCAAAGTTTTGAAAGAGATGATCTGACCCTTCTTGCAAGCTTCGTTGAATCTGATAACGACCTAAAACTGCTTACGCTTGCCCCGGTTAATATACGCAGCGTTTCTGACCTTGATGGGAAGCGAGTGGGAATAGTAAAAGGGACGGCCAGTGAGTTTTACTTTGATTCTGTGCTAATTAGCAATAGCGCTCACGAGATTAAAGTTGAAAAGATCTACCTGCAGCCTCATGAGCTTGTGCCTGCTCTTCTCTCTTACCGCGTTGAAGCAATATCTGCATGGGAACCTATGGGGTTTGAAGCCAATTTATTGTCTGTCTCTGAAGTCTCCAACTTAGGTACAAAAGGCGTATATCAGCTCTCATTTAACTTAATTACGCGTTCCCCTTACCTTGAGTTTGTAGGAGATGAACCGATTAGATTACTGCGAGCGCTTGATATGGCTAACGAATGGATTAACTCCAACCCAGACAAGGCGCTACGTATCATCTCACAAAGGTTAGATATTCCGCTTAATCAAATTGAATGGTCATGGGACGACTATTTGTTTCGTCTGTCCTTGGGTAATTCGCTACTTTCCAATCTCCAGCTTCAATCACGTTGGGCGATTGAGAATGGCTTTGTTGAAGATACACCGCCTGACTTTCGTCAAGTCTTGTATTCCTATCCATATCAACAAGCCGTGGCATTAAGGGATTAAGCAATGTTGGACTCACTGTTTAAAAAGATGTTTATCTTGTCGACAACCACCATGATTTTGACTCTGTTTATTGTTGTTTCTTTCTTTAAAATCAATGAACAGCAAAAGGTTACTAAAGTCGAGCTTGATCAAATCATCGATTTACAGCTGTGTGTCGACTTGTTGAGGAGCCAGCTATGGGTCTTTAAACAGTTTGGTGACGGTTCTAGCCTTAACCAGGTAGAGTTGGCTCAAGCGGAGCTCTCAACAAAGCTTACTGCATACAAAGGGAGCAATATCCAACTCGACAATATTCAACGGATGAACCATAGCTTGCACACCCTTTTGATTAGGGAAAAGGAACTCTACTTTGTCGAAGCAGAAGGAGGTGTCGATGACGTTGCTTCCATTCTAACGGCAAGGAATCTGCTTCACTCACGCTACAATATGATAGTTCAAAACATGACGGAAGAATTGGCTTACGTTCACCGATTGGTGGTTAAGAGAAATGCTTCTTCGCTTGAAAAAGTCATGTCTACTGCAGCGGCTTGGCTAATCCTTTGTTCGATTTTAGTAAGTGTCACTGCTTGGCTAATTCTGTTCCGCTTTAAATCAGGTGCGGAAGCGATGAAAGCGGCGATTCTTAATTTAGCGCAAGGACGATTGGATACCAAAGTTGAAGCGGTCAAGATGGACAGTGAGTTTCGTGTGATCGCGAATTTCTTTAATCAGATGACGGTCTCTTTGTGTCACTCGACAGTAACGAAGCAAGAGCTAGAAGAAGAGATTATTCGACAAACCAAACAGCTCAAGCATAAGCAAGAACAGTTGCTGTTTTTATCAGAGCATGATCCTCTCACCAACTTAATGAATAGGAGAGCATTCGATAAACAGCTTGAGCAGTCGATTGTTAAGGCCAAGCGAACAGGGCATAAATTCGCGCTACTGTTTATCGACTTAGACGACTTCAAAAACGTCAACGACAATTACGGCCACGACGCAGGCGATTATGTCTTAGTTAAAATAGCCGAGCGCCTTTCAGATTGTGTTCGCGAGTCTGACATAGTAGGAAGATTGGGGGGCGATGAGTTTGTGGTTTGCCTCGATTTGCTAAAAGATTTGGAAGGTGTTCCGGGGAAAATAGAGCAAATTGGTGAAGTCATTAAATCGCCGATCGTGTTTGGTGGGCATTCATTAAGCGTAGGATCGAGTATTGGTATTGCTTGTTTCCCGGAGCAGGGTACAACCAAAGATGAGCTAATCTGTATTGCCGATAAAGCCATGTATGTTCAGAAAGAATGTAAGGATCAAGTACAGGCTGAGCAAGAAGAAAAATCTGAATCGAAAAAGACGCAAAACGTTGTAAAGCTGTTTGCGCAAGGTAATAAGCAATAGCTCAGTGTAAAATAGGATTAACACCTTCAAAACATGTGTTTTGTCACTAACTCTAGACTTCTTTATCAATAATCGACATTTTATGCAGGTTTGATTCACGCTTCTTTTGTGAATCGTAAAGGGATAGGAAGTCTAAGAATGGATAAAGAACATAGCATGCGCGAGAACTTACTCGCGTTGATTCTCGGTAGTGCCTTAGTATCTTTGGGTGTTATCTTTTTCAATAAAGTCGGTTTGTTAACTGGCGGTACAGCCGGTTTAGCGATCTTTTTAACCAAGGTCAGTGACTTTAGCTTTGGTCAGGTTTTTTTCGCACTTAACCTACCGTTTTATCTTCTCTCTATCACTCGTATGGGCTGGCGCTTTACGCTTAATACCTTTATTGCGGTAACGATCGTGTCTTTTGCCGTTGACCATTTGCATCATGTGATCGAAATTGCGCGAATTGACCCGTTTTATGCAGCCTTACTCGGTGGTGGCATGATAGGTATTGGCATGCTAGTTATATTCCGCCATAAAATGAGTCTCGGTGGTTTCAATATTCTTGCGTTGTTCTTACAAGAGCGATTTGGGATTCGTGCTGGAAAAGTACAAATGGCTCTTGACTGCTCCATTGTTGTCATGTCGCTGTTTATTGTTGATATCTCATTGATTCTACTCTCGGTGGTGGGGGCAATAGCGACCAACTTAATATTGGCAATGAACCACAAGCCAGGGCGTTATCAGCCACAGGCAACGACGGTTTAAGGCTACATATTTAAAAGGCTTAGCAACTTGCTAAGCCTTTTAATTTTCTACCTATTGTTCAACGCTTGATTAAACAGCGAAACCTCTTTGGAATCTATTGAGTATCCGTTATTGCAGGCTGCGTGTAGCGTTGCCGCGTATTCAATATTAAAGTAGCGAAAAAGTCCTTCAAAGAAGCTGTGAAAAATCGGACAGATCGCTTGTTTACCTGAACTGGTGAGTACAAAACCGCGTTTAGACTCTAGTGCTCTCGCTTTGGGTTTTAGGTCTGCAACATCTAACAGCTCTGTCATCCTATCAATTAGCGCCTTCATAGGGGCTGTTACTGAATACCAGTAGATGGGTGACGCAAAGACAATATTGTCTGATTCAAGCATCTTTTCAACAAGCGGATAAAAATCATCGGCTGGATAGCGGTTCTCGTATCGATAGGGGGTGATAGTAAGCGAGTCAATATCGACAACCTCGACAGTATGATCTGCTGCTATGTGTTCAATTGTCTTGGCGGTATTACCTTGTTTGTTCGCACTAGAGAAGAGTATTAATGTCTTCATTTATAAGTCCTTTTCAATGTTATCGAGATTCGATGAAAGGACTATAAAACCTCAACCATAGTTGAGGTAAAGCACTTATCTTAGGGTCTGTTGACCTTTTGAGCTGATTTTTGCAGCAGTTTGTGGGTTCTTTATGCAAGGCAGAGGCTTTGAATTGTAGTTGCCCTACCCGATAAAGCCGATAACACAGCAGAAAGGAGCCACAAACGCTGCCCGAAGGGTTCGAGCTGGGCGCCCCCGCTAAAACCGTTTTACTCTTTGTTGAGAGGTGTTTTGCTTAGAATGACTAGGCGACAAACCTCTCGCCGCGATTAAAACGCTTTTATCTCGAACAAAATTTAACCGCAAAAGGTCAACAGACCCTATTTAGCTGCTAACAATTTTGATAGACGCGAAACACTGTTAATGCCTTCTGGCACATGAGTGCGCTTAGGGTTGTAGTAAATCGCCTGCAAACCCGCTTCAAGCGCTGGGTATATATCTTTATCTATGTTGTCGCCAACCATCGTCACTTCTGAAGCGCTGTCACCGAGAGATTCGAGTATTGCTTGGTAAAACTCAGGGCTGTTTTTCTCAAGAGCTAAGTTCGCTTTACAGAAATAGCCATTGATATACGGGTCTAACCCGACACGTTCAAACGCTTGCTGAATTTCAGATTCGGTAGAGTCTTGCGCACTGGTTGCAACGTAGATAGTGTGATTTTTGCTCAGTTCTTTAAGTGTCTCTTCAGCTTCGTCAATAGCTTCGACTTGAGGCCAAAGATACATTTTTCCCTTTTGCTCAGCGAAGTCGACCATGAGGGTGTCCCCCCAATCGAACAGATAGACATGGCTCATCCTAAGCCTCCTATTAGCTTAATTGGTTTATCAAAATTCATTCTAACCTTAGCGAGGTAAATTTCACCACTAATTGTTTATATTTACCATGTGAATACTTCGAGTATGGTTTGGTTCGTATTAAGTGATTGTTTTATAAGATGTAGTGTGTTGGCATTCGATTTGCTCTTACTGCTGATATTATAAAAAAGAATTAGATGTTGGTTTATGTATCATTCATTTTTATAAATTTTGCAGGCTAGCCGGATAGTTTCGAGTAAATTGGTGTCGAAGCACTATCCGCACGTATAAATAACGATAATAGAAAACAAGGATTTCTGATGACGACTAAGCCGTTACGTTGGTTGCTACCTTTTATCATCTTAGGTGGTGCTTATGCTGGTTATTCAACCATTGCCTCTAGTGCGCCTGAATCTATAGAAAGTAAGCCCGCCAAGGCACCTCCAATCGTGAAAGTCTCGAAGGTTGCGTCGAGCGATCACAAAGTAGTGATTACTAGCCACGGAGAGCTTCAACCCGTTGAAGTTACGCAGCTTTCCTCTCAAGTGTCCGGTGAGGTGGTTAGTTGGCATCCGAACTTTGTTGTCGGAGGAATTGTTAAGCGTGGTGAAGTCCTGTTTCGTCTTGAGAGTGATAACTATCAAGCGGCTGTGCTCCAAGCTGAGGCGCAATTAGCGAGTGCTAGAGCGGCGTTAATCGAGGAGAAAGCAAAGGCTGAAGTAGCAAAACGTCAGGCTAAAAACCTGCCGCAAAAACAGGTGACAGATCTGTATTTGCGTAAACCACAGCTGCTTAGTGCTGATGCACAGGTGAAGTCAGCCTTAGCTGCGCTGAAACGTGCAAATCGCGATCTTGAAAACTGCAAGGTGGTCGCTCCCTATGATGCGCTAGTGGTAGCAAAAGATATTGGTGTGGGGCAATTCATCTCAGCGGGTGCTCACGTTGCGACGCTTAATAATGTGGAAGCAGGAGAAATTCACATTCCTATCGCAGGGTTCGACAGTGCGTTCTTACCACGAGATTACGCAGGTATCCCAGCTCAAATCATTCAGAGAGGCATCGTTAGTACCCGTCGTGAAGGCATCATTGATCGCGATTTAGGCGTGGTTGATAGCAGCACTCGAATGATAAACATGGTCGTCAGGGTTGATAACCCCTATGCAATTGATAGTGAACAAGCACCAATGAAGTTTGGCTCTTATGTCGAGGTTCAATTTGCAGGTAAAGAGTTAAAACATATCTACCGCCTTCCACAAGAGCTGGTCAACAATCAACAGGTATGGGTTGTGAATGAACAAAACCAACTTGAGCCACGCGTAGTCAACGTCTTGCGGGCAGAAAAAGAGTTCATGCTGATCAATCAAGGCTTAAGTGATGATGACCAAATCGTGTTGACTGTACCTGAGTATCCGCAAAAAGGGCTGCAAGTAGAAGTCGCGGTTCAAGATAGTTCATCGGATAGGTAGAGGCGAGTCATGGAAGAGAACAAACAGAAAGGTTTGATCGCCTATTTTGCCAATAACTCTGTCGCGGCAAACCTGCTAATGGCCTTTATATTGATCATTGGTACGGTTAGCTTCTTCTTTATACAGCGACAGATGTTCCCAAATATTGAAGTGAACTACATCAATGTCAGTGCTCAGTATCCGGGAGCTTCACCGCAAGAGATTGAAGAAAGCATCCTGATCAAGTTAGAAGAGTCGCTTAAAGATGTTACGGGCATTAAAAAAGCCGTGTCGAGTGCTTATCGAGGCAGTGGCAACATTGAGCTCGAAATCGGTGTCGATGAAGATATTGATGCTGTGCTTGATAAAGTGAAACAGAAGGTCGATTCGACTTCTAATTTCCCAGACGCAATGGAGCCGATTCAAGTTTATCAATATGAATGGCGACAAGATGTTATTGAGATGGCGTTAGTTGGTGATAGAACCCTGCTTGAGCTTAAGCCTATCGCCAAACAAATAGAAGATGAGCTTCTTCAGCTGAATAACGTTGCTCTGGTAGAGCTCGGTGCTCCGGAATATGAAATTGCTGTTGAAATAGAGCCTAAAGTTCTTCAAAAGTATAGCCTGACACTCAATGACGTCAGCAATGCAATCAAGCGTTACTCAGCGAACTACTCTGCTGGTGAAGTGAGAACCAATGCCGGAATGATATCGGTTCGAATAGAGAACCAGTATTACAAAGGCGAAGAGTTCAGAGCCATTCCAGTCAAGATTGGCGCAAATGGCGGTAAAGTGTTGTTGCAAGATATCGCAACGATCAAAGATGGATTTACCGAAGATGATCGATACTTCCGTTACTCAGGCCAAAACGCAATGTATCTCTCGGTTAAAGCAACCAAAGACCAAAATATGGTGACCGTTGCTGAGTCCGTCAAAGCTTACATCGAGCAGAAAAACCAAACTTTGCCGTCTGACTTAAAAATCAAAACACTGGTCGATATGACCTATTACCTTAACGCTCGCCTCGATATGATGCTCAAGAACCTATTGCAAGGTGCAGTCTTGGTTGCACTCATGCTAAGTCTGTTCTTGCGCGTTAAGCTCGCCATGTGGGTAATGATAGGGCTTCCGGTGTGTTTCTTGGGTGCGGTGATGATGATGCCTGCCATTGGCGTGAGCATTAACATCATTTCTTTGTTCGCATTTATCATGGTGCTCGGTATTGTCGTTGATGATGCTATCGTCATAGGGGAGAGCGCCTACAGCGAAATTGAGAAAAGTGGTGGCGGTGTTGAAAACGTGGTTCGTGGCGTAAAACGTGTCGCGACGCCGGCAACATTTGGTGTGCTTACGACTATGGCCGTGTTTGCGCCATTTTTAATGTCAAAAGGTATAGAGCGTGCGTTCTTCTTTGGTATCGCTTCCATCGTGATTCTATGTCTGTTCTTTAGTTTGATTGAGTCTAAGCTGATTTTGCCCTCGCACTTGGCACACTCTAAGTTTAAGCCGATCAAAAAAGGCAGTTGGCGAAATAGATTCAACACGCGTTTTTTTGGTTTTATCAATGGACCTTATAAAAGGTTTGTAAAGTGGTGTACCCACTGGCGATGGAGTGTGTTTGCCACCTTTGTTGGCGTGTTAGCGATCACCGTCGCTATGGTCATGGCAAGTTACGTCAGAATCGTACCATCACCGAAAGTGCCTCATGACTTTCCAAGCATTAAGTTGGTCATGAATGACAATGTTTCCAGTGAGCAAACCATAGAGGCGCTGAAGTTAATTGAGTCGACAGTTTTGACTATTGATCAAGAGATAGAACAAGAAACGGGTCAGAAGATGATTCGTGACATTCTTACTTTCAGCCAGGGAAGAAAAGAAGGTCGGCTTGTAATTCCGCTTGTCGATGAAGAACTGAGACCGTTTAACACCTTTGAACTAGCAAGGCGCTGGCGCGAACGTATACCCAGTATTCCGGGGCTGAAAATGCTCAACGTGTCCGATAACGTCAATGACGACGAAAAGGGCGATGAGTTCGGTTTCCTACTCTACGGTTCTGATATCGAGAGTCTGAATTCGGCGGGTCGTGAATTAATCCTCAACTTGCAACAACAGAAGGGCTTGTTTGATATCTCGTCGTCCATCGATTCTGGTAGTCGGGAAGTGTTACTTTCGCTCGCACCAGTAGCATACGATCTAGGGTTAGATCTGTTTGATATCGCGACGCAGGTGGGTGGTAGTTTCTATGGTGGTGAAGCACAGCGAGTTTTACGCGACGGTGAAGAAATCAAAGTCATGGTGCGCTATCCACAACTAACCCGTGAAGCTTTCTCTTCATTACGTTATGCAGTGATCACCACGCCTGAAGGCAAGAAAGTCATGCTAGGCGATGTGGTTGAGATTAACCAGAAACCCGGTGTCAGCAGTATTCGTCGGGAAGGGGGCTATCGAAGTGTGTATGTTTATGGCTCGATTGATGAAGAACTTGTCGAACCGAACCAAATCGTCGAGCAAATCAATACCGAGGTTATCCCTGATATTTTGACTGCTTACCCAGGCGTTAAAAGCGAATTGGGCGGAACAATCGAAGAGCAGCAAGCTCAACAAGACGAGCAAATCATCTTCTTTATCGCCGGTATGATTATTGTGTACATACTGCTAGCCGTTCCGCTAAAAAGTTACACTCAGCCATTAATCATCATGTCGGTGATTCCATTTAGCCTAACAGGCGCCATATGGGGTCACTATTGGTTTGGCTTAGATCTCAGCATGATGTCGACATTCGGTCTTATTGCAGCGGCAGGTGTTGTGGTTAACGACTCTTTGGTTATGACTGATTACGTCAACCAAGTAAGAGCGCGCGGTGTCGCAATTAAAGAAGCGGTCATTGAAGCAGGGTGTGCTCGTTTCCGAGCGATTACGCTGACGTCAATCACTACCTTTGTTGGTGTACTGCCGATCATGTTTGAAACAAGTCTGCAGGCGAAGTTTGTTATCCCAATGGCGGTGGCACTTGGCTTTGCGGTACTGTTTGCTACCTTGCTAACCCTGATACTGGTACCGTGTTTGTATCTCATGTTGGAGGATATCAAAGGGATATTTGCAAGGTTAAAGAGGCTGGTAACGCGAAGCAAAAGCCAAACTGAAATCTTGTCCTAACGTAAGAAGCGGGTCGAAGTGACCCGCTTTTTTTAGTTAAAGTTCTTCGTGCTTATGAACCAATCCAAAGTCTGCGAGGACGGCATAGGCGGCTGGAATCATAAACAACACGAGTAAAGTTGAGGCGAAGATACCAAAGACAATCGAGATAACCAAAGGCTGAATAACCTGAGCCTGCAAGCTAGTTTCCGTCAATAGCGGGAGCAAACCTGCAGCGGTTGTCATCGAGGTCAGGAAGACGGCTCTAAAACGTTCTCTACTTGCCTTAACAACGGAGTCATGCACACTATCGCCTTCATCAACGTGATGGCGTATGTATTGAACGAGTAGAATCGAGTCGTTGACCACGATACCCGCCAAAGAGACAAACCCCATCATACTAGGCATGCTGAGTGAGTGGCCGAGAAGAATATGCCCCCAAACCACGCCAATGAACGCCAATGGAATAGCTAACATAACAACAACGGGTTCTAGATAGCTTCTGAACTGATAACTCAGTATTGCGAACACCCCAAATAGCCCTAGCAGGAAGCCTTTACCCATTGAGGCGCCTGTCTCAGCGGTGTCTTTTGCTTCCCCTTCAAAATCAAAGCGCAATCCTGGGTACTTGGCTGTTAATTTAGGGGCTTCGTCGCGCTGGAATTGGGCAATAATTGCGGTTGAGTTCGCTTTGGTATTGTCAACGTCACCAAACACACTAATGGTTCTTAATCCGTCGATACGTTGAATTCGCACATAGTTTCGCTGGAAGTCTAGTGTCGCTATTGTTGCAAGCGGAATTTGGCTTCCATCAGACATAATGATGGGGAAATTAGCCAGTTGCTGGAGATCGCCTGCTTGCACTTTGTCTAAACGCACTTCGATAGAGATGTTTTCAACACCCACCTGAATCTCGTCTGCGGTTTGTCCAAAAAAGGCCGCACGAAGTTGGTTAGCGATCAGTTGTCCATTAATACCATACGTTTCTGCGCCCGGACGAAGCTTGACGAGCACTTCTTCTTTACCCATACGCATATCATCGAGCACACCGTGCACACCATCAAACTCATTCAGGTACTGTTGAATATCAATCGAAGCGGCTTTTAGCGCATCGAGATCGTCGTGTTTAGCTCGTATCTCAATCGCTCGTCCGCCCGGTCCCATTGTCGGCTGCTTGAAGACCAGAGAAATAGGGTCAGCCAGTTCACCGATGTCTTGTCTCCAAGCCGCAATAAAGTCATCAATAATAGTGTTACGGCTTTCTGCACCGAGTAAATCGAGTCTTACCGTCGCAATATGAGGGCCTGATTCGTTGGCATCGGCATTCGAATTAAACTGACTGGTAATGTGTTGAATGAGAGGTACACCGTTTTCGACTTTCTCTGTCCATTCCTTATCTAGCTTTTGCGCAGACGCCACTATTCTATCGACTACCGCTTCGGTTTGAGCCAAAGATGAGCCAGGAGGAAGAATGATACGAGCTTCTGCTATGTCTCCGTCTAACTCTGGGAATGGTTGGAACTTAAGCAATCCACCCGCTATTGTCGCGACCGAGACAAGAAGTAGCGCTACTACACCACCTAAGAAGGCATATCGAAATTCAACAACTCTCTCGACCGCGCTAACCAGTGTTGTATTTCTAAAGTTTTCAAATCCATCGAGCAGTTTATTCTTAAACTTCGCTGGTGGCTTCTCTTTTTTCTCTTTATGTAGAGAGTGAGAGAGGTGATTCGGTAGAATTAGGAAGGCTTCGACCAGGCTCAGTGTTAATACCAGAATTAACACTTGAGGCACGGCTTTAAGCACGGCGCCCATTTCACCTTGCAAGAATAATAGACTACCGAAGATGCAGACTGTGGTTAAGAAAGAAGAGATAACGCCCGGGAGCACTTTCTTCACGCCTTTGCTCACCGCGTTGTCGACGTCTTCACCTCGGTCCAAGTGTGCCGCGATTGACTCCGCAATAACGATTGCATCATCCATCATAATACCGATTGCCATCAGTAGACCGACTAAAGACATGATATTGATGGAAAGACCCAGCTGCGCCATCAAAAACAAGCCACCAAGGAAAGCGACAGGCAAGCCCGCAGCAACCCAGAAAGAGTAGCGCAAACTAAAGAATAGCCACATAGTCGCGAAGACAAGAATGATACCCTGCCAACCATTACTGACCATCATGGTTAAGCGATCCCAGAGTACAGAAGAGAGATCGTTGGTCAGCTCTAACTTGACACCATCAGGCGCGATAGCTTGTTGCTCTTCGACAAATTGCGCCACACGCTCTTTAATCCGTAACGCATCATCCTCTTTGTTCTTACTGACTTTAAGCAGGGCGGAAGGGTGTCCATCGAATAATACCTTCTGCTCATCGAGCTCAAAGCGATCTGTGATGGTCGCAATATCCTTAAGGCGAATGAGCGAGCCGTTTGGACCAGAGCCAACGACAATACTTTCCAGTTGCTGCGGTGTAATGCGCCTTTCATCAAAGCGGATCAAAAAGTTTTTGTCTGGCGTCTCAACATTACCGCTCGGTAGCTTGATGTTCTGGCGGCCTATTTGCGTCGCAATATCACCAACACTTAAACCTAACTGACGCATTGCTTGAGAGTCTAACTCGACGCGGAACTGGTGATCAGAAAATCCAGCCACATCGACAAGAGATACGTCATAGTCAAGCTTTAACGTTCGTTTAAGCTGTTCGGCGTAGGCTTTAAGCTCCGGCCATGTGGTATCGGCTGTGATGGCGACATCAACAACAGGTTCGTTCCAATCGAGTTCTTGAACAACCGGCGACTCTATTTCTTGTGGGAAATCATTGATGGAGTTGATCTGCGTTTGCACATCAACCAACATACGACCAATGTCTGCTTTCTCGTTCAGTTTAAGGATCAGTCTTGCAGAGCCTTCAATCGCTTCACATTGGGTCTCTTCAATATTGGCAAGACCATCGACTGCATCTTCCATTCGAACACAGATGCTTTCTTCCACTTCTTGTGGTGAAGCGCCTGGGTAAACCACACCCGCCATGATGTATGGAGGATCAAACTCAGGGAAGGTTTCCCTTTTGATATTGGGCAGCGATGTGATACCCAAAACGAGCAAGCCGAGCATCAGCAAGTTAGCTGCCGTCGGGTGTTTAGCGAAGAATCTAATCATTGTGCTGACTCCTCTTTAGTCACCGTTGCCTCTTTAAGCAGCATGCCGTTGATAGCAGGCAGTAGGTCATTAAGGATTAGCCTGTCACCTTGGCTCAGGTCACCATCAATAATGACTTTATTGTCGCGACGGTAAAGGACGGTGACAGTTTTGATGGACAGCTTATTCGCTTCATCCATTAGGTAAATTTTGTCACCGTGAAGTGCACGCTCAGGAATCACCCAGCTTGGATTTGCTTGACCTTCAATAAATGCACGAACAAACATCCCATTCACGAGTGGAGGTACACTGTTAGGGTTTAGATTGCGGTAGTCTTGCTGAATCTCCAAGATTACCCCAGCAGTCGCTTGATTGGGGTCGACGGTTTCACTGATTCGACTTACTTTTGCGGGCCAAGTTGCTTTCATGTTACCGCTGCTCAGTTCAATACTAGCATTGATAAAGGTCATGTCTGGTTGAGGGATACCGGATTCGTCACGGCTAAATTCGCCGATGCTAGAAGCAAGCGTGTGCATATCATGAATAGAAAGTTGAGCTTCTACTTCCATCACATCCATACCATGCGCAGTCACCATGGTTTGCTGTAGGTTCACCACCTGATTCTGTTCGATATCAACGGCGGCAATACGTAAGTCGTAAGGCAGCGTGATAATGGTTTTTTCTAACGAACGGTGTGCCTCTTCGACCTTAGAGGTGTTGACTTTAACTAAAGCTTCAGCAACGCGTTTTTCATCGGGCATCAAACCGATTTGGTTTTCAATATCGAGAACTAGTTTTCGTTGCGACAACGCACTTTGCTCTTGCTGATCAACATCAGACTGTGAAGTGAGCCCTTTTTTGCGCAGGTTCTGTTTACGTTGTAGTTCTTTGTTAGCGATAACCAGACGATTGCTTTCAATTTTGAGTGTCTGTTTAAGGTTATCTTCTTCTTGGTAAAGCTTAGCTAAAGAGGTTTGAGCAGATTTGAGGTCAGCTTGAGCTTGTACCAGTTTCAACTCGTAATCGAGTGGGTCGATACGCAGGATTTCTGTCCCTGCTTGAAGCACCTGTCCTTTTTCTAGCCTTGGGTGGCGATAAACGACTTTCCCTGTCACTTCCGCGATCGCTTTCCATTCAATTTTGGGCGCAACTTTACCAAAGCCAATCGCTTTTGGTGCGATAGCTTGTAGCTCCAAAGTCGTGGTTTCTACCAAGCGCGCTCGGTCACCCGCGGGTTTAACCGGTAGATCGGGTTTCATTTTTACAGCTAACACTAAGGCGATGACACCAACGGCTAGCGCTGGAAAAAACAGTAGCTTCTTATTTATTTTCATCATTGTTGTTCCTGCTGGTCGTTGGAGGTAAGAAATCCATGTGTCATTAATTTGATATTGTGTTCAAACAATTGGTTGAGAAACTCTTCATTCAGCTCAATTCCGTGGACGGCAAGTAGGGCTGGGGGAGCAATAAAAGGAAAGACCATCAAGCTAATATAAGAGACTTTACATAGCTTGGGGTCTGCATCTGCTCTCAATATTTTGCTGTCGACAAGCTTTTCAAACATCACCATTTGCATTGGTTGGCTGATGTCGAAGAACACTTTCTCTAATAACTTCCTTTGCGTATCAGAGGCATCCATATGCATCACTTGGGAAACCAAACGTGGAAACTGGGGCACTTTGATCATTTCGCGGTAGTAAGTTCGCATGATATCGAGAAAATTCTTTTGCGAGCTATCTTTAACCAGAATGTCCATCTGTTGTTTCATTGGCGCGAGGGTTTCTCGCAACATAGTTTCAAACAGACCTTCTTTGTTACCAAAGTAGTAGCGGATCATTGCTACGTTAACGCCCGCTCGATTGGCAACAAGGCGTGTTGAAACCTTGTCGTAAGCCATCACTGTAAAAAGTTCACGGGCGTGATGAATCAAATTATGCCGAGCGTCAATGCTATCGCTGGGACGACCTGCTTTCCTAGGTGTCGTTGCCACGCTTATTACCTCAAAAATTAAACATTCGATTAATTATAGAGTGCACGCTAAGTATTCGATATGACAAAAATTAATCAATATTTAAACAAGTGATTAATTCGAGTGAATTGTTGAGTGGAATAAGAATAGTGGACAGAAAAATGCCCGCATAGCAGCTACTAAGCGGGCGAAAAGTCAAAAATAGTTGTTGTATATTTGGAGGTTGTTGGTTCTATATCCATATCTGAGCTGTTATGAAGATTCTGTGGTTATTAGCAGATCTTTATATCAGTGTAACCAATACTGATTAAGTTAACACTTTTGTCATGAGCTGGTAATTATTAAAAGTGCAAAGATAATTTTCAATTATGAAACGTACGGGCTACAGCTAGAAAGCCCTTTTTGAAGTGAGGTTCGTACTATAGTGGTGGCAAATCAAGTAGTACAGGTATTGATAGCTATGCCTATTTTCAGAACCTTTTTTAAGCGCAGAGCGCTACGGAAAATGATTGCTCAAATGACCCCTGCCTTGGTTAAGGGGTATGGTTCACGAGACTTTTACTCTGCTGGTCAAGTTTTACAGGCTGCAATATCTGTTGGGGCTTCCAAACGTTACTTTCACTATAACCTTGCGCTGTTTTGTAATGAGCTCACTAGCGAGCAATGTGACCAGTTTGAACTTAGCCAATTTCAGTTAGATGCTTTACGTAAAGAGCTAAGCTATAAAATTTTTGCCGGCGTGGAATACACGGCGATAGATGTCCTTAAACTAGCGAGTCCTTCTTCTTGGAAAGGTGGAAGCATAGAAGACAGCATGGCGAATCACTATGGAATGAATAGCCGTTACTAAGCAGTAAGCTTGACCGAAAAAGGATTAATACAGTGGTATTAATCCTTTTTTCGTTATTACTTCAGTTCTAAAGGCTTCCACCTCATTACTTTATTGCCTTCGAGCAAAGCCAATATAGACTGTGGCTCAAGTTTGTACTTGGCTAGTTCAACTTCTTTGTTTGAAAAGTTGGCGATTATCTTACTGCCATCAGAAAAGGTCGTTTGCTGGACCTTGCCATCTTCAGTTAACCATTCAAAACGGTTTAACTGCTTATCCCAAAGCGCCTGATGTAGAGGCTTAAAACCTGATTGGTAGTGTTTAAGTTGCACTAATCTCTTGCGGTTTGGTGACGATACTTCGTCTCTACTGAGGTGAACCATCGCGGGAACATTGTAAAGCATAGCTGTTAGGTCACGCTCGATTTTAACATCACTGAATTTAAGACTATCAGAGTGCCAATGGTGACTGTTAATCACCTCATTGTGAAAGACGGCTTGATAAAGCGGAATACGATATTGAGGCGCAAAAAGTAATGTTTTATAGGGTTCTTTGATTTTTGCAGGTTTGAAAAAGAAATCTGGTTTGTGGTTTGGATACCAACGACCCAGATAGTAGGGTGAGCTGGCATCGCGTTTCATCTCTTTATCACTCCAGCCAAACCCAATGGTTTCTAAACCATGGGCAAAAGCAATGCCCGAGGTGGTGAGTGCGTTGCCATCCTCTGATCCGAGTACGACGTTGTTCTTAGCGACAATTGACTGCATTCGCGAGTTAAACCCAAGTAACATATCAGGTTCACTTGTCTTTAAGTTGTAGTCTTCACGCGCCATAGCAGTAGCATCGACATCAATGAACAAACTGTCGAACTGACCAAATCGAATAATGTCTGAAACTCGTTTGCTTACGTATTCTGTTTCACAAAGTGGGTTGAGGTAATAGCCGTTACCACGAAAGCCCTTTTTCTTTGAACCATCTGCCAGTTCGATAGCGCAGGAATGACGAAGTTGGTTAGGGAGTTGCGCGGTAAGCCACCCATCGTTGAGTCCAAGGGGTATTGCAGTATTGTATGAGTCATAAGTACCGACTAAATACCCGGCTTGCTTAGCTCGTTGAATAACTTCTGGCTGGTAAAAGGCGGGCATCCAGTTATCAAACCCGAGCCATAAATGGGTTAAACCTGAAGCTTTAAGGTTCTTTACCATATCGGTTGAGATAGCTTGTCCCCATCGCTGTGGATCAATGAGGTATTGCCCTGCATGAATGCTTAACCACTGCTTCTTTTGTTGTGCGGCTTTAAACTGCGCTTCAATGGCGTTGTCGACCATAGTTGGTGTTGGTGCGTTAAACTTTTTATCAAGGGCGAGGTTGATAGAGTCTACTAGCAACTGTTTGTTATAGTGACTCAGCCAATCTTTGCCTTTGAGCAGACCTTGTAACTCTTTTCGAGCTGACTTTTCTATCGCAAGCTGAGCACGCTTAAACAACCATGAGTGTAAACCCCACCAATCACTGACATCTTGAACACTAATTCCATCAGAACCAAATAGATACACCTGACTAGCGCCAATAAGCTTTTCGATGTTTGGGTTAGCTTGTTTTTTCTCGGCCAACGTAGAACTAAAACCATTATCGATTCGCCATAGGCGATACTGCTTCGCTCCACTTAACCAATCATCACCAATACTAATGGAGACGGTAAAGGGCTGTTTAGAGTTGAGAGAGGTAAATTGATGCGCAGCCCTCATATCGAGTTTTTCAGCAGCTTGGTGAAAAGATAGCGAATTATTGGTTGCGGTCACCATGTGCCAGGTAATGTATAGAGAGCCCTGCTTAGAGGTCCAAAAGGGCATTTTTAGATCTTGAGTGGTGTTAGAGCCATCGCGGCTATCAGATAGGTATTTGATCCATGCAGGGTTTGCGGTTGGAACCCGCATGCCTTCACTAAAAGGTAAATAAAGCTCCTGTACCTCTTCTTCCGCTAGATTATACCAACTCAGGGTAATAGGTTGGTCTCTTATCACGGTTTGATTTTCAGCAAGGCGGAAAGACAAGCTCAGAGTTGATGCTAATTTTGCGTCTACACGGATGTTGCTCGGCTTAAGAGTCCATTGAAAGTGTGTGCTAGAAAGCTGCTCAAGCTGTACGGCTTGCTGACTGACACCATCAATTTGTAGACCTGCTTGGTTGACCGATTGATTGTTCCACTTTATTGCCAGTGAGCTTGGGTTGATGTTCACTAATTGTGAGTTAGCAGTGAGTGAAATGCCGTCAACTGATGTTGCTAGTGAAGCGGAGGAGAACAATAGGCCAGCTATGGTTGATAGGATTAAGGTGGTTGGTTTATAAGGCATATTTAACTTCGTGTTGTTTTCAATATGCCTATTACAGCTTAATGGTTGTATATATTTGTCACCTATTTGTCTCTATTTGAAAAGGGTAACGAGATACGATGAATGTACTCAATTTTTACCCCGGGCTGATACTCAAAAATGAGAGTAGAGGCACTTAAGTGGTGAGCATTTGTAGGCGGTTGCAGTTGCTCTAGTCTTATTTGATTGTTTGTCACTTGTAGTGCTTTTTTGCTCCCTACTTGATTGTAGCGGGAATCAAACCATTGGAGATTCACAACAGGTTTCGCGCAGCCGTTATTGAGTTGAGGAAGGCTTGCCTGAACCTGAGAACTATCAATTGTTGAACGATTAAGCCAGTGGTTGCTATCGTAATGAGAAACAACAACAGGCAACTCGCTACGATTGTATTTCAAATAGTAGAGTCCCGTATCAGGAGCAGTAATGAGTTCGTTGGTTTCCCACTCTTGATAGTTCTTGTGAGGCTCAATCTCTCCCGACAACAGAGTAACCCCTTGTTGATTGACGAGCGAGAAATGACCACCTTGTTGTGTTTCTTCTGTCGATACCTTGACTTGGTAGCCGCTGCTAGAGAAACCGCTACGACTGATAAAAGAGAGCGTTAAGCGAGTTGGTATTGCAGATACAATGTAATCAAGCTGGTGACCACAGTTTGATTGCGCCAATATGGCCTCTTTAACAGGTTGCCAATGTTTGGGGTCAATGTGATTCTGACTCAGGGAGAGAGTGAGTTCTTGCCATGCTTGTTTAGGTTGCTTTTCGAGCACAGCCTCCATTGTCGACTGCATTGGTGTATCGCGAAACCATGGAGTGTTGTTTGCCGCGCAAAAAGGAGCAACGAGAGCAATCAGCAATGGTGGAACCATCCAAGCCTTATGTTTCATGAGCTTTCCACCAATCGATATCCTATACCACGATGTGTTTCTATCTCTAAACACGGTAAGGTATTCCGCAGCTTCAAGATATGGTTGTCTACGGTTCTCGTTGTGGGAAAAGCTTGGTAACCCCAGATCTTATTGAGCAGCTCTTCACGATGGAAAACACGACCTTGGTTTTGTATTAAGAGAACGAGAAGCTGGAACTCCTTCGGTTTCAGGGTGACTGGTTTATCTTGGTCGAGCACCTGTCGCATAGATACATCAATAGAAAGGGTTTTATAAGCGATCGTACTTGAGCCCAGAGGACGAAGTTGGGTAACGATACGGGCTAAGAGTTCTTCTTGTGCAAAGGGCTTAGTCATATAGTCTTTCGCACCACACATTAACCCATCGACGCGTTGCTCAACCTCGACTTTGGCCGTTAGCACGATGACAGGCAGTGCTTTTGTTTGAAGCCAATTAGGTAAATTTCGAAGGCTGTCGCCGTCTTGAAGCTGTCGATCCAACACCACGAGATCGGCGCCAAACCAATGCTTTTCGGCCTCTTTAGCGTTAGTAACCCAAATACAGCGATAGCCATTGGATTGCAAAAACGCTTGGACTCCTTGACCGAGCAGTTGATCGTCTTCAACGAGCAGGATTGAATTCATAGAGGCAGCTCCAAAGTAATGCGTGTTGGATTGGTGTTGATGGTAAGTTTCCCACCGAGGTGAGACATCAGATGGCGAACCAAACTTAGGCCGATGCCCATATTACTGTCTTGGTTGGTGTTTTTTCTCACTCTGATACGATCCCAATAGGAAGGGAATTGTCCAGCATCCGAAACGGTAATACAGAGCTTCTCATTGGCAGAAACATGGACTTTGATTGGAGATTCACCATGTTGTTTGGCATTTATTATCAGGTTGTTCAAACAGATACTGAGCCAATAGAAGGGGAGTGTGAGTTGTTTGTCTTCATCCAAACAGAAGTCAACGCTCTGCCCAGAGCAAGTATGATCTAACCATTCACTTAAATAGGCTTCTTGATTGGCGTCGTTGTAGCTTTCTTTTGAACTCAAGTACCCTTTGCTGGCTTCGGTGAGCTGAGCTAGTCTTTGATAGTCTTCTAACAAACGCCACATTGCCTGTTGCGAGTTATCACTCAACGAATCAAACTCTTGGCGAAAAAGGTCGACGGTCATACCGAGACTGGCAATGGGAGTACGCAGCTCATGTGTCAGTAGCTGTAAGATAAAGCGCTTGTTTCGGTTTTGCTGACGTTTTAGATAAAGAGTGCGAGCTAAGATCAAAGCCAATACTAAAGAAAAGGCGTAAGCGATTATCGCCGCTATATATCCATTGGATTGAGCCTTAGCGATACACAGGTTGCTATAGCGAAAGTCACACTGGTGGCCATTAATCGTGATCGCAAACTGCTGTGCAATAGGCTGCCAATCTTTGTTGAGAATCTTCTTCCAACCTTGTTCTCCATTTAGCCATAGAGCGTCAGGCTCTAGCCAAGCCCGGTAACCTTTAAGTAGTGCGTCTCTTCCAGTCTCTGAAATCTTGTTGAATGCACTTCGCAATGGGTGTGATGGGTTGTCGCCAGATAACCAAACCACTAGTTGGTCGTTAACTGGCTTGATGCTTTCGAAGTAGCGGTCGACAAAAGTGCCTCCAGCAGGGTGGCGTTTCGGATTTTCCTTAAACCATGAGTCCGGGATCGCCTTCTCGTTGCAAATATAAAGCTCAAACTCAATCGCGCTTTTCAGAGAAGGACTATAAATTAAAGGAGCCTGACATTGTGTTGCGACTTTAGAAAGTGTTTCAAGGTCTAACCACGAAAACTGGCTAAAATTGGGATATTGGCTGTCCGAAGTGAGCAACTCATGAGGATACTGAGAGAGTTCTTCTTGTGACAATGTCACTTCACTTATAGACCATGCGCTTTGATAAAACTGTTGCCAAATCTGCTGCAAAGATGCATTTGCATCGAAGGCAAATAAGCCAAAGAATAAAGTAGCGTATAAGCGTAGGGCCATGAAAAACCATTAACCAAATGAAGGAGGTCCTACAAATGTTAGCGACTTTTTAGCGAGATTTGTAACCTCAGTGTCAACAAAATTACGTGAACTATAACTCAGTATACTTTTCTGCCAATTGTGCAATGGGCATTGGCCTTTCAATAAGGTAGCCCTGCAAAATATCGCATCCATATTCGATCAGTACGGCTTTCTGCGCTTCAGTCTCCACGCCTTCAGCAACAACCCTCATCTTGGCGGACTGCGCGATAGCGAGAATGGCTTTGACCAAAGAGTCACTTCGTTCAGAGCTCAGCATCTTATCGACAAAGACTCGGTCAATTTTGAGTTCGTCCAACGGTAGGTTACTCAAATAACTCAAAGATGAATAACCGGTACCAAAGTCATCAAGAGAAATCGTAAAGCCGAGCTCTTTTATCTGATTAATAATAGGAGTCACTTTAGGTAGGTCGCTGATTAACACATTTTCCGTTATCTCTAACGTGATTCGACTGCTTGGTAAGTTGTTAGTTTCTATAGCTTTTATCAGTTGGCTGATGAAGGCCTTATCCATTAACTGCATTGGGGAGATGTTAATCGATAGGGTAGAGTTGTACTCTGGAGATGGAAAGACACGGGTAAACTCTTCACAGGCTTTGTTTAGTACGAACTCTCCGATCTGACCTATGAGTCCGATCTCTTCGGCGAGTGAAATAAACTCTAATGGAGACACATTTCCAAGTTGTGGGTTATACCAGCGCAGTAGGCTTTCAACGCCATGCAGCTCACCCGTTTGGGCGTTGACCTGAGGTTGATAGCTGACGGTCAGCTCGTCACGTTCGATGGCTTCTCTTAATTCTCTCTCAAGCAAGAAATCGTACTGCACCTGTTTATTGATGGAGCTGTCGAAGAACAGAACATCGCCTTTTTGACGTGCCTTAGATTTATAGAGAACGATATCGGCCTTTGAAATCAAATCCTCAGGCTCCTCTCCATCTGATGGATACATGGAGACGCCAATAGAGCAGCTGGCAAAAATAACCTTACCATCGATAACAAACTGTTGTTTAAACACGTTTTTTATCTTGTCGACTTTCGATTCGGTTTCAGAAAGGTTTTTCAGCTTAGAGAAACAGAAGATAAACTCATCGCCACCAAAGCGAGCGACGAAGTCATTTGGACCTAAGAACTCATCAAACTTCTTACCGATCTCGCTGAGTAACTTGTCGCCGGCACTGTGTCCGTATAAGTCATTCACTTTCTTAAAGTCGTCTAGATCAACAAACATCACTGCTAATTGACAACATGCCTTTTCGGAAAGTTGAATACCTTGTCGAATATTGTTGTGAAGTTGGGCTCGGTTAGGCAGTCCGGTTAACTCGTCGTGACTTGCCATGTATTCGAGTTTGTCCTTGGTATCTTGTAAATCATCAAAATCGCGGTTAATTCTTTTTTCAAATCGCTTGAATCGATTAGCGATAAGTCTGCTAAGCACTAAAGACAAAGCAGCGACAACGAATATCGTGAATCCACCAATTACGAGCATTTGCTGTAGTGTTGCTTTTTGTTCTTGTTCAGCTTGTTGAGCACGGCTGGCCAAATATTGATTGTTTAGTTCGTTATAAATACCTGCACCGATTGTCCACCCCCAGTTTTCATCTTTGACGACGTAACTGGTTTTAGAGTAGTTAGAGATATTAGAAGGGCCAACAGGCGCGATGTATTTCACAATGCCCTTGTTGGTTTCCATGATACGCTTCGCGCCTTCTTTAACTTCTTCACTACCAATATCAAAGATGCTTTTGCCAATTAACGACTGATCTAAATGAGAGAGAACTTGACCGTTCTCATCAACGACAAAGACATAGCCGTGCTCACCAAATCTTAAGTTTTTTAACCATTCGAGCGAAGTCGCTTTGATGTCATTTTCCACGTCGACAACATAGTCACCCGTACCAATAAACCAATCATAGGGTGCAAAATATTTACCGAACCCAATTTTTTCAAACTCATGATTCTTGTTATTGGGTTTTACAAACCACCAGCGATAAAAGTCTTCGCCCTTAGCTTTAACTTGTTCGCCCATTTCTCGGACAATGTAGCTACCGCGTACGTCTCTGAAATCCCATAAAGACGTCCCTTCCACTCTAGGGAGCAGAGGGTGCATAACATTGAGGCCTTCTGTCTTATAGATAAAGAAGTAGCCGCGTCCGTTATTGAAGCGAATATCTCTTAAGGCGTCAGTGATGAGCTTAGTGACTTGTTTTTCAGGGAGTTGTTTGTTGTTTTCGTAGATGCGAGTGGCGATAGCGTGTGCTTCGTAGATTCGTTCTTTAATCGTACTTTCTAGTTGTTGTTCTGTTTGGTCACGGGCGAACTCAATTTGCTGTGTGACGTACTCTACGCGGTTGGTCAATTCGACAAGCTGTCTTTGCTCATAGTCGTGTTGGAGTGAAGCGAGGTCTTCTTGAGAGCTTAGGATGGTGTCTCTAACGGTAAACGATACCCATAATAGGGTAAAAAAAGCAACGATTGTAGCGGGAGCATAGGTGATAAGATTGATTAGTTTTTTGTCCGTTAGCTTACTCATATCACTCCTTGAGAGGGTTAGCTCTGTTCGATAAGTATAGCGTTATTGATTTTATAGTTTCATTCACATTCTCCAATATTATTGATTGTTATCGAAATTTGAGAGTTGGCTATAACAAACTCGCTGCTTAAGATTGAGACAATCTAGAGAAAACTACCCGTTGTAGACCATACTTACTAAACCTTATCTTCTAGAGTGAGCATCGGTGAGAAGAGCAGTTATTTGGTTTATTGTGTTTATTCCAGCACTGGCTTGGGTGAGTCTGTCTTTCTACGAATCAACGTGGTGGATAGAAAACATTGTCGCTTTTCCGGCTATTTTCCTGCTCGTTTATTGGCTAATGAGTGTCGCTTTTTGTTTCAGCAGGCAATGGCTACAAGCGGGTGTTTGCTTAGTCATTTCTAGCGTGTTCTTTCTACTGACACCTAAGTCGATTCGTGTGCTTACTACCAATTGCGTCAACCCAATCACAGTGACTCAATTTAACCTTTACTACGAGAACGACAATGTAAATGGGTTCATTAATTATTTGCTCGCCAATCCAAGTGATTTGGTGGTTCTCCAAGAGGTGGCTCCGGAAATAGGTGAGAAGCTTAAAACCCTTGATGACGTTTACCCTTATTACTATGGCGGTCAAGAGGGAATAGGTTATCCATCGAGTCAGATGGTGTTAAGTCGCTCACCACTAAAAGATATGTCGGTTTTTCTCACGCCTGATGAACAAGCGATTATTCGTGGGACATGGCACCCAAACAAACATCCTAATATTACGCTTATGGTGGCGCACCCCACCTCCCCGAGGACCAAAGAGCTATGGTATCGACGCAATGCCATTATCCGTACTATTGAGTCCTTAAATCAGTTGTATATCAGTGACGAAGTGTTGGTTGTCGGTGACTTTAACCTCTCTTCTGTGAGCCTTCGATTTGGAAAAATGTTCCCTAGTTTTCAAACCGCCCCAGTCGCGAGTTGGCCAAATTGGGTGGATCAACTTCAAACCCCGGATTTTACTATGATTGCGATCGATCATTTATGGCTAAAGTCGAGTCAAAGTGGCAGAAGGATCTGTGAGCGTAGGAGTGTAGAAAAGCCGAATGGTTCCGATCATAAGATGGTCGTGACGAAAATTGGTTATTGATATCGATTCTCACTTACAAACAGAGTATGCTTGCTCACCTAATTGTTTTTTGCCAAGGGAAAGGGTGCTCACTATGAGTAATTTAGCCATCACAGAAATCAAATCGTTTATTCCAAGTAAAGACTTCGATGAGTCACAACGATTTTATCAGGCTCTGGGCTTTGAGGTCGCTTCAGTTTTTGGTGATGTTGCTTATTTAAGGCGTGAAGGCCACGCTTTTCTGCTGCAAAACTACTATAACGTTGAGCATGCAGAAAACACCATGATGCACATACTGGTTGAGGACGCGAATAGCTGGTTTAGTCATGTTAAAGACTCGCAGATAGAGCAAAACTTTAGTTGTAAAGTGACTGAGTTGATTGAGCAGCCGTGGGGAATGCTGGAGTTCTGCGTAATTGATCCATCAGGCGTATTGTGGAGAATTGCACAAAATATTCGCTAATTTTATATCAGTTGAAGTCAAGCAGAGCTAGCTATAGAATTGCCGCTCCTTTCACATCTCATTTGTTTGAGGACATATGAACAGTGCACAAGTTGCGGCGCCATTCTCGCAAGCAGCCGTTTCACCTAAGCGTGAAGTGATGCTAAGAGAGTTTTTGGCGTTAGCAAAAATGGCATCGGCGATTGCCTTACCATTTTTGCTGTTGTCTCTGGCTTGGATTTAGTCTAGAGCACACAACACAAGGATGTGTGCTTTCTGTTTTGACCGACCAAATACGCTATTCAGCGACACCACCTTTGGTCAACTTCGTTGGGTTCAACAAACGTTCTAGTGTTGCACGATCTAAATCGGTTTCACGTTCAGCAACATCAATAATCGCTTCACCTTCTTTGTAGGCCTTTTTCGCAATCTCTGCTGCTTTCAGGTAGCCAATCACTGGGTTTAAGGCTGTCACCAGAATTGGATTTTTCGCCAATGCGATTTCGAGGTTGTCTTCGCGGACCTTAAATGTGGCGATTGCCTTATCTGCTAGTGCAGTTGCGCTGTTAGCGAGTAGCTCAATGCTCTCCAGTACGTTGTGAGCAATCACTGGTAGCATAACGTTAAGCTGAAAGTTTCCTGACTGACCGGCCACCGTGATTGTCGTGTCGTTACCAATTACTTGAGCCGCTGCCATTGCTGTTGCTTCTGGAATTACAGGGTTAACTTTTCCTGGCATGATTGATGAACCAGGCTGAAGACCTTGCAGTTCAATTTCACCTAAACCTGCCAGTGGGCCAGAGTTCATCCAGCGTAGATCGTTAGCAATCTTCATTGTTGCTACCGCGGCCGTTTTTAACTGACCTGAAAGCGCAACAACGGCATCTTGGCTGCTGAGGTTGTAGAAGAAATTCTCGCTAGAAGCAAAATCAATACGCGTCGCTTGGGCGAGATTGTCTGCAAACTTAGCCGCGAATCTAGGGTCAGCGTTAATACCTGTGCCAACAGCCGTACCACCTTGCGCTAAGGCTTTGACTGCAAGCAGAGAGTGTTCAATGCCAGTTTTCGCTTGTTCTATTTGGAACTGCCAGCCACCTAATTCTTGGTCGAATGTAATTGGCATCGCATCCATCAAATGCGTTCGGCCAGTTTTAACACTGTCGCCAACTTCAGCTCGCTTATCGTTTAGCACTTTAGATAGATGGTTTAACGCTGGGATAAGCTGCGTTTCTATCGCTAATACCGAGCTAATTTGGATTGCAGTAGGAACAACGTCGTTACTGCTTTGCCCCATGTTAACGTGGTCGTTAGGATTCACATCGCCACCAAGTAATTTTGAGGCGAGCGTTGCGATCACTTCATTAGCATTCATGTTTGAACTGGTGCCAGACCCTGTCTGATAGACATCGATAGGGAAGTGCCCCATGTGCTCACCATCAATGATGGTTTGTGCTGCATCTGCGATAGCCTGTGCGATATCACCTTCTAGTAGTCCTAGTTGGGCATTGGTCAAAGCGGCGGTTTGCTTAATGTAGGCCAGTGCTTTAATAAAGCCTTCTGGCATCACATGTTTGCTGAAGTGAAAGTTATCAACAGCACGCTGAGTTTGAGCTTGGTATAGAGCATTAAGAGGTACTTTTACCTCTCCCATACTGTCTTTCTCGGTACGAAATTCTTGTGCAGTAGGGCGTTGAGTCATCATTGGGTCCTTTTGAATTAGTCTAATGGCGCTTGTATGCGCTGTAATTGTTGTTTTAGGTGTAAAAACTGAACGTCACCATCTTCCCATTGATAGTAGTAGCGTTTTAGGCACATCAATGGGGTATGGATAGAGTCTAGGCAGACTCGACGAAAAATTCGGCTGCGTATTGGATCTTGAATTGCATCAAGCAGATGAAAATAGAGCTGGCGCAGGAAAAGCTCACACAGAAGTGGGTTTTCATTGTTCGCTCCAGACTCATATTGGGATGCCAACAACATACCCCAATGTATGTAGTCATGAATGACATCAGGTTCAAACCCACACTGAGTATAACGATCAAGAAATCGATCCTGAGATTTGTAGAATGCGTTATAAAGTAGCTGTTGATTATCCATATGCACCTCAACTTAATGTAATGATAATTATTATCAATTAAATTTGTCGAATCAACCCTTAGTTTTGTGGTTGATTTCGATTGTGAGGGTTAGGACTGAATAGTTAGGTATCTATAAAATAAAAGCCCCACTAAATATTTAGTAGGGCTTTATGGATTGTATTGATTAGGGTTAAGGTTTTAGTGCCAGTACTTTATCAATATCTTCAGCACTGTGACGTTCAGGAACTTGCTCCCAATCCTCACCCCAAGAACGGTTAACAATGCGACCGCGCTGCACAGCTTCTCGGGCTTCAATTTGCTCTGCCCAGCGTTTCAAGTTTTTGTAGCTATCAACGTCTAGGAATTCTGCGGCATCATAGGTCTTACCTAACACTAGGTTGCCATACCAAGGCCAGATTGCGATATCAGCGATACTGTACTCTTCACCGGCGATAAAGGTGTTGTTTGCCAGTTGTTTATCAAGAACATCTAACTGACGTTTTGCTTCCATGGCAAAGCGATTGATCGGGTATTCGAACTTCTCTGGGGCATAAGCATAGAAGTGACCAAATCCGCCACCTAGATAAGGAGCAGAGCCTTGAAGCCAGAATAACCAGTTCATGACTTGAGTTTTAGCCGCAATATCACTTGGAAGAAAGTGACCGAATTTCTCTGCGAGATAGAGCAAGATATTGCCTGACTCAAACACATTAATCGGTGCATCGCCCGATTGGTCAACTAATGCGGGAATTTTTGAGTTTGGGTTTATCTCTACGAAGCCAGAGCCAAACTGGTCGCCCTCGCCAATCTTAATTAAGTATGCATCGTACTCAGCCTCTGTCACGCCAAGTGCAAGCAACTCTTCGAGCATGATTGTGACTTTCTGACCATTCGGAGTACCCATAGAGTGGAGCTGGATAGGGTGCTGACCAACAGGTAACGCTTTCTCATGACGAGCACCAGAATCAGGACGGTTGATACTCGCCCATTGGCCGCCGTTCTCGTCATCCATTTTCCATACTTTTGGTGGTACGTATTGGTTTGTCATTGTTATTCCTTATTCAGATTGTTATCCGGCAATAATAAACATTGGGATACATAAGTCGGATAAAAAGCCCTTAAGGAATTTTTTATTAGAACAACTGGTTATTGAAAATTGGGAAAGGATATAAGGGATTACTAATAAACAAACAGGCTTAGTTGGTCTAAGCCTGGATGGCGATTAGTGATCTGCTTTTAAATAAGCAAGGACATCAATTAAGGAAGGCTGGATCTGATGACCCAATGCGGCGACCTCTTCGCAAGGCTCAACAAGATCGGGGATTTGGAATGTCGTCATATGAGCTGCGACGGCACTGCGAACGCCATTATTGGAGTCTTCAAATGCAAGGCAGTGTTCTGGCTGTACATCTAGGCGCTCAGCTGCAAGTAAGTAAATTTCTGGGTCAGGTTTACCGTGTATGACCTCACAGCCGCAAGTCAAATTATCAAAATACTTAGACAAACCAGCGAGTTCGAGTTTAATCGTAGCGACTTCACGATGAGTGGAGGTCGCCACTGCAGTTGGAACATTGTTGCTTTTCAACCACTCTAGTAGCTCAACAACACCATCTTTTACCGGTATTGCCTGATGCTTGACGATGGCATCGTAATTTATGCGCCATTCTGCATGCAGCCTATCAAGATCGTCACCATATGCTTGGCGAAGAATCAGATCAATGCCCGCAGAGTTTCTACCGATGATTGATAGATACACGTCTTCATAGAAAGGGAGATTGACATTTTCACAGGCTTGCTTAAACACACGCATACAAACGCGTTCAGTGTCGAGTAATAGCCCATCCATATCAAAGATGGCAGCTTGAAATTTCATAGGTACGACTTAATCCATAACAGTGTGGTCAGACATTCTTACACACAAAATAATTATAGTAAAAGCCAAGGTTTAGGATAGCGGTCTTAGGTGTCTAGAGGTTAGTTCAAAGGCCTAAGCGATGATTAGGCCTTTGAGATGGTGTACTGCTACAGCTTCCACATTCTAGCGGTGCGTGCGGGTACAGTAAATTGGTGGTAACGTGAGTTAACTGTTGTCGTATCTGAGCTTAAGACATCTTTATACGCAACGTGCCAGTTAAACTCATTCTGGTAGGTATCAACAGTGATTGTTTTACTTTCACCACATTTATTGATTCCGACAACCCCTTCTTTGCCACGCTTGAACAGCAAGGTACATTGATCACTGTGTAGCATGGTCATTGATTTACCTTGCATCGCATTGTGGAATTTGAGCATGTTGATCATGGTTGAATCTTTCCAAACATCTGCCCATCGTCCATTATCTTTATCTTCGCTGTCAGGCAGTTCATCACTGTAGATAAGAGGCGTTCCCCCATCTTTGCCTAGAATGTAGGCGTAGGCGAGTTTTTCGTCGGTAGGGTCCATAATTTGGTAACGGAAACCATCATTCGTCGGGATATCGTGGGTGATAGTAAAGGTAATCGCGCGTGCATCTTCTAATGCTTGACCATACGCCTGCGGATCATGCAGTTGGTTTAGCCCACCACCAAAAGAGAAAGCACCTCGAATAGAAGCAAACAGTGGGAAATCGTATGCAGCATGATTGGTGTTGTTAAGGTATGGGGCTAAGAATGCTTCGTAACCGGAATCACCTTTGCCGCCACTAGTAATCACCTCACCAAACACGTGCATTCCGGATGTAATGTCAGAAGAGAAAATTTGATCGATCTGATATTGGCTCATATGTTTAACCGCATCAATACGGAAGCCTTTGATACCCATCGACTTTAGCGCTTTAAGGTAACTTTTTTGTTGTGATACAACCCAGTTGTTCGGATCTAAGTCTGGTAGACCGGTATCACCATCCGCGCCACATAGTCGCCAGTACTGAACGTGACCTGGATCGTTCCAGTTAGTGATACATCCTGCAGGGTGAAAGTCTGATGCTGAGAACAGGTTTTGGCTCAAATCACCAAACAGTTTTTGATTTGCGTAATAACTAGCGCGAGATGAGTAGTCATTTAATACGTCGGTACCAGGGTAATTGAGGTCGCTGCGTTTCCAAGATTCATTCGCCATGTGATTCAGAACGACGTCAGCATAGACATCAACACCTTGCGCTTTAAGAGCCGCAATCATAGCCTCTAGGTCTTGTTTGTTCCCTAGCGGTGAGTCGATAACACGGAGGTCTTGTGGTTGATAGCGTGCCCACCATTGAGTCCCACTTGACTTCATTGCTGGTGAAATCAACACTTTCTTATAACCGTTGGCAGCAATTTGTTGTGCATTCTGAGTGACATCGTAGTATTTCCAATTGAATGCATGAAGTATTGCCTCGGCACTGGCAACTTGAGGAATACAGAGTGCAGCTGTGGCAGCGAATATTGATGTTATTTTTTTCATAGGGTTTTCTCGTTATTGATATTCACAATAATGATATTTTTGCCGCTCTCTATTTGTAGCGATTAAATGTAAACCCGGAATTGTGCTCACGCTCTGTAGGGGTCAAATTTATAAAATACATACCAAGGTAGCATTTATGATCGGGTGAATGGCATCAATGCAATTTGATTTTTCTCCAGCAAAGATTGGCAAGAGGAAAGTTATATGTTTTCATTTGACCCGCAACATTATGCAATTGAATTTATTAAACTTATTGGATAACCATTGAGCGACGCGAACTTACGTAGACTCCAGCAGCTACTATTAAAATATGAACCTGATAAGGTTTACCACTTGGCGATCGAAGAGTTGGAGAACGCTTTTTCAACCTCGCGTAGAAATACGTCAAACATCATTAAAAGTTTGTCTGAACTGGGGTGGATCTGTTGGATTCCTTCGAAAGGCAGGGGCAATTTGAGCCAGCTGCAAATCAAAGTGACGCTATGTTGTGTGCTAGAAAAGTTATTTGTTGCAGAGCTTGAACATGGCCGTTTTTCGAACATTACTCGGATGATGGAACTCTTCGGAGAAACTGCCGTTAAAGCGCTAACGTTAGCCACTGAAAAACAAAATCAACTCAATGAGGAGTGTGGAAATTTACTGATCACTCAATACCCTTGGGTTGATAAATTACAACCAGCTAAAACTTATAGATTGCCCGAACTACAAATTCTACGCAGTATATACAACACCTTACTTGTGCAGGACAAAGAAGGAAAAATTCAAGCTGGGCTAGCACACTGTTGGCAGCTAGAAGGGCGATCCATACATCTTTGGTTAAGGCCAGAGGTCGTATGTCACAACGGTAAAAGATTAGAAGTCACTCATGTTGTGGATTGCTTAAATCAACTCATGTCGATAGATGGGCCTGTTAAATACCTATTTGAGCAAGTTTGTGACATCAAGGTGGTGAGTCGAAACCAACTGACGATTGAGCTTTGTCAATCAAATCCGCTTTTTCTATATATCTTATGTCTACCTCATACCTCGATATACAGTGAGGATAAAGCTGAGTTCGCGAATGGGTTAAGTGTAAACGTAGGGACTGGACCATTTTTCGTCAAAGAGTGGGACAGCGAGCGCTTGGTTTTAAAACGGCATGGTAAGTACTATGGGCATAGTGCGCTACTTGATCAAATTACGCTGACGGAAGCTTCAGAGTTACAAGATTACAATTTGAGCTTTAATCGTAAAGAAGGTGTGGTGGAAGAGAGTATGATCAATGCTCTTTCTTACTTAGCGATCAATTATCGAAATGGCGCTGAAATTACCCAAGCGACCATTAAAAAGCTTATTGATTATGTGCAGAGCCAACGAAAGCTTTTTGACTCCGATTTAGTCGTTGATGACCTAAGTTTTTCGCAATATGAGCACAAGATAATGCAGGCGGTACCACCTCGATTAGAAGGGCACCTAGTAATCACCAAGCCTAAACTAACGATTCCGCTGTTAAAGAAAACGGTCGCTTGGCTGAAAGATGTCATTGAGAAAACGGGTGTCACAGTGGATATAAAAACACTTGAAGATATCAGTGACCCCGGCGCGATGAGAGATCAGGCTGATATCTTGTTCATAGAGGAAATTATCGAGCAACCTCAAGATTTTGGGCTATATGATTGGCTACTTGCCTCATCAGGATTGAGGTTTATTTATAATGATGAAGCAATGCAAAAACACTGTGAAGCTGTTAAGAAGGCAGTAAGTCACCAAAACCCATACCAAGCGTTGAAAGAAATTGAGCAATCTTTATATCGCCACCAACAGTTATTGCCATTATTTCATGGGAAAGAAAAGGTGACATGCAGTGTGGAAGTTCAAGGCGTTGAAATAAGCAAAGGCGGCTACAGCGACTTCTACAATCTTTGGATTAATAAAAATACTTGATAGAAAACATGCACTATTCTTCCTAATTCCTTTCATGTTTTTTCTTGTCGAAGATAGTTAGTATCAGACTCGCGTCCATTACTGCCATGACGCCGCGCGCCATCCCCCCAATGGCGCGTTTTTGTCTCTACACCTTTCTTATTAACGTTTGTACACCTCAACCAAAGTTCGATACTTCTACAATGGCTTGCTGAAAAAGTTTTTAGTCAAACAAACGGCTAATGTTTAGTAGACTATCTCTCTAACTATAAAATTCAAAAGGAGATAGGGATGAGTCAGCAGAAAGTAGCCTTTATTGGTTTAGGTGTGATGGGCTATCCAATGGCTGGGTTTTTAAGTAGAGCAGGCTATGAAACTAAGGTATTCAATCGTACCAAAGCTAAAGCAGAGCAATGGGCTAATGATTACCAAGGCACAGCGTGTGAGACGCCAAAACAAGCCGCACAGGATAGTGACATTGTATTCGTCTGCGTGGGTAACGATGATGACGTGCGCAGTGTTATCTACGGTGAAGATGGTGTACTTGCAGGGCTAAAGGAAGGGGCAGCCTTAATCGACCATACTACGACGTCCGCTGAACTAGCGGTGGAACTTGCCAAAGCGGCTCAAACCAATGGCAACCACTTTATTGATGCGCCAGTGTCGGGCGGCCAAGCAGGGGCTGAGAATGGTGTACTTACCATAATGTGTGGTGGTGAACAGGCTATATTTGATCAAGTTGCACCAGTGATGGATGTTTATGCCAAACAGATGACCTTGCTGGGTGAAAATGGTCAAGGCCAGCGCTGTAAAATGGTTAACCAGATTTGTATCGGTGGTATCTTGCAAGGCTTAAGTGAAGCGCTGTTACTTGCGCAGAAGTCAGGTTTAGATGTCGAGCAAGTCGTTGAAACATTAAAGCATGGTGCGGCAGGCTCGTGGCAGATGGAAAATCGTGCCGTGACAATGTCACAAGATAAGTTTGATTTTGGTTTTGCGATTGATTGGATGCGTAAGGACTTGGGCTTCTGTCTTAAAGAAGCAGAGCGCGTTGGGTTAGAGCTACCTTTAACTAAAAAGGTGGACGAACAATACGCCGAACTGCAGCAAGATGGCTTCGGGCGTATGGATACGTCGGTACTGATGAAAGCGGTAGCGAAACATCAGTAATAGATGAATAGTTCTTTGGTGTCAAACAACTTAAAGAAATCGAAGCCTTTCATAACCAACTCTCCTCACTGGTAACACTTACTTTATAGATTATGAGGCGTTATATGCGCCTCATTTCTTAATCTAGGTTACATCATTAAAACTAGTGCAACTTGGGCGATTTTTCCAAGCGATTAGCCGCTTTCAATAGTTCGTTTGTGCCTCCACTACTCGCTGAAGAGAGTGGAGGCGATTCAAGTTACTGTTTTAAATCGAAACGGTCTGCGTTCATGACCTTAGTCCATACATTGACAAAATCTTGAACAAACTTCTCTTTGTTATCGTCTTGTGCGTATACCTCGGCGTAAGCACGCAGGATTGAGTTAGAGCCAAATACTAAGTCAACGCGAGTTGCAGTCCACTTTTCTTCGCCGCTTGCACGTTCAACGATTGAGTACGAGTTGCGACCTGTTGGCTTCCACGTATAACGCATATCCGTCAAGTTGACGAAGAAGTCGTTTGTGAGTGTTCCAATCTTGTCTGTGAATACACCATGTTGAGTGTCTGAGTGGTTTGTGCCGAGTACTCGCATACCACCAATTAGTACTGTCATTTCAGGTGCAGTTAAACCCAACAGTTGAGCATGGTCTAGCATCAGTTCTTCAGGGCTGACAGCGTAGTGTTTCTTCTGCCAGTTTCTGAAGCCGTCAGCCACAGGCTCAAGCACCTCAAATGATTCGATATCAGTTTGTTCTGCTGTTGCGTCACCACGACCAGCAGCGAAAGGAACCGAAATATCCATGCCACCAGCTTTAGCCGCTTGCTCAATCCCGACGTTGCCAGCTAAAACAATGGTATCTGCAACGCTAATACCGAACTCATTCGCAATGCCTTCTACTATTGGTAACACTTTAGCCAGCTTCTCCGGCTCGTTACCTTGCCATTGGTTTTGAGGTGCAAGGCGAATACGTGCGCCGTTAGCACCGCCACGTTTATCAGAATTACGGAAAGTGCGTGCACTATCCCATGCCGTAGAGACCATCTCACTGATGCTTAAGCCACTTTGAGCGATTTTGGCTTTTACTGCCGCAACGTCATAGTCAGCTTTCCCTACTGGAACAGGGTCTTGCCAAATTAGTTCTTCAGCTGGAACGTCTGGACCAAAGTAGCGAGATTTTGGTCCCATATCGCGGTGAGTCAACTTGAACCATGCACGGGCAAAGGTTTCTGAGAAGTACTCTGGATCGTTGTGGAAACGCTCGGAAATTTTACGATAGTCAGGATCAAATCGTAGAGCCATGTCCGCGTCAGTCATGATCGGGTTATGACGAATACTTGGATCTTCTACATCGACTGGCTTATCGTGCTCTTCAATATGGGTTGGCTCCCATTGCCAAGCGCCCGCGGGGCTCTTTTGAAGCCACCAATCGTAATTCAGCAGCAAGTGGAAGTAGCCATTGTCCCATTGTGTAGGATTGGTTGTCCAAGCACCTTCGATACCACTTGTCACCGTATCGCGACCGACACCGCGAGAGGTATGGTTGTTCCATCCTAAGCCTTGCTCTTCTAACTCTGCACGCTCAGGCTCCGCACCTAGTTTTGACGCATCGCCGTTACCGTGTGCTTTTCCGACAGTATGTCCACCCGCTGTAAGGGCAACGGTTTCTTCATCGTTCATCCCCATACGTGCAAAAGTCACGCGCATGTCTTGGGCTGTTTTAAGTGGATCTGGGTTACCGTCGACACCTTCTGGATTGACGTAGATAAGTCCCATCATCACAGCTGCTAGTGGATTCTCTAAATCGCGTTCACCAGAATAACGACTATTATCTGAATCGCTGGTGGCTAGCCACTCTTGCTCTGCACCCCAGTAGATGTCCTTTTCTGGATGCCAGATATCTTCACGGCCGAAGGCAAAACCAAATGTCTCTAATCCCATTGATTCATAGGCCATGTTACCCGCAAGAATCATAAGATCAGCCCAGCTGATTTTGTTGCCATATTTTTGTTTGATTGGCCAAAGTAGGCGGCGAGCTTTATCAAGGTTACCGTTATCTGGCCAAGAGTTAAGAGGAGCAAAACGCTGATTACCTGTATCCGCGCCGCCGCGACCATCGCCAATGCGATACGTACCAGCAGAGTGCCATGCCATACGAATCATCAAGCCGCCGTAGTGTCCCCAGTCTGCAGGCCACCAATCTTGGCTGTCCGTCATCAATGCTTTCAGATCGTTTTTAAGCGCGTCTACATCCAGCTTTTTTAGTTGCTCTCGATAGTTAAAATCAGCGCCCAATGGATTAGTTTTTTGGTCGTGTTGATGAAGGATGTCGAGGTTAAGCGCATTTGGCCACCAAGCTACATTGGATGAATTTGAAGAGGTTGCGCCGCCGTGCATTACTGGGCACTGACCGCCATTGTTACCATTTTTGTGTTCCATGATTTTGCTCCTTAGTGTCGCGTACTTTCAACTGTCTGGTTGATTCTTGTTTTGTCGGTGACAGTCGAATTGTTCATGTTTAACAAGTCTTGCAGGACCGTTTATCTACGACAGAGAATAGTAGGCAGGAGCTTAGATATAAAACTGATTGTAGCTATGTTATCGATAGATAATTTCTATCTTGAGGGATGCTAAGAGGATAGATAGAACATTAAAGGCTAGGTAATAAGCTGCCAAACTGAGTTTGGCAGCTTGAAAGCGAACAGGTTATAAGAACTTGATTTCTAGTTGCTGCGCTTTTTGCCATGTTTCATGGCTAGCGAGTTGCTCTGCATAGCGAGTGATATTGGAATAACGCTCTAGCAAACCAAAGTTGGTGAGAATATCGACGATGAAAGACATCATAATATCGGCACCAGTGAGTTTGTCAGCAACTAGGTAACGCTTACCTTCAAGTCGTTGATTAACATAACTCATCACTTTATCCAGTTCGATTGCCGCGTAATCAGGTAAAAAATTCATCGCAGCGCCATCTTTTTCAACGAAAACCTTCAGTAACAACGGCAGAGCTGCGGAGCTCTCAGCAAAGTGAAGCCATTGTAAATAATCTAAGTGGTCGTCGGTTCCTCTTGCCGGCGCCAGTGTATCTGCCGCGTATTTGTCTATCAGATACTCTGTAATAGCACCCGACTCAGTGATCACTCTCCCTGCTTCTTCAATAACCGGAGACTTCCCTAGTGGGTGAATAGACTTTAGCTCTGGCGGAGCTAGAAATGTCACACTATCACGACGATAAGGAACGATCTCATAGTCTACGCCGAGCTCTTCAAGCAACCAGATAATACGCTTGGAACGAGATTGATTTAAATGGTGTAACTTAATCATGTTAGTTCCTTATAGTGCGTCGTTGGTCTTGATAACCAGTTTGCCAAAATTCTTACCTTCTAATAGGCCGATAAATGCTTCAGGAGCCTTATCAAAGCCTTCTACGAGGTGCTCACGGTAATGAATTTTTCCTTCGGCAAGCCATTGACCCATATCTGATGCAAACTCTCCGTAGCGGTGCCCATAATCGTCAAAAATAATGAATCCCTGCATTTTGATTCGTTTGATCAAAAGCTGGGCCATCAGCATCGACATTCTGTCTGGACCTTCAGGTAAAGAAGTAGCGTTGTACTGAGAGATAAGGCCACATAGAGGAACACGAGCACCAGTGTTGAGTAGCGGCATAACAGCATCGAACACCTTGCCACCCACGTTCTCAAAATAGATATCGATACCGTGATTACACGCCGCTGCTAATTGCTGTTCGAAGTTATTTGCTTTGTGATCGAGACAAAGATCAAAACCCAACTTTTCGACTGCGTAACGGCACTTTTCTTCACCACCGGCCACACCAATAACGCGGCAGCCTTTTAGCTTACCAATTTGACCGACCATAGAGCCTACAGCCCCAGTTGCCGCAGCGACCACAAGAGTGTCACCTGCTTTAGGTTGGCCAATATCAAGCAGTCCCATGTAAGCGGTAAAACCAGGCATTCCCATCACGCCTAGCGCATAAGATGGGTGAGTAGGGTTCTTGCCCAATTTAATCAGCCCTTCACCGTCTGAGATACCGTAGTCTTGCCAACCAGTAAAGGCTAATACCCATTCACCAACTTCGTAATCTGGATGATTTGAAGCTTCAACTTGGCAAACGGTTCCCCCAACCATTACTTCATCTAGGGCAACAGGATCAGCGTAGGATTTAGCATCGCTCATACGACCACGCATATAGGGATCCAGAGATAGATAGACGCTGCGAAGCAACATTTCGCCTTGCTGAGGTCGTGGCTTCTCAGACTCTTCTAGGCGGAAGTTTTCAGCTACAGGGGCACCTGTAGGGCGAGAGGCGAGTACAATACGTCGGTTTACGTTATTAGTCATTGAGTGATTTTCCTATTATTAGACCAGTCGTCTAGCTGCTGTTTCAAAAAATTCCCGTAGGACATTTCAACTACGGGAATTGTTCTTGTTTGGTTGATATTAAATCTTTAGTAGTGCTTTGGTTGTTTCTAGGCTGTGTTCAAGATGGGTATGATCTTGAACCAGCTTGTTAAGTAAACTTGCGCCAAGCCACTGTTGATATAGCTGTGTCGCTGTTGCATGAGGATTTACCGCTGATATCGAGCCATCTTTAATACCAGCTTGAATGCATTGAGCGATCAATTCAATGATCCGACCTGCACCTGTTGCTAAAGCGACGCGCATAGTCTCTGACAAATCTGAAACCTCTGCGCTGAGCTTTACGACTAAACAGCGATTGGCATTACATACGCCGTTTTCCACTTCAAGCCAGCGTGAGAAATAACCCATTAATCGCTCGTTAGCATTACCGTCTTCAGAGTTAAAAAATGCGTTAAGTCGCGCAAGATAGGTTCTGAAGTAGTCTTCGATTAAGGCTTCACCAAACTGTTCCTTAGACTTGAAGTAGTGATAAAAAGAGCCTTTGGGTACATCCGCGGCTTTTAATAGTTGCGACAAACCAACAGCCGTAAAGCCTTTGGTCACCACTAATTCATAGCCCACATCGAGTATGTGCTGGCGAGTATCGTTCGTTTTTTCTTTCATGAGGTGCACTATAAATTAAATTAGACCAGTCGTCTAGTTCGTGTTGGCGGCAAATTAAATCTGTACTTTTTGATGTGGGCAAGCGTGATAAATAAACCGGTAAAGCATCACTCATAATCTGAGCTAACAGACTACGAGTGATGAATGTGTGGTTAAGGTTTTCGAGGCAGTATATCTGTGATGGTTGCAGTAGGCGCTTTCTCAACATTGGTATGAGTATGGATAGCTTGGCTACGCCCTTGCTCTTTAGCTTGATAAAGCGCGGTGTCTGCTGCTTTAACCAACTCAGTGGTAGATGCATTTAGCTCTGGGAATGTGGTCACACCGATAGAAACGCCGAGTTGTCCTAAGGAGAGACCCTTCATGTCCAAGTGCAGCTCTCTCACTGATTCGACGATAAGGTTAGCCAGTTTAAGCGCTTCGTCTTTACCCGTCTCAGGGCAGATAATCGCCAGCTCCTCACCGCCCAGTCGACAAGCGACCTGATTCTCTTCGATTGAGCGATTGAGCAAAGCAGACACCTCTTTTAATACGTAATCTCCCGCATCATGACCAAAGTTATCGTTAAAACGCTTAAAATGGTCAAGGTCGAGCATTAGCAGTGACAGTTCAGCATGGTCTTGCTCTGCTTTGGACCATTCTTTGTCAAAAACTTCCTCAAAGTAGCGTCTATTGAACAAGCCAGTAAGCGGATCTCGCATCGCTTGCGAACGTAATTTTTCCTGTAGGCTTAAATTAGCCAGCGCTAATCCAAGGTGCTCAGCGAGAGTAAAGGCTAATTGTTTGGTCTCTTCACTGACTTCCTGAGATTGAATCCCAAAATAGAGATGGAACATACCAACGGTATTACCATGAGCGGTAAGAGGGATGCATAAAGTTGTTCCGTCCTCATCTAAGCCACTCATATGACTGCAGACTAAGTTGTGATGCTTTTCATGAGATAGATGAAACTTACCTTTTCTAAGTGCCCAGCAATCATTTGGTGCATAGACTTTACTCGCTGGCCATTCACCACCCCAGTCAAGTTTCACTTCGAGCTGGTTACGTGACTCGCGCATGATCGACACGCTGCCATTAATGTCGCCGAGTAGCCTAGGGATGATATCTGCGACAACAACTTGCGCTTCTTTAATGCTATTACATGCTGCAAGCATATTGGCGAGTTGGTGCAACAATTCAATCTCACGGGTACTCTTTGCAATCCGCATTTCCTGTTGCTGACGCTCATGGTTGACTACGGCAAAGATTCTTCGATGACTAAACCAAGAAGAGGCAATGAGTACGATAAAGGAAGCGGCCATTAAGGCATCGACAATTAACTCTAGGTCCAGTGTCATTGCGTTAAGCGCGGTAAGCGGCATGGCGAGGCGGATGACATATTTCGTGTCATGCCCATGCTCATCGGGCGGAAGCTCTAAAGTTTTGGCGACATAGAGTAAATCTTGGTTGATAGATTCGCTGTACCGCTTTGATACACCCACTCCGCCACTCAGTGCTTCAGCAATTTCTGGACGATTACTATGGTCATCCAGTGCGTTAATCTCTCGATTTGAAAGCTGCGAGTCGCCAAGTACCTTACCGCTGCTATGTATGATGGTAAAGCGTTGTCCAAAGCGTGATTGGGATAGGTTATCGATAAAGACGTCAATCTCAGGTTGTTCCATATCATAGAGATCGAGTTTCTTTTCGTGTATTTGGTGTGCCACATCATCGAGTAAGCTAGACATGTATCCGCTTACAATACGCTTAGTCCAATCGGCTAGCGTATTATGGAAAAAGTAGCCACCCACAATCATTGAAATGGCGAGCGCTACTATGGGTAAATATTGAAATCTATGTAGAGAAGAAACTGACATTGATACCACACACAATATAAGGTTATTGATTCAATTGAATATTTTGCCTATATATCAGTTTAGCTGCATATCAAAAAAAAGTAGGAGAAGTGAAGGGTTTGGAAGAAAGATCAAGTTTTTAAATGCCCGCAGACGCAGAAAGTGTCTGCGGGCATTTGGTTTAGACTAGCTCGTAGCTAATTTCGAACAATGTGTCCGTGTTAGGGTAGATTTCTCGAATTAACTTTTTCAGCTTAGGCAGTTCAATGTACTCTTGCTGCGCATGAAACTCGTTAATATCATCAAAGTGCAGCGGTTTCACAGACAAGATTTTCACCTCACACACTTTTTCATCGGTCTCTAGGGTGAAAACTTCAACCCTGGTGCCTGGCACGTAGTGAGACTCTGATTCATCGCGAATCGTAATGGTCTTCTTACCTGAGGCGACTAACGGAGTCAGAAACTCGAAGAAGGTGATTTTTGTTGGGGCAGTCATTTAATCTTCCTTTTGCTGACGTTTGTGCTTAGGTACATAATTCAAAATTGAAATGGGTACAGGTTTTCGTGGGGCGAATCCTTTAACTTCACGGCGTTCAATGAGGTGACCCAAGCGTGATTCGATCATGCAAAGGTTTTTGAAGTTGTCTTTGGATACAAAGGAGATTGCCTCACCTTGTGCATCTGCACGACCTGTACGTCCAATACGGTGTACATACTCATCGGCAGGGAACGGCAAATCATAGTTAATCACACGCGTTAAACCTTCAATGTCGATACCGCGAGCGCCAACCCCTGTTGCGATCATGTACTTAATCTTACCAGCTTTGAAGTCTTCCAGCAGTTTTGAACGAACCGCTTGGCTACGGCCGCTGTGGAATGCTTCGGCCATAATGCCACGTTTTTCGAGCTGAGAGGCGAGCTTAGCAGCGCCATGTTTTGTTTCGATAAATATCAGCGCTTGGTCCCAATCATTCTCATTGATTAGATGGCTCAGTAGGGCAGATTTCTTGTCTTTATCAACGGTAATCAGCCATTGCTCGATGTTCTTCTTCGAGGCTTGATTGGCTGCAATGGAGATCTCATAAGGGTCGTGTACCGCTGTTTTTGCTAGGTCTCGAACCTTGTTTGAAAGCGTGGCAGAGAACAGAAGGTTCTGAATATCTGTAGGTAAGCGATCAAGGATTTTGTTGATATCATCAATAAAGCCCATATCCAGCATGCGGTCAGCTTCATCTAGCACCAAGACTTCGACTTCGTCAAAATGTACCGCGCGCTTGCCGTACATATCAATCAGACGCCCCGGCGTTGCAACGAGAATATCGACACCTTCGATTAACGCTTGTTTTTGAGCTTGTTCGTCGACGCCACCATACATGGCGAGAGAAGTCAGAGGTAGGTGCTGGCTGTAATCTTGAATCTTCTGTTCAACCTGAACCGCTAGTTCGCGAGTCGGGGTTAGAATGAGAGCTCGAATGCGCTTTTTACGTTGTGTTTCACCTTGACTAAGTTTCTCTAGAATTGGTAACACAAAGCTTGCGGTTTTACCCGTTCCCGTTTGTGCAGCGGCGATCAGATCTTCTCCGCGGAGAATGACAGGAATCGCTTTAGTTTGGATATTGGTGGGTTTTTGATAGCCAAGTTGAGAAATAGCATCAGTGATAGGTTGGCTTAAGCCGAGTTTCGAGAAAGACATGCTTACACTCTGAATCTAGATTAAATCAGGGGGGAGAACCCCATAGTTGCAGCAGAGTGTAGCATGAAGAAGGGGGGGACAATTAGCTTTGTTTTTCCAGATACCAATTGCCTTTGCAGATGCCGTTTTTCAAATGCCACTCACCGGAGATTCGATTGCCGCTTGCCTTGCCTGTAAAACGATAGTCCCACTGGTTATTGGTGGCGTAGAGTACAAGTCCGCCTTCGCTTGATTCTATCCAGCCTTTTAATGGTGTGCCATTGTAAGTCAAAATGAATTGAGCAAATCCTTCAGCAACGGTGCCAGTGATAGTGGTCTTTGAACACATATTGTTGCCGCTTACGTCGATTCTTCGACCTATCCATTGTCCATCAAACTCGTGTGAAACAGTAAAATCTGGTTGTGAAGGTAATTTAGGGAAAGTATCTGGATTGTTTGAACCGAAAAGTTTTGATTGTTGACCGACAACGACAAAGATACCGAAGCCGATAAAGGTAGCGATAAGAAATAGTTTCTTCATTAGTGGCCCATTTGGACAATTTCGGTTGTGATATCTGTTGTCACGGAGTTTGCGATAAAGCAGTGTTGATGTGCTAGGTGATGTAGCTTTTCGAGTTGTTCCAAGGAGGGTTGCTTTTCACCTTTAAACTCGATCTTCGGGCGCAGTATGACTTGTGTGACGGAGCTTCTACCTGATGAGTCTTCTTCAAGAAAACCTACGGCCTCATCGGTATAGCTGTCTATGATGTAGCGGCGTTTCGCAGCAATGCCAAGAAAGGTCAGCATATGACAACTTGAAATGGAGGCGATAAAGGCTTCTTCTGGGTCGACGTTTTCTTCTACCGACAGAGGGAGTGGAATGACATGGGGTGATGATGAAGCAGGTACAGTGATTCCACCATCAAAATGCCATGTATGGGCGCGACTGTATTGATTGTCGTTGAAGGCTTCACTTGGGCCACGTTGCCACTTTACCGCAGCGCTAAACTTGGACATCACTTTCATTCCTTTTGGTCGCTCATTCCGCCAATAGATTGTCTTACACGATAGAATGACTAGGTAGAAGCGTTGCCACTTAAAATTTGAGCGTGCCTCACAGGAATTGCACTGAGAGCTTGGCTTATCAATGATTTTCCATCGCTATGTTTTATCGTTGAGGTGTTTTAAAATTCAATGAATAAAATTCCTTAATATGTCATGCAGGAAAACAATCAATGGGTAAGAGCCACAAACAGTTTTACCTAGAAGTGGTAGGCAAACAGCTATTTGTTTTGATCATAGCTGCACCATTAATGTATCAGCTGACTTTTGAAGCGATGCAGGAAATGGAAAAGGGTAACCAGTCTGCGATATTGGCTGTGATTGGTTTATTGATGGCGGCAGCGATTGTTGGGGTTTTTGAAGCAACCTACCAAAAGACCCAGTTGGCTTTTCCAGTTCATCGCTACTTGGTTCATTTGACTAAAGCGCTGCTCTTTATCGGTATTACAGAGTTGATGCTGTTGGCCGTCGCCGCGATAGGGACCACGTATCATGTTTTTGATGATCCGCTGCTTTGGGCTCTTATTCCTATCTATCTCGCGCTATATCTATATGACTGGTGGGACGCGATTGCGGCTTCGTCTCGTGACAATATCTGCTGATTAGTCGTTAACAACGAGAAGCTCTATACCATGCTAGAGCTTCTCTTTTATAGGTGAATGCATCCATTACTGTTTGTATTTACCTTCAATTGAAGCTTGTCTGTATTGCTCAAGCTTACCTTCGGCTTCTAATTTGGCTAGTCCGCGATTAAAGGCGTCTAACAGTTCTTGGCTACGTGGCGAGTTTTTTGAAATGATCACGAAGTAGTCTCGCTCTGTAAGCATCTTAGCATTGGGTTCAATCGTACCAGTAAGGCCAAGCTTGGTCACTGTTTCCATACCGACATCCATATCTTCCAAAACTACATCTAAACGACCAGCTTTGAGCTTTTTATAGTTGTTTTCAGCGCTTGCGATACGCTGTATTTTGACCGTTCCAGCTTTTTCTAGATCTTCAATACCATAGGCATAGCCGGTGACCCCCCCGATTTTTAATGACGACAGATCTTCTCGGTTACTCCAAGTGACGGGTTTGCCTTTTTGTTGAAATAGTGCGGTACTCAGAGTAATAACAGGGTTGGAATAGAGGAAGTGCTGTTCACGGTCTGGGTTTTTACTCCAAATAAGAGAGCCGTCATAGTTACCCGCTTTTGCTTCTTCAAAACCTCGTTTCCAAGGCATGTAGTCAAACTCTACGGTGTAACCTTCAGCTTCGAAAGCTTCCCGTACAATTTGAGTGATAAATCCCCCTTGTTTGAGAGACTTAGATTGATAAGGGGCCCACTCGCCATTAGCAAGCTTAACCGTATTTGCATAAGAAATGTGAGAGACAGAAAGGGCAAAGATTAAAGCGATGAGCTTGAAGCTTTGTTTGAGCATAGTGCAATCCTCTAGAGAATGTCAGTATCTAAAGAATAGTTGCTGATATTCATATCACCAACGAAAGGTTGATGATATGAATCAACGAAAGTTTAGAAGTTCTCAGGTGCTTCGAAGGTCATAGGTTGTTTTGAGTAGGGATGTTCGAGCTCCAATCGCTCGGCATGCAAATGCAATCGCTCTGCTTTTTCGCCATACAAGGTGTCGCCAACCATAGGCAGGTTAAGTCCTAAGTGGTGAGCACAATGTACTCGGAGTTGATGAGTACGACCCGTTTTAGGGTACATGTAGAGTTTGCTTCTGCCGTTCACCGTAGAAATTTCTTCCCAGTAGGTTTGCGCGGGCTTACCGTGCTCAAAGCAGACCAATTGGCGAGGGCGATCGACCGGGTCACCACGCATTGGCAGATCTATTTCACCACTAGACTCAGAGACTGATCCTTCAAGTAAAGCGACGTAACGTTTTTGCACGCTGCGAGAGATAAACTGCTTTTGCAAACTTTTATTGGCGCGCTTGGTTAAGGCAAACACCAGTAAACCAGACGTTGCCATATCAAGTCTATGGATAACAAAAGGCCCTTCGACATCAGGGTAACGCTGTTGAAGTCGGGTGTAGGCCGAATCTGTGATGGTTTTTCCCGGCACAGATAGCAACCCAGAAGGCTTATTGACGATAACCATCGCGTCATCTTCAAATAAGATCTCTAGTTCTTTATCTTCCGCCCAATTTTCTTCGAGCGGATTGTCGTCAACCAACATGCCTTCAAGCATATGCCCAAGGATCGGCTGGCATTTACTGTTACACGAAGGATAGAACTTAGTGTGCTGACGAATTTCAGATTTGGGTGAAACGCCCCACCAAAACTCAGCCAGTGCTAGCGGCTTAAAGCCATGCTTAAAGGCGTAGTGGAGTAGCTTAGGTGCTGCACATTCACCTGCTCCCGCTGGTGGAATCGGAGAGGTAGTGGGGGCAAAAATTGATTTTAGAGACCGTTCTTCAGCGCGAATGTTTAAGAAACGGTATTGCTCAAAAAGCTTGTTTTGCAAAGCATTAGAGAGCAGTTTGCGTTTCTCTTTTAAAGTATTGAGTGACGTTGTCAGTTCATTTAGCTTTGAGCTGACGCCAGCGATTCTCTCTTCCCACTCTAACTTTAAGTACTTAAGGACGTTTTTCTCAGCGACGCTTTCTTTACTCAATTCAACGAGTAGAGCATCAAGTTGGCTAGAGTCGAGGTTGGCTTCGCCTTGTTTTCTCTGTTCTTTTCGCCTAGCGCGCCCTTCAATAATCGCGTCACGTTGCTCTTGCTCTGCCTCTGCATAACCTTGTTCCAGCTGACTTAATGCCTCTTTAAGCTGCAAAAGTTCTGGGTTGGATTGCTCTACTTTAACCGCTTGATTGAGCTGAGTGATCTCAGCGAGATCTGTTCGAAAGAAGCTCTCTTCCGCTAACATGTCAAACACAGGTGGAACAAAGCCGGGCAATAAGTTTTGGTCGGCGATTTTGCCAGAAAACGCAGAGAAATAGCCTATTTCGCCTTCGGGAGACTGAACAAGAAGCACGCCGAACATCTTACCTGTGCCATCTGGGTTACCATCAATACCAAAATCATGATGCCAAGCTCGTTGCACAGTAAGGTGGCGTTGCAGCTGCTGCGCGGCTAGGACACACAGTGGGTGAGGCTGGTAGTAAAAAGGAAAGGTAAACTTCTCGGGTAGTGGATACGATTGGATATCACTATCGAAACGAGTGAAAAGCTGGTTTGGGTGGTGCATTAAAGTATTCACTACAGGTAAAATCAATTGGGCGTGATTTTACCTGTTTGTGAGCATATTTCTAGTTTAGAAAACTAGCGAACGTAATTGATCTGCGCTGAAATAAACCAGTGCTGAACCGTGCCATCCGCTCTTTCAACCCAAAGGTCATTGTCTAACTGCTTCACACGACCATTAATCGTAATTGAAAGCTTGTTCTCATCTGTTTGGTTTACTTTGATGAAAGGGTCTGAAGTAATCAGAAACGGGGTCGCATCTTTTACCGAACTGTTTTCATCGATTAGAAAGAAGTGATTCAGTTTGCCATCTTCGGGCTTGGTCGAGATTGCCTTGTGACCGATGAGCTTGAACCCTTCACCAACAGGTTGATTAAGAATTTCGCTACTGAGTCTGACATGGGTAGGGATAAAAACCCAAGCGAGAACAAGGGCAATAGTGACCAAGGCAGCGCCTAGAGATATTTTGAGTTTCGACATGCTGTGTTATTGAGATGTTTGGAACAGAGGCACATATTAGCACAGTTCTATACTCCAATTCGCGCTAGGCTTGGCGATTTTCTAAGTGGTATTACTGTTACAGGTTTGCAATAATGACAGTGGTTTAATAAGACAATATTACAGAAATCACTATGGCAAATTGGGAAGGAGTGAGCGAGTTTGTCGCAGTTGCAGAAACTCAATCTTTCACCTCTGCTGCAAAGAAGCTCGATACATCGGTCGCGCAAATAAGCCGTAAAGTCGCTCTGTTAGAAGAAAGACTGGCCGTTAAGCTGTTCAATCGCACCACACGTAGAGTCTCGGTAACGGAAGCTGGGCAGCTCTATTATCAGCAATGTAAGCATCTCGTCGAAGGTCTAGAGCTGGCTGAACTGGCTGTTACTCAAATGCAGTCGACACCTAAAGGTCTACTAAAGGTGACCGCTCCCGTCACTTTCGGTGAACAAAACCTCGCCCCATTATTGCACCAATTCTTAGAACTCTATCCGCAAGTCGACTTAGAGCTAATGTTGACCAACCAAAAGCTTGATTTGATCGAGGTAGGCGTTGATGTTGCGATTCGTTTGGGGAAATTGCAGGATTCGAGCTTAATTGCCAAGCGATTATCGAGTCGGCAATTGTATGTGTGTGCAAGTCCTAGCTATCTAGAAAGGTACGGCGAGCCACATACTTTATCCGAACTTAACCATCATCAGTGTCTTGTTGGGTCAGTTGATTACTGGCGTTTTCGTGATTCTAAAAGTGAAAAATCGATACGGGTTTCAGGAAGAATACATTGCAACTCAGGCTACGCACTGCTTGATGCAGCAAAACGGGGGCTTGGATTAGTACAGCTCCCGGATCACTATGTGAAAGAAGCGCTAGAGGCCGGAGAATTAGTCGAGGTGCTTTCGGAGTATCGTGATGAGCGAGAGGGGATCTGGGCACTTTACCCGCAAAACCGAAATCTCTCGCCAAAAGTACGCTTACTGATCGACTTCTTGGCGGAGAACTTTGATTAAGACCAAGAGAAGGCGTCTCTTAGTCTTATTACACAGTAAAACCTTGAATTAAGCTTCTTGCTCTTCAGCGTCTTGGCGCTTAATCACTTTGTGACCGTCTTCTGAAACACCTTGTTTCCAGTAGCTGCTAATGTAGATGTTCTCGCGTTCGACTTCTTTCTCGTTGCGGAAGTACTGACGCAGCGCGCGCATTGAATCGAACTCACAAGCACACCAAACGGACGCTTTACCAGCCAACCAAGGCAGATCGCGAACTGCTTGTGCCAAGTTATCATTCTCAAAGATCCATTTGACTTCAAAATGCTCTGGGGCTTCGATGGGTTGAATATCTTGCTCAGAGATAACTTTAATCACAGCGTAGCCTTTTGCATCCGCCGGGAGACGTCGAATCTTGGCCGATAGGGCAGGTAGGGCTGTCATGTCTGCGGTCATGAAAAACCAATCCGCGTCTGTGCTCATGTCTTGTATCGTGCCTGGGCCGGCAATATGAATGGAAGCACCAACCTGAGCCTTCATCGCCCAGCGCGCAGCAAAACCGCACTTAAGATCGTGAGTGATGTGTTTAACAAAATCGACTTCAATGGTTCCCGCTTGCTCGTCAAACTTACGAATGGTGTAAGTACGCATCACTGGGCGCTCATCGCCTGATAGCTGTTGTGGGTCAGTGTCACCAGAAGGCGTAAACAATAGCTTGATGTAGCCACCCTCACAGTTGTTTGGAAACTCTTTTAGCGCATCACTTTGAAAGGTAATGCGCTGCATGTTTGGCGTGATAGAGACGGTTGAAGATATGGTAACGTGCTTTGGTGATGGCTTTTTCATGTGCTAACTCGAGAATTGTTCTTGTTCTCATCTAGGTTAACAGCACACAACAGAGTTAGATAGTATCTTTAACCAAATTTACATTCCTGACATCTATATCATCGGCAGTGTGGAGCCAACCAATAAGACTGCCATCAGGATATTGAAGCTTCGGATGCGTAAAGCGCTAGTTAGCCAACGTTGAAGCTCTCGACCTGCCAAAATCCAAAATGAACCCGATGGGAAATTGACCAATAAAAAGGTCGCTGAAATGATCATTAGTTCAATCCATCCGCCACCATTGCTATATAGAGTGACGGAACTTAGCGCCATAGACCAACCTTTTGGGTTTACCCACTGAAAACTGGCTGCCCCTAGGAATGTCATAGGGCGAAAATTATCGACGTCTTTTGCGCGCCCACTTAACGCGATTTTAACTGCTAAATAGGCAAGATAAGCCAAGCTGACATACTTCAATACAAGGTGGGCGATTGGATACGCTTCAAACACCGCTGACAAGCCAAGCCCAACAAGCAAGACCATAAATGCAAAACCAAATGCAATTCCGCACATGTGAGGTAACGTACGCATATAGCCGACATTAGCGCCTGAAGTCATCAGCATTAAGTTATTTGGCCCCGGTGTAAAGGTCGAGACAAAGGCAAATATCACAAGAGCAGTGAGTTGTTCGAATTCCATGAGATGTCCTATTTCTATCGTGAAAGCAATAATATTGCGTAGTAACGCTTGTCTTGACCGGTCAATCACTATATTAGGTGGAATAGTGCGCAATTATGTGTTTTTATTCGAATGACTAGGACTAATTGCGCAATAAAGGTGAGAAATGGATAAGTTCGACGAAAGAATATTGCAAGAACTCAAAAGAGACGGAAGAATCTCCAATGTCGAGTTAGCAGAGCGTATTGGTTTATCGGCTTCAGCCACGCTTAGGCGCGTCCAAGATCTTGAAAAACGCGAGGTGATTAAAGGCTATCGAGTCATGCTTGATAATAGCCAACTTGGTGTCGGCTTTGTCGCTTATGTCTCTATCGGCCTTGCCAGTCATAGAAAACAAGCCCAACTAGAGTTCGAAGAACACGTCAGATTCGTTGATGAAGTCGTTGAGTGCCACAACATCACAGGCGCTAACGAGTATTTACTTCGAGTTGAGACCAAAGACTTACCAAGCTACAAGAAGTTTCATGCCGACGTATTAGGTGAGTGCACTCAAGTACAGTCTATCACTACTATGGTGGTCATGGATTCACCCAAAGACGAGCGCTAAGCTTGTTACCAACACAATTATATTGCGTCTGTATTAAAATTAACTGATTGATTTTGTTTATTTTACTGTAATGAACCATAAATATAATCGACATTTAATCGTAATGGATTAGCAATCAAAACGTCATTCTGTCCATCTAATTTATCTCGCATCAACAGTTCGAGCACAGAAGCTCATTCTAAATGTAAAGGGTAAATAAGATGAAAAAAGCAGTGGCAGCGTCTGCAGTATTTGCAGCACTTGTATCGGGTTCTTCACTTGCAGCGACAGTGTACAAAGCTGATGGTACTGAGCTGAAAGTCGGTGGTCGCGTAGAGTTTCGTGGTGACTTCATTGGTACAAGCAAAGGTGCAGAGATTAAAGGCACGATGGACGATAGCACTCGAGCACGTCTAAACCTGAAAGGCAAATCTGAGATTACTGAGGGCATGTCAGCGTTTGGTGTCTATGAAGCTGAGCAAGATACAGGTAAAGATGAGTTTGAAAACCGTTACATGTATGCAGGTCTAGACTTTGATGGTCATGCACTGTCGTTTGGTCGTCAAGACATGGCTGCCGTTATCGTATCGGATCTGACAGATATCTCGGAGTTCTCTGGTGTTCAGCAGGTGATTAACTCTGCAAGCGACAAAGAAGACAGCGTGTTTGCTTACCGCGGTGCATTCGATGCGTTTCAACTTCAAGCCACTTACCAAGCAAATAGCGATGAAGACACTGACGGTTACAGCATCTCAGGTCTTTATTCAGCACCGTTTGGCTTAGATCTGGGCCTAGCGTTCTCAGGTGCTGATCTAGGTAAAGGAAACGGTAGCCAAAACCAGATCCTTGGTGGCCTAGGTTATACACTAGACGCTCTTTACTTAGGTGCGACGTACTCAGTCGGCGACCTAGATGACAAAGCAACAGGCACAAGCGATAAAGAGTTTAAAGCGCTTGAGGTTGCTGCGAAATACAAATTTACAAAACAGTTCTCTGCTGCGGTGGTTTACACCAATCAAGAAAACGAAGCGGCAAATGGCACTAAAGCGGATGCGACGGATGGGGTAGAAGTAGCGGGTTACTACAAGTTCAACGGTAACTTCCGTACTTATGTTTCCTACTTCTCCAACGGTATTAAGTCGACAGATGCTGACGCAGACGGCTTTAAGGACACGGGTGAAGATACGCTTCGTTTAGGTGTGCGTTACGATTTCTAATCACAGAGTTGCCTGAAATTCTGTCCCATTGGCCAAGCATTAGCTTGGCCTTTTTTGTTCTATATCAAAGAGGTTGCTATTCAGTTAATTTATAAATCAATTGCATATGGATGATAAGTTTCTGTTGTAAAACTGAAGCTTACAAGATAAATCAATGCGAACTAAGCAGAATTCAAATGTGACTTCGATCACGCCTTGTGCTAGAGTTCACGCACTTTATCTATGGGAATCTTCCCACTTCAAGGATGAGTCCAACGACTTGAATGAGAAAAATAATGCAATTGTCCCTTAAAAATTTGTCTATTCGAACACAGGTATTAGTACCTGTTATCTTCACAACGTTCGCGCTATTTATCGCATTGTGGATCACCAAAAGTAATCTAGAGGCAGAGCAAGAAATTATCAGCTCTAACACAGATTCCCTCGTGTATTACAAAGACACCTTGGCAAAAATCGATGATCAAGTTTATCCGTTACGTATTAGTGCGGTGTATGCCATTTACGATGATTCTCGCCGCCAAGTGTTTTTGAACGAACTTAAAACAAGCTTAAAAGAGATTCAAAAAGATCTCGACTTGATGGCTAGTCGCGACACATTCAGAGATGAAGTACGAGTGGTGCGCCGTGCTATTGAAGATTACGTACAATACTCTCACCGAGCAGTGGAGCTGTTTTCACAAAGGGACAGCGGCCAAGTGAGCGCGCAAGAGTACAACAGCTTTATCGCTAAGTATCGTGACTCTGGCAATCAAATGGTCGGCGCCATTAATACTTTATCTGCACAAGTTAATGAGTTCGCGACCGATGCCATGGAACATAGCGCTGAGCAAAACACAAAAGTTAAAAACATGGCAATGTACATGGTACTTACTGTTCTTGTTGCCTCTTTAGCTGTCGCTTGGGTACTTTCAGGCATGATTGTGAAACCAATCCTTCAACTGCAGAAAGTGATGCGTAAGCTAGCACATGGTGATCTTTCTGTTCGTGCTAAGGTCGATGGTGATAATGAAGTCTCTCAACTGAGTACTGATGTGAACCAAACCGCTGAGCAACTTCACAGCACGGTAGAAGAGTTAAGCCGTATTAGTGAGGAAGTCGCTTCCGCTTCTACTGAGTTAGCTGCCGTGATGACGCAAGCGCAAGCCAATGCTCAGCAAGAGCTAGCTGAGATTGAGCAAGTCGCATCTGCAGTCAACGAGCTTTCTAGCACCGCAGATAACGTAAGTGATAACGCTCAGATGGCAGACTCAAAAGCACGTGAAGCCGATCAATTGGCTAAATCTGGCTTGGATATCTTTGAAGAGAGCAGTCAAGCAAGTGCTCAAATGGGCAATGCACTAAACGAAGCTGCGCAAGTTGTTCTAACTCTTAAAGAGCAGTCTGAACAAATCAATGATGTGATTGAAGTTATTCGCGGTGTTTCAGAGCAGACTAACCTTCTAGCACTGAACGCAGCAATTGAAGCAGCGCGTGCGGGCGAATCTGGTCGTGGTTTTGCAGTGGTTGCGGATGAAGTTCGAATGCTGGCAGCAAGAACTCAAGAATCAACGGGCGAAATCCAGGCCATCATTGAAGAGCTACAGAAGCAGTCTGGTCTTGCTAACGATAGCATGCAGCTTAGCCTTGAAATGCTGGAGAAAAACAATGAGCTATCATTACAAGCTAACAGCGCGCTACAGGGTATTACAGAGTCTGTAACGAATATCAATGATGCCAATACCCAAGTTGCAACCGCAGCAGAGCAGCAGTCTCAGGTAACGCAAGACATTAACCGTAATGTTGTGAATATGTCTGAGCTGGTTAATCAAAACGTTTCCGGCATTTGTCAGAGTGCAAGTGCGAGCAATGAGCTGTCTACGTTAGCAGAAAAACAGAAAGCTCAGCTTTCATTCTTTAAACTGTAATCAAACGCTTTAATTTCAAGAAGCAGCCATTTTCGGCTGCTTTTTTTGTATTTGCGTAAAAAATTTTGAAAATTCTTTTGCCGAGAAAGGGTAAAAATTAGAGTTTAAAGGTGATTATTGACGAGTGAATCAACCAATCGATCAGAAGTTGGACAGCGTAAAGAGGAAAAGGATTGCGCAAACGGTTAGCAAGCTTTGAGTTAAGTGATTGTTTTTAAGAGAGAAGAGCGAATAATTGCTGAGAAAGGAGTTACTTAGGTATGCAACTTAACCGAACTGTATCACAAAAAAATTGGAAATATCAGTCTTGCGGGAAATAAATCACGACCTATAATGCTGAAAACCGGAGCGTCTGCCAACGCTCCGGTTTTTTTGTGTCCGAAACTCAGTAAAGCGTCTGCTAACGTTTACCGAAAACGCACGACACGTAAATTTGCTTATAGGAAAATTTATCATGCGTATCGAACAAGAACTTAAGTTAGGCTTTAAAGATGTACTATTTCGCCCGAAGCGTTCTACTCTTAAAAGTCGTTCTCAAGTTGAATTAACCCGCGATTTTACATTCAAGCATAGTGGTCGTCAATGGTCTGGCACACCAGTAATTGCAGCAAACATGGATTCAGTCGGTAGCTTTGAAATGGCGAAGGCTCTAGCGGAACATGGCGTGATGACTGCAATTCACAAACATTACACCGTAGAGCAATGGGCTGACTTCGTGAAATCAGCGGATCAAAAAACACTAAATAACGTGTTTGTTTCTACGGGGACTTCAGATGCTGATTTCGAAAAAACAAAAGAAATCATGGCGCTATCTGAAGAACTTATCTTTATCTGTATTGATATCGCGAACGGTTACTCTGAGCACTTAGTTGAGTACGTAGAAAAGGTACGTGCCGCATTCCCTAACAAAGTTATCTCTGCGGGTAACGTTGTAACTGGCGACATGTGTGAAGAGCTTATCCTAGCAGGTGCAGACATAGTGAAAGTGGGTATCGGCCCTGGCTCTGTATGTACAACTCGCGTTAAAACAGGTGTTGGTTATCCTCAGCTTTCTGCAATCATCGAATGTGGTGACGCTGCGCACGGCCTTGGGGGGATGATCATTGGTGACGGTGGTTGTTCATGTGCAGGCGACGTAGCAAAAGCCTTCGGCGGCGGCGCTGACTTCGTTATGCTAGGCGGTATGCTAGCAGGCCACGAAGAATCAGGCGGCGAAGTGATCGAGCAAGACGGCAAAACTTTCATGAAGTTCTACGGCATGTCTTCACAGTCGGCAATGGACAAGCACTCAGGTGGTGTGGCTAAGTACCGCGCTGCTGAAGGAAAAACCGTACTATTGCCATACCGCGGCTCTGTTCACGGCACTATCTCTGACATCCTTGGTGGTGTTCGTTCAACTTGTACATACGTAGGCGCAGCAAAGCTTAAAGAGCTAACTAAGCGTACGACTTTCATCCGTGTGCAAGAGCAAGAGAACAACGTTTTCGGTAAAGAGTAATTCGATAACTCTTCGGAAAATACGAAATATTAAGAGCCGCTTTTAGCGGCTCTTCTTTTGCCTGAAAATCGTAAAGTGGCGACAAAGTGGCGACAGCCAGCGAAAAATTTTTTGTGGCGACAACTACAAGTTAGCGAGTGGGTTGTGAGTGATAGCTTCTGATAGGTGATCTGGAGCGAAGTGAGCATAGCGCATTGTCATACTAATATCTGCATGGCCGAGGATATCTCGCAACACCAGAATATTCCCACCGTTCATCATAAAGTGGCTGGCAAATGAATGGCGCAGAACATGCGAAGCCTGGCCAGAGGGTAGGGTAATGCCGAGTTTGTTTTTAAGGATGTAGCAAAAGGGTGTGTAGCATTCTTGGAACAACTTACCTGAGGTTGGCTTATAGATCTCATGATAAAGCTCTTCAGAGATAGGTACAGAGCGATTCTTCTTAGTTTTAGTGTTGGTATAGGTGACTTTGTATTGAGTGAGCTGAGAGCCGTTAAGTTGCGCAGCCTCATTCCAACGCGCACCGGTGGCAAGGCAAAGTTTAACTATCTTGAGCATATCTTCTCTATTGTGCAGGGCGACTAACTCCAATAGCAGGGCAATTTGCTCCTTATGTAAGAAAGCCATGCTACGCTCGTGATCTTTAAAGGGTTTAACATCCTCAATAGGGTTGGGGAGTTTCCACTCTCCCAGTTCTTTCAGCTTGCTGAAAACAGCTTTAAATCTAGCGAGCTCAGAATTCAGCGTAGCGATACTCGGTGCCCCTTTTTGCCATCGGTCATCAACAAAGCTAATTTGCCCATGCATGCGCTGACTGCGAAAGTCTGAATACAACCTAGCGTTTAGAAGGGTAGCTAGTGGGTTACCCATAGCATCACTCATCTTTTGCAGTTTGCTATAAATTACAGCTCCGTTAGCGAGCGTTGCGCCATAGCGCGTAAACCAAATGTCGATAAGCTCAGATAGCCTTCTATGATCTGGCTTATCGCCTTGCCAGGGCTTGTCCTCAACTTGACGCATGACAAACCGCTCGTAGGCAGCAGCTTCACCTTTGGTGGCGAAACGCTTTCTTACTCGCTTACCAGAGCGACCATTTGGGTAGCATTCACATAGCCAAGGCTTTTTAGAACCATCTTTTAAGTTGCGGATAGACATGGAAAATTTACCGAAATTACTGTATATTAATACAGTATCATTCGTTTTGGTACATTCAATGTTTAGTTGGTACAAACTCGCACATTGTCAGATTTTCTGATGAAATCATGAGTGTTTGGGTTTAATATTCGCACCTAGAAAAAATAAGAGCTATACCATGAAAGCGTTATTGTCGATCAAACCAGAATTTGTAGAAAAGATTATCTCGGGCGAAAAGTTGTTCGAGTATCGCAAAGCTATCTTCAAAAGACCTGACGTGAAGTCAGTAGTAATATATTCGACCATGCCAGAAGGTAAGATTGTTGGTGAGTTTACTATCGGGGATATCTTAGCTAAACATCCTGAAGAATTATGGGAAGAAACCAAATCTGCATCCGGCATTAATAAGTCGTTCTTTGACGAGTACTTCTCAAATAGAGAAGTGGCTTACGCTATTCAAATCAAAGACTTCAAAAAGTACGATAATCCGATAGATCCATACCAAAAAGAGAGAGGCTTTAAAGCCCCTCAGTCATTTAAGTACTTAGAAAGCAATTCGTCATTGCTTGTATGTTCCGCCGCTTAACCTGATGAAAAACATTATTTTTATTTGTGGTGTCCATGGGGTTGGAAAGGGGACTCTTAGTCGAGATTTGAGTTCTAATCTTGGTATGAGTGCATACAGTGCAAGTGACATTATCAAATCTAATTCAAGCTATATCGAAAGTGGTAAACTCGTTTCATCCTCAAACAACAATCAGTTAGCTCTAATCAAGGGACTTCATAAAATACCTGATGACAACCTATTGCTAGACGGCCATTTTTGTCTTCTTAGTAAAGATTTTTCCGTGTTGGATATTGAGTACGAAGTATTCGATGCTATTGCGCCTAAGTTGATTATCTACGTCTACGCCGAAGCTACGGAAATATCTAGACGATTGCTTAAAAGAGACGGTGTGGCACCGAGTGTTTCAATGATTTCCAAATTGCAGAAGCGAGAGAAGTCGCGATCAGTTCAATTTAGTCAAGAACGTGGTATTGTATGTGTTTCATATACATCCGGTGATTCGATTGAGAACCTGATGGAAGTCATTAGAAATATATAGAGAGTAAAATATTGGCTAGCAGTGTTGGTATTTGGTTAGAGTCTAATAGTCGAGCAAACATTGATGTTAACCTAGAGGTACATGTCAACTACTGGTCTTTAGCTAAGGATGACATTAATTATCTTGATGTTGGCGTTAAGCTTACTCCGGTCAAAGGTGAATTAAATACAGAGCTCTATCAACGGATAGAGTCTGTTAATATTTACCTTCCATTTGAAAGAAAACATATTGAGTATGACTCTGAATTGGGCTACATGGTATGTAAGGATCAAGAGTTGCTTTCGGCTATTTTTAATAGCTATATTAAAGAGTATTCTCATGTGAACGACTCTGGTGTACACAATATTACTCTTCCCGATGGCGAAGAGTTGAGTTTCTTTACCCAAATTGACCTAAAAAATGGTGACGGCCTTGATGGGGTTAGTATTACCGAGCTAGTAGACAAAAAGGAAAATGGAACCTTACTCTCATTCCCGGGAGCTTTATTTAAAGTGGCAAATGGAAATGTTAAAGATTCAGTTTACTTTAGATTTCGAATAAATCTAATAGATGAACAGGCAATAAGACGAATCTCTACTATTACTAAGCCAAAGCTTTCCGCTCTTTTAGGTGACTTGAATAAAATAGAAATAGTTGACTTTAGGTTAAATGAGGCGAGAAATTTACCATTTAAAATTCGCTCAAAAATAAACTCTACGGAGTCTTTAAACGTTATACATTTCTTTTTGATAAGAGAAGCTGTATCCGATTTTAAAGCTTCACATTCTAATTACAAACGTTGTAGAGTTCTCGAGACTGATATTTGGGATAAGTATTTGGGGTTGAAAGATACCAAATCGCAGTACCTGATTTATCACTGGAGAGAGAAGACTGATGGAATCAGCTCTGAAGATAAGACTGACAATAACTTTATCGATCACTTTTCTGCTTTTGCAAAATTCACCTCAAATCAGGTCTCTTGGCGCTTGGTGCTGGTAGTTCTTACCTTTACGTTTGTGATTGGTGTGGCTAGTGGAGTATTTGGTAACCTGTTTTGGCACAAACTTACATCAGATAAAGATATCGAGTGGAATTTATCTAGAACAGAACATGAGACTGTGCCAAACTTACCCCTAGCTATGTATTGGCCCCCAACATATAAAGGTTAGTTTTGGCTGGAATAGTAGTAAAACCATCTATAAAAATAGAAGAGGCTGATAGTCACTTTGACGTTTCCCAAATCAGTCATGCGTTGGAAGATGTGTCAAAGCTTTACCCTGATTTTCAGGATTGGTTCCGTAATAAATTTATGCCAAGTTTTCATATGGGTGAGAGAACTATCCTTGTGGCTCACAACGGCTCTGAGCTATGTGGTGTTAGTCTTTTAAAAAAAACGATAGAAGAAGACAAGATTTGTACTTTTTACGTTCTTCCAAAGTTTAGAGGTGAAAAGCTCGGTGAGGCTTTACTTGATCGAAGTTTAGAGTCTTTCTCTACTTCTGATGTTGTGATATCCGTATCTAAAGAGAGAGTTAACGAGCTTTATCCCGTTTTGCATTCAAGAGGATTTTTACTTGAAGCACGAGTTGATGATTTATATCGTAAAGGTAATACAGAGCATTTTTATAAGAATAGGTAAAGGGCACTCTGGCCCTTTTCAATTAGCGAAGTACTATCTTCTGATCTAGCTCTGATAGCTCAATTATGTCATCAAACTGTTTGTCAGTTAACTTCATCACTCCCCAATAGTCATCGCGGCTTAAACCTGCAAAGTCGGCTAGTTCTTGTCTGATTGGGCGCTTTGGCAAAGCGGTGTTGTATGTAAAGTTGATGATATAATTATATTTCTTCTGTTTGTAGATTGTACGGAGCTCATCTTCAGAGAACACACTAAATTTAGCGCAGTAGTCTACGAACTCATCTATACCATTGTATTTGTCGATTGTATGGACATCTTCAACAACACATAGGGAAGTTGCGACTGATCTAAATTCTGCAGCACCTTGTCCATCTCCAGTTCGGTATATTACGATTGCATCGCCACGATTAAAGTCCATAACACCTGCCATGCCACAGATGTAAATCTTGTGGATACTATTAGAGTGAGAAATATCTCTAACGACATTAGGGCTCTCTGTGATCAATTTTGAGTCAGGGAACAACTTAGTATGGTAGTTAGGATATATGCTCAACAAGTACTTAGCGTTTCCCTTAGTGTTGACGAAAGGGTAATCTTTATCGACATCTCCTAGGGTTGAATTGAGATCTCTAAGCAATACCTCCTCAATCCCATTTTTCGTTTCTTTTTTCGCGTACTCTTTAAAGCCATACCGTTTAAATAACTCCGCCAAATAAGGATGCTTATCGGCAAATATAGTCACGTAAATGTCATCGACGTCTGGCTTATATGCTAGAGCATAATCAAAAATTTTCTTAAGATAACGATCCCCGCGCCTAGTGCGTTTAGGGTTGAACTTAAAAGTACCAACCTTCATATGTTGAGTGTTTGGCAGCGGAGGAATGGTATCGCTGCCGGGGCCTTTTTCATACTTGCAATAAAGAAAACCCTCAATCTGGTGATCATCATTGTAAAGTACTAAAGCATTGTTGTTATGTTTTTTCTCGAACCATTTTTCAAATTCTTGATAATCCCTCTTTAAAGTGTCAAAAAAAGGGTCATCGAGATCAATTTCTGAAAATGTTTGAATAACTAACTTTTCCATTGCCAATTAACCTCTACTTGCTTGTGGTCGGCGCTTTCTACGTGGAGTATATGTGCGATTGTTAGTTGTTGGTTGAGTAGCTCGATCGATTGAACGAATAATTTTTGTAGTTTCTTTTAGGTCTCTCAAGAAGTCTGGGACATTTTGTGTGTCTGCTTTTCCATCATGAAAGGAGAAGAAGGACGTTACTAACTCTTTCTTAATTGAATTTCTCTCTTGTTCATCTAACTCCTTGAGATAAGGAGTTATAGAAGCAAGCTGAACACCTCTTTGTCGGTAGAGGTTTTCTTTAGCCCTATGATTTGCAGCTTCTTTTAGAAGATACAAACCGGGGGCTGTCAATAAGATTACGATAGATATTCTTTTAAAAAACCACGATGCTTCAGAAGAGAAGGAACTAGGTGTAGAGGGAGGCTTAGAAAGACTCCCTTGATTAACGATATTGTATGTACTTAGCTCTCCGTTAGAGGAAGAAAAATCGACTAACCAAGTAAGCCATGGAATTTTGAGACCTAGCGAATCCCCAAAAATCGCGACGCTCATTAATATAGCCAAAAATAAAAAACTCAACCCAAACAACTGAAAGCCCCAGTATGCTTTAGCTTCACGTCCCGCTTGAATTAGGTGTTCGTGTGCTAACGCTTTTTTAGATAGCACGCCAACAATATCTTTTGCTTCGTTAAGCTGCTCTTTCAGGAGTGTTCTAAGCCCTTTATATTGCTGGATTTCTTTTTTTACTTCACTGAGAAATCTGTCTTTAAAACTATTCTGCTCTTGAGAAAACCTGTCATTGAGCTCTAGTATTTGTGCTTCATGTATTCTATTTAATGACTGCAGTTTTTCTTCAAAATCTGCACGAGAGTCGTCAGAGAACCTAATCTGCTCCTCCGTTTTAGATTTTAGTTCACTATAAAGTCTATTGTACTCTGAAGAGTGCTTCTTTAAGAGTTCATCAGTTGCATCACGAATTATTTGGTTTAACCTAGAGTTAGCTGTTTCTACAGTCTTTTCTAAATCATTTGAGCTGTCCTCGACGAGAACCTTTATTTCGTTTGAATAGAGCTCTCTTAACTGGCTGCTTTCGGTTCGAAGCTCATTGATATATTTCCGCTGTACTCTCTCTATCTGACGCTCAGCAGCACCTGTTCGTTCACTTATTTGAATTACACTGCTAGCTACTGCGCTGTTTATCTCGTTTTGACGCAGGGTCAATTGTCGTAGTTTGCCTGTTGCTTCTGATTGAGATAAAGATTCAAGTTCGGTAGCTTCATTATCCACATACCAATCATTTAGAGCATCATGAAGTGACTTTTTAGCTAAGACTAATTTTTCATTCGATTGTCGGGGGGAATAGTGTTTAACTTCTTTTGCTAAAAGAACCAGATCTTTTCGAATATCATCATTCAGGTCTCCCCACAATACTAATGGGTCTTTGAGGCTTGATTGTAGGCGCTTCGCAGTTCGAATAATATTTCTACTTCGCAAACTGACATTATAGTCCGCTTCTCGAGCTGCATTTAAAAACTCTTCAATTCTGTTCCCTATAAGTACGAGAGGTTCCATTACTTCTTCTCCATCACCAACGCCACACGTCCAACAACCTTAACTTCATCCTCTTCAACAGTAAGAGTTGAACCATTAAAGCTGATCGCTAGCTTCTTGCCTGGTAAACGTTGGATTTCGTTGAGAGAGAGTAGGCCGTCCATATCAATTAGATATGTGCCGCTAACAGCTTGTAAATTATTTTTATCTATAATGTGAGTGCAGCCGCTTTGACGAATAGCTATCGGATTTGATACCTCAATCTCGTCCAGATAAGCCTTGTCGAAGGTTAGTGTTTGGATGTTTTCTAACTTCCCGTCTTTAATGTTGAAAGAGTCAATGTCGAACAAAAACTTGGTTTCCATTTGTTCTTTATCATTCTTATGAGAATTTCTGTTCGGAAATGGCTCGCCTTCACCTAGTGTTAACCACTTTAAAGAAACACCTGTGTACATGTGGGCTCGCAGCACTACTTCGTATGGACAAAGCCCGCGTTTGTGCCAAGTGGCTATAGTTGAAGCGGAAACATCTAAACGGTCGCCTAAGTCCCTAATAGTTTTTGTGCCGAGAATTTCGTGAAGGCGATCTGTGACGAATTTCCCACCTTGATAATTAAAGGGGGTTAATTTGGCTTGATTTGTTCGCATATACGATCAATAATCCAATTCAAATGGACTGCGAGCTGCAACTCTAGCGTCCGATGTTAAACAATCAATAACTTACAAGGATACCACCATGCTTTCATATCAAGTAGTCCTAAATACGCCTTTCATGACCTATGACCAATACTCGCAGTTCTCTGGTATGCCTAAGCGCACCATTATGGACTGGGTTTCTGACGGTCGCCTGCCTATCAAAGCCAAGTCTAAACCTAAGGAAACACCGCTGATAAACATGGTTGCTTTGCTAGAAATGGCAACACGTGAAGCAATGCAAAACCTAGGTTAAACAGCGGTTTCTAAACCTTGGTTGGTTTTTCATTTTCATCTCCTTGGTATGCAAATGAGTATTGGCTATGAACGAAAGTGACTCAATGTGCGAATTTATTGGCACGAAACAATTGGCATTTAACGAAGCGTGTTGCGCATTTGCGAAGTCAGAGAATATGACCAAGCTGGCAGAAGGCATAGGTATGAGCCCAACAATGCTTCGCAACAAGCTCAACCCAGAGCAACCTCATGTCTTAACGTGTGTAGAGCTCATCGCGATTACTAAAGCCAGTGGCAATCACACCATAGTAAACAGCCTGCTTCTTGGGTTGGGTGTTGTTACTGCTCATATACCGCTTGATGCAACTGAAGAAACCTTTATCAAACGTGCATTAGAGAACTCGATTCACTCGGGTGACCTGTCTCAAATGGCGTTAGACCAAGCCGGAAACGTACGCTTAAGCCGCACTACTAAACACAACATTATTCAGAAAGCTCAAGCCAGCATTGGCAATCTTGTGCTTTTGATTAGTGATCTCGAAGAACGCACTAAAGGCGTGTCTCCCTTTTTAGCTATGGGAGTGGATTTTGTTGCCAACGGTGCGCCAGTCCCCGGACTGAGTTAACTGAAGAAAACAGAAAGGAAGTTTCAACATGATTACGATTGAACTCAACACTCTGGAAGAAGCTTTACATCTACAGAACGTCGCTGCGCTAAACGTCACCAAGTACCAAGAGAACCCTGTCGAAGGGCAAGAGCGCCAGCAAAACTCAAATATTCGTCTTTGGCAAAACATCAGCCGTCAAGCGGGCCTAGCGATGAAGGCATTAGGCGCGCAATCGGAGAGTGCCTCATGCAATACGTAGCCATTCGATTGTTTGGTGATGGCGCCATGAAGCGCCACGAACAAACTCAAGAGCCAGAAACAACGGCTCTTGGTGATTTCGATTCTTTAGACGATGCCGTAAGCCAAGCCTGCGAACAGCTCAAATGCAATCACGTTCGCCACGGAGTATTAAGCGAAGGCGAGGGGAAGGGCGGGTTTATCGTCGTGGACACACAGGAGCTTGCTGAGATATGAGTGCTTCCCAAATTCATCCTAGTGAAAAGAGCCTACCTGCCAAAGACTTTTGCACGATAGCTAGAGCCTTAAACAGTGTGGTTCATCATCCTCCTTGTGTATTCATAAAGTTAGATGCTAAGGGCAACTTCTTAGGTTGGGCAATATCGGTATTTAGCCAAGCCCACCGAGAAGCCATCTACTTAGTTTCTCAAGGCAATGAGCTTGAACTATTTCCAGATGTTCATGAAGCCATGTTGTTTTTGAATGCAGAAGGCATCTTTACGTTCAATGTTAGCTCTGCAGGGTGAGGTGAGAATGAGTGACGATATTGACTTCAGACCTGCGGTATCTATCTACGATGATGGCATCATCGCGACGTCACCTAGTCATTTGCCTTGTCCCGATATGCCGGCACTCGAGAGCTATGATCCGAGTAAGACGCAGCGAGCTCAATTTCTACTATCTAAGCTACGTGAAAAACACGGCATTAAAAAACGAACTAAACCCACTCAAAGACCCATGAACTACATGTGTACGGCTCAAGGTTGTATCGAACCTTGGGGATCGGTAAGTAATGTGAATCGAGAGGAGGGGCATTGATCAATGAAAGAGAGTGAGTTGCTGTATGTCGCGGGGGCGGTAATGCCCCTAGACAGAATCAAGCAAAATGACGCCAGCCATCGAGCTGGTTTTTTAGGTTCCAAAATTCACTCAGACCAAGAGCAAGCGTTACTTGATAGTGGTTTAGTTAAGAAGATTCCTGTTTATGATCGAGTATCAAACCGATTATCCAAGCGCGAGCGTGATGTAAATGTTCGAACTGATTTTTACAAAGCGAAGAATTATCGCTCAAAACACGACCGCGAAGCGGCGGCGAGAATCGCCGAAAGACTTAGTCTAGTCAAAGGGCGCAAAAGTCCGACAAAGGATTTTCGCCAAAGGAAAGAGTTTCAGATTCGTAGAATCAGGACTCTGAACAAGTCTCTTAGAGCGAAGTCAGTACTCGATTCTCCCGAGGCTTACTTCAACCATTCGACTCTCTATGAGACCACTGAGCGCTCGAAACCTGCTGTGTTAAACGAGAATGGTCGGCGAGCGAGAGGGGAAACGGGCCGAATACCTATTTGGATGCAGTTGATGCATCGTGCCTGGAACGATACTTATAAGTTTCAAGCCATAACCGAGACGCCTTCAAGTGCAGCGCCAACTGCTAATGTGGGTGAGAGGTTTTCTGAGAAGTTAACTTCACGTTCCGTTAGCAAAATCTTTGAGGCTGGTGCATATACCGCTGCCTGCCATGGAGGTTTTTCTACGTTCCTGACTTTAACCTTCACTAAAGCTAAGCGTCTGGCCATGTTTGGAGGAATGCTCGATGAAGACGATTGCCGTTCAATGGGAGCTAATCATCCAATTGTTTATAAGCGGAACATGGTGACTGCTAATCCGCGTGCTCTGGAGAAGAAAATCTGGCACCCAATAACGGATATCGGTGGTGAGTATTGGACGGTGCCAACCAAAGATAACCCCTTACCAAGAAAGATGAATCCAGATGGGGTAATCGCCGGAGCATACTGCGATTTGAAGCAGAAACCTGAGCATGAATTTACGATGGAAAAAACTCTAGAGACGACGATTGGACATGAAGTTTCAAGGTTTCTAGATGCAGCTAAGAAAATGTACCAAAGAGGCTGGCTTGCAGACCATACGGTTCGGACTGATCTTGAGTCAGGTCAGAAGTATTGTGATCTAACTAAAGAGAAAGTACCAAAGTACGTTCAACCTAATGACATAGGACCAATGAACACACCGGCAGACTTTCACTACATTTGGGTAGCTGAGTGTCCGGCTAATGAGGACGGGGAACCAAACCCTCACGTGCATTTGTTATTGAGGTGGACTGTTCCGGAGCATCTGTTTAGTCCCTGGTCTAAACGCCTAGAGAAAATATGGGGTCACGGATTTGCAAAGCTCGAGAGAATCAAAAAGCCTAAAGCTGCAGGCTCATACATCATAAAGGCAGTAGGTTATGCAGCGAAAGGCGCCAATGAGAGCCAAGGGTTAATAAAGGGCAATCGGTATGCGATTGCTAAATGTTCGAGGGCGCCTGCTTGGGAAACGTTAGCAAGTTTTGAAGCTGACAATATGACTGCAATCATAAAAGAGTTGGGATACAAGCTCGAGCAATGGAAGAAGCCTATTAAAAGGCAAGTTCGAAGCCTCCAGGCAGCTAAAGCTCAAACCATTAAAGCTAAGTCGATTGCCAGAAACCAGAACAAACCTGAGGAGTACCAGAACCGCTTGTACAATCGAATCATTCGATTAGAGAAGCAAGCCGAGAAACTAAACAAGACAATTCAAGAGCGGGGAGTGCATGTCAGCTCAAACAATAGGTTCTGCATTACATTCGAAGGCCAGGACGCGAAACAAAAGGTAGATAAGTTCATGATCTGGGCCGCTGGTGCTCGAGGGTGGCCGATGGAGTGTCGAGATATTGAAATGGACGACATTAAGTCTAGTTCAGATACGCTATATTTCTCGCAATATCAGCAGTTTATTGAGAGGCACTGTTACTGGAAGAGTGTCTTGTCGTCTTCAATACCAATAGATGAGTCGAGCGATAACGAACGAGATTACTGGCTTAACATTTCTTCTGAATATCTCGCTGGGTGTTTACAACTAGAGTGAATACGCGTTTGCCAAGATGGACTGGGGTAGCCTCGCCAGTAAGGCTACCCCGGTCGGCTAAGCGATGTGTGTGATTACAGTTTCTATTAACTGAGCAACTTGGTTGCTTTCATCATCTCCAGCGAAGAGTTCAACGAGAGAAAGCGCAGCGATAGTAAGTAACTTAAAGGCAATTTTGTCCAAAATTTGTTCGAAAAGTTTGTTACAGAAGTTGTCTAACCAACTGGCAATGGTGTTTTTGAAGTTTTTCATATCTCATTGTCCTTATGAGTTTCACAAACATCTAGTTGAATGCTACGCAACTTAGGAATCGAATATGACAGTTGTGTTTCACTTAGTTGAAGCCTAAATGACAGGTATTCAAAATACATGTAGAAAGCTGTATAAATATACAGTATATTTTCAATGTCATTAGTAAGGATATTGATATGTCGAATAAAAAACAGCTTTTCCAGCAAGCACTGGAGCTAATTCTTGACGGGGTCGCATTGAGTACGAACGGTGAAAACCGCGCCCAAGCAGGTGCTTACTTAATGGGATTAGTTGTTGCTGACAATCAAGGTGAGCTTGATATCGAGAAAGTGGAAGCCATCAAGGCCATTATCGAAATGGCTGACGAAGTCGAAAGCCCGCAGTTTAGGCTATAAGTGCAATTACTGAAAAGGAGTTGCCATGTTAATCACTTGCCCCAAATGCGAAAGCAAAGCCCGCATTGCTACATCCAGAGCGATGAGTAAAGAAACTCGTGAAGCATACTGCCAGTGCCTCAACCTCAACTGCGGCACAGTCTTTGTCACCTACACATCCGTTCACCGCATTATCGAACCTAGCGGTGATAAACCTGATCCAAAACTCCAACCTGAGTTGTGTAAGGGAGATTTGGATCAGATGGAGATCTTTGACTAACAAAAGTAGTTTAGTAACGCATCATTCAGAGATAACCTTTTTCTTCCTCATCAGTAGATACATTATAGAGGGCCAAGATAGGAGGAAAAGGAATGATAGAAGATATAGAGTGAAGCCTAATGGAGAAGCGATGTAGGTGAGAAGCTTTTTAGATATTGGTTCTTTTTGGGCCGAGTTGTTTAGTCGGTCTTCCAAATAGTTGAGATAACTTTCATTGTATATTCTTAATAGGGGGTATGCCTTAGCTTTAAACAACTTCTCGGTCTCCTCATCTAGTTCGCTCTTGTTAGGTGCTTGTTCTGTTCTGTAAGCTTCTTCAGCCTTGTCGCAATATAGCTCTGCTTGTTTATGTTGCTTTTCAATAGATTGTTGGCAAAGTGCCAGTAAGCTAGATAATTCTTTTGTTCGCCTTATTTCTTCTAGGTGGCTGCCTGATCCGATTAACTCTTTTGTATCTTGTGTGGAACGATAGAACAGATACTCTGAACCAATAGTGAAGGTGGCAAAGCAAAATAAGCTGTTGATAAAAATGACTAAAAATCGACCTTTGTTCGATTTTTCTGATTCTACAAAGAGCTTCTTCAAGCGAAAAAATAAACTTTTAATTGAAGGCCAGTAGGAGAAAATATCCATTATTAATTCAACCAGTTGAGTATTGATTTTGATATGTTGCAACAGCTAGTTTTATGAATCAATGTTTCAAGATAGTTCGAAATTTTCTTTGATAGGTTTAGGTGTTAGCCTTGTTAAGAAAAGCGCATAAAAACGATCTCCGACGATCTCTAAATCTCCAATCTAAAACAGCCCTCGGTGTAGATACATCGGGGGCTGTGCTTTACTAACCCTACCGAAACGCGATCACTTTAAGGATCGCAAAATTACAGTGCGGAATTTTAGCGCGGGGGGAGGGGTGAGTCCGAATAAGGGCTGGAAGCACACTTTCACCACCTAAATAATCTCTGCTCTTTAAACTCCAAACTTATTCTTCGATTGGTAGGCTATTGATGTGGGAACGACAACACGAGCACGCTAGATGGAATGGGCTGAAGCTCAACATCCTGTCTACCTCTTTTGATGGTGGTAAGCGTCTGCAAGTGAGCGAAATCCCCTACGCTGAACTACCGCACATCAAAGTCATGGGCACCAAAGCCCGAACATTTACTATCGAATCTATATTCGTAGGTGCAAGCTCACTAGCTGACGCCAATGCATTCATTGAAAGCCTGGAGCAACAACCAAAAGGAGAACTCGAGCATCCCTGGTTAGGAGAGTTGGTGCTAGTGTTCGAGGAACATTCCCTCAGTATTAACACCAAGAAAGGTGTAGTGACACTGAGCCTGAAGTTTGTCCGTGCCGGTACTTCACCCTCTATCACTGCACCGAGAACAGTACGCACCAAAGCACAAGCTGACATAGTAGAAAGCCTGTCTAAGCAATCATTTGTTGAAGAGGTGAAAAGGCTGGATGTGTCTCAAATCAACGAAGTACAAAACAACGCAACCAGTGCGCTCAATGTGTTGGTTGATATTACTAACCGCCTGAACCTAGCCGACGATTCGCTGCAAGATATTAACCTAGCGATAAATGGAGCCTTCTCAGCCGTGAGCGGCTTGAGCACTAACCCTGCTGAGTTCGCTGATCTGTTTTCTAGCGCTGTTGATACGGTGTCTGAAGGTGTTCAATCAGAGCCTGCTTCCGAGAGTGAAGCCGTCGATAACTCACGCAGTGCTCAAGCTTTGATGCTTGGTGAAGTAAAAACCGATAGCCCAACCAAACACCACAACGTCCAGATGGTGACAGGCGCGATGAAGATGAGTAAAGACGTGACTGACCTAGAAGCTAATGACAGCTTTGAGATCACCATAGCCCAAAAGCAACCAGAGATTATTCAAAGTGATCTCTCAACTCTAATTGTCAGCGTTGATGACCGCATCAAGGAAACCACTCAAGTTTCTACCCAAGAAAGCATAGAGCTCTATGACGCACTCACATCACTAAAAAGCAATGTGCAGACTCAGCACGACAAAGTAGCAGAGGGAACCAAAGCACACAGAACAGTGCAATCACCTCACTTTAAGTCGGCGCTGACCATAGCCCATGACGAGTACACCGATGAGAACGTCATTACCAAAATGAATGCACTTCAGCACCCTTTATTTATCCGTGGTGATATTGCGGTGAGGGATGCACGATGAATCAACTCACGATGTACATTGACGGAAAGCAGCATACTTTCTACCAAGCCAATTTGAACTACTCAACGGAGCAATTGGCCCACACCTTTAACTGCTCGATTGAACCCATGAACATTGATCGCCCGTTGACGGTAGAGTTCTACCTCAATGACCAATCCATCTTGATTGGACAGATAGATGAAGCTGAAAGCGAGACAAGCGCAAGCTCTCTAATGATGCCAATAGTGGGGCGTTCCAAGAGCGCCAACATGATTGACTCGCGCATCACTATGGATGCGCTTTATAAACTCAATGTTGAAGAGCTGCTTAGAAAGCTGGCAAAGCCATTTAGCTTAGGGGTAAAGAGCCTAGTTAAAGGCATGCCAAAGATTGAAGAGTTTCAGATTAACGCCGAATCGCCGGTTGAAAATGTTGCTCAGCTCATCCGTGAACAAGGCTACATGCTCATCGAGCGAAATGGTGTTCTGACTATAGAGAACACGGCACATGCAACGATTAACAATGTTGGCCTTGAAACAGGCAACAACATAGACAGCTTAAAGATAAAACGCGCCTTCAATAAGCAGTTTCACACCATTGATGTGCAGGGCCAATGGGATGATGCCAGTGCCAAAATTACCAACCCAAGCATTGAGAGCTCGCGCATGATGGTGATCACCTGTGACCAACTGCAAAGCAGTGCGGCATGTTTATCTCGCGCCAAATATGAACGTAACTTAGCCATAGCGGAAAGCCTGACCGCTTCAACGTCTGTCGCAGATATCTTTCCTCAGCTTGCGATTAATGGATTAAACCGAGTGATTCGAGTGATCGACAAAGAGCAGAGTTTTAGTGAAATGCTGGTAATCAAGTCACTTGGCCTATCGGTGTCCGAAAGTTCCGCGAGCACTTCCGTTGAGTTGGTCAGACCGTTTAAGGAGCAAAGTCATGTCTAGTGCTCAGCACCAGCAACAACAGCGATTAATGGCTCGCATCAAGAACGTGATCGGAACAGGCACGGTAACAGGTGCAACTACGGGCATGCTGCAAATTAGAACTGCAACAGGCCGCACTAATGACCGAATTAAGCGCGTCCACAACTACGGCTTTATGAGTCGACCATTACCACAAGCCAAGGCTTACAACTTGTTTATCGGCGGTGTGACTGCACGTGGGATTACCGTCAATGTGGAAGATGAGCGCTACCAAATCGACTTAAAGCCCGGTGAGGTCGCCATGCTTGATGATAAGGGAAATTTAATCCATCAAACCGAGGAAGGTATTAAGGTCTACGCAACCCAAGGTAAGGTCGATGTTGTAGCCGCGAATGAAGTCTCTATCAAAGCGCCACAGGTAAACGTTATTGCTGACAAAACCACGTTTTCTAATGATGTAGATATAGGCGGCGATCTGAGTGTGGCGAAGAATGCAGAAGTTGCAGGCTCTGTCGGTGGTCTGTCTGGTACGTTCGGCGGCGTTAAAGTCGAGACGCATGACCACGACTATGAAGACGACAGCGCAATCAAAACGACACGGGAGCCTAACAAAGCATGAGCCATTTTAAATTGAACGCGCTTACCGAGTCGGTGGATTCCAAAGAAGGCATGACTCATGCGGTACTGCAAAGCGTCTACAACTACGCCGAGTCAACCAAGAATGACCGCGCCAGAATGGAGAACAATGAACGCGGCGGCACTTGGAGCAATGAACTGATAGAGATTGTCGGCTCTCGGGATTGGACACTCAAACGAGCCAAATTAACCGATGAAACCTTAAGGCTTGCTAAACGTTTTTATGAAGAAGCTCTCACCTGGTTAATTCAACAAGGTCACGCGAAAACCATTGAAGTCACTGTTTGGAGAGAGAAACCAAACCAAATGGGCCGTAATGTAATAATAACCCTAACGGACGGCTCAACATTTGAAGTTCCACTATCGAAGGTAGATAAATGAGTACACAAGTGAGCCTTGAGAGTTTAATCGCTCGTGCTGAAGCTAACCTGACAGCGGCAACAGGACAAAGCAACCCAGCCACCAAAGCGATAGCTTCTGCAATCGCTGGTGTTAGCTATGGGCAATATGGCTATCAAGATTTGCTTTTCAGACAACTGCACCCTGAAACCTGCTCTGAAGCGTGGCTATATTTGCATGCCAATCGCCACAATACACCACGACTGCTGCCTACTTTTGCGAAAGGTACAGTGCAATTTAATGAGTTAGGTGGAACCGTGGTGATCGCCAAAGGGACTCGCCTGATCTACGGTGATAAAGAGTACGAAACCACTAAGGAACAGTACAGCAATGTGCTTGTAGACGTTATGGCACTTGAATCAGGGACAGCAAGCAATTTACCAAACGGCGCCAAACTCACGCTCACTGAAGGGCTAAGCGGTATCGACCCTAATATGATCTTATCGCTTGGTATTGAAGGTGGTGCAGATATCGAAGAGCTAGAGCACTGGCGAGCACGAGTAATTGTCGCGTTCGAGAAAAACGAGCTGATTGGCAAGTCAGAAGATTACGAAGTGTGGGCGGTGTCGGCTCACTCTGATGTTGATTTTGCTTGGGCACTCGATAACACGCCAGAGCGCGGCATGGTAGAGGTCTACATTGGCGCACGTGAGAACGACCCAACGTTAAGCGGTGAAGTGGTTAACCTTGTTCAAGAGACCTTTGAAGCTAACCGGCTCGCTGGTTGTCATCCGTTTGCTCACCTTCCAGAAAAAGCGCCGCTCGCTATAGAGATTCAAGGCATTGAAGACCTAGCGATTCGTGATGATGTGGTCACGGCCCTTGAAAACTTTGTCAAAGGGAAAATGGGCAAGATAAACCCAGAAACCCAAAAGCCTGAATCCATCACCAATACTGAAATTGTGTTAGTCATTTCAACCGTCACCAACAACTTTATTGTCAAAACACCTGTGGGCGAAGTGCCTATCGACAATAACCAGATTCATGTATTAGGAGCCGTCACATGGACACCTCCGACTTAATCATTGAATACAGTGAAGGGGATTTTGCTGAAGCGTACCGTGGGTTACTTCCTCAAGGCGAATACTGGCAAGACTCCGAGAACGCAGAGCTGACCAAGACCATTAACGGTATAGCGAAAGACTTTAAGAAAACCCATGACGACATTGAATTATCGCTTTTAACAGAGTTTGAAGAGCAAGGGTTTGGCTGGAAGGTTCGCGATTATCAAAGTCTGCTTGGGACAATGGGCTCAAACGGCTTGGTGTATGACGATGTGAAAAGGCCTAATCTGATTTTGATTGACCTATTCAGCTATGACAATGGTGCAGCCATCAACGCATTTGAAAATGTCCGATTACCTCATACCGAGCTTCACTGGCTTTACCCACTGGAAGCCGAAACCCAATTTGAACAGGCTACCGCCTTAACAATAAAGCCAGAGTTGAGCTCACAGTTAGAAATAGACGCTGAAACTCAAATATTGTGCCGCACTGCCATTACTTGGCAACTTGAAATAGGAGACACCGAATGAGCACACTGCAAGCTATTCCGACTCAGCACGGGATAGGCATATTAAACAGTGAGCTGAAAAATACTGTAACCAAGTATCGGCTCATTGGCGCGTTAACCCATGACGCACCAAATGAATCATTGCATTCATTCTATGAAAACACCATTGAAACCAGTTACTACGATGACAATGGCGTTTTAACCTTTATCTTGAATCTGCCTATTGAGCAGCACTTTGATGAATACCTACATCAAATCCATGTGCTTGATAGCAGTAATCAATCCGTGATCGAATGCTCGTCACCCAAAGTCGCCTTACCGAAAGGCATTGGCGGCATGGTCACACTCAAAGCGGCGATTTCGGGTGAAGCTGGACAAGTCATTTTTAAACACGGTGAGTTTGTGACTGAAACTGAAATGAATGAGCTGCATCTGGTTAACATAAAGAAAGAGCTACTAGCGCTGCGAGTGGGTGAAATATGGGAATCTCACAATCCAAGCGCAGTTGATGGCTGGCTAGAACTCAAAGGGGGAACAGCGTCGAGAACAACTGACGGTCTTCTTTGGCAGTATGCACAAACCACGGGCCTAGTTGTTGCTCAAGGCGCTAAAGATGCAGACCCGATGAAGTACGCAATGTATTTTGGTGAAGGTGATGGCATCAGTACTTTTACTCTACCCAATCATCATTTAGGGCATTTTGTACGTGGTACTCCTAACAATGTAGATCATGGGGATACACAAGAAGATCAGCTCAAAGCGCATAGTCATGAATACCACTATGTGCCGAATTCAAACAACACCTACTCTGGTACTAACAATGGTGTTCGAGACTTGGGGTATTCAGCTCAAACGGGCGTCATTGGAGGAGACGAAAACCGCCCTTACACCGCAAACCTTTCCATCAAAATTCACCGAGGTTGGATGTAATGAAAATAGCATATCACTACGCTCCACAGACTTGCTTGTTCGCAGGCACTAGCCAAGTGCACAAAGTGACTGGTTATGACGATTACATGTTGCCTCAATTAGCGACTTGGTTGGAGCTTCCTGAGTTCATAGAGAGTAAACAGCAACTGAGATTTTCTGTTGAAAATCAACAATGGTATATTGAAAATAAACCCATTGAAGTTATTGCTTACCTAAAAACTGATAGTTCTAAAACTAAAGCGTTTACTGATAAGTCGGTTGTCACTGACGACTATACGCTAGTTGAACCAGCGACCTTGTTTGACGAGTGGAACAATGATGCATGGGTAACCAACCTAAGCAATAAATACATTCACGATTATGCGCAAGTAGATGCTACTCGTTCAGCGCTTTATACCCAACTCACCGACCCACTAGAAAGTGAGCTTGCCCGTAAACAGCGGCAAGGCAAAACCGATGCGGTGCAAGTGCTCTCTGGTCGTATCAACGAGCTAGAAGCCAAAATCAAAGCAGAGAACCCATACCCAGAAGCGCCAACCAACTAACTAACCGCCAAGCCCAGCCTAGACGCTGGGTTTGTTCTTTCTACCTTCCCAAACTTCTAAATCTCCGCACTAGAAATGCCATAAGTACCCTTTAAACCTCAGCTCTATACACTGGTTTTGTGGGGCACTAATCATTAGTTACGAGAGAAAAATCAATGAATCAAACAGAAGTAAAAGCGTTAGTTGTTTCTTTGCTTGATATTACCGGGCTAAAGAAAACTCTAACGTCTGTTAGTGCAACCCTAATCAGCTTCGGTGTGAACGATATTGCTCAGCTTATAGCAATCTCTGTGGGTATTGTTTCGGGCGTCATGGCTATTCGCCACTATGCCGTTGCCACCAAACTCAACCAAGCCAAACTCGACAAGCTGAACTCTCAAGAGGACGGAGCCATATGAGCTTAAAAACCAAAGCAATACAGGCGGTGGTATGCTCTGTCACCTCAGTTCTTGCCATTGTATTTACTATCGACTCAGAGCTAAGTGTTAGTGAAAACGGTTTACGCCATATCGCTAACGAGGAAGGTTGCCGCCTTAAGTCCTACCAATGCAGTGCGAATGTTTGGACGGTCGGTTTAGGTCATACCAAAGGCGTGACCAAGGATACACATATTACCGAAAAGCAAGCCGCTGAAAGCTTTGTTGAAAGCGTATCTGCCGCTGAAAGTGTAGTTAACAAGCGTATCACCCAAACACCAAACCAAGGCGAGTACGACATGATGGTGAGCTTTGTTTATAACCTTGGTGCAGGAAACTTCGCTCGCTCTACATTGCTGAAAAAATTTAACCGAGGTGATCGCACTGGTGCTTGTAATGAGTATCCGCGATGGGTGTTTGTGAATGGTAAAGATTGCCGACTAGAAAAAAGCAACTGTGCCGGTATTCCTAAGCGCCGAAGTAAAGAGCAAGACGTTTGTCTAAACGGTTGGCAAGGAGAGTAACCATGTTAAGTAATTATCTAACCCTGTTTAAAGCTCTTGCTTTTGCTGCCGCTCTTGGTGGTGTCGCCTACCTTTCTTATGACTACGGCGTTACGACTACAGAAGCTAAGGCCCTAAAAGAACAAAACGCTCTGTGGGACAGAGTAGAAAGAAAACAAGACGAGGCTTTCCAATTAGCTGTAAAACTCGCTAACCAAAAGCCTGATATTCGAATTGAGTTTCGAGAGATAGAAAAAGAGGTGATCAAGTATGCTCAAAAGAACAGTGATAAGCAGTGCGTTGTTAATGATGCTGATTGGTTGCGCATCCGAGCCGACGCAGTGCGAGCGCATAATCGAGCAATCGGTATTCAGCAACCCGCCACCATCGCTGATGGTCCCGCCAGAACCGTTACAAGTTACGAGCGAGACGCCGAAGTCCTAGCCGAAGATGCGGCTAATATAGAGACCTGTGCGGAAAATGCGCGCAGACTGTCTGCTCTACAGCGATGGATTGCAGCACAAACACAAGTCATTCCCAAGTAAATGGTTACGATGCCTTCATTATCAATTGATGCAAAGCACTAAGCTCATCGACTATCTCTTGAGTAAAGTCATTTAAAAACTCTGGATTTGAAAGAGACTTCACGTCATTTGCGCTAAGGTTTCGAAAGTTAATTTTTTGCTTTGGATATTTAAACAACGTGGTGCCATTTTCCACCTCATAGTTATGATTTAATTTGGGGAGCTTAGTTTGCTTTGCATGTTTTGATTCCTTGTTTTGATACAGACCAAAATACAAATGGTGGTCTTGTTCTACATACAAATAGAACGAAGGGTAATCACGTAATTCAAACTCTTGAATGATCCATCTAGAATTACGTCTAGCTTGAACATATTTTCTGACTGTTTCCCTTGGATCATGTTCGTGAGCAATTGAGTCGCTTGATAGCTCACCCAACTGTTCTGTCATTTTATCTCCAAGCATCTCCCACATTGACAACTGAGCATCAACTACGATTTCTTCATACGCTTGATTTAATTCGGAGACAGACTCTAAGTTGTCATCTTCTAGCAACAGTTTCTTTAATCTCTCGATGTGTTCCATATTCTCAACGCGATTAGTTAAATGGTTTATAAGGTCTAGATATTGAATGAAAGCTTCACGCAATGGCGCATTACGAGCGGAAAGTTCAGTACAACGGTCCATCCAGTCATGTATGTCCGAGCGATAGCTTATATTGGTTACCTTCTTGTCCAGATCGCCAACACTCTCTGGACTAGGGTCTTTGCCATCTAACGTAAGATAAAAAAGATGGATATCTTTATATCCTTCCTCACGCATGGTTCGGTAGTAACGCTGAAGTTGCTTATCCTGATCAGCAGCATAGATTTTGTTTTCTATGATGATCGCTGTTTTTTCTGAACGGATCAAAACATCGATATTTTTGTACTCGCAAAGAACTTCAATGTTTCCTGAAATATCTAGCTCTTGACGCTTAAGAAAATCAGAGAGAAAAAGTTGTCCTTGATTGTGGCTACCCGTCGGGCTCAGAACATCGACTAAAAAACGAGAGTGGAGCCTAACTTCATCTGACTCAGAACGAAGAACAGAGAATAAGTTATATTGTGGGGGCTGTTCGTATCTGTCTCTTAATAGTCTTAGGTAGTTGAAGAATTGTGTATTAACCATAAAGGCCTCTTATGCAATAGTGCCAGTATGGTACTGTGTTTGATCAATTAAAGATTTGATGCAAATACTATTTTTGGTAAATCTGTAGTGGAGCTAAATGCTACTACATATTCAAAAGTTCGTATTCTTGAGGCGCGATCACCCCCATCCCCACAAACTCATTCAACTCCTGCAGTGTATCAATCATTGGCAGTAGTTCATTCTTGTGAAATAGCCAATCAACCTTGTTGAGGTCGAGAGAGGTAATACTCTCGCGGCGAACGCTCATCAGCTCGATGGGTACGCGGTGGAGAGCCAGCACATCATTCATGGTTTGGTTCTTCACTTCTTTAAATGAATCCTTTGCTTCTACTTGGCCAATTGGCTTAAGTTCTGGTGCCTTAGTGTCTTTGCCTCGCGCATTCACAAACATATTCTTAAACGCCATGCCTTCTTTGGCCTGAAGCTTGGTTTTAATTTCGTCTTCCTGCTTTTTCGTCATGCTGGGCTCATTCATATAAAGCAGGTAACCCGCGTGCTGGCCGTTGCGGTAATACTGACGGCGGAACAAAGTGGCATCGTCATTTAGCCAGATGGAAGTGAGCCCACTTACGTGACCGGGTAACCCGTAGATCTCCTGAGCAACGTCGTATTCAGAGAGATGAAAGATTTGCCCCTCCTTAAAATCAACTCTGCCATCATCCTCATAAGTTTTTGGTTTGTAGGTATAACCCAAGTCCTCGCGGCGACGCATATACAAAGCGGGAATGTGTTTAACCTGAACGATAGGACCTTTGCCCGCGTGTGAGCGAACAATTTGGAAATAGCCGTTGCCAAAGGTGAGATAGTCTTGGATAAACCGCTTAAGGTCGCGACGGGATAATATTGGCGAAACGTTCACTGCATAGGCGAGGGTATTGCGCTTAAACTCAATCGCGCTCGAGTGCATTGGGTTAACGCGTAGCGCTTTGGCCAAGGTGTCGAAAGGAATAGGTGGTTCATACAAGCCATCAACCAAAGCCGTTTCAAGGTAGCTTAGTATGTCACTGTTCATCACGCTGACAGGGTTAGAAAATTCAATCTCAATCACTTCGTTTCTCCGCTCTTTGGCTTAGAAGATTTCAACGGTGGTATCGTCGTCATTGTTAATATCAATTGGCTCCCAACACATAACATGCATCGAAGCCCAGGCGAGGTCAGCATGCGACCCTATCTTGCTGCGATTAGAGACAAACGTAACCTGGTTACTGATGTTGGTGGTCTGCTGGCGAATCATCAGGAAGGAATGCACCAGGTCATCCCATTCGGCGTCAAACTGCAGTCGACCATTGCCGATGATCTCCCGAGCTTTGTAGGCCATCATCCGCTTTACCTCTGGTGAGTAGTTCAGCTCGAGCAAAGACGGGTAAAACTTTCGAACCAACTCAGCCACGGCAGAACCTACACCACTGGTATCGATGGCGAGGTGCACTACATTGTATTTTTCGGTGATCGCGCGAATGGCTTCAGCTTGCTGCTCATAGCTTGAACCTTTAAGCCTTAATCGCTCAATGAAGCGGAAAACGCCGCCTTTCATTTTTGGTTTAAGCGAGACTACTAAGCCCGCATCATCAGAGCCTTCTCCCTGACCACCGCCTCTTGGGTCATAGCCGACTAACACTTCCTCGTCACCGACGGGGCGTGGCTTGTTGTGGTCAACTTCCTTCCATAGAGAGGAGTCCGCTTTGCAGGCGAGAAGGGCTTTCAATGAAAAGAACGACGCGCTGTCATCTAAGAATTTGCATCGCAGTAGGTTGTCGAAGATTTCCTTAACCGGATATTTACGCTTTAGCTTCTCCATGTTGAAGAAGGTCGCGCCTTTCTTCATCGCATCATCAACGGTGATCATCTGCCTGAAGATAAAATCAGGACCTAGCGCCCCATCTTTCAGCGCGGTGTGGCTGATATCAATGCTGTGCTCTTTCTTACCTTCCCATTTCGGATAAGCTTCATGAGCCATCGTGGACGGCGTCGAAATGTAAGTGGTGCGGAACTTCGCTTGTATCGACATGCCGCCTGCGTAGTCATCCAGCTCAGCGAAGCGGGGTATCCAAAACACCTCATCCCAATACATGTGACCATTGAAACCCTGAGAGGTGGAAACGTTGGTCGACATAAAGCCTAGCTTGGCGCCATTACTCAATTCAATATCATCTTTGCCCTTGAGATCGACTTCACCAATCTCGAGAGCAAACTTACGGATGTAGTTTTTAAAGATATACGCCTGCTTTTTCGACGCAGAGATAAAGACCTGGTTGTCACCATTAAGCACAGCATCTTCAAAGGCTTCATACGCAAAGTAGAAGGTGAGACCAATTTGGCGCGACTTCAGATAGAAACGTGTTTCGTTGATGTCATCATCGAGCTTGTGAGCGTGTATCTCTTTCTGGTACTCAAAGAAAGTACGTTCGCGGTATTCATCAAGCATCTCTTTGGTGATCTGCGAAACGTCATTCTTAACTTTGTTAGGTTTTCGACCTCTAGGGCTTTTGCCTTCGAAGGATGTGCCTGGTCTGCTTCGCTTATTCTCTGCTTCAACACGTTTGTAGTGCTGATCGAGTAGCATCTTCAGCTCGCGTTCCTGACACTCAAGTTTTTGGTCAACCCACATCAGATACGTGATCCTCTGACGCAGTATGAGCTCTACGGGCAAATCATCCCGCATTTCCTTCCAGCCAAATTTTGATACCCATTGCTGAACCGTTCGGGTGGCAACACCGATTTTATCCGCGATTTCTGCCGGCTTTTGCTGGCGTAAGAACAGACCAAACGCTTGAGTTTGCGCTGGCGTGTATAGCGGCTGGTTCAGATTGGTTACTGCATTCGTCTCCATGCCAGCATAGTGCTACAGAACCCGCCATTGCTCAGCTTGCGAGAGTTCTATATCGGGTATCTAGAATCAGGATGAATACAAAAAGAGGAAGGCTTTCGTTAGATTGAAATCATCGAATTCAGGAGAGTTTAGACATGTTTCAGTCAGAGCCGATTTGTATTTTGCAGGCAGGGACAACCGTTGATGGTCGCGTTATTGAACAGAAAATCATTGATGAAATCGCAGAGACCTACAACCCAGAGGTATACACCGCACGCATTAATGAAGAGCACTATGACTGGAGCTACAAATTTGGTTCGGTGTTGTCGGTAGAGAAGCGTGAAGACAAGTTGTTTGCGGTTATTAAACCTAACTCCCATTTGCTACGCATGACGGAACAAGGCCAGTTACTTCATACATCCTGTGAGTTCATTGAGAAGTTTTCTAACACTGAGAAAGCCTATTTAACCGGACTGGCTCTGACCGACAAACCCGCATCACTGGGTACAACTCAAATCCATCTCTCTAGCAAGGACGATGGCAAGGTTCACGTACTTTCAAAGTTTACGATCGAACCCCAAGCGCTTTCGCAAGAAGAACCAGAAAGTGATGCCTCCTTATTCCAGAAATTCAAAAGCTGGCTCAGCGGTGAAAAGTCTCCTGAGCAGTTCTCGCAACAAGAGGAAGAAAGCGAAATGAGTAAAGAAACTGAAGAGCTGCTCAAACAAAGCATCGAGCAGAACAAGGTACTCAGTACCAACTTAGGCCTGTTGGTCGAAAGCCTTTCCGCACAGAAAAAGCCAGAGGTTGATCAAGAGGAGCCTGAAAGCAATCAGCTCGATGAACTCAAAGGTCAGGTGGAGCAGTTGTCGACTCAGATGTCGGAGATGACGACAACGCTTAGCCAAATCACTGACGAAACACCGCGCAAGCTAGCAGGTCAGGACAGCGAAGAAGAGCAGTACCTATAACGCCAGTCTGACGAAGAGAAACAGGTAAAACTATGCAGAAACAAACGCAAATCAAGCTCAATGCTTACGTGAAGAAAGTCGCTGAGCAAAATGAAGTGGATGACGCGACCCAGAAGTTTAACGTCACGCCGAACGGCACTCAAAAAATCATTGGTCAGATGCGAGAGAGCAACTGGTTCCTGAAGAAGATCAACATCATTCCGGTGAAGAACCAGAAAGGCGAATCCATCGGTCTGGGTGTAACGGGCATGATTGCTAGTCGCACTGACACATCAGGTGAAGGTCGCCGTGTACCGAAAGACTACTCAGGCATGGGCGCGATGCCGTATATGTGTGAGCAGACTAACTTCGATACCGCTATTCGTTACGACAAACTTGATGCCTGGGCGCACGACAAGCGCTTCAACTCAATCATCTCAGCTCACACGCGTGAGCAGATTGACGCTAACAAAATCACCATTGGTTGGTACGGTGAACGCGTAGAGAAGAACACCAATGCGAGCTCGAATCCAAACGGCGAAGACGTCAACAAAGGTTGGTTTCAGGCGATGCGTGACTATAACGCTGAGCGCTACATTACTGAAATCGAGCCGAATTCCGGTGAGATCCGAATCGGTGAAGGTGGTGACTTCATTAATCTCGATTTAGCGGTGCTCAACACCAAGAATCTGCTTCACGATGCGTGCGAAAACGATTCAAACCTGATTGCGATTATCGGCTCTGACTTGCTGGCTTACGACAAAGCGAAGTTCTACGAAGCGCATGGCAATACTCCAAGCGAGAAGAGCAAGATTCAGGAAGTACAGGTCATTGGAACCTATGGTGGTCTGCCTGCAGTGAAGGTTCCGGGTTTCCCGTCAACCGGCATTATGGTGACCAGCTACGACAACCTGTCTATCTACATTCAGGAAGGCTCAATTCGTCGCTCAATGGGTAAGAAGAACGACGAGAAAGATCAGATCGAGAACTTCGAGTCGATGAACATGGCTTACGTCATTGAAGAAATCGGCAAAGCAGCCGCGATGGAATTCAAGAACGTCAAACTGAAGATTGGCGAAAACTGGGTATAGCCCTTAAACGACCACCCCCTCAATGCGGGCTCTAACACTCAATCTGTGAAGCCTTGGCAGAAGCAGAGTTCAGTGTTTGTCTGCCCGCATTTCTCACGAGGAACCATGATGGAATTTGTCGGTGATAAAAGCGAAACCTACGACTCAGAGCTACCAGCTACGGCAAAGTATCCGGTGTTGAAGCTAGCAGAGTTTCAGTCTCTGTTTCATTTCATGAGCAATGAAACAGAGGCAGGCATTCTGCATCAAGCGAGTGTGTCACGTATCAAAGTACACAAAGAGTTGGAGTGCGTCATAGCGCCTTACGAGGACCTAAACGCACTTTCTAGGGATAAGTTTGAAGATGAAGAAGCAGGCGCAACGCTTTACAAGCAAGCGGTATTTGCTTTAACCGCCAGTGAGTTGATCGGTATTCAGTTAAGTGGGGATGCGACAGCGGAAGCAGCGCAGCGACAAGAAGCGTTAACAGACAAAAAGCAGCATTGCGAAGTCCAGTATCGCCACGCTATCGACTTGCTCGTTCATGGTCACGAAACCTACTGCTTTGAGGTGGTGTGATGCAAGCGCTACAAAGCCTGACTGAGCTGTTTAAAAACCACATTACTGATTCGAAGAGCTTAGATATCTGGGTAGAAGATGGCGCTCTGTTTTGTGGTCAAGGACCATTGGTCGACGGCTATGAGTTGGAATACACGGCAATTGTTTTTGTTCAGAACGCGAGATTAAAACCGCACATTCTGTTTATGCACTTGGTGAATTGGCTCAACAATCATGATCCGGAACGAACAGAGAAAGGCTTACCAGCACCGACGTTTGCGACTCAGATGCTCGATGATGGCAAATGTGACATCAAGATAAAAATCGACCTGAGAGAAAGTTATTCACTGGCAGAGAGTGAGCAAGGCAACTGGAAGCAGCAAGGGACCCTATATGAGTGTATCAGCGAGTTTGAGGCGGCTGTGCAGGCGGATGAACTGAATGAGCTGGTTTACTTCGTTGGTCATACCAAGGACTTGCCATGAAGACCCTAGAAAGCCCAGAACAGCTGACCCAGTTGGTAGATGTTTTAGTTATGAAAGCGTCTGAAAAGCATGACTTAAACCGCCGAATGGCAAACCGAGCTCGGCAGTTTTTCAGGCAGCAAGTCAGAGCGCAGCGAGACATTAGCAACAACCCATATCAAAGCCGAAGGCCAAAGACTCAGCTTGATGATGGAGCCAACAACAAAGACATGCTGCTGGGTTTTGCTCAGGCACTACGAACACGAACCAGTGACAAAGGGTTTGAGGTTGGTCTAACGGGCTCTGTGGGTGTCATTGGCCGTGAGCACAATGAAGGTGCTCAGGTCTCTTTCACCACAAGGGTAAACGGCTTCTTCGATTCGAAGGTGGGACAGTGGCAGGGTGGAATACTCACTAAACGAAATTATCACATGCCCAAACGTACGTTTATCGGCTGGACGCCACAGCTCGAAAAAGAGTTGTTGGCGATGGCTGCAGAACACTTTGCACTAGAGGATGCAACCTAATGCGAACATTTAAGGTTAAGCCGAGCAGCAAAGGCTTACTGGTTCGAGACCCTGAAACCAGACAACCGCTGAAAGCTGCGGGAGAAGTGAAACCGCGCAATACCTACTGGCTACGCCGAATCAAAGATAAATCCGTTGTTGAGGTTAAGGCGAAACAACAAAAACAGGAGACTGAAGAATGAGTATCAGCTTCTCAGAAGTGCCGAGCAATGCTCGTGTTCCGGGCATGTATGTCGAGATTGATAACAGCCTGGCTAACAGTGCTGAAGACCAGCAACTTTGCCTTGTGATCGGCAATGCCGCCGATGGTGCCGCGGTAGGGGCAAACACAGTAAAGCTTTGCATGGATGATGCAAAAGCCGCCGAACACTTTGGCAACTCAGATATCGTTAAGATGGTGAAGTTCTTCCGCAAGCAGGATGAAACCATGCCCGTGTATGCGGTGAGTGTGGCCAGCAATGACACCATGTCTGCGCTTGCTGCATTGGGCGATAAGCAGTATCACCATATCATTTGTTCATTGAATGACGAGACCACCATTCGTGACTTGGGAGAGTTCTTGGAAAAGCGCTACGACGCGCTCAATCAAATCCCTGGTCTGGCGTATCTACCAAAGAAAGGCACACACTCGGAGCTGGTGACCTTTGGTTCGAAAAGCAATTGCCCACTGATCAGCTTTATGTCGATTGATAGCTTGGGGGATTCATCGAATCAGGTGTTGTCGGATGCAGAAGCTGTTGCTGCTTGGGCAGGGCAAATTGCCCCTTCATTGGCCAATGACCCATGCCGACCCCTACAAACCCTCAAGTTGAGTGGCGTGTATTCAACAGCGGAAACGGAGTTTGACTGGGCAGAGCGTAACTTACTGCTTCATGAAGGAATGGGTACTTACACGGTCACGCCGAGCAAAGAAGTACAGATTGAGCGCTCGGTAACTGCGTATACCGAGAATGCGTCAGGTATCGCCGACAACAGTTACCTCGACATCATGACACCGGCAACCGCGATGTATTTCCGCCAGAAGCAGCGTTCACGCATCCTGAGTAAATACGCGCGCCACAAAGTCGCAAAGGACGGTACCAAGTTTGCGCCCGGTCAGGTCATTGTTACGCCAAGCATGTTCAAAAGTGAATTGCTCGCATTATATCGGGAGCTGGAATATCAGGGCATCGTGCAAGATTTTGATGGCTACAAAAAGTCTTTGATTGTCGAGCTCGACCAGACCAACAAACAACGCATCAACTATCAGGATTCACCGCAGTTCGTGAATGGACTGATCATCGTTGCAGGTAAGATTCAATTCAGGAAGTAAGCCATGGGAACAACAATTACTAGCCGCGCGGTACTTAATGCCGGTTCATTGGGGCGCTTACCAATCAAAGAGGGCGCGGAAATCAACTTCGGTAACCTCAAGCGTGAACCAGTTATGGGTGACGATGGTGTGCTTGGCCACAGCGAGTCTTATGAAGAGGCGCCATCCATTAAGTGCGTCATCGCCCACGCGAGCAATACAGATGAAGATGCCATTAAAAAGTTCGTCGATGAAAACATCACGCTCGAGACGAACAGTGGCAAAACCTACACCTTAACCGATGCGTGGGTGGGCGACCCGCTAACGTTGGCCGTGAAGGAAGGTCAGCTGGAAGTCATGTTCTATGGCTACGAGCTGATCCCACAATAAGGAGCGAGCCATGTATTCAATACTCATGAAGCGTCAGGCGCTCACCAACAAGCCTAAAGTCGTGCAGATAGAGCAATCGAATCGACCATCGGCGTTGAGTAAGCCCTGGGAAGAAGTCCAGTTGATGCTCAAACAAGATTTATCTTACGTTCGAACCTTGGCGGGCTCAAAGGAGAAGGACCCATTCAAAGAGTCTTTGATCGAGAAGTACCGCTCAATCGTCGAAACCCTGCTTGAAACACATCAAGGCAATTACGCCAATCTTGATGTGCTTTGGTGGTTCTTCATGTGGCATGTTGATTTGGGACTGCTGGAAACCATCCACGATGATTTTCGCAATGCCATCGGTGCAGGGCTGGAAACACCGCACAACTGGAAAATGAACGGCCAGACAGCCTATTGCGGCTATGTATTCAATTACTCTCTGGAAGCCCACAAAGCCAACAAAGAGTATGAACGTAGTTACTTGCTCAATGCTGTGCAAGATTTGCAATCTGGTGAGCTGGCAACCAATGCACCACTAAAAGTGAAGATGTATCGCTTGGTCGGTGACTGGCATTACGAAGAAGGCGAACGCGAACTGGCGTACCAACTCTATGAACAGGTGATGAAGCTGGACCCGGACAAAGGCGGCTGCAAAACCAAACTCAAAGAACTAAAGGAAGAATTGGGCTATGGCGACACCGATTAAACACAGCAGTGAAGTGAAAAAGGTTAAGTTGGCAGTACCGCATGAGAAAGACGGCGAGATGATTGAAGAACTTGAAATCACCAAACCGCACTCGGGCAACCTGCGGGGTTTAAACCTCATCAAAGTGTGTGAAATGGATTTCGAAACAGGGCAGATTCTGGTGCCAAGAATCACCTGCTTGAGTGAGCGAGATATGCTCAACTTAGCGCCAGAGAACTGGGCGCCAGTACTGACTGAAATCGCCTCTTTTTTCGTCAACACGAAACAGTAATCGAATACGTTGAAGACTACTACGCAGATATAGCAGTAGTGCTGGGCTGGCAGCCAAGCGAATTGGATAGGCTTAGCTACGAAGACTTATTGCTGTTTCGGGAGAAAGCCAGAGTAAGACACGAACGGAAAGAGAGCGAATAAGCTCTCTTTTTTGCATCACCAATAAGGGATATCACCATGAAAATGAATCTGTCAGTTGTGATGGGGATGAAAGACAAGATATCCGCACCGCTTAAGGGTATCTCCAGCGAATCAGATCACTACGCAAAGGTCATCAAGAAGGTGCAAAAGGCGCAGGCAAATGACACCGCTGCACTAGGTATGATCGCTTCATTCAAAAGCTCGCAGAAAGCGATAAGTAAGAACGCCCTCGCGATTGCAGCCACTAACGAAAAGCTCACCGAACTCAAAGCCAAAGCGGCATCCGCAACGCGCCCAAGTGCTGCATTGACAGAGAAGATCAGCAAACAACGAGAGAAGTTAGACAAGCTTAACTCAGAACAAACGAGCTACAAGAACAACCTGGTTCGGCTGGGTAAACAGCTTAGCCAGACAGGCGTGAAAATGTATGACCTGGAAGGTGAAAGCGATCGGCTAAACCGAAGCTATAAAAAGCACGGCAAAGAGATTGCGCGCCTTAGCAAGAAGTACTCGATTTTACAGGGTGCAATGAAGCCCATTCAAAAGCTTAATGGGGCAATGCGCTTACCAAATGTTGCCTCCGCCACGGTAGGCAAGGGCGCTGCTTTATTGGGTGGCGTCAGCTTGGCTGGATTGGTCTCAGAGGTAAACAGCACTGCAGAAGAGATGGACAAGCTGGCGAAGGTCGCTGGTAACCTGAACCTGCCGATTGAGGAGCTGCAAGCCATGCAATCCCAAGCCAATCATGCAGGCGTTGAAAGCGATGCGTTGTCAGGCTCTATGCTCAGATTTACGAAACGTTTAGGCGTATTGCAGAAGACAGGAACAGGAGCTCTGGGTTCATTCCTTAAGAAAAGCGGTAACTCACTCTATAAAGACTTACAGGGAGCAGAAGATACCCAGCAAGCTTACGAAATGCTGCTTGATGCATTTTCAAAGCTAGAGTCACCTCAAGAGCAGATGGCATTTGCCGATGCTGCGTTTGGGCAGGATGGGCGCAAAATGTTAATCATGCTCCGCGAAGGTACACAGGGGCTAACCGCTGCACGTAAAGAACTTAATGCTCTTGGCGGAGGTGCAACCGCTGAAGACGCAGCAAAGGCAGAAGCATACAACGACGCACTGCAGAAAATTCAGGAAAGTGTTCGTTCGATGAAGTTTGCCGCACTCGCGCCAGTGATGGAGAAAGTCACCAAAGTCTTTACCCGCTTCTCAGACAAGTTTAAAAACGCGCAGTGGCGTACAGAGTTTATTGAAAAGCTCATCCAAACCGTCGACGGCCTGTATCGAGGTTTTGCTTTCTTAGGTAAAGGGCTTATCTGGGTATCGCAAAATTTCAAAGGCATTGTGGCGGCACTCGCTATCTTTAAAGTTGCGATGATTGGCCTAAACGCTGCCATCATGGCTAACCCGATTGGAATGATTGTGGCAGCGGTAGGTGCAGCGATTATCGCCATAACCTACTTAGTCGATAAGTTTGTTGGTTTAGATAAGGTCATCAAGTGGGTAGGGGAAAAGGTGGGCTGGTTATGGGAAAAGTTCAAAGCCCTTATAAACAAACTCCCAGATTCACTGATTCCAGATGATTGGAAGATAGAAACCGAACAGGCAGGTAAACAGGTCGACAGCCTCGCCAGCAAGCTCGATGGCATTAAAGACAAAAACGCCAAACTCGGTATTACCACTGAAGAAACAGCAAACCGCCGTGAAACAACCAGCTCACAATACCAGGCGTATCAGTCAGGAAATCTGACTACGCCAAAGCAATATCAAGCCTACCAACCACTTACTAGCCAGACTTTGAAAAGCAAATCCGAAGTCGAACTTCGGATTAAGTCAGATAAGCCAGTAATAGTAGACAAAGCCAAGAGTGAAAAGGGTACCGAGCTTAACTTGGATCTGGGTAGTTTGGGTTTTAGCTACTAATTTAAAGGTTCACCATAGAATTTTTATCGCGTTCTTTCTGCTCTTGAGTTAAGTGGTCTAGAGTAGTTTCCAGTTGAGTTAGTAATTTGCTCATCTGATTTATGCTTTTCTTATCCTCTAAAATATGTGGTCCAACGAAGCGGGCATAAGTATGAAGGTTGTAATATAAGTCGTCTCTAATATTGGTTAACAACATATCGAGTAGGTCTAAATTGTCAAATGTTTCGGTGAAACGACTTTTCGCCCAGTAAGTGTACATTAATGAACTCCTATCTGAATAATCAGCTACTAAGCCAGAACTTTCTTGAACTCCGAGGCAAATAACTCTATACGCCGCGTTAAAAACCTTTAGATATTGGGAGTTTACATTAGGAAGATTGACGTCGAACAAGCCCCAACGCGTATAATTGAAGCAATGACTTTTGATTTTATCTGCTACATCATCATTGAGCTGGGGATGCTCAAACTCGACGCTGCACTTAAAGAAATTGCTCAGCATTGAAGCCGAGTAATGAAGGTGCTCTAAATAATCATTGACCTTAAAAATATTTACTATAAGTTGAGAAGAACCTTTATGTGAAACATCACCATATGAAGGTCTGTTATCAAACCTCAACTTTAGTTCATCTTCTATTTTTTTAATTGTTTCAAATAGTTTAGATACTTTTGGCATTGAAGGCTTGGGCTCAGCTATTTGTGCTGTAATCACATTGAGCTCTTCGAAATAAACTTTTAAGGCAAGTAAGATGTTATGTTCTGAATTTTCATCGTCCACTTCATCTTTGCACCGACGCTCAATAGATTGATACAACATGTATTTATGAGTATAAGTACATGGATAAACTGAATGGTTTTCAAGATCACTTAATAATTCATAAAAGTCATTTTTAAGCAATGCAGAGTGCTGTGCCTCTCTGAACTTACTATTATCTTTTTCTTGCTCCTCTTGCAGTTTCTTTAAGGCGTTGTTCTGGATTATCAAGTAAATCAATGTTCCGACAGTTCCAAGAGCTCCAAGTCCAGTCGCTATGTCACCTGCATTCTTCCAACTAAAGTAATCAAAACTGGGTGTTTTGGGTTGAGCTTCGGCTAAATCTACTCCCTGACTAAAAGAGCTTGATGGTAAAGAAAAATTGAGAAAGTGGTTAAAGAACAGCACTATGAAAACTATTAGTAACAGACCAAACCCTGCATATAGCAAGACCTGTAGAACGGTTGTTCGGACATTCACCACGTTTACATAACCATTTTCGCCCTTGAATTTTGCATGTTGATAGACAACGAAAATGAAACCAAAAATCGTTGCTGCACCAGCAACCCAAGAAAGTAAACTCGAGTAGAGCTTGGAATCATGAGGTACAAACAAGCCTAACGCTGACCCAATTAGTAGCCAAAAGAGCGTAGAAACAAGAACAGTTATAAATGGTGGTATTCTATTTTGTGTCATTATTCTCACTCGCGTTAGATAATTTGTAGAACTTATTGATTACAGACTGATCTATTGTGGAGTGCATCTTCGTTGCTTGCACTAGATGTTCAAGATCTTCTAATCGCATTTTTAGTTGGACTTCTAGAGCATGAATCTGTAAATCCTTAAACTTGATGTCTTCTTCCAATTTTTGGACTTTATCAAATTGAAGATTAAGCGTATCAATCAGCACCTCAATATCCTCTTCTTTACGTAACAAGAGTGTATCCAACCGACTGGTTTTGGCGTGTTCTTCGGATAAAAGAGATTCCGTGATAGCGAGTTTCTCCACTAACGGAAAGGATTGAGTTTGCGAATGCTTGACCTTACCGTCTTCCTTGAAGGAATAGAGGATTATTAACGCGAAAAATAGCCCGATAAAAATATCTCTTATTCTAGCTACGCCGCGTAAAGCCTTGATGCTTTCTATCATATTAATATTCAAAATAATTCTAGAGCTAGGGATTCTACACCATATGCAATCCCACTAACCAACTGAAAAAGAGACAAAACGCGAACATACGTTGACACAATTCACGTCATGGCGATAAACTTCAACGGCACTGGCAAAATCCGGTGTCGGGATTGGTACCCCGCTTTCTTTCCACAGGCGCATAGACGCCAGCTTTTGCTGGTTTTTTTATGTGCGGCTTCGGCACACTTAAACATGGTGGTTTTGCTTAACTATTGGGCAAGATGCAACTGAATTATGGTGGGCTGGGCAGGGCAGCTTCGGCTGGCCGCGACCTGTGGAGCGGTAGTACCAACCTTGTTCAGTTCACCACCCGAAGATTGGTACCTTCGTGTGGTGATTCAAAATGAATCCACAGGAGGCCATCATGCCTAATACAACTTCCCTTACCCTGACTGTATCTGATCTTGTCTTTAATCAAGGCGAGAAAGTCCGTACTACTTCTCTTAAAGTCGCAGAAGCGTTTAATAAGCGGCACGACGATGTTTTGCGTAAGCTAAGAAGCCTTGAATGTTCACAAGAATTCATTGACCGCAATTTTACGGGCAATGAATATCAAGACAGGAGAGGGCGCTCATTGCCTCTCTATGAAATGACTAAAGATGGCTTCATGTTCCTAGTCATGGGCTTTACCGGAAAGAAAGCAGCGCAGATAAAGGAAGCCTATATCAACGCATTCAACCAGATGGCCAATCAACTCCGCAGCGCCATGCCTACACCTCCTCCCGCTCAATACCAACTCCCCGAAACCTGTCTACCTAACTTCTACGACTCCGGTTGGTTACCCGCACTCTACAAACGTTGCCCAGCAGAAAGCCATTGGACATATCACATCAAGTTTCAGATAAGACCAAAAGCCGGGAAGTTCTGCGCGAAGTTTGAATTAGGAATAGGGGGCAAAGGTGAAGACAAGCCGTGGTTTGAATCCAGCGGCTCCGAGTTCATCGACAGCGGTTTCTACCTAGAGTATCGAGACCTAAATGAGCTGTGGGAGAACGTTCGTAAAGTGTTGGCCAAGTATCAGGCTAACAGTCCGTTCTAAATAAAAAAAGAGAGTCAGTCCAACTAAAGTTGGCTAGCTTACCAAGAGGCATTAAAGCTGGCGATAGGGTTGTTGGTTAAATGCTTCCACTGTGTGAAATATATGTTCAGCAAAGCCGGTCTACAAAAGAACGTATCTAAATGTTTGGAGATTGGCTATGCAATGGAACATATTTACCTCAAAAACGGTTTGGATATTTCTATCTACTCTTAGTCTTGTTGCCTGTGGAGGTGAGTCTAACTCAAGTTCGAATACATCAGTATCGTATGTCTTAACGTTCACTAGCAACTGGAACTCTACGAACTTTCCAACAAATTTTCCGGTAAATCCCCATTTTTCTTCTTTGATTGGCATGACACATAATTCTTCTGCGAGTTTGTTTAAAAGCGGGACTTTAGCCACTGCGGGCTTGGAAGAAGTGGCTGAAACAGGTGGAACGAATACGATTAAGTCGGAAATAGGAGACATTCAAAACCTAGGGAATAGTCAGTCGTTGATTGAAGGTAATGGGTTGCCTACTGGGCAGACACAGGTGCAAGTGCAGTTTAGCGTAGACACGGATTTTCCGCTGGTTAGTATTGTTACAATGGTGGCTCCGAGTCCAGATTGGTTTGTGGGTGTGGATAGCCTAAATTTGTACCAAAATGGAGCGTGGGTGGACGATTTGACAGTTGAACTAAAAGTTTATGATTCCGGTACTGATGATGGTGTGATTTTTACGTCCGCGAATGCTGATAGTTCTCCAAAGATCAATGTTAGTCTTCTAACATCGAATGCTGCCGATACTGATTTCCTAAATGGTGTCCATAGGACTACTAGTACACACATAGGAACATTTACTTTCAAACGCCAGTAAATTTTAATTTAATGTCGAAAAAGCGCTGGTGAAAATGGGAGTATTAATTAAAAACTTCGTAAATTGCCGTTAAACAAGTCTTCGGCACTAAAGATAAGCGCCGAGCTTAGGCTCGGCGATTTTGATTTGAAGTCAAAAAGTTATCTATTTAATGTACAAAGCCGTAACTTGACACACATTATCCTCTGGCCCCCATGGAGTAATTGTATCATCGACTTCAATTCTGATGTTTTTTCCAGTGGTCCATGCCATCAATAGAATAGATAGTAAATGTGTGTCTTCTTTTAGTAGGTCTGCAGCATCCTGACGACATGTTGTATCCCCCCAAGCACCTGGATTGACGTAAATTCTTGTTGAATTTTCACTGTTTGGACTTGCAGGGCGCTTGGTTGAAATCGGATGAAGTTGAGTTACCGTCACTTCACGAATCGCGTGTTTGGCGTAAACCACATTTGGAGTAACCATTAGCAGCAATACTAATACTGTTTTTAGTTTGGATATCATTTTCTAATCTCTCGCACTAATATATCGAGCCTCGCAGCTTTGACCGCTTCCAGTAACACCAATACGAATACTCTTTTGCGTGGAATACGATGTTAATGCAGTGGACAGCATTGCTTTAGGACTAGGTTTGTCCTTAGAACTGAGCCAGACAATGTTATTTGTACAATTCCACGATGCAGACGAAGGATTTGGACTTTCAAGATTTTTTAGTCCAACCCACGCGCTTTCGTTTTCCATCGCAGTCACCATGTTGACAGTTGCTGTCCAGTGAACTTCGTTATCTGACGCGAAAGAAGGTGTTGCCAATAGTAATGTTGTCAGTAATGTAGCGAGCTTTTTCATTATTATCTCTCATGTTGATATGTTGAATTGCAGCTAGGGCTAAAGGCTATCATTCAACCTGATTTGCTCTAAGTAACATACGTTTGAAGCTCCTTTTAGTGAGTCATCAACTCTAACTCGAATCTTCTTACCGGCCATATAGGCACTTAGAGCCATACTTAAGTGAACTTTACCTTGCTCATTATCTTTAATTAAGAGTGCTACCAGTGATGTAGAATCTGCGACATAGCAGGTACCGGCAGTTTTAAAGCCGTTAACATAGAGCGTTGCAATGCTTGAAAAAGAATTACTTTGGGAGCTTACTATTTCGAGAATTTCACCAGAATATTCGAATCGCTCACAATACGCGCTTGAAGCAAACAAAAAACTAAGTAAGAAAAACAGTTTTTTCATAATAGAAAGCATGAGTCTGATCCTATCAATTGTTTTTGGTTAAAAGTTGATTAGGTTATTTTCTGTAGCAAGTCAGCTTTTCGTTATCACCGCTTTCTAAGACAAGTTTATTGTTGTCGAGTGAGAGTACTTTAGATTCTCCTCTTTGACCTTTTTTCGGCATAAAAGAGGACATAAAACCTTTGATTGAGGCTGTATATTCATTGGTAGGTTTAAAACTGATTTCTTCGTAAATCTCATACAAATTATCGTTTTTCAATTCCCAACGCGCGGTTCCTGAGATATCAAAGGACAAAACATTGTCAGTACCTTCCATCTTCATGTACATAGAGGTGTCAACAGAGACTTGCCCATCTTTACTGTAGACAAGAACTGTATCTTCTTTGTAATCATTTTGAATAGTTCCGCACTTCCAACTCCCTGGTAGTAGATCATTGAAATGGGATGTATCGACCGGTTCCTGAATATGCGAGGTACATGCCGCTAAGAAAAAGGTACTAGATGCGAATAAGCAATGTTTTAAGTTCATTTAACAAACCAACTGTTTATAACGTTGTGATTGAGAGCTGTAACTAGATGATTTCTTGGTTATAGCCCACAGATTTAAAGTAAGATTTTCTGAGCCGAGATTCTAACGTATTGATGATGTATATAAAAAGTGTTGTATCTATTATTTGTTTTATTAATGCTGACTCGTATCACATGTCTTAATAAAGAGGTAAGACTGAACGTGTAGAAAGTGGCGACAAAAGTGGCGGCACTCATTGGAAAACTACGTTAAATAGGGTAACAAATCGCCATTTATAACTGTTTTTATATACATGTAAAATGGATTAAGGTATTGAAATATAATGATTATATGACTTGTCTTTGAAGTTCTACGGCATGTCTTCTCAGTCTGCTATGGACAAGCACTCAGGTGGTGTGGCTAAGTACCGCGCTGCTGAAGGAAAAACCGTACTATTGCCATACCGAGGCTCTGTTCACGGCACTATCTCAGACATCCTTGGTGGTGTACGTTCAACTTGTACCTACGTAGGCGCAGCAAAGCTTAAAGAGCTAACAAAGCGTACAACCTTCATCCGCGTACAAGAGCAAGAGAACAACGTTTTCGGTAAAGAGTAACTTCATAACTATTCGGAAAATACGAACTATTAAGGGCCGCTTTTAGCGGCTCTTTTTTCCTAGATATACAGTTTGGTTTTGTTGCTCGCTCAAATCAAAGGGTAGTCACTCAATCTAAAAGAATGGGAATTGGGCAGTTGCTATAGTTTGGTTTGATATTTAAGCAAAGGGCATATTTTTGCTCAGCTTCGTTAATTTCAGATTCAGTCAATTCTCTTTTTAGGGTTGTCAGAATTGTTTTGGCTCCTTGATTTTTTTGAGCTGCGATCTTGGACCATATGTACGAACTCTGATAGTCCTGTTTGATTATCAGACCTCCGAGAAACATCTTCGCGAGATCTTCCTGTGCGTCGACTTGACCGTTCATAGCAGACTGAGTGCACCAGTCGACGGCCTTGTGGTAATCACTTTCGACCTGTTCACCATGGAAATACATATGACATAGTTGTAACTGCGCATTTGGATCCCCTTTTTGGGCCAACGCTGAATACTCTTCGAAAGAGAATTCATCGAAGGCAAGCAAATTCTGTCTGCCATTGTAATCGTTTCTATCTGCTGCTTTTTTAAACCATTGCCAAGCAAGTACCTTGTTTGGTTGTACACCTATGCCGTCTCTGTAAATAATTCCCAACATATTAGCAGCGTTTCCATCGCCATTATTCGCAGCGGTGAGAAACCAATGTATGGCCTTAGAAGAATCTTTTTCTACGCCGTAACCATTCTTGTAGGCTATTCCCATGTTTCTTTGTGCAGGGGCATAATCTTGCTCGGCAGATTTCATAAACCAATAAATGGATTTGTTATAGTCTCGAGTCGTTCCTGTACCGTATTGATATGCGAAAGCAAGGCTATTTTGAGAAGGAGCGTAACCTTGTTCAGCGGCCAAGCGATACCAGCGTGTGGAAGCCGCCAAGTTGTTAAAACCGGCAATGCCATCTTGGTACAACCAGGCAATACTATCTTGAGCAAATTTATTTCCTTGCATTGCTGCTTTGCGATACCAATGTTCAGCTTTGCGATAATCTTTTTCAACGCCTTCACCATATTCGTACAACTGTCCTAAATGAAATTGAGCAGTGTCATACCCACTTCGGGCCTCATTTTCTATTTCTTGTAAAGAGAGAGAAGAAAATTCGGTTTCAAGGAAAGCCTGCCGGTCTCGCTCCCATCTCGTGAACGTACCTTCTTGAGTAGCACAAGCTGACAGTAGGATAACTATGTACATTAAGATTAACGCGTTCTTCATAGATAAAACCCTTTAAATTTATAATTTTGATTCGCAACGTACCACTATTCATTGCTATCAGTTGAAGCGGAAGGCGTAGCTTTATCACAACTAAGGTGAGTTCCAGGCAACGTCAGTGTCATTGAACTGCTACTATGTGGTTCGACAGATATATTAATCATTTCTTCTAGGGTGCTTTCATTCTCTAGCAACCGCGTAAGTTTCTTTCTGAAGGTTTCTTTATTTGTCTCAACCGCAAATTTGTGGTGGAACTCTGTTAAATCAGTGATGAAAGGATCTCGCATCCAAACACCTTCGCTTTTAGCTGTTACCGTTAGTGGGGAGTCTAAGTTTTCACTTGGCATAGTCAATTTAGCTGTTACGTGAAGTACTCCATTTTCCTCATAGTTTCGATATATCTGTATATCACTAAAAAGAGCAAATTCGTCTTTGTACTTAGGGGCACAGACCCATTCGCCAATGAAGTAACTTCTATCAAGATCCATGGTTTTGTTATTTTCTTCATAATGCGTAGTACTACATCCATTGAGCAACATAAGTAGAAGTATGGAAAAGACTTTTTTCATAGCTTAATTAGACCGTAATTGTATTCATGTTATTCACACTGCAATCGAGGCAGAATTCTTCTCTGTTATGAAATCAACTCTTACGCAATAACGCTCGCGACAAATATTTAGCTCCGGATAATTGTCTTTCTATCACCCACTAAAATTCAATGATTTAACCAAATGGAGCTTCCAAATAGTTACAGAGAAAGTAAACTTTAACTTATTGATAAGTTTTATAGAAATGGATACTGGTATTATTTAGGTTGTTGATTCTGATGTTTGTCACAGTTATGACTAAACGCGCCATAAATTGTACTATCGCGTAGCAAGTAAAGTGCGGGCATGAATGAAAAGCTCGTCTTGGTTGATTACGTTTTATTTCAACCAATAAAGTGCATTAAAGTGACTTCATTATAACCAATTCACTCTCAATTGATGCAGCTCAAATCTCAACCTCTTTGGCTATGAAATAAGTCACATTAAAATGGGGTTATTTGATGCATGCTAAACTCATCTTCAATGAAAGCTGAAGTTGGTCTTTATGCATAGAGTGATCCGCAAAATGACATGGAAGACGAGTAGGCGGTAAGCCCGCCGCTCTAGTGCTCACTACGTTCCGAAACTCATTTTGCAAGGAGGCTCTATGCCTATCAATAAGATTCGAAATATCGCATTTGTTGGTCAAACGGGTACTGGCAAAACCACTTTAATCGAAAAGCTTCTCCATACCTGTCAAGCAACAAGAACCCTAGGAAAGGTTGAAAAAGGCGATACCATTACAGACTTTGATGCTCAGTCGATTCAGTATCAACATAGTATCGAAGCCACCCCTGTGACTATGCGCTATGACAAGCATCGACTGAACATCATTGACACTCCGGGGCAAAATGAATTGCTTGGTCGGGCGCTAAGTGTCTTTCCCGCAGTAGAAACCTCAGCGCTTATCATCGACCCTCAACAGCCTATCACTCAAACATCTCAACGTTTATTTGCTTTTGCCCAAGAGCAGAAAAAATGCCAAATGATCATAATCAATAAGCTTGATGTTGCGGCGAGTCAACTCTCTCAGCTACTGGATGAAATCAGCGATAAATTTGGTGACTACTGCTTGCCGATTAACTTGCCCACCAGTGATGGAAAAGCGGTGGTTGATTGTTTCTTTGAGCCAAACATGAATGTAGAAACGTTTATCAACGATGTCGAAGCGGCTCATGAAACACTTATCGATCAAGTGATTGAGGTTGATGAAGAGTTAATGGAACTCTATTTAGAGCAAGGCTCGGAGCTCACGCCGCAGCAACTGCATGACCCGTTTGAAGAGGCTTTAAGAACCGGGCATATCATCCCAATTTGTTTTGTCTCAGCCGAGACAGGCGCAGGAGTGGATCTACTACTTAGAACTCTGTCTGAAATTATGCCGATGCCAAATGAAGGCAATCCACCTTTGCTAGAGAAAAACGGCAACAAAGTAAAAGTGAACTGCGAAACATTAGAGCACACCGTCGCGCACGTTTATAAGGTCAGCGTTGATCCTTATATGGGCAAACTTGCCTACGTTCGCGTTTTCCAAGGTGAGATCAATGCGGGCAGCCAGCTCTATGTCGGGGAGAGTAATAAAGCCTTTAAAGTTGGCCACTTATACCAGCTGCAAGGTAAAGAACGTACTGAGATCCACCAAGCATTAGCAGGCGACTTTTGCGTATTGGCGAAAGTGGATGAGCTAGAGTTTGACTCTATTTTGCATGATTCTCATGACGAAGATGATGTTGAGCTAAAAACACTTAACTTCCCACAGCCGATGTATTCACTGTGTTTGAAGCCGATCAAACGTGGAGATGAACAAAAGCTTAGTGATGTGCTGAACAAGATCTCGAGTGAAGATCCTTCATTGAGGATTGAACATAGAGCGCGTACCAATGAGACCATCATCAGCGGTCAAGGGGAGTTCCACCTTAAGGTGGCGTTAGAGAAGATGCAATCGGTCTACAAACTTGAAGTCGAAACCGGTCAGCCTAGCGTCGAGTACTACGAAACCATTACTAAACCCGCCGAAGCTCAGTATCGTCACAAAAAGCAAAGCGGCGGTGCAGGGCAGTTTGGTGAAGTACAGTTAAAAGTTGCGCCACTTGAGCGAGGTTCAGGCTTTCAGTTCATTAACAAAGTGGTTGGCGGTGCGATTCCTACCGCGCTTATTCCAGCGGTTGAAAAGGGAATTAAGCAAGCGTTAGAAGAAGGAGCGATTTCAGGGAATCCGATCAAAGATATTGAGGTGACGGTGTTTGACGGCAAGTACCATTCGGTTGATTCGAAAGAAATCGCCTTTGTGATTGCGGGTAAGAAAGCCTTTTTGAAAGCAGTCCAAGAAGCGGGGCCGATTGTATTAGAGCCGATTGTGCAGATGGAACTGGCGATACCAACCCATTATGTCGGTGATGTTTCGGGAGATTTGTCGGGTAATCGCGGCTTAATTGAGGGTACAGAGCAGATTGACGCGAACTATACCTTGCTGCAAGCCAAGTCACCCATTAATGAACTGCAAGATTATGCAAGGCGATTACGCTCAATAACGGGAGGAGAAGGCAGCTTTAACATGAGCTTAAGTCACTATGAGCCAGCACCACCAAGTGTACAAAAACAAGTATGTTCAGAAACTTAGCAGATAGGACTAAGGTTTCTTGGAGAAAGTTAAAAAGCCGCATCTGCGGCTTTTTGTTGTTTGGTCCTAATCAAACAATTGGTTTGAATGCCACTGTAGCCAAGCCCGCTATTTAATCTACAACCAACTAATAGGTGCCCAACAAGGTATTTCTTAGTGAACTACTTCTAACGACGGCGTATCAAGTCTCGATCAGGCTAGTATCCGAAGCTCGTAAACTGCGCACATCCAGCAACTTTAGTACACCTTATGTGTTATGTTGAATAAGATGTTGGTTAAGCGTACTCTCTCATTGAGCAATGAGTGTGGTCAGATGGATATAGTTGGAGGATAAATGGCTATCTCAGTAATCTCTTGGAATATGCAGGGTGGTGTAGCGAGCAATGCAGACAAAGACCTGACGTTAAAGACGATGTGCGCACATTATGATGTCGTTATGGTACAAGAGTGTGGGACAATCGCTACGCTAACCCAATTTGCAGGAAAGAGTGTTATTGGGTCACTCCAAGCGGGAGCATTGAATAATAGGTGTTCTGTGGCAATTATTACAAATAAGCACTCTAAATACGATATAGCGTACCTTTCTACCTCGGGCCGCCCGATTATAAGTGTATTGGTTGGCGATGTTTGGTTATCGACGATACACGCAACATCGGGAGGTGTTGGAGGTACGGATCTTACAGCCAGTTTGGTGTACGCTACAAAAACCTTGGTTGGGGCAGATGGTAAGTATATGTTGGGAGGAGATTTCAACATCCTATTCAATGGGGAAGAAAACAACATAAATGTTGGAACAAGTTATCGTCCGGATATCTATAGTCTTCATACGTTTAAAAGGAGAACGCACAATAGCGGCGCAAGCCTTGATGCGTTCGCATCTAGATCTATAGAAATAAAAAGTGGGCCGAGCGTGGTCGTTGAAAAACTATCGGACCATTACCCAATAACAACGAGCATTGCATAGGGATTCGTTCGTTGAGGTGTAGTCCCTGTCACGCCTCGGCAACGCACAAGACGTAGTTTTCACACGGTTTGTAGTGGCATAGGAGTAAAGGGAAGGCTTTCCTTCTTAGTAAGCTAGGTGATGGAGAAAACACTAAATGATCAGTGCTTACATCCACTAGCTCAACGACATCAAAATCAAGGACTTCTTTTACCTGTGGGTAGATAGCTTTATAAAGCGCTTCTTTGGCAGAAAATAGCAGAGTCACTTTCTGCTGATAAGAAAGATGAGTATCTTGCAGCCTTTCTATTTCTACATCTTTGCAAACAAGAGTCGCGACGTCTTCTGTTTCTTCATGTGAAAACCAGTGCTGGATGTCGATACCTAAGTAAGTATCAGGAATCGCTTCACTTGGAATTGTTGCTGCGATAGCAAGGTTTTGACTGTGCGAGATTGATCCTTTTAGTGCCTCTGGGAAAAGCGGAGAGCGATCTGGGTTGATTTCAACGCCTTGATATTGACCAATTGCACTCATTGAATAGTGAGCTGCAACACGACCTGCTATGAATTCTGCTTGGCGTTTATGATGGGCTTGCCTTATCTGTAACGGTAGCCACTGTGAAATTTTCGAATCTAACAAAAATTGCGAGGTATCGAATTTAACGACGCAGACATCGATGCTTCGGTTCGCTAGGGTAAAAGAATAGTTTGGACATAGGGACAACCATGTTTTCGATAAAATAACTGATGCCAATCGTTTGTCCATTGCTCTTTACTAACTCACTCTTTTTACAACCGCGGATTACCCTAACAATATTACCAATAAATGCAAATGAAAATGGTTTGCATTTATGTATTTACTGTTATATAAATTCCACCTTGTTAATCAGTCGTGTTCTATTGATTAACCCTATGTAAAAAGAGAGTTTAAGGGAAATGATATGCTCGAAGCTAGAAAGCTAGCATTTAGCGTTGGTGACAGAGCGCTGCTGTCAGATTTTGATATGAATTTTGAACCTGGCAAAATTTACGCACTCGTAGGCCACAATGGTTCTGGTAAATCGACGCTACTTAAACTTCTTGCCCAACAACAAAAATTAACGAACGGTGATGTCGTGTTGCAGGGCAAATCAATCTCCCAATGGTCTGATAAAAAGTTCGCTCAGCAAATTGCGTATCTTCCTCAGCATCTTCCGCCAACCGATAGCTTATCGGGCAAAGATTTAGTCAGTTTTGGCCGCTACCCATGGCACGGCTTACTTGGGCGTTTAACGAGCCAAGACAAACAGTTTATAGAACATGCCATGCAAATGACCGATACCGCGAAGTACGCAGATCGTCTTGTGGATACGTTGTCGGGCGGTGAACGGCAGCGAGTTTGGTTAGCCATGCTTTTGGCGCAAAGAACGCAGTATTTACTTCTAGATGAACCCTTGTCAGCGCTTGATATTGCCCATCAAATCGAAATGCTTGAACTCATCAAAAAGCTCGCGGCGGAGCTTGAACTCGGTGTGTTAATCGTGATTCATGATATTAATATGGCCGCGCGGTTCTGCGATCATATTGTCGCGCTGCATAGTGGTAAGATGATTGCACAAGGCTCGGTTTCAGAAGTCTTTACTGAAACTCAATTGCGCGATATCTACGGTATCAAAATGCAGATAGCCGATCATGCGGCAGGATATCCGGTGGCAATGCCATGCTAGGTTTTAAAGCAGTTACTACTCTTTGCCTGTTGGCGTCTATAGTGGTGACGCCCGCATTGGCGGAAGATAAGCATTCAGATATCCCGTTGCGAGTTATGTCCATTGACTGGTCTCAAACCGAAACTATGCTTGCGCTAGGCATTACGCCAGTCGCGTCTGCGCAGCAATCTGATTACAACGATTGGGTCAGAAGCCCCAAGATTCCGGATGAAACGGTCGATGTAGGGCTAAGAACTCAGCCAAATCTAGAAAGGCTTTCAGAATTAGAGCTAGACACTATTTTTCTTTCTCCGCGCTTCTCTTCGCTCGAGAATCAGCTTTCTCGTATTGCGCCAGTGAAAGTCCTGGGCTTGTACAAGGTGGGAGAGGTGAACTGGGAGGCTGTAACGGATTTTACACGTCGTATGGCAAAAGAAGTTCATGTGGAAAGCCAAGCCGAAGATCTAATAGCAGACAGCGAACAAGAGTTAAAAACGCTTAAGAGCAAACTGCCATCCAATCTTGCTCCGGTGTTACTTGTTCAGTTTATGGATACCAAGCATGTGCGCGTGTTTGGGGAAAACAGCATTTATAAAGTGGCGTTGAATCAACTCGGGATTCAAAACGCTTGGAACAAAGAAACAAATGCGTGGGGCTTCAATTTAACAGGTATCGACAAGTTACAGGGTATCGAAGGGCAGATTGTAGTGATTGAGCCGCTGCCTGCAGGAGTTAAAGAGCACCTAGTACAAGATCAATATTGGCAATATTTAGTTAAGCAAACAGGTCACCCTTCATTATTGGTTGAGCCGACTTGGAGCTTTGGCGGTCTGCCTTCCGCGTTACGTTTTGCCAATCTGATCACGGCTGCATTGACTGAAGAGGTAACACAATGAGAATGCTATCTCTAAGTCTTGTTGCGATACTTGCGGCATTTACTCTGGCAATCGTTGGATTCCAATTAAACACATCAGGTAATTTTTCTGCGGGTATTAACAGTTTGTTTCGAGCGGATTGGATGTCTCCGGAATCCGTTAAGCTTCATCTTACTTGGTGGCCTAGATTCTTTACGACATTAATTGCTGGTGCTGCATTAGCCGCTGCTGGGGTTTTGATGCAACAAGTTCTGCGTAACCCACTGGCTTCTCCTTCAACTTTAGGAGTGGCGAGTGGTGCAAGTTTTGCGCTGATGTTGGCAACCTTATACGCTCCATGGTTGCTGACTTTTTCTAAGTCTCTTATCGCGCTCCTTGGTGGTGTCGGTACCATGGCCTTGGTGTTTGCACTATCCTGGCGTCGTGCTTTATCACCCACCGTCGTCGTTGTCTCTGGTCTAGTGATCAACCTCTATTTTGGAGCGGTCAGTACGGTTCTACTGATGATGAACCAAGACAAGTTAGCGGGTTTAATGATTTGGGGCGCGGGCTCTCTTGTTCAGACTGGATGGGCAGATATTACTTACCTTGCACCAAGATTAGCGTTGGCGATCGGCATCTCTTTCATATTCGTTAAGCCGTTAACTCTACTGGAGTTATCGGAAGAAGGCGCTAAGAGTCTAGGCGTTTCATTGGCTAAATTGCGGGTAATCTGTCTTGGGTTAGCAGTACTACTCACTTCTTGGGTAGTTGCAAAGGTTGGCGTAATTGGTTTTGTTGGATTAGCGGCACCAGCCATTACTCGTGCAACAGGTGTCAATAGGTTAGTACCCAAACTAATCGTTTCCATGCTGCTAGGTGGTTTACTACTGACATTAACAGATTTACTTATTCAGCAGCTTCCGGGCATCGCCGCCATGATTATTCCTACTGGTGCAGCCACGGCAGCACTTGGCGCACCTTTATTGCTTTGGCTGCTGCCTAGGTTATCAATGCGCAGTCAAACACAGACGCAAACAGTGATGACGCGCCATAGTGAACAAGTGAAATCGCTCAATCGAAATGCGATCGCCTTAGTTGCTATCTTACTACCCATTGTTTTGTTTGTTTTTAGTACCACTTCGATTCAGAGCTCAGGTTGGCAATGGTTAGTCTCCTCTGGCGAGTGGAACCTATTAGAATGGCGATGGCCGAGATTAGTCGCTGCAGCGTTGGCTGGGGTGATGCTTGCTTGCGCGGGTACCGTTATCCAAAGGCTAAGCGGCAACCCAATGGCGAGTCCTGAAGTGATAGGTATCAGTTCTGGTACGGCTTTGGGGCTAATTATCGCAATGTTCTCCGGTATTGGCGTGAGCTTAATCGGTTTGTACTTAGGTGGTCTGTTAGGCGCTTTGGCCTCTCTGTCTGTGATTGTTTTGCTCAACCGCAAGTCGGGCTTTCAGCCTGAGCGTGTTTTGCTGACAGGTGTTGCTATTACAGCACTGATGAATGCAGTACAAAGTTTTGTTCTGGCGGGAGGAGATCCTCGAAGCTATCAAGTTTTAGCGTGGCTTTCTGGTTCTACCTATTACGTTACCGAAGCAACACTTATTCCTTTGGCTGTCGCTGCTATCGTTCTAGTAGGGCTGAGTTTTGTTACCGCTCGATGGCTAGATATTCTGCCACTAGGGGAGGCAAGTTCGCGTGCCCTGGGTGTTAAGGTCAGTCAGGCGAGAGGCTTATTGTTGTTGCTCGTTGCTTTGCTGACAGTGAGCGCGACATTAGTTGTTGGGCCCCTTAGTTTTATTGGATTGATGGCTCCCCATTTAGCACGCTTGTTTGGGTTTAGTCGCGCTCGTGAACATCTTATCTGTTCCTCACTTGTCGGCATGGGTCTAATGCTATTGGCGGATTGGCTAGGTCGTCAGATGTTGTATCCACAAGAAATTCCTGCAGGTCTAGTAGCATCTTTGATTGGTGGTATGTACCTAATGTGGGGACTTCGTAGACTCTAAAATCGATTGGGGGAAATGATGCTCAAATTTCCCCCATTCTTTGCTCTTTATTGATAATGATAATCAAAATAATAATTAATATATGGAACTAGGATGAAGTTACTTTTCCAGTTGGCTCATAAACAATACAAAGCCTTAGCGCTTGTTATTTTACTTAGTGTCACCAGTGCATTTCTTAGCATCGGTGTCATCGCATTCATACAGTATGAACTTCTCAGTCAAACAACGAGCGTACATAGTGCTATCTGGCAGTTTGCCGGATTATTAGTACTGCTGCTCGTCACTGCAACGGTTGCACAGGTTTCACTTCATAAGTTAGGCCACCAATTTGTCTTTGCCAAGCGGTGCCAATTGGTGAAACAACTGATCAACACTGATATCGAACAAATTGAGGGTGTCGGTAGCGCAGGTGTATTAGCTTCGTTAAATACGGATATTCGCAATATTACCATCGCCTTTGTCACTCTGCCTGAAATGATTTACGGATTGGTATTGACTGTCGTAGCCTTATCTTATTTGGCTTTCTTGTCATTGCCACTATTTGGCGTCAGTTTGTTGATGCTCGGTTCGACGGGCGTTATCGGCTACGGACTCGTTACACGTATCACTTTCCATGTTCGACAGGTTCGTGAACTCGAAGATAAGCTATACCACGACTATCAGGCATTGATCGATGGACGCAAAGAGCTATCGCTTAACCCTAATCGAGCTCGTCGTTATTTTGAGGATGAGTTTGGTCCCAATGCCGCGGGTTATCGAGACGAAGTCACAAGAGCAGACATCTACAACGGTTTTGCTGCCAACATGGCTAACACGATTGTACTGGCACTGATTGGTCTCAACTTTTATCTGGCGCTGGGTTTAGGTTGGGCTGGTTTTGACGTTGCTTCTACCTTTGCATTAGTTATTTTGTTTATGCGTATGCCGCTTATGGCAGCGGTCGGTGCGTTACCGGGTCTGATTAGCGCCAATATTTCTATGCGTAAACTTGAATCGCTCGATTTAAGTGACAATGAAAACCTTGTTAAAGCGAACAAGGCTCCTGATACCTTTAGCTATATTGACCTTCAACAGGTTACTTATGAGTATCGCGCTGACGGAGATGATCAGCCATTTAAAGTTGGCCCGATTAATTTCAAAGCTAACCAAGGTGAGATGATCTTCATCATAGGTGGTAATGGCAGCGGTAAATCTACGTTTGCTCGCTTGCTAACAGGTCTCTATCGCCCGCACTCTGGTAACGTCCTCCTCAATGGCAAGCAGATGGTAGAACACAATTGGTCTGACTACCGTCAGCAATTCTCTACCGTGTTCAGTGATTTCTACTTGTTCCACCAGATCACTAATGGACAAGGCCAAAATGTTCCAGAGGCCGATATCAAAGAGTGGATGGACCGTCTGGAAATGAGCCACAAAGTGACTCAAGAGAATGGTCGCTTGTCGGATGTTCGTTATTCACAGGGGCAGCGTAAGCGTCTTGCGTTACTGATGGCCGTTACTGAACAGCGAGGCTGCATGCTTCTCGACGAATGGGCGGCAGATCAAGACCCTCGCTTTAGAAAAGTATTTTACCAACAGTTATTGCCGCTACTAAAAGAACGTGGTGTGACTGTGATTGCGATTACCCACGATGACCGCTATTTCGATGCGGCCGATCGCATTTTCAAAATGGATAGTGGACAGCTGACGGAACTTGATACTGCGGATAAATCACAAGCTCAACAAGCAGTAGAAAGTGTCGTCGCTTAGACAAATATCAAAACAATAAAAAACAACGAATCAGTTGAGGAAATTATGAGTATTGACAGCCCAAACACAGAATTCACCGTCGTTATAAACTCGCAAGAGCAGTACAGCATCTGGCCGACTTACCATCCAATTCCAAATGGTTGGAAGAAAGTAGGGGTAACAGGTAACAAGGAAATATGCCTTGCCCACATTAATGAAGTGTGGACAGACATGCGTCCAAAGAGCTTACGTGAAGCTTTAGCCGAGTGAACATTCTCGTCATATAGCCTATACCAACCAAAATAAATGTTCGGTCAGTTTTGCTCGTTAAAATCGCTGAGAGGATCGCTATAGATTCTTTCTGTAGCTCAATAAGCTAGCTGTAATCAAGGCTTGATCTTAGCGATATTGCTTTGCGCAATGATCTGAAGGTTTATTTGTCCGGATTGGTACCACTACTGGGTGTCGACTAGACACCTAACATTCAAAAGTTTTTAGGTATACACATGTCAGTGGATGATATCTCGATAGCTCCTGCAAACATTAGTTGGAGCCCACTATCTCATTCTCAACAACGTCTATGGTTGTTCCAGCAACTGATGCCAGAAAGTATTGCTTATAATACTGGCGGGCTTTTGTGGTTGTCGGGGAAAGAACTCAGTAAAGAAACAATAGTCGATACTTTCAAATCAGTACTGTCACTTCATAGCGCTGTTCATTTGGAAATTGAAGAGAAAGACGGACAACCTGCACAAATAGCAAGGCTTCAATCCCCTTACATAGCGTACATTGATGCCCGCGAGCATTCTGACCCTAAGAGTTTTGCTTATCAAGACGCTTTGAAAAAAGTTCGCGAACCATATAATTTGGTCGCTTCCCCTCTTTATCGGTTAGCTTTGTATCAGGTGAGTGAAGGCGAGTTCGCTGTTTGTATCGCTGCTCATCATATTATCGTAGATGCTTGGTCACTCCAGCTATTAGTCAAAGCTGTTATTGACAGCCTATCTGGTAAAACGCTTCGCGAACCCCGTGGACAAAGCTATCAAGCCTTCGCAACTGAACAACAGCTTGTTGATTTGAGCGAAGATCAAAAACAATGGCAAAATCTTGCGCTAATGAGTCATGAGCCATGTATGTTGCCAGTGAGTAACGACGTTCAGAAAAATGCTTACCAGGCTGGGCATGTTGAAGATTCGTTGAGTAAGAAAGAGTCAGACGCGGTGGCAAAAGTTGCCAAAGAACATGGTATTACTCGATTTGAAGTGTTGTCAGCAGCTATGCTGTTAACCCTAGCTAGCTATGCGAATCACGCACACCCCGCGATTAATGTTCCTGCGTTAAACAGGAATTCGGCCAACCGACGTAACATAGGTTTTTATGTCAACAATGCAATTTTAGGTGTTCAGGCGTCGGCGGATTTAACTTTGTCTGACGTACTACACAAGACTAAATCTAACTTACGTAACGCACTCAAATTTGAACATCTGCCAATAGAAAAATTGGTTGGTGGTATGCCTTTACCAACTGCCGCTTTTAACTATCGTAGTCATGGTCATAACCTGAATATTAAAACGCACAGTGTAGAGGGAGTTTTTGAGGAATTCCCTGTAACGGAAACGCCTTTTGAGCTTGTTTTAGATGCGATTACAGGTGATGAGCTAGCGATCAGATTAGTCTATGCAAAAGAGAAGTTTACATCGAGTCAAATAGACAACTTTCTCGAAAGCTACAAAAGTATTTTAAAACAATTCTGTGCTACCCCTGAACAAAAACTATCGCAGCTGAAAACGCTTTCCTCACAGGATACGCTTCGTTTAAACCAACATGGCGAGGTTCAACAAGCGTGGAACCCAGTGACCTTTATGGCACTGGTGACTGAGCAAGCAAAACTGCGTCCTGAAAAAATTGCTTTAAAACATGGCGATAAAACGCTGACTTACGCAGAACTAGAGGCTCAATCGAATTTAGTTGCACATTCACTGAGTCAAAGAAAAGTGCTAGCTGAAGCAGTTGTCGGTGTGATGATGGAGCGTGGCACCGATATGCTAGTCGCCATGCTGGGCATCATGAAAGCAGGTTGTGCATTCCTACCGCTTGATCCGGGTTATCCAGCGGAGCGCATCAGCTTTATGCTTGAAGACAGTGAAGCTCAGCAGTTACTGACTCAGCAGCACTTGTTGGAAAAGACTCAAGATCTTTTCGTAAGCTCTAAAAGTGCTCAAGAGTGTATTGTTATTGAATCTTTGTTAGCAGCTGAAGCTCCAGTGATTGAGCTTGCTGAGTGTTCCTATCGAGAGATCAATCTAGACCAGTTGGCGTATTTGATTTACACCTCTGGCTCAACAGGTAAGCCTAAAGGCGTGGCAGTCAGTCATCGCGGACTGACAATGCACGTCCAGACGATTGGCGAGCAGTATGGCATGACACCTGAAGACACAGAGCTGCATTTTGCCTCTATCAGCTTTGATGGTGCTGTTGAGCGTTGGACTGTGCCACTGGCGTTTGGCTCAACACTTATCATTCGTGACCAACAGTTGTGGACACCAGAAAAAACGACTCAAGTATTGGTCGACGAGAACGTCACCATCGCTTGTTTCCCGCCAAGTTATGCAGGACCTTGGCTAGATTGGGCTGAACAAACTCAGCCAGACTTATCTTTACGCTCATTGACACTGGGTGGTGAGGCATTTACCCGAGAAACGTTTGAACGAATTCAACGGGTGGTGAATCCACCTCGTATCGTCAATGGTTACGGCCCGACAGAAACCGTCGTTACTCCGATGATCTGGCGTGCTTATCCAGAAGATAAACTGGAAAGCTCGTACGCGCCGATTGGTCAGCCTGTAGGTGACCGTAAGTTGTATGTGCTGGATGAGAACCTTAAGCAGGTACCATTTGGATCGGTTGGAGAGCTGTACATTGGCATGGAATCTGGCCTTGCTCGTGGTTACTTGAAACGACCTGACTTGACCGCAGAACGTTTTATACCGGATCCATTTGCCGCTAACGGCGAGCGTATGTATCGCACTGGTGATTTGGTTCGATTTAGACAAGATGGTGTTGTTGAATACCTTGGCCGTGCCGATCAGCAAGTAAAAATTCGTGGTTTCCGTATTGAGCTCGGAGAGATTGAATCTCGCCTACAGACGCTTGCTAACGCTGAGTTCTGCGCCGTCGTCGCACACGAGTCGCCGACAGGAAAGCGCCTAGTTGGTTATGTTCAATTGAGTGAAACAGAGCAACAATCTGAATCTCAATGGCGCATAGAATTAGCCTCCCAATTGCCAGATTATATGGTGCCGTCACGTATCATTGTTAGCCAGACACTTCCTCTGACACCTGCTGGTAAGGTGGATCGCAAGCAACTTGCCGCACCGGTTTGGGATGAAGAACGAAAAGCGGGTGCACCGCTGGAAGGGGACATTCAACATCAACTGGCTGAATTATGGCGTGAGCTCCTTAAACTAGAGTCCATTGGTTCTGACAGCCATTTCTTTGCACTTGGTGGAGATTCAATTACTGCGCTACAAATGGTAGGTAAGCTTCGTCAGCGAGGTTTGATGCTGACACCAAAGCAAGTGTTTGACCACCCTATACTTGGTGAAATGGCGTTATGTGTTCTCGATAGCCAAATCAAACCAGCTGAACAAGGTGAGCTGAATGGCAAAGTAGCCTTGCTACCAATGCAGAAGCGATTCGTTGAACGTGGCTATTCTAACAAAAACAAGCTAGATAAGAATGGCCAGCTTGAACTATGTAACCAGTACGCAAAACTCAACTTGCCAACTCCGGTTAATGCAGACGCGATTGTTCGAGCACTCAAGCAAGTGGTGCAACATCACGACGGTTTGCGTCTTTCTTTCGAAGCTCCTAATGCAACAACATCTGACACAGTAGAGTATCTAGCTGAATATGTTCCTAGTGCAGATTTTGCCTTCAACCTTTATGCAGAGCAGATAGACACCAATGCTGTGCAGAGTACGATTAATCCGTCTGTTGGTAAGCAATTGTCTGTCGGCTTAAACGTCGAGACGGGCGAAATGCTGGTTGCCGTTCACCACCTTGTCATTGATGCGCTTTCTTGGCCTGTGCTTATTCAAGATTTGCTGGGCAGTTATCAGCAAGAAATGGGTGTTAACTCTTATGCCTTCGCTTCAAAAACTCACAATCAGGCTGATTGGTATGAGGCTCTAGAGAATCTTCATATCAGTCATAAACAGTCCGAATTCTGGAATGCTCAGCGAGCAGAACCTGCTTTTGCTGAAGGTTCAGCTAAGGAAGGCAAAAGTAAAGGAATTCATAAGCACAGTTACCATATAGCCAAAGAGATCGCCGAGCCACTGCTTACATCGACTCAAGCCTTTGCCAGAATGAGCAAGGAGCAGACTTTGATGGCATTGTCTGCGCTTGCAGTAAAACAAATAACCTCTGCAAACGAGATTGTCATTCATCGCGAAAGCCATGGTCGATTCAGTGAGTCGTTTGGATTAGATCTTTCACGCAGTGTTAACTGGCATACTGCGCTGTTCCCACAAAAAGTTGTGTTGAGTGACGGCATTAGTGAACTGTTAGCGAGTGTAAAAGATGGCTCACATGCAATCACCGATGGTGGCTTGAGTTACTCAGCGGGTGTTGTTCAGCAGCAATGGCAGTATCAAGACAATGTTGATGTACTATTTAACTTCCTAGGCCGAGCAACGCAGGCTGACGTGAAAGAGGCTGAACTGGGTGAGTTTGGCCTATGGCGACCAGAAGACGCTATAGCTGATGCCGCAATTGTACTGAATATCAGCGAAACTGATGATGGCTTTGACGTCGATTTGGAGTTCTCACTTTCTGCTCTGTCGAAATCTGAGTGTGATGCGTATGTTCATCACTTAGAAGCGGCAATCAAAGCAGTGACGGAACATTGCACGTCTAACTCCGCCGTTTTGACACAAGCTGATGCGCCAAACACTAATCTGAGTCTCGTGACGCTAAGCCATGTAAGTGGTAGCGCTCATCAACTTCCGAATCAAATTCTACCGTTGTCTACGCTACAGCAAGGTTTGTACTTCCACGCTCAGCTATCGCAAGACACCAGTACCTACGTCAACCAGATTACCTTGCCTATATCGGGAGCTGACGCTGCTCAATTAGAAGAGGGTTGGAAAGCCTTGATGAAGCGTCATTCGATTCTACGTAGTACGCTGCATCAAGTAGAAGGTCAGGCACATCTGTATGTATGGGATGACCTTCCTATCACGAGCAGAGTCTTTGATGGGCGAGAGGAAGTAGGCTTTGATCTAGAATCGTATAAACGTTCGCTTATTGAGCAAGGTTTTGAACTGGAGCAAGATGCGAGCGCCCAGCAGCTAAAACCTTTGTGGCGAGTAGATCTTGTGACAACGGGCGACAATGAGATCGCTTGTATCTTCACCATCCACCACATTCTGATGGATGGTTGGAGCACCGGTGTTCTACTTAGCGAACTGTTTGCTCACTACCAAAATATGAGCCTGCCTGTTGTCAGCCATGATTTTGCTGACTATTTAGAATGGGTTGTACAGCAAGAGCCAGAAAGTGCTCAAGAGTACTGGCGTGGTTATCTGAATGGTGTTGAAGCGCCAACAATGTTGGTTGAACAATACGGTTCGAACAAAGATAAACTAGGGCATGTGCGCCACAACGTGGACTTCAGTGCTGAGGCACTAAGTGGTTGGCAGTCTCAACTGAAGTCATCTGGCATCACGCTAAACACTCTCATTCAAGGCGCATGGCTACTGACACTTCAACGTTACACGGGCCAGTCTCAGCCTGTTTTTGGCAATACGGTTGCGGGTCGACCATCGTCACTGGCAAACAGTGAAGCCATGGTTGGGCTCTTTATTAATACCTTGCCTGTTACATCAATGGTGGACTGGCAGGCGAAAACCGGTAAATGGCTTGCCGATATACAAGAGCAGGCGAGCGCGCAGCGTGAATTCAGCCATGTCTCTCTGTCAGAGGTACAAGCACAATCTCCACTTGCTGGTGAGAATCTGTTTGATTCGTTGGTGGTGTTTGAAAACTATCCATTGGATGAGAGCCTGTTTAGTGAAACTGGCCTTAAGATTGGCGAGCCTGACAGCTATGAGTTTACGCATTACCCGTTAACGCTGGCGGTATTGCCAGGTGAATCATTACGTATTGTGTTTGCGTACGACTCAGCGAAATTCTCACAGTCAGATATTGATGCGCTGTCAGCAACGACGTCTCATTATCTTGAGCAGCTTGTCGATAAGTTGGCTCATAATCTGAGTGATATTGATGTATTGGACGCTAAGCAACAGTCTCGTTTGTCTGATCATATTAAAGCGTCTGAACCTTGGGCTTACAAACCCTACACTGAACTGTTAAAAGAGCAGGTGATTGCTCAACCAGATAGTGAAGCGCTTGTGGCGAATCCTCTCGGGGGAAGTGTTTTATCAACCAAGGGCACTGGACGGCTTGCTTTGACATACCAACAGCTGGATAACTTCAGTGATGGTGTGGCAGCTGAGCTAATCGCACGCGGCATTCAACGAGACCAACGGGTTGGTGTAATGTTTGCTCGTGGTGCAGACATGCTGGTGGCAATGATCGGTGTTTTGAAATCCGGAGCTGCATTCTTACCTTTAGATCCTTCATACCCTCAAGATCGACTGGCCTATATGGTTGAAGATTGCGACGCACAATGGTTAATTTCAGATGACAGTTCGCAACAATTAGCACGTGAGATTTGTCAGCGAGATAATATCATTGCGTATTCCGATATCGACCTTCAGCAACCTCTTTTAAATCGCCCTGAAATTTTAGAAGAGCAGCTGGCGTATGTGATTTATACCTCCGGGTCAACGGGTAAACCGAAAGGTGTGTGTGTTTCTCATTCTGGTCTGAGCATGCATGTTCAAACCATTGGCCAACGATATGGCATGACGCCACAAGACGTCGAGCTGCACTTTGCTTCGATCAGTTTTGATGGTGCAGTAGAGAGATGGACTGTGCCTCTGGCCTTCGGTTCAAAGTTGGTGATTCGAGATCAGCAGCTTTGGAGTGCGCAAGAGACATGTGAAGTGCTTGAGCGTGAAGCCGTGACCATCGCGTGTTTCCCGCCAAGCTATGTTGGACCACTGCTAGAGTGGATTGAGGTTGAACAGCCAACATTAGCGGTACGCTCTTGGACTCTGGGTGGTGAAGCCTTTACACGAGAGACCTATTTCAAGCTTCAGCAGGTACTGAATCCGAAGCGTATTATCAACGGGTACGGCCCGACGGAAACAGTCGTGACGCCAATGATCTGGCAGGCTTATCCTGAAACACCGCTAGAAAGTGCTTATGCCCCTATCGGTACTGCTGTCGGTGCACGTAGTCTGTATGTATTGGATAGCGACCTTCGTCAAGTTCCTTCTGGTGTCAGTGGTGAATTGTACATTGGTGAAGAAGTTGGCTTAGCTCGCGGTTATCTTGATCGTCCAGACTTAACGGCCGAGCGTTTCGTTCCCGATCCATTCGCGAATAATGGAGAGCGCATGTATCGCACTGGCGACTTAGTTCGCTGGCGCGAAGATGGCGTAATGGAGTATCTGGGTCGAGCAGATGACCAAATAAAAATTCGAGGCTTCCGTGTCGAATTAGGTGAAATCGAGTCACGAATACAGAGCATCAGTGGCAGTAAACTGAGTGCTGTCACCGCCTTTGAAGGTTCAGCTGGAAAATACTTGGTCGGTTACATAGAAGGTCAGGCTGACCTAATAAACGGCGATGATATTCTCGCTCAAATGGCGAAAGTACTACCTGACTACATGGTGCCTTCACAGCTTGTGGTCATGGATTCGATGCCGTTGACGCCAGCAAGTAAAGTCGACAAGAAAAAACTGCCGCAGCCTGATAATCATGTTCAGCACAAAGCCTATGAAGCACCAGAAGGTGAGATTGAGCAGCTTCTGGCACAAGAATGGCAAGCCTTGTTTGGGCTGGAGAGAGTTAGTCGTAATGATGATTTCTTCGCTCTGGGTGGTCAGTCATTACTTGCTACCCAGCTAGTTGGACGTTTGCAGCAAAAACACCAGATTCGTCTTTTACTACAGAGTGTCTTTGATTCTCCAAGATTAGATGTGATGGCAACTCAGTGTACGTCACTCAAAGAACCTGCAGTCAAGATCAAAGCAGTGCCGCGCATGGAATACATGCCAGTAAGTGCTTCGCAGAAGCGTTTATGGTTTGTTCAACAGCTGATGCCTGAAAGCTCTGCTTATCACATGCCGCTTGGCCTTAAGTTAAAAGGTGAAGTGAATAGAGAGTGGCTAGAGCAGTCGTTGCGCACTGTGATTAGCCGCCATGAGGCTCTGCGTACCAGCTTCGTGCAGGTGGATGGCGAGCTGATGCAGTCTATCCATTCTGATGACGACGCATGTCATTTCGCATTACCAGAATACTCAGCTGATGAGTTCTTCGACCTAGAGGCTCAGCGCCTCAACTGGATCGGTGAAGCTTTTGATTTGTCATCGCCTTTACTATTGAGAGCGTACTCAATAAAGCATTCAGAACAGGAATTTGAGTTACTTCTGGTTGTCCATCACATCATCTCTGATGGCATTTCGATTCAAAACCTAGTTCGAGAGCTGTCGGCTGTTTATTCGTCGTACGGTCATTCAGGTCAGATTGAATCAAACATTGAGACTGATGCACTGGATTACGCCGATCACGCTAGCTGGCAGCAAGAATGGTTAAAATCAGATAGCGCCAAAGAATCACTGTCATGGTGGAAAGAGGCGTTAGCAAAAGATATTGAGCCGCTTGTGCTCCATAGCGATGTCGCGAGAGATCAGCTAGAAACTACCGGTCAGCGTCATCATTTCACTCTGACCAAGCAGCAGGTCAACGAGATTGAAACTCTTGCTGCACAAAGTGCAACGACCCCGTTTAACGTTATGTTAAGCCTGTGGCACTTATTGCTTCACAAGTATTCTGGGCGTGATGAAATTCGAGTCGGTATCCCGGTTGCAGGCCGAACACAACCAGATACTCAGCAGATGCAAGGTTGCTTCATCAACAATTTGGTGGTCCCTGCGCAGTTAGATGCTGCGATGAGTTACGACAATCTGCTCCATGAGATAAAACGTTTTACCGAGCAGGCGTTGACCCATCAGGATGTGCCATTTGAAGTATTGGTAGAGTCTCTTGGTGTGACGGGTAATTTGCAGCACCATCCGTTGTACCAGACGAGTTTCAACTTCCAACGTATTGAGCGCTCAATTCTCACTGAATGGGGAGGATTACAAGCAGAAGCGTTTGATCCGGGCGTGGTCGCGGCTCAGTTAGAATTAAGCTTAGATGTTCAGGCTTATGATGACGGTGAATGGAGTGGTTTTGTTAACTATGCAGCACCAGTATTCGATAATACGTTTGTCGAAGCGTTACTTGGTCACTGGCTCAAGCTGCTTGAACAAGTTGCATTGAATCCTAACGCGATGCTGTCTGAACTCAAGTTGGTTGATTCTGACGAGTTCGCACAAATTGAAGCATTCAACGCGACGAAGAAATCTTGGGGTGAAATGCTTCCTCCACCAGTCGCTGTTGAAGCTCAAGCAAAGCGCACACCTGAGGCGATTGCTTTGTCCATGGGGCAGCAGTCGATGACTTACGCTGAATTCGACTGCAAAGTGAATCAGTTGGCTCAGTGGCTACGTCAACAAGGTGTGGGCGAAGAAACCAGAGTCGGCCTTGGTTTACCGCGTTCGTTTGAACTAGTGATTGGCTTACACGCGATTACTCGTGCTGGTGGTGCTTATGTGCCATTGGACCCAAGTTATCCAGCAGAACGTTTGAATTATATTCTTGAGTCTGCGGATGTATCCATTTTACTGACCGATAGTGAGACCTTGCCACAATGGCCAGAAAATCCTCAATGTCAGTATGTGGCGCTAAATCAGGCTGAGATCTTACAGCAAGTCAACGAGCAGAGCACTGTGGCTCCGGTGGTAAATTGGCAGGCTGAACAGTCGCTGTATGTCATCTTTACTTCCGGTTCTACAGGACTACCAAAAGGCGTGGTAAATACCCAGTCGGCACTGCACAACCGTTTGGCTTGGATGCAAAACGAGTATCAGTTAGATGCCAGTGACTGTGTTCTCCAGAAAACACCGTTTAGCTTTGATGTCTCTGTATGGGAGTTCTTCTGGCCACTTATGTATGGTGCAAGACTAGCGATTGCTGAGCCAGATCATCACCGACAACCTGAGCTATTGCATAGCACCATTCGAGAGCAGGGCGTAACGACGATCCATTTCGTTCCTTCAATGCTTCATGCTTTTGAAAGTGAGACGGATATTGGAGAGTGCAGCAGCCTGCGCCGTATTATTTGTAGCGGTGAAGCGTTGCCTGCTGAGTTGACCGAAAAAGTGTTGACGGGTGCGCCAGATTGTCAGCTGCATAACCTCTATGGTCCGACTGAAGCGGCTATTGACGTGACTTACTGGCAATGCGAATTACCTATCGGTAAACGCATCCCGATTGGTCACGCGATTAGCAACACTCAGCTTCATGTATTGGATGATTGTTGGAATCCAGTGCCAGTCGGCGTCCCAGGTGAGCTATACCTAGCGGGTGCTGGTCTCGCGCGTGAATACCTATCCAGACCGGATTTGACCGCCGATCGCTTTGTGCCAAATCCGTTTGGGTGCGAGCAAGATGGGAACATTGGTTCTCGTATGTACCGCACCGGTGACCAAGTAGTTCGCATGCCAGATGGCAGACTTGAATATCTGGGTCGATTGGATCATCAGGTAAAAATTCGTGGACTTCGTATTGAGCTGGAAGAAATTGAAAATGTTCTCAACCAGTACGATGACGTCGATGAATCGGCAGTCATTGCTTATGAACATCAAACAGGTACGCAGCTTGTCGCTTACGTGGTTTGCGGTGAGTGGAATTCAGAAAAAGAAACCGCTGCTAAAGCGCACTTGAATGACCACCTTCCAGACTACATGGTTCCGGCCATCTACGTTGCACTGGATGAAATGCCTCTTTCACCAAATGGCAAGCGTGATCGCAAAGCGTTGCCTTCTCCAGAGTGGACTAAGGTGGAATATCGCGCCCCAGAGAGTGAACTGGAAATCTGGTTTGCCAACACTTGGCAGCAAGTCCTTGGCTCAGAAAAAGTGGGCTTAGACGATAACTTCTTTGCGCTCGGAGGCCATTCTCTGTTAGCCACACGTATCGTCGCTCAAGCACAAAAAGAGCTCGATTTGGCGATCTCATTAAAAGACTTCTTTGCCGCTGGGACGCTACAGGCGTTAACGGATGCACTTCAATCTCAGTATCAGGCAAACAATGAACAAGAACAGGATGAACTCGACGCCATGGCAGCACTAATGGACGAGTTGGAATTGTTATGACCCAAGAATCAAACTTAAAAGCACAACAAAAACCAAAAATAGACAAATTTGCATTAGCAAAACGTTTTCTAAACCTTGGTGAGCAAGAGCAGGCGAAATTTATCGCTTTTCTTGACGCCAAAGGAATGAGTTTCGAAAAGTTACCGATTGTCCCAGCAGAGGAGGTGCGTGATGTGCCTCTTTCTCCGGCGCAGAAAAGACTTTGGGACATTTATCAGCTTGATGCTGGTAATAGTGCTTACCATATCAGTGGTGGTTTTGAGCTAGCTGGTGAGCTCTCAACCGATAAAATGGAACTGGCGCTTGCTGGTGTCATGAGTAAACACCACGCCCTAAGAACGCGCTTTGTTGTTTCGGACCAAGGTGAGCCGAAGCAACATGTTGACCAGCACTGTATTGCTCACGTTGAGCTTAAAGATGCTAGGCACTTAACGGAAAGTCAGCTGGGCGAATGGACAGCGGAATTTATCGCTAAGCCGTTTGATTTGCTTCATGAGATGCCAGTGCGAATGGCGTGTATTCGTGCATCTGAAGACAAAACCCATGTGATCATCGTGATGCACCATATAGTATCTGACGGCTGGTCTATCGGATTATTTATGCGGGATCTGGTCACCGCCTATCAGGGTGAGTATCTAGAGCCATTGAGTATCCAGTACAGTGACTTTTCTGTCTGGCAGGATGCACTACTAAAAGCGGGCAAAGGGGACGAGGATCTTCAATTCTGGCAGCAAGAGCTGGGTGAGAAGCAGCCGCAAAAATTGTTTGAGTGGACGGGCGATATTGCACCTAATCAGCGTCGAGAAGCACAGCAGGTAAGCCTAAAATTTGATGGTAATGTTTCTGAACGCATTGCACGCCTTGCAAGGCAAAATAACGTCACCACTTCGAGTTTTTGGCTAGCCATTTGGCAGGCAGCGCTGTTCAAGTTGACAGGACGTAACGATATCAATATTGGTATGCCAATGGCTAACCGCGCCCGACCAGAAGTATCTGACGTTATTGGGTTTTTCGTCAACACTAATGTGGTTTCGCAAAACGTACAACCTGAGCAGAGCTTTGGTCAAATCATGACTAGAGCTCACAGCAAAGTGCTAGAGATTCAGGAACATCAACTATTGCCGTTTGATCGTGTGGTTTCTTCATTGTTGGCGGAAAGGTTGGTTGGCGAAACGCCTTACTTTCAAGTGTTGTTTAATCATCAGGTCAATCAAACCGAGTCGGTCGAGTTTGCTCCGGGTGTAGCGGTAAAGCCGCTGGCGCTTAAAGGCAACTTCGCCCTGTTTGATGTTGCTTTGGATGTGTTGGAATCTTCGAGCGGTACTCAGGTAACGCTGACCTATGCCAAAGATCGTATCGACCCCGAGATGATGGTTTCGCTTATTAGCACTCTGAACCTGTTGGCCTCACAAGCAGAGCAAAACCTGAATACACCATTGGCTGCGCTTAAATCACTGGATGAGGTTCAACTTACCAGATTATCGCAACTGTCGCAGCCAGAAGGTGAGTGGCGTTATCAACCCGTCACTGAGTTGTTCGACCTACAGGGTATTGAGCAACCGTCAGCCATTGCATTAAAACACGGTCAACAAAGTGTCACGTTTAAACAGCTGGAAGAAAAGTCGAACCAGCTGGCAAACCAGTTAGTAGAGCAGGGCGTCGTTCGAGATCAAGCTGTGGGCGTTCTTTTTGAGCGCGGCTACGAAATGATCATAGCGATGATCGCCATTATGAAGGCTGGTGGGGCGTTTCTACCACTTGACCCTGATTATCCGACCGACCGATTGGCTTACATGATTGAGGATTCAGCTGCGAGCTTGGTTATCAGCGAGCAATCATTGCGCTCACGTTGGGAAGAGATTGATTCGCACGTCTTCTCACATTCGGATCAGGCGGCTTCAGTTTCACCGCTTTATATGGATGCGCTAGATTGGCAAGGGCTTTCAAAAGTCAAGCCAGAAGCGAAACTATTGCCAGAGCAGTTGGCTTACATCATCTACACCTCAGGGTCGACGGGTAAGCCGAAAGGCGTGGCGATTGCCCATGATGGCCTGAGTATGCATGTGCAAACGATTGGGGCTCAGTATGGGATGACGCAAGATGACGTTGAACTCCACTTTGCTTCAATCAGTTTTGATGGAGCAGTAGAGCGCTGGACAGTGCCATTGGCGTTTGGTTCTCGTTTGGTGATTCGCGATCAACAACTGTGGAGTGCAGAGAAAACCTGTGATGTCCTCAAACAGGAAGGGATTACGATAGCCTGTTTCCCTCCAAGTTATGTCGGTCCTTTATTGGACTGGATTGAGACGACTCAGCCTCAGTTGAATGTACGTTCTTGGACTTTGGGTGGTGAAGCCTTTACCCGTGAAACCTATGACCGCCTGCAATCTATTGTAAATCCACCACGTATTATCAATGGTTATGGGCCAACAGAAACCGTGGTGACACCAATGATCTGGCGTGCTTATCCACAGGATAAGCTGACCAGTGCCTATGCACCTATCGGTCAACCTGTTGGGGCTCGTAGGCTTTATGTGTTAGATGGTTTGCTTAATCAAGTTGCCGAAGGCGCAGTCGGAGAGTTGTACATTGGTGAAGAAGTCGGCCTCGCACGTGGCTATCTGGGTAAGCCGGATATGACCTCTGAGAGATTTATGCCGGATCCATTTAGCAATAATGGCGAGCGTATGTATCGCACTGGTGACTTAGTTCGTTGGCGAGAAGACGGTGTCATGGAATATTTTGGCCGTGTTGACCAACAGATAAAAATCCGTGGATTCAGAGTCGAGCTGGGTGAGATTGAATCAAGGCTTCAGCAAATATCCGGTGTCGAGACTTGCGTGGTTGTGGCGCATCGTCATGGTTCTGTGACTCACCTTGTGGGATATCTCCATGGCGCTGATGCAAACAAGTCTGATAGCGTTTTGATATTATCTGAGCTTGCAGAGCATTTGCCTGAGTATATGGTTCCAGCGCATCTCGTGGTGCTAGATGATTTGCCATTAACTCCAGCAGGTAAGGTAGATAGAAAAGCGCTGCCGGAGCCAGAATTCAAATCTGAGTTGTCGCAAGGTTTGCCACCTGAAGGTGAGAAAGAAACTCTCCTTGCTGAGATTTGGCAAGAGCTACTGGGTATTAATTTTGTCAGCCGAGAAGATAGCTTCTTTGCGTTAGGTGGGGATTCTATATTGAGCCTTCAGCTGGTGAGTAAATTGAAACTGGCAGGCCTCAACGTATCTCCAAAGCAAGTATTCCAAGCGCCAGTACTGAGCGAGTTAGCACAAGTACTTGAAGCAGCGGTTGAGCAAGAGCAAAGAGAGTTACCAAAAGAACCATTTGGTCTGATGCCAATTCAGGCTCATTTCATGGCGCAAAACTTTGTTCAGCCAAACCACTGGAACCAACATGTGTGTGTTGAGTTGAAGCAGGATATGGATATTCAGGCACTGGATACTGCGCTCAAAGGGTTAGTAGAGCACCATCCTGCGCTGAGATTGTCATTTTCTCAAAATGAGGGTAAATGGCAGCAGCAATACGTCGAGAATGTTACCCATGATCTTCTATGGAAAACTCAGCTAAACAGCTTAGAAGAATTCGAAGTGTTCGCTCACGAGTTGCAAACAAGCCTTGATATCGAAGCGGGCCGACTGATTCAGGCAGGGTACGCTCAAATTGAGGGGCATAAACCTCGCTTGATGATTGTAATTCATCACCTGGCTGTAGATGGCGTCTCATGGCGAGTCCTGATGGATGATTTATGGCGTGCCTATCAGCAAACGCTTTCTAGCGACCAAAACTCAACCAAAACAGTTGAGCTACCGCCTGTTTACACCTCGATGGATATGGCGGTGAATAGTCTCAAAAAATGGGCATCAACAGAACAAGGCAAAGCTAGAAAAGCCGTTTGGGATGAACAAGCTTTCCATGCGGAAAATACACACGCTAAAGCAATCTATGGCAACAAGCGTTCACAAAAGGTAGCGCTAAGCCGAGAGTTGACGTCAGCTTTACTGAGTACTGAAAATATCACAGTTGAACTCGTCTCTGCTTTGACAGCAATCATGGGAAGCAGCGAAGAGACTCAAAGCGTGTATCTAGAAAGTCATGGTCGCGACGAATCTGTATTTGAAGGTTTAGAGCTCAGCCGCATGGTGGGCTGGATGACGAGCCTATATCTAATGACTTTGAATGCCTCAGATTCTCGAGACGATATCGCTAAGCGTATGGCACAATTGAGCCAAGACTCAGGCATTGGCTATGGACTGCGCTACTTAGACGCTGAGCCTGAAGAACAAACTGCGCAGCTAACATTCAATTACCTAGGGCAGTATCAAGGCAATAGTTTTGCTCATTGGTGTCAACCAGTGTCGTCAAACTCGCGTGACCAAGCCGATGGCAACACCATGTTGACGCCTTTAGTCATCAATGCCCAAGTTGTCGATGGTGTATTAAGCGCTGATTTTGAATATGCAACGAGTCATTACTCGAAATCAGATATCGAGGCCAAAGCAAATGCATGGATAGAAAAGCTTGAATTGATACACTCGGTATCTAAATCGCAAAAAGGCGAGGCGATAGAAGCCAAAGCTAACCTCAAACTGATCGAGAAGCTTAATCCTAATGTTGAAGGGATTGCACCTGTATTCTGCATTCACCCAGTGACAGGCCGAACAGTTGGCTACCAGAAACTGGCTCAAGCATTGGCTGGCAAACGGACCGTTTATGGTGTTCAGTCTCAGAGCTTCGTCTATCCAAATCGCTTTGACACTTCGTTTAGCGCAATGGCTGATACTTATTGCGCGACTATTCGTCAAATACAGCCATTAGGGCCTTACACATTGATTGGTTGGTCGCTTGGTGGCGCGCTCTGTCAAGAAGTCGCAGCTCGCCTCGAAGCTGCTGGTGAAAGTGTTGATTTCCTTGGGTTGCTCGACTGTTATGTGCCTGGCACTGAAATTGCCGAAGACCAATGGGAATCACCGACAGCAAAAGCCAAGCTGATTGAGCATCTAGAATTGCTATTAGGTAAGTTATCGGAAGGGCAGAAGCAAACCTGTCTTGCAGGATTTGACCAATCAACTCCTGATAATTGGCCAAGCGTATTTTCATCTTGGTTGGCGTCACAAAACTTTGATCACTATCTGTCGGAAAGTGCGCAGCAAATGATGTACAGCTGGGCGGTAGAGCAGCACATGCGCGCATTATGTCGTGACTATACATTGCCAAAGATACTCGCTAAGCCGACTGCATATTGGGCTGGTCAACCAAAAGGTCGAAATAAACTACTGTCTAAAACGCTATCAGTAGTTAACACTCCGTTAAGCAGTGAAGTGTTCGATACTGATCACTTGGGGATAGTTCAGGATGAGAGTGTTGTTAATAAACTTGGGTACTTATTAATAAACAATACATTATAGATCCACATCAACTAATTTATAGATTCCATTTTATTATAAAACTCGTTACACTTCGTTCGCATTGAAATGCTAATGATAACAATTATCATAATAATTAATATTATGTTCGGTTTAGCCGAAAGTTAAGGAGAAACATATGAATCGGCAGTTTATGCTGAGCCCAGCTTGCTTAGCAGTAACATTTGCCTTGTCTGCTGGTGTAGTTAATGCAGCAGAAGACGAAACGGTAGTGGTGGTAGGTCAGCAGCACGAAAGCTCAGTTGGACCAGACTTCAGTTATCTAGGACAAAAGAGTCGAACAGCGACCAAAACAGACTTAGCTATTCATGAAACACCTCGCGCAGTTTCTGTTGTCACACGAGAGCAAATGGATGACCGAGCGTCTATCAGTATCTCGGATGCATTGCAGTACACTCCAGGTATTCAAACTAACCATTACGGTGATGACAACAAACAAGATTGGTTCGTTGTTCGTGGATTCAAACAAGCAAATAACGGACTTTATCAAGATGGTACGCGTTTATACTCTGCGGGTTTTTACAGTTGGCAAATAGATCCGTTTGGCCTAGAACGTGTTGAAATTTTACGTGGTCCGGCTTCTACGTTATATGGTCAGACACCACCGGGAGGCTTAATCAATGTAGTTAGTAAACGCCCGCAATTCGATGGTGGCTCTGGCCAAGTAGCGGTAGAGTTTGGCTCGTTTGATAGAAAGCAGATAAGTGTAGACGTAAACCGCGAGATTAACGAAGATGTCGCGTTCCGTTTGGTGGCTATGGGCCGTAAGAATGGTACAAAAGTCGACAATGTTGATGCAGAACGCATTTTAATTGCCCCTTCTTTAGCGTGGAACATTAGCGACAGTTCTAGCATTACTTTTCTAACTAGCTATCAGAAAGACGACTCGAATCCATATTTACAGTTTTTACCAATGGAAGGAACTTTAACAAGTAATCCAAATGGAAAAATAGCGGATAATGTTGCAGTGGGTAACCCAGATTGGGAAAAGTTCGAGCGTGAGCAGCTTTCATTAGGGTATGAATTTGAGCATCAGTTCAATAGTGCTCTAAGCTTTGGTCAGTCTGCTCGTTATAGCCGCATGGATATTGATTTACGTCAGATGTATTTTGCTGGTTATTCAGCTGATGCGCCGAGCATAGGACCTATCGATGTTGGTGCTGCACTTGATCCTACCAGTTCTCGTGAAACGATCTCGCGTGGTGCGTCTATAGTGAAAGGACAATCCGATGCTTTCAACATAGATAACAGACTAGTCTACACCTTTAATACAGGAAGCTTTGAGCATACTCTGTTAACTGGTTTTGATTTTCAAGCTATTGAAATTGATGGAAAAGAGTTCGCTAGCAACCCAACAATTGCAAATGGAAATAGCACGAAAACGATTCCTTTTGTAGGACCCATACCCGATCCAACATTCAATGTTTACAACCCTAGCTACAGCAACAATATTGTTTTGCTAAATGGAACATCGGTAATCACCGAAGATGATATGCAAACGGTTGTGACTAAGAACAACCAGTTTGGCCTATATCTGCAAGACCAAATAAAGTACAACGACTGGGTGATTCAAGCTGGTTTCAGGTATGACGATACTTCAAATAAAGAGACCAACCAAACTACAGGCAATACTTATGAAGCAGACTATGAAGAGTGGACTTCTAATGCTGCTGTTGCTTATGTGATGAGCAATGGGTTAACTCCTTATGTTAGCTACTCTCAGTCATTTGAACCCTTTGTAAAAACTGTTTCAAAACAGGCTGCTAAGCCGGAGCGTGGCGAAGCATTTGAAGCTGGTGTTAAATATCAACCAAGAAGCTTTGATGGCTATTTCAATTTCTCTATTTTCCATGCAACGAAAAAAGACGTTGTTCAGACAGTCAACTCAGGTACTGAAATTAAACAGATTGGCGAAATCAGAAACCTTGGAATGGAGCTAGAAGCAGTAGCTAACGTCACTGATTCACTGACGCTAATTGGTAACATCTCGCATGTCGATTCAGAAATTAAAGATGATGTTGATTCTACCATCGTAGGAAATCAACCGGAGCAGGTAGCCGATTTATTGGCGAGCGCTTGGGCAAAGTACCAATTCTTTGGTGGAGTGCTTGACGGCCTCAGCCTAGGAGGTGGTTTACGTTATACCGGTGATACTTATGGGGATAACAAAGGCCAAAATGTTGTACCTTCATATACATTGTATGACGCGACAGTGAGCTACCGTTTCGAAGACTATAAATTCCAAGTTGCCGCGAAGAATGTATTCGATAAAGAATATATTTCGACGTGTTACGGTGGTTCAACTTGTTTCTACGGTGATCGCCGCAACGTGATTGCGAGCTTGAGCTATGACTGGTAACACTAATGCCCTGAACACTCTGCCCTTTGGGCAGAGTGTTGAGCAGCAAGGGGATAAATGCTGTATCGATCTTGGTGAAGGTAGAATAACGGTTAGCAAAGAGAGCGGTGGATACTGGAGAGTTAATGAGAATACATTAACGGATTCTGAGTACGCTAAAGCTTTGGTGCTACTTTTGGAGCAGCGCACAGATATTCGCTGCATTGAGCTTAACGAAAATGCTGCCTCTGCTTTAGAAGATATCGTTCAAGTTAGTGCTGAAGGTATCAAACTTGTCTGGCGAGAGAGTTTGCTTCAACTGCCAGAGTTTTGGTTACAGCAGCAACGTCAATTAATGCCTCACAAGCAAGTTCTGGCAAGTAATGGCTATCACCCTTTGCGTCCAAGGCCGCAAAAAGGTGAGCTATACCGTCGTTATATCCCACAGTTAGAGCAAACGCTTTCTCTCGTGGGTCTTGATGTTGAAGAACATGCGCAGCTGTTTTCAAAATGGCAGAACAGTCAACGAGTGGCTGCTTTCTGGGAGCAAACAGGCAGCCTTGAAGAGCATAAGTCTTATCTAGAAGAGCAACTCTCGAATGACAAAAATCAATTGCTGATTGTTTGTTTGAATAACGAGCCATTTGCTTATATTGAAGCCTACTGGACCAAAGAAGATCGTATTGCACCTTATTATGCCGCTGGCGATTACGATCGTGGCATTCATATGCTTGTTGGTGAAGAGCATCACCGAGGCAGCCACAAGGTAGCAGCTTGGCTTCCTTCTGTGTGCCATTTCCTTTACCTGTCCGATCCAAGGACAGAAAAAATAATCAGCGAGCCAAGAGCGGATAACGCCAAAATGATTGGTTATCTCGAACAGTACGGCTTCGCCAAGTTAAAAGAATTCGACTTCCCTCATAAGAGGGCAGCGTTAATGTGTCAGTTGAGGGATACCTTTTTTAGCGATTGCTATTAATTACTCGGGTATCTCGGAATGAAAAGGGCCAAAGAGCTCAACAAAATTAAGAGGTTAAAAAATGACAGACCAGATTAAGGAATATGATGTTTTAGGTGTAGGTTTTGGTCCGGCCAACCTGTCAATCGCCATTGCATTAGAGGAAACGGCTCAACATCAAGAGCTGAGTTATTGTTTCTTAGAGCAAAAATCTCACTTTGAATGGCATGGCGGAATGCTACTAGACGGTACTCGAATGCAGATTTCTTGTCTTAAAGATCTCGTGACCTTGCGTAACCCTACTAGTCCATACTCGTTTGTTAACTATCTTCACTCTCACGATCGTTTGAGCTCATTTATTAACTTAGGCTCGCTACATCCATCTCGTGTTGAATTCAATGATTATCTGACTTGGGTTGCGAATCAATTTGAATCAGTTGTCACTTACGGACAACGGGTCATTGATATAGAACCGATTGAAGTTGATGGTGAAATTACCAAGGTTCGCGTTGTTTCGACAGACATTAACGGCAATCGAACTGTACGTATTGCAAAAAACCTTCTGATTGGTATGGGCGGTATGCCTAAATTGCCGGAGTTGTTCAACGGTTTAGATGACGAAAAGGTCATTCACTCTTCTAAATATAAAGTATGGCGCGAGCAGTTTAATGCAGGTACTGAAACACCTAAGATTGCGGTCGTGGGTGCGGGCCAAAGTGCAGCGGAGATTTTCGTCGACCTAACAAATCGTTATGAAGATGGCGAAGTACACTTGGTTAACCGTAACTTTGCTCTACACCCTGCTGATGACAGTGCATTTGTAAATGAGATCTTCGATCCAGAGTTTACTGACCATGTGTATTCAAGCTCGGATGAAGAACGTAAGACAATTCTGTCACGTTTCAATGGTACGAACTACTCAGTGGTTGATACGGAAGAGCTCAGTGCAATCTATGAGCGCCTGTACCTACAGAAAGTCACAGGCGAAGGAAAGCATCAACATTTACGCTGTCATGATATTCAAGAAGTTGGACAGAAGGAAGGTAAGATTTCACTTCGATACAATGATAGGATCCACACAGAGCAGAACTGGCACGACTATGATGCAGTTGTTCTTGCTACCGGGTATCGTTACGACCAGTTTAATCAGATGCTAGATAAGCTCGAACCTTTGATGTCTGATAAACAGGTTGAACGCCACTACCGTTTACCGATGCAGGATTCATGTAAGGTTAACGTGTTCCTTCAAGGTTGCTGCGAATCTTCGCACGGACTAAGTGATACCTTGTTATCTGTTCTTGCAGTGCGATCGAAAGAAATCGTTGATTCACTTTACTCAAATCTTGAATCAAAAAAAGAGCCTGTAAAAGCTTAGTGTTATCCAGTGAACTTGTCGTGGATTTAAAATCTGCGACAAGTTTTGTTATTTTTAATAATCCTTTCCTACCACCATCTTACTTTGCTATTTTGAATATCCCTCATTATGGGTAATGAGAAAAATTAACTGCAAAGGAGAAGCAAATGAGCTATTTGGTAGAAGGGTCTTGCCAGTGCGGTCAAGTATCCTACAAACTCAACCAACCCCCTAAGATGGTAGTTGCCTGCCACTGTATTGAGTGTCAAAAGTTGTCCACTGCTCCGTTTAGTGTTACCGCAGTAGTCGGTGCAAAAGACATTGAATTTGAAGGTGAGTTAAAAGAATGGCAGCGACTAGCGGAAAGTGGTAACAAGAACTTTGCGAAATTTTGCCCAGATTGCGGAAACAGAGTGTACCATTTCAATCCTGATGAACAGTCAACACTCAAGTTAAAGCTAAAAGCCAGCACACCGACCAATCATGATGTTTTTGAGCCAACCGTGCATGTTTGGGTCAGCGAGAAACAAGATTGGTACCAGTTGCCTGAAGGTGTTCAAGCTTTCGATAAACAGCCTTAAATTTCATACGCTAGCTGAGTTTCATCTATTCGAGCGTAGAAAGAGTGGACTTCAATGATTGTGCTGAGCTCATTTAAACGACGGATTAACTTCGCGTTCAGCTTCGTTCCTGCCTTGAGCAAGCAACCGCCTGTTTTAACACAGATATTCTCTAGTACGATCATTCCTTCTTTCAGCTCAGATAATGTCTCTATTTCAACGACTTGGGAAGAAACCTCTCTGACTTTTGGAGAGTTTGCTTCGGAATCCTCTTCAGGTGGTTGAAAACTGACCTCTGTTGTAGCCGTGTCATAAAGGTGTTTTTGATATAAACGTTTTGGTTCAGACACTGCCGATTTTATCTGCTCTTGAGCACTTTGAACGGTGATTGGTTTAACTAAAAATGCATCAACTTCTAACGTCATACAACTTGCTATTGTTGTTGTGTCAGATAGGGTCGTTACTGCAATAATGCTAGTTAAATCAGAGGCGCCTGATTCTCCTTCACGTACTGTTTTGATTAATTCTAATCCATTGATTTTTGGCATGTTGATGTCAGTAATGATCAGATCTACATGATGCTTGCTTAACTTTTGCAGTGCTTCTTCACCGTCTTGAGCACTGAGTAAGTTCTCATACCCTGCTCGTACAAGCATGTTGATCAGGGCTTTGCGTGAGAACTTATGGTCCTCGACAATGAGGATCGTAAAGTCACGAGGGATAAATTGAGTCATAACGAAGCTTCCGTACTTTCTATGATTGATTGCTCGATAAGGTAAACCCTTAACTTTTCTGCTTCTGTTCTGCTTTCCATTAAAGTCTTTGTGAGGGTATTCCAATCTTTTTGTGGCGCTATGTTTTGGATTCTCTCAAAAGTTTCTGCTAGCGTTTGCGCACCTGCTGAACGGGCAGCCCCTTTTGCTGCATGTGCGATTTGCTGTAGATTAAGTTCGTCTCGCTCCAATAGAGCGTGTTCGGCGGAAGTAAGGTCTTCCGCAACGGACTCCCAATAGCCTTCTAAAAGTGGAGAGACGATCGATGAATCCGTTGTTCCAAGTATCTCTTTGAGAGACTGCATACAGATTGGAGAGGCTCCTTCGTCTGCATTTGTACTATTAGGTTTAATTGCTTGGGGTGATGCAGGTGACAGCTTCAGCCACTTAATAATTGAGGTATTAAGCTTCTTCAGTTCGACAGGTTTGGTGAGATAATCATCCATCCCACAAGTCATGCATTGCTCTGAGGCTTCTTTCATTGCATTTGCAGTAATTGCAATTATGGGGATATGGCCTAGGTTCTTGTCTTCACGCTCCAGTTGGCGAATTTGGCTAGTCAGCTCATAGCCATCCATGACCGGCATATGGCAATCAGTGAGTATTAAGTCAAATCTTCCGGATTGCCACATGTGCAATGCTTCTTGTCCTTGTTTGGCAATTTCACACTGGTAACCTAGATGGGAGAGTTGCCGAGTTAGTACATCTCTATTCGTAGGTTGATCGTCGACTACGAGAATCAGTTCATCTCTAGGTTCGTCAATAATCAAAGCGTCAGTAGTATTTCCTAAATGAGTAATGTCTGGGCTTACATGCCCCTTTATAACGGAAATAGCCGTAGTGAGTTCGCTAGGTTTAAACGGGCTACAGTTCATAATGTACGTGTTGGTTTTCAAAAAGCCAGTTTTTGCACCTGCATCTGAAGTGAGGAGAATAAGTTTGTTTCTATCAAGATGTTCTTGTTCAAATGAAGACAGCTTTCCTTCGGTATAGTTGTGATAAATGTCGGGGCCGAAGATCACAACATCGATTTCTATCTCGGTCTTTTCAGCGTGATTGAGGACAGTAATTGCACGTTGAACTGTAGGAACGAAATGTACCTTGCAGTCATAGTTTGATAGGTTGATGTCGCAGAAAGTAATCACGTCTTGTTCATTGGATACAAGTAAGACTCTCGTGCCATTGATGTATTGTGGGATAAGATCTTCCGGCGGTGATTCCACTTCTATAAAGGGTAATTCAAGAGTGAATCGGCTACTCACACCAAATTGACTTTCAACGTTTATGCTGCCACCCATAAGGTCTAGAAGTGAATGAGTAATAGAAAGCCCCAATCCAGTGCCGCCGTAGAGTCGTGTGGTGCTTGTATCGGCTTGTGTGAAAGCCTTAAACAGGTTTTCTTGTTGCTCCTCTGTCATACCAATACCATTGTCCTCCACCATTAGGTCAACGCAAGGAGCGATACCATTGGAACCTAAAGAAGCAGAAACCCAAACTTTACCTTTGACCTCACTAGTACTGTCGGTAAATTTAACTGCGTTACCGACTAAATTGAGCATGATTTGGCTAATTCGAACACTGTCACTCATTATCACTTTGGGTAACTGGGGATCATAGGTTAAGTACATATCGATCCCTTTGTTATTTGCTTGAAGATAGAGAACATCAAGCGAGCGCTCGAGTAGGTTCTGCAGCTCGACAGGGGCGCTTTCTAGCCTCATTTGTCCCGCTTCAATTTTGGAAAAGTCTAGAATGTCATTGATGATATGAAGTAGGGTTAATGCCGAATCTTTAATGGTAGAGACCATGGCTCTTTGTTCTGAATCGAGTTTGCCTTCGCTAAGTAAACTTAACATGCCCACAACGCCATTCATTGGCGTTCTGATTTCATGACTCATATTGGCTAGAAACATGGATTTTGCTTCGTTTGCAGCTTGAGCAGTTTCACTTTCTTGCTGGAGAGAAGCTTGAGCTTTTTTCTCTTTGGTGATGTCGATGTTTACTCCGCCCATACCTATGGGCGAGATGTTGTCTTCGGCGAAAACAACGTCTGCGGCCGCCTTAACCCACCGTATATCTCCGCTAGGCAGTAGAATGCGAAACTCAGCATTAAATTGACTCAAGCTTTCACGCGCAGAAAGTAACGCGTGTTCGGCGAAGTCGACGTCTTCAGGGTGGACCCTTTCTTGCCACATAGCATAATTGTTTTCACATGATTGTGAATCGACGCCATAGATGTCATACATTCGAGCGTCCCAAGTCACTTCATTGCTTTCGAAGTCCCAACTCCAAATTCCGATACCTCCAGCTTGTGTCGCTAAGTTTAGATTCCGAACCACACTTTCCAGTTCTGATTCACTGCGCTTAAGCTCCATTTTAGCATCGTGCTCCGAACTTCTGTCGTGAAGGGTTATGAGAACGTACTTGCAGTTTTTAATCGAAATATAACGAGTCGCGGCGGATAAGGAGAGTACTTCACTTTCGCGATGAACATAGAATATTTGGTTAAGTGATACCTCTTGGAACATAGGAACTTGCTTTAGTTGTTGTTCTATTAGCGAGGGTTTGAGATCGATGAGCAATGAGGTGATATCTAGACCAAGAATGTCAGCTCTTTGGTGACAAAAAAGCAATAGCGCAGAGTCATTAGCATCGAGTACTTGATTGCTTTCGTTAAGCAAAATCATTGCGTCGACAGCTTGTTCGAAAATAACACCTATCTGTAGCTCGTGTTCGCTAATACGTTTGTTTTGCTGTGAAACCATTTCTTTTAATTGTCGGTTGCTGTTTCTAAGAGCAGCTTTGGCTTTTTGAATTTCAGAAATATCGGTATTGGTAATCACTAAATAATTGAGAGAGCCGTCATCTCTAAACATCGGTTGGATATCGACTTTTATCCACGTACTTGCATTGCCTGGCCTTACAACAAAGTTTGTTTTGTTTCCGGCATCTGCAGCTGTTCTAAATTTATCTAGGTCGGCGCTGGAAAGGAGGGGAGCGTAAAACTGAGTTAGGTTTTGTCCGACAATGGCGGAGTGTTTACATCCATATAGCTCTCCAAATGCTGGGTTGGCATAAAAGATAGAATGAGAATCTTGCACTCCATCGCATATGAAGATGCCTTCTGGCAGGACATCTAACACACTTTTCTTTATTTCATCGGCAGGAGGGCCGTGTCTGTCCTTTCGAGAAAGGATAGTGGAAAAGGGATTCTTCATGGTGCTGCCAACCTTGGTCTTGTTGTTTTTCCAATCCATGGGTGCACATTTTTTATGTGCTCTATTTCATAATATAGAAGGCGATAAGCACTTGATCAAACGGAAATATCTGAATCACTTAATCATGGAAAAATTGATTTTAAAAGTATTTGATAGGTCAATCTATGGCCTGTATTGAATGTTGAATTGGATAATTTACTAAATAATTAGTGTACGAAATAAAAAAGTAGGTGAGATGTGTAGGGGCGAGTGGTGGCTTACTACTGATTGGTTACTTGTTAACATTTTGTAGAAAGGGATTTGATTTTAACGCTCAATAAGTCATTGAATTAAAGTTATTTTCGTGGCCTTAAGGCTTTTTTGGATGTTTGGCTGGGTACTTAACTATTGTTATGTTCAAACTTTGAGTTCTTAGCAAATTTTCTATAAATTTTTTGATTGATCGCGATTGTTAACAAAAAACAATTTGAGTACAAATGAAAAATCAGGCATTTTATATTTAATTGATCGTTCAATTAAAAAAGGAACAATGAAATGCCGAAGGTTGGTATGCCTGATATTCGTAAGCCTCAGCTTGTACAAGCAACGATGGCGGTGATCGATCGTGTGGGATTACAATCGGCAAGTATTTCTTTGATCAGCAAAGAGGCAGGCGTCTCGTCTGGGATCATTAATCATTACTTTGGCGGTAAGCATGGATTGCTTGAAGAAACGATGCGCGAGATTTTGCGTCAGCTTTCCTATACCGTAACGCAAAAGCTCAACGAGTTGCCAAAAGAAGCTCATCAACAACGTATTAACGCCATTATTGATGGCAATTTTGTCGGCTATCAAGCCGAAAATAAAGTAGCGAAAACTTGGTTGGCTTTCTGGTCATACTCAGTCCATGACCCAGAGCTGAAACGCCTTCAAAGGGTCAATGAAAAACGATTGTTGTCCCATTTAAAAATTGAATTAAAGAATTTGTTCGAAAAAGATCAGGCAGAGATCATTGCTCATGGTATCGCTGCACTGATTGATGGTATCTGGTTGCGTGGGACGCTCAACCCACAAGGTATTGATGCCGAGAAGGCAAGGTTAATCATAAACGATTACCTAGACAAACAGCTTACTTTCTATTCTCAAAAATAATCATAAAAGTCAAATCTTCACATGGAAATGAAATCACTATTCATCGATGGCAAAGCTTGCCATGCAACCTCTAACGAGACCTTTACTACGTACAATCCAGCTAATGGAGAGCCTTTGGCTAAAGTCGGGCAAGCAAGTGAACGAGATCTTGCGCTGGCGATAGACGCTGCTAAAAGTGGCTTCAAAGTTTGGTCTGCGATGTCACCAACAGAGCGTAGCCGTATCTTGTTAAAAGCTGTTGCACTATTACGTGAACGCAACGATGAGCTTGCCGCTCTAGAGGTTGCTGATACAGGTAAGCCTTTACAAGAAGCTATCGCAGTAGACATTGAAACGGGTGCAGACGTTATCGAATATTTCGCAGGTTTAGCACCAGCTATGCAAGGCGAACAGCAACCCTTAAGTGAAACACAGTTTTTTTATACGCGTCGTGAACCTTTAGGTATTTGTGCCGGGATTGGGGCGTGGAATTACCCGATTCAAATTGCAATGTGGAAATCAGCACCAGCATTGGCTGCGGGTAATGCGATGATTTTTAAGCCTTCCGAGGAAACGCCGCTATCGGCTCTTAAGCTTGCTGAAATATTCACAGAAGCGGGTCTACCGGATGGCGTGTTTAATGTTCTGCAAGGGGATCACAGAGTAGGACAGATGCTGACGGCTCATCCTGATATCGCCAAAGTGTCATTTACGGGCGAGTCAGGCACGGGCAAGTTGGTCATGGCAGACAGTGCGAAGACTTTAAAGCAAGTCACTATGGAGTTAGGTGGTAAGTCGCCGATGATCGTGTTTGATGACGCCAAGCTTGATGATGCGGTATCTGCAGCCATGGTGGCGAACTTCTATACCCAAGGTGAAGTTTGCACGCATGGCACTCGAGTCTTTGTCCATGAAGCCCTGTATGATGAATTTGTTGCTCAGCTCAAAGCGCGTACTGAAAAGCTTATCGTCGGTAACCCAATGGAGATGGAGACTCAGATTGGGGCTCTGATATCACGTGAGCATCTAAGCAAAGTACTTAGTGCTATCGAAAGCGCTAAAGCAAGCAAGGCAACACTTCTCATCGGTGGTTATCAGGTTAAAGAAAATGGACTAGACAAGGGTAACTTTGTTTCACCAACCGTGTTTATTGATTGTGATGATGACATGGAACACGTTAAAGGCGAGATTTTTGGCCCTGTCATGTCTGTTCTGAAATTTAGCCAAGAGTCTGAAGTGATTCAAAGAGCGAACAACACGGATTACGGACTAGCCGCTGGGGTATTTACGCAAAACCTCTCACGTGCACATAGAGTGATTCATCAGCTTCAAGCAGGTATTTGTTGGGTCAACACCTGGGGTGATTCGCCTGCGGAAATGCCAGTAGGCGGTTATAAACACTCTGGTATTGGGCGTGAAAATGGCCCAGAGACACTGCGCCATTACACGCAGACGAAAAGTGTCTTGATTGAGCTTGGTGGCTACGAAAGCCCTTACGAGTAACTTGCGGGAATACGGAGATTCAAAATGAAGCAAGATTACGATTACATCATCGTAGGAGCGGGCTCTGCGGGTTGTGTACTGGCTGACAGACTTAGTGAGAGCGGCGAACATAGGGTATTGCTGCTTGAAGCTGGTGGTACCGACAAGAGTATCTTTATCCAGATGCCTACTGCCTTGTCCTATCCAATGAACACGGAGAAATACGCTTGGCAGTTCGAAACACAGCAAGAATCTGGTTTGGATGGCCGCAAGCTACACTGCCCACGAGGCAAAGTGCTAGGCGGGAGCTCTTCAATCAATGGAATGGTCTATGTCCGTGGCCATGCCTGTGACTTTGATGAATGGGAGCAGAATGGCGCTAAAGGCTGGAACTACAGTTCATGTTTACCTTATTTCAAGCGTGCAGAGTCATGGACAGGCGGTGGCGACGAGTATCGAGGTAACGAAGGGCCTCTAGGGACTTGTGCTGGTAACGACATGCAGCTTAATCCTCTTTATCAAGCTTTTATTGATGCAGGGCAAGATGCGGGTTACCCGGTAACGCCTGACTACAATGGTTACCAGCAAGAAGGTTTTGGAGCCATGCATATGACGGTGGATAAAGGAGTACGCGCATCCACTTCTAACGCTTACTTAAGGCGCGCTCTAAAGCGAACAAACCTCACGTTAGTTAAGGGTGTTGTCGCTCGCAAAGTGATTATCCAACAAGGTAAAGCAGTTGGCGTTGAATTTGAAAAGTCTGGAAAGATTATGCAGACGCTGGCACAAAAGGAAGTGATCTCAAGTGCGGGTTCTATTGGTTCTCCTCAGCTTCTACAATTGTCTGGAATCGGCCCTAAATCGGTGTTGGACAAGGCGGGTGTAAAGGTTGAGCTTGATTTGCCGGGAGTTGGGCAAAACCTTCAAGATCATTTAGAAGTTTACTTCCAGTATCACTGTAATCAACCCATCACGCTTAATAGTAAATTAGGTTTAATGACCAAGGCGAAAATTGGGGCGGAGTGGATCCTGACACGTAAAGGATTGGGAGCGACAAACCATTTTGAGTCCTGCGCATTCATTCGCTCGCGCAAAGGTCTTAAGTGGCCAAATATTCAGTACCATTTTTTACCTGCAGCAATGCGTTACGATGGTCAAGCGGCGTTTGATGGGCATGGATTCCAAGTTCATGTCGGACCGAACAAGCCTGAAAGTCGCGGCTCAGTCGAAATCATTTCTTCAAACCCAAATGATCAGCCCAATATTGAGTTCAACTACATCTCGACGGAACAAGATCGTCAGGACTGGCGGGATTGCATTCGTTTGACGCGAGAGATTTTGCAACAGCCTGCAATGGACGCGTACCGAGGAGACGAGATCCAGCCGGGGCTCAACGTTACAAGCGATAAGGCGATTGATGAATGGGTCAAGCAAAATGTAGAGAGCGCTTATCACCCTTCATGTAGCTGCAAAATGGGTGCTGATGATGACCCACTAGCCGTATTGGATGAAGCGTGTCGAGTTCGCGGTCTTGAAGGGGTGCGAGTGGTCGATTCATCAATATTCCCAACTATCCCAAATGGCAATTTGAACGCTCCGACCATCATGGTTGCTGAACGTGTAGCAGACATGATCTTAGCCAAACCATTGCTCGAATCAGCCAACATGCCTGTATGGCTAGCCCCAGAGTGGGAGCACAAACAGAGAATTAATAAACCTAAAAGAGCTGTGGAATCAGCTCAATAAAGTCAGTAATCATTACAAGGAACACATTATGTCTATGATGACAAAAACATTTACCTCCCTAGCTTTGAGCGCTCTTGCCGCCAACGCGTATGCCAATCAATGTGAAACCGTGCGTTTTGCCGATGTGGGTTGGACAGATATTACTGCAACGACAGCAGTGACGTCTGAACTACTGAAAGGTATGGGCTATAAAACGAAAACCGATTTGCTGTCTGTGCCAGTGACATACTCGTCAATGGCGAACGGTGATATCGATATCTTCCTTGGCAACTGGATGCCAACAATGGAGGGAGATATCGCTAAATACCGTGAGGCAGGCAGTGTCGAAACGGTTCGCGCCAATCTTGAAGGTGCGAAATACACCTTGGCAGTACCTAAGTATGTTTACGACGCAGGAGTGAAAAGCTTTGCTGATCTTGCAACACATGCTGATAAGTTCAGAGACAAAATCTATGGGATAGAGCCAGGTAACGACGGTAACCGACTGATTCAGTCAATGATTGATAGCGATGCCTTTGGCCTTAAAGACTTTAGTCTTGTTGAGTCGAGTGAAGCGGGAATGGTTTCTCAGGTTGCACGTGCAGTGCGCCGAAATCAATGGATCGTTTATTTAGGTTGGGCGCCTCACCCAATGAACAGCAACATTGAGATGGCTTACCTCGATGGTGGAGATGACTTCTTTGGTCCTAACTATGGTGGAGCTAACGTTTATACCAACGTTCGATCTAATTACCTTTCCGAATGTAAAAATGTAGGTCAAATGCTGAAAAACCTAACGTTTAGTTTGGAGATGGAGAATGAGCTGATGGAAGCCATTCTTAACCAAAACGTAAAACCTTCCAAGGCGGCGCAGCAGTGGTTGAAACAAAACCCACAGCAAGTTGAAGCATGGCTAGAAGGCGTTAAAACGTTGAATGGCGGTGACGCGGCTGCGGCAGTTAATAGCTATATCAAGTCAAACGCATAATAAAAATGGTGAGGTAGCAGGGTTGCCGCCTCACCAAATAATAAAGGTTATATCGTGAATTTTATTACAAACAACAAAATCCCTGTGGGTGAGTGGATGGAAACGGGCGTAGATTGGCTGACGTTGAATGCGGCAGGATTCTTCGACGCAATCTCTATCTTTCTTGAAACCGTTATTCTTTTTGTTGTCGATATTTTTAAATGGATGCCACCTGCATTTCCGATTGTATTAACAGCAGCGATTGCTTGGTATTTGCACCGTAGTATTCCATTAGTGCTGTTTGTTGTTGGCGCTCTGCTTACTATTCTTAATCTTGGCTATTGGCAAGAAATGCTGGAAACCTTTGTTCTTGTTTTTGCAGCGACAACGATTTCCGTATTAATTGGTGTTCCAATTGGCATAATGGCAGCGCACCGCCCATGGTTATATACCTTGCTGCGTCCTGTGCTTGACTTAATGCAGACTGTCCCGACGTTCGTCTACTTAATTCCCACGCTAGTTTTGTTCGGTCTTGGTATTGTACCCGGATTGATTTCGACAATAATCTTTGCCATTGCAGCGCCTATCCGTTTGACTTACCTCGGGATTACTAAAGTTCCAGAGGAGCTTATCGAAGCAGGGAAAGCCTTTGGCGCAAGTCGAATGAAACTTTTGTTTAAAGTGGAACTGCCTGCTGCGATGCCGAGCATTATGGCGGGTGTAACTCAGTGCATTATGTTGTCGTTGTCGATGGTGGTCATTGCTGCTTTAGTTGGTGCTGATGGCTTAGGCAAACCGGTGGTTCGAGCGTTGAACACGGTAAACATTTCACAAGGATTTGAAGCTGGGTTAGCCATCGTACTCGTTGCCATCATTCTCGACCGTTTGTGCAAAACACCTAATCAGAAAGAGGCATAGTCATGGATGCAATCACAATTAAAAATTTAGATGTGGTGTTTGGCGATAAACAAGAGCAGGCTTTAACTCTTCTTGACCAAGGTTTGTCACGTCAAGAAATCATTGATCAAACAGGACAGGTAGTCGGCGTTGATAACGTTTCCCTTTCAATTCAAGAAGGTGATATTTGCGTGTTAATGGGCTTGTCAGGTTCGGGGAAATCGAGTTTATTGCGCGCAGTGAATGGCTTGAATGAAATCAGCCGCGGCTCGCTAGAGATTAAAGATGGTCAGCAGGTGGTTGACCTTGCCAATTGCGGTGAAGAAACATTGCGTCATTTACGTACCCATCGTGTCTCTATGGTGTTTCAAAAATTTGCCCTGATGCCTTGGCTAACGGTACTAGATAACGTTGCTTTTGGTCTAGAGATGCAAGGGATGAGTAAAAAAGAGCGACGCGAAAAAGCGCGCGCGCAGCTAGAAATGGTCGGACTAGCAGAGTGGGAAAGCAAATATCCTCATGAGTTATCGGGTGGCATGCAGCAGCGGGTAGGGTTGGCAAGAGCCTTTGCAATGGACACCGACATCCTACTGATGGATGAACCTTTTTCGGCACTCGATCCGTTGATTCGTGCGCAGCTACAAGACGAACTCATCCAACTGCAAAGTAAGCTGAACAAAACAATCTTATTTGTGAGTCACGATTTGGACGAGGCACTTAAAATAGGAAACAACATTGCGATTATGGAATCAGGCAAGCTCATTCAGCATGGTAAGCCTGAACAAATCATTCTTGCACCGGAAACGGATTACGTTAAGGACTTTGTCGCTCATACCAATCCTCTTAACGTGCTCAAAGGACGCTCATTGATGCAGTCACGTGAAGAGCTAGCAAGACGTAATGATCAGTGGGAGATTTGTTCATCAGACAAGCTTTGGGTTGAGCAACTTCCCCAAGGTTTGAGTTTGGTTGATTCGAACAAAACGCTGGTGGATTGGAATGACGATTCTCTGGAGATAGAAGACATCAACAGTTCTATGGTGGTTCAAGCCAGCCCTGAAATAGGAATGCGCGAGGCAATTGAGCTCAAACAGCGTAGCAGTCAACCTATTTTGTTGGTCGAGGAAGATGAACTTGTCGGAGTCCTTACGGACAATGAGCTCTATGATGCCTTGCTGGGTAACTTCAAAACCAAGCAGGTCGCTTAACCAAAATGCCCAGCCTGTTAGGTTGGGCATTTTTCATTAACAAATCTTAATCTACACTCAACTCTGCCTTAATCTCACTCTTAGTACTCTTTGGGAATAACGAAAACCAAAGGGGACAAAAAGGTGAATATACTAGGATATCTACAAAAAGTCGGTAAGGCGCTGATGGTGCCTATCGCAGTTCTGCCAGCGGGTGGCCTAATGCTCGGATTTGGCTATGCGCTTGACCCTACATGGGGTTCGGGTGGAAGCGCGTTAGCGAGCTTTCTTATTTATGCGGGTAAGGCGATCATGGATAACCAGGCTTGGTTATTTGCTGTTGGTGTCGCATTTGGCATGGCGAAAGACAATAACGGTGCAGCAGCACTGGCAGGTTTGATAGGTTTGTTCATAGTACAAACTCTGGTCTCAGATCCTGCGGTCATTTCTATGCTAACGGGAACGCCCGTTGCGGATATGAGTAAGGAATCTGTCATTGCGTATGGGGCTGTCGTCAACGCCTTTACGGGGATTCTTACGGGTATTATTGCGGGAGAGCTCTACAATCGCTTCCATAATATTCAGCTGCCGTCGGTATTGGCTTTCTTTGGTGGACGCCGCTTTGTACCGATTATTACCTCGGCGGTAATGTGTGTTGTGGCTTACATTCTTATTGTGGTTTGGCCTGTGGTCTATGTTGCACTGGTTAATTTTGGTAAGAGCTTTATCGATCTCGGCCCGGTTGGCGCTGGTTTGTATGGTTTCTTTAACCGTCTGTTGATTCCACTTGGCCTTCATCATGCTTTGAACCAAGTATTCTGGGCTGACCTTGCTGGTATCAACGATATCTTCAACTTTTGGAACAACACTGGTGAGCTTGGTATTACAGGTCGTTACATGGCTGGTTTCTTCCCTGTCATGGGCTATGGTCTACCGGCGGCAGGCTTGGCGATATATCACTGTGCTAAGCCAGAGAATAAAGCGAAAGTTGGCTCTATTATGTTGGCGGCAGGTACGACTGCAATTGTAACTGGTGTGACTGAGCCGCTTGAATTTGCGTTTATGTTTGTTGCGCCAGTACTGTTTGTGATTCATGCCGCACTGACTGCTGCTTCAATGACGATTGCAGCTACCTTCCAGTGGACAGCGGGCTTTACATTCAGTGGTGGTTTAATCGACTTCTTGCTCTCTATGAACCTGCCACTGGCGAACAAACCCTATATGCTCGTGGTTCAAGGGCTCTGCTTTGCTGCCTTGTACTACGTTGTGTTCCGATTCGCTATCACGAAATTTGACCTTAAAACACCGGGTCGTGAAGATGAATCAGAAGTTAGTGCGGTTGCAGCATCGACGGACAAAGCAAAATTGGCTGCACAATACACTGAAGCTTTAGGTGGAAAATCTAACCTAGAGAGTATCGATGCCTGTATCACGCGCCTTCGTTTGGCAGTGCATGACATGAATAAGGTTGATGAAGCTGCTCTGAAAGAGTTGGGCGCAATGGGAGTGGTGAAACTGAACGAACATAATGTGCAGGTCATTCTGGGCCCCGAAGCTGAGCTCGTTGCTGGTGAGATGAAAGCTCTACCTGCTTAGTCAGTGAGGTGAAGCTCTCAAAACCCATACTAGAAAGGCAGCGTAATTCAAAGCTGCCTTTTTCAATGGCTTTAGTGAGTGAAATAGAGCCGTACTCTTAGCCCAGGTTTGTTATTGCGTAGTATTAAGCGCGCGTTGTGTTTGCTAAGTACCGCATCAACCAGAGAAAGCCCTAGTCCATTACCTTGTTCGGTTCTGCTTTTGTCCGCCCGATACATAGGGCGACACACGTAGAGTTTATCTTGCTCAGAAATGCCTATCCCTGAATCGGCAACCATAACGCCAAAGTGATCAACGACAACTTCAACCTTGCCATCGTCTGGTGTGTATTTCACCGCGTTTTCAATCACATTGAATACGGCGCGAAAAAGTAACGAACGATCGCCTAAAATGGAGCAGCTTTGGTCTTGTCGATAGGTAATGCTTTGTCGCTTCTGCTCTGCCACAGGGGTAATGAACTCGATGGCATCGTTGACGATGCTGCCGAGCTCAACTCTTTCTGTTGCTAAGTTGATTTGTCCGCTATTGATTTTAGCGATTTCGAGCATACTGTTAAAAAGCGATAAGATGAGTTCGAGTTCATCATGACAGGCTGAAAACTGCTCTTGTTGAGACTCGGATAGATCTTGACTTGATAGAACCTCTTCCAGACGTAGCTTCAACCTTGCCATTGGTGTCCGCATGTCATGAGCAAGCCCCACGGTTAAAGACTTTAGCGTTGTCTCATTTTTCGCCATTTGCTCAATCATATAATTAAGATGAATCGCCAAGATATCGAATTCGTCATCTTTCTCTGAAACTGAAAGTTTGACTTCTCGCTCGCCACACAACACGCGGTTCATCGCGTGGTTTACCTTCTCCAATCGTTTTAGGATCAGCATTGAAAAGAATAAGGCGGTGCAGAGCATCACCGCGACAGGCATGATGATGCCAGAAAACACAAGCGGTGCGAGAGACTCACGATGCGCTTCGACAACACTATGGTTAACGCCGATTTCTAATCGAAAATCATGGCCTAGTAAGATGTTGGTCTTCTCACTGGGTAAGGCCGCAATTGGATAGTACTGGGTGTTTAGTATCGGCTCCATAGGTTCGATTAATCGATAGTAAAATGGAGTCTCAGACGCTTGCTTAGCTTTCAAAAGGCTTTCAACGTTTGGTCTGCCCTGAGTTGCCGCAAAACTGAACTCTTGAATTTCATCGTTGAGTTGTTTCGTTAGTTGCTGGCGATGAAAGGTGTCTGAATCTACATATAGCTGACGTATGACGAAGGTGTTGGCTGCGGCAACCAGCACAAACATGCCAATAAGGGTTTTGAAGACGGAAGAGCGGGAGAGGGTATAGTTATCGACGAAGGACATAACCTGCCCCTCTTACTGTATGAAGTAACCCGGTACATCCTGCTTCTTCAAGTTTACGTCTTAGATTCGCAACGTGGACATCGATTACGTTGGTCTTTGGGTCAAAATGGTAGCTCCAGATACTCTCAAACAAACGCATCCGAGACACTACTTGTTCGTTGTGTTCGATAAAATGTTGAATCAATTGGAACTCCTTAGGCTGGAGCAGTAACTCTTGATTATTGCAGGTAAATTTATGTGCTTTAAGATCTATTTCTAAGCAGTCGTAGCTAAGAGTGTGAGAAGGAGGTAACGAGCGATGTGTTCGATTAATGATGATATCAACTCGAGCGATAAGCTCAGCGAGGGCGAATGGCTTAATAAGGTAGTCATCACTGCCTGCTTGCAATCCATCAACTCGGTCTTCGATGCTGTCCATTGCACTCAGAATGAGAACGGGTATGTTGTTATCTGTCGCTCTAATTGCCGACAGAACTTTCATTCCGTCAAGGTAGGGTAGCATTCGGTCAAGAATGATCAATTGATAGTCGCTGCTGAGCGCCATCATCAAGCCTTTTTTGCCATCCTCTGCCTGATCAACGGCATAGCCATGCTCTTGTAGCCCTTTTGATACAAAATCACGGGTGGTTTGGTCGTCTTCAATGATTAATATTTTCACAATAACCCTCCTTTGCCATAGCTAGGGGTTATCATAACGAATAAGGCTCTGATTTTAAGGAGAAAAATAAGGCTCGCGTGACTAATGCGAGCCATATCGGTTTAGGGGGTAAACCGAAAAACGTTTTAGATTAAGGAGTTACAGACTAACTCAGCACTTATTTAGTGCGCCTTAACGAAACATTAAGATTTGTTAATCTGGCACTTCAAACTAAACGTTTGATTATCCACGCATCATTGCGCAAGCGTATGCTGTGGTAAATGCTTGCTCTTGATACTGCTTTAAACCGGTATCTTTAAACTGAATGCCTAGCGGGTTTCGTTTTAGGCTCTCTTTGATAGCCGTTGGCGCCACAACTTCTACTTTCAAGTCGTCGATAAGCTGTATTGCAGCCTCTAACTTAAAACCGACAGCACCGCCTGCGAATTTACCTTTGGTTTGACGCTGACGAATGACGACTTTTTCAATCTTGTAATCTTCTATCAACTTGGCAAAAGAGAATTGGAATTTCTTCATCTCTTGTGTGTCGTTGGCATTACCAATGCTTAGTTTTGCTACTCGGCAATCTGGCAAATGAACGACACCATTTTCATGAGAAAGAAGACAAATGACCGCATCGTTACCTTTTAGCTCTACACCACAAATTTTCATGTTTTCACCTAGTTGTTTGTTAGCGGCGTCATTATATCGACCATTTGTGACTTATCGAGCTTTTTATGCAGTGATTGTAGAGATCAAGGTGAGGAAGGACAAAGAAGCTCAGTAAAAGCTGAGCCCCAGAGATTTACTTTGAAGCAGGATGTTATGGACAGATCTTACCAAGTGCTGGTTCTTGAGTGATTGAATATTCATCGTCAAGAGAGTGGTAAACAATCGCATTCCAAACCTCACCGTTTTCGAGCTCAAACTCCACCGCGTAGTTCATTCCAGCAACAACTTGAGTGCGCACATCAGTGATCTGTTTTAGCGGAGAAGACGTGGTGATTTGCGTGAGAGCAAGAGCAACCGCTTTCTCTGCTTCAGGTGTAACCTCACCCGGAGGGTAGAAACCTCCAGGCATCGCTTCGCTATTACACATAGGGTCGTGTGGCATAGTAGAAATGTACTCTTGGTTTGTAGAAGTCGCTTGGTTGCAACCCGCTAGAACGGCTACTGAGGCTACTGACAGTAAGATAACTTTCTTCATGTTTACTCCAGGGCGTAATCATTATTGATTTGTGAATTGTTGGTTGTTTATCTAGATACCACTTTGGATAGAAATTTTACTCATAAATGAACTTTTAAAGTCAGGATAATGCAATAAAAAAGCCGCTTTAGATAAAGCGGCAAGGCAGGTGGAGTGAAAAACGGTTAGCTATTGCCGCTTTCGCGATACTTGTATTGGTAATCAACATCGAGAACAGCTTTGTACTGAATGCTTCCTGGCGCACTGGCAAATTCTTCAATCTTTACTGTCATATCATTGAGTTTCACACTTGGGTAAACGACGTTATTCTGTGAAATATGCAACTTGTTCTTCAGTTGTGCTGGGTTCATTGCTTTCATCTCATCCATGAGGTCAAACGCGGCATCATAGGCTTGTTGCTTAGTTGAGTATGCGTCAGTGGTATAGCTTGTGTTTGATGATGTCGCATTCGTTGAAGCAAATACAGATGCACTCATTACTAACGAAGCTAATAGAATCACTTTTTTCATAATCTTTTCTCCTGATGGGTGACCTTCGAGAGAAATATTACGCCTATGGACGTAAGTGGTCTGTCAGGTTGTGTAAGATTAACGCTAGGTTTTGTAAAGCTTTCCTTTACGTTCGTAACCTGTTCATGACTAAGTAAACCTGCTGTCAGCGACTTGTGTGTTGAGCAAAGTGAGCGTCAGAGGTGAGGCTTTGCCGCCCTATAGTTTTTATATTCTCGTTGCGCTTATTATGATCGCCGTTAACTGTTTGTTTGAGCTAAGAACATACAAAAAGAGAGTAGATCTGGTATCGAAGTTGCTTGCGTTGTTGTTACAGACACGAGAGCGTAAAGTGTCTATGTTAAGAATAATGGTATCAGCAGTGAATTGCGCAGGATGAAGCAATGAAAAAACTAGGTATACTATTTATCGTCTGTTTGGCTCTGGCTGGATGCAGTACTAAGTTTGTCTACAACAATATGGATTGGCTGTTACTTGAATATTTAGACGACTACGTTGAACTTAATGACTCCCAAGAAGAGATTGTCAGTCAAAAGGTTGCGGTACTCAGCGAGTGGCATCGTAAAGAAGAGATCCCGAATTATATCGAACACCTCGATGAGCTCATGGCAATCGATCCTAAAACCTTCACCATTGATCAACTTAAAGTTCAAGAAACCAAGTTTCAGCAGCACTCTCAGCGCCTTGTAGCGAGGATTGCGCCAGAACTTTACTCCATTGCAAGAGAGTTATCTAACGAGCAAGTAGAAGAGTTGATGAATAGCATTCGAGTTCGTCACACCAAGTACAAAAAGAAGTACCAAAAGCTTAACGACATAGAAATCAAAGCGCGTTATAGAGAGCGAATTGAAGATAATTTGGAAACTTGGATTGGAGGCCTCAGTAAGCAACAACAAGCTTTGCTGGATGATTGGGTAGCGGATTTATATGTGACTTCCCATGATTGGATTCATCACCAAACAAAAATGCGTATTGAAATGAATACTCTATTATCGAATAGGCTTAATATGGCTAAGTTCCAGCCAGAGTTTCAACAATTAATGTTTAACCCCAACAGCTTCTATGCGCCTGAGCTTGAACAAAAAATTGATCACAACAAACAAGTTGCTAATCAGTATCTGGTGAAGGTCATTAACTCTATGAATTCAAAGCAGACGAAGCATTATCGAGAAGAGCTACAAGACTGGAAAGAACTTGCACTCGATATTCAGTAACTTACGCCACAAAAACAATAAAATACGGTTTGTTTAACGGTTTGAGCAAGCTAGAGTAACAATTCCCAAACACAACCTTGCGATTACTATGGAATGGATTCTGTTATTTGGCGCGGGCGTTCTCGGAGGGATACTCAATAGCATTGCTGGTGGCGGGAGCTTTATCACTTTTCCAGCGCTAATGTTTGTGGGCGTACCTCCTGTCGTTGCGAATGCCACCAATACTTTTGCCGCATGTGCGGGCTATATCAGCGGCACTTATGGGTTTAGGCACGACATCGCTGAGTCCAGTGGTGCTTTGAAGCGGACCATCATTCTTAGTCTTGTTGGTGGCGCACTTGGGGCTTATTTGCTTCTAAGTGTTTCAGAAAGCCAATTTCTAACGGCAATTCCTTGGTTACTGCTTTTTGCTACGTTACTGTTTCTGTTTGGTAACCAAATTAATCACTGGACAGCCAAGCTTTCTCGTTCGGCCTCACTTCATCCGCTGTGGGCGGTAGTTTCTGTCTCAATGTTGCTTGTTGTCGTCTCTGCATACGGTGGTTTCTTCAACGCAGGCTTAGGTGTTGTGGTTCTTAGCTATTTGGTACTAGCAGGGCATAGTGACATCAACCAAATGAATGGCCTAAAGCTGCTAATCTCTTCCTGTGTCTCTCTTATTGCGATAGTGGTGTTCGTGATTGATGGTTCGATAGACTGGGGGCGAGGCGGGGCAGTGATGTTGGGCACGCTATCCGGGGGCTATGTCGCGGCAAGAGTCTCTCGAAAAGTGGAGCAACACTATGTTAAAGGTTTTGTTGCCTTATCTAGCATTGCAATGACGCTGTACTTTTTCTTAGATGTCTATCTTTAAAGGCGTTTACCTACCATGAGTACTGTCACACTCATATCTATTTTGATGTCGATTTAGGTTAATTTAGCTTTCTAAAAGGCATAATAAAAGGGTCAAGAAAAGGCCAGTTGTTTGTCCTTCGAGGCCTTTTCCATTTGCGATTAGGAGGCTATATGAGTAGAAAACTAGGCAGAGTCATGTCAAGTAGCCGCATGATTACCTTCGTTGCATTTCTAGCTGCAACATTTGCATGGATATTAAAGATGCCGGCGCTGTTTACTGTTTCTTTGATTGCGCTTGTTGCTAGTGGTGTTCTCTATCTCAACGATAAACTCAAGCACCGAAAAGAAGAAAAGAGCGCCTGATGGCGCTCTAAGATGTGTGTTAGAAGAATCCTAATGGGTTAACATCGTAACTGATCAGTAGGTTCTTGGTGTTTTGGTAATGATCGAGCATCATTTTGTGTGTCTCTCGACCAATACCTGACTTCTTATAACCACCAAATGCAGCGTGAGCTGGGTAAGCGTGGTAACAGTTGACCCAGATTCGTCCCGCTTCGATGTTGCGACCCATTCGATATGCTAGGTTGGCATCGCGAGTCCACACGCCAGCACCAAGACCGTACTCGGTATCATTGGCAATTGCGAGTGCTTCTGCTTCATCTTTGAAGCTGGTCACCGCAATGACAGGGCCAAAGATCTCTTCTTGGAAAACACGCATCTTATTGTTGCCTTCAAGCAAAGTAGGCTGAATGTAGTAACCTGATTCAATGGCGTCAGTTTGCTGAGCAATCTCACCACCAAACACCACTTTCGCACCTTCTTGGCGGCCAATTTCTAGGTAACTTAAAATCTTATCAAATTGCTCCTGAGAAGCCTGCGCGCCAACTTGTGTGTCAGTGTCGAGTGGGTTGCCTTGTTTGATAGTCTTCGCTCTTTCCGCCACTTTAGCGATGAACTTATCGTAGACAGATTCGTGGACTAAGACACGTGATGGACAGGTACATACTTCACCTTGGTTAAAGAACGCAAGCAAAGTCCCTTCTATACACTTATCAAGGTATTCATCTTCATGGTCAAAGATATCTGGGAAGTAGATGTTAGGCGATTTGCCACCTAGTTCAACCGTTGATGGAATGAGGCTTTCAGCGGCACACTTAAGAATATGGTTACCAATTTCTGTTGAGCCTGTAAACGCGAGTTTGGCAATACGGTTGCTGGTTGCGAGTGCTTGGCCTGCTTCGCTACCAAAGCCGTTGACCACATTAACCACCCCGGCAGGAATCAGGTCACCAATTTTTTCCATCAATAGTAAGATCGAGGTGGGTGTCTGCTCTGCGGGTTTTAAAACGACACAACACCCTGCTGCAAGTGCAGGCGCTAGCTTCCATGCCGCCATTAGCATTGGGAAGTTCCAAGGGATGATTTGTCCAACCACACCAATCGGCTCAGGGAAGTGGTAGCTTGCGGTATTGACATCGAGTTCAGCGGCACTGCCTTCTTGAGCGCGAATACAGCCTGCAAAGTAACGGAAATGATCGACAACAAGAGGTAAATCCGCGGCTAGTGTTTCACGAACAGGCTTGCCGTTTTCCCATGTCTCTGCGACAGCAAGCTCTTCTAAGTTCTGCTCAATTCGATCCGCGATTTTAAGCAGAATATTTGAACGTTCAGTTACGCTTGTCGCTGCCCAACTCGCTCGTACACTATGCGCCGCATCAAGGGCGAGGTTAATATCCGCCTCACCAGAACGCGCAACTTTACAATAAGCTTGACCATTAACAGGCGAGGTGTTGTCAAAGTACTCACCTGACACAGGCTTCACCCATTCGCCCCCAATGAAATTGTCATAGTGGGTTTTGAAATTAACAACGGAACCTTGACTGCCTGGCTGTGCGTAAATCATATAAATATCCTTTTTATTTTCTCATTCAAGTATGTCTGAAGGACTCACACTCGGGTGAACACTTCTAATGGCACAGGTAGTTAACGCAAATCACAGACCAAATGTTAAAAACTTGTTGTGACTATTTTCTAGCGCTAGAGTATTCAAGGCTTAAAGAAAGATGTTTTAAACACAAAGTAGAGGAACGAGTTGTTAACAAATTGTTCAACTGTTCCAAATTGGTACAACTCAAGTGTTCAAAGTTGGAACAGGTATGGAACTACAGACAACACAATCTGGTGATTGGCTCGCCTCTTCTTGGCAAAGAAGCTCAAATGCAGGTTTAAGGCAAATTAAAAAGCCGGACGACATTAACGTTTCAAACGCTTTACTCAAGGAGCGACGTTACAATGCCCAAGGGGTTATTGAGGCGGTCAAGCAATGTGCATTGCCTCTGTTCAATCAAGTTTTGTCTCGTAGCGAAAGCCGCTTGATATTAACCGACTCTGAAGGTGTGATACTTGCAAGTTGGGGGCAGGAGAAGTTTCGAGAGAAATTGATGTCAATCGCCCTCGAATCGGGCACCTGTTGGCAAGAGAAGTGGAAAGGCACCAATGCGATAGGAACCGCTCTTTTTGAACAAAAAGCGGTTTCCATTATCGGTGAACAGCACTTTATCAAACAGCACAGATTTATAAGTTGCTCTGCCAGTCCTCTGTTCAACCATCTAGGCGAATTGGTTGGGATTCTTGATATTACGAGCGAACAAGCCAAACATGATGTGACAACGCAACTTTTGGTGCAAAACATGGTTCAGCTGGTTGAAAACTACATGCTAACCCAAATTCCAGAAGGATCACTGCAAATTAACTTGGCCCATAACGAATCGGTTTTAAAAAGTGGCTGGCAAGGGATAGTTATCGCGGATGAGAATGGTCATGTTGTGGCCCACAATCAAGTGGCGACCCAATTAATTGATCTGGCTTCTTTGGTGGGCGAGCATTTTGAGAACTTACTCCGACAACCTCTACAAAACCAGTTTGTTTTCGAAAAGAAAAGCATTGGCAAATCACCTTCCGCTAAGAAATGGATCAGCGCAGCCAGTGACTTGCATTATGGAGACGATAAGGTAGAGCAGGCTTGGCAGCAGGCCAACAAGGTCATGGGTTGCGATATCAGTCTGTTGATTTTAGGTGAAACCGGGGTGGGAAAAGGTGAGTTTGTTAAAGCACTGCACAGGCACAGCAGTCGTCGTAGTGAGCCCTTGGTTACCGTGAACTGTGGTGCATTACCGAAAGATTTAATCGAGTCGGAGTTGTTTGGCCATGCCCCAGGTGCGTTTACTGGTGCTAACAAGCAAGGCTATAGTGGGCGTATAAGACAAGCCGATAAGGGGATCTTGTTCCTTGATGAGATAGGGGAGATGCCGCTTGATGCTCAATGTCGCTTGTTATCGGTATTGCAAGATAAAGTCGTGATGCCGGTGGGATCTGCCCAATCACACCATGTTGATATTCAGGTTGTCGCGGCAACGCATCAAGATCTAAGTCTTTTGGTTTCTCAAGGTAAGTTCAGGCAAGACTTATATTATCGACTCAATGGATTGGTGGTGACGTTACCGTCTTTGTATGAACGCCAAGATAAGTTCGCCTTGATTCACGCTATTCACAACAAGTATCAGCAGAATAATCAAATGCTTTCGAGTGAGCTGACAAGCGCGCTGATGAGTTATCGTTGGCCAGGTAATCTCAGAGAACTCGACAACCTAGTAAAAGTCGCGAGCTTAATTGCCAGTGATACCCACGAAATAGGGATAGAACATCTGCCCGCACATTTTTCACAGCCTTTGCAAGGTATGCAGCCCAGTGCAAAAGATGATGAAGAGGTATCCGATCTAAAGTCGACGCTTAATGCCACCTTGATTGATACCTATCACACTCACAATGGCAATGTCAGCAAAGTATCTCGCGCGCTTGGCATTAGCCGTAATACGGTGTATCGCAAACTTAAAGCCTTAGGGCTAATGAAAGCTAAATGATATTTTGGTGCGAGATATCTGGATGATATAGCGGTTGAATAACATGGCCTTCAGGATCTTTGCAGTGAAAGCTCCGAGCGCCATCACTATGATCGTGAGGCTCATCCAAGACTGGCACTCCTCGATCTAACATAAACTCGTACCAATGATGGAGTTCATCTTTGGTTCTGACGATAAAACCAAAATGATCGACGCTTATCGGTGAGCAAACTCGTTGAGACTGCGCACGTCCAAGGGACAAGTTATCACAGCCATTGGTCAGGTAAACCAGGTTATCGTTGGCTCTTCTTAGGATATTCATCCCCATAATTTCTGTGTAAAAAGCTTCACACTCCTCATATTTTTGAACAACCAGTGCGATATGTCTAATGCCGCTGAATGGTGTTGGTCTGTCCATACTTTATTCCTTTGTATATTATCCCTCTTGTTATTGTATACAATTAAACTGTTATGGTACAACTATGAGTAGAACCAAACTCAAGGAGGGTAAAGCCACCATGTACTGTATTATTGTGAGCAATCGAGTCAAACAGGGTCGTGAAGAAGACTACATATCTATAATGGGAAGAAATGCTTGTTGTTCAGTGGAGAATGAGGATGGTTGTATACAATTTGATGTATTGAAGGATATTAATGATCCTCAGCTGTTTCATTTGTACGAGACTTACCAAAACCAACAAGCATTGGCGATACATAAGCAAACCCAGCACTATTTATTAAGTAGAGAGCAACTCGCTGATATAGTCATAGAGCAAACTGTACTGCACGCTGATGTGTTGGCGACAAATTCTAAGAAAAGCTAGAAGGGAACAAGCAAATGATTTGGAAAGTTTACCTAAGTGGGGAAATACACACCGATTGGCGAGAGCGTATAATAGAAGGCGTAAGGAAGTTGGAACTGAATATAGAGTTCTACTCAGCGAATACTGACCATGAGTCAAGCGATGCGGCTGGAGATTTGTTACGACAGAACGAATCAGGCTTTTGGCGTGATCATCAGTCTTCTAAGGTCAATGCAATTCGCACATCCACTTTGATCAAACAATGTGATATTGGCGTAGTACGCTTCGGAGAAAAGTATCGTCAGTGGAATGCAGCGTTCGATGCGGGCATGCTATCGGCACTCGATAAGCCTTATATTACTTTACATGATGAGTCACTGATTCACCCTCTTAAAGAAGTCGACGCGGCGGCAATGGCATGGGCAGAATCACCAGAGCAGGTTGTTGAGCTGCTTAAGTACGTTGTTCAATCCAACTAGTTATTACGACCATTCCTCTCACTATAAATACCACCTATCTGGTGCTGTTTATAGTGAGAATCACGATTATCGACTAATTCGCCCCCCCCCATCGCTTTATAACTACAAGTGTTAACCCAAAATCAATAATATCCGACTAAACTGTGTTCATTCGCAAAGATTGTCTTAAATGTGATAATTAAGCATCTCATGTCCAATAAATGAGAAAGGGATGGAAAATATATATTTTTCAAAAAAACTGCGACTCAAACAAAGATAAGTCGTGATTTTGTTAATAAAAATGTAAAATTCTCTGATTGAAATTTATACAAAATTAGAACTTATTTTGTTTATCAAAAATGAGACTTTACTTTCGTTGCTTATATAATTAAAAATAACCCCGCTTTTATTTCTGATATAAAAGTTATACGTAGAACAAAAATGTTAAATAACTCAATAGCCCTAAGGTCTACGTCTTAGGAGCAATAGCGTACCAAAATATGGATATGACAACGCATAGTAAAGTTAAGTTCGGAGAGGAAGAATCAAGTGCTCTCTATCGAATCATTGATGGATTTGTAATTATATTTTTCCTCCTTGCAGTATCCACAATATATTTAGGTGATTTTTCGAAAATTTATACTATTTCAGGTTTAGTATCAGCTCTGCTGTTTGTGTTTTTTGCCGAACAATCTGGTTTATATAGATATAATGGTGTATTTGTCCAGCGCCATGAGTTCAAGAACATTGTCGGTGCATGGCTGCAAACACTGCTTGTACTATTGTTGTTTGCTTTCTTTACTAAATGGACAGAAGTTCATTCCAGAGTAGTCATCACCACTTGGATGCTTGCCACTCCCGCGCTGTTGATTTCCAGTCGGCTTGTTGGAAACTCTCTAATCCGCGCGCACTACAAAAAACACCAATATAAGCAAAAAGCGATAATTGTCGGTGTTTCAAATGCAGGTATTCGCTTGGCGCATGATATGGCAAATGACAAGTCATCCAACCTTGACTTAGTAGGTTTTTATGATGACAGAGAGCCGAGTCGCCTCGCAAAGGATGGACTTAGTAAACCGATTTTAGGAACGATTAAAGACTCCGTCGAGAAAGCAAAAAAACGTGAGATACGCCACGTTTATATTGCATTACCAATGGGTGAGGTTCAGCGAGTAAAAGACGTCGTGAAAATGTTTTCTGATACCACGGCACGTGTTTACTTGATACCCGATATTTATACCTATGAGCTTATGCAGGCACGTTGGCGCACGATTGGCAACAGTCCAACAATTAGTGTTCAAGATACTCCATTTTATGGTTTAGCCAGTGTTGTAAAACGCGCAGAAGATATTCTTCTTGCGAGCATTATTACTTTTCTAATTAGCCCAATTTTATTGATGGTTGCAATTGGCGTTAAGTTGTCTGGTCCGGGTCCTATTATATTCAAACAAATGCGCTATGGGTTAGATGGACAGGCGATTAAAGTCTGGAAGTTCCGCTCAATGAATGCCACTGACAATGGAAACGTTGTTAAACAAGCGACGAAAAATGACCCAAGAATCACCAAGTTTGGTGCTTTTATCCGCAAGACTTCTCTCGATGAATTGCCACAGTTTATCAATGTAATCCAAGGAAGAATGTCTATTGTTGGTCCAAGACCGCATGCCGTGGCTCACAACGAAGAGTACCGTCAAATCGTTGATAAATACATGCTTCGACATAAGGTGAAACCGGGTATCACCGGCCTAGCGCAGATTAGTGGTTACCGCGGTGAAACTGACACTCTCGATAAAATGGAAAAGCGTGTTGAGTATGACCTTAAGTACATTCAGAACTGGAGTTTATCGCTCGATCTGAAAATTATATTCATGACTATTTTTAAAGGCTTTGTGGGTAAAACTGCCTACTAGAGGATTAATGATGAACAAAGTAACGCAAGCATTATCCGCTTTGGCAATTACCCTAACAGCATCTCAGGTGAATGCACAATTTGAGGGTAATGGCTATGTCACGCAATCGGGTCTAAAAATACTGCCTATCTTAGACGGAAGAACTGAATATAACGACAACGTTGGACGATATTCTGATGCGGAGTCACCAGAATCCTCAACGGTATTTGTCATTGAACCTGGGATTGCTTTTCAATCGGATCGCGGAGGAAATGCCTACCAGATTGCATATCAAATCTCGTCTGGTTTTTATACTGACAGTAGTGATGACAATTATGTTGACCACAAGATATCGACCAATAATTCTATTATTCTAAATAGCCGAAATGCACTATCTTTGAATTATGCCTACCTATTTCTTCATGAAGAGCGTGGTACTGGAATTCTTGCGGGTGATTCACTATCTACAATCGCTTCAGGGCCGGTTGAATATGCTGTTAATGATGCAAGCATAGTCCATGCATTTGGAGCTGATGAAGCTAAAGGAAGAATCGAAACTACCGTACGCATGCAGGATAGGAAGTACCATAACTATCGAGATATCCAGGACACACGCTTTAGTCAAATTAGTACTCGTTTCAAGGACTACTTCGAGTATGGAGGTGGGGTGGCATTTTATTGGCGTGCTTTTCCCGCAACGAGTTTACTGTTTGAAATAGATGCGTCAAAACGCGCTTATGATCTAAATGATCCTGTGACCAATAATTCGCAGGATGGTGTTGATATATTTTACCTAACTGGCGCGACGTGGGATATCACTGGTAAAACAACAGGTAAGCTAAGGTTTGGTTTACAAGATAAGTCGTATGATGATGTGACTAGGAATGATTTTAGTGGCTTTAGTTGGGATCTAGAATTTGTTTGGGAGCCGATTAATTATTCAAAAGTCACTGTATCAGCTGCTCAGAGGGCAAGAGACCCTGATCAAGGTTCAAATTATGTCGATGAGACGAGCTTTAATGGTAGCTGGAAGCATTATTGGTTAACTCATTTGTTTACGGAAACGTCACTTAGCTTCATCTTGGATGATTATTCTGAGTCTTCAAGAACCGATGACCTATACAAATTAGACCTGTCCATAGGCTACGAACTTAGAGATCACGTAGAGATTAACGCTGGCTGGCGATTAGAAGATAACGGTTCTTCTGTTGTTGGTAATAGTTATGAACAAAATGTTATGTATTTTTCTGCCAACATGTTGTTTTAGTTGAGGTTTTTTGATGTCTAACTTTATTAAAGCTAGCTTATTGTTTTTTATTTCTTTATCAGTCGCCCAAGCTAAATCCTTTGAAGATACTTATGTTATCGGTGCGGGAGATAAAATTCAGATCTCAGTTTATGGTGAGTCAGATTTATCGATTGACGAGCTTTACATAAGCAACAGTGGGAAATTTGAATATCCCTACTTAGGTCAGTTAAGTGCGCTGAACAAAACGCCTGAAAGTCTTAAAAATGAAATTATTAACGGCTTAAAAGGCGATTACCTGATCTCGCCAAAAGTGAGGGTGAGCGTAGTAGGGTTTCGTAGCATTTACGTAAATGGTGAAGTAAAAAAACCCGGTGGATATGAGTATCAACCAGGACTAACAGTTGATAAAGCGATTGCGTTAGCAGGTGGTTTTACGGATCGCGCCGCTAGAGACAAAGTCTTTGTTACACAATCTGGCTCAGAAGACGCGAAAAGCAAAGTTAGGCTTTCTAAGAAAGTAATGCCTGGCGATATCATCGTTATCGAACAAAGTTTTTTTTAGCTAATTATGCTCTTAGATTATCATGGAAACTAGTATGCTAGACCATTCAAACCAAAATAATTATGGTGACGATAAATTGATCGATTTTGGTTATTATTTTCATCTAGTCAAAACCCGTCGTATATCTATTGTTGTGTTTTCTGTACTTGTTACAGCAATTTCAGCTTTGGTAACACTGTCTATAACACCAACTTATAAGGCCACCGCAGTATTATTAATTGAATCATCAGAAAAGAAAGCAATTTCTATAGAAGAAGTAGTTGGTTTTGATACCAGTGCGAAAGAATATTATCAGACTCAGTTTGAAATATTAAAATCAAATCGTGTTTCACAGCGAGTGATAGATAAACTACAGCTAAGTCATATCGCAGAGTTCAATCCATCACTAGATAGCTCAAAGGAAAGCAGCTCAATTATTAAGTCTTTAACGGATGAGATTCGCTTACACCCTCTAGTCGCTTCTTACTTTGCAAACCCTGCAACTGAGAACGCTGATGCTTTGGAAATCGAGGCTACAACTAACCGCAAGGTGCTAAATTCATTCAAGAAGAAACTGACTATTGCTCCCATTAGAAATACGCAATTGGTAAAAATATCTTTCGAGTCACAAAACCCTAAACTTGCCGCGAAAATTGCGAACGAAGTAGGTTTGGCTTTTATTGAAAATAATTTAGAAGCTAAACTCTTGGCCACTGAACAAGCTACAAGTTGGATAAACCAGCGTCTTGAAGAATTAAAAGAAAAATTGGATGATTCTGAACAAAATCTTTTGCGCTTTTTGGAGCAGCAAAAGTTGATTGATGATCAAGGGATTATCGCTTTAACAAGTTCTGAGCTTTCAAATCTAACCGGACGTATTGCCCAAGCAACTGACCTACGAATAAAAACGCAGGCACTATATAACGCACTTCAGGGTAATGAACATGCGGATGTGTCGACGCTTGCGTCAATATCCCAAATTTCAAACCACCCTCAAATAAGGGATATTCGTTTGGCGGAATCGAATGCCGAAAAGCAAGTTAGTGAGTTGTCTAAGCGTTATGGTCCTAAGCACGACAAGATGATACAAGCTAATGCACAGCTAGCCTCAATACAGAATAGAGCTCAGTCTATTGTTAAAAAGTTGATCAACGGTATTGAAAAAGAGCTTTCAACTGCTAGAAAACAAGAAGCACTTCTTAAACGTGAGTTACTTGAGAAAAAAGATGAGTTCCAATCCCTAAGTGTCGTAAAAAGAGAATACGATGCGTTAAAGCGTGAAGTTGACACGAATACTAAGCTTTACGATTTGTTTTTAACTCGTCAAAAAGAAACATCGGCAACAAGTGATTTTAGCTCTGCTAATGCGAGAATCAGTGACTATGCATTGATACCTGAAGTTCCAGATAAGCCAAACAGGAAACTATTGGTGGTATTAGCTATGGTCGTGAGTGCGGGAGCTGCTGCAGCTATAGTAATAGTCTTGGATGCGTTTAATAATAAGATTGAGTCAGCTCGAGATTTCGAGAATAAACTCGGCTTGTTGCCTACTGGTACGGTTCCTCTTTTAAAAGACAAAAGATACAAAACGAAATCACTCGACTCAGCAGTGTTTAGTGACTCTAAATATCGAGTTTTTCAGGAGTCTTTTGACTCGATTAGAACCTCGTTGCTACTTGGATTCCACAGTACAGACCGAAAAGTACTCGCTATTTCTTCATCGGTGCCGGGAGAGGGAAAAACAACGGCATCAATCAACCTTGCTTTGTCATTTTCTAAGTTGGAAAAAGTGTTATTGATTGACAGTGATTTGAGGAAACCCGCGATTTCTAAGCGCTTCAATATAGCCCAAAACCACTCTGGTCTTACTAATGTTTTGCTTATGAACACTTCTGTGGAAGAGAGTATTGTTTCGATTCAAGAATCTGGCCTCGACGTTCTTACGGCGGGGATGATAGCCCCAAACCCACAAGAAATTCTAAGCAGTGCATCATATAGTAAATTAATTGAACAACTGGCTGAACGATACGATAGGATAATAATTGATACACCTCCAATTTTACCTGTGAAAGACGCATTTATTACCGGGAGAATAACTAGGGGGGTCGTTTTAGTTGTGAAAGCAAATAGTACTAGTAAATCGGTGTTTAAACACACGATGAACTTGTTTGCAAAGCATGATATTAAACTGGATGGTGTCATTTTAAATCAAACTCAAACTCCTAAGAAAGGCAACCACTCATATTCCGAATACGCAAACTATGCTCACGAAAAAGGAACAATTTAATATGGAGCAATCTAAGAAATTTCTAGTTACCGGCGCCGCAGGATTTATCGGTAGTTTTGTCTCGATAGAACTCTGTAAGCTTGGTTACGACGTGATTGGGATAGATAACTTGAATGATTATTATGACCCAAACCTTAAGCTTTCACGATTGGAATTATTGAGTAAATTCAGCAATTTCAGGTTTATTAAAATGGACGTGGCTGATAGAGAGTCTATAAGCCATCTATTTAGAGAAGAGAAGTTCGATAGAGTGATTCACCTTGCAGCTCAAGCAGGTGTACGCTATTCCATTGAGAATCCAATGGCCTATTTGGATTCAAACCTGATTGGTATGGGTACTATTCTTGAGGGGTGTCGCCATAATAACGTCGAACATTTAGTATATGCGAGCTCAAGCTCTGTCTATGGTATGAACGAAAAAATGCCGTTTTCTACAAATGATGCTGTTGATCATCCAGTCTCTCTCTATGCCGCAACTAAAAAATCAAATGAGTTAATGGCACATAGCTATAGCCATCTATACGATCTCCCGACTACAGGCCTTCGTTTCTTTACAGTGTACGGACCTTGGGGCCGACCAGATATGGCACCGTTTCTGTTCACTGATGCGATTCTGAATGATCGAGAGATAAAAGTCTTCAACCATGGAAAGATGAAGCGTGACTTTACCTATATTGACGATATTGTTGAAGGAATTTTACGGATACAGGATGTCGTTCCTCTTAGGGATAACCAAAACAGCAACGATTCACCTTCGTCGAGCAAAGCTCCGTATGTTGTCTATAACATTGGTAATAACGAACCTATAGAACTGATGACATTTATAGAGTCTATCGAAAGTGCCTCGGGTAAAAAGGCGATTAAGAATTACATGCCTATGCAACCAGGCGACGTCCCTGCAACGTATGCTGATATAGACAGTTTGAGCACGACGGTGAACTTTAAGCCCGATACTCCGATAAATATTGGTATTGAAAGGTTTGTAAGTTGGTTTAAGGAATACTATAAGTGAGCGCGCAAAAGACGGTCTGTTTAGTAATAAATAGCTTAGGGGGGGGAGGTGCAGAGAGAGTATTTTCTCGTCTGTCGAACCTACTTAGTAAACAGAATGAGAAGTATAAAGTTGTCGTAGTCACTCTGGACAATGAGGAAATTAAAAATCCTATTGACCCGGAGATCAAGCATATAAACCTTAATTGCGGTGGTTCGCTACTGAAGAGTATTACCAACCTATGGAAAGAGCTAAATCGAATAAATGCTGATGTAGTTGTTTCATTCTTGACCAGAGCTAATGTTTCGGCTTCCCTTTATGGGATTTTCCACAAGTCGTCAGTCGTAATTAGCGAAAGAGTAAATACTTCATCTCACTTTGGTTCTGGTGTGAAAAGCCTATTAAAGAAAAAATTTGTACGCTTTTTTTACGCTAGATCAGACTCAATAGTGGCGGTCTCTGAAGGGGTGAAGAGTGACTTAATAAAGTTCTTCCAGCTCCCCGAGAAACGAGTCAGCGTTATAGGAAATTCGTACAGCTATGAGGAATTGTCAACAAAGGCAGAGCAATCAGATGTTGAGTTTGACAAGGGCTCCTACCTTGTTTGTGTGGGACGCTTTTATCCTAACAAAAATCACAGGTTACTACTCAAAGCACTGAGTGAGGCCAATGACGCCATGAAAGTCGTCTTGTTGGGAGATGGACCTGAGAAACAGAATCTCAAATCGTTAGCTAAAAGCTTAGGTATTGAGGATAAAGTTGTGTTCAAGGGGTTTATTAAAAATCCTTATCCATACATTAACAATTCAGCAGGGCTGATCTCGACATCTTTAGCTGAAGGATTTCCGAATGTAATCGCTGAGGCCTTAGTTTTGGGCAAATTTGTGGTTTCTAGTGATTGTCAATCAGGGCCATCGGAGCTTTTGGATGAACGCGTATATGCCAATACCTCTGAACTAACGTTAGCAAAATATGGAGCATTGTTACCGTTGAATCAATTAGAAGGGACTGTAGCTGGCATCGAGCTTTTCAATAATAGTGATGTAAAAAGATCATACGAAACCAAGGTTCTGGAATTAAGAGACAAGTTTTCCCATGAAGCTTTCATAGGTAAGTTCACGGATGTCATCGAGGGTGTTTGCCGTGCCAACTAAAATCGCAGTAATAGGTTTGAGAGGTATTCCCGGCGTCATGGGGGGAGTCGAAACACATTGTGAAGAGCTGTACAACAGGCTTTCTGATTCTTTTGACGTAATAGTTTACGGGCGCAAAGGCTATTGCGAATCTACAAGCGTTTCTAAGTCACTTAGAGTTAAGTCAATATATTCTCCAAAGAAACAGTCGTTAGAAACTCCGCTACATACTTTACTTTCATTGCTCCATTGCTTCTGTTTTAACCGAGTGGATATTGTTCATATACATGGAATAGGTGCATCGATATTTTTGCCCTTAGCCAAATTACTGTTCCCTAAAGTGGTAGTGACTCACCACAGTCAAAACTACGACCACCAAAAATGGGGCCGCTTTGCGAAAACGGTATTCAGGTTAGGAGAGTATTTTGCTCTTAAAGGTGCGGACTTAGTTCTGTTTGTATCGAAAACATTACTTGAACAGAGCATTGAGCGTATGCCTGGTCGTTCAGATAGATTTCAATTTATGGCCAACGGCTTCTCGCTACCAGAGATAGAGAAAACAGTCGATAGTGTTGAAGGACCGTTTTTTTTGGGTGTTGGTCGTTTGGTTCCAGAAAAGGGTTTCCACGATCTTGTAGAGGCGTTCAGTAGGTATAAAGGCTCAGAGAAACTGCTTATCGCTGGCGCATCCGATTTTAAAAATAGCTATACCGAGTCAATCAAAAGTAAAGCCAATGAAAAGGTTGTTTTTCTTGGGAAGAAGAGCAGGGCTGAGCTGAAGTGGCTATATAGCAACTGTGAAGCCTTTGTTATGCCCTCCTACTCTGAAGGGCTACCTATTTCGGCTCTGGAAGCTGTATATTGCGGAGCTCCGCTTATCCTCAGTGATATCGTTCAGAACAAAGATTTGGGCTTTCCGGAAAAATGTTACTTCCCACTAGGCGACGTTACCTCTCTGATCAATAAGCTATCAGACGGAGGAGAAATCGTTGAAAGGGACAAACTATCTGAGTTCGATTGGGAAAAAATCGCGGTTCAGTATGTCGATTTATTGAAGCGAAAAGAGAACTAGAATGTCTTACATATCGTCAGTTGTTCTGATTATCTGTTACATCTATGTGCTTAAAAAGTTTCCTTATGTAAGGTGTACTAAGCCTTTTCTGGTTCTTTTTTCTCTTTTTGTGTTTCGATTGATACTGTCTTTCAACCATCAGATCTCATTTAAACCTCTGGTTGTAGGGCAGTCATTGAACTCACTCTTCTCTATACTTAGTGTCGCAGTTCTGCTGCTTGTTGTTAGCCGAAGCTTTGCCAGGTTCAAAGGTGCAATTCCTTTATATTTGCTTATTTCTTCGGCACTTGCTTCTGGGTTTTATTCAGGCCTTATTGTAGGTGGAGCTATAGTCGCTATGAAGTGGCTACTCATGTTCCTGATCATTTCTTGTCTACTGGACTTGTTTCGTCAGTTTGGTCTTGAATCTGTAGTCAAACCGTTTAGTTACGTATTTCTGGGATTGCTGTTCTCTCAGTTTCTTTCACTGGTGCTTCGCCAGGGAAAGGACACCGAGAGTATTGTCTCTGAATCCAATGCGGTGAGCTATATTGCTGGATATGCTCACGAAGGTGCCTTTTCTGTGCTTCTCTTCATGGGCTTGCTTATTAGTTCAATATTGCTTCTGGTTAAGAAAGAAAAACCCTTATTACCATTTGTATTTTTTGTTGCTCTGATTTTTGCTAATTACCGAACAACAGTGTTATCAGCGGTCATTCCCGTATTATTTATTTACTTTGCTGCCTACTATGTTGGTGCGAAGCGTGATTTTAAGATTTTTGTCATGACAGGTATTGGTGGAGGAGCTGTATTACTGACGCTTGTTATGGGTGAAAGCATAGTTTCGAGGTTTGGAGAGATAGGTACGGCATTATCGGGTATTGGTGAATTGATGTCGATCGACTACTCAGTTTTTACCAGGGAGGAGAAACGCCTGCTATCTAGTAGACTATACCTATGGAATATGTATATAACTGAGTACAATCAGCTTGGCTTTCTTGGAAAAATATTTGGTGCTGGCCCAGAATCTTGGCCCAAATATTTCATTGTCTATGCACATAACAACTTTGTAGGCTCACTTTTCGATCTGGGACTATTTGGTTTGATATCACTTCTCCTTCTTTTCTGGAGTACCTTTGTATCCATGCTTAAAATTTGCGATTTTAGAGTGAAAGTAACTCTATTAGGGCTTCTTGCTGGTTTCTTTATTATGTCTAATTCAACCATGCCTTTCTGGGCTATAGAAGGAATTTATACATATTCATTTTTGTTCGCTATTGCGCTGTGGTACAGCCGAAAAAAAATTAATGTTTAACCTACTTATAAGTAACAGCTGAATTTTGATTATGCATGTGTTTCTGGGAGAGTTTTAAGTGAGAATGGAAAAAGAGCCAACTGTAAGTGTGGTTATCGCAGCGTACAACAGGCCAGATTACCTTCATGATGCGATCGAAAGTGTAGTGAAACAGACTTATCCTGTTGAACAAATCGTTGTCGTAGATGACTGTTCTCCGACAGATCTTAAGCCCACGATAGAGAAGTTTCCAGATGTGAACATTCTCTACCATAAGAAAGAAAAGAATCTTGGCGTCAGTAACTCAAGAAACATAGGCTTGAGTTTGGCAACCGCGGACTACGTTTCAATTTTAGATGATGATGATATTTACGACGAACGAAAGATTGAAGCGCAAATGCAGGCAATACTGTCAACCGAGAACTGTATTGCCTCATTAACTGCTTGCTCTATGATTGGCTCTGGAACTGAGTCAGGAATTAACTATATGTCTTCTGGCTTGATTCAGGAAGATGATTTGAGGAAAGGGAATCCGTATGTGGGGTTGTTGGCTGAACGTCGACACTTCATTGAGGAGCCTTATGATGAAGACTTAACTCTTGGAGAAGATTGGGATGTGTACATCAGACTCAAGAGACGAGGGGAGATCTATTTTTGCAGCAACCCTCTGTATTTTTACCGAAAAGGTAATCACGAGAGCCTTACAGGTAAAGCAAAGAACATGAAGCTCGAAGATGTAGAGCATAGGTTAGTCGTTTCGTATAAAAATCGTGATTGGCTTGGTGAACACTACTTCAATATTCGTATTGCTCGCGTCATGTTGTCTTACATATGGGTTAAAAGTAATAAGACGGGGTGGATTGCTGCGTCTGTTAAGAGAGCTGGATTGAGGGCGACGTTTAGTGTTCTTCTTTCAGGTGTTCGTTCTAAATTATTCAGAAAAAAAACGTTCTAAAGGTTTGATGATGTTTACAAATAAAAAGTTTTCTCAGTTGGTTAAGGAAACAGATTTTCTGTATTGGTGGAAGCCGGGAAGAAAGCTCAAGGTTTTCCCGCGTCCTTTAAATGTAGGCGATGCGCTATCAGTGTACATTGTATGGAACGTAATGAAGGAAAAGGGCGTTACCTTAAGCAAAAACAATAATAAACTGATGGGAATAGGCTCAATAATGAACCACGCCCGTACTGGTGATGTTATCTGGGGCACAGGCTATAACTCGGTTAAAGATGATAGCACCTATGTATTTTCAGATCTTGTTGTAACGGCTGTTCGTGGACCTGTCACAAAGAAGTTCCTCGAGAAGAAGGGGATCATGGTCCCCTCGGTTTTTGGCGATCCTGGCTTGCTCACCTCCCGCTATTTTCCAAAATCAGAGAAGCAAGATATTGAGTACCTGGTCATTCCCCACATTAGTGAGAGCAAAGACAAGTTTCAGGCTCCACATGTTCTGGAGACTAAAGGCTGCGTAGAAGAGTTTATGAAAGAGATTGTACGTGCTAAGAAGGTAATCTCTAGTTCATTGCACGGCATTATTATCGCAGAATCATTTGGTATTCCTGCTGTGTTACTCAAAGATAACAATGGTGAAGGTGATGAAAAGTACCATGATTACTATCAGGGTACTGGAAGGCCTGAGTTTCCAATGTGCCGTTCTCTGGAAGAGGCTCTCGCGACTACCCCTTGTCCACTGCCAGATGTAGCTAAGTTGCAGGAAGACCTTATTAATGCTTTCCCTTCAAAGCTCTAACTAATTGTAAGGCATTCTTTTGGTTGGTTTATTATGGGTCTTCTTTGAAAAAGTAGGCCTGACTTTACTTTCGATACTGGCGACCTTCTGGTATGCGGTAATACTTGGCCCGGATGGTTTTGGTTTTGCCGCAATCTTGCTGTCAGTATCTCTACTGGTTTCAGGTGTTCAGGATAGTATTCAACAGGCACCTCTGCTGTCTGCTGAGAAAGGCGACTATGATGTTTATGCCGTTAGTCTAAAAGGCTGGCTGTTTTTATCATTGCTCACCAGTACGGTGCTTTTCTTACTGCTGGTTTTGGTTTATGGTGTGGAATACTGTGACATTATTCTGTTCTCTGTGCTCCACATCCCCGTCTCCTCTGTTTCTAGAATTTTCGTCGCGGATTTGTTAAAACGGCAAGAGTTTAAGAAGCTGGCATTGAGGGCTTTTCTGGGTAAAATTTTGGGTGTGAGTATCGGTCTGGCACTGGCTTTCCTCGGCTATGTTAAGCTCGCTATCATTCTGCAAAGTTTCGTTGCTCTGGCTGTCGCCCTGGTTGTTATGATTAAGCAGAGTGAAATGCTTTCTGCTCTTCGTCCTCATATATTCAGTACGATGAACTATAAGATCTTTAAGAGTCTGTTTGTTGAAGGAATCCCGTCTGGTGTCAATGTACTAGAGCAGAGCGCAAAAAATCATGGACTGATCATTTTTCTGGGTATCTTTGTAGGAAATGCGGCATCGGGTTTGTATTCCCTCGCAATTAAATTTGTTGATATACCCCGTGTACTTATAGGTTTTGGATTTTCTTCATGGGCCGTGGGTAAATTTCATTCTGCAAAAGAAGACAGTATAAAGTTGCTGGGGCTATACACAATTTCTAGCTCATGGGCCGTTATGGTACTGGCGCCCTGTTACTTTGGGATTATGAGCGTCGCGGAGCCTTTGATTACTGAGGTTTTTGGCGATGAGTGGGCTTCGGCAGCCGACGTTCTTTGTTGGTTGGCGCTGTATCACTGTATTATGTCGATCTTCTTGCTTCTCCCCCCTTTACAGGTTTTGTTTAAACGAACCTATAACACACTTTTAATTAGCTCAATCTCGACCATTGTCATCTTGCTTTCAGTTGTGGTCTTTTCATCCAGTCTTGGTTTCTATTCTCCAATTGCAGGGATGTTTATATCGATACTCCTGGTGTTTCCTAAGTTTATGTCTGAATTGACTGATATATTGCAAGCGTCTAAGGGGTACATTGCCAGCTGCTTCATTGGGTTTTTCTCCTGTGCTGCATTGATGGCAGCGACGGTGAAATACGCTGAAGGCTTGTTTGACCTTGACAATTTGTACTTGCTAATTGCGATCGGAGCGCTCAGTTATGTGCTTTATCTTTCGATACTTTTTCTTATCTATAGAAAAAGCTTCAAAGACATAGTTGGGATTAGGAGATTATAAATGCGCCAGAGTGGTATTCAGGTATGAAACGACTAGAGCTTTTGGACTATGCTCGATTTTTTTGCGACAATTTCTGTTGTTTTATTTCATTATTCTTTTAATGGAATATCAAATGGAAAAATCTCATCCGTAACGGCAGATATAGATTTAATTCAATTCACTAAGTACGGCTACTTGGGAGTTGAGTTTTTCATCATGATTAGTGGTTTTGTGATACTTGCTTCAGTAGGAAACAGGTCTGCAGGAGCTTTTGCATTTTCAAGGTGTTTAAGGTTATTCCCTGCGTATTGGGTTGGTGTAACTATCACGGCAATATTTGCTCTCTACTTCGGCGGTGAGCTGATGAGTGTTTCTCTTGCGAAGGTGTTATTAAATTACACTATGCTGCAGAGTTTTATTGGGGCTAGTCATGTGGATGGAGTTTACTGGACCCTGGTTTATGAACTGAAATTTTTTGCACTTATCTTTGTTTTTATTCTGGTAGGCGTTCAAAGGCTTGTTGAAAGATTTTTTGTTGTGTGGCCCTTTCACTAGCCTTTGGTTTGGAAAACCTTCCATATTTGGGAGGTTACTTCAATTTCTTCTCTTGTGGTGGGCTCTTTTATTTACCTTATAAAGGTAAGAGTCCGCTTACAAAGTTGTCTCTATTCGTTTCTTGTTTGTTATGCCTGAAGTGTTTATATGAATACGCTATCATAAAGACTGTTAAGAGCGATGTGCTTTTCTCCAGTTTTATTGTTCTCTGTATTGTTGCGCTCTTTTTTGCTTTCTTTCTTTTTTATTTGCAGGAAAGGCGCTTCTCTTAAGCTCCCTTATGCTTTACCTTGTACACGCCCACATTGGTTACATGCTTATAGATAATTATGCAAGTGAAGATAATAAGTATCTGATGTGCTTCCTAGTTTTTTCGTTTGTTATGCTACTATCTTCAGTCATTCATATTGTAGTTGAACGCAAGATGTCAGGTTTATGGAAAGCATTCTTTAAATATCTAGTCCTAAAACCGGTAGAGTATTTTGAGTCTAGAGTGAAGAAAGGGGTAACCCCAATAAGTGCAGGAGCTTGAGCAAGCACAGAGTGTGCTTGCTCAGATTTTTATCAAGGTGTACAAGACATCAAATTATTTGGCGTTACATTGATATCGCCATTCAAAGAGAAGCTTGTGTTGTCAAAAGCAATTGCTTTGGCCGTTTCAGTATCATCTCTAACGTCACAAATATTACTGTCTTCTCGTATTCTGATTGTTGAATCTATAAATATAAAAGATGAGTTAATTGCTTGAGCCATGACAAGTTGAGAAGTATTAACATAGCAGTCGATACAGCTGAAATCGTTGTTCCATAACTTAAAGTTATATCGCCCCTGAGTCCCGGAGGATGAAGTGACTTTTGTTAGTGATATGTTACTGCCTTTTATGTCAAAATCAGCATCTTTACTATTAGATATAGTCGTGTCTGTAATTCTTATATCATCAACACCTGAGTTTATAAGAATACCATCTCCTTGTTGGTAAGAGCCACAACCTGCGATCCTGCCAATATTGTTTGATATGTTAACTCCTGAGATTGAGACATTATTTACACCTCTACTCATACTTATCCCAGTAATGTGGCAGTCTCTGTGTTCGTCCGGTGAAGACTCCATAGCATCAAAACTTGAGTCGTGCACCTGAATATTGGAAGTTGACTCGCCATTTAACCTCATTCCAGCTTTGTAATATCCGACTACATTTAACTCTGCTATTTTTATATTGCGGATCGTCTGCGATACGTTTGAATCTACCTCGATGCAACTCATTATGTTATGCGCATTAATGTTTCTAAGTTGTATGTTTTCAACAGGATTGTTTTTAAACCTGAAGCAATACCTGGTATTCAGAAAGTTAATATTTTCAAACTTTATATTGCTTCTCGCAAGCATGACCCCAGAGTTACCCCCTGTGATATAATCGTAGTCGCTACTTAGCACGACCCTTCCTTCCCCCACAATGGATACAGGAGTGGAGCCAGATAGAATGTAAATAGCGTCATGGTGTTCATATAATCCGGCTTTCAAGACAATTTTACTGATGCTTTCATCAGATAATAATTTGTTAACATTGGACAGGCTTGCCGGCATTTCCTCTGAGTAACCGTCACCTGTACCTGTATTTGATATATATGCGGTGTTAGCTATAGCGTTGTTAGTAATGAAAAGCGATGAAACAAGTAGAGAGTATTTGAATATTTTCATGGCGACCCCAATGTAAATAATACTATAAGAGCTACAGTCAAATCTGGTGTCAACGCCAGTTTAAAATTGACCCACTTGGCGACGTTATCGCCGAAGTAAAATTGATCCACCCATATAGTTTGTTTGTAAGCGCCCATAACTCCGTATTATTGAGCGTTTAATGGTCAATAGTTATGCTATTTCTGTAACCCTCCCTGTTTTAGTGGCACTCTAAATTAGAGTTTTTCCTACTTTCATTCCTTGCTAAATACTCCCAAGGAGTCAGGTCGTCGAGTGAGTCGTGAGGGCGCTCATCGTTGTATTCCGTCATCCATTTTTCTGTCAGTTCTCGGACTTCGTTCAGAGTTTTAAATACGTACATATTGAGTATTTCTGTCCGATAACGATACGGTGCTCGAGACTGAAGCCGGCAAACATTGTTTGGGCCTACTATTCTCATCCTCGAGTTCTTTTAACCGTTTAACATCTGAGGCTACCATAGCACCATACTTGGACTTCCAGTTGTAGTATGTCGCATCAGAGAAGCCATAGACACGACAGACTTTGTTGACCTTTCGGCCTGCTGCCACTTCCTTCAAGAGCTTGACTGTGTAGCGTGATTTCTTCATCATGCGTTCTCCCTTTGTTTCAGTGTAAACGGAAAAACTCTAAATGCTAATGACCAGTTTTTTTGGGGAGCGTTACATTTCGATGTTCCAAGGCAACAGAGTTTTGATTTGTTCTACCGTCTCGGCGTAAGGAAGTTTGTTAAGAAGAGTGCGCAGGTAACTAAATGGCTCCAAGGCATTTAATTTAGCCGTTTCAACCAAGCTGTAGCACGCAGAACCTGCCTGTGCACCTTGAGGCGTGTCAGAGAACAACCATGTCTTCCTGCCAATCACGAACGGACGGATGGCATTTTCAGCCATGATGTTACTGATCCGAAGTTCGTTATGGTTGCAGTAAACAATAAGCTAGGACCACTGGTTGAGCGTATAGTTAATCGCCGTATAGATTAAGCTGTATTTTGGTACTTTGTTCAGTCTCTTTTCAAGGAATGCTTTTAGTTCTTTAAAGAGAGGAGCACTGTGCTCCTGTCGATAAGCGATGACTTTTTCTGGGGTCATGTCTGGCTGTTTTTCCCGTAGGTCGGTCAGTTGACGCTCTACACGGTACAACTTATTGATGGTGTTCAACGCCATATCCGCCTTACTCTCCTTGGTTTTTTTTCCTTTTGGTTGAACTTGCTGAGCTTCAATGAATTTACGAGGGGCATGGTCCATACAGCCAACATGCGCCAGTCCATATTTCTTACACGCAGCGTTGTACCCCGGATAATCATCGGTTTGCAGGTAACCTTCAAAGCGATCAAGTAATTCTAGCGGCACACCAGCGCTACGGGATGGGTCATAGTGGAACAAGACACTGGGTTGTGTCGGTGGCCCTCCGAGTGATACCCACATGTATTTCTATGATGTCGCACTTTTCCCGAGCTCCTTCAGCGCTTGAACACGAGTCTCACCCATCGCAACGATATCACCACTGCTTTGGTGTTCACGAAGCAGGTTTATCAGAGGTCGGAACATTTTCGCAGACTTAATTACATAGTTCGCTAACGTTGTTCGTGATAACTCACCACCATAGCGCTGAAGCATCTTCTCAATACGATAGAGAGATAAACCATCGACGTATTTAGACGTGATCACATGAGCGATAAGACCGGTACTGCCTCATGAGCCCGGAAGTGGATGTTTTGGTAACTCAGCCGCCACCATTTTTTGTTGACCATCCGTTTTCTCGAACACGGCCTTTTCTTGCATGTATTCAAGAACGTGAACTTTCGCTGACACGATATCAAGCTCTTCCTTTACCTTTGCAAAGAAGGTGCTTTTAGCACCGTGTTTCTTTTCATCAGTCAGGTATAGGAAGACTTGTTCACGCGGCAGGTCTTTAGAGAAAGGCTTACGGCCGCGAGGCTTTGAGGAGGTGTTTTTGCTCTTCTCTTTGTTCTTTTTCTCATGCGATTAAAGGTCTGGGTCAGTACAGAGTTCAGATTGATCAAAGAGCAAGAATTGGTTTATGTTCGCCTTTTCACTGCTTGGCATGAAGCGTTTGATTTTAAGGTGGCGGACCACCTCTTCTATTACTTCAATGCGAACCGATTAAGTTCGCAATTGTGCTTCTTTCTCTGTTAATTGTGCGCTAAGACCCTCAATTTTAGCTATATGATGATTGGATGAAGTCACAGTAAAACAGTCCTTAAAGCCTTGTGGTAACAGGTTTTTTCTATCAAAAATAGACGATTAAGTCACTAAAAAAGTGACTCGTATTCTAACTTTTTATATGCATTTATCAATGAGATATCGTAACCATCCAGTAGACAATTTATCTGTTGCCCTGTCAGGCTCACGGCCTCATCAGTACGCTTTGGCCACTTTAATTTTTCTTCAGCAAGGGACTTGTAGTAAAGGACAAAACCGTTGTCTTCCCAAACAGGCACTTGATTTTATTGCGTAGTTTATTGGGGAAGACATACAACTCTCCGCTAAAGGGATTGTGGCCGAGCTCCAACTTATCCAGCGCACTTAATCCTTTATGTGATGTTCGAAAGTCGATAGGGTCCCGATAAAGATAAACGGTAGGCAAGTGTAGTCCGGGTCTTAGCGTTGATGTTTTCATGAGAGTAATACGGAAAGCAGTTGAGTGACGGATGTGATGTTGCTGTCATCAATACCAAGTATGGTGGTTCCATCAGATAGAGCAATATACAGCTCAGATGGATACTTATTGGTTACCGTTTCACTTGAGCAATGGCGAACTTGGAAGTCACTGATTGAGTGACTGTCGATGTGTTGTTTAGTTTGCGTTTCCATTAACTGAACTGTGCTAGACTGATATCGTAAGTTCGACAGTATTGTGCTTGAGAAAGTGAGATAGATAATCCTTTGTTGATTAATGACCAGTGTCATTATCAGCATGATGGATTATTTTGGACTGATGTCGAGAACTAGGCGCTTACCAGATATGTGACGGTCATTGCTGATGCTCAAACACACCAAGTGCTTTGGATTGGCATAGGCCGAAGCCGAAAGGACATTCGCCCATTTTTTGAAGAGCTCGGTGACAATGCCGCCAACATTGAAGTTGTGGCAATGGATATAAACACGGCTTTTGACATTGAAGTGCAAGCGCATTGCCCAAATGCCCGTATTGTCTATGACCTGTTTCATGTCGTGGTTAAGTTTGTTCGAGAGGTTATGGACAGGGTTCGTGTAGACCAGGCTAATCAATTAATAACTTACAAAAAGCACGTCGCTGGATAAAACGTTCCCGTTAGGTACTTCTGAAAAATTGAGAGAACTTGAGCGTAAACAACAAATTTATCTTGATGAAATACTCTCGATAAATCGAGATCTCATGATAACTCATCTGCTTGGAGCTCAACTCGAGGAGCTTTGGTATTGTTATTCAAAGGCGCAGCTAAGGGGCTATGGGAAGTATGGTGGCTGCAGGTGAATGGAAGTGGCCTCCCACCTCTCATCCACTTTGCTAGAAAGCTCAAACCTTAACTTCACGGAATGGTGGCATCACCATACCACCTGAATACTTGCACCTTGGAAGGTATCAGTAACAAGATAAAACTCATCAAGCGAATGGGTTATGGTTACCGAGACACGGACTACTTCTTTCTAAAGATTAAAGCGGCTTTCCCCTGAAAGCGCGATGAAACAAAAAAGAGCTTAGTATGAATTGTTTGTAACTTCTAATTATTTGTTCTATCTGGTTAAGTAGATTCTTATTTTTGCGAAATTTAATTATTGTTTTCTTTTTTGTTTTGTCAGTTAATCAATAGCTTGTATCGTAATATATCCTTCATGCGGTTATATGCAGGTAGAGTAACGCCAAACCTGTCGTGAGTCAGGGACGGAAAACCACGGGTCTCTTGCAATGAGAGACAGCCGGGTCGCCTTAAAAATAAATCTCAAGATTATATTGTAAGGGGCAAAAAAAATGTCTTCAGTGAAAGTAGGTACGACTAACTTAGATGGAACTGGTTCTTCTGCTAACTTAGTTTCAGAACACGATATTTTAGATGGCATAGGTCAAGCGCCTGACTATGACGCCAAAATCTCAAACCAATCGATTGATGTAGAAGCAACAGGTTGGAATGCGGTTGGTGAAAAAGAAGTGAAAATTAATGGTGAAAACGTTGATGTTTACGCTAAAAACTTCGTAGATGCTGACATCGATTTATCTGATAGTTCACTTGGTGTGTCCGTTTCGCTTCTTTACTCAAAGCGTGGTCAAATACAAACCGGTGATGGTGACGATACTGTTAATGTAGCTGTACAAACTAACGATGGCGGTTGGAGTAACCTTTTCACGGTTGATACTGGCGCTGGTAATGATACAGTCAAGTTTTTTAATGAGGCTAACTCACAATTCACTTCTGTTGAGGTAATGACAGGTGAAGGTAATGACATTATTAACCTATCTGGCTTAAATGAGAATGCTAATAGTAGTGTGACTCGTAAAGTAGATGCAGGTGAAGGAAACGATGTTGTGGCGGGCTCTGTTGGGGCCGATATCCTTGATGGCGGTGCTGGTGCAGATATTATTACTGGCTTAGGGGGCAACGACGTTATCTTCTACGACGAAAATGACATAGCTGTTTTCGGCGGTGATGGTCTTGACGCCCTGGTTGTAACTGGTAATGAAGACACGACTATTGGTAATAACTTTGCCGGCTTTGAAGCGATTGTTGGTGAGGAAGGAACGGCGCAAGACTTACGCGTTAATCTACAAGACGGTTTAGTGATTGCTCTGGGTAATGATGTTGGCGATGAAGTTTCTTTTAATCAAGACGTTAGCTTCACTGCTGTGGCACAAGACCTTACTGCTGAGCAAGCTTCACTCCTTGAAGCAAGTGGTGCGGCCGATGCTGCGCTTCAAGCATACGAAACTGTATATATGGGCGAAACAGTGACGGTTTGGTCGGATACTGAACTCGTATAATACTTTTCGCGTAAATCAAGAATGCGCCTTATGGCGCATTTTTTGAGTAACTATAAGTGTAGGTTGCTATGCCCGAATGGAGTCGATTTTTACAAGAGCGTAAAAAACATCTTGTATATATAGGTATTTTTTCAGTGTTCGTTAACCTGCTGATGCTGGTGTTGCCAATCTACAGTTTACAAATATTTGACCGTGTTCTCTCCTCAAGAAGTCCTGAAACACTTATCTTACTGGCTGTATTAGCTTTAGGCCTATTACTTATACAAGCCTTGCTTGATTTCATCCGAACACGCCTATTACATGTAGGTGCGTCACAGTTTGAACATTATTGTGTCCCACATCTAGTTAAACATGCTTTTTCGATAGCAGGAAGAACACCAGACCTTGCCCGTAGAACACTACAAGACTCACAAGAAGTGAAAGGCGGGTTGTCATCTCCTATGGTCGCTTTATTGTTTGATTTACCTTGGACGCCTATTTTCATCCTTGTCATTTTTTCTCTTCACCCTTATTTAGGTTGGTTCGCTTTCGCGGCAGCAACAGCCTTATCTCTATTAACTTGGTTAAACTTATATTTGACGCGTAGAAGCATTGATGAGCTTGCTCATCAAGCATTTGATAATGGAGCTTATTTACAAAGGCAAATTGCGCTGGGTAATACCATTTCATTATTTAACGTCGCCGATAAGCTCGCACAACGTTGGCAATCTAACAACGTGAACATTATTCATCTGCAAAATGAATACAACTTTAAATTACAGTTCCTTCAAGCCTCTATTAAATATGCTCGGATGATCCTGCAAGTCGGGGTACTCGGCCTTGGTGGTTGGTTAGTTATTACTGATCAGGCGGTAGCAGGAGTGTTGTTAGCAGCCTCTATTCTATTGGGCCGGGTGCTAGCTCCTTTAGATCAAAGTATCAATTTGTGGCGACCTTGGCGTCAAAGCAGGGCAGCTTGGTCGCGGGCAGAGGCTGTTTTATCTTTTCCAGATTCGGAACGGCGTATTGAAATGCCAATTGAAGATATCAGCGTTCAGGTTGAGGGTTTTAGCGTGAAAGATCAGTTTGAGCGTTTAATTCTTAAGAATGTTCAATTTGAACTAAAAGCTGGTCACGCGTTAGCGATTGTTGGAAGTAGTGGTTCCGGTAAATCAACTTTGCTGAATGCTATTGCAGGTGTTGAGTTTAATCACCAAGGTTATATTCGTCTAAACGGCATTGCTTTAACTGAAATTCTTCCCCGTCAAAGGCAACAGCTCATAGGTTACTTACCGCAGCAGGTTGAGCTATTTGAAGCTTCATTATTTGACAATATTTGTTGTTTTGACGAAGGTGAAGGCGTTGAAGAAAAGGTGTTTAATGCAGCTAAAATAGCGGGTATTCACGACATTATTGTTAAACATCCAAATGCGTATAAAACTAAATTTGGCCGTAGTCAAGGGGGTCAGTTGTCAGGCGGTGAGATGCAATTAGTTGGGCTTGCCAGAGCGCTATATCATCAACCTAAACTGTTATTGCTGGATGAGCCAGACTCAAATTTAGATATTTTATCCGAACAAAAACTTCTTAGAACATTAAATATTTTAAAGCAGCAAGGAGTTACTGTCATTCTCATTAGCCATCGAAATACCCTTGTTAAAATGGCTGATTGGGTCATTGTACTTGACTCAGGTGTGATAAAAGATGCAGGCAAAAAAGATGATGTACTTACACGCCTTCAAAAAGGAGCCGTAGCAAATATTAATAGGGACGGTAGTCATGGCTAATTCATATCCAAGTAAGCTGACCATAAACCCTTCGCGCTATATTTTTGCTGGACTAATGGTACTGTTACTTGGTGGCGGCTTCAGTATTTACTGGCTTTGGTTTACAAGTATCGATGCTGCAGCAATAGCTCCAGGAGTGATATCTGTAGAAAGTAAGCGTAAATCAATAGAACATTATGAGGGGGGGATCGTCGATACCGTTTTAGTTAGCGAGGGGGATGAAGTTGCCGAAGGTGACGCACTAATTGAGCTTTCTTCTATTGCGGCTGAGACTAGATTTACTCAATTGCAGCAAAAGTACTATAGTAACCTTGCCCAAAAACAACGTTTGGAAAGTGAGAGAAATGGGGAGCAAAAGTTGTTTTTTACAGAAGATTTGCTTGATGCTTCAGAGCAATACCCTTCACTGACTTCACTGATGAAAACTCAGCAGTTGCTTTTTAATGGTCGCCTTAAACTGAGAGAGAGTGAGCTTGCGGTGCTCGATGCGAGGCTAACTCGTCTTTCAAGTGATAAGCGAGCTCTGGCCAAGAAACTAGATAAAGAGCGTTTGGCGTATCGGTACTTACAGCAAGAAAGTAATATGCATGATGAGTTATTACCCGCCGGTTACACCTCTAAACTCAAGTCGCTAGAGCTCCTGCGTTCAAAAGCTAGATTGTCTGGCTATCTTATTGACTTAGAAGGGCAATTGCAGAATCGTGAAATCGCATTGCTTGAGATCCACCAACAACGTGTTGCAATGGAGCACCAATATATCAGTGAGATTGAGCAGGAGTTACAAGAGTTATCTAAAGTTATGGATGATACCGTCGAGCAACTTGCTCAGGCGAAAGATGTGTTATCTCGAGTTGTTCTGAAGAGCCCAAACTCAGGTAAGGTTGTAGGCTTGAGTGTGTTTAATAGAGGGGATGTTATTAGTCCAGGTGAAACTTTAATGCAGGTTGTTCCTGAAAACGATCGCTTAATCGTTGAAGCTAATCTGAAGCCGACGGATATTGCAGCTGTCTCAAAAGGACAGAAAGCTATGGTACGGCTTTCGGCTTATAACTTTAGAAACACCCCTCCTATAGAAGGGGAGGTTATTCATATTGCGGCAGATAGGATCACAGACGGTAACAAAGACCAGGAAGAGAGCTTTACCATTAAGGTAGCTTTGAACCCTGACGCCTTAGCAAATGTTGAAAATGTCCGATTACATCCTGGTATGCCAGCAGAGGTTTATGTCTTGCTCAAGCAGCGTAGTCCTATTGACTATTTGTTGGAGCCCCTCCAGCTTGACCTTTACAAAGCCTTCAGGGAAATCTAGCATTCTAGGGAAGTCTTTTTTAGCTAGTTTCGAATAACTAATTTAATGTTAGTTTTAGGCGTGATTTACGTTTTGTGAGGTAGCCTCGTTCATTCTAGGAGTAGCTAATCATATTTAGCTAAATATGACGTCAATATACTATCTGGTTGACTATTACAGAGCGAAGTATGAGAACTGACAGAAAAGTGTTTGAAGGAGTACAACGATGTACACCTTTATGACTCATTCGATGATCTGACTCTTTGGGTATATTTAGCAAGGCATGAGAGTAGGAAATATCTAAATTAGCATGTTACTAAAACACGGATGTTTACAAGTTCATAACGTTGTATACGGTAAATTTACTTCGTGGGGTACTTTTGAGTGCAAAAACAGCGGTATTTTTTGACACCTCAACATTCTTTTTCGTTGCTTGTGATCGCACGTTTCGGTTTATTCCGTTCAGTTTGAACCCTCGCTATATTTTAATGGTGCGCTACTTTGATATATCAGATGCCAGTGTTCTTTGCGTAAACCGATGTCAATAGCTCGTGCGTGATTAGTTACGAGGTTACAATGGACCGAGTAGAAACAACGTTTGATTGTTCTGTGGGCATAGGTAATATGAGTCAAACAGTAACTCGCTGAAGATAAATATTTCATGGTGAACTTTCGCAACACGTGGGCTGTTGATAGTGTTTCTAAGATTGCCAAAATACGAATATTGTCCACTGTCAATTTGGCCGACGAGTACTCCATATGTTCCAGAGCAAGATACCTTTAGAAATTATATTTATTTTGTCATGAAAAATTTAGCTTTGTTTACTTACGTTACAGTAACTTTATATGTTCTCATAGTTGGAATGGTCGCGCTTTATCAGAGCATGTACCGTAGTGCAGCAGAGTTACAATTGGAAAACCTGACTCACAATGTAGCTAATGCCGAAGGAATTAAATTAACGATATCACTTTCAGATGAATTGTCTCATTTCCCGCTCCCAACAGCTCACGATTTAGACTTGAGCGCAACCCTATATGAATGGGAAGATTACTTATCTCAAGAGAACAAATATATTAACTTGAGAACAAGCTTAAGAGAGAAAAGCGCGAAGCTTCGTCCAACCTGGGCACCAAATCACGTGGAGCGCTCTAAGTTATCTCGCGAGCTCGGTAATGGTATGGAGAAGGAGAAGTTGGATTTAGCTCTTTTGTTTGGTCCTTATACATCACAGGCACTAATACAACACATCGATTTTACGTTCTCACATTGGGAGGATGTAAGTCGCAAATTTCAAATCAAAGCTGCTACTCAATTAGTAGGTATGATCTATCGGAAAGAGTTTCGCGCCGATTTGAATAATATGATCTCTTTTTCACGTGGAAAGGAAAGAATGTGTAATTTGCTTAAGTTCAACAATCTGACGGTAGAGTCTTGTAAGTAATATTAGGTAGTTTAGATAAGTCGTTTTTTATTGGCGCTACTCACTAATAGCCGTTAATTCTAAAAAACGAGACAGAAAGTTAAATAAGAACCGTGTTAACGATGCATCAACCTTGCTAGAATTTGTAGCTACTGAGCTAAAAATTTAATTCAAGGAATTTAAATGAAATTGCGATTCTTAACGGCTGCGTTGGCAGTGTTCGCAGTATCTGCAAATGTCGTGGCAGATGAGGCAAGTCTAGATAGTACGCTTCTTGAATTGTTGGGAGATGTACCTGATGAACAAGCTGTTCAGTCTACATTTTTAGCATATCCAGAACAGGTTTTAGACGTACTGACTGCACTGCTATCGAACCAAGTCGTAGATCCTCAAACCGCTATTACCCAGGCATTGACTGTTTCACCAAAACTTGTGAATGAAATCGTGGAGATTGCACGTCAGGCTGGCGTGAGCAATGAAATTATTACAACGTCAGCATTGTTAGCAGGGCTCGACCCTACGGTAGTTGCTGAAGCAACTGCTGCGGGTATACAAACTGCTTCTTCTATTGCGCCTCCAGCAGCACCTGCGGTTGGGTCTGACGGCGGTGGTGGTAATGCAGTAGTATCTCCTAACTAAACACGTTTGAATATTCTAGAGGGCCCGGCTTGTCCGGGCTTTTATTTACCTCATGAAAAACTTAGAGCAACTTGTCTTCTATTCCTTTCTAATTCTAATAGTTTGGCTACCTATTCCTTTAGGTAGCAATCGAGATTGGGCATGGGCTATTGCAGAACTTTGGGTCGCAGCGCAGAGCCTAATACTGGTTATCGCATACCGAGGAGTGCTTCCCTTTGGAGCACTACGTTCATACAAAGTGTTGTTGTTAGGATTGTTAGGCTTTCAAATATGGGTATTGTTACAGACAATTCCTTGGCCCCTTGATTGGCTGGCATTATTTTCCGAAAAAACAGCGTATATCTACAGTTTGGTGGGTGCAGAAATTGGTTTTCTCTCTTTAGACTCTAGAATAAGCCAAGTGTCTTTGGTTAAAGGAGTTACTTATCTTTTGTTTGCAGTAAATGCGGCGTTTTTAGTCAACTCTAGCCAGCGCTTAAAGCTTGTCGCTTTATCATTAGTCGTCAGCGGAACATTTCAGGCATTTTATGGAGCTACAGCAGTTTTATTAAATGTACAGGAGAGTCTTGTCTTTGGCTTGCCTGAAAAAGACATCGCAACTGGCTCCTTTGTATATAAAAACCATTTAGCAAACTACCTAATGATCGCGCTTTGTGTTGGTGTAGGGCTGATTGTGACACAACTTCACATTAGTAAATCAGGCTCTTGGCATATTCGAACAAAACGAATTCTTGAGGGAGTGATGAGCCCCAAAATGTTCGTTCGACTGTGTTTGATTATTATGGTTATCGCATTGGTCATGACTCGCTCAAGGATGGGTAATACTGCGTTTTTTGTAGCTACCACGCTGGGTGGAGTAATCGCATTGCTTATCTATAAACAGAAACCCAGGGCATTAACGGCTTTGGTTGGGAGTGTTATTGCCATCGACACAATTGTTATTGGCGCTTTATTTGGCTTAGATAAAGTCAAACAACGTATTGTGGAAACATCATTGGGAGCTGAGTCTCGAGATCAGGTAATCATTTGGTCGATGGACATTATTCGTGACTTCCCGGTTTTCGGTACGGGCATGGGCAGTTTTTACGCAGTTTTTCCAATGTACTCAAAATCTGACATTGGATTTTATGACCATGCACACAATGACTATATACAGTTCATAGTAGAAGCTGGACTGCCTGCCACACTTTTACTCGGTTGCATTGTACTCTATTCATTTTTGCGCTGTATTAATACCATTCGAACTCGAAATAGCAGAACGATGAAAGGTCTTGCCTTAGGTTCAATGATGGCTATTATCGGTATGTTGATCCATATTAGCGTTGATTTTAACTTACAGCCAATGGCTAATGCGCTGACGTTTATTTTGGTCTTGTTTATAGCTAATGCTACAGCGACACTACCTGCGATAGGGACTTCAACCGCTCAAATTAAGTCTGCAGAAAGACCACAGAGAAAGGGAAAGGTTGTTAATGATTAGCCGAGTTCTTATTGTATGTTCCGGTAACATATGTCGCTCTCCACTTGCTGAAGTAATTTTTAAGCGCGAGTTACCTCAAATTGAGTTTGATTCGGCTGGTTTATTAGTAGAACAAAGTGGTTTGCATGACTACTCTGCGGCTCGCTATTCTCAAAAAGTAGCTGACCTGCATAATTTAGATCTATCTTGTCATCGGGCTAAGCAATTGAATAGAGAACTGGCTGAGTGGAGTGACCTGATTTTAGTGATGGAGCATGATCATATCAATCGGCTTTCGGATGTTGTACCGGGAGCTCGCGCAAAAACACTTCTAATTGGTCAATGGATTGGTGTCGGTGAAGTAGCAGATCCTATCAATAAGGGCTATGCAGAATTTGTCGATTGCTACGCCACCTTAGAAAGGGCCGTAGATTCGTGGAGAACTCGATTAGCTAGATAACTACCTATACCTTGAAACGATCATTCCGAATAAACCAATCAATCTGCTTAGGTACTAACGATGAGTAGATCAAACTCGTATGGCTGCTTTTAATCTCGATATGGTCAGTCATTCCTTCAATCTTCGTCTCATCGACTGTGACGGTCCCGTCTGACATCATTTTGTTGTCCATTAAAAGCAACGAGCGAGCGCCAAGTGGAAGAGTACCAGCAATACAACCAAGCTTTTGCGGAAGAGTCCAACTTCCTTCATGTTGAGCAAGACCAAAGTCAGGGGAATTACCTAAAATAACATTCATGCCGAGCTCTCGGATACGAGTAACAATGGATGCGCCTTTCATTGGAGAACCTATGGTCACAACGTGTGAAACAACACCTTGATTTGGCTGGCGAGATTGCAGGTAATGCTTAATGATTAGCCCACCTAAACTGTGCCCAACGAGAACGTTAGGCATAGTATCGGATAAAGTGTTATCGATAGAGGTAAATACTTGTTGTTCATCGATCGCAACGCTGTTGTAAGAGAGTATCTTAGTTCGGTAACCAAGCTCCCTGAGTTTGTGGCTTAGTGGTTGCATCACCATTCCATGCATGTAAAGCCCATGTAAGATAATGATTTTCATATAATTCCCCACAACCGCTAATACAGAGAATCTAACGATATTTTCTGACAAAATCACCTACTTTCTGGCAAGTTTGTGCAGCCAACCAAGATGATCAAATAAATCATTTAACCAGTTATTCAAGTGGCTAATGTGGGCTTAGGTCTATGGCAGCATGGTGAATTTCAAACGTATATTTTTCCATGAGAGTAGGGCACTACATCGCCGGCAACAACGACATTTTGTTGTGAAACATGGCAATAGACAATGCCGCCGCGCTTGGATGCTTGGTATGCTTTGAAATTGTTCTTGTTGAGTCTATCAGACCAAAATGGAGCCAATCCAGCATGAATGGAACCTGTCACAGGATCTTCATCCCCACCATTGGCAGGCCAAAAATAACGGGAAATAAAGTCATACTCTTTACTTTTTGCTGTTACAACCACGTCATATGGGGCTAGACGTTTAAGGAAATCACTTTTGGTTTTTAAATCATAAACATCTTGTTCATTGTCATAGATAGCAAAATAAGCTTGCGGGCTTTTTAGCACCTCGACTGGAGGGATAGACAAGCCTTCTAGCAGATCTGAAGGGGGATTAATGGCTTGCGGCTTTCTAAGTGGAAACGTCATCAAAATACGACCACTAAGGTCTTTATCGACAACTAACGGACCAACAAAGCGAGTTTCAAATGTAATGCTGTCTCCCGCATCAAAGTGGGAAAATAGGACATAGGCGGAGACTAAAGTGGCATGGCCGCAAAAATCAACTTCACAAAGAGGAGAAAACCAGCGAATTTCATAGTGATCGACATCTATAGGCTTAATAAAAGCCGTTTCCGATAAGTTGTTTTCGGCGGCAATATCAAGCATTAAATCATCGCTAAGCCAATCATTGACCGGAATAACTGCAGCGGAGTTTCCTTTAAACCTTTGAGTCGTAAAGGCATCGCAAACGAACATCTCGAATTCCATCATCTTTCCCTTGGTTGTGGAGATTTTATAAATGATATGAATTATTGCGCTTAGTTACCATTGTTGGTTGGGATTGGAGGAGAGTTGCGACTCGCTTCAACTGAAAGCATGCTGAGTCTACACACTCTCCGATAATCAAAAGTGAGTACTGCAATGGTTACAGAATCACAAATATATTGAAAAAGAGGTGTTAATTAAAGTTAACTAGAGAGTCTCTATTAAGATCGTGGATATTTTTAGCACCTGTTAACGTCATAGCTACACGCATTTCTTTCTCATAAAGGTCGAGAAGATTTTCAACGCCAGCTTGACCTTGCGCTGCCAAAGCATAAATAAATGAGCGACCTAGAAGGGTACAATCAGCGCCGAGTGCAAGCATTCGGACTACATCAAGGCCGGTTCTAATACCTGAGTCGACAAAGATTTTAAGGTCACCTTTCACTGCGTCTGCGATAGTAGGCAGAGCTTTTGCGGTTGAAAGCACACCATCTAATTGTCGACCACCGTGATTCGATACCACAATGCCATCCGCGCCAAAACTTACCGCATCTTTCGCATCTTGCTCATCAAGAATTCCTTTGATAACCATTGGGCCATCCCAAAATTCGCGAATCCATTCAAGGTCTTTCCACGAAATAGAAGGGTCAAAATTGTCGCCAAGCCAGCCAATGTAGTCCTCAAGCTTGGTTGGCTCTCCACGATAAGTCGAAATGTTACCTAGGTCGTGTGGCTTGCCAAATAAGCCGACATCGAAAGCCCAGCTTGGGTGACGCATTGCTTGGAACACACGGCGCGCGGCAGCGTTAGGACCACTCATACCAGAGTGCATGTCTCGGTAGCGAGCTCCAGGTACTGGCATATCAACGGTAAAAACAAGCGTTGTCACGCCGGCAGCTTTAGCACGCTCAAGCACATTCTTCATAAAGCCACGATCTTTGAGTACATATAGTTGAAACCACATTGGGCGCTCAATCGCAGGAACGACTTCTTCAATCGGGCAGACTGACACTGTAGACATAGTGAATGGAATGCCTTTGTTTTCCGCTGCTTTGGCTGCCTGAACTTCACCTCTACGTGCATACATACCGGTGAGTCCGACGGGAGCAAGCGCAATTGGCATCGCAAACTTTTCGCCAAAGATCTCTGTCTCTAGACTCAGATCTTCCATATTCTTAAGCACACGTTGTTTAAGCGCGATGTCTGCGAGATCTTCGGTGTTCTTTCTCAGGGTATGTTCACCGTAAGAACCGCCATCAATGTAGTGAAAGAGGAACGGAGGAAGCTTCGCTTTTGCAGCGGCACGATAGTCAGTAGAAGCAGAGATAATCATAAAGTCATTCCTAATATGTATTTAGTGCCTTTCTATGAAGGTTTAGTATGGTCGATATCTTAAAAGGGAGGCGTCAATACTCACGGTTTTGCTATCGTTTTCACGTTAGCAGGGGTCTTGTCAGGGGGAGAGTATTAACGCCTCAAGGGAAATTCTTTTAGTTCATTAACGCGTCAGTAATCTGCAAGCCATAGATAGCGACTAGGCCAATGATACCCGTTACAACTAAGTAGTAGATGGTAGGGATAATGGTCTTACGCAGCGTTGCCCCTTCGCGTCCAAGCAGTCCAACGGTGGCAGATGCAGCAACCACATTGTGGATAGCGATCATGTTACCAGCAGCAGCACCGACAGCTTGTAGCGCGACAACCACGGTGCTCGATATGGTCAGTGTTTGAGCCACTTCGAACTGAAACTGGCTAAACATCATGTTTGACACTGTGTTAGAGCCCGCAATGAAGGCGCCAAGCGCACCTACCGTCGCACTAAGTGCTGGGAATGCCTCACCCACTAAGCCAGCAGCAAAGTTAGCTGTCGTGACTGGCATACTTGCTAGATCAGCTCCGTTGATGCCTGAGTTGATGAAGATACGAACCATAGGGATAGTAAACACCAAGACAAATCCTGCGCCAATCAGTGTTTTACTTGATTCACCAAATGCTTTCGCAAGTGGTGTAATGCTGCGCGATTGAAGTAATACCGCTACTAAAGCAACAAACACTAGAATACCGCCTGGTAGGTACAATGGTTGGATTGCAGTACTGATACCGGCTTCACCAAGGATATTGCTAAATGAAAGGCTAACGCTACGTAGCATCGCTTTGAATTCTGAACTTACACGGCTAGCGACAAGTACAACAGCAAGTAGTACATATGGAAGCCAAGCCAAAGCCATGTTCATTGGTTTAGTTTTAGAGTCGTCTAAATCAATCTTTAGCGAGCCCAACCATTCTGCCGGCCATTTGTTTTCTTCTTCAAAGTCCCACGTTGATTTAGGGACTAAGAAGCCACGTTTAGCCGCTGAAACAACAATGGACAGACCAACTAAACCTCCGATGAGTGAAGGGAACTCTGCACCAAGGAAGACGCCTGTTAACGCATATGGGATAGTGAAAGAGAGGCCAGCGAATATCGCGAATGGTAGGATATCTAGCCCTTCAGTCCAGCTTCTGTTCTTGCCGAAGAATCGAGTCAACATCATCGCCATTAGTACAGGGATTAACGTACCTACACAGGCGTGAATTAAAGCAACGCTCGATGTGATTTGCTGTAGGTAAGCATCCCACGTTGAACCATTAGCGCTAAGCGCTTCGCCAATGTTGTGAGTGTCTAACCCTTTGTTAACGCCAACGATAATTGGTGTACCCACCGCGCCGAAAGAGACAGGTGTTGACTGAATCATCATTCCCATCAATACAGCCGCAAGTGCTGGGAAACCGATGGCGACAAGTAGCGGCGCGGCAATGGCTGCTGGCGTACCAAAACCGGAAGCGCCTTCAATGAATGAACCAAAACACCAAGCGATAATAATCGCCTGAACACGTCTATCTGGAGAGATGTTGGTAAATCCGTTTCTAATCGTAGAGATTGCGCCAGTGTGTTTTAAAGTGTTAAGTAAGAAGATGGCACCAAACACAATCCATAGTACGGAGACGGTGATCCCGAGTCCCTGAAATACAGAAGCAAGCACTCGTGTCGTTGACATATCCCATGCGAATAGAGCGATGACAACAGTTAAACCAAATGCGACGGGCATCGCGCGTTTTGCAGGCCAGTTTAGGCCGACGAGGAGTATGGCAGCCACCACTATTGGTGAGAAAGCCACGAGGGCAAGTAATGTTTCACTCATTGGTACGTCCTTTACATTCTTCAATCAGGGCTCTTGAGAGTCTCTTAGATTTTATAATTGTGATGTTATTGTTAATTTGGGGTGAATTTACCCCTTTATTTTTTATTGATACAGGGAAATAATGAAAATAATTAATTCCAAAAATGACATAATCTATGCGTGCAGATGACTTAATCCTGTTTTCTCAAGTCGTGGAAATGGGCAGTTTTAGCAAAGTGGCTGAGGCAAATAACCTTACAAACTCGGTAGTTAGCAAGAGAATTGCCCGATTAGAGGAAGAGATCGGTGTTCAGCTATTATATCGTACAACGCGCAAATTAACGTTAACAGAAGCGGGGAAAGCGTTAACGCATGGTGCCAAAAATGTGAAGCAAGCCGCTCAAGAGGCTATGGACGCTGTTTCAGGGTTTGGTGAGAATGTGAGCGGCCATATCAAGATGTCTGTCCCTACCATTTCAGGTGATCTCATATTGGCCGATGCTGTCGCTGAATTTTGCAACTCTCATCCAGGGTTAACGGTCGATATGTCTTTAGACAATCGATTTGTCGACCTCGTGGAAGGGGGGTACGATTTGGTTATTAGAACAGGCTATCTAGAAGATTCGAGCTTGATCGCAAGGCACATTTTGGATTCCCAATGGGTAGTGTGCGCGTCGCCTTCTTATATCGCAAGAAATGGCAAACCGATAGAGCCACAAGACTTAGCAAAGCATAACTGTCTTCAGTATGCCTACCAAACTACGGGTGCGAGCGAATGGGAGTTTAAAGCAGAGCAGGGGAACTATATCGTCAAAGTGACGGGATCCTTTTCGACCGATAACGCAACCGCGTTGAGAAAAGCCGCCTTGGGTGGTCATGGAATCGCGTATGTTCCGAGATGTTTGGTCTATCACGACATACGAAATGCTCAGCTGGTGGATTTGTTTCCCGAGCAGGTTGGCAAACGGCTTGGGATCTATGCTGTGTACCCATTTACCAGGCAACCACCGAACAAAGTAAAACTATTGATAGAACACATTCGAGCGCGGTATTTGGCAATTTCTCATTACTTCTAGCCAGTTCAACATCAGCTCAGCAAAAGAGAAACAAAAAAGCCGACGCTTCCATGCGTCGGCTTTAGGGTCGGCGGCCAAACCGAACTTACGTAAGTTTAGGCAGCTTCTGTAGATTCTTCCAAATCAAATGAGGCAGCGATAAGTTTCTTGGTGTAATCGCTCTGTGGGTTATGGAATATTTCATCCGCCGTACCTTGCTCCATCACTTCGCCTTTTTGCATCACAAGCACGCGGTCTGATAGGGCTTTTACAACACTTAAATCATGGCTAATGAATAAGAAGCCGATGTTGTGCCTCTTCTGAAGATCTTTAAGCAGATCAATAACCGTTAACTGGACAGATCGATCAAGTGCTGATGTAGGCTCGTCTAGCAAGATGAACGATGGCTCAAGAATCAAGGCTCGCGCGATGGCGATACGCTGACGCTGACCTCCAGAGAATTCGTGCGGGTAGCGGTTGATAGAGTGCGGATCTAGACGCACCTCTTCAAGCGCTTTTCGAGCTCTTGCCATACGTTCAGAGCGTGTCAGTTGAGGCTGATGCACGGTTAGCGCTTCTGTGATGATATCGCCCACTGTCATACGCGGAGATAGCGAGCCATAAGGGTCTTGGAACACCATCTGAATATCTTTTTTCAGTTCAAAGCGTTGCTTGTCAGACAGTTGGCTGATGTCTTGGCCTTTGAACTCAATGTGGCCAGTCGAAGGAAGTAACCCAATCAGTGCTCGGCCTAGGGTTGATTTACCGGAGCCAGATTCGCCTACGATACCTAATGTTTCACCTTGTTTTAGCTCCAATGAGATCCCTTTGACCGCTTCAAAATATTGGTTACGGTTAGGTAAGAAGTGAGATTTAATTAAGAACTTTACGCGAATATCATCAGCTTTGAGCAGAGCAGGGGCATCTTCTTCTATAGGGTCTTTGCTGCCACTAGGTATGGAGTTGATCAGCATTTGCGTATATTCATGCTTTGGCTGGGCAAACAACTCGTCACATTGACCTTTTTCCACCACGTCACCTTTACACATTACGATGACTCGATCAGCGAGATGTTTTACAACACCTAGGTCATGAGTGATGAACAGAATAGACATACCCATCTTTGCTTGAATCTCTTTAATAAGGTTCAGCACCTCAGCTTGAACTGTCACGTCTAGAGCTGTCGTTGGTTCATCGGCGATGAGAATATCGGGTTCATTAATCAGTGCCATCGCGATCATGATGCGTTGTAATTGACCACCAGAAAACTCGTGAGGGTACTTGGTGTAAGCTTGCTGAGGGTTTGGTAAGTGGACCAAATCGAATAGGTCGAGCACTTTTTGTTTCGCCTGAGAGCGAGTCACACTTCGGTGACACATGATGGCCTCAGCGACTTGAATTCCAACGCGCATAAATGGATTGAGAGAGGTCATTGGCTCTTGGAATATCATCCCGATGCGATCACCACGAATGCCTTGCATGGTTTTCTCGGATTTATCCAATAGCTCTTCATTTTCAAACTCAATGCTTGATTGAGAATGAACAATCGCATTATTTGGTAGGAGCTGCATCAAGGCGTTGGTTGATACTGATTTTCCACTACCAGATTCACCAACGATAGCAAGCGTTTCACCTTTTAGCAGATCGAAACTGACATCTTTTACCGCGTCAACAATTCCATCGTTGGTGGTAAAACTTACGGAAAGGTTTCGAACCTTAAGAATAGGCGTCTGTGACATTGTACATCCTTATTTAATTTATAGTGTGTGAGCTTTCCATAGCAGAGTTGTATTGCTTGAGCGTCGAAAAGTAGTGGTGAGCTTTTTGTACATGTTCAAATTCGAGCATCCACTGTGCACTACGTTGAGCACTACAAAAAGCGCCCATATGACGCAATAAATCCTCACACTGATTTTGTATGACATGTTGAGTCGCTTGAACCAGATCGAAAGATTCAATCGAGACAAACTGGAGTTGTGCATAGGTTTGGTTTAGCAGGTCGAATGCCCGTTGGTGCTGGCCCATCTTGTTCAGAATCTCTGATTGAGAAACGGCAGCATCGCGTAACCCTGTGACTAAGCAGCTAAATTGGCAGGGCTTTGTCTCATTATCCATCAGTGCATCTTGCAGATGAGAAGGCAAGTGGCTTAGCACAAGTTCATATAGGTAATGTGCTTCAGGCCAGTGTCCTTGTTCTAGCAATTGCTCTGCTTTTAGATAATGTGTCCAGCATTGCTGCAAATCCATGTCCAAATACTCCGCTCTCAAAATGTTATGCCTATTTAAATGCAATTCATTATCCAATGCAAATAATTATCATTTAATTGGCATTTAATTTGATACGAATGATTAAAAAGTGAGCGGTTAAACGTGATTTGGCTGTAAGTCACTAAAACTTAAACAAATCTAGCCTAAACTAGCTTTATGAGAACAATAACTACAAGGATAGAGTGATGACCATTCAAAGACTTGAAGCGAATCAGCTATACCTATCAGCTGAGCTAGAAAAACTACAAAGCAAGTCGACAAAAGAGTTGGCGCCTATCGATGAGATTGTCGGACAGGAGCGTGCTCAGAAAGCCGTCGAGTTTGCTATGTCGATTAAAGAGAAGGGATACAACATCTACGCAATTGGCCAAAATGGGTTGGGCAAACGTACGATGATTTTGCGTTATTTGAATCGTCATCAACATGACGAAGCGGCATTGTTTGATTGGTGCTATGTCGCGAATTTTGAAGATATTCGAACACCAAAGGTCCTAAAGCTCCCTTGCGGCGTGGGCAGCAAGTTCAAACAAGATATTGAAAAACTTATGTCTAAGCTCGTCAATGCGATGCCATTGGCTTTTGATAACGAACTGTATTATAGCCGCGCAGATAAGCTGAAAAACCAGTTGGCCACCAAGCAAGAAGCCGAACTCGCGGTCATCACCAAAGAAGCCAAGTCTAAGGGCATTAGCCTGACGATTACGACTCAAGGTGACTACCAGTTTGTTGCGATGAATGGCGAAGAGCTACACACAGAAGAGTCGTTTGAAGAGCTGAGCAATAAAGAGCAAGAATACTTTGGTGACACCATTGACGAACTTGAAGTCCAACTGAGAAATATGGTCCGTCAACTTACAGAATGGGAAGAAGCCTACACAGAGAAGATTAAAAAGCTCAATGACGAAGTGACGCTAGATGTGATTACCCACTTCATTAAGCAGCTCAAGAAAGACTATTCTGGTTACTCTGTGATTAAGAGTTATCTTACAGAGCTACAGCAGGACATCGTTGACAATGCAGATATCTTCCTAGAGCAAAGTGCTGAGCAAGGCGAGGTAGCGACAGCCTCGCTAGACAAGAAGTTGCCGCGTCGTTACAAGGTTAACGTTCTAGTAAGCCGTAAAAACGAAGAGTTTCCAATTGTTGTTGAAGAGAACCCAAACTATCACACCTTATTTGGTTATATTGAAACAGCGACCTTTAAGGGAACGGTCTTTACCGATTTCTCTTTGATTCGCCCAGGTAGTCTGCACAAGGCGAATGGTGGTGTTCTCTTGATGGATGCGCAAAAGGTGCTTGAGCAGCCTTATGTATGGGATGGGCTAAAACGTGCTTTGCGTGCACGACAGTTGAGTTTTACTTCACTGGAGAAAGAAGTCACGCTAACAGGCACGGTATCACTTGACCCTGAAGCGATTCCTTTGGATGTCAAAATTATCCTATTCGGTGATTACCGTACCTACCAGTTGCTTCAACATTACGACCCTGAGTTTAGCGAGCTATTCCGTGTGACCGCTGATTTTGAAGATGAGATGACGCGTAATGCCGACTCGGAGCTTCAGTACGCGAAATTCATTTCCAGTGTGGTGAACGATAACGGCATGCTGCATTGCGACCGCAAGGCGATCGCAAGGATCATTGAGCATAGTTCGCGCTTAGCGGGCGATCAGAACAAAATCTCTCTTCATTCCGCTAACATTGCGAATCTACTCCGTGAGTCGAACTATGTGGCAAGACAAGCGAACTCTAACATGATTCGTTCTAGCCATGTCGAAGAGGCGCTGTCGAATCAAGAATTGCGTGTAAGCCGATTAAAAGACAGCGTGATGGAGAGCTTTATTAATGGAACAACCCTTATTCACACTCATGGTGAAGCGGTTGGTCAGGTTAATGCGTTGTCGGTTCTTAGTACCAGTGAGTATATGTTTGGCGCGCCAAACCGGATTACTGCGACAACCTGTTACGGTGAAGGTGAAGTAATCGATATTGAACGTAGTGTTGACCTTGGCGGTAGTATCCACTCAAAAGGTGTGATGATCCTAACAGCGTACTTGTCCTCAGTATTTGGCAAAACGGCGAAAGTCCCATTAAGCACCACCATTACTTTTGAGCAATCATACGGTGGCGTTGATGGTGATAGCGCAAGTATGGCTGAGTTCTGTGCCGTGGTTTCGGCCTTTTCTAAACAGCCAAACCGTCAGGATATAGCTATTACAGGTTCGATGAACCAGTTTGGTGAATCACAACCAATTGGCGGTGTTAATGAGAAAATCGAAGGTTTCTTCGATGTATGTGAAATCAAAGGGCGTACGAACGAGCAAGGTGTGATTATCCCGCGTTCGAATATGCATAATTTGATGTTACGACCAGACATCGTCAAAGCGGTAGAAAAAGGTGAGTTCCATATCTGGGCAATCGACCATGTAACTGAGGCGATCGAACTTTTCACCGGAAAAGCCGCCGGTACGCCAAGTGATGAGGGGAGTTACCCGATTGATACCGTGTTCGGTATCGCGCAAGCTAAGCTTAACGCGTTAAGGAAATAAAACGACAAGAGCCCCTAACAAAGGGGCTCTTTCTTAGTGGTTGGTTAATTGAAAACTAAAGCTCTAGCACTTCGTTTCCTGATCGAACACCTTTTGCAAATGCGTCCACATTACCGAGCGTTGTTTCTGCAATATTGCCCAACGCTTCATTGGTTAAGAAAGCTTGGTGGCCTGTGAATAAGACATTGTGGCAAGCCGACAATCGACGAAATACATCATCAACAATCACATCGTTAGATTTGTCTTGGAAAAACAGCTCTTTTTCATGCTCATAAACATCAAGGCCAAGCGCGCCGATTCGCCCGCGTTTCAGCGCTTCAACCGCTGCAGCAGAATCGAGTAAGCCACCACGACTCGTATTAACGATCATAACGCCATCTTTCATTTGCTCGAAAGCCGCTTCATCGAGCAGATGATAGTTCTCTTCCGACATAGGGCAGTGCAGAGTAATGATGTCGCTCTTCTCAAATAGTTCTTGCTTAGAAACATATTTGGCTCCGAGTTCGAGAGCAACCGGATTCTCATATGGATCGTGGCATAAAAGCTCCATCCCTAAGCCTTTCAAAATTCGCATTGTTGCAATGCCAATTTTACCTGTACCGATCACGCCTGCAGTTTTACCAAAGAAGTTAAACCCTACTAGGCCTTCTAGGTTAAAGTTCGCATCTCGGGTTCTTTGGTAGGCTTTGTGAAAACGACGGTTTAGGCTCATCATTAAGCCGACTGTGTGCTCTGCGACAGATTCTGGCGAGTAAGCAGGAACGCGTACTACCTGAATACCAAGTCGTTTCGCGGCTTCTAAGTCGACGCGATCAAACCCAGCGCAGCGCATTGCGACCATCTTTACGCCTTGTTGTGATAACGCTTCAAGGACTGGTGCCGAAAGATCATCATTAACGAACGCGCAAACAACTTGACAGTCATGAGCCATCTTTGCGGTTTTTCGAGTTAACGGGAAATCGTGGAAGTGAAGGTTAAAACCATAAGCTTGGTTAACTTTCGAGAAAGATACTTCGTCGTAAGACTTAGAGCTAAACACAGCGACATCTATCATAAAAACCTCTCTAAGGTATTGAAGGAGAGTAACGACGCCTATTGAATACTGAATTAGAAAGAAAATAAACCATGAATTTACTGAGGCTATATCCAAGTTGCACCTCTAGTTAAATTATTGATATATATTAGATTCGACAAGGATTGGAGAAAAATATGATTAAACTGACGCCAATGACCCCCACTCATCTTGAACAGGTGATTACGCTCAGTGTGGCGGATGAACAACTCCCTTATGTAGGGACGGTGGAGCAAGTTCTCCTCAATGCTGACGATAAAGTGCACCCTCATCTTGTTCTGGATAGTGACAAAGTGGTTGGAATTTTTCTTATCGATACCACTTATAGCCGTGTTTATGAATTTGCTCCCGCGGGTTCACTAGGCTTTAGAGCATTTTTGATCGATATAAACTGCCAAGGTCGAGGATATGGAAGCGCCGCAATGTCTGTTTTAGGTAGTTACCTAGAGCAACAATATCCACAATATGATGCTGTTTACTTGACCGTTAACTGCAAGAATCCAGCGGCTTATCGTTGCTATTTAAATAATGGCTTTGTCGATAATGGTGATCTATATTTGGGAGGAGCAGCAGGGCCCCAGCATATTATGTCGTTGCAACTTAGTGAAGGATGAAACTTTCAAAGAGTTAAGTTGACCTTTATATCACTACCTCTTAAGTATTACTAAATTCATATAATAGTTACACAAACCATTCATTTTACTGCTACCGTTATATTTATAAAATAAATCCGACCAGTCGGTAACCGTCTAATTACTATGGTTTTTGCGGTCGGGTTGATAATAAACTTGATTGGTTAGGGTATATGGATATGTTGGTAACGAAACTTAAAAACGTCTCAATTGCCGCAAGGGCATGGTCAATACTTGGATTATTCGCAATTGGCTTGTTTGCCAATACTTTTTTAAATATCGATAAATCTCGTCAACATATGCGTGAAAATTACGAGCGCGGAGTTGAAACACTAGTGGAAAGTGCCGTTAGTGTTATCGATTATTATCATCAGCAGAGTGAAAGCGGGGCGTTAACCAAAGAGGTAGCACAAGCGCGCGCTTTGGAAACGATTTCTGCAATGCGCTTTGATGGTGATAACTATATTTTTGTTGGTGATAATGAAGGAATCCAAATTGCTTCTGGCGTCCTTTCTTTGCTCGGCAAAAACATTATGAACCTCCAAGATAGTAACGGTGCCTATTTTGTCAAAGAACTCTATCAAACAGCTAGAAATGGTGGCGGTTTTGTTGATTATCATTGGAAAAATCCAGATAAAGACTCCCTAGATCCTAAAACGAGTTACGCAGTCATGTTTGAACCGTGGGGTTGGATGGTTGGCTCTGGAATGAATATGGTTGCTTTAAAAGCGGTAACTTACCGTTCGGAAGTGACGTCGCTAAGCTATGCCGTCGGCATTTTAGTCGTGTTATCGCTGGTGGTTGGATATTTCATTAAAACGATAACGTCACCGTTAAAACGCACGTTACGCGCGATGAAAACATTGTCTCAAGGTGAAGGTGATTTAACTCAGCGTTTACCAGAAGAGGGCAGTAAAGAACTGATTCACTTAGCTCGTTACTTCAACCAGTTTGTCGCCTCTATTCAATCGATTATGCTTAATATCAGCGATGCGGGGACACAAGTTTCGGCATCGGCGACTCAATTATCTAATTCCGTTCACCATATTGATGACAGTCTGAATCAGCAGCAAAACGATGTGGACATGTTAGCGACAGCGATGACAGAAATGCTCGCTACCGTTGAAGAAGTTGCAGGTAGAACGGTAGAAGCTAATGACGCTAGTCGCCTTGCGGCAAAAGAGACGCAAAATAGCCACTCAATCATTCAAAAGAATGTTACTGAAGCGAATGAATTGGCGGAGCAAATCGGTTCTGCAGGGCAAGTAGTACAGAAGCTCGCGACGGATGCGAGAAATGTGGATACAGTCCTTGAAGTGATTCGTGGCGTTGCCGAACAAACTAATCTGTTGGCACTAAATGCCGCTATTGAAGCGGCGAGGGCCGGAGAGCAAGGTCGCGGTTTTGCCGTGGTGGCTGATGAAGTAAGAACACTATCGCAGCGGACTCAAGAGTCAACGCTTGAGATTCAAAACATCGTCGAGAAGCTTCAAACAGGCGCTGAAAATGTAGTAGTCGTGATGAACCAAGGTGCAGACAAAGCAAACCAAGCGTCTGAGCTCTCCACTCAAGCTGGTCAAACTCTTGATAAAATTAATCAAGAGGTTCATACCATAGAGGAGATGGCGCAGCATATTGCTACTGCCGCGGAACAGCAAACGGTCACAGTGAATGATATCAACCGTAATGTGGTTAGCTTGAGTGACATGGCGAGCTCTGTATCGAGTGAATCGGCTCAAATGGCGAGTTCAGGTAAAGAGTTAAGACACGTCTCTGAAAACCTTATGAGCATGATTAACCGCTTTAAGCTTGCATAACGGTTTAAGCAAACAGAGTTATCGTCATTCTTATTGGAATCAAAGACAGTGCTAGTGATAGAATCGCAACAAATTTTCTATCACTAGCTTATCTATGAGACATCTAAAGACCACAGTCCATCCTGATCTGGAACACTTGGACGACAAAATTATATTCAAGCGCAATGCAGCACGCGCCATCGTGGTTGATGGAGAAGATATTTTACTCTTGTACACCGAGCGCTACCATGACTATACCATTCCTGGCGGTGGCCTTGACGAAGGTGAAGATATTATAGCTGGCATGGTTCGCGAGTTGGAAGAAGAGACGGGTGCTAACAATATTCATGGCATTAAGCCTTTTGGTATCTATGAAGAGTTTCGACCTTGGTACAAAGAGGATGCTGATGTTGTTCATATGATTTCGTACTGCTATACGTGCAAAGTTAACCGGGAGCTCGGTGACACTAACTACGAAGATTACGAGATTAAAAATGGCATGAAAGCTGTCTGGATGAACATTCACGAAGCCATCGCCCACAATGAAAAAACCATTGCTGAAAGCCCGAAGAAAGGCATGAGTATTGAACGTGAGACCTTTCTACTTCACCTAATCGCCAAAGAAATGCTTTAAGTTATTAAGGTTAAAAGATAAACGCTTACCAAATTGCTTTGGTAGGCATTTGTTTTGTTAGAGTCTAACGTCCGCAATTAAGACTCGACTCTTCGATAAAAGTACTTTTCGCAAGTCGCATCACTTAAATATTTGAGCGTGTGAGAGAGTATCGCGACGGTAACTAGGCCAAACAGTAACCTTCCCCAAAAGATAGAAATGAAATCAGCCCCTATTAGAAGTACAAGGATGGTGTCTTCAATCATACTGTGAACAAGATTAAGTAACATAATCGCGATAAACACATCTCGCGCGGGGATGTGTCCACGTTTCGCTTCGTTAATCAAAAGGCCGCCACCAAAAGACAAGCCTAACGTAATGCCTACAATGGTCATGTTTGTCGCTTCACGACTGATTCCAAGTAACCTTAAGACTGGTCGCAACATTATCGCCATCACTCGTTCTACACCAATAAGTTTCATTAGCTTGAGGGCAAAAAGCAGAGCAGAAATGACAAGGAAAATTGCAAATAGGTTTTCGACTTGAACCCATGCCCATTCAAAATAGGTTTGCTGTACCACTTGCTCTGGTGACCAGACAACATTTGCGGTATGACCCAACAAGTTCCAATATTGGTAGGTATGATGTAATAGCCACGCTAAGAGTATACCTCCTCCTAAGCGAAGCAATAGCGTCATTGTTAGGCTTACCCCCGCTTTTTTGGCAATGGCAGCTTCAATGGGCAATGAGTGAGCAAGTAACATCAATATGCCAAGCACTGACACTTGGGCGACGGTAAGCTGCACATCTGTATTCATAAATACCAATAAACCCGCATAGATGTTCGTCAGCAGTGTAGTTGCCCAAACAAGTCCCATCTCATCCGGAAGGCCAACCAAGCTCATCAAAGGGCTAAGCCAGTTACTCAAGATTGCGATGCCACCTATCTCCTCGATGACTTTGATGACGATAATGATCGGCACCATGATCTTATAGAGCGTCCAAGTGACATCGAGGATTTCTTTAACGAGATCTCGAAAGAAATTTTGTAGCTTGTTCATTGTCAATTCCTTTAAAAACAACAGATGGCAAAATGTTATTCAAATGTAGAGAAATATGACGATGCTTATATAATGACTTTAACTAATTTTATTTCTTTGTTTTCTCTATAGGGAGGCAAAAGTTCCTAGAATTTGGGTTTGGAGAAATATATGGAAATTGACAGAATTGATCGAAAGATCCTTTCAGTGCTGCAAAAGAATAACCGCATAGCGAACGTTGAGCTTGCAGAGGAAGTTGGTTTGTCTCCACCCGCTTGTTTAAAGCGCGTTAAACGTTTAAGGGCGGGAAAAGTGATTGTTGGAGATGTCTCGATCATCAACCCATCGTTAGCGGGCAACAAAATGACCTTGATTGTATCAGTGGAAATGGAGCGTGATAGAGGGGATATCTATAGCGTGTTTAGACGCTCTATTGAGCAGGCTCCTGAAGTCACACAATGTTATCAGATCACCGGAAGCTATGATTTTCTGATCATTGTTTCGGTGCCCGACATTCAAGCCTATGAGCGCTTTATTGAAAGGGTGCTTCATCAGGATAAGAACATTAGAAAGTTTCACACTTCAGTGTCGACTAAGACCGTTAAGTTCAGCACCCAAGTTAATGTAGAAGAGATCCAATAAAAATGCCCCGCTAAGATAGCGGGGCATTCTATTATCGAGATGCAGAGATTAAGCTAGGAGCTCTTTCGCTGTGTTTACTACGTTTTCAGTAGTAAAACCGAACATCTTGAATAGCTCACCTGCTGGTGCAGATTCACCGAATGTCGTCATACCGATGATCTTGCCGCCGAAGCCAACGTACTTGTACCAGAAGTCAGCGATGCCAGCTTCAACAGCGATACGAGCCGTTACGTCAGATGGAAGTACAGCTTCACGGTACTCAGCGTCTTGCTTGTCGAATGCGTCAGTTGCAGGCATAGATACTACACGTACCTTCTTACCTTCAGCGGTAAGTTCAGCAGCCGCGTTAACCGCTAGCTCAACTTCAGAACCTGTAGCGATAAGGATCAGCTCTGGCTTGCCTTCACAATCTTTCAGGATGTAGCCACCGCGAGCGATGTTTGCAACTTGCTCTTCGTTACGTTCTTGCTGTGCAAGGTTTTGACGAGAGAAGATTAGCGATGTTGGGCCATCTTTACGCTCGATTGCCAGTTTCCAAGCGACTGCTGATTCCACTTGGTCACATGGACGCCATGTGCTCATGTTTGGTGTCAGACGTAGAGAAGCCATTTGCTCAACCGGTTGGTGAGTTGGGCCATCTTCGCCAAGACCGATAGAGTCGTGCGTGTAAACTTGGATGTTCTGAACTTTCATCAGAGCAGCCATGCGCATCGCGTTACGCGCGTATTCCATAAACATTAGGAACGTTGCGCCGTATGGTACGAAACCACCGTGCAGAGCGATACCGTTCATGATCGCTGTCATACCAAATTCACGTACACCGTAGTGGATGTAGTTACCGGCTGGATCTTCAGCAGAAACAGACTTAGAGCCAGACCACATGGTTAGGTTAGAAGGCGCAAGGTCAGCTGAGCCACCTAGGAATTCTGGTAGCATAGCACCGAACGCTTCTAGAGCATTTTGCGATGCTTTACGTGATGCGATGTTTGCAGGATTCGCTTGAAGGTCAGCAATGATTGCGTTTGCTTTCTCTTCCCACTGTGCTGGTAGTTCACCGTTTACGCGGCGTTTGAATTCTGCTGCAAGCTCTGGATATGCTGCTTCATAAGCTGCAAGTTTCTCGTTCCACGCTGCTTCCTTAGCTGCGCCTGCTTCTTTCGCGTCCCACTGCGCGTAGACATCTTGCGGAATTTCAAAAGGACCGTGCTCCCAACCTAGTTCTTTACGTGTAGCTGCAATTTCTTCAGCGCCTAGCGGAGCACCGTGACAGTCGTGTGAACCAGACTTGTTAGGTGAACCAAAACCGATGATAGTTTTAGTACAGATTAGAGTAGGGCGAGGGTCAGCTTTAGCTGCGATGATAGCTGCGTTGATTGCTTCTGGATCGTGACCGTCTACTGCTGGGATTACGTGCCAACCGTAAGCTTCAAAACGCTTAGGTGTATCGTCAGAGAACCAACCTTCAACGTGACCATCGATTGAGATACCGTTGTCATCCCAGAACGCGATTAGCTTACCAAGACCTAGCGTACCGGCTAGAGAACATGCTTCGTGAGAGATACCTTCCATCAGACAGCCGTCACCCATGAATGCATAAGTGAAGTGGTCAACGATGTCGTGGCCTTCTTTGTTGAACTGTGCTGCTAGAGTCTTCTCAGCTAGCGCCATACCTACAGCGTTAGTGATACCTTGACCTAGAGGACCTGTTGTTGTCTCGATACCTGGTGCGTAACCGTACTCTGGGTGACCTGGAGTCTTAGAGTGTAGTTGACGGAAGTTTTTCAGATCGTCGATTGAAAGATCGTAGCCTGCTAGGTGAAGCAGAGAGTAAATTAGCATTGAGCCGTGGCCGTTTGAAAGTACGAAACGGTCGCGGTCAGCCCACTCAGGGTTTGAAGGGTTGTGGTTTAGGTGAGAGCGCCAAAGAACTTCAGCGATGTCAGCCATACCCATAGGTGCGCCTGGGTGGCCAGAGTTTGCTTGTTGTACACCATCCATGCTTAGAGCGCGGATAGCATTGGCTAAATTTTTACGATCCATAATAAATACCGATAAATAGATTGTTTCTTAGAAAGGATGTTAAGAGGGGAACGCAAACGTTCCCCTCTAGAAATTCTGTTGATTAAAGCTTAGCTTCAATCATTGCTTCAAGTTTGCCTTGGTCAACTGCGAAGTTGCGGATACCTTCAGCAAGCTTCTCAACTGCCATAGGGTCTTGGTTGTGATCCCATAGGAACTCAGCGTGAGTCATTGCTGCAGGACGCTCTTTAGTGCCTTTAGAGTCAACTAGCTTCTCTACAACTTCACCTTCAGCCGCTTCTAGTTCAGCAAGAAGTGCAGGAGCAATAGTTAGACGGTCACAACCCGCTAGCTCTAGGATCTCACCGATGTTACGGAAGCTTGCGCCCATTACTACAGTGTTGTAGCCGTACTCTTTGTAGTAGTTGTAGATGCTAGTTACAGATAGAACACCTGGATCTTCTTGAGCTTCGAAGTCACGACCTTCTTTCGCTTTGTACCAGTCCATGATACGACCAACGAATGGAGAAATTAGGAATACGCCAGCTTCAGCACATGCACGAGCTTGAGCAAAAGAGAATAGTAGAGTCAGGTTACAGTTGATGCCTTGTTTCTCTAGGATTTCAGCTGCGCGGATACCTTCCCAAGTTGAAGCCAGTTTGATAAGGATGCGATCGTTAGTGATGCCCGCATCGTTGTACATTTTTACTAGTTGGCGAGCTTTAGCAACGCTGCCTTCCATGTCGTAAGAAAGACGAGCGTCAACCTCAGTAGAGATACGGCCTGGAATAGTCTTAAGGATTTCTTTACCGATGTTTACCGCTAGCATGTCACAAGTGTCTTGTACTTGTTGTGCTTTATCAGAGCTTTGCGCTTTAGCGTATTCGATAGAAGCGTCGATTAGAGGAGCATACTCAGCGATTTGAGCTGCTTTAAGAATCAGAGAAGGGTTAGTTGTAGCGTCTTCTGGCTGGTATTTTTTGATTGCATCAATTTCACCAGTGTCAGCGACTACAGTCGTTAGTTTACGAAGTTGCTCTAATTTGTTGCTCATTTCGATCATCCTATTTCATTGGGCTTCCACATCACTAAAGGATATGGGTGTGCAATTGCAAGCGAGTTAAGTAATAGTCGAATTTCCCACAGGGGACAACTTAGCTTACTCAACTTAAATAATTTTCAACGTATGAACAATTGTTGTGAACATTTGCTCGAACGCTGAGTAAATGATGGGTTCATAATTATCTCATACAGCTAGAAAGTCAATTGTTGAATGAGCTTTTAAGTGATGTTCATCAAGTATTTTTTGTGTTACCTACGCTTAGCAAGGAAACTAAACGTTTGCCAAGGCGGCGTAAGGGCTACGGATAAACTTATCAGGTGAAAATATAGGCTGAGAAAATGTAATTCTCATGAGCAAATGTTGCCATAAAAGGGTGTTGTGACATATGCTACGGCTGTGAGCACATGTTAGGTGCAATTGGTTAGCTGTGGAAGATACCCTAATGAGCAAATCGCAAAGCGACATTTCAGATGATAACGCAGATCTATTGACGGAAATCTCGGTCGCCTACTATCAGGATGGTGCGACTCAGGAAGAAATATCGAAAAAGTTTTCTGTCTCGCGTGCCAAGGTAGGCCGCATGTTAAAGCAGGCCCGGGATGAGGGCATTGTTGAAATTACGGTTAAATACCACCCAGTGTTTAGTGCCAAAATAGAGCAGCGCCTGATTGAGCGCTTTGGTGTTAAGCGTGCGCTTATCGCGCTAGATCAGCCAGTAGAAGAGCAGCAACGCCAGCAGGTGGCAGGACTGGTTTCAAAATATATGGCTAGTTCCATTCAAAATGGATCAGTAGTCACCGTCGGGCAAGGTCGTAATGTCTCCGCAGTAGCTCATCACGTTGGTGTCATTCCACAGCGTGATGTTAAGTTTGTCTGTGGTATCGGTGGTATCCACCCTCGTGGAGGGATGTTCAATGCTGATCATATTTGCCGTCAGTTTGCGAAGAGTTACGGTGGAACCTCAGAGACATTATACGCACCAGCCTATGCAGAAAACAGAGAGCAAAAGCTGGCCTTTATGCAAAATGCAACCGTTAAGCAAACCTTGGATCTTGCGCGTAAAGCTGATGTTGCTTTAGTTGGTATCGGTGATATGAGCGAGAACAGTTATATGGTTGACCTTGGCTGGTTTACGGCAGATGAAGTGGTTCAGTCGCGAATGCAGCAAGGGGTAGTGGGTGACTTTGCTGGTTACGATTTCTTCGATATCCATGGCGACTCAGCGACGACCGTAATGAGTGACCGTGTTATCGGCTTAAGTATCGACGAGTTTCGTCCGATTTCAGAGGTTATAGCCATCGCCGCGGAAAACAGTAAGCCGCTGGCATTGTTAGGCGCACTCAGAACAGGTGTGATTGATGTTATCGCGACAAGCGTAAGCAATGCACTGACAGTACTCAACTTAGATGAGCAGATTAAGTAATCCTTAGGATAACCAAATTCATATTGTTCGGCATCGGTTCGTATACGAATCATAGCTTGTCTTTTGAAAATAACTTTAAGAAGTCAATAAAAGTACGAATTCTTGATGGCACCTGAAGTCCGTAGTTATGAACAACCCAAACAGGTGCCATCAACTTAACCTGTTTGTCAGTGATCTGAACCAATTTCTCTTGTCGTAGTTCTGCGCTAATGGCTAACTTTGGCAGGCAAGCAATCCCAAGCCCTGATAACGCCATAAGTTTGATCGTAGGAACACTGTCTCCGATACGATTGGCTTGAAATCGATAAGTTATTGAATTCGAGTTGTTTGCGTCAAACTTTCTCTCGACATTTGTACCTTCCCACTGATTCGCAATGTAGTCACAGTTAGTCAAAGCTGACTTAGTGATAGGGAGAGATAGCCCCTTTTGCACGATGTAATCTGGGGAGCAGCACAACACTTGCTCAAGTTCTCCAAGCTTTAATGCTCTAGCACTTGAATCGGGCAACTCTCCAACAGTAACAGATAAATCTATATACTTTTCAATGAGGTTTAAGCGCATGTCATTAGCTATCAACTGCGGCTCGATTTGGGGGTTAAGCCTGACAAAATCGCACATAGCAGGGCCAATCAACTGATTCATTAAAGTATGTGGTGAGGTTATCGTTATCGTGCCCGCAAGATCGGTATTGGAATTACGAGCTTCTTCTTCTGCCAGTGACATCAGTTTGTTTAACTCTAAACACCTTTGGTAGAAACGTTTTCCGGCTTCGGTAAGGGATTGGCGGCGTGTTGTGCGTGTAATTAGCTTAACATTTAGGTGCTGTTCAAGAGCTTGAAGGTGATGACTCACGACAGATTTCGATACGTCGAGTTGATCTGAGGCTTTTGTTATCGATCCTGACTCAACGATTTGAACGAAAACTTGCATACGGTGAAGGTCTGATTTCATTTTTATTGTTCGAATTAATAAGACTATTAGTTAAATTATAAGTTATTTATCAATTCACCAAAACAATTTAGATTGCTTTTGAGCTCAAACAATAGAACTAAAGGAGATAACCATGAGTATCTTAGTGCAATTTCAATTTAACCATCCGCGCGAAAACAGCCAGTTAATTAAAGATTTCTTTACTGAGATCTTACCTGACACTCGATCTTTTGACGGGAATATATCGGCACACTTGTTTCAAAATAGCCAGGTTGATAAAGCTTTAGTCTTGTACGAAGAATGGCAAAGTGAAGCGCATTTTAAAAACTACATTGGTTGGAGAAAAGAGATAGGCGATTTTGATCGACTTGGCGCTTTGTTGGTACAAGAACCAAATATCTCTATCTTATCTAAGGAAGTGTGATGAACAAGATATGGAGTCCGTCAAATGTTCCTCCACCTGCTGCGAACTACCATCAATGTGCGCTAGTACCATCTGCTTCGACAAGACTTCACGTAGCGGGGCAGTTAGGCATCAACAAGGATGGTGATATTCCCGAAAGTGTAGAAGAGCAAATTGAGCTGGCTTGGCAAAATGTGCGAGGTGTTTTGCATGCCAATCAAATGGACATAGATGACTTAGTTAGTGTGCGGATTTACTTAACTGATCGAAATGACTTGCCATTCTATCAACTTGCAAAGGAACAAATACCTTTTGACGTTAGTGCGTTACCTACTACATTGCTATTTGTTGCTAGCTTGTTTGACTTACGCTGGAAAGTAGAAATAGAAGCTGAAGCAGCAAAATGTTTTGATACATAGATAAACGATTAGAGGCGGCAGTGCCGCCTTTTTTTCTGCATTACCCTGTCACAAACTCTGGAGGTGTTTCCTATACAATCTAATCCACAAATCTCATGTCAGTGTCGTTACTGATGCCAAAATAATTCGTAGTGTTGCATAGATCACATTAATTGTTTTTTATATAAGTGATTTTACTTCACAAATTTCGGTTGATTTTTTAACACCCTCACTTTCTACCCCCCAAACTTTTAGTCTCAACGACGTTTATCTATCACAGGAAAATTATCTGTATTTACGACTAATTGCAGTGTAAAACCTAAGCGAAACCTACTCTAGAGCCAATATTCTAACATTCAGTCCAACAATTTTTATGTTTCAACATTAATACCTGTTGCTTTGAAGTGGCGTGGTGAGCTTTGTGATTAAGTGTTTTGTTGTATAAGACTTGCTTATGACTCCATAAATATTGCTGTTTGTATCTATATGACACAATTGTTATTTTGCAGCTAAATTATTTAGCTCATTAAAAAAATTATAAAATCGCAACATCGAGGTAGTTTCGACCATGAAAACCGTCAATAGAAGTATCGACGTCAAATACCTAAGAACTTTTTCGCAGGTTGCCAAGCAAAAAAGCTTTACCGCAGCGGCTGAATCGTTGTTTATGACACAACCTGCAGTTTCACAACATATTAAGAAGATTGAAAGTACGATAGGGGCAAGTATTTTTGATAGAAAAGAGGGCTTTGTGCTCACAAAACATGGCCAAGTGTTACTTGAATATGCTGATCAAACAATGTCTATGTATGAGAAGTTGTTCAACGATTTGGAAAGCGTAGAACTGCGAGATCAATTCAACATTGCCATTGCAGAGTTATTCTGTCCCGACATGGTTGATAAAATCATCAATGAATTTAGAGCGCTAAACAATATCGACCTTTCAATCACCAGTTTTGCGAGTTGTGGGCATCTAGATATAGACAATTATGACCTAATTTTTTCGGTTAGTAGGCTTCCGTGTACAGATGGGCGTTCGTATCAACTCAATACGGTTAACTATGCTATTGCCCATTCACATGTTATGGATCCGCTCGAGTGCTATCCACAACGAATTGTATATTGTCACACGTTAAATCGCTCGGATGTTCAAGATATTCTTAAACAGCACAGCATTGATGCTTCTTTTGTAAGTAGTTGGGTTTCAACTAACTCATTAAGATTGATAAAGAACGAGCTTGAAACAAATGGCACGGTGTTGATCTTTCCAGAATGGTCAGTTCGAAATTTAGACTGTCGTAAAGTAATCATTAACCAGAAGGCTAATATGTATGTATGGTGCAGCGATGATGTCACTCACGAACTTGAAGAACTTGGATTAAAGCACAAAATGCAAGAGTTGTTTGAACTCAAGGAAGAGGAGCAACTACGACAAAATACCACTAGTTTCAAACCTTGCCGAATATCAGCGTTTAGAAACTAAGAAAAGAGAGTAATGAAAAAGCTAGACCGCTAATAGATATAGGTATTCCATAGGGAATACCTGTTTCGAAAGCTTTTTTACTAGAAGCGATTCCTGCGAAATACATGAGAGCCACTTGAACACCCCCAAGTAATCCCACCATAACCAAACAAGCAATAGTGAGTTCGGGTTTTATTCCTATTGTAAACGCACACAGTAGCTTGATGTCTCCAGCACCTAAACAGCCAACTAACCACATCAAAATGACAATTGAAAAAATAACAAAGGTTGTGGTTGCTGATTGAAGAATATACCCATGGTAACAAGCTGCGACCGCATTTATAGCGAATAGTGTTTTACATAGACTATTTGATATTGCCCTGCTTTTATGATCACTGATGCATGCTTTAACAGCACAGTAAAAGTTTAAGATAATAAATGATGTTGAAAGGATACTGTCTATAATCATCTTGAAATAATATCTATTCGAATAAACAGTATCAACCATTGTCATTATAAAATTATTTTATACATCTATAAAATAGTATGTTTATTGGGATAATAAAAAATTATAACTCTATAAAAACTAATAATTTGTTGTGATTAGTGTTGAATGATTTAATTCCATCTGAAATATACACAGGCTAAGGCCAACATTTTAGAGGAACATTATGTACTACAAAACTTTAGCTAAGCTTGCAGAGCTTAAAATGAAATTCGAAGATGACATCCGTGGTGTAACCGCAGTTGAGTACGCAATTATCGCCGTTGTTATGTCAGCACTTGTATTAGCAGCATTCCAAACTGATGCACTTAAAAATGCAATTACAGGGGCCTTAACCGCAGTAACAAAAAATCTAACTGATGCTACAGGTACTACTAAATAAATTTAATGCACTGCGTTAATTCTAGGGGCGATAGCCCCTGTCTTATTACTACATAGACTCAATATGAATAGAACAATTATTCTTGTGCTTGTTGCTCTCGCCATTTTCTCAAGCTTTGTTTTTATTAACAATACTTATTTTTCTTCCACTGAGGAACAGCAAGAACAAACTGAAAAACCAGAACCCCAAGTGACTGTTTTGGTCATCAATGATGACGTAAACAAAGGTCAGATAATAAACGCATATTCTTATAAAACAGAGTCAATCGACTTATCGCAAGTCGAGGGCTTGGACTATACAGCGCAAGAAAATATTAACATTCAACCAGGGGCTTTATTTAGAAGAGAGTTGAACCCAGGAGAACTCATTTCTCAAAAAGATATATCAAATCCAGGTGACCGAGATTATATGTTTTTGTCTGTCAATGATGGGGAACTGCCTTATTACTACCATGTATCGGGCCTTGGAATTGTTCAAACTCTAACTCTTTATCCGGGAGACAAAGTCAGTTTTGTCTCTACCACTTCTTCAGAAAATAACTTGCTCGAAGATGGCTATGGTGATGTTGGTGGTTTAGTGAGCCGCGTCATAATCAGCGGCGCAAGGGTTTTGCAGGTAATAAAGGGGGATGAGGATGAAGATGCCGAGGACGCGGAAGATAAGCAGTATAGCGTCGTAATAGCACTCAAAATGCGTGATGTACTCAAACTTGAAATGGCGCAAAAAGTGGGCGATGTAAACATTGTTCCGGCGGAGATTGAAAACCGCTATTTATCTATTCGCAGCAGTGACTTACTGGAAACACAGTTTGGTGTAAGAGAGTTAAGGGGTAAAGACTAAATGGTGAGAAATAAAACTAAGTCGGCAGCACTATTGTATCTCATTCTCTGTTTACCGTCATACGCTTCTCAGTTGATGAGTTTAGATCAAGGCGCGGCTAAAACGATTAACCTAAAACGTCAGGTTGCAACCGTATTTGTCGCAAACCAAGAAATCGCCGATTACAAGATTATTGATGAGAATAAAGTTGTGGTTTATGGCGTTGGTCAGGGTAGCACCTCAGTGATTGTGTACGACCGAGGTGGAAACGAAATATACAACGCAGAATTGGTTGTAAACCAAAGCTTGAGATTACTAAAGCAAACGATAATTGCTCGCTTCCCTGATGAAAGTGTTGTGGTTTCGAACGTCGGTGATCAGGTGGTACTAGATGGTATTGTCAGTAGTGAAGAGGTTAAACAGAAAGTGTATCGCCTTGTGGGCGAAATGCTAAATAAAGAGCGACGTCGGAAAGTCTACGAACTGCGAGATGCTGATGGTGAAGAGTTCGATGAGTTAGATTACACAGCTAGGTTTACTTACGATCAAGTCATTAATAACCTCAAAGTCTTAACAACAGAGCAAATCAACGTAAAGCTTACTGTCGCGGAGGTGTCCAGCTCATTTTTAACTGAGTTAGGTGTTACTTATAGCGATAGTGGTGAGCCAGGAAAGTTTGTCAATAAACTGCTTGATTTCACCGCCCAAGACATTGTTTCGGTAATTTCAGCCAGTGGAGATGACAAGATTGGACAAGTTCTAGCCGAGCCTAATCTGTCGGTAATCTCAGGTGAACAGGCTAGCTTTCTTGCTGGCGGTGAAATCCCCATCGCTGTACGTGATGAAGACGGCATCACCATTAGTTACAAAGAATATGGCGTTAAGCTAGCTATGGTCGCGAAAGTGACTGATACAGAAAATATTCGCCTCACTCTGATGCCTGAAGTCAGTTCGATTGATGAGTCAAACAAAACTTCAACAGGTTTGATTTCTGTCCCAACTTTAAGGACTCGTCGCGCGCAAACTACCGTTCATCTTAAAGACGGCCAAAGTTTTGTACTTGCAGGTTTGCTAACTTCAGAAGAGCGTGAGGCGCTAACCAAAATTCCATTCCTTGGTGATATCCCAATTTTGGGAGCTCTATTTAGCCATACGACCACAAATCGTTCGAAAACAGAACTGATAATCGTAGCTACAGTTAATCTCGTCGACCCAGTTGATTCAGAAGAAGTCAAGTTACCGAGTTTTAGGCGTACTAGCGAATTAGAGCGGTTACTGCGAATTGATTTGTCATCGTTAAATGAACCAGAACTAGAAGGAACAATTGAACAGGGGGGCTTCAACTAATGCGTTGGATAGTTATTTCAATGTTGGCACTTTTAAGCGCGGCATGCAGTCAAGTTGATACAACGAACTCGAGTGTCATTGAACAATTGGAAGAACGACTGGAGTTCAATTCCACTCAAGGAGGTGACTCAATGGCACGAGCAGTCGCTTTTATACAAGACGTAAAAAGACGTGAGCCTAAAGCGAGATTCCTCGTTGAGTACAAAACGGGTTCTAGTGATTTTGTCGCAACACTGCATGACCAGTTCAAAACACAAGGTGTGGCAAAGGACAGATATAAGGTCGCGCTCGCCACTCCAGGCCAAGAAAAAAACATATTGATTACCGCACGGTATGTGAGGATCAAAAGTAGTGATTGTGGAGCGATGACCTTTAGCAAGAGAGAAGCATACCGATTTGGGTGTAGTGTCGAACACAATAGAAACATTAGCCTAGTTAATCCGATCACACGAGTTCAATAAGCATGGATTTAGATATCTTATTCAAAAACTCGTCTTCAAAAATGAAGGAGAGTATATCCGCAAGGGATCTTGTCGTTTCAGATGATGCTGCGTTTATAGAGTCCGTTAACGACCTATATGCGATTGAAGGTTATGCAAAACCAATAGAAGTGCCAGATATTGATAACGACAGTACGTGGAACAACTCGGACGTAAAACTGAATCACGTTATCTTGGATCTAAGAGGCGCAGGCAACGTGGTTGACCAAACTTCGGAGATAGCAACACGCCTTGATGTCAGCATTTCATTGTTAGTGTTGTGCGATGTCGATTCGATTAAGTTACGAAACCAGGTTCATTCTCTAGGTGCCAATTATGTGTTGTGGGATGCAGATCTTGACGCATTACTCGCGGCAATTAAGTCGAATGAAGAGCAAGAGTCCAGTGTCAAGCGTACCCGTGTCGCTAAGCGAATTCTGATCCTTGGTACAAAAGGTGGGGTAGGTGTTTCTAGTGTTAGTTCGCTCTTATGCCATTCCTTAGCAGGACAAGCTAATCTAAAAACCTTACTTGTTGACCACGATTCTGGAGCTATGAACAGTGATATCTATCTTGGGGTTAAAGGTCTAAAGGCTAAGCAAAATAGTATAGATTTGAATCAAATTGATATCGATGATGCGATCGCTAAGACGTATGTCCACCCTGTAGTAGATAAACTGGACTATCTTGTTTTGGAAAAGAACATAGCATGTTTGTCAGATCACGCGACAACGCTATTTAATTTGTCCAATCAGCTTATTGATCAATATAACTTTATAATCGATTCAGCTCCGCTCTCGTGCTACGAAGAAATCCATGACCAAGAGCTAAGTGACAAATATCATCGAATTTTTGTGGTGTGTGACCCTTCAGTATCCTCTTTACGTTCTTACAACTTGCTAAAGAAAAAACTCGGTAAAGTGGAACATGAATTGGTGTTTAACCTCAATCGCCCAGCTAAGGATTTTATGGTTACGCTCGCCAGTGCTAAAGAGCGAATTCGTGTTAAGACAAGTATTGATTTCGCGTACGAACCTGCGTTGGAAAAGCTGCTTATTCAGCAAGGTATCGGGCACTTCATGAAATCTAAGTCATCAGCACCGATCGCTCATATGGTTTCCACCTTAACGGGTAAGAAAATCAAAACCAAATCACGTTTTTCACTGTTTAGAAAATGAATCAAATAAAAGAAATTTACATCCAACTTAGAGATGAAATCTTTGATGCATTGGATGCTGCGACATTAGTTGAAATCACGACACAAGAGCTTGAAGAGCAGTTAAAAGATTCGGTTAACATTCTTATCGACAAAAACAAGCTACAAGTGAGCTCGCTAAAGCGTGTCGAACTGGTAAAAGCACTTCTTGATGAACTTAAGGGGTTAGGGCCACTGCAAAAGCTGGTTGATAATGATGATATATCAGACATCATGATCAATGGCCCGTCGGATATCTTTATTGAGATTGGTGGTAAGGTTGAAAAGTCTCCAATTCAGTTTGTTAACGAGAAGCAACTTAATACGATAGCAAAGCGTATCGCTTCCAACGTTGGGCGTCGTATTGATGAATCGAAGCCCTTGTGTGATGCGCGCTTAATGGACGGAAGTCGTGTCAATATTGTAATCCCTCCTTTGGCCATAGACGGTACATCTATTTCAATTCGTAAGTTTAAAGAGCAAAAGATAAAGCTTGAGAACTTAGTTGAATTCGGTGCCATGTCAGTTGAAATGGCTAAGTTGCTGTCGATTGCAAGCCATTGCAAATGCAATATTTTGATTTCGGGTGGTACAGGTTCAGGGAAAACCACGCTTCTCAATGCATTGTCAGGTTTTATCGGAGAAACCGAACGTATCGTTACGATTGAAGATGCGGCGGAGCTACAATTACAAAAGCCTCATATAGTTCGACTAGAAACACGTCAAGCGAGTGTAGAAGGGACGGGTGAAGTATCGGCTAGAGAGCTAGTGATTAACGCGTTACGTATGCGTCCAGACCGAATAATTGTTGGTGAGTGTCGTGGCGGAGAGGCATTCGAGATGCTTCAGGCGATGAACACCGGACACGATGGCTCAATGTCTACCTTACACGCCAATACGCCAAGAGATGCCATTGCGCGTACCGAGAGCATGGTAATGATGGCGACCGCGAGTCTTCCAATTGCAGCTATTCGACGAACCATTGTTAGTGCTGTTGACTTGATTGTGCAGGTTAAGCGTCTCCACGATGGTAGCCGTAAAGTGATGTACATATCCGAGATAATCGGGATGGAAGGTGACAGTGTGGTTATGGAAGACATTTTCCGTTATGAAGCGAGCTCAGAATATAAAGAGGGTAAGATTAACGGCGAGTTTCGAACACCAGGTTTATCTACACGTTCGGTTATTTATGAGCGTGCCAAGTTCTTTGGCCTCGAAGAGACGGTTAGGGAGATTTTTGCATGACCCTATTACTGATACTTGCTTGGGGAGGTCTCTTTGTTTATTGGATGATAGTACGCACACGTCAAAACAAGGAACTAAATAAGCTCATCCAAATGGAAGCAGAATTTGAGGGGGTGAAAGGCGCAAGAGCAGTTATTGATGCTCAGCAATTCGAAAAAGATTTCAAAGCGCGTCTACGTCAACAATACAAAGCTGCAGTGAAAGTGTTTCAACCAAACATGCCACTCAAGCTGTTGCTGTTCTTTTCAATCTCTTCGGGAGCAGTGTACGCGATCAACGAGTTCTTTTTTCGACAGGATTTCATGACATGCTTGGTCATCATCGAACCGATATTGTTTGTGATGTTTTTTACCAAGCTCAAGCAAAGACAGTCGGAAAAATTCAAAAATAACTTTCCAGATGCACTGAATATTCTTAGTGGTGCGATCTCTTCTGGTCAAAGTATCGTGCATGCATTTGAGTATGTAGGGAAACAACTAGACAACGAAGTTGGCAATGAATTTAAGTTCATGGCCGAACGACTGCTTATTGGCGAAGACCCTGACGACGTGCTTGAAAGAAGTGCCGCGACTTTCCCTTACTTGGAGTACTTTTTCTTTGCGTCAACAATTCGAATCAACTTGAGCCGAGGCGGGCAGCTAAAGGACGTAATCAATCGCATTAACCGACTTATGTTTGATTCAAGAGCCGTAGAAAAAAAGAAAAATGCGTTGACGTCAGAGGCACGCGCTTCCGCGAAAATCATCGCCTGTTTACCCGTCATTTTTCTAGTTATTTTGAAATTCACCAGCCCAGAGAATTACAACTTCGTCATGTTTGAACCGGGCGGACAACCGATCTTCTATTACGTGTTGATCAGTGAATTCATTGGTTTTGTGTGCATCTGGTTTATCTTGCGAGGGGTCGAATAATGGATTTTCAAACCCTAATGCTATGGGCTTTCGCATTCTTGCTTTCAATGTTAATCGCAGGTGGTGTACTGAAAGCATGGGACAATACACGAGCCAATATTGCAACGAGAAAAATCATTGGTTCTACACGCGAGGAACGTAAGCGCATCGACTTAATTAAAGTAGCGCTGTCTCAAGTGAGTTTTAACAAAGAAGAAACGCGGAAAAAACTCGTAGCAGCCGGATTCTATAGTGATTATTTGGCTGATGTTTACTACCTAATCAAAATTATCCCGTTTACAGTTTGCCTCGCTCTAATTGGTTTTGATTACTTTCAAGGTCAAACAGAGGTTGCCTTTTCGCTACTCTACTTATTAGGCGCCTTAGGTCTATTTATAATCGGCCCCGATGCGTTTGTGACTAGTAGAGGCAAAGCCAATATAAAACACATCAGCTCAAGACTTCCATTTCTTCTCGATCTTATGAATGTTTGTGTTCATACCGGGATGACAATCGAATCAAGTTTAGATTACTTGTCCAAAGAATTAGCGACTGTCGACCGTAATTTAGCCTATGTGGTGCGAGTCACTGTGGAACGTTCGCGATTGGTCGGTTTAGAAAAGGCGTTAGAAGAATTTTATGATCTAGTGCCTACCAGTGAATCTCATAGCTTTGTTATGACACTCGTGCAGAGTCTTCAATTTGGTTCGTCTATTGGGCCGGTATTGGCGACATTGGCTACTGATATTCGTGAACTCAATATGATGGATCTTGAAGAAAGGATAGGAAAAATGGGCGCAAAAATGTCTATACCGCTAATCGCTTTTATCATGATACCTATCGTCGTACTGATTGCCGCTCCGGGCATTCTAAGGATGTTGACGTGAAAAAACTTACCCTTTGCGCGCTGTTAATTACCTGTGCTCTTTCAGGATGCTCAGCCGTAAACACTGAACTGGAAACCAAAGAAAAACTGCTTGTTGGGTCTGGGAATGACCAGCAACTGATAGAGTTTTACAAAGCAAATTTAAAGCTTGAACCAATCTACAAAGCAAAACTGGTTAATCTTTATTTGACGCAAAAAGACATAAAGTCCGCAGAACTCTATAGAAATACCTATTCTGAGAGTGATTTGGAGCAGCCAGAATTCATATTGACCAATGCGCGCCTCGATTATCAAAAGAAAAACTACATTCAAGCATTAGAAAATCTCGATTTGTACTTGGACGAAGGCGGTGAAGAGGGACAATTCCACTTGTTAAAAGGGAAAATTCTCGCCCAGCAGAAACGTTTTCCAGAAGCCATCGAGCAGTTCGAAGAAAGCCGGAAGCAAGGCGCTTCTGACAGAGAAGCGGGCAACAATATTGCCGTGGTTAAGATGATGCAGTCCGATTACCTTGGAGCAACAGATACTTTATACGACTTGTACTTAGCCAGCCCTAGCGATAAGAAAGTGCGATCGAACCTGATTATTTCTTCGGTAAACGCTGACCGTCCTGACATTGCGTTAGAAGTACTTCGACATACCAACAGTGATGAACAGGCGCGAAAGCAACTTGCAGCATTAATGCGCTCTATCAAAAAGAACAAAAGGAGCGAAAGTTCAGTGAGACAGTCAACAGCAAAATCGTCATTTAACTCAAGAGGGGCTGGTGCTAGTTTCGTTGCACCAACGACAAAGGTTAGTCGCCTTGCTACCGGTAACGAGTTTCAACAGGCGAAAAATAGCCTTGATGGTTCAGAACTTGACCCAAAGAAATTGAAACCAGGAGTATTGCCAACTTATCGTGTCCAAGTGTTAGCGACTTATACTGCAATCCCCTCTGATTTTCTGAATTATCTAAAGACCAATTATGGAACCGTCTATTCATACACACACGGCTTATGGAAGCGTTATTGTATCGGCGAGTTCAATGATCTAGATGAAGCCAAGACCTTTCTTTCTCGCTTAGATATCAAAGGCGCATTCGTCGTTGATTACACGAAGAAAAGGTACGTTAGACTATGAATCGCTCAAAACAAAAAGGCTCGTTGACGATAGAGGCTGCGATGGGCATTCCCTTGTTTCTGGCGATTATTTTTGGCTGGGTCGAGATTTGTATCCTGACATTTAATATGAGCATGACTGACCATGCATTGACCACTGCAGTAATGCGTACCAAAAAAGCAGGTGATTCAAGCAATAGCAACACGGTTAACTATGGTCAAATGATCAAAGATGAAATGAACAAAGCCGGAGGCGCATTGTGGAGCAATGGTGTAAAGCCTGGCAGTGTCAAAATTCGGGTTGATTACTTCAAAGACTATGATGGATTCTTAAAGTGCACCGACGCGTATCAATCTTCTAAAGAGTGCCCTGAAAAAAAAGACCAACCGGAAGACATGGCACTGGCAGTGTATAACCTTGAATATACCTATGATCCTTTAGTATCAATTTGGTTTCCAGACATGGTCATTAGAAGAGAAGTGATCACCATTCAGGAGTACGAGCGTTGTTCGTTCAAGATTGGGCAGGGGGCTGGTTGTGCGAGTTAAACAAACAGGTTCTTTTGCTGTGGAGTTGGCGTTAGTCCTAGTGTTCGCTTCTGGTTTGTTTTTAGTTGTCGTGAATTACATGTTGGCTATCAACAAAAAAGGTCAGTTGGACAGAGCTTCATATTCTCTTACGACGATTCTATCTGAAAGAAAACAATTGTTTAGTTCGGATCTGGACATATGTGCAGGGAATTGCCGTAAAACAGAGCAAACCACGTATTCAATTGCTTCAGCATCGATGAAACGCATGATACCAAACTTTGACAAATCTAAGTTTGGTATGCGTATCGATGAGATTCGTTTAGAAGAGACACTGTTGCCTAGTGGTAAAACTCATTACAAACGCGTCCAAAAAACGCTGACTAAAGGGGCAATTCATGGCTGCGATTTTCCAAATATGAGCGACATAACCAAAGATAAGGCGATTGAATTATTACCAATAACCTCTCGTGGTCGGAGATTGCCTTTGTATCAAGTGTCATTGTGCTATGAGATTCCGGTGAATCTATTGGGTGTAGCTAATGGTGAGGTTCTACGCCTGTTAAGCACTTCTTATTCGTTCGCGAGGGTCTAGGATGAGAACAATTAAGAAACAGAATGGTGTGGCAGGAATCCTTTTTATAGGTTTGCTGCCCATCATGGTCATCTTTATGGCTTTTTCGATGCAAATGGCGCAACAAATGTTGGCCCATGCTCGTGTCTTGGAAGCGGCGGAAGTGTCAAGCTTAGCTTTAATTGCAAGTCCAAAAGAAACGGAAGACGACAACGTTAAATACGCACGTCAGTTAGTGGATCGATATGTCGTTGACAACATTAATGATGTCGACGTTGAAGTGTACACACGTAAATGCGAATACAAAGATGGCTGTGTTCAGGCGAGTGGGGAGTTGGCACCGTTTAGTGACTTTGTTGTCAGTGCAAAAGCGGAACACAAATCATGGATCGCTTATGAAGAAGCAGACTTGAAGCCTGAGTTTGAAGTCGCTGGTCAATCGGTGACTCGAAAATATCTTCCACAGCCAGTAGATGTTTACTTTATCGCTGATTTCAGTGGTTCGATGAAGCATCACTGGAAAGGGGGAAAATCAAAGCTAGATGTTGTTAAACAAACGATCGAGCGAGTGGTTGAAGATATTGAAAACTTCAACACCGAAGAGAAAAGTCGAATTGCGTTAATGGGGTACAACCCAATGCACGTCAAGCAGACTGGAACGGTATATTTGAATGCTTACGGTTATCGCAGGTCGTGGCCTCGGAAAGTTGCCTACAATTTTGCACGAAACACAGCTGGTCAAACAGTTGCCAAGATGTTCGACCAGCCAATCGTTTACTCAAAGGTACAAGAGTATGTGTCTGGAATGTCACGCATAGAAGTTAATTCTCTTGTGCAGAATAACGATCGGTTTGTGGACTATTACAAGTTTTACGATATTCCACTTACTGAAGATTACTCCAATTTTAAGAGAAGACTATCAAACACATCTCTAGGTGCTGAAGGTGGTACTTCTTCTTGGAATGGGATTATCGCTGCTGCACAAGAAGCGAATCGAGCAACAAATATTAACCCAGAGCAGGTATTTATCGTTTTATCTGATGGTGCCGATAATGACGAAGGCTATCTACAACGATTGGTCAACCAAGGTCTATGCAAAAAGCTACGCTCAACTATATCTGCTAAAAGGAATCGATTCCAAAGCAAAACAGGTAGTGCGGGCAAAACCAAAGTCACCATGGGAGTAATTGGCGTGGACTACCGAGTTAAAGAGTCGGATGGATTTGGTGATTGTTTTGGTCGGAAAAACATTTACCACGCCAGAGATGGTGACGACGTTTACAAATATATTTTAAACCTAATCAACGAAGAAACAGGAAGACTTAAGGATTAACATGAAATACCCAGTAATTATTACTTCAATCTTACTATCGCCGCTGGGTTATGCGAACTGCTTGGGTAGTGTCGATGAATTTATAACATCAACTACCTTAGTCTCTTCTCATATAGTCAAAACTCAGGTTTCTGGCCATTTAACTCAGCGTGAACAAATGCTTGAAAATACTGTATTGAACAGCAATCGCGATGTGGTTCATGTTGAAGCTAGAGATGAACTGTGTTTTTACGACAAAGAGACACAATCTTTAGTACTTAACTACGGTATTGATATTTACAGGCTGTCGCCTAGCCATAAGCAGGTACTAGAGCAGTATTTAGGATTGGTTAGTGACAAAGCACAGATCTATATCGAAGGGCATGCAGACAGTTTAGGTGGTGAGGTTTACAATAAAGCGCTGTCTGCTCGACGAGCTAAACAGGTAGCAAAGTATCTAAAAAACGATTTAAATCAGGGTAACAGAATTGTGGAACATGCTTTTGGAGAAAGCTCTCCCATTTGTAACCTTACTGAAAATTCGGTGACTGGCTGCAATCGTCGTGTAGTGATAACCGTTAAATCGTGATGCGCTGTCTAATCTTTGCTTGTTTGTGTATTTTGTGGGCGTCGGCGATGAGTGGATTACTTTAAACAAAAGAGCCAGCATAGAGTGCTGGCTTTTTTTCATCTATAGAAACTCAGCGTTCAACGAATTGCCAAACTTATTTACTGTTAATCGGCAGGGATGGTTCGGCTCCCCATTCAGTCCATGAACCATCATATACTGCGAGATTTTGATAGCCGCACAAATGGGCCGCTAATAGGACGATACAAGCTGTGACACCTGAACCGCAACTAAACAGAGTTTGATTTGCTTGTTGCGACAGTGAGCTTCCCAAGATTGTTTGCAACTCTTCAATAGGCTTAACCTTATGTCCGTCCATGAGTTCAGCAAATGGTTGACAGACAGAGTTAGGAATATGACCGCTTCGAATGCCCGGCCTTGGTTCAGCGACTTCACTGTTAAAGCGAGCTCTAGAACGTGCGTCGACAGTTAGGCTTTGGCTATTGTCAATTTGTTCGAGTACGTAGTTGGCATCAACAAAGTATCTTGGATTGAGCTTGCCTGAGAAATCACCAGTGGATTCACTTTTTCGATACGTTTTTGTGACTGGCAGACCCCCGGACTTCCATTCTGTTAAACCGCCATCAAGGATATAGACTTGCTGATGACCCATTGCGCGGAACATCCACCATGCTCTTGGTGAAGCGAAGGTGCCGCTGTTGTCATATATAACAATGATGGAGTCGTTGTTGATACCCAGACCTTGCGCCAAGGTATTGAATCGCTCTTCAGTTGGCATCATATGTGGTAAAGAAGCGTTTGGGTCACAAAACTCTTTGTCGTAATCGAATCTTAAGCTGTTTGGAATGAGGTGAGTTTTATCTTTTTCTACTTCGCCGGGAATCTGAAAATCAATACTGGCATCTAAAATTACCAGCTTCTCGTCGTCCATTAACTTATTGAGATCATTAGGGGTAATCAGTGGTGACATTGGCTATCCTTATGTTTTTGAAAGGCATAAGGATTAAGCTACACGACCACTCTATCACAAGCAACCGTGTAGACCTTGAAACTGAATTGTACGCTAAGCGATTTTAAATCGCTTCATCTGCAAATCGAGATACTGCGCGACTTCAGCGAGCTCGTGTGCAGAGTCGGCGACATGTTTGACCGTCTCACTGTTTTCCCTAGTGATGTTATAGGTTTCAGTAATGTTCTCGCTAACCGTCGTCGTCACCATACACTGTTCTTCTACGGCGGCAGCTATTTGCGTGTTAGTGTCACCGAGTTCATCAATAGTGCTGTGTATTGCGGAAATATTCTCTGATGCTGATTTAGCCTGTACCGCTGCCTTGGTTACGGTTTCGTGACTTGAATCAATGGATTGCCTTGCAGAGTCGGCACCAGATTGGAGTGAATGAATCATTGAATCAATCTGACCTGTAGCTTCTTGGGTTCTTTTCGCCAACGAACGCACTTCATCGGCGACCACCGCGAAGCCTCGACCTTGATCACCTGCGCGCGCTGCCTCAATTGCTGCATTGAGGGCAAGTAGGTTGGTTTGCTCTGCTACGCCTTGTATCACTTCCAAAATACTACCGATATTCATCGATTCATCGTACAGTTCACCTACTTGAGTTGAACCAACTTTCATCGCTTTCTCGGCGTTTTCTATTGCCTCAAGCGTGCTCTCTACTTCTTTAAGGCTGCTATTGACGTTGGTCGTCGCTGATTGAGTGAATGAGGCAGCGTCTGAAGCACTTTGTGAAATCTCTGCAGTGCTAGTTGAAAGCTGTTGAACAGAAGACGAAATCTGCTCCATTTCATGGCTAAGCTGATTTGATGATTGATTGGTGGTGTGAGTTATAGCTGAAAGCTCTTCTGACATCTGTCCAACTTTAATACAAGAATCGTTTACCTTTCCGACGATATCGCGTAACGAAAGAATCGTGGTGCGCATGTTTTTGAGAAGTTCAGCTATTTCATCTTTGCCTTTAATCTCGACATCATTAGAAAGGTCGCCCTCTGCTAGTTGAGAGGAAATCTGTTTAACTTTATCTATCCCAATACGGATTGAGCGGGTAATTGCAAGAGCAGTGACTATCCCTACAATGAACGCAAGGATCGCGAGCGAGATGATAATTTCTATAGTGTCATTTTTTGCTTCCAACAGGTCGTTAGAAAGTACGTGTTGCTCTTCGACAGATTCTAACTTTATCAGCTCTAGTTCTTTTGAGATATCAAGCCCGAGTGCCAACATTTCTTTCTCAGCAATATGTTGTGTTTCTCGAAGTTTAACAACCTCTTCAAACCCAGTAGCGTAGGCAATACGTTGTTCAAGGAATTCATTTAGCAATTCGGTATCTCGACTACTGGTGATGTAGTTGCGGAACTTATCTTCAAGTGCTGGCAACTCGGAACCAAAATAGTTTCTCACTTCAGCCGCAACTTCCGCTTTCTCATTGTGCAGATAGTTCAATACTGCGATATTGGCGAGCAAGAACTTCTCCATGATCAAAGACGAATAGTATTCAATATCTGCATTAGACGCATCGTGTGCAGCTTCAATCATCTGCTCTAGATCGTAAATGGCCTTTTTCTCCAATTCGACCATTTCAACATAAACTTTATGTTCTACTGCCTCAGTTGATTGCTTAACGATTTGAAATGATTCGTCAAATAAATTGACCTCTTTGAAGACGGTTTCTAAATGTTTTTTACGTAGAGGGTCTGTGGTGGCTTTCAAATCATCAGAGACCATTTTACGCAATTTAGAGAGACGACTTTCGTAAATAGAGAGCTGCTGTTGAGACAATGTGTTGGCGTATTGAAGGGCACTTAGACGGACTTTGAGAAAATTAGCTTGTATTTCCCCAGCCAAAGCGGTTTCTGTGGAAAGTTCTCCATAATGCTCAAAGTTATGTGCGGCTGTTACCATACCCTTGTAGCTATAGAGAATTGCCACGAGGAAAAACAAAAGACAGACAGCAAAACCAAGGCGTATTTTATTGGCAATAGTAAGATTCAACATAAGCGTCCCTGCCCGTATAGTGTGCTAAATGACCTACTGGTACTTTAAATAAGCTTATACGCAAATTGATATTTATCTAATTTGTGCACCACGTTACTCATAACGAGGTAGACAGGACGAGAAGCGATAGTTGCTACTTTTGCTAATTACATTTTGTTCTTTGAGTAGGGATATGACTGAGCCTTTAGGGCATGGAGTAGAGGTTGGGGCGGTGACGAGTACGGTGTCGCCGTTGTCCAGCTGAACATTTAAATAGCGACGCTGGCCATCTAAAGATTGAGTGAGAGTCTGAGAAACGACAACACCATTAATGGACCTATTTTGAGTGGGTGGTAGAAGGTAGATCAGCAGGATTAAAGCTAGTGACAGGGTAACTAAAGCAGTAAGGAAAATTTTGGGATTGTTCATCAACAAGTCTTCGTTCCTTACTGCTTACAAAGTTAACCACAAACAGGGCAATTTGGCATTTTCATTAAGTTCATTTCACGCCAAGACATGCTCATTGCGTCAAGCATCAGGATCTTACCTTGTTTTGGCGTTCCATAATTGGCAATTACCTTTATCGCTTCCATGGCTTGTACTGCGCCAATGATGCCAACGACGGGGGACATAACTCCGGCTTCAACACAGCTTAAGGCGGCGTTACCAAATAGTGCACTTAAACACTGATAGCAAGGCTGGCTGTCATCTTGGTAAATAAAGACACTGACTTGACCTTCCATTCGGATAGCAGCTCCGGACACTAATGGTGTTTTTAGAGCATAGCAAAGCTTGTTAAGTTGATTTCTGGTTTCAACATTGTCTGAGGCATCGAGAACCAAGCTGTGATTTGCTATCAGTACGGAAAGCTCTTCATCAGTTAGCCTTTTATCGATCGTTTCAACTTGAAGGTGCGGGTTCAGCTGTTTGAGCGAGTTAGACGCAGATAAAACCTTCTTAGTCCCAACATCAGCATCGTGATGTAATACTTGTCGTTGAAGGTTAGAAAGCTCAACCACATCATCATCAATCAGGGTGAGTTTTCCGATGCCTGCGGTTGCCAAGTACTGACTAGAGGCGCAGCCCAAGCCGCCAGCTCCCAATATCAACACTGAGGCTTGTTTCAATGCTTCTTGACCGTCAAAGTCAAACTGCTTAAGAATGATTTGACGGTTGTATCGTAGCATTTCTTGATCAGATAAGATCTCCAAACGTCACCTCTAGTATAGGGTCGGGTTGAACAGCTGAATGTTGACTGTCTCACCGACTTCAACACTGCCACGCTCACGCTCAAGAACGACAAAGCAGTTAGCTAAGCTCATAGAACGGAATGCGCCTGAACTTTGGTTGCCAGTGGTTTCGACAACAAATTTGCCATCTTCGATTGAGTAGATGCCACGTTGATAGTCTGTACGACCAGGTGCTTTTTTAAATGCGCTGCGTGTCGTCGCAGGAATAGACTCAGGCGCTGCCCACTCCGTATGTCCAGCTAATTTAGCCAGTAGTGGCTGTACTAGCACATACATGGTTAATACGGCTGATACAGGGTTACCAGGCAAACCACAGAACCAAGCAGTAGATAGTTTGCCGAATGCGAAAGGTTTACCCGGTTTAATTGCCAGTTTCCAAAAACCGATTTGCCCAAGTTCTTCAAGAATGTCTTTAGTGTAATCGGCTTCACCGACGCTAACGCCGCCCGAAGTCACCACCACATCCGCGAGAGTTTGCGCTTTTTCAAACGTCGCTTTGAGGGTTTCAGGACAATCAGGAATAATTCCAAGATCAATGGCTTCACAACCAAAGTTTTCAATCAGTGGCTTAATACCGTAACGGTTACTGTCGTAGATCTGACCTTCAGCTAATGGTTCACCGAGTGGTTTCAGCTCATCACCTGTCGAGAAAAAGGCAACGCGCGGTTTACGTACAACGGTTACATGGCTGATGCCCAAAGTAGCAATCATAGGGATATCACGAGAGGTGAGACGAAAGCCTTTGTTAAGAACAACGTCACCTTGCTTGATATCGTCACCTATAGGTCGGATGTTGTTCTGCGGTTTAACGTCGCTCTGATTGAACTGGATCCCTTGTTCGAGTACTTCGGTGTTCTCTTGCATAATCACTGCATCACAACCGTCTGGAATCTTTGCTCCGGTCATAATACGAATACATGTTCCTTGCGGCCATTCACCATCAAACGGTTGACCTGCAAAAGACTTTCCAACCAGTGGCATAACATTGTTTTGTGCGAGATCCGCTAGGCGAAGCGCGTAGCCATCCATTGCTGAATTATCAAAAGGAGGGACAAAAATAGGAGAAAGAATGTCTTCTGCTAAGACAAAACCAATAGCTTCAGCAAGTGGGAGTTGTAAGGTCGTTTGGATAGGTTTGATTGGCGACAGCATTTTATCCATCGCTTCTTCGATTGGCATCAAGCCAGGTGCGTCACAGCATCCCATAAATAATCCTACTCTTTTATTATTGTTAGCTAATCAGGTCACTCTACCACAGAAAGCCTTGTGCAATAATGACCTCCGATAAAATATGGGTGTAATTATTCAAAAATCCGAGTATCCTTGTCAGCCATCCTAAAGGGGTAAATGAGAGGAAGTGGTATGTCAGGTCTTAGCGAATCCGCAAAGTTGGTAAAAGATGCGCTAGAACGTCGAGGATTAGAGACGCCAATGGCTCCTAATCAGTTCAATCGAGAAGAGAAAAAAGAGAAAATTCAGCACCATATGCGTGAAATTCTCTCTCTACTAGAGCTTGACCTTACCGATGACAGTCTTGAAGAAACACCGCATCGTATTGCGAAGATGTATGTGGATGAAATCTTCTCTGGTTTAGACTATTCAAACTTCCCTAAAATCACGGTGATCGAAAACAAAATGGACGTGAGCGAAATGGTTCGCGTCAAAGATATTACCGTGACAAGTACCTGTGAGCATCACCTTGTAACGATTGATGGGCGAGCGGCGGTCGCTTACATCCCTCGCGGTAAGATCATCGGTCTTTCGAAAATTAATCGCATTGTTCGCTTTTTCGCGCAGCGCCCACAAGTTCAAGAACGTATGACGCAGCAGATTTTGGTAGCTCTACAAACTCTATTAGAATCGGATGATGTGGCGGTAACAATCGATGCAACGCATTACTGCGTTAAGTCGCGTGGCGTTATGGATGCGACTAGCGAAACAACCACGACTGCTTTAGGCGGCATTTTTAAATCTAATCCGGCAACAAGACACGAGTTTCTTCACGGGATTCGATAGGGCAGCGATTAGGTTATCGGCTTATTCAAAACCGCTTCTATTGAGGCGGTTTTTACTTTTTTAAATCGAGGGTAATACCAATCAGAACAAATATCTGGTCATTCTTGCTAGTTAAAATCGCTGATAGCTGCGTTATAGATTTTATAGGTAGATCAACTAGCTATCTGCAATCTATGCCTTGCTCTAAGCGATTTTTCCTGCGCAATTATCTGAGCAGCTATTTATCCCGATTGGTATAAGATACTTTCGATAAACCACTAAGGTTAATATTGTGACGACTTCATTCAAGACGCTTGGTCTTCGTAGCGAACTGCTAGAAACACTCGATAGCTTGGGCTACACCCAAATGACGCCTATTCAGCAGCAGGCTCTACCAATGGTATTGGCAGGCAAAGATGTGATTGGTCAGGGAAAAACAGGTTCAGGTAAGACAGCGACGTTTTCATTGGGCTTATTGAGCAACCTAAACGTACAACGATTCCGAGTTCAGACCTTGGTACTTTGTCCGACTCGTGAGCTTGCTGACCAAGTGGCGAAAGAGATTCGTACCTTAGCGCGTGGCATTCATAACATTAAGGTTCTGACCCTATGTGGCGGGATGCCAATGGGCCCCCAAATTGGTTCATTAGAGCATGGCGCACATATTTTGGTGGGTACGCCAGGTCGAATCCTAGACCATATGTCAAAAGGTCGAATTAGCCTTGATGAGCTCAATACTCTTGTGCTTGATGAAGCAGACCGAATGCTTGAGATGGGTTTTGAAGAGGCGATCGATACCATTATCGAAGTAGCACCGAGCAAGCGTCAAACACTTCTGTTCAGTGCGACTTTCCCAGATAATATTGAATCACTTTCCGCCAAGGTAATGGTTAACCCAGAAATGGTAAAAGTGGAATCGACGCATCAAAAGAGCACTATTGAGCAGAGTTTCTTCAAGCTAGATACAACCGAAGTACGTGACGACGCGTTAGAAACGCTATTGCTGACTCATAAACCTGAATCTTCAGTGGTGTTCTGTAACACTAAGAAAGAAGTTCAGAACGTGACTGATGAGTTAAGCCATCGAGGCTTTAGCGTGGTTGAGCTGCATGGTGATATGGAGCAACGTGAACGCGAACAGGCGTTAACCATGTTTGCCAACAAAAGTATTTCAATTCTGGTTGCGACGGACGTTGCGGCGCGTGGCTTGGACGTTGACAACCTTGATGCCGTATTTAACTTTGAGCTATCACGTGACCCTGAGGTGCATGTTCACCGTATTGGCCGTACAGGGCGCGCAGGCTCAAAAGGGATGGCATTTAGTTTCTATAGTGAGAAAGAAGAGTATCGTGTGGCTCGTATCGATGAGTACATGGATATTGCCATCACACCTTCACAATTGCCTGAAAAGCCAGTTGAGCGTCCTTTTTATCCTAAGATGCAAACCATACAAATCCTGGGTGGCAAAAAGCAGAAAGTACGCGCAGGGGACATCTTAGGAGCACTGACCAAGCAAGCGGGGCTCGATGGTAAGAAGATCGGTAAGATCAACATTTTGCCTATGGTCTCTTATGTCGCCGTTGAACATAACATTGTTAAACCTGCCCTTAAACAGCTTCAGACCGGTAAAATGAAAGGTCGTAACTTCAAAGCCCGAGTTATGAAATAAAAGCCGCAATAGTTAAAACCCCAGTAGGCGAAGAGCCACTGGGGTTTTATTTTTTCTTCGGCAAGATTTGTTAGCCGTTAATCAGTAAACTTATAGACGAAACCAAGACTTGCTACCCAACCTAAGTCACGCTGCACCAGTGGGCTATTTGAGTCGTGGTGTTGTAGCTCAAGCTTAGCTAAGCCAAGCCAATCTGGTGTGAGGGTATAGATACCAATCAAACCTGCTTGATAAACCCAAGATTGCTTCGCTTCAAATGCACTGAATCGAGACTGACTCGCTTCGAGAGGGCTAACGTTATAAAGGTGCTGTGAGAGTTTTTTGTCACGGTAGTCGACCTCAACATATGGGGTGAGAGTAAAGTTGTCGAAAGGCAAATCTAACGTTCGACCCAGGTGAAGTTGAACTTCATAGCCTTTATGCTCACTTGTGACATCATGAAGAAAGGTTAATCGCGCACCCACCGTACCGATTGTAACACCCAGCTCGCCATTGCCATCGCGATCTTGAATGCCACTTGGAAGGTCATCAAAATCGTTAGATACTTCTGAAAATCGCCATTGACCTGAAATACCAAGATACGGCAACACGGAAACGTTAACTAAGCTGCCATCAATGAAGCCATATTTGCCGTTATAAAATAGATTCGGTTCTGCAGAGGCTTGTCCCTTATCACCGTCAGTAAATACAGATTGGCCGAAAGTGCCGCTCGCTCCAACAAAACCAAAATCATAGTACTGCTCGTTAGCGTTTGCATGAGCATTGGTAACGCCAAAGGTAGTCGCGAGTACTCCTAATGTAACTGCTTTGATATTTAAACTCATTGTGATTCTCCTTATCTTCACAAATAGGAGAAAGGGTATTGAGCTAATAAATTGCATCAAAACAGAAAAAACAATAAATAACTTTGATGTAAGACTAGATAAGAAAAGAGCCAATCCGGATGGGAATTGGCTCCTTGGTCGACGTTTGGATGGATTAACTGTCGAATAAGTATAGGTACTCTGCGTAGCCTTCTTTTTCTAACTCTGAAACAGGGATGAATTTCATCGCCGCAGAGTTCATACAGTAGCGCAGGCCTGTTGGCGCAGGGCCGTCTTTAAATACATGACCTAAGTGAGAATCAGCAAAGCGGCTTCTGACTTCAGTTCTTGGATAAAGCAGGTGATAGTCTGTTTTAGTGACAATGTAACCTTCATTAATCGGCTTGGTAAAACTCGGCCAACCTGTACCTGACTTATATTTATCCGTCGATGAGAATAGTGGCTCGCCAGAAACGATATCGACGTAAATGCCCGCCTCTTTGTTATCCCAGTATTCATTGTTGAAGGCACGCTCTGTCCCTTCTTTCTGAGTGACATAGTACTGTAAATCGGTCAGCTTCGCCTTGATCTGCTTATCTGAAGGCTTATTGTACGCTTTGATGTTGGCGACAGCATTTTTCTCATCAATCAATTGGCGCAATGTGACCGGATTTTCTTCGCGATCATCACCAAAGATTTCATCAAGATACTGGTCACGACCCGAAGCATATCGATAGTAGTTGTAACGAACTTTATTACGCTTGTAATAGTCTTGGTGGTAGTTCTCTGCCGGCCAGAACTTTTCGAATTTAATCAGTTCTGTTTTTAATGGTTTCTTGAAGATACCTACTGCATCGATCTCTGCCATAAACTGCTCAGCGATCATTTTTTGTTCATCGTTATGATAAAAGATCGCAGGTCGATAGTGACGCCCGCGGTCGACAAATGAACCTTTATTGTCCGTAGGATCGATATGGCGGAAGAACTGGTCGAGAATCTGTTCATAGCTAACCGCTTTTGGATCATATTTTACTTCTATGACTTCAATATGGCCGGATTTTCCTGACGATACTTGCTTATAGGTTGGGTTTTGTAAATCGCCACCTGAATACCCAGAAACAACGTCCAATACGCCATTAAACTTTTCTAGGTCTGACTCTGTACACCAAAAACAGCCTCCTGCGAGTGTGGCAACTTCGTATCCTTTTGAAGTTGTGGTTTTTTGCATGTCACTTTCTGCGGTACCTACAAAAGAGGCAAGGGCAGCTACGGCTGCGAGAGCGGATAGGACAAACTTAAACTTCACTTTCATATCAACCTCATCGATTGTTTTCGTTATCGATTAATAAGAACGGGTTAAGCAGTAAAAAATTACCAAATAGATACAAGTTTTATCCATATTCGCTGAAAAGGGATCAAAAAAAGACGCCAATATAGGCGTCTTTGTATGATTTCTTGGTTGTACTGACAAGGGTTATCCTAAAGCGGGTAGGAAACCTGCTGTGATAAGAATCTGTGCGCCGATGATCAGGACGCCCACAGTACTTCCAACCGCGAGACCTAGATTACCACCAAGCACCTGATAGTGCTCTGAATCAGATTGAGCACGCGCCTTCTTTACCATCAATATTGGTAAAAAGATTGCGAGAACGACAAGTGCAATAGCGGCATAACCAAGCGCCATGATAAAGCCCTGCGGGTAGAAGAGAGCAAATCCCATTGGAGGAAGGAAAGTAATTATACCAACCAGAGCGCGTGAGTTGCCTTTTCCCTGCTTCTTCAGGGTATCACCTAAGAATTCAAACAAGCCTAAACTTACACCCAAGAAAGAGGTCAGTAGGGCTAAGTCGGCGAAAATACCAATAGTTTGGCCTAGGTTAGAAGCGTGCACTGTTGTTGCAAGGGTTGAAATTAATGCACTAAGACCTTGGTTTTCAAGCAACGTAGATTGGTTAACAACGCCAAGCGTTACCACTTGCCAAAATACATAAATAATTAGAGGGATAGCAGAACCGACCAAAATCGCTTTACGTAGTGAAGGGGTATGACCATCAAGGTAATTCACAATGGCAGGAATGCTGCCGTGAAATCCAAATGAAGTGAAGATCACAGGAATGGCTGCGATGACCAATCCTTGTTCTACAGGCATGCTCAAAAGGTAAGACTCTGTGACGTTTGGCGCTAAGAAAGTGAGTACCATCGCCATGGCGACAATCTTAACCAAAAATAGCACTCTGTTCACTTTATCTACCGTAGCGGTGCCAATAGTCACAACAGACGCAACGATGAGGGTGAAAATTAAAGTCGATGTCGTGTTCGAAACTTCTATGTTGGTGAAACCGGCAATACGGTCAGCAAATTGAGCACCGCCCCCAGCAATGTAGGCAGCACACAGGGCATAGAATAAGAACATCATGGCAAAACTCGCAACCCACTTGCCTTTGGTGCCAAGAAACTGCTTGGCTAACGTATGCAAGGTCGCATTTTGTTCAGCATGCTGGTGGACTTCAATCATTAACAGCGCGGTGTAAGCCATTAGGGCCCACAATGAGATCATGATCATTAGAGATGTAGAGAAACCGATTCCGGCGGATGCGAGTGGCAGTACCAGCATGCCTGCACCAATAGTGGTGCCTGCAATGATCAAAGTACTACCCAATACCTTTGATTTTGTCATTGTATAATAATCTTTACGTTGTAATGTACTTTTGTAGCTATATAGGCTAATAAATATTCAGGGCATGGTATTAATAACTACCAATGGTGCGATTGTGTAAAATAATTCAAACGTAATCAAGCTTTTTGTACAGTTAAATTACCATTGGTGTAAACAATATTGTACGTAGTGGCATTAGCCTGCGACGTAATCGTTTACTTGGGATTGGTTTCAAATCGTGGTCAAAATTTACTTTTCCCTTTCAAAAAACTGTCATATAAGTGGTTTAAAAAGGAACAATGGAACCACATATTCAAGTAGAGACTTGTTTATGGGTCTTAAGAAGTGTTTTTATTAAGGAGGTCAGAATGAGTGACCAATCAGTAAACGAAGAATGCCTTGAGCTATTAGATGCGATGGAAATTGGCTTTGAGCTCTCAGACTACGAGCAGTCAATTGAAGAACTCGCAGAAGAAATCTTCAAATAACAATTCTTCAACGATGATATTGCTACTAATGTAGCCGACAGAAAGAGCCAGTGCATTTGCGCTGGCTTTGTGCTTTTATTGAAGAGGTAGACATTATTGCAAGGCTATTCGATTGAACTATCTCGCCCATTTACATATTGCAGATCATTGCGACTCGAACTTACTCGGCAACTTGTTGGGTGACTTTGTAAAAGGTAATCCTGACTCTCAGTTCCCTAACAATGTTTCCCAAGGCGTGCGCCTGCACCGATATGTCGATTCATTCACAGACCATCATGAGAACGTTCTCGAAGTAAAAGGCTTGTTTCCCAATGGAGTAAGGCGCTTTTCAGGTATCGCTTTGGATATGTTTTGGGACCACTGCTTAGCGAATCAATGGAGTCAGTTCCACTCAAGCACACTGAATGAGTTTTGCCAACAAGCAGAGCATCGAGTGTCTCTCGACAGCCACAATGAACTGCCAGAACGGTTTTTACGTGTCTCCACTGCGATGTGGCAAGGACGCTGGTTGGAGTCTTATCAACATCTAGACAATATTGAATATGCTTTGCAACGAATGTCTGCTCGTTCCCCGAGAATGTCACGGTTGAGTGACTGTTTTCCCCATATTGAGCGAAATTATGACCACTTGGTTGAGACATTCTCCACCTTCTACCCTGATGTGCTAACTGCGAGCAAAAGTTTTTGATAGAATCGTCCGCCTTGCAATTAAAGGTTACGCGCATGTCGACACAATTTGAAGCACTAGGGCTTTGCTCAACACTTACCCAAACCACTGACAAACTCGGTTTTAGCCAACCAACCGAAGTACAGGCTCAGGCTATTCCACATGTTCTTGAGGGTGCAGATGTCCTTGCTGGTGCTCAGACCGGAACGGGTAAAACCGCGGCCTTTGGCCTGCCAATATTGCACAAGCTACTCGCGTCCGATGTGAAGCGCGATCCTCAAAGCAACGATGTTCTCGCTCTGGTCCTTGTCCCTACCCGTGAGTTAGCTCAACAGGTGTACGATAACTTAGTTCAATATGCCCAAGAGACGACAATAAAAATCGTCACTGCCTACGGTGGTACGAGCATGAACGTACAAACTCGTAACCTAAGCGAGGGTTGCGATATTCTGATTGCTACACCTGGGCGTCTGCTCGATCATATGTTCTGCAAAAACATCAACTTGTTCAAAACGCTATACTTGGTACTGGATGAAGCAGACCGAATGTTGGATATGGGCTTTATGCCAGATATCAAACGCATCCTTAAGCGCTGCAATGAAGACCGTCAAACTCTGTTCTTTTCTGCAACCTTTGATAAACGTATCAAAACTATCGCTTATAAAATACTGAATGAGCCGGTAGAAGTTCAAGTTACACCTTCAAACAGTACTGCTGAAACGGTGAAGCAGATGGTGTATCCGGTTGATAAAAAGCGCAAAGCGGAACTATTGGCATACCTGATTGGCTCAAGAAATTGGCAACAAGTGTTGGTGTTCACCAAAACTAAGCAAGGGAGTGATGCACTCGCGAAGGAGCTTAAACTTGATGGGATCAAAGCAGCTTCAATTAATGGAGATAAAAGCCAAGGAGCGCGCCAGAAAGCGCTGGATGACTTCAAGTCAGGCCAAATTCGAGCGCTAATTGCAACCGATGTGGCCGCTCGTGGTCTCGATATTCAGCAGCTTGAACAGGTTGTTAACTTCGATATGCCATACAAAGCGGAGGACTACGTTCATCGTATCGGTCGAACTGGTCGCGCCGGAAAAGAAGGATTCGCGGTATCGCTAATGAGCCGCGATGAAGAGTACCTTCTTGAAGCAATAGAACGCTTATTGGACAGCAAACTACCTCAAGAATGGCTTCAAGGCTTTGAACCAAGTTTGATTGAAGAAGTAGAAACTGAAAAAACGCCACGTCGTAAAGGTCGTAACTCAGACAAGCGCAAAATGAAGGCGAAACTTAAGATTCACGCCAATCGAGGTAAAAGAAAATAGCGCAAAAAAGAGGGCTCTGGTTGGTAACAACAGAGCCTTTTTATTATGGAATTAATATTTAGGGACGAGTTAGTGAAATTGTCACTCATTACATTAAAAGACGCTGAAGCCTTACTGGAGTTTGAGTTGGAAAACAAAACTTGGTTCGAGGAGTTCATTCCTCCACGCGAAGAAGGTTTCTATTCAATACAAGGTGTACAGCAACATATCCGGGAGTTCTTACTCGACTATCAATGTAATGAAATGATCCCGTTGCTGATTAAGAGTCTTGATAACCAAATCATCGGCAGAATCAATTTGACCAATCTCGACTCGGCGCGTCGCAGTGCACATCTGGGGTATCGCGTTGGAAAAGCGTCAACTAATCAAGGAGTAGCGAAGTGGGCAGTGTCGGAAGTGACGAAATTGGTCAAAGATAAAGGATTAAAAAAAGTTTTTGCGTATGCAGCATTAGAAAACCCTGCATCACAAAAGGTGCTCACAAATAATGGCTTTAAGCCCGTCAAAGTTGTTCATGACTATGCAGAATTGCATGGTTCACCTATCGACTGTATCGAGTTTAAACTTGTGGTTGAGTAAGTTTGGTCGAGTTAAACAAAATACGATTAAAACAATCTCATACATATATTTTTCTTTATTATCAATGAACTAAAGTACTAATTTACTCAAAAGTGAGCGGTGTGGTTGGAGTCACTTTCTTGACTTAACCTTCGCATAGACTATTACTTAGCGATAGTACAAAGGTTTATCTATAGATTCATGGGGGCTATGATGAGATTACTTTTGATATTGCTTACTACACTGTCGCTGTCGAGTGTTGTGGTCGCTAAAACAGATATTACTGTTTACGGTGACGATACTTACCCGCCTTATTCCTATGTTGAAAGTGGTAGGTTAACCGGAATTTATACCGTTATCCTAGAAAACATTTTCGCCAAAATGCCTGATTACAACGTTACCTTGAAAGGGACACCTTGGAAGCGAGGTTTATCCCAAATTGAAGGGAGCAAAATATTCGCACTTTACCCACCCTATAAACGCCCAGAGCAAAGACCCTATATGGAATACGATGTTCCGATCTTAGACGAGAAACTGGTTGTCGTATGTCAAAAATCTGTTTTAAGCAGTCCTAAGCCAAATTGGCCTGGGGATTATATGGGCCTCACTATTGGCAATAATGCGGGTTTTTCGGCTGGTGGGGATGAGTTTTGGTCAGCAGTAAAAGCAGGGAAGATTAAGGTAACCGAAACAAAGGGTACGCCTAAAAATCTACTTAAGCTGATCGCTGGTCGCATTGACTGCTACATGAATGATGCTCTGTCCATTCAGTGGGAACTTAAAAAGCTGCAAAATGAAGGTAAGTATGATGGTCAAAGTGTAGTTGAAGGTGCAACTATAAGTTCCGAGCAAGGCTTCTTAGGTATTGTTACCAACGGGGCTGCTTTTCCTTACAAAGAAAGTTTCAAAACTGAATATCACAAAATACTATCTGAAATGAAACAAAGTGGTGAAATAGATAGAATCGTAAATGACTTCATCAAGTAAACGGATTAGGAAAAAAACGGAAGCCTCGGCTTCCGTTTTTTATTTTAGGCGTATTGAGCAACCATGATTTCCCAACTCTTCCTTTGCGTCGCAAGTTCTTGTTTCATTTGCTGGTAGCGAAGTTTAAGCAGAGACTTCTCGTATTTTTTTGCAAGATCATTTCTTTTCGCTTCCAACACTTGCTTCTTTACATCATAGTAATCGGACATTTTGCCCATTAGCGCTTCAAACTCTTTATTTAGTGCGTCATTAAGCAGTGCGGCGTTTGGCAGCTTACTAATATTGCGAGAGGCAGTGCTTAGCGCTTGCTTGGCACGCGCTTTTTCAATTTTAAGTTTGGGCGTAACACGAAGCTTTTTTGTAAGCCCAAGCCAAGAGCAAGATTTGATTAACCATTTGGTTGGATCATATTGCCACCAGTAGATGCCATTTCGGTAGTCGTTCTCAAAAATGTGGTGGTAGTTGTGGTAACCCTCACCAAACGTAAATACAGCAAGCACAGCATTATCACGAGCGGTATTCTTGTCTGTATAGGGCTGGCTGCCCCAAATGTGGGCCAAAGAGTTTATAAAAAACGTTGAGTGATGGCTAAGTACCAACCTCAAAGCGCCAACAATTAGTAGCATACCTAAGATATCGCCGTGCAATAATCCAAGAGCGATAGGAATACCAAAGTTAGTCGCAATGGCTAAAGGTACATAGTACTTATGCTGCCACATAACAATTTTGTCTTTCTGTAAATCTCTGCAGTTGCTGTAATTATCATACGTGTTCGCGTTGTACTCACGCAGCATCCAGCCTATATGAGAAAACCAAAAACCACGTTTCGCAGAGTACGGGTCTTTATCGTTATTATCGACGTGTTTATGGTGAATACGATGGTCAGAGGTCCAATGTAGCGCACTGTTTTGTAAAGCGAACGCGCCGCCTAAGGCGAAAAGGAAGCGTAGAGACCAATGAGCTTCGTAGGTTTTGTGTGACCACAGCCGATGGTAACCAGCGGTAATAGAGAGATTACTAAAAGAAAACGCGACTAAAAACCAAACGAGATGCTCGAGGCCATAACCCGATGTCACGCCATACCAAGGAACGATAGCAACAGCGACAATAAAAGAGGATAAAAAGATAAATATGTTTAACCAAATCAGAGGTGGTTTGCTTGAGCCCGACATGGTGATTTCCTTTCAGCTAACAGTTGTTCGCTAGAATATCAGCGTACATGTGTAAGTCAAACGAAATTAGAGAGTTTGATGTCTAACTCACGCCTTAGGTGAATATATTATGTAACCAAATTTGTAGCTGCTAATTATCCTAAATAACGATGCATTTTGTTACGCGATCTGTTTCAGAACGTTTGGCTTTTAGTTAAATGTTTTATAGTATGAAGAGGTAAGCAATCCTTACAGGAAGTAATAAGGAACTATAAATGGAATTAAAAGTAGCTGAATATAGCGACTTTGAACGCATTGCTACTCTGCATGCACAAAGCTGGAAGCAATTTTACCAAGGAATTTTAGGCAAAGACTTTCTAGAGAACGAAGTGCTCGATGAAAGAGTGGCTATATGGCAAACACGTCTTATTAATCCTCCCTTTAACCAACATGTCCTTCTAATTGAAGAAGGTGGGTTACTATGCGGTTTTATCTGCGCGTTTGGTAATCACGACTTTGAGAAAGGCACCATAATTGACGCATTGCATGTCGACCCTTCTTATAGAGGGAGAGGTGTTGGGGTTAAACTACTTTCGGAAATGGCGAAGTGGATCGCACAATACTTCCCCGATAACGGCGTTTACCTTGAAGTTATGAAAGACAACAAACAAGCTGTGGACTTCTATGAACACCTCGGCGGTGACTGTCATCTAGAGCGATTATGGAATGCTCCGTGTGGTAATAAAGTTCCAGAGTTAGTCTATACATGGGAATCAGGAAATGATTTGGCGCGCAGCGTTGAATCTCACATAAAGTTAGACGTTGTAACATGTTGAAACAAATAAGCCTATAACCCTGATATTTCTCGGACATTTGCTTTATGGCCGTTAGGTAGTTTTAGATAAGCCCATTTTTTAATTACCTAACGGTCTATTCATGAAAAAAACGATACTCTTCACAGCGCTCAGTAGTGCGCTATTTCTCGTAGGATGCGGCGAAACTACACAAGGAAAAAACCAAGTTCCAGCGCAATTGGTTGTTGCTGAACAAGCGACATCTACCTCTCATCAACAAAGCAAATCGTATATCGGTCGTGTCGAGGCGGTTGAAGATACCAACATCACAGCACAAATCACCGGCTACTTGAAGTCTCGTCATTTCGAAGAAGGTCAGATGGTCGAACAAGGACAGCTTCTTTACACCATTGAGCCGTCTTCTTTCGAAGCGCAGTTAGCGAGTGCAAAAGCTGAATTAGCTCAAGCAAAAGCGAATCTTAAAAAAGCTGAACTTGATTTTAAGCGTGGTGAAAACCTGTTACCTAAAGGCAGTATTTCACAGTCTGAATTCGACAACCTAAACGCTGCATTGCTTGGTGCTAAGGCTCAAGTAGAAGCGGGTAAAGCACAATTGCATTTGGCTGAAGTCAACCTTTCATATACCCAGATCAAAGCCCCATTCTCAGGCCGAATTGCACAAAGCAAAGTGAGCACTGGTGATCTCGTTTCTCCGCAGTCAGGTATTCTCACCACGCTAGTTAGCTTAGATCCAATCCATACAGCCTTCAGTGTTAGTGAGCGCGAGCGTCTTGATCTGGGAATGGACAGAATTAAAGGGGATGGCGATGTTGATCTAGTCGAAGTGCAAGTTGTACTTGAAAACGGTCAACCTTATGAATATCTAGGTCAGCTTGATTTTCTTGGAAATCGTATTGACCTTAATACTGGCACACTTGCTATGCGTGCCGTAGTAAACAACCCAGACTATCGTTTACTTCCAGGGCAACATATACGTGTTGAGTTGCGTGAGAAAGAAGCGACTGATGTGGTAGTTGTGCCACGTCGTGCAGTACAAACGGACCTAGAAGGTAACTTTGTCATGGTCGTTGCAGAAGGTAATGTCGCTGAGCGAAGAAATGTTGAATTGGGTCGACAGCTTGAGCAGGGAATTATTGTTCAAAGTGGTATTAGCGCAGATGAACAAGTAATTACCCAGGGACTACAACGTATCCGAAATGGCGTTCCTGTGCGTTTTGACGAAAAGTCTGCAGCTGAATAACGAGGTCTAAATGTTGAGTCGCTTCTTTATCCAGCGTCCTAAGTTCGCGCTGGTCATTTCAATAATACTTACGCTCGCAGGTGCAATCTCGCTAATGATTTTGCCCGTTGCTGAGTACCCAAAAATCAGCCCTCCATCGGTTAACGTTTCTGCCTACTACACAGGTGCTAGTGCAGAAGTCGTTGAACAGGCCATAGCCGATCCTATAGAAACTTCCGTTAATGGCGTTGAGAACATGATTTATATGTCCTCGAAAAGCGCGAATGACGGTTCGTATAGCTTAAATGTCACCTTTGATGTTGGTACAGACCCTGATATGGCTCAGGTAAACGTGCAAAACCGAGTGTCACAGATTGAGTCTAAGCTGCCGCAAGAAGTACGTATGGTTGGCGTGACAGTTCAGAAGCAGTCGCCAGATATGTTGATGGTTTTGAATTTTTACTCGCCAGATGGCAAGTATGATGACAAGTTCCTAATTAACTACATTAACCTCAACGTTAAGGATCAGTTGGCGCGGGTGAAAGGCATCAGTAATGTAAACGTTATTGGTGGTGGCGAGTACGCGATGCGTGTTTGGTTAGATCCTGAAAAAATGGCTAACCTAAACCTGACTACAAGTGACGTTTACGCTGCACTTGCCGAGCAAAATGTTCAGGTTGCTGCTGGCCGTGTCGGCGCAGCGCCATATAGCAGCGCGCAAGAGGTTCAGTTTAACCTCGTAACCAAAGGTCGATTAGAAACGGTAGACGAATTTGAAAATGTGGTACTGCGTGCAAATAGTGACGGTTCTACGGTCTATTTGAAAGACGTTGCTCGCGTTGAACTTGGTAAAAAGTTCTACGACGGCACCGGTAAGTTCCGCGGTCAAGATGCTTCAATCGTAGTACTTTCTCTACAATCAGATGCGAACGCATTGGAAAGTGGCGCGGCAGTAATGGAGTTGCTTGAAAAGCTTAGCACCAACTTCCCTGACGGAATGATTTACGAGACCAGCTATGACACAACACTGTTTGTATCAGAATCGATTAAAGGTGTAGTAAAGACGTTAATCGAAGCGATTTTGTTAGTTATTGCAGTTACTTACTTATTCCTAGGCAGTGCACGTGCGACTCTGATTCCTGTCGTAGCGATTCCCGTATCTTTGATTGGTACCTTTGCCATTATGCAGGCGACGGGCTTTACGATTAACACGGTAACCTTGTTTGGTCTTATTCTCGCCATTGGTATTGTTGTTGATGACGCCATATTGGTCATCGAAAACGTCGATACAACTATGGCGAAAGATCCTTCAATTAGCCCTAGAAAGGCGACGTTGATTGCGATGAAGGAAGTAACAGGGCCAATCATTACCTCGACATTGGTATTGCTCGCTGTATTCCTACCCGTTGCGATGTTACCTGGTATTACAGGGATCATGTACAGACAGTTCGCGCTTACGATCTGTATCTCTGTAGTAATCTCTTCGATCAACGCATTAACTTTATCTCCTGCCTTGTGTTCACTTGTTCTAAAGCAAGGGGGCGGCAATACAGCACGTTGGTTCACGGCGTTTAACGCTGGGCTAGAAAAAGTAACTGCTCGTTATGGTCAAATTGCGGGATTCCTAGTTAAGAAGAGTATTCTTTTAGTAACTTTCTTCGTTGTAGCAGTTGCTGCAGTGAGCTTCTTTGCAAAAACGACCTCTACGGCATTTGTTCCACAAGAAGATAAAGGTATCTTGCTGGTTAATGTTCAATTACCGGATGCGGCTTCGTTGTCGCGAACTGAAGAGGTAACAGAACAACTTATAGAGATTGTTGAGCAAGAACCAGGTGTAGAGGGAGTAACGGTTGCAAACGGTTATGCGTTTATGACTGGAGCATCGGCTTCTAATGGTGCGTCACTGTTTATAAAACTGCATGACTGGGACACGCGAAAGGCGTTAGAAGGGGAACACTCAGCTGATGCAATAGGACAACGAATTAATGCTCGGGCCGCGAACGAGTTACCGCAGGCAATTGTCTTTGCAATGGGGGCACCAGCTGTGCCAGGTATGGGAGCTGCTTCCGGATTTGAGTTCGTGCTTGAAGATAGCCTAGGCAGAAGCCGTACAGACCTAGAGATGGTGATGGGGCAAATGATCGAAGAGGCAAATAAACAGCCAGAAATCGCATTTACTTTCAGCACATTCCGCGCAAGTGTACCTCACTATTATGTTGATATTGATCGAGAGAAGGCTCAACAACTTGGCGTTCCACTCTCTAGCGTTTTTCAGACGCTACAGGGTAACTTAGGTTCGTTGTATGTAAATGACTTCAACATGTTCGGTAAGAACTTCCAAGTGACTATGCAAGCCGACGGCGAACACCGCCGCGGTATGGAAGATCTGGAGCGATTCCATGTTCGCTCGGCAAGTGGAGAAATGATTCCTTTAAGCACTCTAGTTAGCTATGACCAGGTCTTTGAACCCGATGTAGCATGGCGATACAACATGTACCGCAGTGCAGTTATTCAGGGACAGCCTGCACCTGGCTATTCGAGTGGTGATGCCATTGCAGCGATGGAACGCGTTGCTGCTGAAGTGCTACCGCAGGGCTACCAATATGAATGGACTGGTATGGCATACCAAGAAGTACTTGCTGGAAACCAAGCGATATTCGCATTTGCTCTAGCGCTCATCTTCATCTATTTATTCATGGTGGCACAGTATGAAAGCTGGACAATTCCATTAGCAATTATATTGGTTGTGCCAATCGCAACACTGGGTTCATTCCTTGCGTTGAACTTAACCGGAACTCCGCTGAACTTGTATGCGCAAATCGGTTTAGTTCTACTCATAGCGTTAGCAGCGAAAAATGCAATTCTGATTGTAGAGTTTGCTAAAGTAGAGCGAGAAGAGAAGGATGTTCCAATCAATGATGCGGCTGTAGAAGGTGGTAAGCTGCGTTTCAGAGCGGTAAACATGACGTCGTGGTCATTTATCTTAGGTATATTCCCTCTGATATTTGCATCAGGCGCGGGACATGTAAGTCAAAACTCACTCGGAATCTCGTTGATTGGTGGTCTACTGTGTGTGCTATTGGCAGGTACGTTCTTAATTCCTGGCTTCTATGCCTTCGTTCAGCGCAGACGAGAAAAGGCACATGGTGGTAACACCAAGCTGATTCCTTTAGATGACGAGTAACGTCTGGTAAAGTAAAAATCCCCTTAGCTCTTCGGCAAGGGGATTTTTTATATCTGTATGGGAGAGTATGGATGAGGGTATTTTTCAACGTATTCGGTAAGAGTATGTCTGTGGAACGCAGAGAAGGTGAGTGGTTATTGTATCAAGAGTCGGAAACTTCAATTCGGCGAAGGGTTTACGATATCTATATTCCAAATGATGTTGAGTGTCGCCATCTCGCTCAGTACTTGGCGGATATGTATCATGAAAACGCCACAGAAAGATTCCCTTCGGTACAGATAATAAAAAGCCCTAGCCAATAGACTAGGGCTTGCAGATTATAGGTTCTGTTAAGACGTTTTGAACTCGGCTACAGCCTTATCCATATCAGTGGCTTGAGCAGAGACACGATCAACTTCAGTCAAACATTGTTGAGCAGATCCCATATTGCCTTCTGAGATAGTGTTCAACTCGGTAATCGATTCACTGACTTGGTTCATCACGATGCCTTGTTCTTCAATCGCCGAGGCAATACGTTCCGAGTTCGCTTGAATGTTGGTCATATCATCAATGATTTGTGTCAGGCTACTATCAAGCGTACGTGACGCGTCTAGCGTCTGAGAGCCTTGTTCATTACATTGATCGATATTGGTGACTACTTGCGACATTTGAGACTGAATAGCCGTAACCACCTTGGTGATCTCTTCTGTGGATTGATGAGTTCGGCTAGCTAATGCACGAACTTCATCGGCAACCACCGCAAACCCTCGGCCTTGCTCACCGGCGCGCGCTGCCTCAATAGCGGCGTTAAGAGCTAACAAGTTAGTTTGTTCTGCGATTTCTTGAATGATATTTACAGCATCACCAATTTTATCAACGTGATTATTTAGGTCACTGATGGATTCTTGGCTACTTCCTAAGATAGAAGATAACTGGTCTATGTTTTGAACAGTGGTTTCAACAACTTTACGGCCGTTCTGCGCATTGACAGAGGCTTGCTGAACACCTTCAACTGCAACAGCGGTGCTTTCCGAAATCTCACTGATAGTAGAGACCATCTCTTGAACAGAAGTGGCCATAGTACTGGTATGGTCTGCTTGGGTGTGGAACTGCTCAATGACATTTTGTAGTTCATTGTGCATATTGGAGGTACTGTGTGATAACTCAGCAGACTTAGCTTGAGTACCCGATATAAGCTTTTCGAACTCATCTAATAGACGGTTAAAGTAATTTCCTATAACACCTAACTCATCGTCTTTAACTAGGTTCGCGCGTAGTGAAACGTTGTTGGTACGTGCGATCTCTTGGATTGCCGTAAGTAACGAGGCAACTTGGTTGTTGATGGTACGAGAGATTTGAAAAATAAATCCAAAAATAACTAAAATGACCAACGTTGTAAAACCAGTTTTAAACGTTGTGAGTCGCTCTGTTGTTGCTGATGACTCGTCGTTTAACAAAGACGAGAACGATTTAAATTGTTCTTCTACAGTGTGGGATAGATTGCGAGTAACACCGAGTAGCCCTTCGTTGTATTTGAGACCGATACGTGTACTTTGGTCGATATACGCTTGAGCTGCTGCTTTAAGAGATGAAGCGGTTGTAGGAATTAAAGACGTGTCTAACTTACCTTTTAACACTTGTTTATTGAACTCGAATAGTTCAACAAGTTCGTCGCTAGAGAGAGAGGGCTTAATCCCGGTAAGCTCGGAATTGAAACGTCCGATTAGCTTTTCCTCGGGTTTTAAACCACGTTGATCAAACGCTTGAACTAAAGCATTAAACCCAGTTTGATATTTGAGAATATCTTGTTTAAGTTGGCTGCTTGAAGGTAAAGAGTGTTGGGTTAATAGCGTTGATAACTCGGACTCAATCGCCAAAAAAGTATCCATGTTTTTGTTAAACTTATCCAGATATTTCATATCTTTACGGAGTAGGAAATCTTTTTCATTACGACGAAGGTTTAGAAGTCGAATCTCGAGTTTGGCAACTAATAAACTTGCGTGATTGAGTTCTGAGGTAGATTGGGCAAAATGAGTAGAGGTTAATAGTACTGAAACAACCCCTAAAATGGCGACAGCACCCAATGAATACAGTTTATTCTTGATATTCATGAGATTACCTTATTTTGTTAAACAATTTGATTTACAGGTAGTTAATGTGATGTTAGTTGCTATTCGTAAATATATCAATTAGCGCTAACATCTTAGGTTTATATGTTGCGACTATGGTTCTGGTTTTTATTGATAAGAGAAGTAAATGTTTGAAAGCATAGAGAAATATCAAGCCCTCATATTTGACATGGATGGTACCATAATTGATACCATGCCGGCACATTTAAAAGCGTGGCAGCAAACAGCGGACCATTTTGCATTCCCGTTTTGCGAGCAATGGCTACATAGTTTGGGCGGAATGCCAAGTTATAAGATCGCAGCTGAAGTCAATAAGAAGCATGACTTGGCATTGGAACCTATGGAAGTCTCACGCTATAAAATGGCTGCGTTTGCTTCCCTTGATGAACATGGAGAGCCGATTGTTTGTACGGTGAATGTTCTTAACCACTTCTTTGGAAAGAAAAAACTTGCCGTAGGCACAGGAAGTCAACGAGAGAGCGCGATGAGGTTGCTGACTAAAGCGAGACTGATAGATAAGTTAGATGCGGTTGTTACAGCGACAGATGTTATCAATCACAAACCGAATCCGGACACTTTCTTGCAAGCGGCAGAAAAGGTGAGCGTATTACCTGAAAACTGCCTCGTGTTTGAGGACACGAAACTGGGCCTTCAGGCTGCACATGCAGCAAAAATGGATTGTATGATGGTGGTAGGTGGTGAGCTTGTGTTTTATCCATTCTCTGAATAACAAAAGAGCCGCTAAATTAGCGGCTCTGACATTTTATCTGTCCCAGTAGGCTTCTTCTAAGCTGTCTTCCCTTTCAGGAAGCGCCCGCGCTAAGCGAGGTGAGTGCTGAGTTAACACTTCATAGCTCACACGGTTTGCATACTTACAAATCTGCGACAGTGAAGAATAAGTTAAGTAAGGCTGATCATGCTTCGATGAATTTGGTACATTGACCTGATGGTGGCTATTCGCAGCCATATCATGCAGCAGTGCCGACAGAGCAGCATCACCAGCACCGTTAGTATTTTTGATCTCAAGCGGACCACCTAGATACGGACCAATATGAGAGTACACTTTTACTGGATTCTGACAGTCTGATTTACGCATTGCGCGGCTGAACTCGTATTTATTGAACTCAGGGATATTACCCGGCAATAGCGGCAATTCTGTTTCGCGCTTAACAGATTCTTCAGTGTAACCTGCCATGTAAAGACCAACAGGGCCAGCGGTACACAGAACCACATCAACCCATTCCAATGCTTTGTCAGCTGCGAGAAGAGGGTCTTTTTCACCGGTCAGGGCTTCGCCTTCTTCTTCATTCATCGCAACTATGGCGATGTTCTCCTTGATATAGTCTTGCCACCACTTCGCATTGCCTTCAATAACCCATTTCGTTCCTAATGTAAGGACAACAGGTACATTCTTAGATTTAGCAATCTCGATAGCACGAGCTACAGCTTGAGGCATTGGATCTTCAGGCTTACCGCGCATTAAATATGAAGAAACCACAAGAGCAGAGGCTTTATCAAACACATCTTCAGGAATGCTGTCAGGACGCAGTTGGTTCATGTGACCTTCATTAATCGCGAAGGTACGTTCACCATTTTCAGAAATTAAGGTATAGCAACGACCGATTGAGCCTTCGACCATTTGCAAATGATTGAGGTTCATTCGTGACGAGGTTCTACACAAATAGCGGTAGGCGAAAGAGCCTACTTCAATATTACGTGACATTACGCCGAGTAATACTGATTTACTGTCAGCAAGTACAGAGTAGTTGTGTAGCGTATTGCCAATCGTATCACCAGGGTATTGGTGAGTGATTAGCTCGCGTTCCATTAACTCTTCGTACAAAGCATCCGCTTTCGCTTCCTCTAAAACCAGTGAGTGTCCTTTACTCAAGTCATATTTCGCGAGAAATTCGTCATCGACCCTGGCTTCAATATCAACGATTGTCTGACCAACACCCACCACGATTGGGCGGTAGAGTTTTGGTGTCTGTTTCATCTGATTGACGAGTGGATCACGGGCGTGAGTTGGAAAGTAGTGCTTAGATTTGCGCTGTCCGGGAAACTTCATGGTAAAAGTAATGTTGGAAATTTTCCCGGATGATATCACACTTTTTTGTTTATGCTTTCATATTTATTGCATCATAAGGTGTTGACCACTAGTGAAGATGCTGAGACTTCACGATCGTAATAACTATTGAAGTCGTAGTCGTTGAGTAACGATAGGGTGAAATGGGTCGATTATATTATCAGCAACAAAATCAATTACATATCTCTTTGTGACTTAGCATGTTTAAGTAAGTATTGGCGATTCAAATTTGTTAGTTTGTGTAGATCATAAAGGATTAACAATACGACGCATCGAATGGCGTAGCGACATCGTAACGTACGTACGGAATTTAAGGATAAGAACATGCGATTTCTACATATAGCAGCAATAACACTATTGCTCGCAGGATGTAACAGTATCCCTACGGTCTTTCCACCGGCACATAAGGTGATGGTCTCGGGCAACACACTAATTTACGATGGAATGATCACTGGTGACGCCGTGCTAGAAGCGATGCGCGTGGTTCGTGAACGTAAAACACCTATTAATAAGCTTAAAATCACCAGCTCTGGCGGGGACATGGCGGTAGGCATAGAGTTTGGCTACTTCATCAAAGAGAATAACCTTGATGTAGAAGTAAGTAAGCTCTGTTTCTCCGCATGCGCCAACTATATTCTCCCTGCAGCAAAGAGCGTAGTGATTAACCCAGAGTCTCTGGTAGGATGGCATGGTGGTGCCAAACAAGCTGATGCACTTTGGATGCATAGTATGGCGAGCAAAGATAAAAAGCAGTTTATGGAATATTTAAATCGGCTGCGTATAAAAGAGACAGCTTTCTTTGGGGTTATTGGCGTTGATCAGAGAATAACAACTTATGGACAGACGAACGAAGCTAGCTGCCAGAAAAGCCAGAATACCGATGGTTGGTACTACTCAATAACAGATCTGGAACGAATGGGCATCAAAAATATAAAGGTTAAAGGACCGGGCTTGGTCGAACAGATAGACTTCAAACCGGAGAACGTTAAAATGGACACGACAAACATGGATCCTACGAAAATCACCGTATGCTTACTCGAAAATGTATTCGATAGCTAGGTAAAAATAGAGTTAAGCAGCCCTCAGGTTTGGACTGCTTAATCACTGACTACTTTTGCTCAGTTGGTTCAACATACGCCGATGTGCCCCAAAGTGGGACTGTCGATAAGCTGTGCTTGAAACTGCCATCTGTTTCTTTGGTTGTGTATGAGAGGTAGAGGAGAGTCTGATTTTCAGCATCGTAGATACGTCTAACCTTCATCGACTTAAAAAAGATACTTTTCGATTTCTTGAGTACGACTTCACCAGATTTGCTCTTGTCGATCTGGGCGATCATTTCTGGTGTGATATCACCTGTTTGGCGGCACGAGATAGAGCTATCGCTCGGGTCTGCAAGGCTAAAATCCGCTTCAATTGAAGCGATGTGGCACGTTACGCCTGTTACAACATCATCTTTTAGGTTTTCGATCTTAATGTCTTTCAATGTAAAAACGCCAAGTGAAACATCGCCAACTTCGTTGTCAGAACAACCCGCTAATAGTCCTGTTAAAACCAATGCGGTGAGCAGTTTTTTCATTCTAAATCCTTGCTATTGTTTAGTTATCTGAATCTTTCGCTAAGATATCTACTGCACTTTTGAAGCCACAAAGGTATATACCCTTACCGATGATTCAAAAATGACTAGCACTAAGCTTAAAGAGACTAAATTCAAATAGAGTACTGATAGCATATCAGGTTTTTGTATAGTTTACTGAATCTCGTTTTAAAAGACTTGAGAGGTCAAGGTGTTATCTAGTAAGCTTCTGCCTAACTTCCTAAAGTGAGTACAGGTCTAACCGACGTTATGACGATACCTAAGATTGCTGAAATCAAAAATGAATGGCTTTATCAACAAGTCGATGTTGAATACCCAACTAAAGAGAGTATCGCCGGCCTATCCCTGTACAAAGAGAAGGTCGCTTTGTGCCAATATCACCAGTTAGAGCAAGTACCGCCAGAATCGAGTGAATTTGCAAAAGATGATATTTTCTTGGTCGATTTTCATCGTTTAACGGTCATGTTTGCCTTGCTGCAAGCACGTCGCTGGAACGACCAAGCCGACAAGGACCTGATTTTAGAGTTCCTTTCGCAAATTATTTACTCTGAGCCGTGCAGTTTGTATTTAGGCTTCAAGGCAGGAGAGGCTGTGGCAGCTGCAATAGTGACAGAAAGCGAAGACGCTTCACTGATTTCAGATATCGTAATTAAAGACGTCTCTGATCAGTTAAACAAACAAGATTTTGTTGCGGGCTTGTGCGCTAAATTAGGTATCTCTAATGATAATGGTCTTAGCTTGTTTCTTGAAAGCTGATTGAGCTTCCAGACAACGAGTCGCGATGGTTCTTAAACTAAGTTTATGTATTTTGCGTTACTCCTAACACCATTTTTGTCTTAATAGCAGTAAATGGTGATACGCTTTAAACTTCTGATTATAAATCTCTAATAAACCAGCGAAATGTTAAGCTGGTCATTTCAAATCTCACTATCTGTCTTATTATTTCTCGTAGAAAATTAATAGGGTAGTGATATGGCAAAGCCTCAAGCTCAATGTGTAATTTTTGATTGTGATGGTACTTTGGTCGATAGCGAAAGGCTGTGCTGCCAAGCATTGTGCGAGACGTTTAACCACTTTGGCGCTTCGTTAACTATGGATGAAGCGGTTAGTCATTTTGAGGGAGGCAAGCTTGCAGACATCTTAGCTGCAACCAAACAAAGACTAAATGTCAATGTTTCTATCGATCGGCTAGAACCTATCTATCGTGAAAAGTTAGACCTGTTGTTTGAAGAACAGTTACAGCCAATGGAAGGGGTATTCGAGGTTTTGGATTACCTCAATAAAAGTAGCGTTGAATACTGTGTGGCTTCCAACGGGCCGAGAGATAAAATCGAGCGCTGCTTAGAGTTAACGGGGCTGCTACCGTTTTTTAAAGGAAAAATATTCTCCGCATTTGATACCAATAGTTGGAAACCCGAACCAGACCTTATCCTTTACAGTGCGATGAATATGGGTTTTAAACTCGAGGACTGTATTTACGTTGACGATACGCCAAAAGGTCTTGAAGCTGGAGTAAGAGCTGGCGTGCAAACTGTTCATTTAACAGGGTTAAACAACAAGCATCACACGCTAGATTTGAAAAAAATAAGCCACTTAAGGGAGCTTGAAGAGATCCTTTAGTGTGTTGCAGTGCGGGAAACTGATGGGAGTGTGCCTACTTTATACAGTAACGCGTGAGTGGGGGTAAGTTGTGTGACGTTTTCAAAAAAAGACCCGCATTCTGCACAGAGCATGTTGTTGTTATCAGACAGCAAGTACTCCTCGCTTCCGCATAACGGACAGCACAGAACATCGTTGAGCATTTCATCTTTATTCATAGGGGAATCTCCCGGCAGCGACAATAGAAACATTATATTTTTTAATTTGTTATGTTCTTCGACAGGATAACTGCGTGTAAGTTTCCTGACAATTCCATTTTAGTCGAATGGATCGCTGTATTGGCTAAGAAATGGAATTATCCATAAATATTGAGAAGCATTTCATATATTGAAAAGATAATAGCAGAATCAGATTTGATAAAAGCTCGCAACTTTGCGAGCTTTTTGTCTATTTTATTAAGTTCTATTGGCGAGATACGCTTCGTAGTCAGGGATTTCAATATCCACTTCTTGCTCGATAAGCTCTGACTCAATGATGAACTTAGCCGTTGCACGATTTGTTGCAACAGGGATATTCCATACACTCGCAATACGTAGTAGAGCTTTTACATCTGGGTCATGCGGAACCGCGTTGAGGGGATCCCAAAAGAAGATCAGCACATCTATCTTTCCTTCAGAAATTAGAGCACCTAGTTGCTGGTCTCCGCCCATAGGGCCGCTGATCATGCTCTTAATCGCTAAACCAGTATCTTTGCTCAACATTGAGCCCGTAGTTCCTGTTGCGTAGAGAAAGTGACGTTGTAGCTTTTCTTTGTTTTCTTTCACCCAACGTAGTAACTCAGGTTTGCAGTTGTCATGTGCGACAAGTGCGACGTGTTTGTGTGCAGGCAAGGTACGCGTCGTTTTTTCCATTTAGACTTCCTAATTGTTTTCGTTATATACGTAAAATGTTGGTCGATACTCTGAAGGGGATAGAGATTGCGCTATCACTTCAGGGTTCAAGTTATCTGGTGTTAGTGGCTCAATAATAGGCGCTTCAATTTTGTTATAGTTTTCACCACGTAAATAGTGAATAGCTTGCTGAATCGATAGGCGACCTTGCAGTACCATTTTATCTGTTGGGGCAAATTCAACTCTGTTCCTCAACAGCCCTCGGTATACACCATGGCTTAAATAGGTTGAAACGAGTCCAATCTCTTCAGACCTATTTGCGCTGCGTAGCTCACTAATAGCCGCTTCGATCGCGACTGCGCTACCTACTATATAATTAATATTTTTGTTATCAATGGCTTTTTGAACTAGGTTGCGTTGCAGTTCTTTGTCGTTGTCTGCCCAGTATGTTTCTACAACGTTAATATCGCTTCCTTTAATCGCAGAATAGAAGCCCTGAATAACTGGCTTAGTGCCACCGCTAGATTGAGGGCCAGGTAATAGTGCGATATTGGTTTTTCCAGAGCCTGCGGGGTGCTTAGATTTCAGGTAGTCACCAACGTAATAACCCATCCAATACCAATCGACGCCAACTTCTCCTTTTAACGCGGACTGGTTTTGTGAATCGACCACGAGTTTGTTTACTGTCGCAAAGACAGGAACCGACGAAGCCGCGGAACTGAGCGATGAATAAAATAGGTCGGGTGCTACCGTACCTAAAATGATTGCGTCGGCACCCCATTTTACGCACAACGCCATATGTTCACGTTGCTTTTCTAAATTGAGATAACCACCTGCTTCGAGAACTCTAAGGTCAACGTCTTGTTTTTCGGCTTCATCAACCATGCCGTAATTGACCGACAGCCAATATGAATCTTTAAGATGAGGGTAGATGGCACAAATTCGAGCGGCCTGAGCTGCAGAGGTACTTGCAGAAAACAGAAAGAAAGTGAGCAGTATCGACGTAGTTATTGTTTTAGGTGTTTTGATTGCGGAGATCAAAGACATGCAGCATTTCGTTGGTAATGGGCGAATAAACACTGCAAAATATAACGCATTATAGAAGAGTTAAGAAGTGAAGATTCTCAATGTTACTTGCTAAAGCGAGTATTGGCCGTAAATTGCTGCTGTCATTTTTGGCCATGGCGATGCTAGTTTTAATATCTGCTCTTATCGGTATGTTCGGATTTTCGTCTGTAGCGAAAACCGAGCGCAATGTTGTTAACTCTGCCATTCCATCGATGATTGAAGCGCGTCAGGTCTCGGAGCTTAGTTCACGAATCATATCCTCAGTTCAGACACTCTCGAATGCGAAAACTGAGGCTGAACGTCAAGAGTCGGGTAAAGAGCTGTTTTCGCAATTAGAAACCTTACTGACGCATATAAAGCAGTTGGGTTCGGATTCTTTTGACTCTTCATTGCTTGATCGACTCGAATCAGACGTACAAGGGGTTATCGATACACTCGCTAAACTGGGAATAGTAGTCGAAAGAAGACTGTTTCTTAGTGATGACCTAGCAATAAGAACTCAAGAACTAAGAAAATTGGCGAGAGAGTTAGAGCAGCTTACTCGTACTCAAGTTGCAAATACATCGACTATTGCTGTAGCGAATGTTACGCATATCTATGCGTTGTTAGAAAAAAACAAAAAAGATCAAGCTTATCAGGCGCTTGATACCTTAGTCGAAGTCGATCTTGATCTAGCAGAACGTTTACACGAACTTCACTTGTTGGCTTTTAAGCTCCTCAACCACATTGAAGAAACGCGCACCATTTCTGATATTGATCGTATTCGCACTATACGGCAAGAGTTTAACAACAACTTAAGTATAATGAAGCGCCGAGTTCAAGCGGTGGAGGATCCAACTCGCTCTACGCAAATGACCGCATTGCTCGCTAAGTTAGAGCAAAGAGAAGTGGTGTTTGATGTTCTTACCCAACGTTATGAGAACGAGGAGTTAGCTCAGCAGTTGATGCAAGATACTCTAACTCAATTCTCGACTCTAAACGCCACGGTGAACAAGCTTGTTGATGACTCGAATGCGACAACGACCCGCGCGGTAGCTGAGCTAAAAACCACACTTGATTACGCTCAATTAACCCTAACCATTATCACAATACTGGGTATGTTGATTGTGGTCATTATCGTGTGGAAAGTTGTTTATATCTCGGTCGTTAAACGACTAGCAGAGTACTCGTCAGCGCTACTTTCGATTGCAAAAGGACAGCTTGAAGTTGACTTGAAAGTGAGAGGAAGTGATGAGCTCGCTAACATGGGACAAGCAATTATTACTGCGCGCAATACTGCTAAAGCGCTAAAGGTTGTTGCAGAGAGTGAAGCAGCAGCCAAACGTGAACTGGAAGAGCACAAAGGTCACCTTGAAGAGCTGGTAACTGAGCGAACACATCAGCTACAAAATGCCAATACGCGTTTAAATGAGGAAGTGGAAAACCATGCCAGAGCTCGTCAGGAAGCTGAGCAAGCCAGCCGTGCTAAATCTGCATTCTTAGCCACAATGAGCCATGAAATTCGCACACCAATGAACGGTGTATTGGGAACAGCTCGGTTGTTAAAAGATGCGGGGCTCAACACTACCCAAGCGCATTATGTCGATGTGATTAATCGCAGTGGTACAACACTGTTGGCGATTCTAAACGATGTATTGGATTACTCAAAAATTGAGGCGGGGCACCTTGAGATTCGCCCCGTTGATTTTAATCTTCCTGCGATGGTCGATGATACCAAACAGCTGCTGCTCGGTAGAGCAAAGGAAAAGTCTTTGCAGCTTGAATACTGTATCGAAAGCGATGTAGGTAAATATTGGTTTGGTGATGTCACTCGTATCAGTCAGGTTCTAAACAATCTGGTTGGAAACGCGATTAAGTTTACCGAGCAAGGTAATGTAGATATCTATGTTTCACTTGACCCAGATACGCCAGAGCACATTACGTTTGAGGTTTCTGATACTGGAGTAGGAATCAGTGCAGACGAACAGTTGACCTTGTTTGACGCGTTCACCCAAGCTACTGGTGGTATGGGGGCTAAAGGCGGAACGGGCTTAGGCTTAGCGATCAGCAAGCGAATTGTTGAAGTAATGGGTGGGCAATTGTTTGTCGACTCAAGCGTCGGTGAAGGTAGCTGCTTTTGGTTCTCTATCCCGCTTACTGTGGGTCAGGAGTTTGAAGAGTCAGAAGTGACCACCGATTGTCGAATCAAAGCTAAGGTCTTGCTGGTCGAAGATAACCCGGTGAACTGCATGGTTGCGGAAGGTTTCTTGAAAAGTATGAATCACGAAGTACATACCGCAGTAACGGGTGAGAAGGCCTTCTCTCTGTTTAAGCAAGAGCAATTCGATTTGGTGCTGATGGATATTAATCTCCCGGATTGTAACGGGGCCGAATTACTTAAAGACTTTAAGTCATATCAACTAAGCCAAGGTGCCATAAGCGATATCCCGATGATTGCTGTATCGGCACACGTATACAATGAAGAAGTTGAAAGTTACCTAGCAGCAGGATTTGATGGTTACCTACCTAAACCATTGGACAAAGATCAATTATGCCAAGTGATTCAAAATAGTTTAGAAGGGAAGCCTCTGTTGCTTGCCCAAAGTGATAGTGATGATGTAGAAATAGGCATGCAAAATCGGTTAATTATTAATCCGAATGTTATTCTGGCTGATATGGAAGTATTGGGCAGAGATAAAATGAAAGAAATCAGTATGATGTTTAACAAGGGTGCTGATGAAATACTTGAACAACTCGATGCAGCTGCTAAACAAGAGAATCAGCATAACACGGTACAGTTAGCGCATAAGTTAAAAGGTTCCGCAGGCAGCTTAGGCTTGGATTCTTTATATGATCTTTGCTTGGAGATAGAAAAGTCGCCAAACCCTTTAGAGTGTTATCAACAACACAAAACAGGGCTAACTTTACTTGTTTCGCAATCGAAATATGCACTGAAAGAATTATTAGATTAGAGAGTTTATGAACCAAATTGAATCACAACAACTTTCCATGGCTCAAATAACTGAAAATGATTGGGCGCTGTTTGAACGATTGAATCAAGATGAAGACGTGATTCGCTATGCTTTCGATAAACCGTCTACTGAGCAAATCCGAGAGCGTTTTACATCGCGATTACCGACTTGGAACTGGCCTGATAGCCATTGGTTGTGTTTGGTGATTCGAGAGAAACAGTCCGGTGATGCTATTGGTGTCACAGGTTTATGTGTCTCAGAACAAAGCAAAGATGAAGTAGAAGTTGGTTACCTTTTACTTCCAGAATTTCACGGTAAAGGCTATGGAACGGAGTCATTAGTTGCCTTGATTGATCATGCCACGAGTGAATTTCCGATTAAAACAGTTAATGCTATTGTGACCGATGGAAACATTGCCTCATGCAAAGTTCTTGAGAAAGCAGGGTTTACCTTAGCTGAACGTGAGAAAGATGCCTATCTTCTGGGCGGTAAATACTACGACGACTTGATCTATCGTTTTCAGGTTCCGGCCTAAGACGCGACGACGGATAAAGTGAGCAATGTTTGCGCCGTGTAATAGGTGATCATCACTACGTGACGAGAGTAAGCTGAGTGGCTGCGAAAGCGATCCACTGCAAGTACAACATCCGACACGATGAAAATGAATGCGCCTAACACGGCATAGCCTGCTCCGGAGCCTAAAGATGAGTTCCAATGCTCAATTGTGCCCCAAGCCATCATCACTATCCCTAAGCTATAGACTGCTATAGGAAGCTTCCAATTGCCTAGGCTCGGTAATAACAACAGATACACTAGCGTTCCAATGGCGAGTAGTGTTAAGAATATCCAAACGTTAACCTGCATGTCTATAGCACTGAAAAAAGCGATGCTATACGCAAAGTGAGCAAACAAAAAAACGCCTAGACCTTGGATAAACTTATCTTTTGGGTGCATTAGAAAAATGTCGCCGATGCAAGATAAAATCAACCCTATACCAATCCACAAAGTATAGGTTGTCGGTGCGTGTTGATTTGTGAAGACAATAAGTGCCATAAGAAAGATCGGCGTGGGCTTTGATAGGTAAAAAATCCAACGTTTGCTTTGGTTAATACTCCAAACGTGTATGGCGCACGTTAGGGCAATGAATAGCCACATAAATCCTTCTTATACAAAAAAAGCAGCGAATGCTGCTTTTTAGATTAATAACTTAGCTGAATTTACGCAATAGCAAGGTCAAGGATCTTACGGCTTTGCTCTAAGTTGATCGCTTGGTTTTCACCGAGTGCAACCATGCCGTGTTGTGTAAGTTGACTAATCACAGACTCAACGGCTTGTTCTTTATCGGATTCGTACTCGCTAAATTGAGTGGCGACACCTAGTGAGTGGTAGAAGGACTCGATAGCAATAATGGTCTGCTCTGCTAGATCATCTGTCGCATCGAGACCGAATACGTTGACACCCATCTGCTCTAGTTTTGTCTTCTTAACCGCAAATTGATTACGTAGCAAAGAAGGCTGAACTATAGCGAGTGAACGCGCATGATCAACACCCCAAAGCGCCGTAAACTCGTGACCGATCATATGCGTCGCCCAATCTTGCGGAACGCCAGAACCAATCAATCCGTTAAGTGCTTGGTTCGCTGTCCACATCAAGTTTGCACGCCACTGATCATTGTCACGCTCAGCGAATTCAGCGCCTAACATTTTTAAGTTCTTAAGTAACGCTTCCGCGTAGCCATCTTGAACCATTGCGCCGTGTTGGTTGGTTAAGTACTGCTCGCAGACATGAACCCATGCGTCGACAATGCCATTAATTAATTGCTTCTCAGGAAGAGTTTTCATGACATCTGGATCCATCACCGCAAATTTAGGCTGAACATGAGGTGTCATGAATGGGAGTTTGTCATGCGTTTCTGCTTTTGTAATCACAGCCCCCATGTTTGATTCCGAACCGGTAGCAGGTAAGGTTAGAATTGCACCGATTGGTACGGCTTCTGTGACTTGATGTTTGCCAACCATAATGTCCCAACCATCACCATCATATTTCGCAGCGGCTGCGACATACTTCGAGCCATCTATCACTGAACCGCCGCCTACTGCTAGTATGAAGTCAATGCCTTCTCGCTTAACAAGTGCGACAGCTTTATCAAGTGTTTCTTTTGTTGGGTTTGGCTCCACGCCAGAAAATTCGCTCCAAGTATGGTTACTCAGAGCCTGCGATACTTGATCATACACTCCGTTACGTTTTATTGAACCGCCACCGAATATAACGAGTACTTTTTGATCGGCAGGGATGATCGATTGAATACTTTGGATCTGGCCTTGACCAAACTGAATTTGAGTCGGGTTGACGTAAGAAAATTGCATCGTGTTATGCCTCTTGCTTCCAATTATGGATTGTAATCTTTGTCGTTAGTATGCATATTAGTATTGAAAAGTGGCTTATTAAAGGCCAAATACTCCAAAAAATATGCCTATTTCTCTAAAGATGATTTTAGTGGAGGAACAATGTCACTCGCCGAACTTATGCAGCACTACGTAGATTTAAAGGGGTTAAGTCAACTCGAAGGAATTGCGAAAACAGAAATTGAAGGTCTCTACTTTTACCGAAGTAGCCAGGGAAACACGCGAAGACCTTTTGTTTATCAATCTGGCGTGATTGTGCTAGGGCAAGGCAAGAAGAATATCTATCTTGGTAACGAGCCTGTTCAGTATGGTCCTGATGACTATCTTGTTGTGGGGGTCCCAATGCCACTAGAGTGTGAAGCGATTTCTGTAGATGGTGAGCCACTTTTAGGATTAAGTATCGATATCGATCCGCAAGTACTTCACCGACTCGTGAATAAACTGGAATCGATGAACTGTTACAAGCCGTGCGTTGAAGGCAGTGTGCGCTCCGGTCTTAAATCTGTTGCGATGGATGGTGATATGCTTGGTGTTTGCAAAAGGCTTATGAAGGCGTTATGTGACCCGATTGAGTTAGCAGTGTTAGGTGAGAGCTTGATGGAAGAACTAGCCTTTAGAGCGTTAATGAGCAAAGAAGGCCATGTTTTATTTGATCTCGCTCGGCATGAGGGTCACTACGCTAGGGTGGCTAAAGCGTTGGATTACTTACACCAGAACTACACGGCCTCGGTAACTGTGCAAGATCTTGCTGAGCAAGCAAACATGAGCATTTCTGCTTTTCACCAAGCCTTTAGAAGCGTCACATTAGCCACTCCAATCCAGTATATTAAAAAGGTAAGATTGGATAAGGCTCGCGAGCTTATACAGTTAGAGGGTGTTAAAGTCGGAGAAGCGGCTCGCTTAGTCGGGTATAACAGTACTTCCCAGTTCTCAAGGGAATTTAAACGCCACTTTAATGAAACGCCCAAAGCGAAACTTGTTACCTGACTGTAAAAAGGGGAAATCAGGTTTTACAAATTTACAGTGTTTTTTAACTCAAGTTTGAGTAATATTATTGAAACAAAGCGAATTATTCTCGTTTCCCTATAGGAGATCTAGTCAATCTTCTGTGATAAGCCCCTTTTTCAGTGATGATGAAGGGGCTTATTTTTTATCAAGACCAACGAAAACTAGTTCTTGATGCAAAATAAGTGTTGGTTTGTTGCATTCATGATGCGATTAATTGCGAGTCATTTTGGAGTATAACGAAATACTTCGTGTTATTTTTCCAATCTTATCTACGGTTATTTTACGCAGAAATATAAGTATTCAACATTGATAAAGTTGAAGTTTAATCACGTGTAAACAATAACTTAAGGATAAATGAAATGCACAAACCAACGTCAGAAACGGCTAGAAGAGTCTTTACCCTAAGTACTCTTAGTGCGTCATGTTTAATCGCATTTAACAGTTACGCCGCGGTAGATTGTACCCCTTTAGCAAACTGGGACTCATCGACCATCTATAACGGTGGAGAACAAGTACAGCATTTAGGCTCTGGTTATAAAGCAAACTTTTGGACACAAGGGAATGATCCCGCCCAAACATCAGGGGAGTGGAGGCATTGGAAACATCTGGGGACATGTGACGCAGCAGGAGGAAATGAGCCGCCAACGGTATCAGTTACGTCTCCTCTTGCTTCTGATGCCATTATCCAAGGTGACGCTGTCACTATTTCTGCAAGCGCGTTAGATGCAGATGGAACGGTTGCCAAGGTGGAGTTCTCTGTTGATGGCGTTATGGTTGGTCAAGCAACACAAGCTCCTTATAGTATGGCTTGGATTGCTACCGTTGGCAGTCATCAAATCAGTGCGGTTTCTTATGATGATGCGGGGGCTCAGAGTACAGTCAGTAGCGTGACAATAAATGTCGCCTCTTCAAATCCTGACAACATTGCACCAACAGTCGATGTCGTACTATCTACCAACTCGGTAGATGTAGGAAGCGCAGTAACACTTACGGCGAATGCCTCAGATGCGGATGGGTCAGTTGATAAAGTCGACTTTTATGTTGGTGGTAGTTTGGTGGGTACTGCCGCTACTGCGCCTTACACTTTGAATTACACAACGGTAAAAGCTGGAGATTTGGCGGTATATGCGGTTGCAACAGACAATCTTGGGGCAAGTACCAATTCGACGTCTGTGACTTTAGTTGTTAATGGCGTACCACCAGTCGCTAGCTGTCGTCCAGACGGTTTGTACCAGACTGAGGGGATTAATGTTCCTTACTGTACAGTCTATGATGCGGAAGGTCGCGAACAGATGGGCGCTGATCATCCACGTAGGGTGATCGGATACTTCACAAGTTGGCGTGCAGGTGACGATCCACAAGCGTCATACCTCGTTAAAGATATTCCTTGGGAGCAACTGACCCATATTAATTACGCCTTTGTTGGTATTGGATCGGATGGCAAAGTGAATCTAGGTGACGTCAACGATCCAAACAATGCTGCGACCAACAAAGAGTGGCCAGGGGTGGATATAGACCCGGCACTAGGCTTTAAAGGCCACTTTGGTGCACTAGCAACTTACAAACAGCGCTATGGTGTTAAGACATTAATTTCGATAGGCGGTTGGGCTGAAACAGGTGGTCATTTTGATGAGAACGGTAATCGTGTAGCCGATGGTGGTTTCTACACTATGACGACGAACGCCGATGGATCAATAAACCACGCAGGAATTGAAAAATTCGCTGCTTCAGCGGTTGAAATGATGCGCAACTATAAGTTTGATGGTCTGGATATTGATTACGAATATCCTACGTCAATGGCTGGCGCAGGTAATCCTTATGACAAAGCATTTATGGAGCCACGTCGTCCTTACTTGTGGGCTTCTTACCAAGAGTTAATGAAAGTTCTACGTGAAAAACTTGATGCGGCTTCAGCGCAAGATGGTGTTCACTACATGCTCACTATAGCGGCGCCTTCGTCGGGCTATCTGTTACGTGGTATGGAAACTTTTGATGTCACTAAATACCTCGATTATGTCAATATCATGTCCTACGACCTTCATGGAGCATGGAATGATCATGTAGGACACAATGCCGCTCTTTACGATACCGGAGAAGACTCAGAGTTAGCTCAATGGAATGTTTATAACACAGCTGCCTATGGGGGCATTGGCTATCTAAACACTGACTGGGCTTACCACTATTTCCGTGGTTCGCTGCCAGCAGGTCGAATCAATATTGGTGTACCTTACTACACACGTGGTTGGCAAGATGTCGCGGGCGGTACAAATGGCCTTTGGGGGCGCGCAGCTTTACCGAACCAAGCACAATGCCCTGAAGGAACAGGGGAAGGTGAGAAGAACAACTGTGGTAACGGTGCAATGGGCATCGATAACATGTGGCACGATAAAGATCCTCAAGGCAACGAAATGGGGGCGGGCTCAGGTCCAATGTGGCATGCCAAAAACCTAGAGAAGGGCATATGGGGTACATACAGCGCTGCTTATGGATTAGATCCCGTTAATGATCCGAGCGACCAACTAGTTGGCACCTATACAAGGCATTATGACAGCGTTGCCGTAGCACCGTGGTTATGGAATGCACAGAAGAATGTTTTCCTTTCCACTGAAGATGAGGCATCGGTCTCTGTGAAGGCAGATTACGTCATCAACAAAGAGATCGGTGGGATTATGTTCTGGGAGCTAGCAGGGGACTACAACTGTTATGTGCTTGAGAATGGCCAACGTACCTCTGTCGATTTGACTGAGCAGGCGTGTAGCAATGGTGCTGGTGAATATCATATGGGTAACACTATGACTAAAGCTATCTACGATAAATTTAAGTCTGCGACACCATATGGAAATAAGGTTTCATCTGGAGTAACTCCTTCCGAAACTGTTGATATCACAGTGACAGTAGGTGGGTTTAAAGTCGGTGATCAAAACTACCCGATCAATCCTAAAGTAACCTTCACTAACAATACTGGACATACGATTCCCGGTGGTACTGAGTTCCAATTCGATATCCCAGTATCGGCGCCAGATAATGCCAAAGATCAATCTGGTGGCGGCTTGAAAGTCATCGCGTCTGGTCATACTAGAGCGAATAACATTGGTGGTCTTGATGGCCCGATGCATCGAGCCGCGTTTAGCTTGCCTAGCTGGAAAGAACTGGCTGCTGGTGGGACTTATGAGCTAGACATGGTTTACTACTTACCGATCTCTGGACCTGCAAATTACACTGTAAATCTGAATGGAGTTGATTACGCATTTAAATTTGAGCAACCAGACTTGCCACTCGCTGATTTGTCTAACGGAGGAAACAACGGCGGCGATAACGGTGGGAATAATGGAGGTAACACCGGCACAGTAACAGCTTGGGAGCCAGGTGTGACCCAAGCAGTCAATGGTGACACCTATTCTTACAATGGAAAATGTTTCGTTGCGAAGAATAACCCTGCTACATGGGAATCGCCAACTCAGTCTAATTGGTTTTGGGATGAGGTAGCTTGCCCTCAGTAAGTGAGCTTTTTAGTAGAAGGCCTTGGCTACGCGCCAAGGCCTTTTTGTTGCTAATGAACTGACATAAATTAAAATTTGTAGCTTTCGGGCACAACGACGACACCATTCTCGGAAATGTGGAATCTTTTTGCATCTTCCATGGCATTTAATCCGATTGAAGTGTTCGCGGGGATTGTAACGTGTTTATCAATGATGCAGTTGACAAGCTTACATCCTTCACCGACTTCAACATCATCAAATAAAATGCTGTCTACTATGGTCGCGCTGTCATTGATACGTACATTAGAGGAAATAATGGAGTGTTGTACGGAGCCGCCGGAATTAATCACGCCATTCGCAATGATTGAGTTGATAAATATCCCTTCATTGCCAGTTGCTGATGAAACCGTTCTTGCGGGTGGCAGTTGTGGCTCATAAGTACGAACGCCCCAGTTTGGTTGGTACAGGTTCATGGGTGGAATCGGCTCAAGTAAATCCATGTTTGCCTGATAAAAAGAATCTATTGTCCCTACATCACGCCAATAGCAATCGCGAGCAACGCGGCCGCGATCGGAGCAAAAGTTGTAAGCATAAACACATTGCTCATCGATTAATTGAGGGATAATGTCGTTACCGAAATCGTGCGATGAGAATTCATTATCGGCATCGTCACGAAGTACACGCTGAAGTGTTTCCATTTCGAATATGTAAATGCCCATAGACGCTAAACTACGATCTGGTTTGCTAGGCATACATTGCGGGTCTGCTGGTTTCTCTGAGAAGGTTTCGACTAATCCTTGATCATTGACAGACAGGACGCCGAATGCAGACGCATCTTTTCGCGCGACATCCATAGAGGCTATGGTAAGTTTCGCGCCATTTTCGATATGATCTTTCAGCATTTCTGCATAGTCCATGCGATAAATGTGATCACCTGATAAAACGATAACGTGTTTCGCGTCGCTTCGTTCTAACAGCCACAGGTTGTGGTAGATAGCATCCGCTGTACCTTCATACCATTTACCTTTACCGCGCATCTGTGGTGGGACGACAGAAACAAATTCGCCTAGCTCTGGGTTAAACAATGACCACCCATCTCGCAGATGTTTTTGCAACGAGTGCGATTTATACTGCGTTAGCACTAAGATTTTACGAAGCCCAGAATGAAGGCAATTGGTTAAGGTAAAGTCAATAATTCGATACTTGCCTCCGAAAGGTACGGCTGGTTTAGCGCGGTCATCCGTGAGAGGGCTCAAACGAGAGCCCATCCCCCCAGCTAAGATAACGGTAAGGGTATCTTGCATGTTTCTATCTCCATATAGCGCAACAAACGACATATGAAGGTTAGTTCAAGATCTGCGCCAACTAGCAAACAGCGTACTAATAAGGCTTGTTGCAAACGTCTGCACGAAAAATGTGTGAACTTGGTGCATATAAATTGAATATTGCACCAAAATTAAGCAATCGAGTGAGTTTCGCTTACCGAAAGGACTGACACTTGATTGCGACCAAGTGATTTTGACTCATAGAGTGCAATGTCTGCACGTTTATAGGTCTCTTCAGGTTTGGCAGAGATTTCGGTTGCACCAGCACTTACAGTAATGTTTAGCTCGCTTTCTAGATTGATTGCTGTTCTTACTCGGTTGAGCACCATTTCGGCTTCGCGTAGATCGGTATGTGGCATAATGATAGCGAATTCTTCGCCCCCAATTCGAGCGATAACGTCGGTTTCACGCAAGTGGTGGGTTAGGCTACCCGCTACATCTTTAATCACCTCATCACCGCGATCATGTCCATATTTATCATTAACGCGTTTGAAATGGTCAATATCAATCAATGCTAATGTGGCGGACTCATGATCAGAGTAACGTTTTGTACGCATTGCTTGATTTTGCATCTCGCTATCGAACTTTCGACGATTCCAAAGCGAAGTCATCGGGTCTTTTTCACTAAGTTCTCTTAGGCGGTCTTCTAACTCTTTTCTATGTGAAATATCGACAAATGACGCGACATAGAACTGAATGACGCCAAAACGGTCTTTGACCGTCTGTATGCGCAGAATTTCGGTAATTAATGAACCATCTCGACGCTTATTGACGACTTCGCCTTCCCATAAGCCTTTTTCTTCAAGAATCTTCCACATATTCATGTAAAACTCTTGCAGATGCTTTCCTGAAGCAAACAATGAAGGTGGGCGGCCTTTTACGTCTTCTAACGTATAGCCACTAATCCTTGTGAACTCGCTGTTCACTTGGATGATTCTGTTGTTTCGATCAGTAATAACGACTGCTGACATCCCGTTCATCGCTGCGCGCGCTATCTTACTATCTAAGCTGTTTTTTTCATGGTTATGATTCCATGTCACAAAGGTGAATGTGAGCAAGAATAAAATGATAAGAATGAATGCTGCTTGGATATAGAGATCATGTCGCGCATCGTCAGTGAACGCATGAGCTTCATCAAAGGAGGTTTTGATAAAAAAGATCAGTTGGTCAACGTGTTCGACTTCATTAAGCTCGGTAGATGTATAAGAAATCCAGTAATCACGCTCTTTAACAGTGCCAAACTTACCAAACTGTAGTGATCGCCATAGCTGAGGGAACTGCCGAGAAAGGTTGGACTCTCGGTGTTCATCTACCAAATTACCTAAAATCTTTTCACCATTCGTCGACATTAAATAAAACCCGTCGCCCGTCGCGACAATGGGTAGATTTAACTGATTACGCTTGTACGCCAAGCCATAGTACAAACGATTTAGATCAAGGTTTGCGACAAAGTAACCTTTGCGTTCACCATTAAGTGTTATGGGGTATATTACGCGGTAAGCCGGCTGATAAGGCTTAACTAGTTTGTTATTTTCGACTTCTAGGTCAATGCCAAAACTACCCGTATCGTGATCACCTAAGGTTTTGGCAAAAGCAAAGTAGTCACGGTCGCCTTTATACTGTAAACGTTCTGGTTCAACAATCTCAATAAATCGCTCGCCGCTGTTTATGCGAACAATCTCCATACCATCTTTGTCAATAAAGCGTAATTGAGAGTAATAACCCTGTGTTCGAGCAATGAGTAGCCAAAACTCTTCTAAAGCATCAAGGTTTTGGCGGGATGGGTTCAAGATAGCTTGGTTTAATACGCCATTATTTGATAGATAGCGAAGTGATGACGATATCTTTTGCAACGAAGTTTGTAGCTCTACTTTTGAGTACTCAAGCTTATTGCGATTGAGTTGTTCGACATACTGCTGGGTTTGCTGGTCTACTTGTGAAAGCTGAGTATAAAAATAGAGGAAAGGGACAAACGACAGCGCAAAGAAAACAACGATAAATTGAAAGAAGATTTTGGAACCACGTTTGCGCATTTAACTATTCTAATTATCAAGTTAGTCAGTAAGGGTTAAATCATACTACGATATCATTACACTTACTGTGAGCGTGGTTGAATATTAATTATGAATATATGTGCTAATAAGAATAAATAGGCATTGGTACACCTAACCAGCGAATCATGTCGACGATAAAGGGTCGTTTCAAATAAAAAAAGCACCTCTAAGGAGAGGTGCTTTTGCCATCTATCGGGGGAGTGGCAAGAAACGTTTAAGCAGTTGCAGTTTCTTGCTTTGCTTCTGCTTTGTTTTTTAGGAATGCGTAAGTGAAACCTGTTACCGCTGTACCTGCCGCAATAGCAACCAAGTACATTAGCACTGGAGTGATTGCGTTAGGGATCAATAGTACGAACAGTCCGCCATGTGGAGCCATTAACTTAGCACCGAAGAGCATAGACAGAGCACCTGTTAGCGCGCCGCCAGCCATACATGCTGGGATAACACGCATTGGGTCTTTCGCAGCGAATGGAATGGCACCTTCAGAAATAAAGCACAGACCAAGCACGAATGACGCTTTACCTGCTTCACGTTCGCTTTGCTCGAACTTGTTCTTAGCAATAAATGTCGCTAGTCCCATACCTAGAGCTGGTGTCATACCCGCAGCCATGATAGCGGCCATTGGCGCGTATGTTTGTGAAGCAAGCAGGCCAACTCCAAATGCGTATGCCGCTTTGTTTACCGGCCCACCTAAGTCGAAACACATCATCGCACCTAGGATAATACCGAGTAGCACAGCACTGTCAGAGCCCATGTTATTTAGGAAGTCTGTCAAGCCATTCATGATGCCAGATACTGGGCCGCCTACGATGTAAATCATCACAAGGCCTGTGAACAGGGTAGCCACGAATGGGATGATCAGGATTGGTTTAAGAGCTTCCATCGATTGTGGAAGTGATACTTTGTCGGCTAGGAGTTTGGCTGCATAACCTGCGATGAAACCTGCAGCGATACCACCAAGGAAGCCTGCACCAGTTGAGCTTGCCAGCATACCGCCAACAAGACCCGGAGCTAGACCTGGACGGTCAGCAATAGAAAATGCGATGTAACCTGCAAGAACAGGAATCATCAAAGCAAATGCCGAGCCGCCACCAATGGTCATCAATGCAGCAGCAAGTGTGCCTTCTTCTTTAAATGCCTCGATACCAAAAACGAAGGATAGGGCGATGATCAAACCACCAGCAACGACCACAGGAAGCATGTGAGATACACCTGTCATCAGATGTTTGTATGCGCCTTTCTTCTCTTCTGTTGCGGAAGCGCTATTTGAAGAACCTGAGTGTTGGTATACGTTTGCTTGCTCAAACGCTTTGTCCATTTCTTCAGCAGTTTTCTTAAGAGCTGGTCCGGTTTTGGTGCGATACATCATCTTGCCGTTGAATCGGTCAAGTGGTACCTCGATATCAGCCGCGATGATGACTAGGTCGGCATCAGCGATTTCTTGGTCGGTCAGCTGGTTTTTCGCGCCTACTGAGCCACGTGTTTCCACTTTGATTTGGTGGCCGCGGCGTTTACCTTCTTCTTCAAGTGCTTCAGCTGCCATGAACGTATGCGCTACACCTGTTGGGCATGCTGTAATAGCAACAATCTTCTTAGTTGCTGATGTATTTTCTGCTGGGGCTGCGACTGTGGTTGCTTGCTCTAGAATGGCTGCATTTTCAACGGCAGTTTGTAAGAACGTCGATGCATCCTTTGCTACTGTGCTGATATCAGCTTGGTAAACTTTCTTACCTACAAAACGAGAAGTATCAACCGGAGTATTAGCCGCAATGATAACGACGTCTGCTTGTTGAATGTCCGAATCAACAAGCAGTGTTGATTCAATCACGCTAGATTGGCACTCAATTTTCGCATTCCATCCTAGTTTAGCGGCGGCTTGTTCTAGTAGACCTGCCGCAATGATGCTGTTTGCAACACCACTCGGACAAGCTGTAATAATGGCAATATTCATACTGATAACCTTCTGTTCCTTAGTTGTTGTCTAAGTTCGTATTAGGGTAGAGCTCGCTTACTTGTGTTTGGAGCTTGATGTTATCCAGTTCTTCCTGACTGGTAATTCCAACGCCAACCTGGCTTACTGCTTGGGCAGAGAGAGCGGTGGCGAAGCGTAATAAATTTTCTTTGGGCATGAGTTGCATGTGACCCCAGCACAATCCAGCGACAAGCGTATCGCCGGCGCCAACTGTGCTGACAACATTCATACGTGGTGGCTTGGCATGTAACCATTGACCTTGGTTAAGCCACATCACGCCGTCAGAACCCATTGAAACGACAATATTGGCAATGCCCTTGTCGCTTAGCGTTTGTGCCGCTGATTGGCATTGTTCTGGTGTTGAAAGATGATCACCAATTAGATCACTGAGCTCTTCATCATTGGGTTTGATCAGCCAAGGTTGAGCCTCAATGCCTGCACGCAATGCTGTTTTGCTGCTATCAAACAACACCTTTTTGCCGAGTTGATGGAGCTTTTCTATCCAAGCTGCGCATTGCTCTGCGCTGACACCACCCGGAAGGCTGCCTGCAAGTACGAAGTAGTCGTGAGTTTCTGCTAGGCGAAATAGGGTTTGTTCAAATCGCTCTAATTCTTCTTTGGTGACTTGAACACCGGGGAAGTTAATATCGCTGACTTGACCATTGGCTTCGACGAGCTTGACGTTAATACGAGTTGCGCCTTGCACCTCTACAAACTCATTGTTGACTTGGATATCGTCAAATAGCTGATGGAAAAGCTCCGGGTTATCTTTACCAAGAAAGCCGGTTACCGTGACGTCTGCGCCAAGATTACTCAGTACTTTGGCGACGTTCACGCCTTTGCCCGCGGCATGTAGGTTACTCTTTCCAACTAGGCTTACTGAGCCTACTAAGAGCGAGTCCAATGAGCCTGTTAGGTCAAGAGCTGGGTTTAGCGTGATGGTAACGACTTTATTCGTTTTAAATGCAGACATGGTCATGTTCCTTAACCTTCACCTAGGCCAGAAGCAATCGCTTTACCAATAGATTCAAGTGCTAGCTCAGCATCTGGGCCTTCGGCAGAAAATTGAAGTTGATGGCCGTGTTTGACACCTAGCGCGATAACCTTCATGAGGCTCTTTGCATTAACGGCTTTGCTGTCACCATTAAGGTTAACAACGCGAATGTTTGATTCGAATTTTTTCGCTTCCGCAACCAGCATTGCACCCGGGCGAGCATGTAATCCGTGTGCGTTTTTGATCTTGAACGTGGCAGTATTACCCGCTTCATCGCGTTCATTAGTGACTTCTTCGCCTTTCAAAAGCGCTAGTATCTGCTCTACGGTTGCATCCAGTAACTTGTTGTGCTCGTTGTTAAACACAAGCGTTGCAATCGTCTTGAGAATAGGCTGATGAGCGTTGTTACAAGCAGCGAAAGCGACGAGAACACGAACTGTTTCGCCTTCAAACTCACAATCATTGGCGGTGGAAACAAAAGAAACGCCAGTACGTGTTACTTGCTTATCACTACCTACAAGCCAGAGACCTTGACCAAGGTGTGTAGGTGTTTTCGTTACGATATCGGCAACGAATTCTGCGCCTGCACAACCTGTATTTTTAAGAAGGCCTGCCGCAACCGCGCTCATTTGTACCATGTCACTCGCTGGAAACTTTAACTGAACATGTGCCGCATCGAAGTTTGCTTCTAATTGAACATCGCCATTGAGTAGGGCGATGATGTCCAGTTCAGTTTTAGCATTACGTAAACGTTCTTCAACGCCATCAGCAGCTAAAACTTTTGTTAGTTGTTTAAGGATGCCTAAGTGCTCATCGGATTTAGCCGCGATACCAATTGCGACAAACACCTTGTTGTCATCTCCCCACTCAACACCGTTAGGGAAATGATGAATAGAAACGCCAGTCGTTTTGACCATAGATCGTGTGTCGGTCGTACCATGTGGGATCGCAATACCGTTCCCCAAGAAAGTCGAGTTTTGCTTCTCTCGGTTTAGCATGCCTTCAACATAACCTTGTTCAACAAGGCCTTTCTCCGTTAGAGCCTGCGCAATGCTTTTTATCGCATCAAACTTATCGGTCGCATTTTGGGAAAGGGTGATGTCACTTTTCACTAACTTAAGCATGGTGCTTCTCCAGCCTTAAGGGATTTAAACTTTTAATCGAGTCTTCATTTTCAATGGCTTTTTGCTTAACTGAATCGATTCAGCAAAAAGGTAAAAAATATTGGTTCAGCGTCAACGGGTCTAACTTATTGATAAAAGGCTGCTACTTAGAACAAACACTCAAAAAATAAGTGACTTTACTCACTTTATAGACCTTGCTGAATCCTTTCAGCTTTAATACTGAATCGTTTCAGCATATAATTCAACTCATCGTAAGATCATTTATAAAGTATTATGATCCGGCGCACAGAACAAAGGTTGTGGATATGACACTAGATGAGATAGCAAAACTTGCCGGGGTTTCGAAGACAACCGCGAGTTATGTGATCAATGGTAAAGCTCAAAAATATCGAATTAGCGAGAAAACTCAGCGAAAAGTGATGGACGTGGTGAATGAACACAATTACCGACCTGATCTCGCTGCAAGCACCTTAAGAGCTGGGCAGAGCCGCTCATTTGGACTCATTATTCCAGATCTAGAAAACACCAGTTACGCGAGGTTAGCCAAACTGCTTGAACAGAATTCTCGTTCGGCAGGCTATCAGATTTTAATAGCCTGCTCTGACGATGAACCAGAAACAGAAAAAAACGTTGTTCAAGCACTGGTTAGCCGTAAAGTTGATGCACTTTTTGTGGCTAGTGTAATACCCAATGCAAGTGAATTTTATCTGGAGCTTAAAGCGAAAGGGACACCAGTCATTGCACTTGACCGTCCCCTTGATGACGAGCACTTTTCTTGTGTCATCAGTGAAGATTTTGGCGGCGCTTTTGAACTAACCCAGTCGGTAATTAGTGACAATGTAACAAGTATTGGTCTTATTGGGGCATTACCTGAGCTAAATATATCTCGTGAGCGCGAGCTTGGGTTCATTTTAGCGGCAAAACAGCATAAGGTAAAACCCGTTGTCGGCTATGGAGAACACTTCAATCGCAAAGATGGACAACAAGTACTTAACGCTTGGTGCAAAGCAGATAAGGTGCCGGACGCTATCGTCACTACCTCTTATACCTTATTAGAAGGGGTGTTGGATGTACTGTTGGAAAATCCAGATTTGGCAAATAAGGTTAAGATAGCGACATTTGGTGATAATCGTCTATTGGATTTCCTACCTATGAAAATCAACTCGTTACCACAGCAGTTTGAACTCATTGCTGATAGTGCGATGGAGCTGGCGCTTAATGCTGCAGCCAAACGATATCAAGCTGGCGTTGAGTTAGTACCGAGAAAAATCGTTGTTAGATAAAATTAAGCCCCGTAAATAACAGGGCTTAGTTTTTTGTTTGGTTGATTAGTATTGGAATCGAACCGACATAGTCACTTGCGGGCCATAAAGACCGTTGTTGCGAGTTTCTGCTGAAAGAGAAAGTTGTTGCGTTGAGTGGAAACGCACACCAGCATGGAATACAGACGCATCATCATTACGACCGAGGCGTCCCGTAGCTTCGATTTGATCGGTTAGCCACAGGCGCAGACCTACGTTGATCTCTGCTTGGGTATCACTTTCACCGCCGGCTTCTTCTGTGTATTTAACTTGGTGGATAAGTAACTGTCCGTAAACGTCGGCGAACTGACTGATAGGGCCGTTAAATCCGATACCGCCAGCAAGGTCGTAGTCTTTGTCAAACTGAGTGTCTGCGCGAAGAATAAAGTGCGAGTTTTCAGTAAAGAATGTACTAAACTCGGCACCTGTCATTTCAGGGCCAATAGCTGTTCGAACTTCGAAAAAGTTATAGTTAAAATTGTTCGCTTGGGCGCTTGCGCTGATGCCAGCAATCGCTAGGGCACTGGCCAAAATGATTTTTTTCAAAAGTAGTCTCCGACTAACAACAATAAATTGACTAAAAAGAATGGCTTGCAATAAGCAAGCCAAATCATAGCCTAATCAGAGAACTAATTCAGTGGATTTATAGAATCTGAATACGATCTACTTCAATTTCTGGTATGTTTCCACCTTCGTACTCACCAAAAAGACGAACTTTTGTCGTATGATCAATTGTCTGTGTCATATGAATGTCGTCGTCCAGCTCTACTTGAATCTCTCCCTTACCGTCAGAGAATATGAAAGTATCGCCTTTAACTTGTCGTAAAAGATTCCCCTCAACGACAACGTTCTTTTCTGTGAACATACTCGTGTCAGCTAGCAGGGTATCGACAGTAGTAAGCTCTACAGGGCCGCTATATTGAATACCAGTCCCTTTTTCATGGTGACCATCTTTTGCTAGGGCGAAGGTTGGAGCAAGGATTAGTGTCGCAGCAGTAGCAAGAATTACTTTTTTCATCATGTTTTCCTTTTTAATGTAAGGCAGTGTTTGTTTGATGGTGCTATTAAAACAAACCCAATTTGAATCCATGCTGAGTGTCAGATTCATATTCCATTCATATTGTTGAGGAAATTGGCCGAATACCGTTATTATTAGCGTTACTCCAATAGATCGAATAAGTATCAATAGTTCATGCAATCCACATTGAAAGCACTAATGGTTCAAGGCACGACTTCAGACGCTGGTAAAAGTGTTCTAGTGGCAGGTTTGTGCCGCGTCTTAGCGCGAAGAAAGATTAATGTCGCCCCGTTTAAGCCTCAAAATATGGCGCTCAATAGTGCCGTTACCCCAGACGGAGGAGAGATAGGCCGAGCGCAAGCTGTTCAAGCGCTTGCCTGTAACATTGAATCTAGCGTCCATATGAATCCGGTGTTGCTTAAACCAAATTCGGATATGGGTGCTCAGGTCATTTTTCAGGGTAAGGCCACTACGACGGTCGACGCTATTGGTTACCAAAGTTACAAAAAGGTCGCTCTGCCAGTAGTAATGGAATCTTTTTCTCTCCTTCAGTCTCAATATGAGTCGGTTTTGATTGAAGGTGCGGGAAGTCCAGCAGAAATCAATCTAAGAGCCAATGACATCGCAAATATGGGGTTTGCAGAAGAGGCAGATGTTCCCGTAATCATTGTGGCAGATATCGATCGTGGTGGTGTATTTGCCCATCTTTACGGTACGTTAGCATTGCTGTCTGATAGTGAACAGGCGAGAGTAAAAGGCTTTGTCATTAACCGCTTTCGAGGCGACATATCCCTATTAGAGCCAGGACTTGATTGGTTAGAAGAAAAAACAGGTAAACCCGTGATTGGGGTCTTACCTTACTTACATGGCTTTGACTTAGAGGCCGAGGATGCGATCAATACGCAACAAGTGAGCGGTGAACAGACAAAGCTCAACGTTGTTGTTCCCGTATTTCCACGAATTAGTAACCATACAGATTTTGATACGCTGAGACTCAACCCAGATTTAAACCTGAGATACGTCGGTAAGGGTGAGCGCTTATCTGACGCTGATTTAATCATCTTGCCCGGTTCAAAATCAGTACGGAATGATCTTGATTATCTTCGTAGTCAAGGATGGGATAAAGATATCAATAGACACCTTAGGTTAGGTGGTAAAGTCATGGGCATTTGTGGAGGGTACCAGATGCTTGGTTCGATGATTCATGACCCAATGGGTATTGAAAGTGCCCCGGGATCAAGTCAGGGGTTGGGGCATTTATGCGTAGAGACTGAACTTAAGGAAAGTAAAACGCTAACCAATGTGAGCGGTATAATGACACTAGAAGGAAATAAGATTGCTGTCAGTGGATATGAAATTCACGCTGGTGTTAGTGATGTGTCTTCGAATCACCTCATTGAACTGGAAAATAAGCAGTTTGATGGCACGATTAGTGATTGCAATCAAGTGCTTGGTACTTACCTCCATGGTATCTTTGATAATGCTGACGCGGTATCAGCCATTTGTAAGTGGGCTGGAGTTGAAAACGTAGCGAAAATAGATCATCAACTAAATCAACAAAAGGCCATTGATAGAATTGCTGATGCGATAGAACAGCATCTTGATCTGAAAAAACTCTGGCCTGAATTATAACCAACGTGACTATGACCAGTTTAAAACAATCTCTTTTAGCCTTTATTGCATGTGCTAGCTTTAGTGCTCACTCTGAGTCGTTGCGTATTTACGCCGCTTCATCAATGACCAACGTCGTCAATGATCTGGTCGAGCAGTATGAAGAATCAAATGATGTTTCGGTGACAACCGTATATGGTGGAAGTGCATCGTTGGCGCGTCAATTGGCCCAAGGAGCTCCTGCTGATATCTATATATCTGCGAATCAAAAGTGGATGAATTACCTTGTTGATCAGAGTGTTGTTTCAGGTGACGCTGTCACTAATGTCGCGGCGAATAGCTTAGTCGCCATTGCTCCAAAAGGTAGTCTTCTTCAGTTGGATGTAAATTCGGGAGAGTCATGGATGTCAGCATTAGAGGGAATTCGCCTCGCGATTGGACAAACTAATGCAGTACCTGCTGGTATCTATGCCAAAGAAGCGCTAATTAACTTAGGGGTTTGGGGTGAAGTAAAAACGCATCTCGCTCCGACAAACAATGTACGTATCGCTTTAACGTTAGTGGAAAGAGGCGAATCCGCTCTTGGTATCGTCTACAAAACAGATGCGTTGTTAAGTGACAAGGTCGAGGTTGTGGCGTCTTTACCCAATAATTCACACACTCACATTGTTTATCCGATGGCACCGCTCAATGACAAGTTAGAGGCTCAACGCTTTGTTAAGTTTATACATAGTCAACAAGCTCAAAGTGTGTTTAAACAGTATGGTTTTACTGAGGTAGTGGAATAGAGGTGAGTTTGCTAACCGATTACGAGTATCAAGCGTTACTATTAAGTTTAAAAGTTGCATTCTTTGCGATTGTTTGGTTGATTCCGTTAGGGGTTGGTCTTGCATGGCTGTTAGCGAGAAAACAGTTTTTTGGAAAAAGCTTGTTGGATTCATTGATTCATCTCCCTTTGGTTTTGCCACCAGTAGTGATTGGTTATTTGCTGCTTATTTCAATGGGTAGGCAAGGCGTTCTTGGCAACTGGCTAGATGAGCATTTTGGTTTAGTCTTTTCTTTCAGTTGGAAAGGAGCAGTGCTGGCCTGTATCGTTGTCGCGCTTCCGCTTATGGTGCGCTCTATAAGACTCAGCTTAGAGAACGTTGATGGTCGATTAGAGCAAGCGGCAGCTACGTTAGGCGCCTCTCCAATTAAGATCTTTTTCACTATAACCTTGCCGCTCACGATCCCCGGGATCATTACCGGTACCATGCTTTCATTTGCGCGAAGCTTGGGAGAGTTTGGGGCGACAATCAGCTTCGTCTCAAATATCCCGGGTGAAACTCAAACCCTTCCACTCGCAATGTACACCTTTATCGAAACTCCAGGCTCTGAAGCAGAAGCTATGAGACTATGTTTAATCTCGATAGCGATCGCGCTTGCGTCGATGCTTATTTCTGAGTGGTTAGCTAGGGTGAGTGCGCGCCGATTGGGAGCAAGCCAATGAAGGGAATAACAGCACGTTATCAACAGCGGCTTGGCGACGTTAAGTTCGATATAGACCTGACACTACCAGAAAAAGGCATTACCGCCGTCTTTGGTCGCTCTGGGGCAGGTAAAACTTCGCTGATTAACGCTATTGCAGGTTTAAAAAAACCTGACAATGGCTTGATTGCTATCGGCAACAAGACGCTCTTTAACTCAGAACTTGAAATTGATGTTCCTGTGCATTTACGCAATGTTGGCTATGTGTTTCAAGATGCACGTTTGTTTCCCCATTTTAAGGTAGAACGAAACCTCAATTATGGGGTTTCCATCCCAGATGAATCCCACTTTGAGCAAATTGTTCAGTTGTTAGCGTTAAAACCTTTACTAGGGCGCTATCCGAACCAACTTTCAGGTGGAGAAAAGCAACGTGTGGCGATAGGTAGGGCGCTGCTGTCTAAGCCAGATATTCTATTGATGGATGAGCCTCTTGCCTCACTCGATTTACCGCGTAAGCGAGAAGTGATGCCATTCTTAGAACAACTCTCGCAGAACATAGAGATCCCAATAATTTATGTTTCTCACAGTTTGAATGAAGTATTACGTCTTGCAAGTCACTTAGTTGTGATTGACGAAGGTAAAGTTGCGGTGTCTGGCCCAATTGAAGAGGTTTGGTCATCACGAGCCATGAAGCCTTGGCAATCTTTCTCTGAACAAAGCTCATTGTTTGAAGCCAGGGTCGTAGAACACAACAATCAGTATGCGTTGTCTAAGGTTGAACTCGCTCCCGACGTTGCCCTGTGGGTACAAAAGATTGACGGTGAGCTAGGTTCGCCAGTTAGGCTACAAGTCAGAGCCAACGATGTTTCGATAATGCTTGATGAGCCTCAGCGGACGTCTATTCGAAATGTACTACAAGGTAGAGTGTCGAGAGTAGAAACGCACGCTAGCAGCCAAGATAGAATCAGTGTATCGGTTCAAGTTGAACTGTCACAAGGGTGTTTCTTGGTGGCAACAATTACTGCTTGGGCAAGAGATGAATTAGAGCTCGAAGAAGGGGCTCTGGTTTACGTTCAAATCAAAGGTGTGAGCGTCACTCAACGAGATGTCGTAGTATCCAATTAAAAAACGCCGCGGAAAGCGGCGTTTAAGTTTTTAGCACTCAATTACTTCGCGAACACGTCAGTAAAATCACGTTTTAGAATAGGGTCACGACGTGCTTTTTTGATTTGCTTAACCATGTCTTTAACACAGTTGTGTAGGACTTGGTCTAGTAATTCTGCACGGTACTCTTCTTTTTGCTCATCTGTCATATCTTTTGGAAGGTTTAGCGTTGGAAACTCTTCCATTACATTGAGTCCAGCAAAGGCTTGGCTCACAGATACTAAAGCATGAAATTGTTCAAAATTATCTAGTACATTTTGTGCGCTGCTTGGCAGTTCATTCCACGATTCACGAACCGCTTCCTCAGAAACTTCATGGATTGACGTTACCATTAAGTGCATTGCTTCTGGAACTTCATCAAATTCAATCACTTGGCGCAACTCAGCAGACACTTCTGCAAGATCTACTTTAGGCTGTTCTGTTTGATCAACGTCAGACATGGATAATATTCTCTTAAAATGTGTGTGTATCGGCGCTATCGTAAAAAATTAGGGATAAATGTCAACCTTAAATGGATGATTAAACCAAGGTGGAGTATGCTTTTGTTAAGCATGTGATTTCTTAGCGATTTTGTTCGTATAAAGCGGTAAGGGAAAATGATTCATATAGGCTAAGACCAAAACGAATTAAAGGGTAATTAATAGTGGAAATAACGGGTTCGTCGATGAACATCTTGCTGGTTGATGACGTTCAAATGGAGCGTATACAGCTGGCGATCAGGTTAAAACAATTAGGGCATACAGTTGAAATGGCCAGTTCGGGTCAAGAGGCTCTGGAGATGTATCCTAAGTTTGAACCCGATCTTGTTCTACTTGATATTTCAATGCCTGAAATGGATGGATTTGAAGTCTCGGCTAAAATCAGAGAATGCTTCCCTGATTGGGTACCTATTATATTTTTAAGTAGTCACGATGAACCGACGATGATTGCAAGTGCCATCGAAGCGGGTGGTGACGACTATCTAATAAAGCCCGTAGACAAGATCGTGCTTAACTCTAAGTTAATAGCGATGCAACGTATTGCTTTTATGCGTCGAGAGCTTAAACAAAAGTCTGCCGCACTGGCGAAAGCAAATGAAGAGTTAGCACAATTAGCACAAGAAGATGGTTTAACCAAAGTAAAAAACAGACGTTATGTTGACGAAAAGCTCACTGAGATGATTTCATTGCATGGCCGTCACCAGCTTCCTCTAAGTATTATTTTACTCGATGTCGATCGATTCAAACTATACAACGACAATTATGGGCACATTGAAGGTGATCGCTGTTTAATAGAAATCGCTTCTACATTATCCAAGTTGTTTACGAGAAGCGGGGAAGTCGTAGGTCGTTATGGCGGTGAGGAGTTTGTTGTGTTACTCGGCTATACCGATGATGAAAAAGCGACGAAAAACGCCGAGCGAATCAAATCGTCTATAGAGGCTGCAAACTTGAAGCATGAATATAGCGATGTTGCGCCAGTCGTGACGGTGTCACAAGGTGTATACCAACTCATACCAAATGGACGCGAAACTATAGAGCAACTCTATGAGCTCGTCGATAAGCGTTTGTATCAAGCTAAGGTTAACGGAAGAAACCAGTACGTAGTGAGTGACGATTAATTAATACAGACCTGGTTTCTGCCTGCTTTTTTCGCTTTGTATAACGCGTTGTCGGCAGCTTTCATTACTTCAGACACCTTATTAGATTCTGAACTGTCGGCGACACCAATGCTTATTGTGACGTTAACATATTCTTGCTTCTTCTTTGCCCCGCGGCTTTTAGAGCCTACTTTATCGTCTTTTGGGCGCGCATCTTGATTTCGCAATACCATGTTGTAGTTTTCAATCGACGCTCTTAGCAGTTCTAAATGGTCACGTGTATCGTCAGCTAATTTCCCTTTGAAAAGCACGGTAAACTCTTCACCACCATATCGGTAGACCTTCGCTCTACCTCCAACATGCTCAAGTTTGGTTGCGACAAGCTTTAATACATCATCGCCGGTATCATGCCCATAAGTATCGTTGAACGATTTGAAGTGATCGATATCTAGCATCGCAATGGTGTATTTACGCCCGAGGTGTTTTAAGTCTGACTCAAGAGCAAGCCTCCCTGGGATCTCAGTGAGCGTATCCATAAATGCCAGTTCATAGCTTGCAGAAAGCAGGTAAACCAACAGAAGTACTCCCGCTAAGGAAAATAGGGTGCTAGAAATGTAGGTGACATCAAAAAATACAAACGTTGTGGCAGATAACAGCGTTGCAGAGTAGAGCACGACATCAATTATGCTATTTCTGTTCAAGACACATATAGCAAAAATAAGCACCATGGCGGTGAGAAAAACAACCAGAATAAAGGGAAGCTTTGACACCTGTGGTAATACAAACAAAAACGTTTCGTTGATGTTTTCAAATCCGCCTTCGTAGAAATAGGTCAATATCAGATACGACCAAAGCAACAACATGGCGATCTTAAACAGATATAGCCCAAATGTACGAGTGAACAGAGAGGAATCTTTGTAGCTGTAGACAAAAATCAAAGCGATAGGGAGTAATGCTGCGAGCAAAGATAGCTCTAGGATAGTTGTACCTGATGATAAAGGAGATTGCAGCCTTTCCTGTATGACCCAATAGGAAACAGCAAGCGCTGAGGCCACCATCGCTATTCGACTTTGTTTAAATGCGTTAGCTAGCACTATAGTTATAGCGAAGAGTACAAATGGAAGCTTTGTCACTATTCCTAGATTCGAATAGGTGAGGTTGATTACATTGTTCATTCCAAATGCAATAAACGTCAGCAACATCAAAGGTAGCGAAAGACGGAACCAGTTTGTAGTGACTACAGAAAACGACATTCAACCTAGCCTAATTGGATCTTATTATTGATTGGTAACTTGTTTAAGAATACTTTTATTTGATGAATTTCCAAGCTTTTTACTAAACTTATAGATGAAAATTAGGGACACGTTTATATAGTAGTCACAAATTGGCGTTGAAATACGCAGATCCGTAGAAAGCGGTGACGAATTGAAACATACTAGGACAAAGAGTGGTCCTTACAAGGAGTTGAGTAATATGCAGATAAGTGTGGACGTACATAATTATATGGAGACATTAGTCGGTCAAGAACTTGCGAAGTCCGAGTATGTTGATAAATTTGACCATGAGCAGCTTGCCGATCTTGCATGTTTAGCTTTGTCTCAGTTACGACCTGTGTATATTCGCTATGATATAGACTTTCTATCCGCTTTACCGGAAGAGAGGCTTGTTACTCTTAAAGAATACGCAGCAACGGCAATCGAAGCTGCAAGCTGTATGATTGTTGACGACCGTAGAAAAAACAGGAAAGATGAAGTTCTTGTCGTGTTTAGCAAGCAGATGTTTGACGATGACATTGAGCTAGAGTGGTTCGAAAAACCTCTGCTTAACAAAAAATAATCATTACCAAGGAGTACTCTGTGGGACTTTTTTCTCGCTTGTTTGGTGGTCAAAAAGAACAACCTAAAGTTGAAGTTGAGCCAGTAGAATACAAAGGCTTTCTTATCTATCAAGAGGCTTTACCAGAAGGTGGGCAGTATCGAATTGCGGGTAGAATTACTAAGCAGTTTGGCGAAGAACTGAAAACACACCGTTTTATTCGTTCTGACGTACTGCCGAGCGAAACCGACGCAAATGAATTTATGCTTAAGAAAGCGCAAATGTTTGTAGACCAAATGGGCGACAACATTTTTCAGTAGATCCTCTCCAAATTGACAAACATCATAAATTTAAGAGCCATTAGTCGTTATTCTGATGGCTCTTTTTGTATGTGGATGTCACATAGTCAGTTGTTTTAATGAGACTTTTCGCTTACTGGTTTGACCTCTTCTCACTTTAATATAATGTGGTTAGGTAACAAATTGATAAGCAAAATGATTCATTACCATCGGTTATAAGTAATGATATTTTGTATTTTTGTTACAAAATGCTTGAAGTATCTAAAAACGTTGGATAAAAACAGAACAATCATTGTTGCGAATAGTCAAGGAATAGCTAATGCAAATTGGTGTGCCAAAAGAAATACTCGCCGGAGAAACGCGAGTGGCTGCATCGCCAAAATCGGTTGAGCAGTTATTAAAATTAGGCTTCGAAGTCAGTGTTGAAAGCGGAGCCGGCGAATTAGCGAGTTTTGAAAACTCTGCTTTTGAAGCTGCGGGAGCTAAGATCGTTTCCACTGAAGAAGTTTGGAACTCAGATCTTATCCTCAAGGTCAATGCTCCTCTGTTTTCGGAGGAAACGGACGAGATAGCATTATTGAAAGATGGTGCAAGCTTGATCAGTTTTATCTGGCCAGCGCAAAATCCAGAGTTAATGGAAAAGCTTTCTAGCAAAAACATTAACGTAATGGCAATGGATGCCGTGCCGCGTATTTCACGAGCACAGGCTTTAGATGCACTTTCTTCAATGGCAAACATCGCCGGTTATCGAGCCGTCGTTGAAGCGGCTCATGAGTTTGGTCGTTTCTTTACTGGGCAAATTACCGCTGCGGGTAAAGTTCCACCAGCCAAAGTGCTTGTCGCAGGCGCTGGTGTAGCCGGTCTTGCTGCAATTGGTGCTGCCGGTAGTCTAGGTGCGATTGTACGTGCGTTCGATGTTCGCCCTGAAGTAAAAGAGCAAGTCCAGTCAATGGGCGCAGAGTTCTTAGAAGTCGACTTTAAAGAAGATTCAGGCTCGGGTGACGGCTACGCGAAGGAGATGTCCGACGAATTCAATAAAAAAGCAGCTGAGCTTTACGCTGAGCAAGCCAAAGATGTTGATATCATCGTAACAACGGCGCTTATACCAGGTCGACCAGCTCCAAAGCTAATTACCAAGGAAATGGTTGATAGCATGAAAGCGGGTAGTGTGATCGTCGATTTGGCTGCAGCCAATGGTGGTAACTGTGAATACACGGTAGCGGATAAAGTCATCACGACAGAGAATGGTGTAAAGATCGTTGGCTATACCGATATGGTTGGTCGTCTGCCGACTCAGTCTTCTCAGTTATACGCAACTAACATCGTTAACCTTCTCAAGCTGCTTGCAAAAGAGAAAGATGGCAACATCAACATCGATTTTGAAGATGTGGTTTTACGTGGTGTTACTGTTGTTAAAGAAGGTGAGGTTACTTGGCCAGCACCGCCAATTCAGGTGTCTGCTCAACCAGAGCAAAAACCAGCTCAACCTGCTGCAAAGCCTGAAGCTAAAAAAGAAGAACCCACTTCTCCAGTGAAGAAAATAGCCGGTCTAGCTGTAGGCTTGGGTGCGTTTGCATGGATTGCTTCAGTGGCACCAGCGGCATTCTTATCTCACTTTACGGTATTTGTTCTCGCCTGTGTTGTCGGTTACTACGTTGTTTGGAATGTAACGCACGCTCTACACACACCACTTATGTCAGTAACTAATGCTATTTCAGGCATTATCGTGGTGGGCGCGCTATTGCAAATCGGTCAGGGAAATGGGGTTGTTTCATTCTTGTCGTTTATTGCTGTATTGATCGCCAGTATCAACATCTTCGGTGGATTCACCGTCACCAAGCGCATGCTTGAAATGTTCCGTAAAGATTAAGGAGTAACAGGGAATGTCTGCAGGATTAGTACAAGCAGCTTATATTGTTGCTGCATTATTCTTTATTTTGAGCTTAGCAGGATTGTCTAAGCAAGAGTCTGCAAGATCGGGTAACTACTACGGTATTGCAGGTATGACGATCGCCTTGATCGCAACGATCTTTGGCCCAGAGTCTGAAGGTTTCGTTTGGATCATCATCGCCATGGTTGTCGGTGGTGGTATCGGTATCCATTACGCTAAGAAAGTTGAGATGACAGAAATGCCAGAGTTAGTGGCAATTCTACACAGCTTTGTTGGTATGGCCGCGGTACTGGTTGGCTACAATAGCTACATTGATGCGCCAGAGGCCGCAACGCACGCAGAACACGTAATCCATTTAGTGGAAGTGTTCTTAGGCGTATTCATTGGTGCGGTTACCTTTACGGGCTCAGTTGTCGCCTTTGGTAAATTGCGCGGTATTATTTCATCTTCTCCTTTAAACCTTCCGCATAAACATAAGATGAACCTAGCGGCGATTGTAGTATCGACTCTGTTAATGCTTCATTTCGTTAATGCTGATGGCAGTATGTTTGCACTGATAGTGATGACGTTTATTGCCTTCGCTTTCGGGTATCACTTGGTGGCTTCGATTGGTGGTGCGGACATGCCAGTGGTCGTGTCAATGCTTAACTCATACTCTGGTTGGGCAGCAGCGGCGGCAGGTTTCATGCTAGCAAACGATCTATTGATTGTGACTGGTGCGCTTGTGGGTTCTTCAGGTGCGATTCTTTCTTACATCATGTGTAAAGCGATGAACCGTTCATTTATCAGTGTAATTGCTGGTGGATTTGGTCAGGAAATCGTTATTTCATCAGATGCTGAGCAAGGTGAGCACAGAGAAACTAATGCAGAAGAGGTCGCAGAGCTTCTAAAGAACTCGAAGTCTGTTGTAATCACTCCTGGATACGGAATGGCTGTGGCTCAGGCGCAATATCCTGTTCATGAAATAACGGAGACGCTACGTTCGCATGGTGTTGAAGTGCGCTTCGGTATTCACCCAGTCGCTGGCCGTCTACCAGGTCATATGAACGTACTGCTTGCAGAAGCTAAAGTTCCATATGATATCGTGCTAGAAATGGATGAGATCAACGATGACCTTTCTGAAACAGATACGGTACTGGTTATCGGCGCAAATGATACGGTGAACCCAGCGGCACTTGACGATCCAAATAGCCCGATTGCTGGCATGCCAGTACTTGAGGTGTGGAATGCGAAGAACGTTATCGTGTTTAAACGCTCGATGAATACAGGTTATGCAGGCGTGCAAAACCCACTGTTCTTCAAAGAAAACACCCAGATGTTATTTGGCGATGCAAAAGAGAGTGTCGAATCTATCTTCAAAGCATTGTAGATTCAGATTACACTATACAGAAGCCAGCATTACGCTGGCTTCTTTCGTTTCGTGAGTACCATTTCTGACATTGATATTACATTTCAGTTTTATATTTTTGCCATAATGTTTTACTCTAAATCATAACTTACTGATTTAATGAATTTTTGCATTGATTAAGACAACAATTAAAGCGATCGCAATAGGTATTGCGGTCCTCTCAGGTAGCGCATCTGCAGAGTCTTTACCGGAGCGTATTGACCGATTTGTTGATCTTTTCGATCAGGAACAGGCAACCGTTTCTTACGATATCCGTAGCTTACAGTCTGATTACCCGACTAGGCTTCTAACTCCGGAATCGATGTTGCCACAGACGTCGGCGTATCCACTTAAAGATGTGCAGAGGTTATACAAGTTAGCGCAAAACTGTACAGGAAAGCTGCCGCTTAGCCCTTTGATTACTGAGCCACTGGTTTTTACACGAGCGATGTGTAAAGGGAATAAGCTTAGTGAAAAATGGTTTGCCAGAAGTGCATTAATTCACCCAGGTGGTGGAACCTATGCAAGTAGATATGTTCAAACGTATCCAGAATATATTGAACAACTGCAGCAATACATGCACATAAAAGAGCGTCCTTTGGCATCCGACTCAACGTTATTGGGTCGACTGCAAAGGATGAACGAAGATACCATGGTAGCACTCATTTCTGGCTCTAGCATGTTTATTGAACGCAATGAGCTGTGGTTAAGAAAAAGCGACAACTATTTAGTTTATCCAGAACGAATTTGGAAACAAGCTGTCGAAGACGCAGGGCTGTCGTTTAGCTTGAGGAAAGAGTCAAGCAGCTGTTTTGTGCAACGCGGTAACTTATGTTGGGATGTTGAAGACCATTCGGACGTCTTGCGTATCAGCATGGTTGCTCTGGTCATTGCCAACATATTGTTAGTACTAGGCTGGTCTGCGTACCGTTGGAACACTAAGCGCCAAGAGATGAAAAGCAGAATGTTGATTCTGCAAATCTTGACTCACGAACTGAGGACGCCAATTGCCAGTTTGTCTTTAACAGTAGAAGGGTTCAGGCGCGAGTTTGAGCACTTACCTGAATCCGTTTATGATGAATTTCGCCGTCTATGTGAAGATTCAAGACGATTACGTCAGTTAGCTGAAGCGAGTAAGGATTATCTTCAGTCAGATAACAAACCGCTAGCGACTGACTGGGTACCCTCTGTAAAAGAATGGTTAGAGTTTAAAGTAGAAGAAGAGTTTGGCGGGAAAGTTAAGCTCAATGTAAACCAAGATGTCGCAGCTAAATTGAATGTCTATTGGCTCGGCACTTGTATAGATAATTTAATCCGCAATGCCAATAAATATGGGGTTGCGCCTGTTGTACTTGATGTGACAACAGAAACACAAAAAATTACGGTTAAAGTTCAAGATCAGGGTGATCTGTCAGCAAAAGATTGGCGACAGTTACGCAAGCCATTTGTCAGTAAAAGTGGCCTTGGTCTTGGCTTAACCATAGTGGAATCCATGGTTGGTCGAATGGGCGGTAGAATGTCGTTAATTGGCCCACCAACAGCGTTTATTTTGGAGATACCTTGTGAAACAGACACTGCTTCTTGTTGAAGATGATAAAAACTTAGCTGATGGTCTTTTAGTTAGCTTAGAGCAAGCGGGGTATGAGTGCTTCCATTCAGAGACAATCGCGGATGTAGCACAGTATTGGGACAAAGCGGATCTCGTTATACTTGATCGTCAATTGCCAGATGGCGATTCAGTTGATCACCTTGTAGAGTGGAAAAAGATCAAAGATGTACCAGTGATCTTGTTGACGGCGTTAGTTACTGTAAAAGATAAAGTGATGGGATTGGACGCAGGTGCTAATGACTATTTGACTAAGCCATTTGCTGAAGCTGAGCTATTTGCACGCGTCCGTGCTCAGTTAAGAGCGCCAGAAGGTGAAGCACAAGATGACAACAAAGTCGTCACTGACCACCTTGTAATTGACAAAGCGACACGCGAAGTAACCTATAAAGATGAGTTGGTAACTTTGACACGAACAGAGTTTGACCTACTACTGTTTTTGGCAAGTAATCTCGGTAGGGTATTTACCCGTGATGAGCTATTGGATCATGTATGGGGTTACAACCATTTCCCGACCACACGTACAGTTGATACCCATGTACTTCAACTTCGTCAAAAACTACCTGGACTCGAAATCGAAACATTACGTGGCGTTGGCTACAAAATGAAAGCTTAATGGATAGAGCAAAGTTATTGCTTGGCGCACTGATGGTCAGTGCGTCAACAAATGCGGTACAAGTGCCGTGGTTCGAAAGCAACTCGCCTTTAACACAGGCTCATAGGCACTTATTAAACAATGATTTACCGGCGATGTTTACTTCGCTAGTAGAAGTGTGGCAGCTTGAAAAAAATCGCTCTCTCACACCCCACCTAAATGATCTTTTTCTTCAATCTTTAGATGTAGATTGCGGAAAAAGTCTAGATAATCGCTCATTACCTGAGTGGATTAGTAATGTCACCGTTCGTCGAAGTGAAATACAAAGCCCTGGCAGGGACGCGTATCGAGCGATTATTGAGATTGAATCAAATCGTGATATCAAAGATATTTCTTTAACGCGATGGGTCTCTAAAAACCTTTCTACCGATAACTCTTTCATTCAATCAGTATCTACCAACGACCTTGGTACTCAAAAATACATAAAGCGATATAACTTGAACAGTAGACTCCAAAGCGGTCTATTTAGAATTGATGTTACCGCTTCGGATGAATCTTCTTGGAGTTCTTGGCTTGTATTGGGTGAACCTAAGGCCGAAATGACCGTTCGTTGGGACGCGAAAGCACAATGGAAACTCGAGAGGAACGCCTTACTAAATCCTAATTGCCCACTGCCTAAGCTTGATGTAGCACTTTATGACTACATTGATGGCAACTACAGCCAAGTCTGGGGGGAAAGTTATGATTCCGATTATCCTACCTCGTTAGATAATGGGATTGTTGACAAAGGTAGGTACGTTTTAGCCGTTTCGATCAACCACCAAAGATGGCAAGGACCGATAATTGTTGAACAATCACAAATAATTAGTAAGACCTATGATGTTTCAGTGGAGGAATAACTAAAGTTAATAGACAATAGAACGATATAAACATATGGAACTAAAAAGTTTATACAATTATGGAAAATAAAATAAAACTTCTTACATTGTCTATTGCACTTGCAGCCAGCTCTGCCTCCGCTGCAAATTACGCTATTGAAGCCCGCGGAGACGCAATGGGTGGAGTAGGTGTCGTTTCTGCAACTTTTTTAACCGCTCCTTTCTATAACCCTGCTCTTACCGCAATTTATCGCCGAAATGATGACTATGGCATGATCACTCCAAGCTTTGGTCTCTCATACAGCGACGAGCACATGATGGTTGATGACCTCAAGAAAGCGGCAGACCTTATCGAGCAGGGTACTAGTAATCCTGCTGATCTCAATGCCGCCGAGCTTGATGCCACTTTAAAAGCATTAGACGGTGACATCGCCAAACTCGAAATAGGTGGTGTGGTTGCATTTGCCATCCCAAACAAATTTCTAGCTGCTAACGTGTTTGGTAAAGCCTACGCAGAGTCCTACGCGAATCCTCTCATTGCCAGTGATAGCACCAACCCTGACAATGATCTAAGAATCCTAGAAAATGCGCAAAATAGTACCGTCAATGCGGTTTCAGTAGGGGTAACTGAAGTCGGTATTTCGTTGGCAAAGTACCAGACTTTCCTTGGCCAGCACATTTCTTTCGGTATTACACCTAAACTGCAACGTATATACACCTATGTCTACGAAGCAAGTTTTACCAACTACGATATCAAAGACGTTCGTGATAATGGTACCGGTGAAACCATGTTCAATATGGATGCTGGCTTCCTTTGGTTTTATGGGCCTATGCGAGTAGGTTTTTCGGCAACTAATTTAGTGAGCCGAGACATTAAAACCTTAACGATTCCATCTTCAGTAAGTGGTAAACCTGATATTTCTTACTCTTACCAAATGAGACCGCTCTATACAGTTGGTGTCGGCTTAGTTGCTGATTATGCCACTATCAGTGTGGACTATGATCTCAACGAAGAAGAACGCTATACAAATTTCAACGACAACACACAAATGCTCAGAGTCGGTGGCGAAATTGACATCATGCGCCAGCTAAAACTGCGTGCGGGTTGGAATCGAAATCTAGCTTATGACAATCTCGATGACACAGTAACGGCTGGTATTGGGTTGTCACCACTAAACTTATTCCAATTGGATATCGGTGCTAGCTACACGAATGAAAACTCGATGGGAGCTTATATTAACTTCTTAACAAGTTATTAAGCTTCCGGGTTAAGGATAGGGGAGCGAAGCACTAGCGCTTACAACCAAATCGTACTATAGTCGGCTCCTAAAGTTTTAGGAGCCTTTTTTATGTTTGATGATCTACCGCCACTTTCGCATGAAGAACAGCAAAAAGCTGTCGAGAAAATCCAAGAGTTAATGGCAGAGGGTATTAGCACAGCTCAAGCGATAAAAATGGTCGCTGAAGAAATTAGAGCCGAAGCAGCCAAGCAGCAGTAGAAACAAACTCAACTCAGCAATAAATACACAGAAGAGCAGGGAGCTGCTCTTTTTTGTACCTGTATATTTTGATGCACTATAACAGAATTCCGTATCAACATGCATACTCGTCCGCACTTGCACATCGACCATAACAAGATAAAACTCGAACCAAATCATCATTTGTAATAAAACTGAAAGTCACACCTAAGAAACAGTAGTTTCAGTTAATATCGATATTAAACAATAGGATAGCTCAGTTGATTGTTCTAGGTAAAATGGGTCTACCTAGCGGTGTGTAATAAAATTACATAATTGTAATTCTAGTCTGCAAGCGCTTACTATCTTCCAGTGTATTGTTCTGGCGCGTTATCGTGTAACTCATAACATCCAAACTAAGTCTCCAACGTTGATAGTTCGTAACGGATTAATAATTGATTTTTAAAAGGTACGAAAAGCGTTCGTATCTACGATGATGGGCTTATTAACGAGCGCATACATATAGTTACGCCGTCACTATGTGTAGATGCAAAGGAAGAAGTAGTTGTTGTGGAATGTATGGGGCGGAGACTGGACGTCGTTTAAAGATGGTCCACACATCGAGCTCGATCGTCAGGTGTACCCATGATTGGTGCCATAGTCAGTTTGTTTAATGGCGGACTCGAAACTTATAGGCAGTATAACCGCAATAAAGCCGAAGCCTTAAAGCGCAAAGATGAGCTCGACCAGGAGAAACATCAGTCGAGGGTACGCCGATTGCAAAAAGGCGAAGAGCAGGCCAGTAGCCTTGATGAAGTCAGCATCAGAGAGCGCGGATTCAAAGACGAATTTATCCTGCTTGTGGTGTTTATCCCGCTTATCTTGTCATTCATTCCTGACTACGCGCCCTATGTCGAACAAGGTTTTGAGGCGCTTCAGAATATTCCCGAGCCCTATTGGTATGTCGTCGGGGCTGTGGTCATCGATACCCTTGGCATGCGCGCCATGGTTCGCTATCTGCTGGAGTTCTTCTCAGGCAAGTTCAGGGGGCAGTAATGGGATTACTCGAAGCGATGATCATCTCCTTAATCACCGGTGTGGTTTCAAGTGCTGGCACCATTGCGGCGCTCAAAACCGACATCAACTGGATGAAGAAAGTGCAGCAAGACCAGGAACAACGGATACGCAAACTGGAGGACTCTCATGGCTAAACGATGCTGTAAGTGCAAAGGCCGCAAACAAAACGGCCAACTCAAGAAAGGGTATACGCTCAGAGGTGGACGAGTAGTGAAGGCCACTGTCACAAGAAAGCGACGAAAGACACGACGCAGACGTTAAACAAAACCGCTCAAGATTGGGCGGTTTTTTGTTTCTAAGGCAATCAAATTTTGATTTAAAGCATGTTATACAGAATTAGTATGCACTTTAATGCACTGATTGATTGCTCCAATTTTAAGCTACTGATAGATTTCAGAAAAAATAGGACAATGTTAGCCGTGATAGGGCAAAAGGCAGAAGTACTCTATGAATTAAAAAAGAAACTTTCTGTCTAATAATTGTTAGGCTTCCTAGGAGGGGCACTAGATGATAAGACAGGCGATTTGGGCATTTCTACGTCTTGTAGTTGTTTTATTTCTATACCTGCCCGTAGCGTATGCGTCTTTGATCATTATTCAAACATCTCGTCCTCGATTCCTCGAAATGAACTGGGATGCCTACATTTGGTTTACGGTCTTGCTATTGGTCGTAGGCTATTGCTTGCTTCGTTTTTCACGTACAAAAGAATTTGGGAAGCTGTTTCTAATTAGTGTACTCGGGGTCTCTGTGCTAATGATGTATGAAGGTCAGTCTTATACATTCAGCACCCAGGACATATCGGCGAATGCCTTGTACGTGGCTTTTCTGTTCCTGATTCCTGCAATTCACTTTATATTGCCTTCAATATGGACGAGACCGTTTTTGTTTTTGCTTCCTGTTAGTGCTTTGAGTTGGTTTTTACGAATGTCGATATATCAGCCAGTTTGTTTTTCTTATGAGATATACGTAACTAAGTCAACGTTGAGCCCAGAGCAATACGATAAGGTTTTTGAATTAGTGCTACAAAGCTTCCCAACCACGTTTATCGGTGGGTCAATGGCATTTGGGCTATTAATCCCATATTGGTTCGCATTGTATGGTCCTAACCCTGCTTCAACGTACAGAAGCCTAACAATAAATTTAAGAGTGATTCACAACGCTTGGCGCCGTCACTTCAAGTCAGTTTAGTGTTTATGGCACAATGCTTTAGGTAAGGTGTTAGCGTTGTTCACACCTTAATTTGGCGTTAAATTGCCCTAAAATTTCTGGATAGGAGTAAAAATGTCTAGCCCAATAAAATCAAATCTACAGAACACTAGGATAGCTATTCAACCATATATTGAATCTGCTCTTATAGACGGAGTTGGGCTAGGGCACCGTTCAACGCTGTATGGCTCAGTAAAGAGCTATCAGAAGCTCGATGAGCCAGCGATTGTCTCAAGCTTGTTTCAATATTCGTTACCTGAAATACAACGTGTATTAAATTTTTACTTGAACCAAACAGGGGTTACGGCTCAAATTCAAGGGCATTTTTGTCATCAACGTCCGATAGTTACTTGGAATGGCGCTCCAAAGAACCCTGAACTAGGTGATTTGTTTGTAGTGCATATGCATTATGATAACAATCTCTCTGTTTACATGAATTCTTTGTTGTTACAGGCAAAGGTATCGAGCGCAAAAGGTGACACGACTAATGTTGGTAAAAGTGATCAGCACCAGTTGTACTTATATGAAAAATGGCCGAAATTTGATTATGCAAGACCTCAGAAAATCGTGGGTCGGGACGTTACACCTAAAAAGGCGTTTGATGGTGCACAATACTTATTGCTTCACGGAGACTTAAAGCAGTATGGCACGCATCAAAGTAATGGCTTCAAAAATAATACTTCTTTCAATATTGCCCAAGCGAGTAGTTCTCTGAAAATAGATAACCCATTGTCAGAGGCTCTATTAGATTTTTTATGTGGTGATACTGGGCAACAGTTCTATGATACCAAACACCCCAAATACTCGGAATGGTGTAAAGTTTGCTGGGATCTGTTGCTTGATGACTCTAGTTATAATGCGAAGAAAGTAAACAGAATTAACGAACCCCGCCTATTGAACTTTAAATTATCTGCATTACCTATTAGTACAGTTATCATTCAAACAGGCTTAATCAACCTTCCACAGCAATTTGATTAAAGCAATTTAACAAAGCATTTAAGAGTGATTCGCAACGCTTGGCGTTTTCGCTTCGCTCAAGTATAGCCAAGCGCTGCTCACACCTTAATGCGGCGTTAGCATTACACAACTAGAGAAATATATGAGCAAAGAATTTAAACTTGTCATTAATGATGTAGCTGGAAAGCGGTTTGATTTCACTTTATATGACGATTTTTATAAGTTCTGCGAGCTAGAACGAGATTGGTGGCAAGAAAAAGAGTCACTGATCAAGAGCAGAAATATGTCACCAGCGACTTATATTCAGATAGCTTCGCGTTTCGATAACATCCTGACTCAGCTGGATAATTTCAGAATCGAAGAATGGGATCAAAATACTCTAAATAACCAAGTATCAAACCTTCAACGAAATCAGCTCAGTGTCCTTAATCAGTCGTGGTTATGGAGTGGTAACTCTTTTAGTGAAGCATTGGTCAACTGTAATGCTTCCTACAACGCTTCTGTAGCCAATCAGTTCAGTACTGCGGTTCTCGGTAAGCTACAATTCTCGATATCAAATAAAGACTCTCTAATTGGAGCAGTTCTAGCTTACGAATTTTTTGTTGTTGAGTCTTCCATCACTTCCAGAACTAAAGCAGAGCTAGCTGCGATGGATACTGTTCGTGACAGCATCCAGAGGCATAATTCGAAGTTAAGTGAAGAGCTTGACGTGTTTAAGGGTAATTTCTCGGAGTGGTTGATATCAACAAAGACAGAATGGAGTGACTGGGAACAAGAACAGGTTACCAAAACAGCAGACGCTCATGATGAGAGGCGTGCTGAGTTCATAAGCTTCATGGATGGTTGCAAGGTTCGTATCGAAGACTTAGAAAATACATATCAAGAAAAATTGAGACTAGAAAAACCAGCAGAATATTGGAAAAAGTCCGCCAGAAAGTACGGAATACAAGGTAGTCTTTGGGTTACAGCTTTGGTTGCTGTTTCTTTAATGGGTATTGTGTATTTTTATGATTTCTTTAGTTCTTGGTTACTCGGACAAAAACTAAAAGTAGAGTTATCTTCTTTGCATGGTGCTTTGATATTTGCTTCAATTTTAACTGTCTATGCATTCTTAATTAAAGCACTATCCAAGTTAACGTTTAGCTCGTTCCACTTAATGCGAGATGCCGAAGAGCGGGAGCAGCTAACTTATTTATACTTGTCTTTAAATCAGGATAGTCAATTGGATTCAAGTTCTAGGGATATAGTCTTACAGGCATTATTTAGCCGAACTGATACTGGTTTGTTGGCGGGAGACTCTTCGCCCTCAATGCCAGGGCTTAGTGAATTGATTAAGTCGAGTCTCAAAGGCAAGTAATGCTAACAAACTGTTTAAGAGTGATTCGCAACGCGTGGCATTTTTACTATGCGTTGCTTTAGGTGTTTAAGGTGGTATGCGGTGACTTCGGCATTGCGTTGCTCACACCTTAACAGGGCGTTATACGTTCTTGAGGTTCATATGATTGGAATTATCGTAAAAACAGAATCAGAAATTGAAGACTTGCCAAAGGATTGGATTCCTATGGAGTTCAACCCTCTTAAGTTAAACCAAGTATTTGATAGTATTTTAGGCTTTATTCCAACTCAACAGCAGTTTGTGTACGAGAATGGAGAAGTCTTGATTCATTTCGATGTTGATAGTTTAAATGAACCAAGAGCTATCACTTTTAACTGCGTAATGTCTCAAGCAAACGCAGAGATTATTGAATTTTTGGCTATTGGACTGGCAGCCAGAGTTTTTGATAGCGAAAGCTGCAAGTTTATCTAGTTGGCAAAATGAACGTATAACAATCTGTTTAAGAGTGATTCGCAACGCGTGGCATTTTCAATATGCGTTGGTTTTAGTGTTTAAGGTGGTATGCGGGAGCATTAGTATTGCGTTACTCACACCTTAACAGGGCGTTATGTGTCTATTTTGAATTCAATCATATAGACTCCACTTTTAACCGAAATAGTGATCTCGGGCTCTGTGTTAATTAGGTTTCAGTATGTTGTTTTTTATAGCAATCCTAACGACTTGTTACTCTTTTTATAAGGTGTGGAAAGGAAGCAATGGTATTGGACTCAGTACAATTGTATCAGGCGGGGCATCATTAGCGTGCCTAGACGTTTACTCAGTTAACATTATGCTAATGATAAGCTCTCTTGTGCTGCTTATTTTAAACGTTGTCCTCCACTTTACTCCGGACAAAAAAGTTAAGTACCACTAGAAACATAACAAACTGCTTAAGACGGACTGCCAACGCTCGGCGAATTTACTTCATAATTTGTTCTGTGTTTACGGTGGTCCGTTTGCGTTTTGTGGTATGTTGTCAGCCACTTAGCAGGGCGTTATGTGCCCATAGAAGGAAGATTACTTTGGTTAGCGATTATATAGAGTACTTTCAACATATTGTCGAGTTGATACGAGAAGACTTATCTGTTCAGGGTTTCAATGCTAGTTCATTTGTATATACCGAAAAGAGATATGAAAAATACCGTATGAAAGAATATGAGCTTGAAATGGTTGTTGATGAAATTGTTCGCCACGATGCTTCGGTATCAAACTCTCAAGTAGCTCTTTCGCTAGATAATGTACATGAGCTAATGAAAAGTAAAGAAGAACATTGGACTCAAGTCGATATTATATTTCGCAATGATAAAGTAAAAATAGAGTTATCTCGTCATGAGCTGCCAGAGCCTTGGTGAGGTGAGGGACTACAGCACATAACAAAGCGTTTAAGACGGATTCTCAACGCTTGGCGGTTTCAGTTCCAGTTAAGTTAAGTGTTTAAGGTACGATGGTTTAGGTTTGGTGGTTAGCGTTGTTCACCACTTAACGCGGCGTTAGCCCTATTAGAGGAAAACAATGAAATCTGCAGTATTAGTTATTGATGTTCAGTCGATTCTGTTCGACCCAGAACCTCAACCATTTGAATCACAAATCGTACTCACCAAAATTAATGAGGTGACGAAATTGGCGCGTGCTAAGTCTGTCCCAGTTATCTTTGTCCAGCACGAGCAACCTAAATCTGTTATTGAATACGAAAGCGCTGGTTGGGCGTTGCAGTCGAGCTTAATTACACAAACTGGTGACCGTTTCGTTCGCAAAACAACACCAGACTCTTTCCTGAATACTAACCTTCAAAGTATTTTGAATGAACTCGATGTAGATAGCTTAATTGTGTGTGGCTACGCCTCAGAGTTTTGCGTTGATACCACCATCCGCAGAGCTGCAGGTTTAGGCTATCCCGTAACTTTGGTATCGGATGCTCACACAACTCATAATAAGGAGCACGCCAGTGGGGCTCAAATTCGAGAGCACCACAATGCCACGTTACCTAGTATTTCTAGTTTCGGTGTAGAGGCGTGCGACCTTTGGGCATAGGGCTAACAAACTGTTCAAGAGGGATTCGCAACGCGTGGCATTTTTACTATGCGTTGCGTTTAGTGTTTAAGGTGGTATGCGGCGGCATCGGTATTGCGTTGCTCACCCCTTAACAGGGCGTTATGTATCTCTATTACATGGAGTAATTAATTTGAGTTGGAATCTTACTATCTGGCGGTGGAGGTCAGATCTAGACACGATGGCTAAGCGGCGGAAGTTCAAAATGGGAACAATCGCAGCGGAGTTGCTAAATACTGGCTGTCACAATGCAGTAGGTGAATGTGACTTTAGTGAGTTTCTAGAAGAAATAAATGACCTCTTCGGGCTAGATGAGTTGGAGCGTCCATTTGTTCTTGAACATTATAGAGACTACATCGTGTTTAATTATAGTTCAGATGTTAGGTTTACTCTTGTGCCTCAATTAGGGGCTATTGCGCAAAAACACGGTTTCAATGCTGTCGAAGGATAATACATAACAAACAATTTAAGAGTGATTCAGCACGCTTGGCATTTTTGGTTTGGGTTGAGTTTAGTGATTACGGTGGTCAAATTGAGTGTCGTGGTGGCGTGCTTCACACCTTAATTGGGCGTTATAGCAATATCCGTAGTTAAAGGAATCAGATGAACAAAATACAAATAGTTTTAGTCATGGTCTGCATGATTGCCCTCGGTTTCATGCTTGGCGGTGGCTTCAACTCTGCCGAACGACATACAATGACTCAAGGTGAAGGTCTCCCTTTATTTGAAGTCCAAGTTGCCAGCTCTTTCCCTGTGAAACCTCTGGAAAAATTCAATATTTCAACGGATAGCCCAATTACTACCTTTCGAGTTCCTTTATCGCTAGAAAGCAATCCTAAGCTTAGTTTTCTATCAGACTTCGAAGTTACAATCGATAACGAATCTGGATCGGTGGGGCGAATTAAAGTCGAGCGAGGTTTTATTGGTAAGGGCAAGTGCATTGCAGCACTTGGTACCTTGGTCGAAAAGCTTCAGGGTCACTATCCAGAATTTCAGTTTGAACCTGGTAAGTCGCACTACTCGAAAACGATTGGGGACTTGCGAGCGGGAGCTTCATGCTCAGTTTATGAAAAATCCCCATACGTTTCGTTAGAGTTCTACTTAGAAAGTAACTCTGTAGTAGATAATATCCTTAAAGCTTTTGCGCAAAGATAAAGCTATAACAAACAGTTTAAGAGTGATTCGCAACGCGTGGCATTTTCACTATGCGTTGATTTTGGTGTTTAAGGTGGTATGCGGCGGCATCGGTATTGCGTTGCTCACACCTTAACAGGGCGTTAGGCAAAAAGCGCAACCTTATGTTACCTAGCCAGTTAATTATGTTCTTCGATTTAATATATGCTCCGACGAACCTAAGCGGAGGATGCTATGAACGAAAAACTAATCTTATTACTAACAAGTCTTGCATTAGAAGGGTGTAGTAGCAAAATGACTGATTCATATGTTGGCATTTTCACAAAAATGAATGGTCAGGAAAAAGAGTGGTCCGTTCCAGCCTATGCATATCAACGGGAGTCAGGCCAATTTGTGATTAAGTATCAAACCCCGGAAGGGGATGGGGCATCCACGCCTATTATGGAAGAATTTGGAGATGAGTGTCGGTTTGACCTGAAGGTTGGCGTTAAGTTGTTGTGCTCAAACAAAAGTTCTGATCATAGACAGAATTTTTCGTTCGTAGGTGAATATAGGCCTTAAAGTCACAATTTACCTAACAAGAGACTATGGCGTCAATAGTTAATTTTTGGCGCTATTGTTATCCCACATTACACCGTCTCTGAGCATCGAGTTTAAGATCACAACCATCTTTCTCATGCAGGCAACTATGGCGACTTTTTTGGGTTTTCCTGCCGCAAGTAATCGTTCATATGTAGTCTTAAAAACAGGGTTACATTGGATGGCAGACATCATTGCCATATACATAACGGTTCTAACTTGAGTCCGACCTCCTTGTATTATGCGCTTTCCTTTGTAACGACCACTTTCTCTAACGATGGGTGCTACACCAATCAAACTAGAGGCTTGTTTATTGGTGATGTAACCAAGTTCGGGGACGTTACTGATGATGGATGCGGCCAGTATCTTACCGACTCCAGGCATGCTTTGAAGTATCTCATTCTTAGTCTGATATTCAGGAGAGATATCGATGAGCTTTGTGATTTTAGCTTCTACTTTTTCAATTTGATTTTTAAGAGCGGTTAAGATGGGCGTAATGGTTGAGGCGATGTTCTTTGGCAATATTTGTAGTCGGTTTCTTTCCATGGTCTGTATGGAGAGTAACTGATTTCGCCTTGATACTAAGTCACTCATTAATCGGATATTTTCGGCTTTTAGCTCGGTTAAGTCAGGCTGAACTTTCTCAGCATAGTGGGCAATGAGCGCGGCGTCTAAACGGTCGTTCTTAGCTCTTTGTCCGATAGCACCAGCGAACCTTTTTATCCTCAAAGGGTTAGCGATGACATAGGGTAGCTTTGCTTGGTCACAAGCAAGGATGAAGGGCATTTCTAATCGTCCAGTAGCTTCAATCACGACACGCTGAGGTTGGTGTTTAGCGATAGCTCTGACGGCTTCTTTAATGCCTTTGTCATTGTTAGGAACGGTGAAGTAAATGTCGAGCGGACGGATATAAATATCTAATTGTGATTTGCCAGTATCAACGCCGACATTAATGTTTTGAAGTGTGTTTGTATTCATAATAAGCTAACTCTTGCTTGCAAATGCGGGCTCGAGACCCAGAAGACTATTCGAGTGTGGTGCTTGGAGTTCTATCTGACGTTCGAACTTGTTATCGGTCTCTCGATAGAGGAGCCATCATTTAATCGAACTATCAGATAGAAGAACTTTAGTTGCAGCTAAAGTCTGGGTCTCACCTTACCCGATTGGTGAGCTTATTATCCATACAATAAATTTAAGAGTGATTCACAACGCTCGGCGCTTTCACTTCAAGCAAGTTTAGTGTTTATGGCACAATGGTTTAGGTAAGGTGGTTAGCGTTGTTCACACCTTAATTTGGCGTTAGGCTGCTTTTATAAAGAAAGAAATTAAGGATATGAAAAGATTATTATTAATAGCATTCAGTGTTGCTCTTGTAGCTTGTAGTGCAACCGAAGAAACTAAAGTGCACCCTAAGATAAAAGTGGATAGATCGTTATTTTCTGGTACATGGCGTTGCGCAACTTCTGAAAACTCAGAAGATAATGAGATAAGTTACGATGGTAAAACGACTTATGCTAATAACGGGTTATTAAATGGTCAGGCTTTGTTTATTATTGAGATGCCGGATGGCTCGGGCGGGTTTGTGTATGAAGTGAAAATCAACGGTACCTGGGAGCTGAAACACAATGAAGTACACGAATATATAGATAGTGTTTCAGTCAAATCGTTTAATGATGCTTCAGTACCATTTGAAGAAAGGTTTAGGAAAGCAATTGAAGAAACAAAAGTGTCAGTGTCAACTATTCTAGCTATCGATAGCAAGCATTTAACTTGGCGTAGTGAAAGTGGTGCTGTTGACTCTTGTATAAGAGTATTAGAATAAAAGCCTAACAAACTGCTTAAGCCGGACTATCAACGCTCGGCAATTTTAGTTCTCGTTTGGTGCAGTGTTTACGGTGGTTAGTTTAAGTGTGGTGGTAAGAGTTGCTAGCCACTTAGCAGGGCGTTAGCATTCTAGGAGGAAGTATTCAGATTATATCATTGATAGCTCCATTGATTTTTGTATCGTTTATTGTAGTTAAGGCAAGGTTTTCGGTATATCACAATACTCTTGACAATGGTGTCTTGACTTATGTTTCAGCTTTCTTGGCGGTCTCATTAACTGCGATTTTATACGTCTATAAAATGAGAAGAGTTAGACGCGCCGAAAAGATAATTGTGGAACATGGAAAGTATGGAAAGAGTCCTAACTCGGCAAATCGTTTGTTACCATTTCTGGTTGTTCCGCTGTTTATCTTAATAAGAATTGTCTTATCAATTTCTAATGAAAGATATGTGGATGACGATGTAGTAAAAATCAACTACACGGTTACGTGTAAAGGTGAGCGCTCAGTTAAAGGCGGGAGAATAAAGTATCTATGTATCAACGACGGTGCAAGAGATCTGAAATATGATTCAAACGCCATCGCATCTCATTATTTTTCTATTGGAGAAGAAATCATCGCCACGGCTCGCAGAGGTTATTGGGGGTATTTGGTTATTCAAGATCTTCACAAAAAGAAAACTCGCAAAGCACTCGATGCGAAAGCTGTGACTTGTACTGGGCTTTCTGCTTCAGAGTGTGCTCGATACTTCGCTCCATAGAGAAAAGCGTCTGGATTTAGGCTCAAGTGCTAACAAACTGCTTAAGACGGACTATCAACGCTTGTCGATTTTACTTCCAGTCAGCATAGTGTTTACGGTTATTAGGTTTAGTATGGTGGTTACGTTGCTAGCCACTTAGCAGGGCGTTAGGTGAAAGGAGGTACTTTGATAACAAAGAATGACTGGAAAACCGTATCAATGCCCACGAATAAAACTGAACTAGGCTTTAATATTGTTTTCTCGAATGCTGACGCTAGAAAGTTGCTTTGGGGCTACAAGCCTGTAGATATGGAAGACAAATGGTTTGTATATTCAGAAAATAATTGGGTCTATTTTGTTCGCAGCTGGACAGGCCATTACATTTTCGGCATTGAACTATCTGACGCACTAGATGGAAAACTAGTTGTGACTTCCAGCTGGGTCAACACAGACACGAAACAATACCGTTCACAAGGTAGAGAACAGGACTGTCGTTTGTTAAGTGGTATTATCAAAGGCAAATTTGGTGTGATCGGAACACCTAACAAATCGCTTAACAGGGACTCCTAACGCTTGGCCACTTTCATTCAAATCAGCTTCAGTGTTTAAGGTATAAATTTTATGTCGGGTGGTATAGCGTTATCGCCCGTTAGCAAGGCGTTATGTTATTAGAGTAAGTGAGGTGTAAGTTCATGAAGTTAATAAAGTTAGTTTTAGCCCTGGGCATAACGCTATTCAGTCCAGTATCTTTAAGTGCAGGTCCAGTTAAGGTCATTACTTTTTCAGGTCCCGACGATATAAACCACGCGAACATAGTTCAGATTGAGATTGAAGGTGGGCTAGCCAATGAGATCCTTGCAGAAGGTTGCAATACGAGGTTTGCCGCAATTAGAAACACTTTAGAGAGGCAGCATATGATTAGCTATGTTTTGGCAGCATACGCGACCAAAGAGAGTGTACAGCTTGTTCTTAACCCTTCAGACAAGTATTTCCAAGATAGATGTACTATATCCCGTATTAGTAGTGCTAATTAACATAACAAACTGCTCAAGAGGGATTCGCAACGCTTGGCGCTTACACTTCAAAGCAATTTAATGTTTATGGCACCAGGCTTTAGGTAAAGTATTGGCTGAGCACACCTTAATTGGAGGTGAGCTCTCTTTACGTAAAACAGATGTTAGAGAATGAAAATCAAATCAAAAATTATACTTGCAATATGTTTTGCAGCGTTTGGTTCATCAGCTAGTCAAAACGTCGAACCCACATCAGTGGTTTTAAACTATGGTAATTCATCTCTATCTGCTGAAATTTATGAAGATAGAAGATTCGAAACCATAAGAGATAATGAGGAAGAAAATGTTGAGTTTTCCGGCTCAGTAACGAAAGACTCCTTGGATTACCTAGTCGATGTGTTAGTCGTTCGAAAAAGCAAAGTTCGTAAATCAAGCCGTGAGTTAAATACAACCGTTTTGGTGCAGAGCGATCAAATAGAAACGCCAATAATTATTGGTGGAGTGAACAGTGAGATGTTTAGTATAACTCTAAAATAGTGGTGCAATAGGGATTTGTAACGTGTGGCATTCAAAGTTTGAAGCTACTTAAAAAGTGAGGACGTGTCTTTGACAATCGAATCTGTGACAGTAATTCAATATGCGTACAGGTTCATTTGTTATTCGTGATGACGTCGATAGACTAGCCACAATCAAATACAACTACGTTGAAACGTTATGTCGTTAAAGGACTACTGCTCGATAAAAGGATTAAAGCTGTCATCACGCTCTCAATCGACGTTGAAAATCATCGATTATAAAGTGGATTTAGCCAACTACTTAGCGGGTGTAATGGTGGCCAGTCCTATCCTCGAAATCTTTCGAATCCAAGGCGGCGGTGTCGTTCAAAAAGCCCAAGATATCTATGAGTACCACTGGGATGACTTTGGCCAGGCTATGGCGTCGGTGAATCCCGTCTTAAGAAAACAAGTCTACAACCTAGCAAAACAGGAAGAGCTATTTACCTATGGAGAAGAACAAAAATTTTGGAAGTGCGTCAGTGAAGCGGCTTTGTAGCTTATCGTTGGTTTTGTTGGCGGGGTGTGCTTCTCCGAGTTTAACCGAGCCGTACAGTGCCTTGTTGGCACAGAAAGAACACTGTTTCGAGCTGGCCAAGTCAGGCAGTGATGTCTTCCCACAGTCCGAATGGTTGGCTAATTTGCCCAATGAAGAGCAAAAAGTTGCGCTCAGTTACTTGGCGCAGTACGCCTACAATCAGTGTATTGACGAGCAGGTCAGGGCAGTGAAACAGTCCGTTTCGCAGCAGTCGCAAGATATCCAGACGTTTTTCAACGAGTACGTTGGTTTGCATGAGTTCAATGGTGAACTGCCCCCTGGTGTTGATCGCCAAGCGCTCCTGACATTACAAGATCGAATCCGGACGCCCTTTGTCGCCAATGACGTTTACGAGTCCCTGTAACCGAGAAAGCCGAACGTCAGTTCGGCTTTTTGATGCCCCTCATCCAAATCAAAGCCAGCTTTCGACCAAAATCTCACAAACACCACTGAAACAACGACTAAATAATCATATTGCTTGATTCAGTTTCGTATCCTGTTGTTATCGCATCAATTGTCCTTGAGCGGCGCATTATTTCATTTAATTAATCCGGTTTACGCTCGCGCCAGCCACTAAAACGCCCTTAACTTATTCGCGACCTTGTTCGTCACCATCCACTTAAAAAGGCGCGAGATCCATGAACAACACTACGCCCATCCAACGTCAGTCGATTGATGTGCAGTTCTTGCAAGATGTCATCAATCAAACGAACCTCGAGTTGAAAGTCTCTTCGCTCAGTGAGCAGAGCTACCGCGCGCTGGCTTGCGAAGAGAGTCCGGTCTTGGACTGGCTCAATCACTACCATTTATCGTGCTTCTCCGGCCGGGCCTTTCATATCGGCGTGCAGCGTTTCAAACAACCGCGACCCGGACTGTTAGTCGGTGTGTACGACAGTCGGGTAGGGAGACAGCATACGCTGCTCCTTGAACCCTTAGATGGGCGTGCTGCTCAGGCTATGACCGAGCGATTGATGTCGGTGATCACCTATATTGCGCTGTATTTTCTGTCGACGTATCCCAACAGTGTCGGCGTGTACCTTGTCGATCCACCCAAAGCGTTTCTGTCGCATTATGGCTTGTACGGCTACAAAGTGTTAGACAGCTGGCACGAGGTGCCGGTGATGTTTGCCACCTTTGACAGTCTGTTTGAGCGTCAGCAAGACGTGCTGTTCGAAATGTTGCTGGATGAAGAGTTGGATTTGTTAGCAGATTAACTCAGGAGAACGTTATGTTAAATCGAAGACGCGTACGGCTGCGACCAGCGCAAGGCCAAGTCAAACAAGTGCTGCTCAAGACCGCCGCGGTGTTGCTGCAGGACGACCGCTACAAAATCCCCATCGATGATGACATGCCACCGCCCAGCACCATTCAACCCACGCCATCGCGCCGGACTTAATGTCCGGCGTGTGCGTCTAGAGCGTCAGGGGCTGACATCATTTGAACTTACTCGGTACCAAGGGGATCGGTTCGACACGGCGGCCACCACGAAAAGGCGGCAGATTGGGCACCGGTAGCGTCGGACAAGGATCGTGCAGTCGGCCATACAATTTGACCAACTGACGATGTTCATCGCGCCAGTAGACGAAGTTTTCCAGCTCTTTGGGGTTAAACTCGCGTCGATCGGGCGTAATGAGCGTGGCGCGCTCTTCATGGACGCGAAAGCCGTCCCAGCGAATATCGAGCGGCAGATAACCGCGGGCTTTAATGTTCAGCAATTTCTCAGCGAGTGGATTAACCGGCGTATAGCCTAAAATCCAACGTTTGACGGTGACGGGTTGCACGTGAAAAAACGCGGCGGCTTGGTGCAGATCCATAAATTGTTGGTGAACCAGCTGACGGAAGTTGGGTGTGAGCATGTGATTTTCCTCCAGAAAATAATTTGCGCAACGATTGTTTATTCCTTTTTTTATTGCGAGATTGATAGATGAGAACAATCAAAAACGCCGAAAAACACAAAATTCGCATTTTGTATTTATTAACCCAATAGCGCAGTTGACCGACCAACGGGGTCATTAATGGTATAAATAATGGTAATTGTTGAAGCAACACAGGATGTTAGTGAAACGCGTTTGACGCGAATGTTGGGTGTGAGCAAGGGTTTGATTTTCTGGGACTTTTGGATACCTAAGTGCGCATTATGCGTGTTTATGTTCAATGAAACTTGTATCACTACAATTTATGGATTTATAAACTCTTTCGCTTTTGAGAGAGTGAATCATGAAGTATCACGAAATGACCAAAAACTACATTTTTCGTGAATTTGAATGCGGTTTGACAGTAGAAGAGACTGCGGAACTTTGTTTTAAAAGTGTGAGGACTGTCAATGAATGGGATAAAGGGAGGGACATTCCAAGAGAGTGCAGACGTTTAATGCGGATGGCTAAAAATAGAGAGCTATTTCATACAGATGAATGGAAAGGGTTTCTAATGAAAGCTGGCAAATTAGAGTTACCTACAGGTCAATCGGTTAGTGCTCAGGAGATTTTAGTTGGAATAGCAATTATAGAAATAGAGTCCGAACTCGAGCTGCTCACAACATCGAAAATTTTAAAATATGCTAGAGCGATATGCCAAATAAAGGGGCTGTAAGCCCCTATTAAAGCTGCGTGGCACTACCATATAAGACGTGATTAAAAGAGCTACTTGTCTGCTCCGCTAACACATAGCCTAAGTTTAAATCCAACGGCTTAACAACGACGTTAGGCGATTTTTTTTGAGCGATCTTCGCGGCTTTAGTTGGAAGAACTTTGTCTGCTTTTAGGTACTTTGGCTCTGTAGTGCAAAACAACTTACTTGTGTGCTGTTTATACATTTGCACGCAAGCTCTGGTAGGCAGGGGACTCTTACCTTTTTCAAATGTTGTGATGACAGACAAAGCGTCCAACTCAACTTTTCTAGACCAGAAGCTTTGATGATAACCAGTTATCGAACCATGGTGAGAGATCTTAAAAAAGTTAACTGAACCATCTGTAGGGGAAAGGACAGAAGTAGAAACTGAATTCCAACCACTTTCAGGATGAGCATCTGTCTCAAGGTCTGCTCCGAATATCGCACTTCTACCTATATTCTTGAGATCTAAATTGATCACGACACAGTAGTTATTCGGGTTTTCCCTAGGAGCCATTGGTGCAGCATCTTTATCTGTTTCGTGAAGTAACTTGGCAAACTTCAGGTTAGCTTCTTGTATATCATAGTTAGAAGGTGACAAAGCTATCAAGTCAATATCAGAGTTTCTAAAGATGGTCTCGTTCTGTTTTAATGGATGAGGTCTTCTACTATTTGTGTGTAAATAAGTTAGTATTTTGGTGATTTCTGAAACACCAGAGACTCTATCGCCGGACTGAGCTTCATCTAAAGTAATGTAATACTTGATAGCCTCATCTGCTGTTAGAGCTTGAGAAATATATACAGGGGTCGCTGGATCGCATCGCTCTATCAAGTCTTTCATTCCAGAGATATGGTCTTGATGAAAGTGCGTGATGATGATTTTTTTAATTACTTCATAGGGGTTTAGGCCAATAGACTGAAGATACCATGCGGCAATTGGAGCGTTTGATTTCGGGTGTCGAAATGAATCAATAACAAGCCATGAATTTTCTTCGTACTCAACTAGTATAGACTCACCAGTTCCTCGACCTAACACAACTACTTTTACGTTATGAGACACTTAATTACTCTTATTATTATGAGAACAATGTTTTGAGTTGAGCAACTCTTTTGTCTATTTTGCTCTTGTGGAATTGACGTCTTGTAAACACTCTTCTCATTTTAAAGGATGAGAAGGTGGTGTTGCGCTTCGAATATGATGATTTCTTCTTGTTAAAGCTAGTTGTGGTTTCAGTGCCAATTCTCCAATAAAAAATAGCGTTTTCTTTTATTAAAGTTTGATCATCGAGAGAAAATTCATCAAAAGGCACTTCCAGATCCATTATGTGGCTGTTTGAGTGCATATCGTAAACTCTGGCTTCCAATGTTTGCTCTTCTCTAGAAATCGAAGCAGCTACGCAATAGTACTCAGCTTCTAGATCTAATGACTGTGTTACAACTTTGGAGTCAACAATATCAGGGGTATTTGAAGGATCAATACTTTCTAAATGAGTTTCAACATCAATGGCAGTATTGAGTTTCGAGAATATTTGTTTCACGTTCTCGACAACACGAAGCCCAGAGCTAGCTTTGTTTAGTTCAGGTTTGATGTCCGAAGAGTTTAGAACTGGTTCTAGTAATTCTGCTGTTAGTGCCATAACTTTATACCGATGCTAGCTCATTTAGTTTGATGTCAGCTTCTTCTTTTAATGCGTCCAAATGGATATCTAATGTTTTACGAACTAGATCCATTGCTGAACAACTGATTGATACTGAGCTGGCAGGAATAGGAAAATGATAGTTGAAGTTTATTGACGTAGCAAAATCCAACGTTTGTGTTTCAGATTTAAATAATGGACGAACTGTTACATTCAATTCTGTGTATGAACCTTCAGGAAGTTCTACAACGGACTCTTTGTGACTATCAAGTCTCATTGAAACGTGTGTAATACCAAGTTTCGAGTCTTCAGCTTCTTGATTCGGAGTAAAAACGTTTCTCCAGTGTTCTTTCGGTACAAGTTTATGACCCAGAGCGTCCCAATCTTCTCTTGATTTGTTAGTGATGGTATAAGTTGAGTTGATCCCTACTGCATAAGCTGAAGTTGTAATATGCATTTCAATCAACGAATAAACTAGGTCTTTAAAAATCGTATAAGATCCTTCGTCGATTAAAGTAACCATCAATCGTTTGTCAGCTGTATTGAAAGAAACTGGAGTCATTTCAATTTTAAACCAAGTAAATTGAACTTGAATAGCATCGATATTCAGTTGTTGAATCTTAGCTTCTTCAAAGTCATTTTCACTAATAAGCTCATACTTATGAAGCCACTCTGGAGTGAAGTTGAGGGGATTGAATGCCCCTAAAAACGCTACAGATAGATGTTTTTGGTGAACATCAAAGTTTGGTTTCATTTATTTTCCTGTTAACAACAATATGAACTTTGAGGAGCATTAAAGCATTTTTTTTGTGTTTGAGAAAGTAATAGAGTAATGAGAATCAAATGAATGTGATGTGAGCTAGAGGACTTTCACCCCGTATTACTATACGGGGTGCATCAATACGCAAACTAATGCGGCTTTCTTTTACGTCTTTCAATTTTCCATAAAATGCCAACAACACTTAAAGCAATTAAAAAGCTGAACACATACAAGTCATTCAGAGCCATAAGCATGGCAATAAACCCAGAAGTAGAGATAACAGCCCCTAAAAGTCCATAGGTGTCTAGATAAGTGGATCTTTTATCATTGTCAGAGAGCTTTATGTCTCGACAGCAAACCAAACCAAAGATATGGAAGGGTATTGAGAAGATGAGAAGTAAACTTGCAATCACTTTCATTTTTTCATTCTGCACAGTAGATACTGATTCGATAAAAATAAACGAAGCGAAAGAGACAGCTAACATACTTGATTGAACCCACTCTATAGTTCCGTGAAAGTACTCAGAGTATCCTTTCGTGGAGTCGGTCTTTTCCATGATTTCTCCGTCTAGTTTTGGTTGTGGGTTGACTACTACAGCGCATTCCCAGTGGTTTTTACAGTTCTTTCCCAATGTTGCTTAACTGATGCAAACTTCTTTGTAGAGAACGTGTAGCTTTCACTCTCAAAGACAACCTTTACATCAGCATTACGGGAGAATTCTTGCTTAACAAAATCTTTGCCTTTCTGCGATTGAGGCATCCAGAAGTTATCGCCACCAATACATTGCGAAACGTAGTTTACCCATTGGTATTGAATCTTAACTTTCTTATATGCTGCACGAGATCGACAGTAGCTGTAGGGTTCGTGGAAGGCCACAATAGATGAATTATTGCCGACGGCGATTAAGTTAGCTGAAAAGCGTTTGTTTTCCTTTGACCTGATATAGTGGGCCAGCCCCTCAACATTCCATTGTTCATTTTCATTCTTTTCGATTAAGTCCGCATAAGCCAGATTGGACGCTAGGGACAAAAACAAAATAGCATATTTCATCATTTTGTTTACCTTAAGCCTTGTAGTCTATTTATTGATTTTTTGGATGTTCTACATGAAAGGCATATGAATATCAAACCAATTTCATTTGGATATGACGTAACGCCCACACTGCTATGCTCGCTGCTCAGTCTTCGCGACTGCGCATAGCGTGTGGGGCTATTCAGGCGGGTTGCAGAAGCATTGAAACCCACTGGTGTGGTGAATCTCTGCAAGGGATATCCTAGCAGGAAGGAGGGGCATTTTTCTCTCAAGCGTTAGCGAGACTGACCGCGCCGATTGAGTTGGGTGCAAAACAGGGAGAGAGTCGGGCGGCTTGGTGCCTCGTTCGCGCTGCGCACTCTCTTTTCCCTGCGGGGCTGAACCGTCACCAGTGACGGGACTCATTTAGACGACATCGAGACAAGCTTGCCTGTAGCGATACTGCGAAGCACACTGATGGTTAAATCTTCATTATCACACATCATTTGTGCCGCTTGTTTTAACTCGCAGTCTTTATCTTCAGGCACCCAGAGCGTGATTTTCTTCAGCCCTTTGTCTTTCTTGCGTTGCTCATATGCTGAATTTCGACTCATGGTTACGCCTCTTGTTTCTTAGCCAGATTGAAGATATCGACTTGTTCTAAGTCTTGTTCTCTATCCGGTTGCGCTTCATCACTGGGCGCGTTGTAGGGTTGCAGTGGAGGGCAGGTGAGTAGGCGCAAGGTGTTTTCCAGTTCGACTTGGATTAAACAATCGTCGAGCGCTTCAAACTGATAACCATACCGCTTGAGTACCGTTGAGCTGATGTAATAACTGCCTTCTTGTTTATCGATACGGAATCGATAATCAAAGGAGGTGAACTCATCATGGTCACGTACCTTAAGAACACTGGTCAGGTACACTGACTCCGCATTGTTGAACACCGGAAAGTACTGATAAAACGGGTTCACATTATCAGTATCAGTTTCAAAATGACCTTGAGCACCACCATTGCTAGAATCCACGCTAACGTGACTTTGCGTATGACTTTGGTTTTCATCCACAGATACGCGAGTGCCATTCTCATCACTCGATGAACTGGCGCTGACTTCCTCACTAACTGCTTCAGTCGTATCATCAGAATTGCTGCTATATAACGCATACGCTTCCCTTACAAAATTTCCCAGAGCCAACAGGCCAATAAGAACCACCGCGATAAACTTGGGTGATTTTAAAATCGTGATGTCTGCTTTTGATTCGTTGAAACCACCTGTCCCCGTCGATTGGTAGAGAGCAAAGACATCAACGGGGATCTTTTTATTCGTACAAGCTGCTAAGTCCTGTTTCGTACTTGGCGCCGTTTTGGTTGATTTGGGGCGGTGGTTGTAGATACGTGGGCGACGCTTGCGGAAAAACGTATCGGTCGAGGTGTGAGAAAATGCATCGGTCGCACAGCCTTGCATCCATTTGGGTATCGAGGTGTAATCCGGTGTCAGTAGAATGACATCCCACTGATATTTACGGTGACGCATAAACGCCCCGTAGAAATTATCGGGATACAATAAGCGCCCCTGGTCATCGAGTTGCGTCTCGCCAGTATCATCCGTATCGCCTTCATCCAGATTGGATGTATCTGCCATTGTCCAACGTTCATAAAACAAATCAGCATGACCGTCCGGCAGGTGCTCTAAGAAATCCTCTAAGGGACGTTTTAGTGACTTCTCCCGTTTAAATCCCACTTCAGGCGCAAAGATATCCTGACATTCATCTATCACAACCAGAGAGTTAACAGGCATCCAGTTAAACCAGTTTTGCCACAGCTCAATGCCTTGCATCTTACGACTGAATATCCGGATAAGGCGCGCACTGACTGGAAACTTTTCACCGAGAATTCTCTCAAGTGAGTCAAGAGGTTTAAGCCCCTCGATATTCGTGACCACCACACGACCAGCTCGAAGGGCAGGCACAATCTCAAACCAAACTACATAGGCGGATTTATACGCCCCGTTAGAGCCATGTCAGAAAATAAACCGCCATGATTACCACCCCATAACACGCAGTACAAACGCCGTAGCGGCTGCATCGATAATGATGCGAATCGCATCAACAATACCGATGGCGTAACACACATGACGTAAATCCGGAGACAGTTGATTAAACGCCCCGTTGAGCACCGTATACACTTCGTAATCTTTGAGCAGCATGGTCGCCACTTTGAACGCGAGCTTAATCATTGATAGCTCGAGATAAAGATAGAGCTTAATCAGCCACAACCACGCGTAAGCAAAAACATTCATGATCATGTCGGGAATCGAAAACAAGAAGTGCTTAACGTCACTCCCTATACCTGCCAAAAACTCAATCACCGAGTAGAGATAATCCATGGTTCCCCCTAAGACACACGACCGGAACTGAGCACGATTAATGCACCAATCAGAGTCGCCACCAAAATAATCACGCCTCGTATCAAATCGATATGAGGACCTATTTTTTCCATCAGACTGAAATCAACAGACACATTGCGACCGTGATTATCCAAAACGAAATGAGACCCTTGATAAGAGCCGTTATTGAAGTGCATCTGACCCATATTGAAAGGGGATTGAGACAGGCGGGTTTCGATATCTGACTCGATACCTTTGATATCTTTTTCAAGCCCTGATAGCCCATCTTTAAGCTTATCGGTTAACACTGGCGCTTCCGGTTCAGTGAATGTTTTACCGCTTGTTTTGAGTGATTCAATCGCGTTTCTGATGCCATTCAGCTTGCTAACCTCATTGCTCGAAGCCGCAGTAATGTCATTGCCGAGTCTATCCACTGCGTTCGTTACCTTACCCACCGAGTTATCGATATTTTTAAGCGAGGTTTCGCTTTTTTCAGACGCATCATCGACCGACTTTTTCAGTTTGTCGGACTTATCCTCGTTTGACTTTTTGATGTCATCTAACTTGGTGCTTAAGGTATCCAAGCGCGTGTTTGAATCAGACTTCATACCATCAATGGCAGACACCACATCTTTGTTATCGCTGGGTTTGTCTGGGTCGGGTTTAGGGTCGGGTTGGGTTTTGGATCTGGGTTGCCGCCGCCAGAACCTCCACCGGAGCCGCCACCTGAACCACCTCCCGAATTACCACCTCCGTTGTCACCACCGCCTGTTTCATCACATTGCCAAGTGACGTCATTACGAGACTTGCAACTGTAAGAAAACTTGCCTTTACGGTTGCGACAAAGGATCATTTTTTCTTTCTTCAGGGCATTGAATTCGTCCGATTGGCAGTAATCCTCACATTGGCCTAATGAGTTAGGTTTTGAACCGTTAGGACATAGACAGTTACCTTCTAAATCAGGCTTCTGACCCGATGGACATTGAGCCTCACACTTACCCGTTTCTGAGTTAGGAGCCTGACCGGATGGACAACCAGCACTCGTCACATAAAAGGTGAATCGGTGTTCTCGTCCGTTCTGCTTGCCATAAAACGCCTGTGAATTGGCATAACGAATATACGCAATCCCTTGCGATGCTAAGCAGCCCTTGAACAAGCTATGGTCGGAGGCGGGACTCGTTTCAAATACATAACCGCGACAATAAGGCTCCATCACATAACCTGCACTGGCACTGAATGAGGCGGCGAGAAGAAGTAGGGGTAGAATCAACCTGATCATAAAATTATCCAGATAAAAAAGGAGGCCGAAGCCCCCTCTAACCTGATATCACGCCCGTATAGACCCCATAGCAAAAGCACAAGGCCATGACGGACGCTAACCCAACTGAGACAAGCATTAGCGTTTAGCTAACCAAGTCACCACCATGCCAACACCAAAGCCAAGGGCAGCAAGCGCAATCACACCAGAAGTGGTGGTTTGAACCAGTGCTTTACCCGCAGTGATGGCTGATGTGATAGCTGTTGTGTTGTCGTCAGCTGCCATCGCTGAGCTAGACAGAGTCAGTGCTACACCTGCTTGAGCGTAACGATTTTGAGCGACTTTTTTTACAATGTTCATGTATTTCATATTGTTACCTATTTTTTTCCGAGATATTTAATAACGCGGCCAAGGACATGGCCAACGATGAACGTAACCAGAAACTGACCTAACAACAGCTGGTACAGCGACTGGTCAAACTGAAGCAGTGAATAATCAAACTGACTATTCACCAGTTGGGTCACCTCGTCCTTAGAGAGCACCATCAATGCACAATCATTGTTTGTAGATTGAGTGATGACCCCTTTGACGATAGCGACGCAAATAGACATGGATTAGCCTTTGATTGGCTTGATATCGACCACGATGTTGCGCGCAGGGTTCTGCGGGTCAGCATCCAAGTGCAGCTCACACATCATGGGAAATTGGTTTTCTAACTCTTTGAATGCCGTTACCAGTGAAGGATTCGGATTCATAGCGATTTGTTTCTTGTCCAGACCGACCGCCTGACATTGGCCTTTTTCAGACGTCCAACCTTCGTTGGGCGAGAGATAGTTGACCTGTGCAAAGTTGTAAGGACGGTCATCTTTTTTCGATAGACCTTGCGAGTGTTCACACCCGATGACGACTACGGTTAATGGCATGGTATTTCTCCAGTTTTTTCTAGATGTAAGTCCCGACCGACTGGAAAGTTAATCCGGTCGGGGATGTCGTTGAGTTCGAGTCCCTTCGTCAGGGTTTCGAGTATTTGTTTATCGTCGTCGTACAGTTGGCGCATGGCGTTGACCAATTTGCCGTACTGAACGCGAGCGTGTTTGACCGCGTTTTCAAACGAGGTCATGAATTTGATTTTGGTGGTCGAGATAGCAATCGGCTCGACATCGTCAATCAGAGAGGCAAGGGCAGGGTAAGAGCCTGCAAAGTACGGGTCGGGGTCGATTAACACCTCAAGAGGAATGACTCTGTAACGGTTACCAATCTGAACTTCAAAGCGGTTCCAGTTGGGATACTCTTCGCATTTCATCTGCGCGGCTTTATCGTAAGCGCGGAACACTTTGCCGTTCTCACGTGCACCGACATAAAAGGTATGACCCGCATCAGCGACAAAACCACACTTCTTGCGGTCTTGGGGTGACATACTTTGATAGCCACGAAATTCACCGGCACTGGGCGGCGTACCACGAGTAATGAACTGACCATCAAGGTACTTGTCTTTGATGTCTTCGATAGAAACGTTACCCTGTAAGTCATCAAGGGCAATATCAACCCGCGTCAATTTGGCGCCAACCATTTGCTTAAGTGCCTTATACAGGGCTTCCATGTTGACGGCCTCGCAGCCTTTACCAGAAAACGACACGTAGTAACCGAAGTTCGCCGCACCCCAAGCGACTAATCCCGCTTGAGTACCATTGCACAGCAGTTTTGCTGAGTAGCGATAGCCAGAAAAACCACCGCGACGTTCAAGCGTCCATTCGTTTTGCTCGTAGCTGATTTCGTCTGCCAGAACCTCTAGGAAAGACTCGATTTCGCCATGACAAAGGGTGTCCAACATATCGATGCCGATATTGCTAATAAGGCGTTGATAACATTCATTAAAAGACACATCGGTATCAATGCGGACATCAGCATTGATAAGCTCCTTATCCAGAGCCGCAAAGTACAAATCCTTGTTGGCAAAGTCTTCTGACTCGATACAACCAAGCACTTGAGCAAGGTTTTCCCCAAAGTGGGCAATCTTGGTTTGTTCTCGGTGAGCAATGGCGACAGCGTTTTGCGATTCAAACTCATTGATTTGCTCTAAAGCAAAGCGTTGTTTCGCCATGTCTTTGCAGCGCTCAAGCAGTAAAGGCGAACCGGAGAAGCTCACGTAGTCAATGACGGTCTTATTCATCGTGAAATACTCGGTCAAAAGCGCCATTGGCACGTAACTCAGATTCGTTTTCGTGGGTGATTTCAATCAGTTCACGGTCAGATTCACACGCATAGAGGTACATTTCATGTTTGGTTTTGAAGTATTCCGGCATGCCATCAATCGAACACCAGAAGCCATCCGAGTGGTGCTCAAAGTACACAGGATTTTTGCGCGTGGGTTTCGAAGCAAAGCTCATAATCAAAGCCTAAATGGTTGAGTACAGAAAATTTTGTATTAGTAAATACAAGAATCTCTGTACTGTCCATACAGGAATTTCAGTACTAATGAGCTAGAATGATCGGAAATGGAACTCATAGGGAGTTTGAAAATGTACACAGAAAAACTCATAGATGCTTATAAAGAGCACATGAATTACATTCAATACAAACAAGTCGCGTCTGATTTAGGCATTAGCGTGCAAATGCTGACAGAAATTCGCAAAGGACGCGCATTTCTTAAAGAAAATCTGGCACTTATGATTGCTGACCAAATTGGTGAAGAACAAGAAACGGTTTTAATTGGTTTAGCGGCGGATAAAGCGAAGACGCCACAAGAACAAGCGTTGTGGGCGAACATTGCAAAAAAGTTTAACGGGCGCGGTTTACAAGGAATATCAATGGCTTGTGGTGGCTTGGTGATGTGGATTGGCAGCCCTAGCGAAGCTATAGCCAAGTGCGCATTATGTACGCTAGGGTAAAGCCCCGATCAATCCGGTCTTATCTCATCTAACACCTTGATGACACGTTCGTTTTTCTGCTTATTGGGTAGGAGCCCAAGCACGACATTTTGATCGCTTTCGCCGAGCATATCGGCGATGCGAAACGCAATGTCCCAATCCATACCACACGTTCCTTTTCGCCACTTTCTTAAGCGACTATCCGTAACTCCAATCTTTCTTGCAAGCTTGTACTCAGTTTTAATTTGGTACTTAGCTTTCACTCGATTAAGCAACGCATTTGTGTAGTTAAAAACGGGCATAAAGTCGGCTCCTTTGGACACATTCTAGGCAGGTCGATTCGTGTTCTGCAAGATTGTCAACGCATTGACCATACGAAAAAACTTTCAATACAGTGATACGCGTCCAGTACGTGATCGTGTAGGAGCGGAGATGGCGAGCAAACAGCAAATTGTGTCGGTTCTGAGTGAAGCAGAGAAAGAGGCCGAACAGGGGCGTTTAGACACTAGCTTACGATTACTCATCGTGTCAATCCGAGAACTGCTGACGTTGTTAGAGCAGGGTGTGGACGATGAACCGCGCGCGCATTAATACCCGTGTGCGTCGTTATCGCGAACGCCATCGCCGTTGGCCACGATCACGTCGAGCTACAGAAGGAAAGGAATATGCACAGCGAACTCGACGACCAACGAGTGTTACAGATCTGCCTCGCTCACCTTGTTGCAGCGATTAAGACTTCAAAGGATTTACGCGAAATCAGCGGCGATCCCTCTGTTCAAGCCAGTATGCTTTCACCATTGCTGATCCTCAGCAGTGATTTGTTGACCAGCTCAACCCGTTATCACAATGTTGGCGGAGAGTTGGCAAGCTATGCCATGAACTACAGTCTGCGCATTGCAGAAACGCACTGCGGGAAAAGAGACGTGCTGACCGAACTGACTGACAAGCTTGAGCACTATATTGAGTGGGTCATACGGGCACAACGCACCAAACAATCGGTGACAGTGTCACAGATAGTGCAATGAGTGGTCGCCGTTTTACCCGTCGTGAACGACCTTTCGCCGCCATGCACCGTGAGCGTTGGCAATCTTTACTCCGCGATCCGTCTAAACACGTCTATTTGCTGTCGGATTCAGGCAAGGCCACACAGCGTCAGTTCTTGCGCGACATCGCTATGGTCATGGATTACCTGGTCAGTGAGCTCGAATTTCGTACGCGTAAGGTTGGGGTAGCCACTCAACGTGGTTTCTTACTGCGCACTTGGGCCAATGTGGCTGAAGGGACGGGATTGCCGGTTTGGCGGGTGAAACAGTGCGTGTCGTTTGCCAAGCAACGCGGCTGGCTGACGTCCACCCAACCGAGACACAATGAAAACGGCCAGTGGTATGGCTTAGCCTCGATTAAGCGTATCAGTGAGCGCTATTTTACCGACTTAGGGCTGCGCGGCGCCTTTCATAAAGCGAAAACGGCGGCGAGCGAGACTATTAAGCAGATGGCCATTCGTACCGGTGTTCATGTCCGTTACCTGCTTACGCCCATTACGCTGCTGCGTAAATTTGCCCGTCGTCACGACCAATCCCCATTAAAACGTTGATCCACCCACTTAGGATCGATCCGTTTACTGCACGCTAAATCCCTGAAAAATCGTTGTTTCTGCCCGTAAACGCGGCGTCTATGACGCTTTTATCACAGCTATCCACCGTTTCTGTGGATAACGCGGTGACTAAGCGGTGGTTTGTCATAGTAACTGCTCCATGAAACCGGAACTTAACGGTGTGATCCATAGTCTTCGACTAGTGATCTTTCTAAAGAAAGATAATAGTGATGATGAGTGTTATCCCCTGAAAAGCGGGGATAACGTTGAGGAAGCGGCGTATCTTGCTCGCCAGCGAGCTGACGCCTAACCCGGCTCGTCACCGTGTCGCAAGATCTGAACATTCAGGGGTAGGCTGTGTGAATGAAGCAAAAATGTCATTGGTGGCCGTTACATTAGTATATACTTAACCACAAAGGTGTATGAGTGGGAGTTTTGCGATGATCTATGTTGAAATAGCGTTATCAATAATGCCAATTGTTATTTTCGGCCTTATCGTGAAAAGCCATCTGTCTGCTTCGATGATACGACGCGTCTACTTTACCTCTTTCTCATTGGCTGTCGTATACCTCAGTTATGCCGTGGTGGTCAACGTTGGGTTACTTCCAGAGCCTGTTGACACATCATCGTGGTTGATAGGCAATAATTTAGTCCTTCCTATCGACTGTGTCCTGATCGTATTCTTGTATCTGTACATCCATACCATCCTGCCTCAAACCGCAGAGCCTAAACACCACCACTCCAGATAATCATTCGCTGTCTCACCGTGACAACTCACCAAGAGCCTGTGGTGGGTATAGAGCGGTGGGACAGCGCATCTGTCTCTTTAGTAAATCGGTTCTAACTATTGAAAATGGTTTATTAATCGTCATAATCTAAGTGCTAACGTCGTGAGACAGGGGCATCCATTCACCAACGTCGTGAGACAGAGGTCAGTATGACAATCAGACAACAAGAGTTTGCCGACTTGATGGCCAAACTCGATGACATCGAGCAGGCGCTGGCTCAATCTGCGCCAGATTGGTCAAGTATTCCTGCGTTTAAAAAACCGATGGTCGCCATTCAAGCGGCTGAGCAGGCCAAAACCCACATCGACACCACCGTCACTACCATTAAAGCTATTACCTTAAACTTCCATCAACGGCTCACTGAGCTAGAGGAGGCGCAGCATGGCCAGTAAGAATCCCATCAAAGGTTACATTGCCTGTCCGACGCAGGGCTGCGGCGAAGTGTGTACCGTGCATGCCGTTGGCGAACACCGCGTTTTAGAAGGGGGCGATCCACCCAAGAACAAGCGCCGATTGGGCCAGCTCTACACGATTTGCCCCAACTGCAAAGCCAATCAAAGCGCAGGGAAACCGTTTCAAGACTGGTTAACTCACCACATGAAACCGACCCGTGAAGAGGTTACCACTGGTTATAAAAACAGTACCCCGCAAAAGCCGCACTCAGTAACTGTTAGTAAACCGGACGAAACCAATCACGACGGGGCTTGCGAGGAAAATCCGATAACCGAGCCGAAACCGGCCAAGATAACCAAACGAACCGTCGCGGGCGCATTAGCCTTTGTCGGCGGCTGCGCGTTGCTGTTTGTCTTGCTGACGAAGAACAAGGAGCCTAGTGATGAGCGAAACCAATGAATTGGACGTGACCACGCCCGTGGATGAGCGTGATCTCACCGCACAAGCGGCCATCAACGAGATGCAGCAAGAAGAACACGTGACTGAACAGGCCGAAAGCGACACCGACGAGCAGGAAGAAGCCAGCTTTGATCCGGAGACCTCGCGCCAAATGTTGGGTTATGGCTTAGGCATTGTCGAGTTCAGCGTCGGTGCGGCGTTTGATGTGCCGTTTGAAATTGATGAGAACGTCGGTAACAAGTGGCTCGATGCGGCCACGCCAATGCTGCAAAAGTACGGACCGGCCGGTTTTGCGTGGTTTGCCAAGTATGAGAAAGAGCTGGTCTTTGCCATGGCGTCGTGCACCTTGGTCGGCGGTTGTACGCTTCAAGTGCGTCGACTGCGTCAGGAGAAAGCGTTGTTAGCGGCCAAAGCGGAGAAGGAAGCCAATCAAGCGCAAGGAGAAACGGATGAAACTGCCCAGTCCGATCAACAAGAATAACGCACTCAATGCGCAGCACGTGTGTTACATGGGCACGACGGGCAGCTGTAAAACCACCGCCATTCGTAAACTCAAGTTGATCCCCAAGTCGGCCCAGGTGGTGATGTTTGACCCGTACGCCGAGCACTCCGAGCAGCGACTTGAAGGGCTGAAAGTCGTACCGTGTGCATCGTTTTCCGAGTTCTATCAGCGTGCCTGGTATGGACGAAAGCAACGCAAGCCGTTTCGTCTGGCTTTAGTCAACCAAGAGCGGAGCCGCGATAACCTTGAGCGTTTTGCCCAGATGGTGTGGTCGTTGGGTGATGGCCAACACGCGCATGAGCTGCATTGTGTGATTGAGGAGCTTGCCAAGTGCACCAACAACACCGCCAAACTCGATGGCGTGGCGGGTGAACTATGGACAGGTGGCCGCGGCTTTGGGTTGGTGATGCACGCCACCTTTCAGCGCAGTCAGGAAGTGCCAAAAACCGTGCTCGATGAATCCAAGCATATCTACATTGGCGCGGTCAGCTCGAAACGTAACGCGCGCTACATCGCTGACTATTATGACGTGCCGTACGAGTCCATTCTTTCGCTCAAAGGCTGTCATGAGCGGGAGCATTTAGGCAAAGGCAAGTATGCGGATTACATCCTCAAAAGCCCCGGGATTGGTAATCATCGGCAAGGGAAAATCTATCCCGTGCGGTAAGGGTTAACCTATTAGGTTAGAGTCACTGCCTAATAGATTTGACTGGCTGACGTTATGGTGAGAATCGTCCTAGGGTCAGGGCATCCATTTCAATGAGGATGTCACTATGCGATTGAATGCTCGTAACGTTGCCATCATTGCTGGCGTATCAGCTTTGACGACAGGGGCGATCATCTTGGCCGTCAACAATAAAGTTGGTGGTCTCGATAAGCTTCTCGGCAAGTCCGGTTGGTTCTAAGGGGGCGCTATGTCAGTCAAACCAATCAAACTTAACTCTATGGTCGGTGCAGCTTGGGGACAAAAAGGCACACTGCCTATACCCAATGGCCCGACGTATCACGAATTGGTGCTCGAAACCAACGCCGACGCGCAGGACATGACGCGAATTTCCATCACTTTGAATGCTGAGGAAATCTACGTATTGACCGGCGAAGAGCTGTTGATGCTTGAGCGCTATAAGCGCCGCGATCCCACCAGTGGCCATTACATTATTCCGTTCAGCGATGTCGTGGCCAGAACCAAAAACGGGGTGCGCTACACCGGCTTAGTCACGGAGCTGGGTGACAACATTCACCTTGATATTCAGTTCCGAAACAAGCGCGCGGATGCGGATCCACTCACGATCCAAGTACATGCTTGGGTGAGTAACGCACAAGCGATGCGTGTCGTGGTGCCACTAGTGAAACGTGAAACCATGCCCGCCAATGCCGCAGGCGTCAACGAGTTTACCAACCTGATCGCCAGTCCGCTCATCAGTATTCGCCGCATGCACTTTATGCACGACAAGATCACCAAGTTGGAGATTGAGCGTGATTTCGTTAAAGAATTTGAAGCGAATAAGTTTATCGCTGAAGCCAACGCCAAACGTAACGAACGCACGCCTCAGTCGGGCTATTTCCACTTCGATCCGATTGTCCGTGGTTTCTCGATTGATGAACTGTTTCCCACGCAGCACAGTTCGAACTTGAAGTTCTCGGTCACCACCGAAGATGTGCCAGGTTCGATTCCTATTTTGGTCGAATCGGTGCGTTTAGAGCGACCGGAAAAACTGCAAGGTGGCGCGGCCTAAGGAGCGCCCATGAAAAGCTTTTTTGATGATTTACTGGAGTTTGGCGCGGGGGCTTTGGACTCCGTTGGCGAGCACGCTGACTGGCTGTTCGACATCAAGGATCAAACCTCCAACCCAAACAAAACCCAGCAGCCCAACCATCCGCAGGTCGATAACGCCGGTAATGTGGTGACGCGGCCGCAAGGCGCGAAGTCTGGCGTCGATCCGATGGTGTGGTATATCGGCGGTGCGTTAGCCGTAACGAGCGTGGTGCTGCTTGGGGTGATGGCGTTTAAGAAGTAGGAGAGACCGATGCCACTTTTATTCTGGGCACTCGGCGGTTTTGGTGTCGGCAGCATGTTTGGTGTAAGCGCCAGTAAAGGCCTGAATAAACTGTTGTTGCTCGTCGGGATGCTTGCCGTGTTGCTGTATTTCGCCAAAGGAGGTCTGTGATGCTCGGTTCATTAACGTCGTTAACCGGTGGCGGAGGCTTACAAGGCGGCGCCTCAGGACCCGCGATGTCGGGCACATCGGGCAACACCACCAATAACATGGGCTTTACCGGCGGTGGGATCAATCTCGGTGGCACCAGTTCCCAATGGTGGCTCATCGTGATGTTGGTGCTGCTTGTCATGTATGTGGCCCTTAAGAAGTAATCTTCAGCGTGAGCAATGGAGTCGGGTTAAAGACCAACTGAAACCGGCACTGAAAGACTACTTCAAGGATGCCGAACGCGCGGTAAAACAGGGCAGTGAACAGGTTTTTCGCCTTGATAACACCGTGATGCTGTTAAGGGGTGAAGTACTCAAAGACGGCACCAAAGAATTGGTGGTGGTGGCCTTAGTCGGTGATATGGCCGCAGGCACATTGGGCGCGCTCAATCATGCCAGGGCCTACGGTTTTGACTCAATACGGGCACACTTCTTTCGCGCTGGCGCGGAGCGGTTTATCCGTGAGCGGCTCAAATTGCCCGTTCAGGAAATTGAACGCCGAGGTGATGAACGCGTTTTACGAATAAGGTTTGTAGATATGGGTGGCAGAAGCTCTTCACAAAGTCGACAAAGCACGGTCACAACGACGACCAATACCAGTGGTAGTGCGGCGGCAGGCCGAGATAACTACGGCATCATGGTCGCAGGGGTCAATGATTCCGATATCAATCTGACCATGACCGACCACGGGGCAATGGCCATTGCTGGTAATCTTGCCGAGGAAGCGCTCGACTTTGGTCAGCAAACCCTACGCTCAAACGAAACTATCGTGACAGGGTCACTCGATACGGTCAATAACACCGTCGATGAGGCGTTTAACTTCGGTACGTCTGCCCTTGAAGAAACCTCAGAAGTCAGCCAGTACGCGATTGATTCAATCAAGTCGATGGCCGGACAACAAACCGAAACCACCAAAGCAGCCCTCGCGATGGCCAGCAGCGCCAAATCGCGCGAGCAAACCGGTGGCCTTGAGTCGGATAACAACTTACTGAAAAACATTTCTCTGATTGTCGGCATTGCCGGCACCATCATCACCGTCGCGGTGTTGTACAAAGGGAGCCGCTCATGAGACAAGTCCACACCCTCGAACCCCATCAAACGCTCAGTTTTAACGCCGGACAGGCGGGTAAGTTTCTTATTCTGCGTGAATCGACTCATACCTTGATGATACACAGCGATGTACTGCGTCCAACCGAAATTCAACGCGGCGATACGATTGATGTGACCAAGTTTGATGAGCTGACACTGGAGAACCATCACGATGACGCCGCGACGTTTGAATATCAAATCAGTGACGTACCGATTTTAACTCAAGCGCAGAAAGTCGATGTGTCGAACGCGGTGGTGGTGCACGAAGTGCAGCGCCCCGTGAGTGTGGTTGAGATACAACGGGCGGTGAAAGCCCAAATTCAGAACGAATTGCTTAATGTTCACGTCGATAACGAGACGCTGAGCATGACGCCTAGCGTGACTTTGTACACCTACGCGGCGGTTGAAGAAGGCGTGTTTGAGCTCAATGGCAGTGAGCAGACTATTGCCGGCAGTTCTGAGCGTAAAGCGCTGTTTCTGCAGGTACCGGATGACAATACCGAGCCTGTTCTGGTGCAAGGCTTTATGGTCGTCAATCCCGGTGGCCATCTGCCACTCAACACCAATCAGGCCATCACGCTCAAAGGTAAGGACGGGGAAACCGTCAGAGTCGGGGAGATGCGCTGATGCTGATGCTGTATAACCCACCACCGAAAGCCAAACCTGATATTGAAATCGCCACCGAATCACAAGGCACGGTCGGCGATGCGGCGATTTTTCACTTTACCGACTACGTCGAACTGGTCGATTTGTCGTTTAAGCGCACATCACTGAGCAATCGCCAAACGGTACCCGCGCAATTGTGCAGTCTGACGCTGTCATTTCTGAAAGGTGACCAACTTGTCGAGCGTCGTTATCTATATTTGTCTTTCGCCGCTGGCGTCGATCATCACTATCCGATGACCCTCATCAAGCCCAAAGGCGCGGATGAGCTGCAAGTGGTGAGTAGCTTGGCGCTGGTCTCACGGATTGAAACGCGTTTGATCTTCAAACAGGAGGTGCCCGATGCGGTGGGCATTCCCCCTCTTATTAATGGTTAGCCTGGGAGTGTATCTGATGAACAAAAAACAGGTCGATAAAGCCGTCAGCGGCTTTGCGCTGTCGGTGCGCAGCGAAACCAAATTGATTGGTGTGCACCATGATTTAAAGAATGTGGTTAGGCGCGCGCTTGAGCTCAGTCCATTTGATTTTGGGATTACCTCGGGCAAACGGACAGCCGAAGAGCAATTCCAACTTTTTCAGGACAAGGCCAGTCAGCTTGATGGTTACTCGCGTATCAGTCGCCACCAAACCGGTCACGCGATCGACTATGTCGTGTATGACGAAGATGGAAACGTCACATGGGGCTTCAGTTACTACGAACAAGTGAGTTGGGCGTTTAAACAAGCGGCCAGAGAACTGGGTGTGCCGATTGTGTGGGGCGGCGATTGGACCTCGTTTAAAGATGGCCCGCATATTGAGCTCGATCGACAGGTGTACCCATGATTGGCGCGATTGTCAGTTTGTTTAATGGCGGACTCGAAACCTATAGGCAGTATAACCGCAATAAGGCCGAAGCCTTAAAGCGCAAAGATGAGCTCGATCAGGAGAAACATCAGGCGAGGGTGCGTCGATTACAAAAGGGCGAAGAGCAGGCTAGCAGTCTTGATGAAGTGAGCATCAAAGAGCGCGGTTTTAAAGACGAGTTTATCCTGCTTGTGGTGTTTATCCCGCTCATTCTTTCCTTCATCCCTGATTACGCACCTTACGTCGAACAAGGTTTCAACGCGCTACAGAACATTCCCGAACCGTATTGGTATGTGGTGGGCGCCGTCGTCATTGATACGCTTGGCATGCGGGCGATGGTGCGTTATCTGCTCGAGTTCTTCTCAGGCAAGTTCAGGGGGCAATGATGGAATTACTCGAAGCGATGCTCATTGCTCTAATCACTGGTGTCGTCTCAAGCGCAGGCACCATTGCGGCGCTCAAAACCGACATCAACTGGATAAAGAAAGTACAGCAAGACCAAGAGCAACGGATACGCAAACTGGAGGACAGTCATGGCTAAACGATGTTGCAAGTGCAAAGGCCGCAAACAAAACGGCCAACTTAAGAAAGGGTATACGCTCAGAGGTGGACGGGTAGTGAAAGCTACCGCTACAAGAAAGCGACGAAAAACCAGACGCAGACGCTAAAGAAAACCGCTCAAGATAGGGCGGTTTTTTGTTTCTCTTAGCCTCAAATCTTGATTTAAAGCATGTTATACAGAATTACTATGCACTTTACTGCATTGATTGATTGCTCTAATTCTAAGCTACTGATAAATTGCTGAAAATAGGACACTATTAGCCGTGATAGGGTGAAAGACAGAAATACTCTATGACTAAACACAGAAAATTTCTGTCTAATAACTGTTATACGTTCTTGAGGTTCATATGATTGGAATTATCGTAAAAACAGAATCAGAAATTGAAGACTTGCCAAAGGATTGGATTCCTATGGAGTTCAACCCTCTTAAGTTAAACCAAGTATTTGATAGTATTTTAGGCTTTATTCCAACTCAACAGCAGTTTGTGTACGAGAATGGAGAAGTCTTGATTCATTTCGATGTTGATAGTTTAAATGAACCAAGAGCTATCACTTTTAACTGCGTAATGTCTCAAGCAAACGCAGAGATTATTGAATTTTTGGCTATTGGACTGGCAGCCAGAGTTTTTGATAGCGAAAGCTGCAAGTTTATCTAGTTGGCAAAATGAACGTATAACAATCTGTTTAAGAGTGATTCGCAACGCGTGGCATTTTCAATATGCGTGGTTTTAGTGTTTAAGGTGGTATGCGGGAGCATTAGTATTGCGTTACTCACACCTTAACAGGGCGTTATAGGGCAGGTGATATTTATGCTTAGCGTAATGAATAAGACAAAATGGAATGAGCTGCGTCTTAAGATGTCTGCACTTGAAGTTCATAGGCCCAAGTGGCGAACAAAAGATATAGAAAGCGGGCATATCTCTGAGTGGGATGGTGACTGGTATTATCATTTTGAACTAGGTGGCTTTCGCTATATCGAATGGGTTGAATTACAAACGAAAGACTCTATTCATCATGAGCTAATTAGAGTTGAACTACAGAAAATTAATCTTCCTGGTAATGAAATCAAGAATGGTTTCAGGGTTTATGGTCACATAGCTGACGGGCAGTTTGTTGAATATATTTGAGTTTGCCCTATAACAAACTGCTCAAGACGGACTATCAACGCTCGGCAATTTTGGTTCTAGTTTGGTAAAGTGTTTACGGCGGCTAGTTTGAGTATCGTGCTATGCGTTGCTAGCCACTTAGCAGGGCGTTAGGCCGCCAGAATGAGGACCGGAAATGGAAAGATTTAAACCCGATGAACTAGAGAGAAGAGTTGATGAAGTCCTATTTTATTTCTGGGATCCAATAGGCATTAACAGTTATGTATCGGCTAGGGCTGAGTACCGTTCTTATGTACCTAAAGTTCTAGTAGCTCTTGAAAGTGGTGGGTTAGATAATGTTATAAATCTACTCATGCACCTAGAAAAGCATATGGGGTTGGAGCCTCAAGAGAGTAACGTACAAAAGGTCGGTAATCTTTTATTTAGCCATAAAGATGCGATCGAAAAAGGGCATGCCTAACAAAGCGTTTAAGGCGGATTCACAACGCTTGGCGATCTTAGCTCAAGTTGAATTTAGTGTTTAAGGTACAATGGATTAGGTTTGTTGGCTGGCGTTGCTCACCACTTAACGCGGCGTTATGTGTTTGTAGGATTAAAATGAAAATATTCGAAATTCAGCTAGGAAATTCAATTGGCCCAGTCAAGCTCGGGATGACAGAAACTGAAGTGAATAATGTTATCGGAACACCTAATTCCATTCATGGTCATCGCCATCATTTTCTAGACGGGCTCATGGTAGATTTTGATAACGAAGGAAAAGTCGAGTTCATTGAAGCGGCAGAATCTGACTTGTTCTCAACGACATTGTTTAGTATTGACGTACATCGAACACTAGCGACTAATGTGCTCGAACGAATGCTATTAGAAGGTAACTACGATCATTCAGATCCAGAGTTAGGTTATAGCTACGTATTTAAGGAGTTTCAGTTATCGTTCTGGCGTTCAACTCTGCCTGATGTGGAAGAAGGTGAAGGGTTGTTTTTTCAATCAGTTGCAATTGCTACCGAGGGTTACTTTGAGTAAACACATAACAATCAATTTAAGAGGGATTCACAACGCTTGGCATTTTTGCTTCAACTTAAAATTTAGTGTTTATGGCACAATGCTTTAGGTAGGGTGGTAGTGTTGTTCACCCCTTAATTGGGCATTAGCAATATAAGAGGAAATCAATATGTCAGGGATTACAGATTTAGACGAACTGCTACGTTCGATGAGCCCCAAATTAGTAGAAACTGAGTTTGTATTTTGTACTGTTTCTGGTCAGCTCGTAGACTACGTTCAGTTAAATCCAGTCGCTACGTTTGTTGAATCTGAGGGCTTAACTTTGGTTCTTGAAAAGTCAGTCGCAGAGAAAGCTGCTTTGTCGTTTGATGGTACGTATAGCCAAATCACTTTGACGGTTCACTCTAGCTTGGAAGCTGTCGGTCTTACAGCAGCAGTAGCGAGTAAGCTAGCGTCAAAGGGCATTAGTGCTAATGTGATTGCAGCTTATTATCACGACCATATTTTCGTTCAAAGTAGCAAAGCTGAAGCGGCAGTTTCAGCATTAGAAGAATTCAGTGCTTAAGGTTGAGCCATATTGCTAACAAAGCATTTAAGAGTGATTCGCAACGCTTGGCAGTTTCGCTTCGCTCAAGTATAGCCAAGCGTCGCTCACACCTTAATGCGGCGTTATGTTTAATTAGGGACTACACAGATGAAACAGCAATTTATTCTAATGTCTGAGTACAATCAATGGATGAATGCGTCACTACTCTCGCATCTAAATGAAGCTATTGAACCTGATATTTACGAGGAAAAAGGCGCGTTTTGGGGCTCAGCTTTCAAAACCATAAGCCATGTCTTCACTTGTGACTTGATGTGGTTACACCGATTTATCAATGTCCAGAGTTCCTATGACTTGGCTGAAAGCCTGAGTGAATTTCCACACCCTACTTCTAATAATACGCATTGTTTCGATACTCTAGATGAACTGAGTGCAAGTCGTGTAAAATTAGATAGAGTAATAGCTGACTGGGTAAGCTCAATCAGCGATACTGAGTTTGATTCTAATGTGGTATATCAAAACTCTTCAGGTACGGAGTTTTCAGAGCCCTTCGCATCGGTATTACTGCACTTTTTTAATCACCAAACTAATCATCGAGGTCAAGTTACAACTCTACTTAGTCAAAGTGGTGATAATTCGTATTGTACTGACCTACTCGCTCTAATCCGAAAGTAAAAACATAACAAATTACTAAACAGGGACTCCTAACGCTTGGCGACCTCAGTCGCACTTTCAGCTCAGTGTTTATGGAACAATATTTAAGTTGGGTGGTATTGCGTTATCGCCCGTTAGTAAAGCGTTATGCAAATGAGGAGAATTAACATGTTAGATAGTGAAAAAGTCGAATTAGTTGAATCTTATGTCAGTCGCTACAATTCTTTTGATGTGTCTGGACTACTCGAGCTCCTTGACGATGATGTAGTGTTCGAGAATGAGTCAAATGGAGAAATTACTGCTCGTTCAGACGGCAAAGCTGAGTTTGAAAGTTTGGCTTCTGAGTCGGCAAAGATTTTTAGTGCTCGTCAGCAAGTTGTGACAGCTATAGAGATGTCGGAGCTGGCAGCGACGGTCAACATTGACTATACGGGGACTTTGGCAATAGACCTGCCTAACGGTCTCAAAGCGGGTCAGGTTTTGGAGTTGAAAGGTCAAACATACTTTGAGTTTCAAAATGGCAAAATCAGCCACATAAAAGATGTCAGCTAAATTTGCATAACAAAGCATTTAAGAGTGATTCGCAACGCTCGGCACTTTTGGCTTAAATCAGTTTTAGTGTTTACGGCACAATGGTTTAGGTGTGGTGGTCGCGTTGCTCACTACTTAATTGGGCGTTAGGATATTAAGGATGAAAATGGAAATTATGGATGAGATTATCTTTCCAAACATTCAGTTAAGTCATATTGAACTATACGTTCAAGACCTAGCTAAGATGGAAGACTTTTACAAAAGTAAATTAGGCTTTGTTGTCACTGATAGAGGTGAAGGGCAAAATGGTATGGTTTTTTTAAGTCGGAACCCAGAAGAGCATCATCAATTTGTTTTAAGTCCAGTGCAATCGCACAGGACTCTTGAAAGTCCAGTTGATCATATCTCTTTTAGAGTTAAAAATATTGATGAATTGAAAGCCTTCAATTCATCATTAAAGTCAGTTTCTGAAATAAGTTTGCAAACAGTATCTCATGGCACTACTTGGTCTATATATTTTCGTGATCCTGAAAACAATAGGCTTGAAATTTTCACAGATACTCCCTGGCATGTGAATCAACCCTGTAAGTTCGCTGTAAATTTAGATTTATCTCATGAAGAGTTAATCAAATTTACAGAGAATGAGATTAGAAATATGCCTGGATTTTCTCCAAATAGTGATTGGGAAATAATTCATAAGAATAGTTTAGGTGTACTTGGTTAGCCATATCCTAACAAACATTTAAGAGTGATTCTCCACGCTTGGCATTTTGGGTTTGGGTTTACTTTAGTGACTTTAATAAGAAATCATGCAACTAATAAGGCCGCGTTAGCGGCCTTTATTATTTTCTTAGGGAAATGGGGATAATAAGCAAGATGATGAAGAGGGCGTACAGAAGCGGCAACAGTGAGACTGCGACGCCTGCAAACGTCGCTTGACTGTCAAACACATTGGAAAAGGTGGCGATAGTGCCAGCGACAACGCCGAAGAACCCTGAAGCAAGCGCCGTAATCGATACGGCAGAAAACAGTTTGTCTTTAGAGTAAAGAAAACTTCCCACGCCAACCAGAAGTGACGGGATAAAGACGGTCACAAAGGAAGTGACGTCACCGTAGCTCTCGACGCCAGCGAGAGCCAATAACGTTGAGACCACATACAGAACTGCAAGAACATAGATACAATAGAAATACTGAAACTTCATGCCATTACCACCAATAACCATACATAATGCTATTCGGATCTTTGGGTAATCTCATCATAGAATCTTGGTCTTTTAAATACCTATTCTTGAAATTACGTGCTCTTGCTCCAGAAGGTGGCAAATCAGCGATCGCTTCAACCAGTAATGTCATTTGTGGACCCGATAAAGGCACGTTTGACTCTAACGCTTGGTGAAGCGCAGGGACCAGGACTTTATACAAACGATTCGCCTCCAGTTTACTGGACACTCGGCCATACACTTTATCTAATGCTTCCACGAGTAAGGATTGAGCTGACATAGGCACTCCAATTTCAGAAAAAGCCAACAAACACCAATGAAACAACGACTAAATAATCATATTGCTTGATTCAGTTTTTTATCGTGTTGTTATCGCATCATTTGAGTCTTGATGACGCATTATTTCGTGTAATTAATCCTTGTTTACGCTCGCGTTAGCCTCAAAAAAGCCTTTAACTTGTTCGTCACCATCCACAAAAAGGCGCAAGACCTATGAACCAAGCCGCACCATTAGAACATCAGTCGATTGATGTGCAGTTTCTCCAAGAACTCATCAATCTCACCCCCCTCGAGCTGAAAGTGTCTTCTTTGAACGAGGAAAGCTACCGAACTCTGGCTTATGACGAACGTCCCGTCCTAGATTGGCTCAATCACTACCAGTTAACCTGCTGTACAGAGCGCGCCTTTCATATAGGCGTGGAGTGCTTGCAACAACCCCGTTCGGGTTTTCTGATTGGCGTGTACGACAGCCGAATAAAGAGACTGCATACTTTGTTACTTGAGCCGTTAAGTGAGCAGGCGGGCAGGGTGACGAGCGAGCGTTTAATGTCATTGGTCACCTATGTCGCGCTGCATTTTCTCACGACGTACCCCAACAGTGTCGGGGCGTATATTGTCGATCCCCCCCAAGCATTTCTAACGCATTCGAGTTTGTTCGGTTACAAAGTCTTAGACAGCTGGCATGACTCGCCTGTGATGTTCGCCACCTTTGACACGCTGTTTGAATGTCAGCAAGACGTGTTTTACGCCATGTTTAATGAAGAGGTCCTCTCGGTTGAGGACGACCAGTGACAGGAACGCACATTATGTTAAAACGACGCGTCGCACAACGGCGACCGCCACAGCACCAGGTTAAAGATGTTTTGCTCATGACCGCCACGGTCTTTTTACAAGACGAGCGCTACAAAGTGCCTATTAATGGCGAGGTGTCACCTCATCCCAGTGACACCCAACCACCTCAACAACGCCGGACTTAACGTCCGGCTTTTTCGTGTCATTTGAGTTTACTCGGTACCCAGGGCTTGGGGTCGACACGACGACCACCACGAAAAGGCGGCAGGTTGGGCACCGGTGGCGTCGGACACGGATCGTGCAGTCGGCCATACAATTTGACCAACTGACGGTGTTCATCGCGCCAGTAGACGAAGTTTTCCAGCTCTTTGGGGTTAAACTCGCGCCGATCGGGCGTAATGAGCGTAGCGCGCTCTTCATGGACGCGAAAGCCGTCCCAGCGAATATCGAGCGGCAGATAACCGCGGGCTTTGATATTTAGCAGCTTTTCCGCCAGTGGATTGACTGGCGTAACACCTAAAACCCAGCGCTTAACGGTGACGGGTTGCACGTGAAAAAATGCGGCCGCTTGGTGCAGATCCATAAATTGTTGGTGAACCAGCTGACGGAAGTTGGGTGTGAGCATGTGATTTTCCTCCAGAAAATAATTTGCGCAACGATTGTTTATTCCTTTTTTTATTGCGAGATTGATAGGTGAGAGCAATCAAAAACGCCGAAAAACACAAAAATCGCATTTTGTATTTATAAACCCAATAGTTCAGCTTACAGACCAACGCGGTCATTAATGGTATAAATAATGGTAATTGTTGAAGCAAAACAGGATGTTAGTGAAACGCGTTTGACACGAACTTGGGTGTGAGCAAGGAGTTGATTTTCTGGGAGTTTCCGACACTTAAGTGCGCATTATGTACGTTATGTTAAATTAAATTCCATGTTAAGAAAGGACATCACCGTCCTTTCTTCTCTGGCTTGCAATGTTGCGTTATGAAATTCAACATAACTAGATTTACCATAAAATACCTAATAATCAGTTCGATAATCAGAGATTAACTCATTGGTTATTGGTTTAGCCACCTGCAAGCTTTACTGTGTGGCCTTTCTTTTCAAGGTGTGCTTTGATCTTGTCACGAGCATCGCCTTGAATTTCAATTGTGCCATCTTTTACTGAGCCACCGCAGCCACAAACTTTTTTAAGTTCTGCTGCTAATAGTTTTAGTGGCGCATCGTCTAAATCAAGACCGGTTACGATAGAAACGCCTTTACCTTTGCGTCCTTTCGTTTGGCGTTGGATACGAACGATACCGTCGCCTTTTTCACGTTGAGGTTTGTCTTCTTCAGGTTTGATGCGACCTACGTCAGTGCTATATACAAGAGTCATACAGTTCTACTTCTTTTGTTGCTGTTCAGCTTTTTGCTTAGCGACCAAGTATGCCTCTATGTGCTTCTGAATAGCAAGCTTTCCACCTTTGATTAGCCTACCGTTAAAGAAACAGTACCAACTGTTTACGTCACCTGTGTCATTTTTGATGGTGTAGCCGTGGAAATTCTCTTGGGCTGGTTGCCCATCAGCTTTCTTTGTATTCGCCAGAGAATTGAATTCTTTAGGATCGATAATTGTTGCGGTATCACAAAACCAATCAATGCTCTTCTTAACGGCTGCCATACTTCCTGACAACACGTGTTGCTTGATTTGTACTTGCCAAATTTCTGTTGAGTTTCCAGCAGATTTGAGGGTGAAACCTCGGTAAGTTGCAGCAGCCATAGTCATTATTATCTTTGTATTCAGATAGTTTAATAATAATTGTAAATCTCTCATTATCAAGTATATTTATCATACGTTTCGTGGTTATGGTGCGTTAAAATGCGGAAAAATGTTCGCGTCGTCACATGTGAAGATGAGAGAAAACAATTCGTTAATAAGTTATTAAACAATATAACTATCGAAGAGCTAAATGAATTAATGAATGGTGAATACGCCCGCAACTCTCTGTTAGCTATGCGCAAAGATTGGAATCTATTTAACGATTTTTGTGCAAATAAAGCTGTACATTCCCTGCCCGCCGCTTCTACTGCAGTACGTTTGTTCTTAGAAAAAGAGTCTAAGCAAAGGAAATATTCGACCATTAAACGTTACGGTGTGACTATTGGTTTGGTTCATAAGACTCTAGGAATGCCTGACCCTACTTCCAATGTTTCGGTTAGGAATTTACTTGCGGCTCTTCGAATCGATAAGAAGGCAGATGCGAAATCAACCACCCCTTTTAACAAACGACATCTTGACGAGTTAACAACCCTACTCGGTTCTTCAACACATCTTCGCGATATTAGAAACTTGGCAATATACCATCTGATGTTCGAGTGTATGCTTAAACGTTCAGAATTGAGAGATCTCAGTATTAGTCACGTTTATTCTGAGGACTCTACCTTTAGGATATGGATAGAGAATGAAGAGTATCAACTTTCATATGACGCCAGTGAGATTTTAACTCGCTGGATAAATGTACGTGGTAGCCTTAATGGCGCTCTTTTTAACTCTGTAGATAAGCATGGTAACTTAAGTAATGAAACGCTTAACGACTCTTCAATATATAGGATTTTGCGCTCGGCCAGTGACAAACTAAAACTCGATGTTCAGTTCTCTGGTCAGTCGCTACGAGTTGGAGCCGCAAATGAGCTTGCTTCGCAAGGTGTGAAAGTGAAGGACATTCAACGTTTTGGTCGCTGGAAAAGTGCTGCTATGCCTTATCAATACATTGGCAATCAATCGCAAGCAGCACTTGAGCGTATGGTTTACAAAAGCTTTAAACCTTGGGACTAGAGAGAACTCTTCACACAATCTGCCAAGAAACCCGCAAATGAATGTCCGTTATGCTCTAGCATTTTCGGGAACATTGAAATCGGGGTCATTCCTGGGAACGTATTGACTTCGTTAAGGTAAATCTTTCCATCAGGAGTTAAGAAGAAGTCAATTCGAGACAGGTGACGTAAACGCATTTGAGTGAATACTTTTTCTGAGCTCTGACGAATCAATTCAAGTTGCTCTTGGTTAAGGTTTGACGCCTCTACCTTAGTGACCGAATGGCTTGAAGCACTGTACTTTTCTTCGTAGCTATAGAAAGCATCTTCCGGTGCGATGATTTCACCTGGCTTTGATATATGAAGTTTACCTTCGTACTCATACGCTGCAACTTCAAGCTCTCTCGGTTTCACTGCTTGCTCGACTAATACTTGATCTGAGTAGCCGAAAGCATCATCTAGCGCTTTTTGAAGTTGAGAAACATCCGTTACCTTGTAACATCCTACAGATGAACCCTGTCTAGCGGCTTTAACAAATACAGAGCCCCACTCTTTAAACGCGGCTTTGCTACGTACGTATGCGTCTTGATTGTTTTCAGATAAGAAAATATAAGGCGTGTTAGGGATACCTAATGCGTCATACCAAAGCTTGGAAGTTATCTTGTTGAAACTATTAGTGCTTGCTTCTGGGCCACAACCTAGATAAGGAATACCGGATAGCTCTAGCATCGATTGAATATCACCGGTTTCACCTGGGAATCCGTGAATACAGGGAACAACAAAGTCCAACTTGGTTGAACTAGTATCTGTGTTTATTGTGCCGACATTGGTATCTAGATAGGCCAGTTCACCATCTTTCGTAAACCAACCATCGGTTTTCATTTCGATACGAACAACATTAAAGCCTTGCGTTGATTCTAATTGGGACTGTAAGAAATCGGCGGAGACGAGTGAGACTTCATGTTCTGAAGAACCACCACCGCAAAGGAGAAGAATAGTCGTATTTGTCATTAAAAATCTTTCCGTGAGACAACAGGGAGAATCTCAGACCATGATAATAAAAACCGCTATGAGTTACACGGTTTTACCAGACAAAAATCCTTATTGTCGGTTAAATGAAGAAAATATAGGCGATAAAAAAGGGGCTAACGCCCCTTCTGTCTAAATCAATTTAACTTGTTAAGCGTTGGGTACTGTGAGTTTTTTATGTCATCAATACTTTTAACGAATGGCTTAAGTGTGCGGAATTCTGTAGGAAGATCAGAAATCGCTGCTTTTGCTTCTGTACGTGTCGCATAGTCACCGTAAAGAACAGTATACCATTTGGTGCCATTTACAACTTTATAGTTTTCCCAAACTGGCTGGTTGTCTTCACGTGGTAATTTACGCGCAAAGTGATCCACTTTAGTTTGCGAACCCACAGCAACTACCTGAATTGTGAAGCCATAGCGTGGATTCATTGCCTGTTGCTTGGCTGTTGGTGGGATAATAGCAACAGCCGGTTTAGGCTTAGCTTGCATCTTCACTGTTTGATTCTGTTGAGCAGGCGCTGTATTCACGACTTTAGCAACGTTATCTTCAGAGATGCCGTTTGTCATTCCTTGCTGAGTTACGACCGGTTGCTCAACCTTTGCCGTTTTGTAATCCTCACGATAGCTTTCTGAGCTCACGTCTGTCACATAATCGCTCGAAACACATGCCGAAAGCACCACTGATAAGCCAACTATTGCTATTTTTTTCATGAATTATTCAAATGCCTTAACTAGAAATTACTGTAAATCATGCCGTTAGATAGACTTAGAATCAACCCAACATTTTAATTATATATCAATACTCTGTGACACATGGCACAAACTTCACTTGTACCTAAGTGATCTGATTAAAACAACATCAAAAATGGCAAGTATTGGTACTCGTTGTTAGATACGATTAAACGTATCGCCCCTTTAGGAGCCTTGCAATGAGCCATCTTACCCATCTATTGAGGCCACAATCCGTCGCAGTTATCGGCGCTTCAACTAAGCCAATGCGTGCTGGCAATATCGTAATGAAAAACTTACTGCATGGTGGGTTTGAAGGTGCGATTATGCCAGTGACCCCGAGATACTCCTCTGTCTGTGGTGTTCTCGCCTACCCTTCAATTGAGCAACTACCGATTGTGCCCGATGTTGCGATCTTATGTACCCACGCCAAATACAATGAGAAGATATTTGAGCAGTTGGCGGAAAAGAAAGTAAAAGCGGTGATCGTGCTTTCAGCAGACATGCACTTCGCTAACGATAAAGGCGAAAGCATTCAAGACGCTTGTTTAACTGTTGCCAGAGCCAACGGTATGCGCGTTCTGGGGCCAAATAGTTTAGGTATAATTTTACCCTGGGTTAACTTTAATGCGTCTTTCTCTCCTGTCACCGCCATAAAAGGAAAAATAGCCTTTATTTCACAATCAGCTGCAATGTGTACCACTATTCTGGATTGGGCGAACGATAAAAACATTGGCTTTTCTGCTTTTGTTTCGCTAGGAAATGCGCTTGATATCGATTTCGCGGATCTACTTGATCATCTCTGTACCGACTCCCATACTGAGGCGATCCTCCTTTATGTCGACACGATCAAAGATGCGCGCCGCTTTATGTCAGCGGCTCGTGCGGCGTCTCGTAACCGTCGCATACTGGTTTTAAAAGGTGGTAAAACGTCTGCTGGCCGAATTGCCGCAAGAGCGCATACGGGTGGCGACGATACGTTAGATATTATCTATGACTCTGCTATTCGCCGTACCGGTATGCTAAGGGTAAACAACTCACATGAGCTGTTCGCAGCAGTAGAAACATTGACCCATTCTGTCCCTCTTCGCGGTGAAAGACTGGCGATTATTACTAATGGTGGCGGCCCTGCGATTATGGCCGTCGACACGCTATTGCAGCGTGGCGGGAAACTTGCGGATCTATCCGAAGAGTCAATTGAGAAACTGAGTGAGATTCTACCCGCCAGTTGGAGTCACAATAACCCCATCGATATGGTCGGTGATGCGGATGAAAAACGCTACGTTAACACGCTGAATACAGTGATGGATGCCGACTGTGCTGATGCGATTCTTATTATGCACAGCCCATCTGCTGTCGCCCACTCTGAACAAACAGCTCGTGCCATCGTTGATGCGATTAAATCGCACCCTAGGCATAGACGTTTTAACTTTTTAACTAACTGGTCTGGAGAATTAACCGCCAAACCCGCTCGCGATATTTTTACTCAAGCCGGCATACCAACCTATAGAACCCCTGAGAGCGCGGTAGTTGCCTTTATGCACTTGGTGGAGTACCGACGTAACCAAAAACAATTGATGGAGACACCAACGACTGCAGAACCAGTACATATTGCAGAGCTCAATGAAGCCAAAAAATGGATCGAAAACAAACTACTGGATGTAAATACAGTATCCTTAGATACACACCAAATTGGCACCTTTTTACGCCACTTCAACTTTAAAGTGTTGCCAACTTGGATTGCATCAGACTCAAGTGAAGCCGTCCATGTCGCTGAGCAAATTGGTTATCCAGTAGCCGTCAAACTTCGTTCGCCAGATATCGCGCATAAATCCGATGTCCAAGGCGTGATGCTTAACTTACGTAATAGCAATGAAGTTGCCAGTGCTTCTGAAGCAATACTGGATCGCACTAAACTCTCCTACCCGTCGGCTAATATTCATGGGCTGTTAGTACAAGGAATGGCAAAGTTAGCAGGTGGAGAAGAGATTCGTATCAAAGTCAAAACAGATGAAACCTTCGGCCCTGTTATTCTTATTGGTCAAGGCGGTTCTGAGTGGGATGAATCAATAGATGCCGCTTCAGCGTTGCCTCCATTAAATATGGCGCTAGCTCGCTATTTGATTGTACGAGCGATTAAGAGCGGAAAGATACGTCCGCAAAAATTGCCAGAGCCTATGGACATTCATGGCTTGTCTGAGCTGCTTGTTCGGGTGTCTCAAATGGTGGTTGATTGCCCTCAAGTTTATGAGCTGGATATACATCCAGTACTTGCTAATGGTTCTGACTTTACGATACTCGATGCAGACTTAATCCTTAAGAAATATGAAGGAGATGCTCAGCAGCGTCTCGCTATACGCCCTTACCCGGTTGAATACGAACAGATCATCACGCTTAAAGATGGAGAAGAGGTATTGTTAAGGCCGATTCTTCCAGAAGATGAGCCGCACCATGCTGATTTTATCCATAACGTATCCAAAGAAGACCTCTATAAACGATTCTTTACTGATGTTGGTGAGTTTAATCATGAAGCGTTAGCCAACCTGACTCAAATCGATTATGACCGCGAAATGGCCTTTGTTGCGGTTAGCCAAAGTCGTGTAGGAAGCCCGATCATTGGTGTTTCTCGGGCTCTAATTAATCCAGACAATACTGATGCTGAATTTGCGATTCTTATCAGGTCTGATCTTAAAGGTAACGGTTTAGGTAAGGTTTTGATGAAGAAGATTATCGAGTACTGTCAACACAAAGGAACTAAGCAGATGTCGGGCATGACCATGCCAACCAACCGCGGTATGCTCATGCTAGCTCAAGGGCTAGGATTTAAGTTAGATGTGCAGTTTGAAGATGGAACTGCAGATATGGTACTCCCCCTCAATTAGCCTCGGCTGTTTATAGTTAAGTCGCTCGTCTCGGGCGACTTGACCTTTTCGTTCAGAAACTCTTTGGTATTTATCTTGCGCGATGAAACTTGTCGGAGTATGATTAATCGTAATTCGACGATAGACTATAGAGTGAGTAGAAAATGTCTAATCCGTGCAGTAGCGCTAATACAAAAGCTTTCGAATCTTCAGAGCAAGATCTGGCGCTAGAACAGAAGTTCGCGACACAAGCGAAAGCCTTGTCTCACCCTGCTCGCGTCCGTATCGTGAAGATTCTTTTAAACTTAGAAAAGCTGGGTGGTTGTTTAAATAGCGATCTAGTCTCAGAGCTCGGTTTAGCGCAATCTACCGTATCTGAACATCTGCGAATCCTCAAACAGGCAGGATTTATTAGCGCGGAATCAATACCACCTAAAGTCTGCTATCGTGTTGATAAAGCAGAAATTGAACAGTTTTCGAATCGTTACGCGTCGATATTTAGTTAATAGTTAACTTACATGGGGGAAGATATTATCTTCCCATTTTTCAACTCCTCAAAATCGTCATTCGACGATAAACGAATAAGAGTGTTGCAATGAATCAACAAGTCGCTACAAACCGCACGGCGCAATCGGCGGCATCCAATATGAGCTTTTTAGATCGTTACCTAACGGTATGGATTTTTGTTGCTATGGCTATTGGTATTGGTGTGGGTGTTGCTTTTCCTGAAGTCGCACAGTGGAATGAATCTATGTCCGTCGGAAGCACTAATATCCCACTTGCCATTGGCTTAATCTTAATGATGTATCCTCCGTTGGCGAAGGTTAACTATGGTTTGTTAGGTAAGGTTCGAAAGGACAAAAAAGCAATCAAGTTGTCTTTGTTTATGAACTGGATTGTCGGTCCTATCTTAATGTTCGTACTTGCTCTGGTATTCTTAGGCGATAAACCTGGGTACATGGTTGGTATCATTCTTATAGGATTAGCCAGGTGCATTGCAATGGTATTAGTTTGGAATGACATTGGCGGCGGCAACAAAGAGTACGGTGCTGCTCTGGTTGCATTGAACAGTGCATTCCAAATTGTAACATACAGCTTTATGGCATGGCTTTTCATCACTGTTCTTCCCCCTTTACTGGGATACCAAGGATTTGACGTCGATATCTCGATGATCGACATTGCAGAAAGCGTTTTGATTTATCTTGGTATTCCCTTCTTAGCAGGTTTTGTAAGCCGCAAATGGTTGACTAAGTTAAAGGGAGAGCAATGGTATAATGATGTGTTTCTGCCACGTATCTCACCGATAACCTTGATCGCTTTGCTAGCTACTATCGTTCTGATGTTTAGCTTAAAAGGTGAAATGATTTTCGAGTTACCTATGGATGTGGTTCGAGTAGCGATTCCATTAGCGATTTACTTTGTCGTCATGTTCTTTGTTAGCTTCTTTGTCGGTAAGAAAATGGGGATCGATTATGATAAGAATGCCTCTATTGCATTTACAGCAACTGGTAACAACTTTGAATTAGCGATTGCGGTGAGTATTGCGGTGTTTGGTCTTAACTCTGAACAAGCATTTGCGGGTGTGATTGGCCCACTGATTGAGGTGCCGGTTCTTATTGCACTTGTTAATGTAGCGCTGAGAATGAAAAATAAGTACTACGCTTAGTTTATAGCTAGCCAAGACTAGGTGTTTATTCTCTAGTCTTGGCTTTGCAGCTTCAGCAGAATAGTAGCTGCGAACGCACTTGTTCAAATGGCATCGGTTTGTAAAAGTAATACCCTTGTATCGACTCAATGCCCAAGCTTGAAATGAACTCAAGTTCTTCTTTTGTCTCTACCCCTTCTACGGTAATTTCCGCACCATAGAGCCTGACTAAGTCGGTTGTAAGACGGAACATTTCTCGACCATTTTTATTGCCAATGTTAGTCACTAACGAGCGGTCGATTTTAACTTTGTCGTATTCATAATTGATTAGGTTACCAATAGAGGAATACCCCGCGCCAAAATCATCTAGTGCAATGCTTACACCTGCACGTTTTAGCTTGGTGAACACTTTACGCATCAGGTTTTCGTCTTGAACCAGCACATCTTCAGTGATCTCTAATTCAACTTGATGATACTGGAGGTCACTTTGGTCAATCATCGAAAGTACGGAGTCAGCAAACCCTTTTATAAGAAAGGTTTGCGGCGAGACATTGAGCGAAACTTTAAAGTCGGGAACGACCGCTAACGGTGACACTTCCTGCAACGCTCTTTTGATGACCCAGGTATCGACTTCCGGTATTAGCCCCAACTTAGCAAAGCTTTGCAAAAATGTCGGAGGCGTAATGAGCCCTGTCGATGATCTGTGCCTAATTAAAACTTCGAGAGTCGTTATGCATTGTCTCTCTATATTCATTTGAGGTTGATAGTAGAGAATGAATTCACCGGATTGTTGAAGCTCTTTGATATGCAAATAGGCTCTTTTCTCTTCACCCTGACAGAGGAGAGCTCTACGCGCATTAAGTGATACGTGTAATTTATCGTGAAATAGCTTGTTAGTTTCTTCTGAGCTTACAAAAGGACAGATGAGATTTTCGTTCATTAAGGAATCAAACCAAATTTTATGAAATTGCAGTAGCGCTTGTGATAAGCGATGTGTTGCCAAAGACACAGAAATTCCTTAATGAAGTGGTCTATCCGTTTGCTGTGTTCAAACTGTGAGTAATAGACCACTAAGTTCATATTGGCAATTGAACGCACCATACTTGAAGTTTTTGGTTTGTTCTAATTAAACATTTGAATGTGACGATAACAAATGCTTATCAACACGATTGCTGCTGAAATTCTAGGGTGATTCAATTCATTAACGATCTGCAGGATGATTTACGCCATCATGCGTGACAATGTCACCTAAATCAAAAGGATTGACTCCTTCTAAACAGCCGACATTAAAGCCATATTCGTCAGGGAATGAGCGCCTTTGATGGTGGGTGTAAATTCCACAGTTAGAACAAAAGTAATGTTTAGCTGTGTTGGTATTAAACTGATACAGCTTAAGCTTGTCTTCACCTTTGAGAATGCGAATACCATCTAACTTAACCGACGCGACAATAGCGCCCTTTCTACGGCATATAGAGCAATCACAGCGGCGAGGCTTCTCAATTCCATTTGGCAGGCTAAGTTCCAATTCAACCGCACCACAGTGGCAACTCGCCTTATGTTTGGATTGTATTGGTGTGTTCCCTACTTGCTTAATCATTTATCCTCCTGACATTGTCTTATACTTTTTCTACTTCTTTTTCGTTTGAAAATCGCTCCTCATAGATTTGCATAAAGTCGGCACGAATTTCTTGTTCTAGATGTGTTGCCTTATCCGTTGGGCAGAACAGCATGAAGTGAACAATCTGCTCGCCTGTGCTGCCACTAGTTATATGAATGTGAGGTTCTGCTCCTGGCAAATCGACACCTGCGTGCTTTTCAATCACCGTGTTGTAGCGCGTCGCCACCTCATAAAAGTAACTTGTGTGTCCATCGATCTTTTCTAGCATCGTCGGGATCAATGGATAAAGATTAACAAATTCGGGTACAACGATAGAAAAATCGTGGTACACATAGCGCTTCATAAAGTTGAGGTTTTTTACTGGATAGGTAAAAAACATGCTGTTTGGTAACGTCGCGGTTTTACCTGTGTAATGATACTGGCCGTGATGCAAATCAATTTCCTGGATGACCGTTGCCATCATATTGTGCTCGATGACTTCACCACAGATTTTTCCGACTTCAATCCAATCGCCAATACGGAATGAACGCGAGCTCGCGCGTTGAATCGATCCTGTGAAACAAAGAATGATCTCCTTTGAAGCGACGACGATTGCAACAGCGATAGCAGTTACTGAAAGTGCAAATTCATTGATCTCTGATTGCCAAAGAATGAACAGTAGAAGCACGGTAGTGATAAAGGTGCCATTCTTTGTTCGTGACATCCAACTGCGTTGTTCTTCTGACACAAATGCCACATCTCCACGAATCATGGAAAGAACCATTCGGCGAACAATTGAGATCAGAATAATGATTAACGCGGTGAAAACGAGTTTGTGAGTTAGAAGAAAATCGATTACGGCTTGTACTTTCTCCACGCTCTGCTCCTATTATTGAAAAGGGGCAAAAGCCCCTTTGTTTAGTTTGTATTTTTGTAGTTTTACATGCGTAAGAACTAACTTCCCACACATCTCATGAGAGATCTAGTATCGCGATGCAATATTGCAATAGATGTTCTGAACCTAGACAAATTTGAGTTATTTATAACGCGCTGAGGTAATGAACTCGCCAAAAGTCTCGCACCAGACAATAACCGTGTTGTAGTCCTGAATAGCAAAATCTTGAGGGAGATTTACGGTAAATCGATCGAAGCTCTTTACTTCCCCAACCTGCACCATCGTCTGCTTTTGAGCATTAAAATCTGCCTCTGTTTCAACAAATGTTGGTGAAAAGTACAGTTTATAATCAGGCCCAGGAGCTAACTCACCGACAAAGGCCACTTTATCTGCACTGATCGAGACGGAACCCTCACCCCAGTGGAGAAAATCACTGTCTTTGCGGTCTTTCTGAAATGAGGCGTTATAAATTGCGTTGTTAGTAACGGTTTGAACGTCGCTCATGCTTGGAGATGTTGGTTGGATAAGGATGGGCAACGCATAAATTCCGAGAGCGAAGCCCAATCCAATACACGCACAATGCGTAATGATCAAAAGGAGTTTTTTCATCCTGATATCCATTGAAGTAATCTATATTTATAAATGTATATGATTTTCAATGAAATATCAGGTTTACGTTAGGTGTTTATTGGTATTTAAGTGCTGTTTTCTCTGCAATAGTCACAATTACTTTGACGGCTTGCTCCATACCTTCGATAGAAATGAACTCATGAATACCATGGAAGTTGTAGCCACCTGTAAAGATGTTCGGGCAAGGTAGTCCCATAAATGACAGTCTTGCTCCGTCTGTTCCGCCACGAATCGGTTTAATTTGTGGTTCAACGTCGCAAGCAATCATGGCTTCTTTCGCTAATTCAATGACATGAGGGAATGGCTCTACTTGTTCTCTCATATTGAAATAGCTGTCAGTCAGTTTTAGTTCTACACGTCCATGTTCAAGCTTTTCATTGAGCTCTGCCACTTTATCAACCATGAATTGCTTACGCTGCTCTTGCGCATCACGATCGAAATCTCGAATGATATAACCTAGTTCGCTTCTCGCGACTGACATCTCGGCTGATTTAAGGTGATAGAAACCTTCATAGCCTTCTGTACATTCTGGCGTTTCCGTAGCAGGCATCATCAGTTGAAATTGTGCGGCAATGTTCATGGAATTAATCATTTTGTTTTTGGCCGTACCCGGGTGAACATTCACACCATAACAAATTACATCGGCGCTGGTGGCATTAAAGTTCTCGTACTCAAGTTCACCAACGGGGCCACCATCAATGGTATACGCCCATTTTGCGCCAAATTTTTCAACATTAAATAGGTCCGCACCGCGACCAATTTCTTCATCTGGGGTGAAACCAACACAAATATCACCGTGTGGTATCTCCGGATTTTTAATTAACTCTGAGATCGCAGACAGGATCTCGGCGATCCCTGCTTTGTTATCTGCGCCTAGAAGTGTTGTTCCATCGGTTGTAATCAAATTATGACCATGTAATTTATGAAGTTCAGGATACTGTATTGGTGAAAGTACCTCATCTCCTTTACCAAGTGCGATATCACCACCTTGGTAATCATCAATTATCTGCGGTTTTACATTTTCACCAGACGCGTCAGGCGCTGTATCCATATGGGCGATAAATCCGATTGCAGGTACCTCGTAATCGACGTTACTTGGAAGTTTCGCCATCAAGTAACCGTTGTGGTCCAAAGATACATTGGATAAACCGAGTTCTTGCAGTTCTGTCTTCAAAAATTGGGCAAACGTAAGCTGGCCTTCACTACTCGGGCAAACAGAATTTGCTGGGTCTGATTGAGTATTAAAAGCCACATAGCGCAAAAAGCGTTGAACTAATTCATTCATAGTAATATCTCTTATAATTCTGATTGAACTTAGAACATCCTACGCCTTCTGATTAGCGAATTTTTGCTATAAATCAGGTTTTAAGCAATCAGTGCCATACATGATGTAATTTTAGGTTTCAGTATTTTGGTATAAAAAAACCGAACAGTTCCCTGTTCGGTTTATAAACGTTCTTATAAAGCTTATAGCAAGATAAAGATTCCAGCTAAACACGCGCTCATTAGGTTAGCTAACGTGCCAGCTAGCACCGCTTTAATACCCAGGTTAGCGACCTCAGAACGGCGCTCTGGCGCTATTACACCAATTGAACCAAGCTGGATGGCGATTGAGCCTATATTAGCGAAGCCACATAAGGCGAAGGTGACAATGACCTGAGTATGTTCAGATAACATTGCTTTGTGCTCAACGAAGTCAATAAATGCAACAAACTCATTCATTACAATCTTTTGACCAATGTATGAGCCCGCCATTAGTACTTCATTTGACGGTACGCCAATTAACCATGCAAGCGGTGAAAACAAGTAGCCAAATAGCGCTTGAAGAGTCACTCCGGTAAAACCGGCAACTTCGCCTAAACTTTCAAGGCCAGTGTTTACCATAGCGATCACACTAACAAACGCGATTAGCATAGTACCCACTGCAACAGCGACCTTCATGCCGTTCATCGCGCCACTTGCAAGCGCATCGATAACATTGCTCTCTTGAGCTTTGTCCATCTCGATATCGGATTGATCGATTGGCGTTTCACGCTCAGGAACAATGATCTTAGCCATCATCAAGCTACCCGGAGCCGCCATGAAGCTTGCGGCAATCAGGTATTTCAGTTCTACACCTAAACCTGCGTATCCGCCAAGTACGCTACCTGCTACGGAAGCCATACCACCGGCCATTACAGCAAAGAGTTCAGAACGAGTCATACGAGAAAGGAATGGACGAACAAGAAGTGGAGACTCGCCTTGAGAAAGAAATATGTTGCCAGTCGCAACAAGAGACTCAGCTTTACTCGTACCTAGAAACTTCTGAATACCACCACCGATAAACTCGATGACTTTCTGCATGATACCAAGGTAATAGAGTGCTGAGATAAGGGCACTAAAGAAGATAATGATAGGAAGAACGCGAACCGCGAAAATAAAGCCTGTATTAGCAAGGTCACCGAACAGGAATCCAATCCCTTCATCGGCAAAACCAAGCAAGCTAGAAACACCGCTACTTAGACTTGTTAGGGCCGCTTGACCCCACGGGAAATAAAGCACCAGGGCGGCAAAACCGACTTGAAGTAACAGCGCACGAGACACTGTTTTCCAGTTAATTGATTTACGACTTTCAGATAGTAAAACCGCACACAATAACAATGCGATTACACCGATTAAGCCAAACAAAACATTCATTAAAGATTACCTCTACAAGCATTGAATAGGCAGCTGGTCCGGTCCATGGGGTCATTCACCATTCCCTGTGACGGCTTGTATTGGTAGAGCTGTTACTCTCAACCGGGCGGAAATTATAGCGCCAGATATGAGATATTCATCACATATTTTCACGCAAACGTTCAACCGTTCACTCAGTAACCAAACTTATGCATGAATAGCTATTGAATCTTTTCAAACTCCCATTTGTACTGTTTGGGCAATATGAACTCTATTGCTATAAAACATTGAACTAAGATCACAGTATTGAGCAATATACATTACAAAACTCATCATAAAGTTTGCGGTTCTAGGGAAAGCATCTAATTTTAAGTAAGAATTCTTAACGTACTTTTTGGTAACAAAAATAGATTCTCTAACAACGTCAATGGCTACTAGCAAACACAACGAATATTGCCCCGCAGATTTTGCGGGGCTTTTTTATGTTGGGCTTTCAAGTAGTAATTATTGTTAAAATCGTTAGAATACCTACCCATTTAATTTTGCCAAAAGACCAGCATGCAACGTGATTACACTTATCATTGCTTAACTCAGATGCCACGAGAAGAGCTAGAAGAACTCAGCCTAAGAATGGTTCACCGTTTGGTGCCAGAGGAATCTATGACTGAGCTTTTTACTTTTGATTTAGATGAAGCTGAAAACGATGATAAGCTTCAAGAAGCGCAATTCGACGCGATGTTGCGCATGAGTGCTATCGCGCTTAGCGAGCTCCCTGCTCTGTTTGAAGAATCAGAAAGCAAGAAACAAAATATTGAGCGTATGCAGCGCTTGTTATTGTGGCATTTCTACTCGGTTTCTTTTCATCTTGAACGAGCGATCCCTCTCGAGACTCATTGCAATCACGTTGAAATCATTGTCAAACAGTCACCACAAAATGCTCTTGAATGGGTAACGACGCTGACCGATCTGCTACGCCAGTACGCACAGATAGCTCAAGGTAAATAAAGAATTCGCCAACCGTTATTAGGTTGGCTCTATGAATTTATTGCCGTGACTCGATAAAGTATTGACCTTCTGAATATGTTTTCGACATACTCTATCTCTAAGCCCCAGAATGTATTAGTCAATTGCGCTACCTAGTTCTCATCTCTACCTTTTTATCTGCAGCAACGTACGCCGATGGTGAAATCGATTACTCCGATTGCCATAGCCAGCCTGATAGCGCTCAAATCCTTGATTCAGCTTTTAACTATGTGAATACCAAGCTTTGCGAGCCTGCGATCTGGTTCGACAGTTTTTTCGTTGATGAGCGTTCCGATCAAGACGCGCGAGCTGGTAGCACCGTCCGTTGGAGAAATGACTTCTCGTATGTCGAGGGGGAAGGATACAAGTTTAAGACTCGATTCAAAGCACGGTTTCATTTGCCGAAAGTGACCAAGCGTTTAAAAGTGGTCTTCGAATCAGACGAAGAAGACGGCCTATTCGACCTGTTTCCTCAAACTGGCGAAGATGCAGAGAATACGCTTGGTCTTAGGTACGATTGGCTGAGTAAAGAACGCTATAGTTTTAACCTTAAGGTCAATGCGAAACCAGGTATCGAAGGACGTTTTCGATATACCTACCCCATTAGTGACGATTGGTTACTGCGCGTTACTCAAAAGTTATATCAGAAGAAAAGCGTTACGGGTGAATCTACCGATATTGACTTAGATTATTCGATAAATCGTGAGTTTTTGCTTCGCTGGAGCAACTACGCCCTGTATGAAAGTGATATTAAAGGTTGGGAAGTGGGTACAGGTTTAACGCTCTATCAGCATATATCTGACCAACAGGCACTTAGCTATCAAGTAAGCACCTCAGGAACCAATCGACCTTTTCATTACATTAAGAACACACATGTATCAGTCACATACAGGCAAAACTTTTGGCGCTCCTGGTTGTTTTACGAGTTAATACCTGAATACAACTGGAATCGTGAACAAGACACGCAAAGAGCAGGTGAAGCAAAAGCAACGTTTCGATTAGAAGTCCTGTTTAACAATATATAAAAAGCGCCAGATCAAACTGGCGCTGTGTGCTTCTTTATTCGTTGTCTAGCACCAAACGGGCATTCTTTGCTTGTATCGGTCTATTGTTTTGCCCCATGACTCGTTTAAGCAATTGGGTTTGGTCCTTACTTAAAGTCTGCGGTTGCTTTAGAACAAACCAGCGAACACCTTCCGAACATGGCGGCGTTGTTAGTGAGCCGTTAAAGCGATAGTAGTGCTCTGTATCCGGGATCATATCCGCTACGTTAATAGAATGATTCAACGAAACAGTTTCACCTGACTTTGGTAATGTCTCTAGTAGAGTGGTAATTTCACTATTGCTAGTTACAGACGTGTTATACATAACAGCTAGCACCGCTAGGTTGCCATTGCTATCCGCATTTACGAAGTGGGCTTCGAGTGGGAAACTTTGACTCTTGATTAGATTTTCTGATGGTGTATGAAAGTGAAACTGAACGAGGTTAAACGCCTTGCCATCAACAGTGAAAGTATTATCTCCTTCAACCACTCCTTGTAGCGTATGTCCATTGTTGGTCAGTGCTGTGACCTGTCCAGAATAATCTAGATTTAACTCTGCGATGTTTGCTGCTACTTGATCTTTAACGTCTATTGGGCTTTGGTTCTTCCCTGTTTCACACTCTGCTCCAAACTTTCCCCAGTGCTCTGGTCCTGTATCTCCTTCATAACTCCATTGTGCAGAATGTACAGTAGTAACGACTAGCGCTGTTGCTAAGCCAATTGATAATAGTGTTTTGTTCATTTTTATTCCTATCTTTCACTAACGTTGATTTGCCATAATACGTTGGTGAGAAATGCCATGAACAGATAGAAAACTATGATTACCTACAATAGTTGGAAGCAGGTGCAAAGGATTTGAAATCTATATAAATATCAATGAATTATTATGAGAGTTTACGCTGTTTTTGGCTTTACTTAGCAAGCACATACCGAGTACTTCGTCCCGCACCTGATTTCACTAAACACCCCTGCTCTACTAACGCAGTTAAATGACGAGTCGCTGTAGGTTTGCTGACTTTCGCCACTTTGTGATATTGGGAGGTATTGATACCATCAGCAAAGTCACCGTCAAGCATTCTATTTAGAACTTTCACTTGCTCTGCCCCTAGCCGAGTCTGATCGACATCTCGCCAGAAATTGGTTTTAAATACCGTTTGTTGAATCTCTTTTAAGACCTCATCAAAGGTTTCATTCAGTACGTCGAGAAACCAGACTACCCAGTCGGTAATATCGACATCACCCTTCTGCGTTTTTTCTAATATTTCATAGTAGCTTTTGCGATTTGCAAGTATGCCTACTGACATCGCATAAAAACGAACTGATTGCTGATCCGCTTGAGCTAGAGCTAAATCGGTTAACAAACGCGTGATTCGCCCATTACCATCATCGAGTGGATGCAGAGTAACAAACCACAGGTGTGAGATGGCCGCTCGAAGCAATGGATCCATAGTCGAGTCTTGCCTTGAATGATTGAACCAAGCCACGAACTGATCAAGATCCTTATCAAGCCTCTCTCTCCCCGGTGCTTCAAAGTGAACAATTGGTCTATCGATTCGCCCCGATACTACCTGCATGGGCGCAGTCCCTCTGAGTTGACCGCCAACAACAGGGTTAAACAGCGCGTAGCCTTCAGGGAAAAGTCTATCGTGCCAATGTAGGATTCTTTCTAAGGTAAGAGGTGCGTCAAGATTATCGACGGCATCAAGCATAATCTCGGCAAGCCCATCTGTTTGTTCCGTCGTTGGGAAAGGACGCTCTTCTGTCAAACCGAGTTTGTTCGCGAGCGAAGAACGAACTGAAAATGCGTTCAGTTTTTCACCCTCTATCGCACTAGAATGGACGATGTTTGCTAACAAGGTATCGAGCATACTTTGATTCTGATCATGAGGCTGGCTAGTCATCCTACCCAGTAAGACACCTTGGTTTAGTCGTGTCTTCCTAAGCAACGGATCTACGGCCGTTTCATCCCAACAAAAGTGAGGCCAATTTGTTTGCTCCCAGATCCACATAACAACACCTTGATTTGAAAATTGCTCTTATTCAAATCATATTATGATTTGAATAACTAAATTATTCAAATCATGTGGTGATTCGATTAGGTTCCTTATTCGAATCACCCGTTAACTAGAAATGGGAAAATCTACAAGGCACTATTGCTGGATACAAAAAAGACGCCTCGATTTAACTCGAGGCGTCATTCAGTTCTTGGGGCGTTTCTAGGTGGAAATCAGGGCTATTTGTTACTATTCACTGCCCGGATAATCGGTAACTAGGTAGATAGCAACAAACCTCTATTAACTTAGTATTTCCCTACTCCCAATCTAGGATAACTTTTCCAGACTTACCGCTACGCATAGCGTCAAAACCTTGTTGGAAATCATCGATCTTGTAGTGATGAGTAATGATTGGCGTTAGATCTAGGCCAGATTGAATCAATGAAGCCATCTTGTACCAAGTTTCAAACATTTCACGACCGTAGATGCCTTTGATCACTAAACCTTTAAAGATTACTTGGTTCCAATCGATGCCCATATCTGATGGTGGAATACCTAGTAGTGCGATACGGCCACCATGATTCATTGTTTTTAGCATCGAGTTGAACGCAGAAGGTACGCCAGACATTTCAAGACCAACATCAAAGCCTTCTGTCATGCCAAGCTCTTCCATAACGTCTTCAAGCTTTTGCTCAGCAACGTTTACTGCGCGAGTTACGCCCATTTTACGAGCTAGATCTAAGCGGTATTCGTTAACGTCAGTAATGACAACGTGACGAGCACCTACGTGTTTAGCAACTGCTGCCGCCATGATACCGATAGGACCAGCGCCGGTAATTAATACGTCTTCGCCAACAAGATCAAAAGACAGCGCCGTATGAACAGCGTTACCAAACGGGTCAAAGATAGAGGCTAAATCGTCAGAGATACCTTCAGGGATCTTAAATGCGTTAAATGCTGGAATAACAAGATATTCAGCGAACGCACCTTCACGGTTAACACCCACGCCGACAGTATTACGACATAAGTGTGTACGACCGCCGCGACAGTTACGACAGTGACCACAGGTAATATGGCCTTCACCCGATACTCGGTCGCCAATTTCAAAACCGCGAACTTCTTGGCCAATACCTACCACTTCACCGACGTATTCATGGCCGACAACCATAGGCACAGGGATTGTGTTTTGCGACCACTCATCCCAGTTATAGATGTGAACGTCAGTACCACAGATTGCCGTTTTCTTAATACGGATAAGAAGATCATTGTGACCAAGCTCTGGCTTGTCCACTTCTGTCATCCAGATGCCTTCTTCAGGCTTAAGTTTTGATAGTGCTTTGATTTTCATTATTTAATGATCTCCATGTCACGACCTACTTCGATAAATGCATCGATCGCTCGGTCTAGCTGCTCACGTGAGTGTGCTGCTGACATTTGTGTACGGATACGCGCTTGACCTTTAGGTACGACTGGGAATGAGAACCCAATAACATAGATACCTTTTTCAAGAGCGCGCTCTGCAAACTCGGCCGCTACTTTAGCGTCGCCAAGCATGATTGGAATGATTGCGTGGTCTGCACCACCCATAGTGAAACCTGCCGCTTCCATACGCGTACGGAAATGCGCTGCGTTTTCCCATAGTTGGTCACGTAGGTCGCCGCTTTGCTCTAGAAGGTCAAGAACGCGGATAGAAGCGTTAACAATGGCCGGGGCAACTGAGTTCGAGAACAAGTAAGGACGCGAGCGCTGACGTAGCCAATCGATGACTTCCGCTTTACCAGATGTGTAACCACCTGAAGCACCACCCATCGCTTTACCTAGCGTACCCGTAATAATGTCGATGCGATCTACGACATCATGGTATTCGTGCGTACCCGCACCGGTTTTACCCATAAAACCAACAGCGTGAGAATCATCAACCATAGTCAATGCGCCGTACTTATCTGCTAGGTCACAGATAGCTGGTAGGTTTGCTACCACACCGTCCATAGAAAACACACCGTCAGTCACGATAAGAATATGACGAGCACCCGCTTCTTTAGCCGCGATAAGTTGCTGCTCTAGCTCTTCCATGTTGTTGTTCGAGTAGCGGAAGCGCATAGCTTTACACAGACGAACACCATCAATGATTGAAGCGTGGTTAAGAGCATCAGAAATGATTGCATCTTCTTTGCCTAGAATGGTTTCAAATAGGCCTGCGTTCGCATCGAAACAAGAGGTGTAAAGAATCGTATCTTCTTTACCTAGGAACTTTGACAATTTTTGTTCTAGTTCTTTATGGATGTCTTGTGTACCACAGATAAAGCGAACAGAAGCCATACCGAAACCGTGTACGTCCATACCTTGCTTACCCGCTTCAATTAGCTCTGGGTGGTTCGCAAGACCAAGGTAGTTGTTTGCACAGAAGTTAAGTACTTCTTCACCAGTAGAGATCTTAACAGCCGCTTGCTGCTGAGACGTAATCACACGCTCTGACTTGTAAAGACCCTCAGCCTTTACTTCTTCAATTTGGGTTTGAATCTGTTCGTAGAATGCAGAAGACATTTCAAATTCCTTCCTAGTTATTATGCGCATTGCTTATTGTAAGGTTCTAGCCGATTGCTAGAGCCAAAATCTGATGTTGTAAGTGTAATTCAAGCACGTGTTTTTCATTATCCCGTTAGTTGGAAAAACATTATTGAATCTAAGGCACAAATAACGCCTTTTAATGATGACCGTCACATTTATAGGGTATAGAATGGCTATAAATAGTTATTTGAAGCCATTGAAATGAAGAACACGAAGTTGATTGCTCTACTTCCCGATCTAGCGAGTTTTATTCTGATCGTTGATGAAGGGAGTTTTACTGCTGCGGCTAAGATTCTCGATGTGACCCCTTCTGCACTAAGCAAATTGGTAACGCGACTAGAGACATCCCTTTCAGTCAAATTGTTCGAGCGCACTACGCGTAAGTTGATTATTACCCACTCTGGTCAACAGGTGTATGACCAAGCTTTAGTGATGGTTGATGCAGCAAAGCGCGCAGTGGAACTCTCGACAACAGACCATCAAGATATGTCTGGAGCATTAACAGTTGCAGCGCCTGAAGCATTCTTAAACTCCGTATTACAGCCCCATGTTGTACCGTTTTTACAAAAGTACCCTGAAATACAGCTAAAATTGCGCGCGGCAGATGGTGAAATCGACCTAATCCGTGATGGTATTGATGTTGCGTTTAAACTGACGGATAAGCCTGACGAGAACTTGGTACTCAAAGAAGTCAGTAAAACCAACTTAGTTCTTTGTGCCAGCCCCGACTACATTGCCAAACGCGGGATGCCTAAACACCCAACACAGCTGACTGAACACGATTGCCTCTATCTCGCAGAAACCGACAGCGATCATATATGGGATTTCTTTAAAGAAGACGAGTATCACTCAGTGGGAGTCTCAGGTCGTTACGCGGTCAACCATTCACAGATGCGATTAACTGGGGTTAAAAATGCGCTAGGTATTGGCATTTTTCATGACTTTGTTGTCTCAGAGGCGATTGAAAACAACGAAGTGATTCCTGTACTCGCTGATTGGACGATAAAAAGTAACTATCATGGCGCAATCGCCATGCAATACCCGCAAAACAAATACATGCCAGCCCGATTGCGTGGATTTATTGATTACATGACGCAGCAGTTGAGCGCAAGATAAGAACAAGCCCCGAAATCGGGGCTTGTTGTTTATGACAAATAGGCTTTCAATTTTGGACTTCTTTTAACGAGCAACGTATCTAGGATTAATACGCTAATGATGGTCACGCCAGCCAAAGGGAAAAGAACGCTCACCAATATTATGGTTGCGGCGCCAACCTTCCAAATACCGTCTTGTTCGAAACGGGCTGGCACACCCAACTTATTCTGATTAGACGGGCGACGTACCCACCACATCAAAGCCCCGGTAACTGAAATAACGATAAACGCTAAACAGAAGAAAACATTCAGCAATTTATTTACGATGCTTAAATCACCTTGGTGAAGTGAAACCCCAGCGGCCATCAACTTAGCGACAACATTGTAGTCATCCCAAGTAACATCAACGAGCACTTCTCCAGTGTATTGGTCAAAGTGTGTCGTCCTATCTTTTCTTGGGTCAGTAACATCTCCCGCCATTGAGTTAGCAGATACAGTGTAAACGCCAGTCTCAGATTGAGGTAAGTAGACTTTAAATTGGGTGAAGCCGAGTGATGTTGCTTTGCTTATGATGTGATCGATTCCTACGCTCTGAGAGATATCGAAAGGTTGAGCAGAATGATGCTCGTGATGCCCTCTATGATAACCTTGCGATTCAGGCACTGTAGCGAGTTCTAAGTTCCAAGGCATTTCTTCCTCGCTACCGTGGTTCAAGTCTGCGTGAATTAAAGAAGATTGCGGTTTCTCCCCCCACGTGTAATAGGTAGGGAATGTATTCCAACCTTGGACCATTTTGGCGCCCCATACCCCTGCCCATGCAAGACCGGAAAGTAGAAACAGCAGTAAAACGATCGAAAGTGTTCCCCCTAAGTTGGCGTGGAGATCTCGCATTAGAACACGCGAACCACTACGCATACGTATTTTGAGAAAACCAGCCTTAGTGGCATTATCTGTTGGTAACCACAGATAAATGCCGCTGACCACCAGCAGAATGCCTAAACTCGCAGACACTTCAATCAAGTAATCTCCTGATTTACCAATCAGCAATGTTCCATGGATATCATTAGCAAGTTGATACCAACTGTCACTGCGATCGATTTCGCCTAGAACTTCACCGGAGTATGGATTGACCGTCACTAAAACAGACTGACCATCTTCATGCCTAACATTGAATCTGTTCGCCTTTGCACTTGAGTCAGACGCTACAAATTGGGTGATTTGCGAGTCTGGATACTTTTCCTTGACTGAACGCAGTTGAATAGAAGGTGGTAGAGTTTGCGCCTGCGGAGCAACTGCGATGATTTCACTGTATCTTGCTTGTTCAATTTCGTCATCAAATAGCATCACAAGCCCAGTAAGACTTAACATGAGCATAAATGGGATAACGAAAAGACCTGCATAGAAGTGCCAACGCCATGTGAGAAAATAACGTGCTTTTGCTTTAACCTTGTTTGAGTCGTCACTTTGAGATGAACGTAGTGAGCCCTTAGGTTGAGTCTGAGATTGACTACCCAACATTACAATTTCCTTTTTGAGCGCACAGCAAAAATCCCGAAACATAGTCGAGTCGTTAGTGCTGAGCTTTACTTTACTAAGTGGCGTATTGGGTCAACAGACCCTAGCCTTTGTTATTTGATTTATATGAAGTTGATTGTAGTTAGTGTCGGTGGCGCTCGTGGGACAGCGAGCTGAAATCGTTCACTTAGAGCCAAATAAGCGTACGAGTCGAATGTCGCTATCGATGTTCTTCTAGAGTGAGTGGGTGTTGGAAGTGTGTCTTGGTGGAAGCTTGAGAAGTGACTAAATGGACAAGGCTTACTGTGCTGAGTTTCAACCTTTCCCTCTTCGACTTGGACTAGCTCAAATCCATTGATGGTACAAAGTGTCGCCCACACGCCAGCACTGGCACCATGAGCATTGATTACAGGCATCAAAGTCACAAGCACCCAACTTAGGGCACTTGCGATGAGCATAGTTCGCTTGAAGCTTGATGTCCGTATCATAGTCACTCTCAATCAATTGAGAGTAAATATATAACCTTTTACTAACAAACTCAGTAAGGCTCGCTAAAAAACCTAACAAGGATCATGGTATTAGCATTGCCAAATCGAAATTTGCTGACTTATTAGCCGAACAGCTTGCTCCAAATACTTGGGTTACGTTTATCGTGGTATTCCACTCGTAGATCATCGACAGTTTTTAACTCAGATTTTGCCGCTTCTAGATCGCCCGAGTCTAGTTTCTTCTCAACAGAATCAAGCGCTACGGAAAGCTTACTAAAGCCCTCAAAATAAATATCAAATTTTTCAGGTGGGTAATTACCGCGCTTAGACTGCTCGACTAACTCAGAAAGGTTACTTACAGCAGATTTCATTTCGCTAACTTCGGTCGCTTCAGCGGCATGTTTAAACTCTACTTTCATCTGCTTCATTGCAGCTTTAAGATCAAAATCACTCGCAAAAACTTGTGCTGACATGGCTAAGGCTAAAACTGGGATTAACTTTCTCATTATATTTTTCTTTTGTGTGGGAATAGGAACAGGGAGTGTACTGAATTTAGTCAGCACACTAGAAGCGAATATTGTATCAACTTATAAATGCTGATACTCAGAAATGGTTGAATGACCTCGAAGCACCAAGAACGCTAGGAATTGCTTTACACTGTGCGTAATGACTTGCGAGTCATCCACCCCGACTTTATCTAAAAGATCTGAGACTTTTGAAAGGTTGCCTACATCTTGGCAAAAGTGAGCGTCACTGCCTGTTGTGAAGTAAACCCCAATCTCTTTACCGAGTTTCGCAATCTCCGCGCAACGTTCAACACTGCCTACGCGACTATTGCCTTTTAAGGTAGTGTTATTAATTTCTATGGCAACGTTATGCTCTTTCGCACATCTCAACACTTGTTCATAATCAAAATCGAAGTTGGGGTTACCTAGATGACCAAGTGCATCTACCTTACCGCTTTTAATGGTATTTAGCAGCGCTAGCGTATGAGATTGTTTGTCTCTTGGCTTGAAAACAGGCTCATGAAAGCTCGCTATAACCCAATCAAGGCTTTTATAAGAAGTCGGATGGACATCCACCTCCCCGTCTGTATTGAGAATATTTGACTCTACACCACGGATTACCGCAACACCTTCAATGAACCTTGGTAAGACACGTTGGTTGGAAAAAAACCAATAGTGGGGTGCACCTGGCATTGATTCAGCATGATCGGTGGTGCAGAACATCTCTAGACCATTTTCTTTCGCCATCCGCGCGTTTTCTATCAAAGTGCTGTAGGCATGACCGCTGGCGTATGTGTGAGTATGGGTGTCGATAACGAGGTTCATAGATCTTTTTTAACAGTGAAGGTTGCTCTTATGTTATCAGCCAATTTAACTTCTTGCTTGTACTTCATGCTCTTCAATAGACAATAAAATACAGATAACAATTTATTATTAATAATTTGAAGTTTTGCAGGATTCAGGAATTGATCGATACTTACTAGGTGTCGTGTTTATGGTCGAGCTATGAAAAAACGCCGCTACTCTTTAAGTATTCATATCACTACTCTGTTTCTTGTCCTGACTACATTAGTAGGTTCAGTACTCATTGCTATTAGCTATAAACACGCGCAAGAGCTGCTTATTGGCAGCGCTAAAGAACTAAGCAGAGAGAATAGCCGTAAGCTTGAATCTACTTTTCAAGTCAAAGCTGGACCAATATTAACCACACTCGATTTTATGTCGATGAGTCGCGCCATTGACGACCATAACTCGCCAATCAAGCACATTCGCTTTTTGACTTCACTACAAACTATCTTTCAGAGAAATCCGGGCGTCGTGGCGCTCTACTATGCCAACGAATCTGGTGACTTTACTCTAGTGAGAGCATTAAGAACCAATGCTGATCGTGAGAGATTTGATGCTCCGAATAAAGCGTCACTGATGATAAATACAACACGTGTTTCTGGTTTAAACGAGTTCTACTTTTTAGATGGAGCATACAGAAGCTTAGGACATCGTAAGACAAAAGATAATCAGTTCGACCCTAGAGTTAGGCCATGGTACATCAATGCTGACAAAGATGGGGTTATCAGGCTGACAGAGCCATATTTTTTTTACTTTCTCAAAACCAATGGCGTGACATTGTCACGTAAATCCCCCGATGGTACCAAAGTTGTCGGAGCGGACTTCACCCTAACGTCCCTCTCAGATCAAATCAGTCAAATGGGCTACTCTGAAAACACCAAGCTGGTGTTGTTTGATAACCAGTTTAAGGTGTTAGCTCACCATAATCTAAATGATATCGAAGAAACAGATGGTGAAATCACTTCAAGCTCGCTATTAGGGACCGTATTTGAACGGGTGATTGATCGTAGCTCAAGCCAAATAATTTACGAAACGGTCGTAGCTGATAGCAAAAAATGGTCTGTCACTTTAACGCCAGTTAGTTTGAACAAGCAAACTCGGTTATTACTAGCTGAAGCAACACCTCAAGACGACTTGCTTGCTTCTTTGCTCTCCATGAGGGATAAACAAGTGAGCGTAGCCATTGCGATGCTACTCATGAGTTTTATCGTTGTGTGGCTGGTTGCGCGGCGCTTAGCCAATCCGTTGCACGCATTAATGCGTCAAACCGATAATATTGCTCGTTTTGATTTCAAGAAAACACGTTACTCGAAGAGCGTAATTAAGGAAGTAGCAAACCTTACCGAGTCGATAGAGCTAATGGAGCACACCTTATATGACTTATTGCGACTACTAAGAGACACGGCGAGCAATACTGACTTTTCAGTTTTGGCAAAAACAATCGCGCATCAAAGTTTCTTGGTTACAAGAGCAGAAACAATCGTACTTTACATAAAAAACGAAAAAGAAAGTCGCTACTCTGCTGCTGCAAATCACGCAATCATCCCGTTCAAGATTGATGTAAACGAACTCATAGAACATACAGCATGGGTTAAGACTGAACTAGCCAAGGGTGAAATCGTCCATCTAAATCGTGAAGATAACGCCGTAGCGAATTATCGAGAGTCTCTTTTTAATTCCGATGTCTACCTGTTTCCTTTACTCAACCGCGATAATCAGCCGGTCGGAATTTTGCTATTAGGATATGAGCGCGCAATTACCCAAGCACAAGCTGATAAACATGCATTTTTGAAGGAACTGTTGAGTTTTGCTGAGATAGCTAAAGAGAATATTGACCGAATCGAGCAACAAAAAGAGATGCTTAATGCATTTGTCGAACTGATTGCCTCTGCCATTGATACCAAATCGCCCTACACAGGCAGCCATTGCCAACGTGTGCCCGAGCTAACCAAAATGCTTGTGCAAGCCGCGGTTGAAGATGACACTCACTTCCCATTATTCAGCATGTCAAAAGAACAGTGGGAAGAGTTGCACTTAGCCTCGTGGCTCCATGATTGCGGCAAGGTAACCACGCCGGAATACGTTATCGATAAAGCCACCAAACTAGAAACAATTTATGACCGTATTCATGAAGTCCGTATGCGGTTCGAACTATTAAAATCACAAGCTGAGATTGAGTATTGGAAAGGGGTTGCTAATGGCGAGGATGAAGAGAAATTGAGCAACACTTTAGAGCAAAAACATCAACAGTTAGACGATGATTTTGCATTTATTGGTGAATGTAATCTCGGTGGAGAGTCGATGAGCAAAGATGCCCTTGATCGCCTCAATGCCATTAGTCGGTACAAATGGACAAGAACGCTAGACGATCAAGTTGGCGTATCATGGGTAGAAAAGGCGCGCGCTGGCGATCGTAAAAACCTTCCAGTACAAGAAACACTGCTAACAGACAAGCAGGTACATGAGATCCATTGGGATAATAACAGTAAACCTCAGGACTTTTGGCAGGAAGAATTCGTACTAAAACCAAGCGATTTGAAATACAACCGTGGAGAACTGTACAATTTATCTATTGAGCGCGGTACCTTAAACTCAGAAGAGCGCTTTATTATTAACGATCACATCATTCAAACCATAATGATGCTCAAACGTTTACCTTACCCAGAACATTTGAAAAACGTTCCGGAAATCGCTGGCGGTCACCATGAACGGATAGATGGTCGCGGATATCCTAAGGGGTTATATGAAGAAGAGCTCTCCCTTCCGGCAAGAGTAATGGCGATAGCTGATGTTTTTGAAGCACTCACGTCTAGTGATAGACCTTACAAGAAAGCAAAGACTCTATCCGAATCCATTGAAATCATGACGGATATGGCCACCAGTGGCCACATAGACCCGAAGTTATATCTCATTTTCTTAGAACAATCGATCGACCAAGAATATGCACATCGATTCCTCGATAAGACGCAAATAACCGCTGTTGATCGCGAATCTCATACTAGACGAGTAAAAACCTTCATAAAATCACACTTCTGATCCTACCAGTTACACTGATATAGAGTTTTAGCTCCAATCCAGGCCCGTACCATAAAATTTCGCTCTAGCTTTTATTATCAACAAGTTACGTTAACTACTAGTCAATATTTAATCGATTGCCCTCTCAAAGGTTGATGTATGTCAAATAGTCATAGACAATACGCTGCCATCTGTGAATATCGCCGTGACTTGTTACTAAACCAGTTGCAATCAATAATTCAAATGGCATGAATTTTTGGTTTTGCCTATCAATACAATAGGTACGACCTATTTTATAATTTGAGGTGTCGTTGATACCGTTGGCAAACTTTAGTGCCAACAACTTAGGCACATGCTAACTACCTCGTTTCTAAGGGAAAGATGATGGTAATTCCAGAAAACAGCAGCATCGTTATTTTTGGTGCTTCGGGCGACTTAACCTATCGCAAGTTGATCCCTGCTTTATACCACCTTTACTCCAACAAACAGCTACCTGAAAACTTCGCTATTTTAGGTGTAAGCCGAACTGAATACAGTGATGACTCCTACCGAGAAAAGTTGAAACGTTCACTCCAGGAAATGGAGAAGACTGAACCAGCAACTCTCGATGCTTTTATTAATCATTTGCATTATCAGGCAATCAACACATCTGACACCGCTGACTACAGCAAGCTTTCGACGCGTCTTGATCAACTTTCTGAGCAATACGCATTTGATCAGCGAAACACCCTATTCTATCTCGCTACGCCTCCAAGTTTGTACAGCGTTATTCCAGCAAGCCTAGCCGCCCATGGACTAAACAGTGAAGAAGATGGATGGAAGCGCCTGATTATTGAGAAGCCATTTGGTTATGATCTTGAATCTGCTCAAAAACTAGACAATGAGATTCATGAACATTTCCAAGAGCACCAAATCTATCGTATTGACCATTATTTGGGTAAAGAGACGGTACAAAACCTGCTGGTATTCCGCTTCTCTAACGCGATGTTCGAACCTCTATGGAACCGCAACTTCATTGATTATGTAGAAATCACTGGAGCTGAATTCTTGGGTGTTGAAGAACGTGGCGGGTATTACGACGGTTCAGGCGCGGTTCGTGACATGTTCCAAAACCACTTGCTGCAAGTTCTCGCTATGGTTGGTATGGAACCGCCAGCGCAGATCAATGCAGACTCAATGCGCGATGAAGTTGTCAAAGTTCTTCAGTGTTTGAAGCCGCTAGAAGAAGATGATTTGCGTAACAACCTAGTATTGGGTCAGTACACAGAATCAGACGTGCGTGGAGAGTTCCTGCCTAGCTACCGTGACGAACCTGGTGTAGCGGAAGACTCTCGCACCGAAACGTACGTTGGCCTTAAGGCATACATCAACAACTGGCGTTGGAATGGCGTGCCATTCTACGTACGAACAGGTAAACGCCTTCCGACTCGCGTTACTGAAGTTGTCATCCACTTTAAGCAAACACCTCACCCAGTATTTGGCCAGAATGCTCCGGAAAACAAACTGATTATCCGCATTCAACCAGACGAAGGGATTCAGATGAGCTTTGGCCTTAAAGAGCCAGGCGCAGGCTTTAATGCTAAAGAAGTGAAAATGAACTTCCACTACGCGTCTCTGCAAGAAACGCAAATGCTAACGGCATACGAGCGTCTTCTGCTTGATGCACTAAATGGCGATGCAACTTTGTTTGCACGTAGCGATGCCGTTGAAGCGTGTTGGAAATACGTTCAACCAATTTTAGACTTCAAACAAGATCCACAAGCCCTATTTGGATACGCTTGTGGTACGTGGGGACCAAAAGAATCTGACGATTTGTTACAACGTGACGCACGCGCGTGGCGATTCCCATGTAAAAACCTCACAGATACGGATTATTGCGAACTATGATCAATCACAAGATTTTTCAAACTGCCGACCAAGTTGTAGAAAGCCTAGCGAATGACATGAAGGCCTTCAGTGAGCTTGACCGCCCTGTTCACGTTTCACTGTCTGGCGGCAGTACCCCAAAGATGCTGTTTAAACTTTTGGCGCAGGCACCTTATGCTGAAGGTATTCAGTGGAAAAACCTACACTTCTGGTGGGGAGACGAGCGATGTGTTGCCCCAGATGATGCAGAAAGCAATTACGGTGAAGCAAACGCTCTTCTATTTACAAAAGTGAATCTGCCTGCTGAAAACATTCACCGTATTCGCGGTGAAGATGAACCAAAGGTTGAAGCTGAGCGCTTTGCAAATGAGATGGCTGAAATCATCCAGACTGAAAATGGTACGCCTGTCTTCGATTGGATACTTCTTGGTGTTGGCGCAGACGGTCACACGGCTTCGCTATTCCCAGGTCAAACAGACTATCAAGATGAGAACTTATCGGTATTAGCTTCTCATCCAGAATCAGGACAAATCCGCGTATCTAAAACCGCTAAGGTATTAGAAGCCGCGAAACGTATCAGCTACCTTGTACTTGGTGCAGGTAAAGTAGATATCGTAAACGAAATTCATACCACTCCTGCTAGTGAGCTGCCATACCCAGCAGCTAAGATCCAGTCTAAGGCTGGTGAAACGGAATGGTACTTAGATTCAGACGCAGCAGCAAAAATCGCTTAGTGCGAGCGTCCAAATTGGAAAATTGGAGAGAAATAATGAAAGGTGATATCGGTGTAATTGGCCTAGCGGTAATGGGTCAAAACCTTATCCTAAACATGAACGACAACGGCTTTAAAGTTGTTGCTCACAACCGTACTGCTGCGAAAGTAGACGAGTTCCTAGAAGGCCCTGCGAAAGGCACTAACATCGTTGGCGCATATTCTCTAGAAGAGCTAGTTGAGAAGCTAGAAGCGCCACGTAAAGTGATGCTAATGGTACGTGCTGGCGCAGTTGTAGATACGTTTATTGATAACCTAATTCCACTTCTAGATGAAGGTGACATCATCATTGATGGTGGTAACACTAACTACCCAGACACAAACCGCCGCGTTGCACACTGCCGTGAAAAAGGCATTCACTTCATCGGTACAGGTGTTTCTGGTGGTGAAGAAGGAGCACGTTTTGGTCCTTCAATCATGCCAGGTGGCGCTGCTGAAGCTTGGGAAGCGGTTAAGCCTATCTTCCAAGGTATCTCTGCAAAAACTGACGCAGGTGAGCCATGTTGTGACTGGGTTGGTAACGACGGTGCTGGTCACTTCGTTAAGATGGTACACAACGGCATCGAATACGGTGACATGCAGCTAATTACTGAAGCTTACCAGTTCATGAAAGACGGCCTTGGTATGTCTGCTGACGAGATGCAAGCGGTATTTGCTGATTGGAACAAGACAGAGCTAGACAGTTACCTTGTTGAAATCACAGCTGACATCCTTGGCTACAAAGATGAAGACGGTGAGCCTCTAGTTGAGAAGATCCTAGATACAGCAGGTCAGAAAGGTACTGGTAAATGGACGGGTATTAACGCACTAGACCTAGGTATCCCACTAACGCTTATCTCTGAGTCGGTATTCTCTCGTTGCCTATCTGCACTGAAAGACCAACGTGTTGAAGCTGAATCTCTATTCGGTAAAACAATCACACCAGTTGAAGGCGACAAGCAAGAGTGGGTTGATGCACTGCGTCAAGCGCTACTAGCATCTAAGATCATCTCTTACGCTCAAGGCTTCATGCTAATGCGCGAAGCGTCTAACGAAAACGGTTGGGACCTAAACTACGGTAACGTAGCACTAATGTGGCGTGGTGGTTGTATCATCCGCTCTGCATTCCTAGGCAACATCCGTGATGCGTACGAAGCGAACCCAGACATCGCATTCCTAGGTTCTGATGAATACTTCAAAAACATCCTGCAAAGCAGCCTAGCAGCATGGCGTAAAGTAGCAGCGAAATCTCTAGAGTCTGGTATCCCAATGCCATGTACGATTTCTGCGCTATCTTTCCTAGACGGTTACACAACAGCTCGTCTACCAGCTAACCTGCTTCAAGCGCAACGTGATTACTTCGGTGCTCACACTTACGAGCGTACTGACCGTCCACGTGGTGAATTCTTCCACACTAACTGGACTGGTACAGGCGGCGACACGGCTTCTACTACCTACGACGTGTAAGAATTAGCTGAAAGGATGAGAAAGGTATTTATTAATACCTAAATCTACTTCTATAATTTAGCTGTTATGGAGGATGTTAACTTAGTTAGCATCCTCTATTTTTTGAAACCTACAACATGGAGTCTCCATCAAACGATGGTGATTAGGTGAATTGTCTAACCTGGATGGTTACAACTGTAAAATAGAGGTTCTTTCGATGACTATTAATAAGTACTTTGTTTTCGTTCCACAGCAAGAAGAGCACGGGATGAATAAGGAACATAAAGTGGAAAACGAACAGGAAACTCAACGTCAGGCTTTAGTAAAACAGGCACAACAGCAAGGTGGTGTGCGAGGCTAGGTTTCAAAAAAATAAAAGGGAGCGATTAGCTCCCTTTTATTTTATTAACCGAAACGCTTTGTTTAAATCTTAGACGACGCTTTGAAATGCTTGATTAAGTATTGAATACACCAAGATTTAGCTTCACCAATTTTATTGCGCTTCCAAGCTAAGATGATCTCAATGGGTTGAGACTGAGTATCCGCAATTTGCTTTAAATCGCCACTTGCGATCAATTGGGTTGCGAGCTCTTTTGGTAAAGTACCAATACCCAACCCCGTGCGTAAAGCTTCTACTTTCGCAGAAAAGTTAGTCACAGTTAGTCTTGGTTGTCGCTGAGTAATATTGACACTTATTGCTGGCTGCTCACGGGCTGTATCAGCTATCGCTATAACACGATATTTTTCTCGCGCCTGCTCGTCAAATACCCCACTCCGTTTGTGTACATAATGATCAGTCGCTGCAACCCAGATCATTTCCATCTCACCAATGACCTCTGCTTTAACATCTTGAGGCAAGGTTTCCATCTTTGGGCAGACCAACAAATCCGCTCGCCCTGAGCTTAACGCTTCCCAACAACCTGCGAGTATTTCTTCTTGGAGCTTAATTCTTGTTGAGCTGACATTGCTTAAGTCATTAACAAGGTTAAAAAAGTTGGCAACAGGAATGATCCCATCGAACGCTAGGGTAATGTCAAGCTCCCAACCATTGGCCAAGACACTTGCGTCGTTAACAAGTTTGTCTGTCGCGACCAGAATGTCTCGTCCACGCTCAAGTATTAGCTTTCCTGCTTCAGTAAAATTGGCTTTATGCCCTGAGCGGTCAAAGATCATGATATCAAGATCTTGCTCTAGTTTCTGAATCTGGTAACTCAGTGAAGACGGCGCCCTATCAAGCTCATTAGCTGCGGCAGCGAAGCTTCCACGCCGATCAATTGCATCAAGTATATGAAGCGCTTCAAGTGTTATTGGACTTTGCAATATTACCTTCCCTATTAATAACCACCACCTATAACGTGGCAGCCATCACATTTACTAATGGCAATTTGAACCTTTACATATGTAAACAGATTGTTTAACTACCTGTTATTTATCAGCTTTATTCAAGACAATGTACTGATAGAGCAATAAATACACTATTTATGATAATGCAAACAATAGTAATTATCATTTAGATCCAATAGAATTCTGCCCGTTCAAAGAAAACCTATATGGATCAAAGGTAATTATAAAATGTATAAGAAAACTTTCCTGTCAGCTTCAATTGTTTTGGCCCTTGCGTCAACTGCTCATGCAGAAGAATATGCCCTCTTCGATGAAGTTGTTGTTTCAGCGACTCGTACTGAACAAAACAAAGCGGATGTCAGCTCTTCTATTGAAACAGTTTCATCCGAAGAAATCGACAACACACTTTCGACAGATGTAAAACAAGCGCTTAAGTATACTCCTGGTGTTAATGCTCAAGGTTCCGGACGTTTTGGTATCTCAGGCTTCAATATCCGCGGTATGGAGCAGAGCCGAGTTAAGGTAATGGTTGATGACGTTCAACAACCAGTACCGTACAACTCTGGTGGCGGTACTCAGGCTAAACATCAAAACACATTTGAAATCGATACGCTTCATAGCATCGAAGTCAATAAAGGCGCATCGTCATCCTTATATGGTTCTGATGCACTTGGTGGTACTGTACTGCTACGTACTAAGAATCCGGACGATATCCTCATCACTGATGGCGATGAACACCGTTTTGGCATTAAAACTGGCTACACATCTGCTGATGAAACATTCAAAACGACCGGAACGTGGGCAATGCGTAAAGACAAGCTAGAAACGCTGTTAATGCTTACCTACGCAGACGGAAATGAGACTAAAAAGCATGGCGACGGAGCCGATATTGAAGGTGATGATCGTGGTGCAGCCAATCCAGCAGACAAGAAAGTTCAAAACCTTCTAGCAAAAGCTTACTACCAGTTAAATGAACAACATCGCTTGGGAATAACAGTCGAGCATCATGACTTCAAGTACGAAGAAACGGATCTAGAAAAGCTATCGTCGACTCCACCTTATAACTACAGTAACGCTTTCAATGACGACAATAACAAACGAACTCGTGTGACATTGGAACATGAGTGGATGCTTAATGCTGCTATCGCCGATCAGCTAAACTGGTCTTTATCTTACCAAGATTCACAATCCGTTAATGATAATGGCGATACTACAGATGCTAAAGGCAAACGAGTCCGTGTTCGCGATACGCAAGACAATTCAATCCAGTTTAACTCACAGTTGAACAAAATCATCGAGAATGACTCTTCTACACACGAAGTGACTTATGGCCTGAGCTATATTAAAAATGACTTTGAGCTAAGCAATACTGATTACTTCCTTGACTCTGGTACGTCTGCACCGAGCACTAAAGGTACAAGTCCGAACGCGACTCTTACGCAATGGGGTGCTTTCGTACAAGACAATGTCTTCCTAATGGATGAAAAACTGGTTGTTACAGGCGGCTTGCGATTCGATTCATTTGAGTCAAATCCAGAGCAAACGCCTAGCTACACAAACACGGTATCTAAGAACAGCGATTCTGCCATTACAGGTAATATTGGTACTGTGTACCACCTGACTGACAAGTTCTCTACATTCGCTAAGATCAGTACAGGCTTTAAAGCTCCAACCGTGTATGACTTGTACTATTTGTATGATGAAGGTGCGATAGTTGAACCTAATCCGGATCTAAAAGCCGAAAGCAGCATTTCTTACGAAGTGGGCTTTAGAGGCAACAATGAGTTTGGCCGCTTTGAGCTAGCCACTTACTTCAACCAATACGATAACTTTATCGAAACTGTTGCTACGGGCTCTAATGGTTCTAAGACTATCTACACCAACAAGAACTTAGACAAAGTAGAAATCTACGGTGCCGAACTATCTAGTACCCTGCTTATGGACAAGGCTTTTGACTTACCAGAAGGTACATATACCAAACTATCTATTGCATACTCTGAAGGTAAGGATAAGAAAACAGGTGAAGCGATCAACAGCGTTGCTCCACTCACTTCTATCGTCGGTTTGGGCTACGATAACCCTAACCAAACATATGGTGGTGTTATGAACATTACTATGGTTGCTGCTAAGACAGATTGGACGTCAATGACCGATCGAATGGGCAATTCTGTCGAAAACGTTGATGTTAATGGATATACCGTCGTTGACCTAACTGCTTACTACCGTCCAATGCAAGATTTAACATTGCGAGCAGGTCTGTTTAATGCTCTAGATAAGAAATATCATCTATATGATGACTTATCAGGTAAATCTAGTGTCTCAAACATGGACTACTACTCTCAACCTGGTCGAAACTGGGGTGTGAGCCTAGATTACCAATTCTAATTTAGACCTTTAAAACAAAAGCCAGCTATCAAGCTGGCTTTTTTAGTTAATTACCTACTTAAACTATAACTATCAGCAAGTTAAAGGTAATAAAAAAGCCCCTAAACTAGGAGCTTTCTTGGGTATATTCATCAAAAAGTATAGAAAAATGGTATGAATAGACCGATTATTTAGCTGCTGCCATCTCTTTCTTAACCATTACAGCTGCTGCAACGATGAAAGTGATGATAAGACCTAGCTCCATTACAAACCCCTAAAGTAAAGTTGGAAAAACCGAAAAGAAACTGCGGCTATTCTAACACCATTAAAAAACAATGATACCCCTTAACGAGATTTTTACGTTTTATATCGATTGAGATCAAATATTGCGTCGTGATGTCTATTTTCTACAATCTTACTAATCAATTAGTTTATAAAATGGTTTAGAGAATTGTTCTAATGCGAAGCTATTTCATAGTAACTTTGCCACCGATTATTTTGTAAGCAGGAGTGCCTCTAATCAAAGTCTCTCGGGCAAACTCGCCACCACATTGAGGGCAAATACAGGGCTGTTCGGTGTAATCAGAAACGATCCTTTCCTTAAAACATTTCACAAGAGACCCTTTGCCCCCCTTTCGGTACTTAAACAACTGGGTTTTACATTTTGCGCAGTAAATCTCGACCGTTTTAGACGGTTGTTTCTTATTAGGTTTCGCCACTACCCTTCCTCTTGATGCGAGTTTTTTGCCTCAGCCATTTCAGGTTTGACCCAAACTTTGCTGAAATCAAACCATCCGAGCGCATTACATTTCGCATTTTGTAACGAACCACAATGGTCTTTACTCACACCTAGCCAACAATGAAACATTGGAATGAGTTGCATCTTTTCTACTAGAGACTTTCCAAGCTCTTGTGCAGGGAAACTAGCATTTTGTGTTGCTTGCCACTCTTGTACGACTTTAGTCCAATGTTCAAAATCCTCTTCGCGGCTAAGTGCCTCAATATCGCTATTATTGAGCAGCCACCCTGCTAGTGAATCATCCCTGTTGGTGGTGATTCCCATCGGCTTAACCCAAATGTCCACTTCTGAAGTATCTTCAACGGTCAAGTCATAGTTAATAAAGTTAACGCTCAATCCATCCTCTTTAAGCAAGCCTTCAATACATTTGACCAAGGTTGGGAACATTGGGTGCTGACCGTGGTAAGCAATAGTGACTGAACGATAGGAAGGTGGTGAGGTATAACCATGCCTTGTATGGTGATACCAACCTGGCTTTAACCCATGCGCAGGAAGTACTCCTAGTTCGACGATTTTCTCTTGAGGTAGATGCTGGAATAAATTTAATGTGCCCAACTTCTGGGTGAAATAATTCGCCCAATCATTGGCCGCCGCTAGTCCATTTTTTCGGTTGAGTAGTAAATAGGTGCAACCCGGATCGAGGTCTACGCTATCAGCATAGTTGGCCACTTCAGGTTTAAGGGGTTTAGATAAGCTCGGGAAAATCATTGAAGAATGAAGATCATCAATCACCCACACTTCGATTCGGTCTAACAAAGGTCTAAAACCAAAGTATCCATCAAACGCCTGTAAAACGAGACGTTTGTTGTCGTTTTGAATGACTCGATATGGTCCGGTACCGACTGGAAATAGATCATGGTCCTCTGCTCTATTCTCTTGCGGTAACATTATTTTCGCGCAAGACTCTGATAGCAGAAGCGCTAATTGATAATCATCGCGTGAAAGTTTTACATCAACGATTAAGTGACTTGGAGAGCTCACCTCTGAGATATGTGAAAACAACTTCTTCTGTTTCAATGCAAACAAGTTGTCAACGATCGTTTGACAAGTCAGCAAATCTCCGTTGTGAAACCTAACACTCGGACGAATATAAAAACGCCAATGTCGAGGCGTGAGCATCTCCCATGAATGGGCCAAATCAGGTTGAAGTTCTTCACTGTCATCGATATAGGTTAAACCACTGAATATCTGCTGAACAATATGCAGTTCAGAGCGTCGAATCGGCAATGTAGGGTTTAACGTAGAAAGTGCGCGGTAATATGGCAGCCTAACAACTTGCTGGCCTTCCTGATGAACGATGCCAAGGTAGCTTTCAACCACTTGAGCAAGTTTTGCCGTATCTTGGTCTAAAACTTTTAGCGCTTGGCCAATTTTCCCCTCTTCAAGGTATCGTCGCGCTAGATTTTCGCTGACGTCAGCTCGACTACGTTTAAAGATTAACTGAGATAACTTGCCTCGACCGGGAGCTGGGTGCCATTCCAACCACCCTTCTTCTTCCATTTTGTTCAGAACAATTCGAGCGTTTCGACGAGTACAAAACAGTATTTCGGTGATATCTTCAAGCTGGACACCGCAATCTTGCCCCTTGTAATGCTCAAACAAGGTTTCAAACTGTACTCTAAGTCTTGGACTGCTCATAAAGAGGAAATCTCATTCTAGTTAACCTAGCCCCAAGTTTCCTCATTTAACTATCTCGAATCAAGACAAAAACACAATTATTGGACTTTGCTGCCGATTTGCTCAGCAATCTGTAGGATTTGTTGTTCATTGTCCAATTTAATTGACCACTTGGTTTCGCTGCCGTTTGCGGCAATAACATTCGCCCCTCTACCTATCAAAGTGATAGCATCGGTTTGCGCTTGCAGCGTTACCATGTGCTCACCAGAAAGCTTTACCACGACTTCGTGGTTAGTCACTATGATTTTTCCGCTTTTAAAAGGAATCATCATCGTTATAGCCCTTTGTCTGACGACGCAGATTTTTTATGTTTAACGGCGATGGTCAACCGGCTTGTACACACCAAGCGCTCGCGCTCATCAGTAATGTTGATTTGCCACACTTGCGTGGATACCCCTAAATGAATTGGCTTGGCTGTCCCAATAACCTTACCGCTTCTCATTGAACGTACATGGTTGGCATTAATATCTAGGCCCACGCAATAACTTCCTTTTGGAACACAGAAATTAGCAGCGACTGAACCGAGCGTTTCGGCCAAGACAACAGACGCACCACCATGCAGCATACCAAGCGGTTGGTGAGTAAACGAACAAACAGGCATAGTGGCCGTTATAAAGTCATCACCTACCTCGGTATAAATAATGTTTAGGTGATCTATCAAAGTATTTTCTGACGTCTTATTAAGGGCTTCGAGACTGATCGATTTTTTCCAGATTGTCATTATGCATTCCACTACTGAATGTGATTACCAAGAATTGTACGCTAATGCTATGATGTGTATAGCTAAATAGTAAGTTTAATATTGCGATTGAAACGGAGAATTCAATGCAAAAGTGGTTTAAATTCGTCACTCTCACTGCCGCGATGGCAATAACAGCGTGTACTTCTTCCCCGACAGGTCGTAACCAGCTGCTTCTTTTTTCTGATTCAGATATGAGTAGTTTAGGTGCCCAATCGTTCGAGCAAATGAAGAAAGAGCTCAAAATCAGCTCTGACGCCAAAACAAATGCTTATGTTCAGTGTGTAACAGATTCGATTACTCAACATGTCCCGAAACAACCTGGGTTTGATAGCTGGGAAGTCGTCGTGTTTGATAGTGATCAAATCAATGCTTTCGCGTTACCAGGCGGCAAAATTGGTGTCTATACTGGCTTGCTTAAAGTAGCGGTTACTCAAGATCAGTTAGCGACCGTTATTGGTCATGAAATCGCACATGTCCTCGCCGATCACAGCAACGAACGACTGTCTCAATCTCAAATTGCCAATGCCGGACTTCAACTGACCAATATAGCACTCGGTTCTTCCGAATACGCACAGTATCGAGGAGCAACCATGGCAGCTCTTGGGTTAGGCGTACAATATGGCGTTTTAATGCCCTACGGTCGGACTCAAGAATCGGAAGCGGATATTGTCGGGTTAGAATTGATGGCGAAGTCTGGTTTTGATCCTAACCAGAGTGTCGATCTATGGAAAAACATGGCTAAGGCATCTGGCGGTGCTCAACCGCCTGAACTGCTCTCAACACACCCTTCTCATGGAACTCGAATTCAGGACCTATCCGCTAAAATACAGACGCTGCCCGATAACAATGTACAACGTCCGAACTGTATTTAAACATTTAAAAAGGGAGCAACATTGCTCCCTTTTCTCTTTAGTTTATGTACCTAATATAAGCAGTGGTAAGCTCAACAATTGATCCCCAGTTGAAGCAAAGAACCAAATAATTCCAATCAATGAAGCAACAAGCCCAATGTACCAAACAGCAGCGACAGCTTGACCGTACCTATCTAGCGGAAGTAAGTGACTATGATGTCTTCCTCGCCACTCAATCACAATTTCCAGCATGCCCATGATAAGCAAGAAACCAAACAACGTAAGCCCTAGTGAGTAGCTTAACACCACGCCACCAGCGGCCGCTGCGGTACACAAAACTATTCCCGCCACACTGTTCATCGAGAAACTGATACTCTTTAATACATGCCCGCCGTCGAGTGGCAATATCGGTAGTAAGTTGAATAGATTTAGAAATGCATTAAATACCGCTAACCCTGCGAAAAACATCTCGCCAGTGATCAAGTGAGCAATGAGCAAGATGACAGACAGAATTAAGCCAAACATCGGCCCCATGATTGAAATGACGACATCTTGCCAACGGGTGTTTATCTTTTCATCGCTTAAAGCTAGCCCACCAAGAAACGGCACCAAGTAGATGCCTTTTGTCTTCATACCGAAGTACTTCATCGCGCGAACATGGCCATATTCGTGAAAAACCAAACACGCAATCAAAGCCAGCGCAAATTGAAAAGAAAACAACCATGAATACGCCGCTAAACTTGCCGACGCAAGCACTACTTTAATCAGCTTTGCACTCTTAAGCGCTTTCATCCCAAGCGATAAGAGGCCAATAAGGCTAAACTTTCTTTCTGGCTCAGGCTTAGTAAACGGTGTTTGCTTTTCTATGTCCTTAGTATTACGACTTCCTTGCTCAATGACTTGGTTATCGACTGTCGCGACATATTCCAAGTCAAATGGTTGCCATATCAGATTAGTTTCTAATTTACATGCCAGCTCTTGCTCACCATTGAGCAAAGTAAACTCATGGTAGGATTTCTCACCACGGTCAGCATTGGCATCAAGCTGAGACACGAGTTGATTGTTCCAAAACAGTTGCTGCCAACCCGCCATAGAGCCTTCGAGTCTAAGTGGTTTACCCAAAAACTCGATTGATAATAATTCCAATGTCTAACCTACTAAATTGATATAACAACGAGTCTGATTATGCCAATCTAGACTAAATAGGTAAAGTAATTGCTATCAAGGTGACACTGTCACCACGAATAAGGCATTGATTGTTCGAATTATGTTGTGCAAATTTCTTATGAAAAGTAAGAATTCGTCGATTTATCGATTTGTATTTGGATTACGCTTTATTTTTGACAGATAAAGTGGATAATAGCCGGCGTTATTAACACCTATAAAATGTGAGTCCATTATGTCTTCTGAAGCAACTATGCTAGAACGCTGCCAATCAAAATGTGAATTATGTGCTGCTGATGCACCATTAACGGCATACGCTGTTCCCCCGCACAGCCATGTGACAGTAGATTACGGAATCATGGTTTGTGACAAGTGTCTTGGTGAGATCGAAGAACCAAAAGACATCAACCACTGGCGTTGTCTTAACGACAGCATGTGGAGCCAAGTTCCTGCTGTTCAAGTTACTGCATGGCGTCAACTTACTCGCTTGAACACTGAGAGCTGGGCACAAGATGCGCTAGACATGATGTACATGGAAGAAGAGCAAATGAACTGGGCAATGACTGGCATGTCTGCAGACGACAAACCATTCGATTGCAACGGCGTTGAACTTAAAAAAGGTGACGACGTAACGGTAATCAAAGACCTGCCAGTTAAAGGCACTAACCAAGTCATCAAGCAAGGCACGGTTATCCGTGGCATCAGCATTGGCGACGATCCTAAGCTAGTTTCCGGTAAAGCGAACGGCGGCCAATCTATGTACGTTATCGCTGAATACTGCCGCAAGAAGTAATTAGATAAGCTTCGAAATAAGAAAGGCGCTCTATTGAGCGCCTTTTTTGTTAGGAGTTGATTGTTACTTGAGAAGAAGCAATCTACCAGTCAATGGAGGAACTTCAACAGCTCCATTGACAGACTGAACATTGATAGTTTCACCTGTCATTAGATCGACAAACTCTGTTGCAGATTTAACACGTGATAAATCGACGTTTAGCGTTCGTTGGCTCTCTCCCGTATTCAATACATAGATGATTTGCTGATCGCCATTGACTTTAAGATCCGCGTATAACGTATCGTCTAGCCAAAGGTTTCTTCGCTCACCATTGTACAGCGCTGGGTGCTCGCTTCGGGCTTTCATTAGCTTAGCAACGTAAGCTTTCAGATCACTCTGCTCTGCGTTAAGTGTTGTTGCTGTCACTCCTTCCACTTTTGCACTTGAGCGAGCAACGTGGTCGTCGCACATGCCCTGCGTAACGCAATCAGAAGTTACTTTCGCTGCAAAGTTTTCAACTTCATCACCAATTTCCTCTCCATAGTAGAAAGTAATTGGCCCTGAGTACGCTGCTAAGAAGCTGTATGCGGCTTTATGGCGTGGGAAGTAATTATTCAGCCCACCACGTTGGATCAAATCACCAAAGCGAACCAGATCGTGATTACCAATCATTAAGTTCGGCATTGCATGATAAGGCGCTTTTGTTCTTGAGTTCCAATCCGCGTCGAGTGCACGTGCGTTACTCTTAGCACCAGATTCTTCAACAGCAAGCGCCTGAACTAAACCATAACGAAGTGGGAAATTAAACGCTGATGAAAGCCCTGGCTTGGCATCGCTACCATAGACAGTACGAGTAATTTCATCTGCACTGCTCCATGCTTCACCTACCATGTAACCCAGAGTGCCCCATTTCTTACCTGCGATAACATTTTCCATCGATGCTTTTTCAACAGCCGTTCGGATATTGCGCCAGCTATCAAGAGGGACTTGGTAAGCTTGGTCCAGTCTCCAGCCATCAATGCCATACTCTTTAATCCAGTATGTAGCGACTTCAGTGAAGAAGGCTTCACTGTCAGCGTTCGGATAGACAACATATTGGCCCGGATAACCTGATTCCTTTCTCAAACTTGGCACTTTACCGGTCGGTGACGGTTTAGCACCACTAATATGAGTATGACCAAACACACCATCTAAGAACACATACAGCCCTTTCGCATGAGCGGTATCAATGAGCTCTTTTAGCTTCTCGTTGGTGCCGAATTTAGGGTCTACATTAAAGAAGTCACAGGCAAAGTAGCCCGTCGCATCAAGCTTATCATCACCACCTTGACCAGCACATGAATCAAACACTGGCGTTAACCAAAGCGCATTCATGTTTAGGCTCTTAATATAATCAAGGCTGTTAATGACCCCTTGAAGATCCCCTTTATGATGAGAGTTTCCATAACCTACGCCATAGTCATGATTCGAATCTGCATCAACAAAGGATTCAACCATGACTTGATAAATACGCAGGTCACAGGCCGTGTTGTTATCGCTATAACATCCGTAATCGAGACCAGTATCTTTCACGTTAACGACTAAAGATGACTTATCTTTCGCATTTAGGCTAAAGTCATAAACACCTTGCTTAGTGACCGTGACCTTGATGTTTCCATTACCCGCATCTTCAAGCGTTATAGAGCCATTGGCCACCGAGAATGAGCCAAAGCCAAGGTTAAGTGTGCTCCAATCTGACGAAGCAATCTTAAACTCATACACACCAGGCGTTAGATACCCGTTGAATGTATAAACACCATCGCCTTTGTACTGCATTTCACTGCTCGTGTTCCAACCATTCATAGAACCGCGTACGTACACCTTAGTCGTCCCATAAGGCGCGACATCAACTGGCTTGTTATCAACAACGAGTCCTTCACCTTGACCTCCACTCTGCGGCAAGACAAATACAGCTGCGGTCAGTGGAGGAACCGTAAAGTTCTCGTTGGCGAACGTCGCTTGTTTAACGATAGGATCATCTGAATTTCTCAACGCGTCATGTAGAACAAAATCTTTTGCCCCCGCTACTTTGAGGGTTTGCTCAGAAGTATTGGCATTGATTACGACCATTAATGCATCATTGTTGCTATCGAGATCAGCACCTACAGAAATACCATCGTTGACTGACATAGCAATTAAGCCCGGTAAGGCATTGCTTCCGGTATTGTGGAATCGCACGCGATCGACGACCTCTTTTTCAGAAACAAGCTTGAGAAGAGGCGTTGAAGAACGAACTTGCAATAATGCTTTAAACGCACTGTCTGTCCATTCGATATCTTTCGCCGACGCAACGGTATTTGGGTTGCTGATGATAGATTTAATCGCATTCCAGTTAGCTTGATCTTTGTCTGCTCTTGGTAAGCCGATATTCCAGTTGTTCGCTTGTTTGCTGAAATCAACCTTGTTATACCAATCACCACTGTCGTAACTATCACGCTCCATTGATTTAGAACGAAGTAGTTCTGAGCCCATATGAAGGAACGGTACGCCTTGACCGAGCATCACCGTCGACAATCCAACAATCTGCATTCGGGCTCGTTGCTCTGCCGTCATATCTGCAGACGCTTTATATTGGTTAAAGTCCCACAAGGTCTGGTTGTCATGCTTAGAGACATAATTGATCGACTCTTGAGGGTCTAAAGTATAGGCTGCGCCTTGACCACCATATTGGTAGTCTTTGCCATACACTACGCTGCCACTAAAGGTTTCAAGAGGGTAATTTTGTAGGTTACCTGTCATGCCATAACGGATTAGATCCATTTTCGACTTCAATGCGTCATCAAACCTGTCTCCAGCGTTTGCAAAGCCAGGAGTCTTCAGCAGTGCATCGCCACTATCGAAAGGACCACCTCCGCGTACTCCATCACGAAGCCTATCGTTATAGGTGCCGATTCCTGTGCCCGCCATTGGCCATTGCGTTGCGTTTTCACCACGTTGACCATTTGCAACTTCACCAAAGTTCCAACCTTCACCATAGAACCAAGTGTCTGGGTCAACTTGTTTCGTCTTATCATAAACATGCAGCATGCTCGACTTCATCAAGTGGCCCATTAAATCAAAACGGAAACCATCAATCTTGTAGTCTTGAGCCCACATCATTACGCTATCTGCAACTAGCTTTTCAAACATGCGGTTTTCTGATGCGGTGTTATCACAACAAGTGGAGTTTTCTACCGCCCCGGTAATCGGGTTTAGACGGTGGTAGTAACCCGGAACGGTTTTATCGAGCACAGATTTGTCGTAAAGACCGGATGAATACGTATGGTTGTACACCACGTCTTGAACCACGCGGAATCCCATTTCATGCAGTTTTTTGACCATTTCTCGATATTCACGAATACGGTCTGTGCCGTCTTTTGACACTGCGTAGCTACCTTCCGGCGCACTGTAGTGGAACGGATCGTAGCCCCAGTTGAAACCATCGAGTGGCCTGATGTCAGTAAGAAGCGCTTGTGCCTCACCGGTATTAGGATCGGTCTTTTCTAGAAGGGATAAGATCGTCGAACTATGGCTGGTTCCATCTTCACACAATTTCGCTTTAGGATTAACTGAACATAGTTTACCCACAGTATCATTTAGGTTGACCGTTTTAGATTCCTGTTCCGGAATAGAAGCAAGGTCATAGCTTGGCAACAAGTGAATCGTTGTTAAACCAGACTCCTTCAACGACTTGAGTTGCTTAACACTGTCACGCTCATCTTCTAAGAAAGCGGTATACTTACCGTTCCTTTCAGGCGTGCCATGCTTGTCACTAACGCTGAAATCACGAATGTGCAATTCGTAGATGATATGGTCTTCAGGATTTTGCAATACCGAGACATCGTGCGAGTCCCATCCGTTTGGCTTAGTTTGCGCAGAATTTAAGTCCACAAGTTGAGAATGTAAGCTATCTGTACTCAGAGAAAGTGAGTAAGGATCGGTACTCATCATCCATTCAACCTGATCTGTTTTCGGGTGGTAGGCTTTGACGCGATAACGGTAGAAGATATTTTCTAATGAAGAACTACCTTGGTAACCCCATACACCTGTGTCTGAGTTTAACGTCATCTTAATCGGTGACACTTGAACAAGTGCTTTGTCACTATCGTATAGATAAAGCTCCACATCTTGAGCTGTTGGTGCCCAAACCGCGAAGTTAGCCGTATCACCGTCAATCCAACTCCCGAGCTTCGCTTCATCGGCATCGTTTGGTCCACTGGTGTAAAGCGTATCTATCACTCCTGGGATCTGAATGCGTGTCGCGACCAAAGGTTTGCCTTGCTCATCAAGAGCAACGGCAATTAATTGCTGCTTAAGTAATGCTTTCGCCTCTTCCGCGGTTACAGCCAGATTGAACTGAACTCGACCTTTAAGGTGTGGGAATTTGGCATTATCAACTACGCCTGCTAGCCCTAGATCGCGTTTAGTAAACATCTCAGGTTTAGTTATATCACCCGCTCCCGCATAGGTAGACCAAAGCTGGTAACTTTTCGCTTGTGAATGATCAAACCAAGCTAAATTATTAAGATCTAGCCAGTGTGCTGCAGCGCCAGAGAGTTCAACAACCGTTTGTTCGTTCGGAGAATACTTAAGAGTTGAACTACCGTGAGTGGTATAGAGAGTATTGCCTTTGGTAAATTCAAGTTTGAGATCGTCGCCACCCAACGCCTTATCATTGCCTTTATGTACGATGAAGTTCATACATGTGCCGTGCGCATCTTTAAGGGATACAACAAATTTAGCGCCGAACTCAGGGTCAATTTCCTTCCAAGCAAGCGGGTTCGCCCAATCGACACCTTTCAATGCATCGTCACTTACTGCATCACAGCTTCCATTGTTCCAAAGGTGCAGTCCCCAATCGGCGTAATTGCCGTCTTCGCGCTTGTAATAGATAACCGCTTCTTGATACGTTGGGGCGGGTTCTGTAGACGTATTATCAGGGCTCTTAGGGTTAGGGTCGATGGAGTCAGGTATCCCATCTCCATCATCATCACTTGATGCAAAGTCTCCTAGACCATCGCCGTTAGTATCCTTGCTTTCGAGTCTATCCTTTGGAAATGCATCACTGTTATTAGGCGCACCATCACCATCAATATCTGTGTCTTCTGAATCTGCAATCCCATCTCCATCATAATCACTTGGCTTACTTTCTGCTGAGTAGGGATTGCTTCCCAGACGTTCTTCGTCAATATTGCTCCAACCATCGCCATCGATGTCTGGGTCTAAACTATCTGGAATTTTGTCTCCATCAAGATCAGCAGGTTGACTAGAAGCACTGTAAGGATCGGTGCCTAATTCACGCTCCACTTGGTCTGAGAATCCGTCATTATCATCGTCTGTATCACGATGGTCACCAATTCCATCATTGTCACTATCAACGGACTCTTGAATATCGTGGGGGAAAGCATCTACGCTGTCTGCAACGCCATCGCCATCTGAGTCCAAAGTCACTATTGGATTACCGCCATTCAGTGCCAGTGTTATGCCTTCTAGTGTTCGGTTACCGCGTTTCTTTTCTTCACCTAAGGCCTTTGTACCCTGCTCTATTGTGTCTAAAAGTGGCTCTAAAGTTTGCTCTTCAATAAAGTCAGGTAAGATTTGACTTAGGGCTTTCGCACTTCTTGCTACAAGCGTATTGCCATTTTCAATGTAATCGGCATCTAGATCGAGATGAGGCTGCTTTAACTGACGACGGAGTTTTTTCAGTGCTCTCTTTTCACTTTTTCCATCCATCATTTGTAGCGATACATAGGTCGACAGTGGCGTAATGTAACTGTATTCCGCTGGAGCGATCATAACATACTCACGCGCTGCTGTTACGCCGGGAATATCGCTATCAATCGACTCCCCTCGTTTTACTTTCGCAATCAGGTGCGCGTTTCTATCACGCTTAGAGAGCCCACTGATATCAAGTACCGCATAGCCTTTCTCGTCTGTGATAGACGAAGGCTCATCGCCATCTTGCTTGTAGTTTCCATTTACGTCTAGCCAGACTTCGGCTTTTTCAATGTAGCCATCCATCACTTGTACTTCTAGCTGATCATTACAGCCAGCTAGTAGCCCAAGCGACGCCATGGCGATGCTGAGTTTGGTTGGTTTGATGTTCATTTTTATATCCATTTTAAATTCACGTTCTAAGGTCAAACTTGTTGAAATAAAGTCACAAAACCTCAGGTTTACGTTATATTTGGACATCAAAATCTCACCTCATCCTATAAAACCTCTCTCATAGGCGTAGACAAAAAGGAGTAGAACTGTTTTTGGATTGAATCTCACATAGCTAAGGCTGAATTCGATCGGAACATTACACTCATGTGGCACATAGAGTGAGGAAAGTGGCACTTTGTAGCAGTAGATGGCCGATTATCTGTAGGATTACAACAATGTGCCTCAAATATGAGAATTATGATCTAGTACGTGTTCTAGCGAAAGTTACTCTATCTTGCCAGCAACTGTCTGAATTCGATTGAAACTTCCAACTGGAGTGATCCACGCAGCAACGGCATCTATATCGCTCAAGTTCCCTTCATAAGTAAAAGTCCAATGACCTTCTGAAGAGCGAGCTTGTGATCGGCTTACTGCGATAAAATCATGCTCTAGAGTCCTTCCTCTGTTTTCACCTGCTCGAATCTGCGTCGTTTGATTGTTTGAAAGAAAGATGATCGTTGCATCCAATGTCGAGTCATCATCGTATTTCAGTTGGAAAGCATTATCCTTTCTTACTAAGGTCAAGCGTTTTGCCGCAGTTTGCTCGTTTTCAGGCAGCTTCCTGTTTACCCAATTGAAAAAGCCTCGCCACTCTTTACCGTCGACGACAAAACCGGGAGTGTAAACACTTCCCACTACATCATAAGCGTTATACAGGCGTTGTAATTGGGAGAACTCTGGCTTAGCAAACTTATCTTTCCATCCGAGATAATCCCAATAATCTACATGATAAACTACAGGGATAAGCTCGTCCCACAAGCCACTATTGTTTTCAAATTTAGAGATGTATTTGTCTGCTGGTGGGCAGCTAGAACACCCCTCTGAGGTAAACAGTTCTACTACCTGAGCTGGCTGTCCTTCGTTAACCCAGATTTGGCCCGCGGATACGGTAGATACAACGGAGAGAGCGATCAAAGCGGTCATCATCAAATCCTTTCTGTGATACTTTTACTTATCTGAAGAGATTGACCGCCTGATGTTCGATTTAATTTCCTGAAAGCAAAAAAAAACGCTAGCGTTCTGCTAGCGTTTTAGTGAAATCTGAAATCGAAATTAACGATAAAGACCAATATCTTTCTGCATATGACCCGATAGATCACTCGCATAGTGAGAGCGAGGTTCACTGTTGTCAGTGAAAAGAATATCTAATAGGTGTGCAATCAATCCTTTGAAAGAAACCGCGTAGGTTTTTTTATCCATAGAGATAGGAGCTTCGATGTTACCGATTTGCATTGCTTGTGCCATGATTGCCTCTCTATAAACTGTGTAATTCGTTTTGATGCGGCAATATTAAGCAATAATTTACTGCTCAAAAAATGACTATTTTTATATTTTCGGATTAGTTTTACTTATAAAACAAACCATTAACAACGCGCCTTACCTATTATGCAAGTTAAGTGAATAGTATTTCATTACAACCCGTGAGATCTGAATTATTATTTTCTGAACAATAAAAAAGCCGCCCTCAGATCACAAATATTTTACAACATATTTGGTTTTAGTGGCGGCTAGTCAGTTTTAAATTATTAGTTTATTTATCAACAACTACATTAGTTTTCATTGACTCATTTCTCTGCTTAATGACAGAAGCTATAACGGCAATTGTCATCGTCGTTAGCAGAACCAATAAAGAGACGACCGTCGGGATTTCCCACTCTGAACCAACAAGCATCATCTTGATTCCGATGAAAACCATGATGAAAGACAGAGCCGGTTTAAGATAGATAAACTTATCCATCATACCTTGTAAAACGAAGTACAAAGAGCGTAAACCAAGTAATGCAAATACGTTAGCTGCTAGCACTAAGAACGGTTCTCTTGTTACCGCAAATATCGCTGGAATTGAATCAAGCGCAAACATAACATCCATAAACGCAATAACCGCAATCACAATGAACATTGGAGTCGCAATACGCTTACCCTGCTCTACGATTGTCAGAGCGTTGCCTCTATAGCTTTCACTTACCGGAATAAATCGGCGTATAATTCGCTCAGGTAGTGGGTTGATTTCTTCATCCCCTTTATCTCTCGCAAGCTGGATACCTGTCCAGATGAGGAATAACGCAAACACGTATAGTACCCAGTGGTACTGAGCAAGCAGTTGAGCCCCCACAGCAATCATTATCGCACGTAAGATCAGCGCACCTATCACACCCCATAGTAAAGCGCGTGGGCGTAGGTGTTCAGGAACTGCATACTGATGGAAAATAATCGCAAACACGAACAGGTTATCGACACTCAACGACTTTTCTAACAAATAGCCAGTGATAAATGAAACGGTCGCTTTCTCAGCCGTGTACTCACTACCCGGTGCATAGAAATCCCAGAATAAGTAGATGGTAGCTGCAAACAAAAACGCTAAAGCGAACCAAAATACGCTCCAAACCGCTGCTTTCTTGATCGTGATTTGTCCACCGCGCGTTTGCCATATATCAAGCGCAACAAGGGCTAGTGTCAATATGCCGAAGCTAAAGTAAGTAATTGGGGTCATAAATCCTCCAGAGGCGGAGGGATCGGATGTATATTGAAGTGTGACGATCCCTACCGCAAACAAACACTCTACCCCAATGTTTTTAAACACTGGTGTAGCATTTGATTACGTTGGTCTCGTCGAAATACTGCCTGATAGTGATTATCAGCAATACTTATACTTACCGGATAGAACTGCGTCTAACGAGATGACGATAAGTAAACCAGAGGCGACTACTCCCCAAACAAGGCGAATACTATTCCTAAATTGAGCGTGAGTCCATATTAAAAATCAAAAAGGAGCAAATTATTTGCTCCTTTTCCACTGCGTTCCTGCGGTGATATTTGTGACGGTAACATTGGCTTATATGGCCTTATACTCCACCGACAGGAATAAAGTAGACCAGTGCAGACCAAACGCCAACCCAGCTAACGACGACGGCAACATCTATCCAATCTTTACTCCACATAATACCCTCCTTTGAGTACTATTTATTCGTAGCACGAACCCATGGAGTATTTAGCAACCTTTATGCCATCGTTGGATAATCACGTCACTCACGTCACGGTTTAATACTTCTGGTTTGTCTGTGAGTAGGTTGATAAAGCAATCGGCCATAGAATGCGTCGTGACTACGCCTTCATCTTCCATGTTGCTGATAGCTTCATAACCTTCTTTCCCCTTCATGGTATAGGCGGAAGACGTTCCTATATAGAGGCGTTCGCTCTCTATTTGTTGCCATTCTCCGCTTTCGTTTTTCAGCTCAAGATGAGTGATTCGCTGGCCTTTTTGCTTTGAAGGTTGATATTCAAAGCGCAGATTATGGGTATAGGGATAAGAGCCGTCTCCTGTCCCTTCAATACCATTATTGAGCGCATTATCTAATGCGCCTTCAAGGATAAGCGGCAAGTATTTACCTTGAATCGTGTACACACCGATAGGAACGGCAAAAGGCAGCAACTTACCGGCAACATCCGCTACAGAGATATTGCCAGGGTTAATTGAATTTCTTACACCGCCCGCATTATGAATTGCAAAATCAACGTTATACCCGCATTGCTTCATCGTGTAAGTAAAAGATTCAGCGACAAGAGGCGCGAGTTCACTGGCACCTTGTTCATCAGGCACTCGTATATGACGCAGTTTTCTATCCGCTTTCGCGATGATCTTGCGCTGTAATTCACGTACTTGCGTGGTGTATTTATCGTTGAGAATATTTTGAACAGTGATGTCTTTTTTGCACACAACCACATTTGGGTGGTTATCTATAAAACTTCTCGCAACATTGTAAGGGACTTCATTATGAGTTTCGTTCATGCTTGCATCGATGAACAATCTTCGCCCTAGTAATAAATCATTTTGACCTTTAAACGAGACTAAGGCCCCTTGCGCATCGAACTCTAAGTCACAATGGCCAATTGACAACGCGTGGAACCCCGCTTGAACAACATGAGTTTGGTTCACTTTAATTCCGTACTCATCTTCTTTAGCAAGACCTAGCTGACTAAAGTCACCCTGTAACCTGTGACTATGTCCACCGACAATAACGCTGATCCCGTCAACATGCTTTGGCAGTTCCATATCCGCCTCGTAGCCCATATGACTCAGCAAAATGATTTTATTAATCCCTGCTTTATGGATCTGCTCTACCGTATTCTTGGCGGTTTCAATTGAATTGATAAAAGGCGTATCCCAATCTGGGTTTGAGATATCTGCCATCTTATCTAGCGCTAGTGAGAATATAGCAACGCTGTCATCGCCAACCTGTTTCTCTATCCAATTAGCTGCTTTGTTTTGCGAGTCGAAACTAACGATGGCTGGGTTATCTGATAGTCGACACGTTTTATCACGCAGCTCATTGCTCAGATCCCAGTTGCCCGCAAGCAACGGGAACTTGATTAATTTAGCGAATTGAGCAACGGGTTCGTTACCCATGTCTAACTCATGATTGCCGAGAGCCATAGCATCTATTTGTAGCTCATTGAGCATGGTGGCGTTAGCTTCGCCTTTAAACAATGAAAAATAGAGTGTGCCTTGAAAACAATCACCGGCGTGCAAAAATAAAAACTCTGAACCACTTTCTCTCGCTTCACTTCGTAGTTGGTTGACACGTGTCTTTATACGGGCAAAACCACCAGCGCTGACAAATGGCGAAAGTGCTTTGCCGTCAACATCAATGGTAAGTTGTAATGAAGTGGGTGCGAAATAGGAATGGGTATCGTTAATGTGAGCTAGTCTTAATTTAGTTGTTTTATTGTTTTTATCTGTCATATCTTCTCTCTCTTTTCACATTATCCTACCGTATTCCATATGACAGAATCATTATATTTCACACTTAATTTAAATATGGCGTTCTATATACATAATTTTCTGAGAAGTTTGTCATTATTGAGCAAGACTTAATCACAAACGAAGTTATGCTTTGGATTGTGACCTAAACGCCTGCTGACACACAAGTTTTCGATTATGCTTAAATTAACCACAGCGTAATGGAGCCACTCTATGAAGCTAGAGCGAATAGAAATTTCTGGTTTTCGCGGAATAAAACGTCTTTCTATTGCATTTGATGAATTAACCACACTTATTGGTGAGAATACCTGGGGCAAATCATCGTTACTTGACGCGCTGTCTGTCGCCCTACCGCCTGAAGGCCTCCCCTATAGCTTCGAGCTTACAGATTTTCATGTCGATTACTCAATTGCCCACCCACAGAGTCAGCACCTACAGATTGTTCTAAGCTTAGTGTCAACGGACAAGAATGAGATCAATTCTGGACGTTATAGGAAGATCAAACCGGTATGGGTACAAGATCCGCAAGGGACAAACCGAATCATCTACCGTCTTAGCGCCTCTAGAGACCAATACGATATCAAAACCAACTACACATTCCTCGATTTGGAAGGGAATCCAATCCCCCTGCACCATTCTGAAAAGCTTGCACAAGAGTTAATGACGCTCCACCCAGTGATCAGACTACGCGATTCAAGGCGATTCGAACGCCCAATCGCCGATGCTAAAGACGTGAATGCGCGTGTAGAGAAACGTATTGATAATACCTGTCGACGATTGATGGCGATTCCCGGCCATGTGAACAAAGGCGAGATGCGCAGTAGTCTTAATTCAATGAATGCGTTAGTTGAGCACTATTTCTCGTTTAAATCGAACTCACGTAAAAATTTGCGTAAGCAGCGTGACGGGATCTTCTTTAATGCATCTCCAGGCTCGAAAAGTATTTCTCAGGTTGTTGAGGAAACCAAAGACAAGCAAACTCGTTTATTGTTTATGGGCTTACTCAATGCTTATTTGCAAGCTAAAGGGCCGACAACGTTAAGACGTTGTGCTCGACCTCTTTTGATCATCGAGGACCCAGAAGGTCGACTCCACCCCACGCATCTATCTAGAGCATGGGGGTTGTTGCAGCTTTTGCCAATGCAAAAAATCCTGACCACTAATAGTGGCGAACTGCTTGGGCAAGTACCTCTCGCGAGTATCCGTCGCCTAGTTCGACTTTCTGACCGAACGATAACAAAATACATTCCCGACCAAGGGTTAGGCAAAGACGAATTAAGACGCATAGGTTTTCATATCCGCTTCCATCGCTCTGGTGCACTTTTTGCACGTTGTTGGCTGTTGGTTGAGGGGGAAACAGAAGTGTGGTTATTCAACGAATTAGCCAACCAATGCGGCTATAACCTCGCTGCTGAAGGGGTTCAAATCATTGAATTTGCGCAATCGGGGTTAAAGTCTCTGATCAAAGTAGCAAAAGCATTTGGTATCGATTGGCATGTGGTAACGGATGGCGACGCGGCGGGTAAGAAATATGCCGCAGCGGTGAAGGCTCAGCTGGACAACGATCAACAAAGACACCGACTTACCGAACTACCTGACCGAGACATAGAACACTACTTATACAACAATGGGTTTGAACCATTTTTTAAGAACATGGTGCGCATTCCATTAGACCACCCGATACCTGCCAAAAAGGTAGTGACTCGAGTTCTGAAAAAGTTTGCCAAGCCAGACCTCGCTCTAGCAATCGTCACTCACTGTGAGAGCCAAGGGATTGAAGGGATTCCTATATTACTACGATGGACCTTAAAACGTGTCGTCACAATGGCTAACGGTAATACATAAAAAAGCGGCATCTAATCATTAGATGCCGCGTATCAAAAATGCTGCTGATACAAATCAATCGGGGGTAATCCTAAACAACGTCGGTAATGTTGCTAGGATGAGCATCAAAGGCTAAGAGCGCGTCTGTAGACGTGCATTAGCCTGAGATTGAGTCGACTTTTGATGAACCCACATACCACTCGCTTTCATTAAGTAGCCGAAGATACCACCTAAGATCAAAGAAGGTATAACAAGTTTCCAATTACCATCTGCAGCGAATGTTGCACAAGAACCTATAAAGGTACCTGGAATGTAACCTAGCCAAGATTGTTTAGCTTGCACGCACATGAAGAACGCAACAACTGCAGTAATGACATAGCCGAGGATCTCAAGCGAGGCAAATTGCGAAGCATGAATAATCACCATCGCCCAAAATACACCACTCATATTCGTTATTAAACTTACTGATAGCCCTTTTAAGCCGTCATTTGGTGAAGCAAAATAGCTGGTACAGCCTAAGAAACCTGCCCAAGATAGCAGCCCTAAAGAGATAGCTACCCATCCCCATAATCCGGATAAAATGCCTGTAGTAAGTGAAATTGCGACAAGAGTGCTCATTACGCCTCGCTCAGTGTGTGGTTTCACACATCAAAAGTACAAGTGCGCATAATAGGTAAAATATCGACACCCAAGTAATACATTGATCACATTATCAAAGTAACAGAACATTAATAGATCATGGTTATTGTGATGCAATCGATATTTCAACAGTTTTAGTAAATACTAAAGAACCGATGGTTTACCTTTCATCATTCTAGCCCCCTCTCTTTTAATACACTCTACTAGCGGGTTTTCGACCATATCAGCGCGCCAAACAAACGAGAGCGTTCGTTCCATCGTAAGCTCAGGAACATTGAGTGCCACTAGCTGTCCGCTTTCAATTGAGCGTTCAACATCTAGATAAGGTAAACAGGTAAGATACTGTCCATTTTCGACCATACTGCGCAAAACAGGAACATGCTCATATTCACGCCAGACATCTAAGTCTTCAATAAGATGGTGAATAGAACTATCAAATATCATTCTTGTACCGCTACCATGCTCTCTCAGCACCCAACGGGCTTGTTCAAGCTGTGCAAGGCTTACGGTTTCGTGGCGCGCGAACGGATGATGGGCTGCGGCAACTACCGTCAAATGATCTCGACACCACACCTCTTGGTTTAATCGGTTGTCGTCACAGCGACCTTCGATAATCCCGATGTCATATTTATAGTCAAGTACGCCCTGTAAAACGCTGTCAGTACTTTTCACTTTGAGCGAAATGCGCATCTCTGGAAATGAATTATCAATAATACTGATAAGGTCTGGCACTAAGTGTTCCGCTGGGGTTTGGCTTGCGCCTAGCTTTAAATGCCCACTTAATAAGTGTTGCTCGTAAAACCCCATTTCGATTTGCTGAGCATCTTGCAACAAGCGTTTTGCTTTTGGTCGTAACCACATTCCCCAGTGTGTAAGCGCCATTTGCTTGCCTTGCCTTTCAAATAAAGGTCTGCCAAGCATCTTTTCTAATTGAGCGAGCGACATACTAGTCGCCGATTGCGTTAACGCAAGCTTATCGGCGGCCAAACTTACACTTCCCGTATCAGCAACAGCATCAAAAACTGCGAGCTGTTTTAATGAATATCGCATAGCGCTCCTATCCTTGTTTCCAATATTGAGTTGTTGTCTGTAACACTCTGATCTCTCGCTAATTGCACTTCCAATAAGCAAGTCGTTTCATTTTACCTATCAAACTTTCCTTATCAATATTTTTGATGTGGTTTTTAAAAATTATCAATTTTACCTGTAGTTGTCAGTTACCTATTCTGATTTGGCAGCGAACATAACGTCGCTGAATTTGTAAGGAGGTTTACTATGAAATTTGCATTTGGGAGTGGTTATGGCGTCAGCACAAACGAATAATCAATACTTTTCGCCCATCGAGATGATGGCTGAAGCTGAAAAATTTTCTCTCAGTAAAGCAAAGAAAAGCAGCGGAATGACGTTAAGTCTTGCCATTATGGCAGGCGCATTCATTGGTCTCGCGTTTTTGTTCTACATCACGGTGACAACCGGCAGTGCCGAAGCTGGATGGGGATTAAGTCGCTTAGCGGGCGGTCTTGCTTTTAGCATGGGGCTTATTCTTATTGTGATTTGCGGTGGAGAGCTATTTACCAGCTCTGTCCTATCAAGCATTTCATGGGCGAACAAACAAATTAGCTTTAGCAAGATGCTTTCTATTTGGGGCAAAGTTTATCTTGGTAACTTTGTTGGAGCCATGCTGCTACTCGTTATCGTTTCTGCAGCTGGTCTGTATCAAATGGACCACGGCCAGTGGGGTCTCAATGCTCTAAACATCGCGCAACATAAATTGCACCATACTCCTGTTCAAGCTTTTGCTCTGGGCGTTCTGTGTAACTTACTGGTTTGTTTGGCTATATGGCTCACTTTCAGCAGTGCCAATGCGATGACAAAAGCAGCAATGACCATCATGCCAGTTGCGATGTTTGTTTCTAGTGGCTTTGAACACTGCGTCGCAAACATGTTTATGGTGCCGTTGGGTATCGTTATTCACAGCTTCGCACCAGAAAGTTTCTGGGAGCAAATCGGAGTCGCATCCACTCAATATGCTGACCTCAACATTCAACAATTTGTCTTCGCCAACCTTATTCCTGTCACGTTAGGAAACATCGTCGGCGGCTCTGTACTCGTAGGACTGGCTAACTGGGGAATCTATCGTCGCCCACAGTTGAAAGCGGCAAATGTACACGCAATCACTACAACAACTCAGATTAATTCGGCTAAGGAAATCACTATGAACAGCAACATTACTGCATCAGCAATCATGAACCAGCAACCTCTAGTACTACGTGCAGAAATGCCAACGTCAGTGGCGATCGATACTCTGCTAGACAACCATCAAGTCAGTGCTCCGGTTTGTGACGTTGAAGGTCGATTAGTCGGGTTCTTCTCAGCTCATGACGTCATGGTTGATCTTTGGTGCCAAGACTACATTCCAGCTCAAGACCAGAAAGTCGTCGACATTATGTCACGAGACGTTGTTGCCATCGATGCCAATGACAAGTTGGTCGACATTGCTGAGTTCTTATGCATTGATAAAGAACAGCTTTACCCAACGACTAGCATGGGGATTGCCACTCAGTTCACGACACTTTCTTTAGAAGAGCGTGCTAAAGCAATGAAAGTAAGTAAACCGCATGTGCTGCCAGTGTTGGATAACGGCGCATTAGTTGGTGTGATTTCACGTGAACATGTATTAGGTGCTCTTCGCCCTATCTATGGGGAGCGCGTGAGCGTTGTAGAACAGCGCGAACTTGAATCAGCGTAAAGATAAAACCTAACAACGATATGGCTAGATTTTTGGTTAGGAAATAAGTCGCTTGACCAAAAAAGCCCCCAACGTAAGTTGGGGGCTATTTTGTCGTTAAGCAGTAAATGAATTACTTCTTGATACCTTCTATGTGTAGTTCCATATCAACGTAGCTTGATGCACCCATCACTGGAATATTGAAGTCTGCAAGTTCTAGGCGAGTTGAGCCTAAGAAACCAGCACGCTCACCGCCCCAAGGGTCTTGACCTGCACCAATGAAGGTCGCATCAATAGTAATTGGCTTAGTTACACCGTGTAGGTCTAGGTCGCCATTAACTTCAAGCTTACCATTGCCTTTGTCGACAACACTTGTACTTCTGAAGGTCGCAGTAGAATACTTCGACGCATCGATAAAGTCTGAGCTGCGGATGTGCTTATCGCGCTCAGCATGGTTGGAGTCTAGACTCGTCGTATCTACATTCACTGTCACTTTTGATGCAGCAACGTTAGCTGGGTCGTAAGAAAATTCGCCATCAAATGTGTTAAAACGACCTTGAATAAAGCTATAGCCTAGGTGACTAACTTTAAAGTTAACCGAAGCATGAGCACCTTTTGTATCGATCATGTAATCCGCCGCGCTTGCACCAAATGGTAATGCCATTACCATTGCTAATCCGGTAGCAAATAACGTTTTTTTCATTTTGAAGCTCCTATCATTTTGCGTAGCGTGTTGTCTTTATTAATAAAGTGGTGTTTCAAAGCCGCAATAGCATGCACTGCAGCAATAATAATCAGTGACCAAGCAGCGTAAAAGTGAACTTGACCTGCGATGTCAGCTTGGTTTTCAAACAAGGCACCTAAACCTGGCACTGTAAACCAAGTGAATACATCGATGCCTCGTCCATCTTCAGTAGAGATTAAATACCCTGAGGCAAAGAGTGCCAAAAGTATCGCGTACATTCCTAAGTGAGCCAGCTTGGCACCGATGACCTCATAGGCTGCCCCTTCAACTTTAGGTGACACCGTCACTATTTTCCAAAAGAGTCTAAATAGGGTTAATCCCGCCAATAACAAACCAATGGATTTATGCCAATGAGGTGCTGTGCGGTACCACTCACTGTAGTAAGACAAATCAACCATCCATAGACCTACAGCAAACAAACCTATTATCACTAATGCAGAGAGCCAATGAACGCCTCTTGCAACAAGGTTGTAGTTTTTTACTTCCGATTTCATCTGACAGTCCTAAAAGTTAATGACTCTTGTTTTAATTCAGAGTACATATCTCATCTTTCTTGCAACAGATTATTTACCATTCTTTACATAAGCGAAATGTCTTTGACTTGATTAAGTCGTTCGAAATTTTTGAAGGAACTTTTAAAACTCACTTTCTTGTTCTATTTCGTAGATTTCATCTGCGATATCAATAATTTTCCTTTCGATTATCGATTGCGCGTCAGACAGTCCTTTGTTGTAAAACGCAGCGCCAAATTTGCTAACAATGAAGTCAAAAAGAAAATCTGCATCGAACTGCCCAATTTCAATATCAAGCTCTTCTTCTATATAGCTTTGAAGTTCTCTCGACATCGCCTGCTTTTGTTGTGATGTAAATTCAATCTTAGACATAAACCCTTCAAGTCCCTTATTATTTTGCCGATTAAGTGTAACGAAAGTTAACTAGCGCGTGTTAGGCTAGTATCGCATATTGCTCATTATGGAGAGATGGATCTTGTTATTGGATGTGCTGGTTCAAAGTGTTAATGAATTTCAGGCCGATTGTATGGCGTTGTGTGAAAAACATTATCCGACCATTCACAATAAAGGGATGAGTGAGCATCACTTGGGTCTCGCATTTGCTCGACGATTGTCGCGCACGCTCACAGAGTTTGGACACGATTATGAATACAAGCCTCTCGACAGCAATCCAAGTGCTGATTTCCCACACCACTATCGAGTTAGCTCTGAGATCGGAACCGTATGGGTACTCACCTCTCACTTAGTCAGTGCGGGACCATCATGTCGTAAAAAACTGTTCAGAACGATTGCTCAGTGGCAGGAAGAATATGGATATGCTGTTCAGCCCAACGATCTTTTGCTTCTGCTGACCGACCACTGGATTACTCGTAATAAGCAAAGCCGTGAGTTACTTCATTGGTGGACTGGTCAGCTACCCGATGAGATTGACGAATATCGCATTCAAGGAATAACACTTTATGAGAGCGAGTCGCTACTCGCACAGTCTCTAGAGCAACATTTCAGCATCAGCCCATACTTTGTAAAATTTACTCATCCACTAAAGAGAGCGACAGATAAGCAGCTTGTTAGAAAATACATCCAACTCTACTCGGTTATCCAACTAAGTTAATTAAACGCTTTGTCATAACACATTCACTGTTTTCTATCATACTAATTAGGGGATTGTGTCTGCCTAAGAGTATCGAGTGAAGACGTTAAAGCGCTATCAGTATGAAAGGTACGCAGTGCTGTGTAACCTTGCCTATCACCCCTTCCTTCGTCAAACCCAATATGGTTTTTCGCCCAAGGGACAAAAAGTTATCTGTAATCGTTTTGGACAGCCAATGATTCGCGTGCTCTGGCATGAAGACAAAGAAGAGGCGATTGTTGTTATTAAAGGATCACATAATCCTTATGATTGGCTGCTAAATCTCGCACTATGGCAACGTTGTTGTCAGGAATTCGAACTCCCTTATTCTATACATGCTGGATATCACTTTTTACTTCGCCAAGAAAGTCAGCCTAAACGAAATAAACAACTAATAGGCACCAGTGTCATCGACAGGCTGTTCAATACTCTTGAAAAACTGGTTGCAGGTGGGAAACGTATTACATTTACTGGCCATTCATCAGGTGGAGCTTTAGGCTGCGTACTCGCCGATAAGCTAGAGAGACAAAGCCCCAAAAGCATCAAACGTGTTGTTACCTTTGGCCAGCCTGCAATTGGGGGATATCAGTTTGGCAATCACTATCTTCTTTCTCATAAAACATATCGTATATGCTGTGATTTAGACATCGTCACTTTCCTTCCCCCTATACCTTATATCTATTCCCACGTTGGTAAGATGTTGTGGCTGTATAACGGAAAAATACACGAGAATACACCGACATGGCGAAGGCTATCATTATCAATCGTGTCTTGGATGATGCGTCCCTTTTCTTACCACTTAATGTCTAAATATATTCGCAATAAAGATTTCTTTGATGAACGTTGATGAGAGCTTCGCCCAAAAATCTAGTGATTCAATGAGAGTTATGTTTTGTTACTTTTCAAAATAATATAACTTGAAAAATAACCTTTGACGTTATTGATATTACAGCCATTAAAACTTACTGATAAATGGCAATGTATTACTCGAATTCGAGCTCAGTTCAAAACTTTAGACGTCTAGAAGTAAAGAACCATTGACAGCATTGTGTCGATGTCAATATTATGTCAAAAGTTTGCACTATCCCATGCGGAATAATTTGTTTACACGATAGAGGTCGGTAGTACGTATGATTCTTTCCACTAAGCAACAGTTTGTGGATTGCCTTTCAATGAATGAGGATTCTCAATATATTGGTACCTATAAGAGCCTAACGCTCTACAGTGTATACCAGCCTATTTTCGATGCCGACGATAACATTATCGGAGTTGAAGCCCTTGTTCGCATTGAAGACTCTGTTAAAGGGACGATTAGACCCGATCAGTTTTTTCAAAGCCACCAAATCGATTTTGATGACAAGATCAATGTTGAGCGCCTAAGCAGAGTTATACACATTCGTAATTTTGCACGCTCACAGTACCGCCACCTTAACTTATTTCTTAATGTCTTACCTTCAGCAGGTGAATATTTCGCTTTAGAAAACATCGATTCAAGCTTACTTTCTCAACGCTTAAAAGCCCTTAATATTGAAAACTCCCAGCTAGTAATGGAAGTCGTTGAGCTTGATGCGTCTAATGAAGATCACCTAAAACTAGCGATGAAAAAGTTGTCTGAGTGTGATTATAATATCGCTGTTGATGACTTTGGAGTTAATGCCTCAAATCGCCAGCGTGTTGAACGGTTAAAGCCAGATATTGTAAAGCTAGATCGTTCATTACTCATTTCTTACATGACAGGCGATCAATTTCCGTTATTGTCTGCTGTTAAACTTGCCAAGAATCTTAGTGCGAAAGTTGTCGTAGAAGGTATCGAAACTCAACAACACCTTTTTGCTATGCGAAGCTTAGACATAGATTTTTTTCAAGGTTATTTTCTAGCGCTTCCAGAGCCATTACCTGCTATTTATGATGATGAAACGAACAATTTTAGTTCACTTGGCGACCCAAGCATCGTCTATCGTCAGTCGTATCGATAAAGCACGCCAAAAATCATTCACCGAAACAATAATTGATCTAGTTAATAGTTCTACACCTCGAATTATCACGAACATTTACATCTTAAAAACGATTTAACTACACGATCTTATACGAGTATTAATACATTTATAGATTTTTTGTTCTAGATCATCAGAAGCTTAACTATCACTCGTGCCACAGCATAGAATTCTGTACATTCCTTTTCATAGTTTGAAACAGTTTCTTTATATTTTTAATATCTTGAGGAGATTTCTATGCTGGAACTCTTAATTGGATTAGTCGTCACTGTTGCGGTCGGCTACTTCATTGTTAAAGGTTACAAACCCGCTGGAGTACTTTTGACGGCAGGTGTGTTGCTACTCATCCTTACTGGCTTAATCGGACACACAGTTCTCCCCGCTAAAGTCGCATCAACCGGAAACATGTTTACCGATGCACTAGAGTACGTGAAATACATGCTTCAGTACCGCGGTGGCGGTCTTGGTATGCAAATCATGCTGCTTTGTGGCTTTGCTTCTTACATGACGCATATTGGCGCTAACAATGTTGTGGTAAAACAGTTTTCTAAGCCGCTATCCTTCATCAAGTCTCCATATGTATTACTCGTTGCTGCCTACATCGTAGCCTGTTTGATGTCTCTAGCCGTAAGTTCAGCAACAGGCCTCGGCGTTCTCTTGATGGCAACGTTGTTCCCTATGATGACAGCAATGGGTATCTCACGCCCAGCTGCCGTCGCAGTCTGTGCTTCACCAGCTGCAATCATCCTTTCACCAACTTCTGGTGATGTGGTTATTGCCGCTGAAAAATCAGGCCTTGCACTAGATGTATTTGCTGTCCAAACCGTACTTCCAGTCTCTATCTGCGCAATCATCGTTATGTCGGCCGCGGCTTTCTTCTGGAATAAATATCTAGATAAGAAAGACAACTCTCCTATGGAACGCGTAGACGTTTCAGAGATTGAAGTGAATTCACCAGCGTTTTATGCGGTCCTACCGTTTCTACCAATCATCGGTGTTTTCTTATTTAACGGTCGCACTATCCCTGGTCTATCTTTAGACATCTACACCATCGTTGTTCTTTCAATCTTTATAGGTGCCTTAGTTAACTTTGTTGTTAAGCGTTTCGACGGACAAAAAACACTCGAGGATCTCGAATCCTGCTACCAAGGAATGGCGGATGCTTTCAAAGGCGTTGTAATGCTATTGGTTGCGGCAGGCGTATTTGCGCAAGGCTTGATGTCTATTGGTGCTATCGATAACTTACTTCACCTTGCTGAGACAGCTGGCGCAGGTGGTATAGCACTCATGCTTATCCTAACAGGCTTGACTGTTGCGGCAGCTATCGCGACAGGTTCAGGTAATGCACCTTTCTATGCATTCGTTGAGCTAGCACCTTCACTGGCGGCTAAAATGGGTCTAAATCCAGCGTTCTTGATCATCCCAATGCTACAAGCGTCTAACTTAGGTAGAACCATTTCACCAGTATCAGGTGTAATTGTTGCGACGTCTGGTATGGCGAAAATCAGCCCATTTGAAGTAGTAAAACGTACCTCTGTACCTGTACTTTGTGGTTTAGCAACCGTTATCATTGGCACGCTAGTACTAGTACCAATGTCAGCATAAATTCCGAAATCTATATACGACAAGGGCGCTCATCTGAGCGCCCTTTTTTGTAATGAGTATGATGCTATTTAATTTCACCATATCGCTCAAGATAGAGCACGGTTGCCGCTGTACGTGAAGGAACCTGTAGCTTTTTGAGTAGACTCTTCATATGTACCTTAACGGTAGATTCAGAGATAAACAGAGTATCGGCGATTTGCTTGTTTCTAAGCCCTTTCGCGACTTCTTTGAGGATCTGCATCTCACGGTCAGTGAGTTCGTCAAACACGGTTGTACTGTTTTCTCGGTCTGCTAAGTATTTGGCGACTTCTTTACTGTAAGATTTATTACCCTGTAACGATAATTTTAATAACTCAATTAGCTCGTCCGGTTCAGTATCTTTTAATAAGTACCCGTCTGCACCCGCCTGAACAATCGCTTCGATATCCGCTGGGCTATCTGATACGGTCAAAATAACAATCGTCGCATCACAGTCATCGGCACGCAGTGCGTTTAAAGTATCTAAACCTGACATCCCTTTCATGTTTAAATCGAGTAAGATCAAGTCTGGCTTGTGCTCATGATTTTGAGCCACTGCCTCAGCCCCATTGCTGGCTTCAGCGACTACGTTAAATTCATCCTCAAAACTCAATAATTGGTTGATACCGCGGCGCATCAATGGATGGTCGTCGACCAATAAAACTCTACACTCTGTCAATGTTTGAATCCTTTATCTTTGGATACTCTAAATATACTTCACAGCCTTGATCAGGATTAGTGGAGATACTCAACTCACCATTCAGCCGAGAGGCGCGCTCTTGCATGATGCTTAAACCGTAATGATTGGCTTTTTCTGTGGTTGAGTCAAAGCCTACTCCGTCATCACGAACCGCGACTTTGATATGGGTATCACTTTCGTTGCACTCTATTGTTATTGTCTTGGCATTCGCATGCTTGATCGCATTGGTTGTAGCCTCACGAATCAATTGCAGCAAATGCACTTGCTGATTAGTATCGAGCTCAATTGAAGAGAGCTCATTGGTTAATTTAATTTCAGCGTCTGTTTGATCAGATAGCTGTTCTGTCATTGTATGTAGCGCCGAACCAAAACTGCCTTCTTTAATTGACAATCTAAATGTCGTCAGTAGCTCTCTTAACTGTGTGTATGCAGCAGACAAACCTGTATCAAGCTCGGCAAGAACAGGTGTCGTCTTGGCTAGCTCTGGCGTATCAGGAAGCTTTTTCATACCTCGTTTTAAGATAGAAACTTGTATTTTCAAATACGAGAGAGCCTGAGCGAGAGAATCATGCAGCTCACGAGCGATTGTGGCACGCTCTTCCATCACTAATAATTGCTCAGCTTGCCTTTGCGCCTGATTGTAATATACCGCACGGGATAATATCTGTACAAAGTTGTCAATCAATGCTTGATCTGGGCACGGTAATGAGACTTTCCAATACAAAGTACCGAGCTCAATACCATCCAAAGAAAGAGTCTGACTCTGACATTGCTTGGTGCATTTCTTACATCCATTACCTTCAGTCAATAAGATCGGCCTTTCACCCGGCTCATTGATTTCCAAACGTACTGATGTGATCCCTTCTAGGCTAACAATATGTTTTAAAATTGCTGAGAAATTATCTTGTGTGATTCGTGAAACCGTGAGTTCTTGGGAAGATTGGTAAAGAACACGTAGTGAGTCATTCGCATGTTGCAGCTTTTGAGTCTTTTCATTGACCGCCAGTTCTAAACCGCGATAAAGACTTCCGAGATCTCTCGCCATTTTGTTGAACGCTTTGGACAAGATACCCATTTCATTTTCACTGTCTATATTCAACTCGATATTGAAAGATCGCGATTGAATCTGTTCGCTTGCAATGACCAGCGAGTTTAGCGGCTTAACGATATGCTTACGCGTGTAGTGGACAATGAAGATACTGATCAACAGCACTCCGCCCAGTCCTAAACCACCAACCCAAGCTAAAGAAATCAGTTTCTTTTCGGAATAGTCTTGGAGCTTAAAAACAAAGGAATCGATCTGATTTACAAAGCCAGCTACCAAGACCAAGTATCGGTCTCTTTCATTGCCTTTCAGTACATGCTTTAGCTCGTGCCAACGTACGATCAACCGATAATAGTCGTGGGTAATGTCTTCGGGTACCGCCCAGTTTTGAAGAGCTTTCATCGAATCGGAGTAAATCGAGCGTTCAAACTGAATAATATGCGTCGAATAGTCGACCGATTCCGACTGGATATCATGCGCAAGTCGGTAACTTTGCATCCGCATTGAACCCGCTACGTTCACTGCTTCCGCATCGTTCAAACTTGAAGCTAGAGTAAAAATTGCGAACCCAGTCGTAGTTACAGACAAAAGCAAAATTAGCACCATTGCTTTAGCAACCGTGGTGGTTACAGAGCTTTTCACATTTTTTAACACTCGAACATTCAAACCTTAAATAGAAAACCTGCGATTAAATACTAAGCTTATTAGTAATTGTCGCGACAATATGTGATCACTTACGCGTAAGTTTGTTGATCTAAAACAATTTTAGTCGGCATTACCCCCAAGGGGGTATTTATACAAATATGTCAAAACCTACAATTCATGTAAGGATAAATTACAACTTATGAACAGTTATTTAGCCATAAAAACAACATCTAACAAACTTGGGTAAGAGTGTGGTAGACCTTACTAAAAGACGGCTATTTTCAAAACGTCTCGTTGACGATAACACTATTCGTCTACCTTGGCTTGTGAACAGTGCCGAATTTACTGACTTGTGCACACGTTGTGGTAAGTGCAGTGAAGTCTGTGAAACGAACATAATTATTAAAGGTGACGGTGGTTATCCTCAAATCGATTTTTCTCGCGGCGAGTGCACATTTTGTTATCAGTGCGCAGATGTATGCCCAGAACCATTATTTGCTGATGAACAATCTTTACCTTGGAATGCTAAAGCCTTAATCAATGAGGCATGTTTAGCGAAGCAAAATGTCGAATGCCGAAGCTGTGGCGATATGTGTGACACCATGGCAATTAAGTTCAAACTAGAAATAGGCAAAGTCGCACAACCCAATTTAGAACTTGATGAATGTACAGGATGTGGCGCTTGCGTAGCAGTTTGCCCTACTTCATCCATCAATGTGAGCCATTTAGTTTAATACGGAAGAAGTTTATGTCACTGAACGAAGTGCATATTTCGAGCTTAGTCGTGCATTGTTCGCCAGAACATCTCGGTGAAGTTAAATCTCAAATTGAGCAGTATGACAATGCTGAGATCTACGGAGACAGCCCTGAGGGCAAAATCGTAGTGGTATTGGAAACTGAGAATCAAGGCTTTATCACCGACACGATTGAAACCATTAATAACCTCCCAAATGTGTTGAGCACGGCTTTGGTTTATCACCAAATCGAAACCGGTCTCGACGACGAATCACAAAATAACAACACTGGAACTCAATATTCCCAAACCGAGGGTGAAGTATGAAGATGACAAGACGAGCGTTTGTTAAGGCAAACGCAGCAGCATCAGCGGCAGCAGTTGCGGGCATCACCTTGCCAGCATCTGCTACGAATCTGATCGCTAGCTCAGACCAAACTAAAATCACATGGGACAAAGCACCTTGTCGTTTCTGTGGTACTGGCTGTTCAGTTCTTGTAGGTACGCAAAACGGCAAAGTTGTTGCGACACAAGGTGACCCTGAAGCACCTGTCAACAAAGGACTAAACTGTATCAAGGGCTACTTCCTGTCTAAAATCATGTACGGTCAAGACCGCTTGACTCAGCCACTACTTCGTATGAAAGATGGCAAGTACCACAAAGACGGTGACTTCACTCCAGTTTCTTGGGATGTTGCTTTTGACACTATGGCTGACAAGTGGAAAGAAGCACTTAAGAAGCAAGGCCCTTCTGGCGTTGGTATGTTTGGTTCAGGCCAATGGACGGTAATGGAAGGTTATGCTGCTGCTAAAATGATGAAAGCAGGCTTCCGTTCAAACAACATCGACCCTAACGCACGTCACTGTATGGCATCTGCGGTAGGTGCTTTCATGCGTACATTTGGTATTGATGAGCCTATGGGTTGTTATGATGACTTCGAAAATGCGGATTCGTTCGTACTTTGGGGCTCTAACATGGCAGAAATGCACCCTGTACTTTGGACTCGTATTACTGACCGCCGTTTAAGCCACCCTCACGTTAAGGTAAATGTACTTTCTACGTACTACCACCGCTCTTTTGAATTGGCTGACGAAGGCTACATTTTCGAACCGCAAACAGACTTGGCAATCGCTAACTTCATTGCGAATTACATCATTGAAAATGATGCAGTTAACTGGGACTTCGTTAACAAGCACACCAACTTCAAACAAACGGCAACCGACATCGGTTATGGCCTGCGCGACGACGATCCACTGCAAAAGGCAGCGGCGAACCCGAACTCAGGTAAAATGTCTTCAATCTCTTTTGAAGAGTACAAAAAGTCAGTTGCACCGTACACACTAGAAAAAGCATCTGAAATGTCAGGTGTATCTAAAGAGAAACTGATCGAACTCGCTAAGCAATATGCCGATCCAGACACCAAAGTTATGTCTCTTTGGACTATGGGTATGAACCAACATACGCGTGGCGTGTGGATGAATAGCTTGATCTACAACATCCACCTACTAACAGGTAAAATCGCGACTCCGGGTAACAGCCCATTCTCGCTAACTGGTCAGCCATCAGCTTGTGGTACTGCTCGTGAAGTGGGTACATTTGCTCACCGCCTACCTGCTGATATGGTCGTCGCTAACCCTAAACACCGTAAGATCGCTGAAGGTATTTGGAACATACCAGATAGTGTTATTCCACCTAAACCTGGCTACCACGCGGTACTTCAAGACCGTATGCTTAAAGACGGTAAGCTAAACGCTTACTGGGTAATGTGTAACAACAACATGCAAGCGGGTCCAAACATCAATGGCGAGCGTTTGCCAGGTTACCGTAACCCAGAAAACTTTATCGTTTGTTCTGACCCATACCCAACAGCCACTGCGCAAGCTGCTGACTTAGTCCTTCCAACAGCAATGTGGATTGAAAAAGAAGGTGCTTACGGTAACGCAGAGCGTCGTACTCAAGCTTGGTATCAACAAGTGGGTACTGTCGGCGAGGCGAAGTCTGACTTGTGGCAAGTCATGGAGTTCTCTAAACGCTTCAAAATGGAAGAAGTTTGGACTGAAGAACAACTTGCTATGGCGCCTCAGTACCGCGGTAAAACCATGTATGACATGCTATTCGCAAATGGCGTTATCAACAAATTCCCTATCGAAGAAGCACGTGAGCTAAACGACGATGCGCACCACTTTGGCTACTACGTTCAAAAAGGTTTATTCGAAGAGTACGCTGAGTTTGGTCGCGGCCACGGTCACGACTTAGCACCATACGACGTTTACCACCAAGTTCGTGGTCTTCGCTGGCCTGTTGTTGATGGTAAAGAGACGCTTTGGCGCTACAAAGAGGGCTCCGATCCATATGCGAAAGCGGGCTCTGGTTGGGACTTCTATGGTAAGCCAGATGGTAAAGCGCTTATTATCTCAGCACCTTATGAAGCTCCACCGGAAGCACCAGATTCTGAGTACGATATGTGGCTATGTACTGGCCGTGTTCTTGAGCACTGGCACACAGGTACTATGACTCGCCGCGTACCTGAGCTTTACAAAGCGGTCCCGGATGCAGTGGTCTACATGCACCCTGCTGATGCCAAAGCTCGTGGTGTTCGTCGTGGAGAAGAAGTTCTTATTGAAAACAAACGTGGTGAAGTTCGTGTTCGCGTAGAAACTCGCGGCCGTAACCGTCCACCTGAAGGCTTGGTATTCGTACCATTCTTTGACGCACGTATTCTGATTAACAAGCTAATTCTTGATGCGACTGATCCTCTGTCTAAACAGACAGACTTTAAGAAGTGTCCAGTTAAGATCACTAAGATCGCTTAATTATGAATACTCTGACTGCCCTATTTAGGGCGGTCAGAATCAAGAATTTAGCCATTAGGCGGAGAATGAATAATGAAAAAATTTCTAATTGCACTGTTATCGGTAGGTGCTCTAGTAAGTGGCGCTGCAGTAGCTGAACTCGAAAACCCAGGTGGTATTGGCGGTCTAGAATCACTACGTGGAGCAAGTGAACTTGAAGCAACACGTTCAGCTGATGATTTTAAAAAGTATCCTCGTGAGCAAGTTTTAGAGAGTAGCTTTGTTTACCAGCCACCTCTAATTCCACATAACATTCGTAGCTATGAAGTATCATTGAACGCGAACAAGTGTTTATCTTGCCATAGCTGGAAAAACGCCAAAGAGATGGGCGCGACCAAGATCAGCGTAACCCACTACGTTAACCGTGAAGATGCTGTACTTGCCGACATGTCTCCTCGTCGTTACTTCTGTCTTCAGTGTCACGTTCCTCAAGCAAACGCGAAACCTTTAATTGAGAACGATTTCAAGAGTGTGGATGCGCTTAAGTAATCACGTGAGTAAATAAGAGGTTATCTATGAAATTATTGAAAGCGTTTTGGAAGCGGTTAGCAAGCCCGAGTAAAGCAGCAGTAGGTGTGGTTTTATTCATGGGTTTTGCTGGCGGTCTTCTATTCTGGGGCGCATTTAACACGGGTATGGAAGCGACCAACTCTGAAGAGTTCTGTTCAGGTTGTCACGCTCCTATCGTTGCAGAAATTCAAGAAACAGTGCACTACTCTAACCGTTCTGGCGTACGCGCTATCTGTTCAGACTGTCACGTACCGCACGAATGGACAGATAAGATCGTACGTAAAGTTCAAGCGTCTAAAGAGCTGTTTGCACACTTTGTTACTAAGACTATTGATACACCGGAAAAATTCCAAGAGCGTCGTGCTCACCTTGCGGAACGCGAGTGGGCGCGCTTGAAAAAGAATGACTCTCTTGAATGTCGTAACTGTCACCAGTTCGAATACATGGATTTCTCTGAGCAAGGTTCAAGAAGTGCCAAACAGCACTCTACTGCCCTAGCATCTGGTGAGAAAACGTGTGTAGACTGCCACAAAGGCATCGCCCATAAACTACCAGATATGCATGGCATTGAAGGCTGGCAATAAGGAGCACTGAATAATGAGTACTTTAGAATCTATTATTTGGCATGTTCTTGGCTATAGCGCTATGCCTGTTATCATCTTGTCCGGCTTCGCGGTCGTTGCCGCTATTTCGGTATGGTTGCTGTCGTTAGGAAAAGATAAAGAGGCTGAGTAGCCCTGACAATTTAGGGGGAGTGACCTCCCCTTATAAGTTTCGGTTCAATTTTGCCTATTTTGTATCGAACATAAAAAAAGCCACCTTAGTTTCGCTAAGGTGGCTTTCTACTTTTCGTTGGTTGTTATACCAATCACACCAATTATCTGGTCATTCTTGCTTGTTAAAACCGCTTATAACTGCGTTAAAGCTGTGTCTTCAAAGAATGGTGAAGGTAGAAAAACTAGCTAGCTACAATCTTTGCCTTGTTCTTAGCGATTTTTCCTAAGCAATTTTCTGAACATCTAATTAATGCGATTGGTATTACTCTGGATAACCATTCGGGTTATTCGATTGCCAGCGCCAAGTATCTTCGGTCATTTGCTCTAAACTACGAACCGCTTGCCAATTAAGATCTTGCTTTGCTTTAGCCGGATCTGCCCAGCATTCAGCAATATCGCCCGGTCTACGTTCAACGACTTTATAAGCAACGGTTTTACCCGATGCTTTTTCAAATGCTTTGACCATATCCAAAACACTAGATCCATTACCTGTTCCTAGGTTGTAGATATGTAAACCTGAAGTTTGTCCAACTTTCTGTAAAGCAGCAATATGACCATCAGACAGATCCATAACATGAATGTAGTCACGTACTCCAGTACCATCCGGTGTCGGGTAATCTTCACCAAATACAGATAGACACTCTCTGCGCCCTACTGCCACTTGCGAAACGAAAGGCATCAAGTTATTCGGAATGCCCTGAGGATCTTCACCTAACTCACCTGACGGATGTGATCCAACAGGATTAAAGTAGCGGAGCAAAGTAATACTCCAATCTGGGTTAGCCTTTTGGAAGTCGGTCAAGCACTCTTCAACCATAAGCTTACTGCGACCATAAGGATTAGTTGCACTTGTAGGAAAATCTTCACGAATAGGCACTGAAGCAGGGTCACCATAAACCGTTGCTGAAGATGAGAACACCATTGTTTTCACGTGCGCTTCACGCATAGCGTCAATCAAAACAAGTGTTCCGTTGACGTTATTGTCGTAGTACTCCAGTGGTTTTTCCACCGACTCTCCTACGGCTTTCAGTCCTGCAAAGTGAATAACCGCCTCTACACTATGTTTCTTCAATACTTCGACAAGCTGGGCTTTATCACGAATATCTCCATGGACGAAATCGAGTCTAGTTCCTGTGACTTTCTCGATTCGATCTAACACCGACTGCTTACTATTATATAGATTGTCATAAATCACAGGAGTCATTCCTGCTTCAATCATCTGAATACAAGTGTGGCTACCTATATAACCCATTCCACCGGTTACTAAAACTTTCATGTCGCTAACCTTTTAAAAACATGCTCTTATACTAATTCAATTTACCTCTTAGCCAAAGTGGCTAGCTGACGTTTGTTTCGTTTTTCTCAAGATGGATAACATATTGCCCCTTTCCACTGGTTTTAGCATGATACATCGCCGTATCCGCCGCTTTTAACAACGCTTCAATATCAGATTCTCGCTGCTCGGTATATTGAACTCCTACGCTTGCTCCCACACTCAGAAACTGATTTCTATATTCTATACGTTGTTCTAAACGCTGAATGGCTTTACTTGCGAAGGACGTCGCTGCATCTTTGTCGATACAACTGATGACGACGACAAATTCGTCGCCAGAAAGCCTAGCGACGAGATCACCTTCATGGACGAGTGCAAGCAGTCGTTTAGCTACCTGCTTTAACACTTCATCTCCTGCATCATGACCATATGTATCGTTAACAGATTTAAATCCATCGAGGTCAATATAGAGCAGTGCTAAACCACAGCAATTACGACGTTCCGTTTTTAACATTCCGTCAAGCACTCTATACAATTCAGTTCTGTTGGCTAACCCGGTCAATGAATCATGGTGAGCAAGGTAGTCGAGCCTTTCCATTTCTTTGTCGCTTGACAGATCGCTCAACAGATAGACGAAATCATATTCATCTTGTTTTTCGCTACTCGCTATTCGCGATACTTTGACAAACAGCGGGACTTTCTTGTGTCCGAGCTTGTGTTGCTCCCAGACTTCGCCTTGCCACTGACCATGTTTAACGACTGATTCCTTAATCACCGGCATAAGAGATTTGAATTGCTGCCAATCAAATATTTGATCAGGTCGTTTTCCCAATAAATCTTGCTGGGAGTGACCAAGAAGCTTCGATACCGCAGGGTTAACCATCGTAATGGTGTCTAACTGGTTCGTAACTATAAGGCCATCCTTGCTATTCTCAAACACGCCTGCGGCGAGTCGTTGTCTCCTCTGTGCCGATTCCACTTCAGTCACATCTTGTATGGCAAATAGTACCTGTTCACCTTTACTCAACTGAGTAGCATTAACACACAAAAGTTGATGGTTTCCAAACACGTCGCGTATCCACAACTGCCTATCGGAGATTTCCGCATCCTTTTGTAGCGCTGTCGATATAATTGGTTGTCCACCATCGCCAAGCAACTCCGCAAGTCGCGCGCCTTTAAGATAAGCGGGAGTGCGACGAAAAATATCACAGGTTGCTGCGTTGAAATGCACAACTTCGCCAGCTGCATTCAACACGACTAGCGCATGCTTGACCGTTTCAATAACTTCATTAGCGAACGATTTTTCTTGTTCCAGTTTTTTTAATGTATTAGTAACTTGTATGTCGCGTTCATTTAATCGGTCTAACATGGTATTAAACGCTTGAACCAGCCCACCTATCTCATCATCTGCGGCATGAGTTATGTTTAACGTTTCGCGTTTATTTTCGATGTAGGACCAAATTCCAGAACTCAACCTGTAGACGGGCCTAATAATGTACATTTCCACCATCAGGTAAAGGACAAGTGCTGACACGGCGAGTAACAACAGATAGTTCATACTACTAGACATTGCGTCTAGATAAATGGCATTAAGTGATTGTTTAGATAGCGTAATGCGCAAATGCGCGATCACATCTGAATCACTTTTAATGGGCACCAGTAAAAAGATATGCTCATCACTCATGGCATACCGGTTGTTTCGAATCTCTGCTCTCTGCTTTTCCGTTGGTACTGGGGCGATCGCGCCCTGCTTCTCATACATCGCAAAAAGCTGGCCATCGGTCATATAAAGCTTTACCCGGACGACATCTTCATCGGCCGCAAAAGCAACCAATATTCTTTCTGCAGTGCTTTTGTCTCCTGCAAGAATAACGGTTTGGAGGCTATACGCGACACCAGTTGCCAAAACACCAGCTCTATTTAGGAGATTATCTTTTTGAGTGAGATAGGACTGAAGCAATGAATATCCCTGAGAAAAGACAAAAACAATCCCTGTAAAGAACACAATCGGTACAATTAGCTTACTCTTTAGAGATAAATGCCTAAATGGTATCAATCTAACTCCTGTACTCACTGACGATTAGAAAACGGCTTGGCTCCATTGCTATATGTATCTAGTAGCAACACTCTCTACAAACGATAGACACTTAGTTCATGGATAGCGCCCCGAATTGAACTGTTTTTATTAATTATTCACCAAATAATGAGTTTGATCACTGTTTAGCAAAAGTAATTGAAACATCTTAGTAGATGATTTAAATAAGGAAATTTTTCGTCAATGGAAAAACGTTCGATCTGTCTTAATTGTGATATGGGGGAAAGTTTCGGCGCTTGGAAAATGGGTGCCGATGAATCTGTAATGCCCCATATCCACATGGCGAATATCGCTTGTGGCTTTCATGCATCTGATCCGCAAGTGATGAATGAAACGATAAAGCTTGCCATCAAGTACGATGTTCAAATTGGCGCTCATCCTAGTTACCCTGATTTGCAAGGATTTGGTCGGCGCAGTATGAATCTGGCTCCCGATGAAATCACTAATATGTTGATCTATCAGATTGGGGCCCTAAAAGGGCTCGCGGATAGCCACAACAAAGACCTTAGCTATGTGAAACCTCATGGTGCTCTCTACAATGATATGCTTAAAGACCTTTCTATTTTCGAGTCTGTTGTAGATGCGGTATCAAGCTTTGGCTTACCACTAATGACACTTGCCGTCGCTGACACCCAACCTTACCTAGATATCGCAGATCGCTACGATGTTCCCTTGTTGTTTGAAGCATTTGCAGACCGCAGTTATTTGGCGAATGGATTTTTGGCTCCGCGTGGACAAGACAAAGCCGTGTTAACGAGTCACGAAGATATTTTGAGTCAGGTTTTACAAATTGCACGTTACGGAAAAGTCCGAACTATTGATGGATTCTCTATCCCACTTGAAGCCGATACCATTTGTGTCCACGGCGATAATCAAGAAGGTGTCGCTATGATTAAACAGATTAGATCTCTGCTTGATAAGGAGAATCACAATCCATGATTATCGATACCTCTATCGACCCCGTCGCGGAGTGTTCAATTTTGATCCGCTTTCATAGCGAACCCAATGATCACCTATCTTGGGTTATAGGCGAAATTAGCCAATATCTCACCAATCAACTCGGTGCTTGGGTAATGAATGTAACCCCATCTTTTGATTCAATTCTTGTTGACTACCTTCCACACCGCATTTCTATTTTTGAGTTCGTCCCTTATCTCGAAAAATTAGTAACTCAAGCGCTACTCAACATGCCAGAAGCACATGTTTCTGAAGTCATTGAGTTACCAGTTTATTACGATCTTTCCGTCGGCCCTGACCTAAAAGATTACGTAGAATCAGGCCACTCCATCGAATCCGTCATCAAAGCGCACTCGGAAACGGAATATACCGTTGGAGCAATAGGATTTACCGCAGGGTTCGCATTTCTCTCTGACGTTGCAGAAACCATTAGACGACCTAGAAAGCCGACCCCAAGAGTAACCGTGCCTAAAGGTAGCGTTGCCATCGCCAACAATCAAACCGCCGTGTACCCAAGTGAAACACCTGGAGGTTGGAATATCATCGGCAATTGTCCTGTTGAACTTTATCACCCAACAAGCGCTAAAATTTTGCCCTTTTCTATAGGGACCAGAATTAAATTCAAAGCGATTAACCAGAAAGAGTTTCTAAAGCTTGGCGGAACAATCAGTGAGGGGTGGCAATGACAATTGAAAACTATATTGAAGTGGTTAAACCCGGACAACAGACGCTTATTCAAGACTTTGGCCGGTTTGGTTTAGCACATTTTGGTATTGCTCAAGGAGGCCCTGTAGATGATTACGCCTACAGCTGGGCAAACCATCTTCTGGGTAATACCATCAACATGCCAACGCTTGAGATCACCTTAGGTCAAGCAGAGTTTTTGATCCATCATTCTTGCGAGCTTGCCATAGCTGGAGGCGATTTAAATGCAAAATTAGATGGAATAAGTATTGAAAACTGGTCTACATTTCGTGCCTTAAAAGGACAAACAATCACTTTTGGCCTTCCGCGTAACGGTCTAAGAGCCTACCTAGCCGTTAAAGGAGGATTTGATGTACCGACTCAACTCGGTAGCTCTGCTACTGTAGAGCGTGATCAATTAGGTGGGCTAAAAAGTGGAACCTCACTACAAGTTGGTGATGTTTTACCTTTTAGCCAACACACTATGTCATCAAACTCTGTACAGATGACCTTCAGATATAAGCCTGACTATAACTTGCCGTTAGAACTGCGTGTCATTGAGGGCTATCAAGTGAATGATTTTTCTCGAGACGCCGTTAATTCACTGTACGCACAAGAGTTTGAAGTGAGCCAACTCGTTAATAGGATGGGATATCGGCTTTCAGGAGCCACAGTGAAGGCGCCCAACAAAGAGTATCTGAGTGAAGGGATTGCACTTGGCTCGATCCAAGTAACGCCAAATGGAGAACCAATAGTCTTGTTAAATGACAGACAAACTATTGGTGGTTATCCGAAAATTGGCTGTGTTGCCCGCATAGATTTACCACGACTAGCACAGGCAAAACCAGGACAAAAAGTGAAATTCGTTCGTGGTGATTTACTTGGTTTACAAGACGTATGGGGACAGTGGGCTCGATTTTTTGGCTATTAGGGCGATTTTATCGCCCCTCTCTAGCTCAAACTACCGTAGTACTTAGCTAATTGCTCTGGGTACGCCCTCTCTGTAGCGAGCTCTCTCGCTTTTGCTTCTATATTCTCAGCCGACAAGCTCATTGTCACTGGGTGAAGCGATTCAATATTGTTATCTTGGTAGTCATGTAATCGCCACTCCTTCACCAATTTAATCGCTGCTTCATAGGCAGACGATCCTTTTACTACTTCAACCCTAGCGTAATGCTCACCTTCAAAAGTGACATCCGCAGCTCTGAGGGTGTCGTCTCTTCCCGGTATCTGCTGTGCGCCAAACAGTGGCGTGCCATGTTCTTTTGCTTGCTGGTAATCTGGGATAAATCGCGCCATATGAGCGATAGCCTTTCGACTTCTCTCGACAATGACCTCTTGATTCCAGCCTTTCTGAATTTTGCGCTTCAATCGTAAAGGTAAATGCGGTTGTGATGTCGATTCATTCGACGCGACTAAGCCATCATCAAATAAAGTGATATCTTTCGTCATGCCATGTAACTGAAACACGCCATCGGGATAAGGAGTGAGCTGCGCCATTCCATTTGGCGTTCCCCTCGGTCCGTGGAAAATTACTTCAGGCCAAAGCTCGTTGCATTCGGCCCAACGAGTGACATAAGCAGCTTTAAACTCGACCAATCTTTCGCGTGGTTTATTCGCTAAGTCGTCGATAGAACCTGTCTCATAACCACAGGCGTTAACAAGGAAATCGAACTCTAAGAATTGCGTGTGCTCACCTTGACTAACACACTCAATCATCCAACTGTCAGAACGCTCTTCTACCCCTATTACCTGTGTATTAGTCATCAAGGTACAGTTTGGAATCGCTTCTAAGGCCAAAGTCGCAGATGCAGCAATACGGAACACGCTCCATCCATGCTCCTCCACAGCAACAACAGGGAACTTAAGCGCATCTAAATCAGTATGTTTTGCGAAAGGAATCATCCACTCGTCGATCGTTTTTGGTTGAGGCGGTTGTTTTTGCTCAATCAGTTCATCCAAATCTTCGCGACTGTAGAATTTGTAATAGTCACTAGGCTCACCTAACACTTTGTTCGCTGGATCTTCAGCGACTAATTCTGCATAGCAAGATTGAATGGTAATGAGCCTTTCATACAACTCTTCAGGACTTCCGCCATCGGAATATGGCACCGCAATTACGGTCGGTCTGCGATTGATCGTCTGTGGATAAAGACGTGCAGTATCTATAGATTGCTTAAGCAACTCAATACACTGTTCAGTAGAAATCTCTCTGTACAAATTTCCACCAGCATGAAGATGACATATTGGAGGGCCGCTGATCAGCCCATTTCCCTTTTCAATAAGGTGGACACTTAAACCTAGTTCGGCCATGTGAACTGCAGCCGTAGCTCCAGCAATACCGCCGCCAATAATTGCAATTTTAGGTGAACTTTTTGTTTGGGTCTTAGAGAGCATTTATATGGCTAATTCATTCATTCTAAGTGCATTTTACTGGTAATACTAAATGAATAAAATCACAAATTTTTCATGGAGAAATTATGACGTTTTTTCGAAAAAAAAATGAAAAAAACTGCTTGACTCAAAAATGGAGAAGTTACAAATAATCACTTTTGTGAATAACAAATCTTTGCTGAGCTACGCGTGCTCGGGGCTGAGAGAAAATTGAAGTTATCTACAGGCCAAGTTATCCCAAACTTTATCCACTGTTTTTGTGGATAACTGAATAACTTGACCTGCGTAATTTCAGCTAAACGCTTTATTGATAGGGGTTAAGAGACGATTTATCAAACTGTTCACAACTAAAGCAAGTGTGAAAAAAGTACCAATTGGTAGTAGTATCCAGAGCATCCAGTGCATCTGTGGTTGAAGCTCAAATCCGAATACCATTATCGCGCCTACAACGATTTCTGAGCCGACAATCGCGATAACACCTGCGACAAGCGCCATTAAACCATATTCGGCCCAGATGGTTTGTTCTACTCTCTTTTTACTTGCCCCCAAAGTACGATAAAGCTGAATTTCTTCTTGTCGTTGACCTAAGCTCAATCGAAGCAAAGTGAATATCAGTAGAAGACCCGATAGAACACCAATACCAGCAAGAAGTGTAATAGACCAGACAATCTGCCCTAACAGTTCCTGAATTTTTGCTCCCATCACTCTTATGTCCATTAAACTGACGGTTGGATGTTGACGTGATAGCTGATTGAGGAGAGGGTCATGCTCGTCTTCGACTTTAAAGCTCACTAAATATGTCGCTGGAATATTCTCTAGAACATCAGGCGTAAAGATAAAGTAGAAGTTTGGCTTCATATCCCGCCACTCTACATGCCTAATAGAATTAACTTGCGCTTTAACTTCAATACTATTGATAACAAATTCAAGTTCGTCACCAATACTCAAACCTAAGTCATTTGCGACATCTGCTTCTACTGAAACACCATTGCTTTGAGTCCACTTTCCTGATAGCACTTCATTATGCTCTGGAATACCGGTTGCAAAAGTGAAGTTAATTTCACGCCTTAACGCATCACTACCTTCTTCTCCCTTAGCTCTACTTTTTGCATCAACGCCGTTAATGTTCACAACACGGCCTCGAATAATTGGGTAGTCTTCTGAACGCGAGATCCCCGCATCATCAAGGACTTTTAGATAAGCGTCTTTTTCATAAGGGGCGATATTCAGAGCAAACGCATTAGGCGCATCTTTGGGCAAAGTTCGCTGCCAATCAGTCAGTAGGTCTGTTCTAACAAGCCACATGGTGGAAAGCAACATTAAAGAAAGCGCGAGTGCCCCAAATTGGATTCCTGTTGCCATTGTTGACCGATTAATCCTGCTTAACGCCAATTTTAGCGCTGCGTTAAGTGGGACTTTACCTAGAGCGCGAGTAACCAACACACTGACAAAGGCCAGTATTACAAATAACGCAACGATACCGCCTAACACAATCCATACTAACAGGTTGTCATAATAGGCTAGGAGCATGGGAATGATAGGAACCAACACCAACCAGTACCTGCCCTTTGAAGCTTTGGATTCTGCTTGAGGTTGCATGACGTTCACCGCACTGACATTCGTTAACCCCACCAGTGGAATCCCTAACGCAGGAATAGCGATTAGAACACTGGTAAAAACAGAAATGATGATCGGTTTCAAACCATAGGTCGGTAATGGGTTAGGCAGCAATTCGACAAGTGGAATACGTAATAGGTACTCAAGTACGACGCCTAAAGAAACACCAAGCATAACAGCCGCAATCAGTAAGATAGACACTTGAGTCAACAACCAGCGTACTATCCATTTTTTACTTGCGCCTAAACTCTTTAGCATGGCTATTGTTTTGCGGCGTGTTGTCACGTAGTGCTGACAGGTTAACACTAAGGTTGTCGCCGCCATGATCACCACAATGGCGACCGTCAGTGATAAATACTGCTCGGTACGCTGAAAAACTTCGTTAGTACGACTTGCGCTATTTTGATCTCTCCAGCGATCACTTGGCGTTAGCTCTATATTGGATTTTAAACGTTCGATATTTGCTTCATCACCATTAATGAACTTACTGTAGCGAACACGACTGCCTAACTGCACCGCTCCCGTGCGCTCGATGTCATCGCTGTGAATAAACGCTGAAGGCATCTGTTGAAAAGGATTAAAACTCAGCCCAGGCTCTTCCACTATTCGCCCTGTAACTATGAAATCAGCATCACCAAGAGTGACCGCGTCACCTATAGAAACACTCAGCTGCGAAAACAGTCGTTCATCGAGCCAAAGTTCGCCTTGCTTAACATGGCTGTAGTTTTGCTCGTCATCGGAGAGCACCATCTCTCCTTGCAACGGATAAAGACTATCGACCGCTTTGACCGTGATAAGCTTCATGCCGTTATCACTAAACGCCATGGTTCCGAAGCGGGTTTGTGAGGATGTTGTAAGCTCATTTTCTACAGCAAGCGTCTCAAATGACTCACTAATCGGGTTCGATGATATAAATACCGTGTCCGCAGTTAGCGCCTGTTTCCCCTGTTTAACAACAACCTGCTCCATTCGCTCTGCTAACGCTGTTAACGCGAAAATACAGGCAATGATCAGGATTAGAGCGATAGTGACAGGCCAAAGTTGCCCTTGCCTAATCTCACTAACGCTCCATTTAACTAACCGCCTATTCAAAGAGGCAGAAGCTGAATCAGACATGGTTAATCCTCCAACTTGCCAGCTTTCATCTTAAAGGTTCGATCACAGCGCTCAGCTAATTTTGAATCATGTGTAACCAACACGAGTGTCGTACCATGCTCTTTGTTAAGAGAGAACAACAGTTCCACGACTGTTGATGCGGTTTGTTGATCTAAATTGCCCGTAGGTTCATCAGCAAATAGTATTTTAGGCTGAATCATAAATGCACGTGCCAACGCAACACGTTGCTGCTCCCCACCCGAAAGTTGAGAAGGAGAATGATGAATACGGCTGCCAAGGCCAACAGATTCTAACAAACTGATTGCTCGTGCCTTGTCTTCCGGCTCTCCTTTCAGTAAACAGGGCAAGGTGACATTGTCTAGCGCAGACAGACTAGGAATAAGAAGAAAGCTTTGAAAGACAAATCCGACAGACTCACTGCGTATAGCCGCACGCTCTTCGTCCGTAAGACTATGAAGTGGCTTACCTAAAAGATCCACTTCCCCTTGTGTAGGCGTATCTAATCCTGCTAGCAGAGTCATCAGCGTCGATTTTCCTGCCCCAGAGGTACCAACAATCGCGACACTCTCCCCTTCTTTGATGTCTATATTTACATTATCAAGGATTGTTAATTGTTCTTGTTTGGTAGAGACTATTTTAGACAATGATTGTGCTTTGATTACGGATGTTTGCATGTTTCGACTACTTTCCCTTGTTCTTATAATTTTGTCTGTAAGTCCTGCTTACAGCAAAACCCTTATGATTCTAGGTGACAGCTTAAGCGCTGGTTATCAAATGCCTATTGAACAGGCCTGGCCTTCTCTTCTTACGGATGACCTTGCCAAAAGCGGTCAACAAGTATCGGTCATCAATGCCAGTATCTCTGGTGATACCACTGGTAATGGTCTGGCACGGCTTCCTCATTTACTCCATCAACATAACCCAGAATATGTCCTCATAGAGTTAGGTGCTAATGATGGTTTACGTGGCTTTCCAACCGGCATTGTCCAAAAGAACCTATCTGACATGATCACTATGATTCGAGATTCAGATGCAACGCCACTGCTTATGCAAATTCATATTTTGCCTAATTATGGAAAACGCTACACCGAAGCGTTTGCCTCTGTCTACCCGAAAGTGTCACAAAACCTTGATGTACCTCTGCTGCCCTTTTTCCTTGAAGGCGTCATCATTAAGCCTGAATGGATGATGTCAGATGGTTTGCACCCTAAGCCGGAAGCTCAACCATGGATTTCAAATTTTGTTGCAGATGAGTTAATAAATCACTTCTAATTGCTTCAGCTCAATAAACTTTACAAAGCTTTACGCTAGCTTGGGTTAGTTGCCAATCGTTGGCTAAAGGAGACCGTATGATTATTGAGCCCATCATTGATGGTGTTGTCGCGCGTAGTGCCCACCCGCTTGGCTGCGCGCAATATGTATCCAATCAAATCGAATATGTAAAGTCTGCCAATCCAATTAAGCAAGGTCCGAAAAGAGTGCTCATTATCGGCGGCTCTTCAGGCCTTGGTTTGGCGGCCAGAATCGCCCTCACTTTCGGCGGGGCAAAAGCTGACACCATCAGTGTCTCATTTGAAAAGTCACCGTCTGACCAAAGTTCCGGTTCCGCAGGATTCTACAACAATTTCTATTTTAAGAAGTTTGCCGAGCAAGAAGATAGACTCGCCATCAATATCCACGGTGATGCGTTTTCGACACAGGTCAAAGATGACGTAATTGAAGCGATAGAAACCTATTTCGAAGGAGAAGTAGACCTCGTCATATACAGTTTAGCCAGTGGTGTTAGACCTAACCCTGAGACAGGTGAACTATGGCGTTCCGCTATAAAACCCATTGGCGAAGAGGTAACAGGCGACACACTTCTATTAGAATCGGATAAATGGCATCAAACAACGCTTCCAGCGGCAACAGAACAAGAAGCTTTGTCGACGTTAAAGGTTATGGGGGGTGAAGATTGGGAGGATTGGATTAACGCCTTGATCAACTCAGAGTCAATTGCACAGGGTTGTAAGACTATTGCGTTTTCGTACGTAGGGCCTGAGTGTACTCACCCTATTTACCTCGACGGTACGCTAGGAAGGGCTAAAATCGACCTACATCAAACCAGCCATTCGTTAAATCTCAAACTCGCTAACTATGGTGGAGGAGCCTATGCCACTGTGTGTAAAGCTTTGGTGACCAAAGCGAGTGTTTTTATCCCTGCACTTAGCCCTTATATCATTGCGCTTTACAAAGTCATGAAAGAACAAGGAACGCATGAGGGCTGCATCGAGCAAATGCAGCGTCTTTTTGCTACAAAACTTTTTCATTCAGGTCCGCCCCCTGTTGATTGTGAACGCTTGATTAGAATGGATGACTGGGAGTTAGATCCAACCACGCAACAACGCGTGACTGAACTGCTCGAAATACTGAATGAATCAAACTTTAAACAACTTGCCGACTATGATGGGTTTAAGCAAGAGTTTCTCAATTTGAATGGATTTGGTTACGAACATATTAACTATTTAAACGACATAGATATTGACAATTACATCAAATAAACTTGTTGTTTAAAAACAACCTCTCATTTATGAGACAAACATATAGACAGAGCCTTAAACAACCGTTTAGGGCTTTTTTTTAGCGGATCCATGATGCATGCTAACTCTCAAGTTTGCGTCAATTACTTAATCTTTGTTTCAATGACTGTTTCTACGACTATTATTAAAGAGAGCAAGGAATGCTCGGATTGGTACACTAGCCCACAGGGATCAAATATGTCTAAGTTGAATACAGGGACGATTACTATTCCTGAAGACATGAGTGATAATTGGCAAACCATCGTCAATCTACTCGCAGAGATAGTTAACGTTCCTGCAGCATTGATTATGAGGATACATAAAGAGCATATTGAAGTATTCTCAGCAAATAATAATCGCACTCACCCTTACCATGTCAGTGATAGTGAAAAGCTAGGGCAAGGTTTGTACTGCGAAACTGTTGTAAACAGTAATAGGCAGCTTGTTGTCCCCAACGCCTCTGCTGACGAAAAGTGGCGTAACAATCCAGATATGAAATTTGGATTACTTGCTTATTGCGGCTTACCCGTACGTTGGCCAAATGGTGATATGTTCGGCACGATTTGTGTTTTGGATGATCGAGAAAACCCGTTTGGCGACACATACCAACAACTACTGGTCTCCTTTCGAGACTCAGTGGAAGCTCAACTAAAAACACTTTATCAAAATCACTATTTGCAACAGCTAAATCTGGAGCTTGAATCTAGGGTCAGCACTCGCACTCAAGATCTCGTCGATCTGAACTATTCTCTCAACTTAGAAATCGACAAACGCCGTGCCGCTGAACGTAAAGTTCGTTATCAACAATTGCATGACCTAGGTACAGGCTTTTTGAATAGAAGTGCTTTGGAGTCAGAAACACAACAACTGCTCGACACCTTACCTTTAGAAGCTCATCTAGACGACCATTTTAAAATCGGCCTTTTACACATCGGTTTTACTAACGGACGCCGAATTCAAGCTAAATATGGTTATGGAGCTTGGGAAGATGTCCTTAAGGAATTCCGGCAGCGACTCACTCATCACACCGAGTTGAACGTCATCACAGCCAGACCATCATCGACAGATTTAGCGTTTGTTTTCAGAACCCATCATTACGAAAGTGATATCAATACCTTGTGTCGAGAACTTGTCGAAGTGAGTCAAACTGAATTCATCGTAGAAGGCGAACACCTGCACTTGCATAGTTATATTGGTGTGGCAAGTTCTGACGACACCCATTCCGCAAAGTCATTGCTTAAGTATGCGGCCGAAGCAATGCAATCATGCAAAGATTCCGGGCATAAATTTAGTTTCTATTCGCAAGATATTTCAGACACCCAAAAAAACATCAGCCAGCTTGAGAGTTACTTACTACAAGCGGTCCGAAATGATGACTTATTGCTCTATTTCCAACCAAAAGTGTCGCCGCTGACTCATCGTTGGATTGGTGCTGAGGCCCTACTTCGTTGGCGTCACCCCATTCTTGGCGATATTTCAAATGAAACATTGATACATTTGGCCGAACAGAATGGTCTAATTTTTGAAGTCGGAAGCTTTGTCCTTCGTTCTGCAATACAGAAAGCAGCTGAATGGGCGAATCATGTCAACGATTTTGTCATCAGTGTCAACGTTTCAGCTGTGCAACTTCAGAGCCCACAGTTTGTTAATCAGGTACAAGATTTGTTGGTTGCTTACCAACTACCAGCACGCTATTTAGAACTGGAAGTGACAGAAAGCGGCTTAATCGCGGATGAGATAGTGGCACGTAATACACTGATTTCCCTTAGCGATCTAGGCGTGACATTGTCACTTGATGACTTTGGTACTGGTTATGCGTCATTTAATTATCTTAAGAAATTTCCATTTGATGCTATCAAGGTTGATAAAAGCTTTGTACATCAGTTGTCACACAGTGATGAAGATAAAGAAATCGTCCGCTCTATTATTTCAATCGCCAAAAAGCTTAACCTTAAAGTCACAGTTGAAGGCATCGAAAACAGCGAGCATGAGTCCTTTATACTGGCGGAAGGCTGCGACATCGGTCAGGGCTTCTTATATGGTAAGCCAATGCCATATGATGAGTTTGAAGCCCACCTACTAAATCAAAATAATTTATCTCCCAAGTACTCATACTCCTAGTAAGCTCACAATCACTTTACTCTGAGACGAGCGATTTCTATAATCCTCGTCTTTCTTGTTCCCACAATAGAGATCAATATGGATCAACTCTCCGCTGCACTGAAAAAAATAGAAAAGCAAAACTACCATGCCTACCAACAGATCAAAGGCCAGTATGATTTTGGCGACTATACATTCCATATTGATTATGTTCAGGGTGAACCTTACGCCTCTGCGTCGCGTGTTCGTGCCGTTCGTCCTTGGTCAGTCACAGGATTAGCTTGGCTACGTGATACATCCCCTTCATATCAAATTGCAGCCCGCGATTTTATAGCGCGAAGCTTTGCCCAGTTTGCCAAACAAGAAGCGAGCATCAGCATTGCACTGACAGGTCAAACAGTGCTGGATAACACCGCCGTGTTGTTTACCGAAGAAGGGATTGAGCTAAGGTTTAGAATCAACTTACCAGCAGAAGGTCGATCAGTGCTCGGTAAAAAAACTGACAACATACTGACCTTCCATCTACCTAAATTTATTCGCAAAGCGACGCTGGAACGCGAACTCGATCATCAAGCGCTGATCAAGCACTGCCAAGTGATTGAAGATCAAGCGGCTCTACGTAGCCAATTAGAAAGCAAAGGGCTGCTTGCGTTTGTCGGTAACGGTTCTGTCTTACCTCGAATTTCAGGAAACTGTGACTTGCCGATGAAAGAGGCCGTTGAGTTTGTCGCACCTCAAGCGCTTGAAGTGACTTTAACCACCCCGAATAACGGTGAAGTTAAAGGTTTAGGTATTCCTAAAGGAATCACGTTAATCGTCGGCGGTGGCTTTCACGGTAAATCAACCTTGCTCAACGCCATTGAGCGTTCAATTTACGATCACATCCCGGGTGATGGCCGTGAGCGCGTGGTAACGAACACGCTCGCTATGAAGATAAAAGCGGAAGATGGCCGCTGTGTCCATTCGCTTAATCTATCTAATTACATCAACCATCTGCCAATGGGTAAGGATACTTCAGATTTTTCTACCCAAGACGCTTCGGGTTCTACATCACAAGCCGCTTGGCTGCAGGAGTCCATTGAGTCCGGCGCTAAGGCCATTTTGATTGATGAAGATACTTCAGCAACGAACTTTATGATTCGAGATGAGCGCATGCAGGCGTTAGTGAGTAAGGGTGATGAACCAATTACTCCTTTGGTAGACCGTATTGCACAACTTAATGAACAACTCGATATTTCAACCATCGTCGTCATGGGCGGCTCTGGTGACTACTTAGATGTTGCTGACACTGTCATTCAAATGCATGACTACCAAGCAATCGATGTGACGGAAAAAGCCAAACAAGTCGTCCAATTACACCCGACACAAAGACAAAATGAAAGTGAATCTAATCTTGAGTCATTCCGCCCGCGAGGATTTAACTGTGCAGCGCTACAGAAAATATTGAGCGAAGGTAAATTCAGAATCGCCGCCAAAGGACGAGACTCATTAAGATTTGGTAAAGAGTACACTGATTTAGCGGCCTTGGAACAATTAGAATCAAATAACGAACTCAATGCCGTTGGCTGGGTTTGGTTTCAATTCGCTCAGCAACCTGGTTGGTCTAAGCTTCCAGCCAAAGATATTGAACGCTACTTAAGTGACGATTGGTACACAACCATGCCAAATCAAGGTGACTTAGCCAAACCGCGCGTACTTGATGTTCTAGCGGCCCTCAATCGCATGCGTAAGTCTCAATTTCGACCTTCCAAATGAGGTTAAAACTGTAAACTGATGTATAAAGCGCCTATTGATTGGGCGCTTTTCTTTTCTAACTACTATGAACTTCACTATTACCACTTCAAATCTCATTCTTCGCGACTTCACTCCATCAGATGTAAAACATTATGTCGACCAATGCCAAGATCCTAAATACCAACGCTATTACAACGAAGAAGATTGCTCAGTAGAAAAAAGTACCCTACTTGCAAATATGTTTATTGAACAAGCTTTAGAGTCACCACGAACCCAGTACCACCTAGCAATTCAGTGTAAGTTCTCAGGCCACTACTTAGGTCTTGCAGCGTTACGCCTAGAGCCAAACAATCAAGCCTCAATCGGCTGCGGCTTGGCAAGAAACAGGCAAGGAAAAGGTGTTGCTGAAGAAGCGATGCTCGCCTTGGTTAACTATGGGTTTAATCAACTTGATGTGATGCGCGTCTACGCGGAGACACTCTCTAGCAATAAAGCGGCGATAAGACTCTGTAAACGTGTTGGTATGTCGATTGATTGTGAACGCACCAATGACCGATTCTTCAAAGAGAAATGGTGGAGTACTACGATTTTAGCTCTTAACATCCAAAAGGATCATTAGTGACGCAAGATATTCCAAGCCTCACACAACACTCTGAATCTATCGCTATCACCATTATCTCGATCAGGGTGCCATTTTAATGCGAGTTTACGCCATGTTTTGCGTATCTCAGTTTGAGAAGCGTCATGCGGCAGTTCAAACAAGCTTAATGCTTTGGCGCGATCCATCTCTTTGCCATTGGTACTTCCGACAAACTCACGGTAACGGGTCCAGAACTCATTAAGAAGACGTTTCACCTCTCCCTCTTCTGCTTCATAGTTTTTCCAATGGATATAGTAGTCCCTTAGAGGATCATGGTGATCCACTTCATGGCCAGGCACTTGATGTGAAGGCATCAAAATAATATCCATAGCTTGCACCTGTAACCAGTTATCGGGATAGAGTGTTTCCTGTAACTGATACAAAGCATTCATGATTAGAAAGTTGCGTTTAAACAAGTCCTTTTCTGGTGAATCGTCAAGCAATGGAATGAAGCCCAAATCACCAAGATGAGAAGCTAGTGTATGAACTTTCCATCCACTTGGCTTTTTCCGAAGTACTTCAAGAATTGGCCAAAGCAAAGGGTTTTCCATGTATTGCTGAAACTGCGCTGTGAGTTCTTGTCGTTCTTGCATAGACTACCTTATCTCCTTCCTTTTCAATAAATGACATAAAGCGTCCTTTGTCGAGTTTCTACATTGATAATTGTCGCCTGCGCCATAAAAAAAAGAGCCGCATTCGCGACTCTTTCCTTATTGAGTTTATGGTTAAATAACACCCAATTCGCGTAGGCGCTCCATAAGATAGCTGTCTGCAGTATGACGTTCAGAAAGCACAACTTCAGGCTTAGGGTGCAAGAACAATGGCAGTGAGATGCGCGACTGCTCTTGACGAGCGCCAGTCGGATTAATCACTCGGTGCGTCGTTGATGGGAAGTAACCACCCGACGCTTCTTGCAACATGTCGCCAATATTGATGATTAAGTTGCCAAAGTCACACGGAACGTCTAGCCAGTCACCTTCTTTACTCAAAACCTGCAATCCAGGTTCGTTTGCAGCTGGCAATACGGTTAATAGGTTAATGTCTTCGTGTGCCGCAGCACGGATAGCACCTGGCTCTTCATCACCAGTCATTGGCGGGTAGTGAAGAATACGTAGTAGTGTCTTGTTGCTTCCATTGATCATGTCTGACAGTGCAACAGAGAACTTTTCTTGAACTTCCGCAGGAGCGTGAGCTTCGACCCAACCTAAAAGCTCTTCAGCAAATGCATTAGCTCGGTTGTAGTAATCCATGATTTGCTCTTTTAGCTCTTCAGGCATTTGCCCCCAAGGGTAAACGTGGAAGTACTCTTTAATATCTTTTACTGTATGGCCCTTTGCCACTTCAGAAACACTCGGTGGGAAGTAGCCGTCTTGTGTTTCTACATTAAAACGAAATTCATTTTTACGCTCAGTCATAAAGAACTTGTACCAATTCTCGTAAATAGACTCAACGAGCTCTTTTGGAATTGGGTGATTCTTTAGAACACCGAAGCCTGTTTCACGTAGAGACGTAACAAACAGTTCGGCAGCATTTTCCGCTTGATAATCGACAGTTTCCAGTTTCATGACTTTTACTTTCTAATAGTTATGTATGTGAGCAAACGATTGTAGTTGCGACAAATAAGTAAAGCAAACGATAAGCTGCGAGTGACATTCATTTGAATACAGAGTGTGCAAAAAAGCTAAGTTTCAACATATTTTGTGACTACGAGCGGATTTTGAGCATCAAAAAAACAATTGTACGGTGTTTTATTAAGTGCCATTATAGACCTGTATCAATCAAAGGAGAAATTTGATGAATAGTGGTTATTCAAAAACGTTGATTACACTTTCAATTGCCTACAGCTTCGTCTTTTTATTTTCAGCTATAGAGCCTTTGTCACGCGCGGTTTGGTTAGCGGAAATTATCCCAGCAGCATTAATATTCGGGGTAATATGGACAGTGTCACGCAACTATCGGTTTTCGAATACCGCATACCTACTAATGTTTGTTTGGTTATCCCTACACACTGTTGGTGCCAAGTATACTTTTGCGGAGGTCCCTTTCGATTGGTTTAATCAGCTTATTGGCTCTGAGCGCAACAACTTCGATCGCGTAGCGCACTTCTCTATAGGACTTTATGCCTACCCGATTGCAGAATACCTTATTGATAAGAAAAAGGTGGGATTTGGCATTGCAACGAGCTATGCGCTATTTGCTATCATGGCACTAGCAGCGGGATATGAAATCATCGAATGGTGGTACGCTGCCCTTGCCGGTGGTGACGAGGGCATCGCATTCTTAGGTTCACAAGGCGATATCTGGGACGCTCAAAAAGATATGTTGATGGATACACTAGGCGCAATCAGTTCTCTGGTATTACTGACTTCTCAGCATCGAGTATTTTCTTCTATCCACGCCAAATAAGGATTAAACCCTTCAACAAACGGAACTTGGACGATTTGCGGCACATCGTAATCATGTACTGATGCGATTAGCTGTTCAAGTTCCGCATAGCACGCCTTCTTTGTTTTCATGATCAACAAGGTTTCTTTGTCACTACACAGCGAGCCATTCCATACATAGTGGCTTTCTATTGGCATAGTCTGGATGCAGGCCGCCAGCTGCTTTCCGAGAATTGTACTTATAATGCTCTGACTGTTTTCCACACTATTTGTCGTCGTCAAAACGATACAAAATTGGCCGCTCATTACTTTCCCTTATTTTTGATTGATGATTGGGTAGTCATCATTGATTAGTTCTTTAACAAAGCTTGAACCACTTCCGGTATAGGTGATCCATACCTTTCTCTTAGCGCGTGTCATTGCGACGTAGAAAAGCCTTCTTTCTTCCGCATATGGGTACTGGTCATCAGATTGGGTTAGCGCGCCATCAATATGTAGAGCTTTCACACGAGTTGGAAACTGCCCTTCATCTACATTTAGGACAATAACAAAATCCGCCTCTTTACCTTTACTGGCGTGACAAGTCATAAATTGAATATTCAATAACCCGAAACGCTTTTGCCAATCCCCGAGAAGTTCAGGTTTGTGGTAATGGTTTCGACCTAGCAACAAAACGCTCTGTGTCGATTTAGCACTTCGATTGAGCTGATCAAGCACCTTTTCAACGTTAGCGGTAGGCGTCAGTGTCACGGCTTTCGATTTTTGCTCTTTATGACTGTTCAACTGTTTTTCTAATTGAGCAGGGTTTTGTTGCACAAATCGATTGGCTACTTCACCGATCTGGTTATTGAATCGGTAAGTTGTATCTAAGTGATGAACGGTCGAGTGAGGGAACCGCTCTGCAAACCCTGTCGTGAGATCCACGTCTGAACCTGCAAACTGGTAGATCGATTGCCAATCATCACCTACCGCAAATAAAACGCAGCCTTGTTCTTGTTGGCATAGAGCTTCGAACAATGCGAGCCGCTGGGGCGATATGTCTTGATATTCGTCGACCATAATGTAACGCCAAGGCGCTTTAAATTTGCCTTTTCTAACATATTGGGTCGCACGAGTAATCATCAGATTAAAATCAATGTGCCCCTGCTCTTTTAGCTGTTGCTGCCACGCTTGAAAACACGGCCAAACTAAGGCGAGCTCACTGTTTAGGCGCGTATACTCAGGATGGTCAACAAGCCTCTGCTGAATTTCTTTTTTTGTTGTTCCCGTGGCTGCTAATTGCATGAGTTGTTTTTCCAACCACGCTATTAATTTAGGGTTTTCAACATGACTGCCCAACTCGTCATCACCTGCGAGATACGCGATAGGCCATTTAGAAAGATGTTTTTGCCAACGTTTAAAGTTTGTCGGCGTCATCCAGTGCTTTTTGAGCCAGTCGATACACCAATTTTGACGTTGATTATCTTCCAAGGCCAACGGGGAAATAGTCACACCCTGAGGGTCTACTTGATTTAGTATATGTAGGCCAAGTTGATGGAACGTATTAACTTTTACGCCTTCCGCACTTAACCCGATTTTGTCACTCAAACGCTGATTCATTTCTTCAGCCGCGTCTCGACCAAAAGCTAACATCAGGATGTCTTCTGAGCGAGCTAAATGACTCTGAAGTAGATAGGCAACACGAGCCGTAAGCACACTTGTCTTGCCCGAGCCTGCCCCCGCTAATACAAGATTGTTGTCGTCATTGAGTAAAACCGCTCTTTTTTGCGAGTAATTTAAAGGTGAGGTTTCGATTTGTGAAAAGAGCACTTGCCAGTTCTCAAGCTCGGTTTCCATCCAATGCTCATTCCTTACTCTTAATTCAGTATCTGAGCGAATAATCCAAGGTTCAATGCAAGCCATTCTACTTGGCATGCGTAGCATCGCATCGTCGAGCGTAATCTCCATTTCGTGAAGATCTTTGGTTATCTGATCTCGCCACTTTTCAACTGTCGAGTGGGTTAAAAAAGAAGGTTGCTTAGTAAAGCGTTGTACGCTCTCCTCCCACTGAGGCAAATACTTGATCAGTTGCTGACACTGATTTTTATGCCATTGTTGATACGCAGCAACCGCGTATCTGGCAAACTCACGACATTTGTTTAAAGGAAGTCCTTGTATTAACCAAGCTCTCTGCTGCCCTTCATGGTGGTGGGCAAAAAACATCAAGCTGCCCCAGATAAGGCCATTTTTAACTTGTACGCGACCACTCCAAACATTAAACGGGATATGCTCTTCGCTTGATTCCGAACTGAGTATAAGTGAATCTGACGTAATCTCGATGTGGTAGTATTCGTGTTGAACAAAAAACTGTGCAGTCTTGTTAGCGGTTAGCTGCATTCTTTTTAGCCTATAATCTGTCTTATCAACATCATAACTGAATTACCTTTTCTTTTTTAAGTTTCAAGCAAAATTTCTCGTTAAGGTCCCTGTTTTAAACCACAATTTGATCAATTCAATAGCGTCAACCTGTTTGTTGCTCAAAACTTCTGCAAACTCTCTGGTATCTTTATTTAGATCAGATCGTTACCATATAAGCCATGCTAATGTAGCTCCACTTGCGAATACAAAGTTATCTGATAGTGAATTTATATAGTCAGCTCCGCCATTTCTGGGCAAACAAAACGTTTAACTATAGCCTTCTAATACTCGTCACCCTTTTAGGCGTGGTGATACCGACATGGTACTTGCAACTCAATACGCTTATTGTTCCTTTGATTCTGGGGATTATAGCCGCGGCTCTTGCAGAAAGTGACGACAGCTTCACTGGAAGGTTAAAGTCCCAATCGTTAACTTTGATCTGTTTTGCCATCGCCGCTTTATCCATTGAAATGCTATTTGCTACACCGTGGCTGTTCGCTGTTGGTCTTTTTGTTTCAACATTCGGCTTCATCATGCTGGGTGCTATAGGTCCTAGATACGCTAGCATCGCCTTTGGTTCATTGCTCATTGCGATCTATACCATGTTAGGTGCGCATGAAAGCACCAATGTTTGGTTTCAACCTTTAATGCTCCTTACTGGTGCAACCTGGTACTACTTTGTTTCTATGGTTTGGCATGCACTATGGCCAATGCAGCCCGTTCAGCAAAACTTAGCGAATGTGTTTCTTCAGTTAGCCAACTACCTCGATTCGAAAAGTCAGCTATTCTATCCGGTTTCTAATCTCAAGCCTCAGCCGTACCGTATTGAAGAAGCGCGGCTCAATGCCGCAACGGTTAATGCACTGAACTCTTGTAAAGCGACGTTTTTAACTCGTTCTAAGCGCGGCCATGTAGACGGTGCCAGTGACCGATTCTTAAACACCTACTTTCTCGCTCAAGACATTCATGAACGAATCAGTTCAACTCACTATCGCTACCAGGAGCTTGCAGAGCATTTTGAGCGTTTTGATATACTCTTTCGGTTTAAACACTTGCTTCAAAACCAAGCAACTTCATGTCGTGAGATTGCTGAGGCGATACGACTCGGTAAAGAATATCAACACAATGATGACTCGGTTTTAGCGCTTGATGAGTTACAGAACTCTTTAACCTATCTTCAAGACCAACAAAACCCTAAGTGGCGTTTGTTACTTGCTCAGCTCGGCTATCTGTTCAATAACTTAGCGACGGTTGAAAAGCAGCTAAGCAATGTTAATAACCCAGATACAAATAAACTAGAAGAAGACGTATTAGACGATACAGAAGCTCACACCTTGAAGGTAATGTGGCAACGCGTAAAATCAAACTTCACTAAAGACTCGATGCTTTTCAGACACGCTGTAAGGATGTCAATAGCATTGACACTCGGTTATGGCATTATTCAGTTGTTTGGAATTGAACGCGGTTACTGGATTTTGCTAACGACACTATTTGTTTGTCAGCCCAACTACAGTGCCACGAGACAAAAACTGGTTGCCCGCGTACTGGGTACTTTCGCTGGCATATTTATTGGCGTACCACTTTTGACCCTCTTTCCATCACAAGAGAGCCAGTTATTATTGGTCGTGGTATCGGGAGTCGCCTTTTTTGCATTTAGGCTTGCAAACTATGGCTACGCGACTGGCTTTATCACTGTCTTAGTGCTGTTTTGTTTTAACCAACTAGGACAAGGTTTTGACGTTATCCTTCCACGTATCGCTGATACCTTGGTTGGCTGTATTCTGGCCGTCGCCGCAGTAACCTTTATCCTTCCCGATTGGCAATCAAAGCGTTTACATAAAGTAATGGCAGACGCTATTGCGGCCAATCAGCACTATCTTGGTCAGATTATTGGTCAGTATAGAATAGGCAAAAAGGACAGCTTAACATACCGAGTCTCAAGGCGAAGCGCGCACAACCAAGATGCCAACTTAACTGCAGCGATTAGTAATATGCTTGCAGAGCCAGGTCGATATGTTGCTGCTATTGATGAAAGCTACCGCTTCTTAACCCTAAACCATGCCCTTCTGAGCTATATCTCAGCCTTAGGTGCACACAGAACACGCATCGCTGATGAAGAGACTCACAAATTAATTCTCGATGCCCATCGCGTTATCCACCAGCACCTGAACGTGTTATTTACTCAATTAAACGAACACTGTAATACATGTGACACAACTGATATCGACGATCCGGTACTGGAACAACGATTAGCAGAGTGGCGCGAAGAGGATGACAGTTCAGTGCGTATGGTATTGCAGCAATTGCACTTGGTTTACCGAATGCTGCCAGAACTGCATTCCCTCGCAAGCAAATTTGCAGTTCGTGTTTCGCATAAATCGGCTGAATAATAGCCTGTGTTAGTATTTTTATTACGCAAAACTCCGCAGCTGCTTACTTATTCTTAACATGCCCTGACATTGTTCGGACAAAAAACCGACAGTGTCAAAATAAACTTGTCTGTACGATTATTCGTACGAGAGTAAGACGATGAAAGGAGACATCTCTTACCTGTATAAATCTGATACATCAACGATTGGCAGGTGCAAAAATATGACTCCCCAACAGTTTGAGGCAATGAGAGCTCAGCTCAAATCACTCACCCCTCAGCAACTGAGAATGCTAAGAGGCGAGATCAACAATAAGCTCGATTCTGACGACAGAGTAGTGGTGAATGATGAAGAGTTAAAAATGATTTCGAGCCTATTTTCTTAGCACAACTTGCTCAAAATGCAAACACACCTTAAGCTTAAATTAAGGAGGTGCTTATGCCTGTTTCTTCTGTTCAGTCTGGCTATCAAATCATTGATATGTCATCTAAGATGGCTGAAGACGCTGCGCATGAAATTCAACGTAGTCAACAACTCCAATCTATGCCAAAAGACAATACCTACGACTTCAATCAAGTAGAGTTTAAAGTCGCCCCTCCACCTTCAAATATTGAGTCTCTGACAAAACTGACTAGTGCCGAACAGTACAGTAAAATTGGTACCAATGTTATGCAAAGAGACCAAGAAATGATTGGGACGCTTTTAGATATTCATGTTTAGCGACTAATTTGTAGCAATCCGTTAAGCAACCATTGTGTTCCCTACTCCATACGCTAGAATGCTCGCAAATTTATCGCTTTAAGCCGCAATGCCGAAATTAAATCTTTCTCGCCAAGATAAAACACTTTTCACCAAAACAGAATCCGATGGTTCTACATTAGAACAAAAACTCAGTCCGCACTTTGAACGTTCTACACTCAGGTTAACTCCAAGCCCGTATATATCAGAGAAGGCTATTGCGAAACGTTGGTCTAAGCTAGAACATCTAACGCAACAAGATCTATTACTCGATACACAAACTCTGGCTCACGCAGAACTCTATAACAAGAACATAGAACACTTTATTGGTACGGTTAAGCTGCCTGTAGGCGTTGCTGGCCCCTTAAGAGTGAATGGCCTTCACGCTAGCAATGATTATCTTGTTCCACTTGCGACAACAGAAGCAGCACTGGTTGCTTCATACAATCGTGGTGCCCAACTTATCACTAATGCGGGCGGTGCAAGCGCAATGCTAATCAATGAAGGAGTTACGCGCACTCCAGTTTTTATATTTGATTCATTGGTAGACGCAGGTCAATTTGTCGCTTGGGTTGTCACTCAGTATGAGCACTTTAAGCATCTTGCTGAGTCTACGACTTCACACGGCACGTTGCATGATATCAACGTCAATATTGAAGGTAATCATGTTTACCTTGTGTTTGAGTATCATACTGGTGACGCTTCTGGTCAAAACATGGTAACTATCGCAACCAATGAGGTTTATCACTACATATTAGCGCACTCTCCTATTGAGCCCAGAGAAGCATTTCTTGATGGCAACTTGTCAGGCGATAAAAAACCAAACTCACATACGCTGCGCCATGTTCGCGGCAAGAAGGTCACGGCTGAGATCCATCTAGACAAAGAGCTGATTGAGAAATATCTCCACACTACGCCTGAAAAAATGACACGTTTTGGCCAAGTCACTACAACTGGCTCCGCCCTAAGCGGCGGTATCGGCGTCAACGCGCACTATGCCAATGCATTAGCAGCTTTCTATATTGCCTGTGGTCAAGACGCGGCTTGTGTCGCTGAGTCAGCCGTTGGCATCACTCGGATGGAAGTAAATCAAGACGGTGGTTTGTACGCATCTGTTACCTTACCCAACTTGATGGTTGGCACTGTTGGTGGTGGTACAGGCTTACCGACGCAAAAAGCTTGCTTAGATATCATGGGGTTACACGGTAATGGAAAGGCGAAGGCGTTAGCTGAAGTTGCAGCAGCTTTATGCTTGGCTGGTGAACTCTCTATCGTAGGTGCGTTTTGCGCTGATCATTTCTCTCGCGCTCATCAAAAACTCGCGCGATAGACGCTAACCATTTTGGGGCGCTTCCTGTTTAGGTCGCGCCTTTTGGTATTACTCTACTAACGAGTAGTGATGCTCTTTAAAGTAGATAAAGGCTTTGTTTAATGCAGCTTCTTTGATTGGTTTGACAATCACATAATTTGCCCCTGCCCGTAGAAACTCATTTTTAGTTTCTTGCATACCGTCTGCGGTACATGCATAGATAGGGACACTAAGCCCTAAATCACTACGAATGATTTCGGTCGCTTCAATACCACCTAAGTTGGGTAGTTGATTATCCATTAACACTAAAGAGATCGATGAATCTGTCTTTAGCAAGTCGATCGCATTGATACCATCTTCTACCCAAGACACTTTCATCCCGTACTTCTCACAGAAAGCTTTCGCAATGAAGGCATTGGTATGATTGTCTTCCACCAAAAGTACATGAAGAGTTTCATTAAACAAGGTTGCAGGATCAGCTTCAAGCCCTCCACCACTCACTACTTTCTCAGTGCCAATCTGGAGCGGGACATTGACGGTAAAACGAGTACCTCTGCCAACGGCACTGTTTACGCTAACCTCACCTTCCATCAGATTGACAAGACTGTGGACGATTGCCAAACCTAAACCGCTCCCTCCGTATTCACGTGTGGTAGTCGCTTCGGCTTGTACAAAAGGTTCAAAAATATCCTTTAGACGTTTTTGTTCAATACCAATACCGGAATCCTGTATATCAATCGTGAATATGCAGCCTCCATTTTTACGTTCCCGGTTTAAAACGATTCGTACGCTGCCCTCATGGGTAAACTTAACGGCATTGCTGACTAGGTTGAAAATTATCTGATTTAAGCGCACTTGATCACTGTACACCCATAAATCATCTTCAATGTTGCTCTCTACAATAAATTCAACTTCTTTACTGTCGCAAAGTGGTTTAAATATTTTATCTACAGTACTTGTCAGCTCTATGAGCCTGAAAGCACTTTTCTCAATGTGAAACTTTCCTTGCTCTATTTTTGAGAAATCAAGAATATCATTCAATACAGCTAACAAATGCTCACCGCTGTTGCATAGGATATCCATGTGCTCAACATCTTGTTCGCTTTCCATTTTGCCTTTTAGCAGCTGAGAAACGCCGAGGATCCCATTCAGCGGCGTTCTTAACTCATGGCTCATACGAGCTAGGAAATCCGCGCGTGCTCTCGCTGATTCTTCCGCCTGCTCTCGCGCCGCCTCACTTTGACGTTCAGCCTCAATAAAGCTCGTAATGTCTTGCCCTTGAGCCATGATATGTGTGATATGACTGTCGCTCGAGATAGGTGATAGATTCCAACGAAATGTCTTATTCGCTATGGTAGTGTTAATACCGGTAAGTGTCGCACCTTGCGCACACATTCTGATATGAGGCTTTAAGCTATCAATAAGCTGTTGTTGCGCTTGGCCTCGACGAAATGATCTTTCAGCGGCTGGATTAAACCGGTTCAATTCTCCGTTAGCCTCCCACAAGGTGATAGGAGACAAGGAAAAATTAAACAGTTCTGTAAACTGCTTCTCTTGTTCGTGCAGCCGCTTAAAAGAACGTTCAAACGAGTTTCCAATTTGGTCAAACTCTTCAATACTCGAACCGACAAACTTGCTGACTTTCTGTTCTTGTATAGTCGCATCGGTATAGTGCATCAAACTTTGTAATTCATTTGATACTCTTTTCCCTAACCAAACCCGAGTGTAGATTGCAATGCAAATGACCAGAATAGTGGTAATCGTGATCCAAATATAATGACTGCGAACAAACGTCATGACGTGTTCGTTGCTCTGTACCGTGTATACGGAAAGAAAAGTTGGAACATTATTAACCGTTAGATCAGTTCTAGACACCATATAACGGCTTGCATTGAGTGATTTAGAAGCTTGTTCTAACCACTCGATGTGTTTAGTGCTCTGTTTTTTTGTGTTTGTCGCAATGACCTCTGAACCAACAGCCAGCAAAATCTCGTCGGCATTGCCGCCTTTCGCAATAGCATTTACAAGCGCAAAGTTGTTGTTTAGCACAATCCCTATGTATAGATGCCCTACAACCTCACCAGAGCTGATGTCCACTATCGCCGTGCGACGCATACCTAGGTAACGTACACCCAGAGAAGATGGTGTCTGCGAAATATGCCATTCAGGTCCGGTCATCATTTCCTTGCTTAGATGATTGATCTGGCTCTGAGACATGCCATAAAACTGATAGTTGCCATCATCCCAAATCAACTTGTTTCCGCTTCTGATATATCGAAAGTCCGGCGCGACATCAGGTGAAAGTTGATCAATGCTGTTGAAAAAGCGGTCTAAAGAGTGTGCGTCTTCCTCCTGGGTTCCCTCTACTAGCAATTTGTTTCGACTATAGCTATCTTGTGTAATTTCCAGCGATTTGATTCTAAGATTAAAAATCTCTTGAACAAGGCTTTTCGTCTGTTGCTTAGTTCGAGCTACTTCTTGCTCAACAACATCACGATTCACCTGATAGTTCTGAAGCACTATCACCACGATCAATACACCAATACAAAGAAAAATTGAATTGGTAAGTATTGTCGCTAATTGGCGCTTTCTGCCTTGTTCTTTAGTTAGTCGCATTACTGATCAGAATACCTAAATGCACGCTGCTTAAGCTTTTCTATACGTGCAGAACTGTCTTTATTCGTAACTAGCTCAAAATCACCTGAGTATACGTGGGGGACGCTGCGTCCTTCGAGATCCCATTTGATCGCTTCTGCCATCGCGATACCAGTATCATCATTCATACGCATTGCCGTGACGTTTAGAGCGCCTTCACCAATCGCTTTTAATTCAGCAGTACCTCCTCCCCAGCCATTTAGTAGCACATCTTTCCTTCCCAGTTCCGCTAGTGCATCTGCTGCTCCAAGCGCTACATCAGTTGAGCAAGCATAGATAAACTGGATATCCGGATCTTTGTTCAGAGCAACTTTCGCGGTTTCATAGCCTGAAGATCGTGTCGCTTTGGTGTAGAACGAGGAGGAAAGCTTATAGGTGTCGTGGTGGCTCATCTCTTCTATAAACGTATCGCCTCTAGCGTCACTCACATAGCCTTCAGAAAAGTAGAGAACCGAATAACGGCTATCTTTAGGTACCATGTTTTTGTAATACCCCTCAATAACGCGTGTACCTTTGATGTGGTCAAACCCAACATACATAAAGGGTTGCTGTTCATCCCAAGCCCTAACCGGCGTGGTAATATTTTGTAAAATCAACTTGGTATCAGTCGAGCTCAACACATGCTCGATAAACTTACGATGTCGTGTGGTATCGAGCGTGAAAATAAGGTAATCAGCCTTGTTTTGAATGGCTTCTAGTAACGATAAGCTTTGTTGCCTTACATCGACACTCGGACGAGTAAAGACCTGATTTATTTCGTAGTTCACTCCAAGCTTTTCTAATCGCATTTCAAACGCTTTGATATTACGACTCCAGTAGTCAGAGACTTGCTGTCCTGGGTAAACCACCGATATGGAGATAGGAGAAGATTGTTGCGCTGTTAGAGGGGTTGGATACTTTCTAACCGTTTGACTCAACTGCTCGGTCAGTTCTTTTTGTTTTGGGTGTGCTTCTAGATATTCGTCATACTGCCAATATCCATTCAGAACTTGAGTGGTGTGAGCCGAAGCTGAAAATGAGCACAATACCAGTAAAGGCAATATTGCATATTTAGACATTTGGTTCTCTCTTTATCTAGCCAAACAGAACATATATTTATTATATTAGTCTTTTATATAACAAAGACTAATTAGTAAGCCGAGATTGCTTTTATAATATGCAACTTATTAATTTTTCTCGGCTTTTCTTATTATGCCTAATCCTATTTAGAACGTAAAAGACAAATTCCCAGATAAGCCAAATTGGTTGTCTCCGGCATAACTACCAGCCAAATCGATACTAACCAAATCACCCGGACTTATCCCTAGTCCTAATGTAAAAGAGCTATCTAAGGTATCTTCGATATCCATCTCATACCCAGCCCTTAACTGCGCCCAGCCAAACGCGTTACCTTCAACGCCTAAACGCAGAAACTGTGTATCATCAGCAAGTTCAGTAAAACGTTTTTGCTTGGTTAAATCCCAGTCTATGGTTGTCGTAAAATACTCCATCGTGTACGCACCAGAGACGGTAACCTGCGGACTAAGCTTATAGGTACTAACCCCAGCAATGTCCAATGTATCAATTTCTTTGGAAAACAGATCTTTAACAGCAAAACCTAGACGGTATTCATCAACGAACCAAATAGCCCCTAAATCGAGATTAAAGGTATTTTTCTTGGTTTCACTCTTATCATAGTCACTGACATCGAAATCCTCGACGGAGATGTTCTGCTTGTAAGTTTTCAGCTGTTGATACTTAGGGCTAACGCCAATCGACACGTCTTGCCCTTGAATAGTAAAGCGCTTCGCAAACGCAATACCAAACTCGGTATAGCCGAAGGCAATCACGTCGACGTTTGAAGCTTCATACCTTGTTTTTACATTAGCCGGAGCATCACCGCCGTTAGGAGCAATTTTAGGTGCCGCGATAACTTCAGCGTAGCCACGTGAAAACACATTGGCTGATACTACGTTAATTGGGAATGCAACAGCCAAAGCCGCACCACCAGTTACAGAGAGGGCTTTGTTGTCGGAGAGTTGAGTGAGGTAGCTATTAAGCTGAGCAGCTTGCGCGGGGTCCGTACTGCCGCCACTTTCAAATGCTTTAATGGTATCTTGTAAGCTATCGATGGTGTCGATGTTTTCGTCCGTATCTCTCAGGTTTGCTCCTATTGCAGGAACAAGTAGCCCAAAATCGTCTTCATCGCGATGAACAGAAACTAGCGCGGGGTTGTAAAAAGGTGCGAGAACATAATCCGCACTTGTTACCCCCGTATTACCCATCCCGTTACCACGGCCATCAGGAACCACGGTTGCTGCATGGGTTCCACCCACTACGACTAAGGAACTAACCACCACTGATATTTTAATTAATTGATTCATATCCGTATCAACCTTTTTTATTACTCATAATCAAGATTAATACAAAATCAGAAGTTTGTAGGATTATTAATCAATTAGTCCCATATCAATCGACAACAAAATTTTGCTGAGTGGTGATAAGTTGCTCTTTTTTGTATTTTGGGAGGCGTTTGATCTGATATTCGAGTTTAGAGGCAGTGCTGCGGTCTGCTCCGGCAGGTTTAAACCACTCGAGTTTTAAAGGGCCCTTACCCTTAAGCGCTTTAGCCCCGACGCCCTGCTGATGCTGTTGAAAACGGCGTTGTACATCTGTCGTAATGCCACAGTAGAGCGCATTGTTGCGCATTCGAATCAGATAAACATACCACTTCGAACACGCACCATGCTCATCCTGTTTTCGGTCTGGCATTATTCAGTGAGCTGCTCAACAAGTGAACGTAATTCAGACAATTCTGCTTTAAGACTTGCCACTTCCTGCTCCAACTCATCAAGTCGACTGTTATTATTACCCGCAGTTGTTGGTGCCACAGTCGCTAATGCTTCAATATCAACCTCACCGCTGAAGAGGTGCATGTAACGGGATTCGCGTTTTCCCGCTTCACGTGGCAGTTTAACCACTAGCGCGCCCTCTTCTCTCGACGCCATATTTTCGAGTACCGACTCAAGCTCTTTAACATCGGAGAAATCCGCTAATCGATTTGTTCGTGTACGAAGCTCACCAGGGGTTTGTGCTCCACGGAGAAGTAAGCAGCAGACAATGCCCTTCTCTTGTTTTGTGAGCTTAAGATCTCCAAACTCCGTGTTACAGAAACGGTGCTGGAACTTATTAGCTCGGCTGTTAAAGCCACTTTCATCGCTCACAAGTCTACGTGCGATTAAAGCGTCTACAGCATCTTGCACTTCTGCATCACTTAGCGACATTACAGGCTCTCGGTTACTTTTTTGATTACATGCCGTCGTTAAGCTATTGAGTGTGAGTGGGTAGTAGTCAGGCGTAGTGACTTCTTTCTCGATAAGACAGCCAATTACGCGCGCTTCTATATGGGATAGCTCGATATTCATGTTATTTCCTTATTCTTTCATCTCAAACACAAATCTAGTGCTCGGCGAGGATGGGAACTTTTTTAACATTTCCGTTCTCATCGATCATCACTATTTTGCTTCGATTCAGCTCTACTTCGGTCACTTCTTGTCGAGTACGCTCTTTTTTATAAGCACTAATTAGCTTGCTTGCTCGTGGAGTTTGATCTTCAGACTCACACTTTGGGATAACGATCTGCGACATTCGCATTTTGGATTACACATAAGCTTCTAATGCCTGAATCATATCTCGAAGTTTCATTACTCTCAATTGGATGCAAACAGATTGGCGATAAAACCGTCAACGTACTGTAATGATTGATCTTAGGACTGTTCTCATGCGGTTTGTTGTGATTTAATCCTTGTTAGTTATTCGAAAATTAGGAAAGGGACCTATGAGTGGTGTATTTGAAATCGTGTCTCAAGCACGTCGTAAGAATAAGCTAAAGCGTGAGCTTATTGATAACGAAAAGAAAGTACGTGACAACCGTAAGCGTGTTGACCTACTAGAAAACCTGCTTGATTACATTAAAGCGGACATGAGCAACGAAGAAATCGTTGGCATCATCAAAAACATGAAAGCAGACTACGAAGATCGTGTCGATGACCACATCATCAAGAGCGCAGAAATTTCTAAAGAGCGCCGTGACATTAGCCGCCGTATCCGTGAGCTAACTGAAGAAGACAAAGTGATTCAAGGTAAGAAGAAGTAAATTCTATTACTGCTCAAAATTAAAGCCTACACCTCTGTGTAGGCTTTATTTTTTCCGAATAATCATTCGGCTGTTAACCAACATAATTGGTTATTATATTTCTGTAGGTAACGTAAAACGTTTGCGTAATCGCTAACCTTCTCCGTTCCTATTTTTGGGGCTTTCATCACACATTTAGCCCTGTTATATTTCACACCAGTTAATCATTTAGACCATTCGAGGCACGGAGCTTCCTCACTTATCTCAAGAAGAGAAGAATTGGTACCGACCGACGTCGGCAAAATTATAGAGGGTCAAATTATGGATATGGTTGAAATTTTAGGTTACGCAGCGTCAATCATGGTTGCGATTTCACTAACAATGAAAGATATCGTTAGACTACGAGTATTAAACTTCATTGGTTGTGCATTATTCACTGCGTACGGTCTGATGATTGATGCTTGGCCTGTCGTTGTAACTAACGGCTTCATCGCATGCGTTAACGTATACTTCCTTGCAAAAATGCAAAGTGAAAAAAAAAGCGAACAAGTTAAAAGCGCCGCTTAACTAAGCCTACCTATTTAAAAAAGCCCCAGATTAGGCAGCTAATCTGGGGCTTTTTGTTGTCGTAATATACATTAAGTAATTAGAGTTAGTTATTCGCGACAATAAACAGCACTTCTACTCGACGGTTACACGCTTTACCAGTCTTAGTTTTATTGGTACAAGCCGGGACATATTCCCCATAACCGCGGGTAAAAATTGAATCCATAGCGACATTGTTACGAACCAACTGCTGTTTAACCGCTGTCGCTCGCTTAATCGAGAGTTTATCATTGAAAGTCAGAGCCCCAGTGCTGTCTGCATGGCCATCGATTACAATGTCTATCCCTGGTTGCGTAGATAGATAGCTACCCATCATATTTAACCAGTATTTAGAATCAGGAGAGACATGCGAAGAGCCTGTATTAAACTTGATGGTATCTTTCAATTTAACCATAACGTGGTTGCCTGGTAGCAGTTCATAATCAACACCGTTGCTCACCAGGAAGTTCTGAAGGTCACTGTAGCTTTGTGTGCGTTGCTGACCCATCGGTCCTTTGACACCTGAAGAAGCCAATACTGGTGCAGCTCCCCACTCGGGATAGCGTACTTCAAAGTCTGAAGTTGGCGCTGTATCCAGAAGGTCCCCTCCTAGCATTGTCATATCGTCTGGCAAACTGCCACACCCAGAGAGCGCTAGAATTAAAGGAAAGATTAAGTACTTCATTGATTCACCGTGAGTTCCATGCCAATACATAATCTATATCGGCAATCTCGCTGTTACTTTAGCCACCGCGGTAAATTTTTTTCCTTTTAAGATAATTATAGTGAAATTAGCTCAAGCAATAATCAAAGTTCACGATTAGAAATAGTTTTAACCCTCAAAGCAGTCTCACTATTGTTTCTCTTCAGGATAGGAACAAGTAGAATCAACACACGAATCACTCACGAGTAAACGCTTTAAAATCTCTAGTTTCGTTTACTCGCGACAAATAGAGAAAAACATATGAAAAAAATTGCGTTGCTTTTCCTTATCGCCGCCACTGCATTGATCGTAGGTTGCTCTGATAACTCTCAACCTGTTGAGGGTAAACAGTACGAGCAACTACCCGCAAATCTATCCACTTTTAGACTTCCTCAAGTCACTGAAGTTTTCTCTCTAAATTGTGGCCACTGCCGTCATATGGAAAACGAAATCCCTGAGATTGAAAAGCTCACCGGGCAAAGCATTGGTAAAGTTCATGTGACTTTCAATGAGAGCGCTCAAATTGGCGCGATGATTTACTACGCTGCGGAAATGCAATTGGGTAAGAAGCCTGATCATGACATGATGACAGAAATGTTTGCTGCAACTCAAATGGGGGACGGCGCAACACTTTCAGAAAAGAAAGCAGCGCTTGACCTCGTATTCCACAGTCGCGACCTAGTCAGCCCTTACGACTTCAACGAAGAGCAACAAAAACAACTGTTCGCAGCGATACAGATCGCGGATGATATTACAACCAAAGGTCAGATAAATGCGGTACCAACCTTTATCGTCAATGGTAAATATCAGATTATTACCAGTGGTCATCAAGATGCAGCAGGTATTGCTGATACGATCAACTTTTTACTTACTCAACCTTAATTCAACGGATAGGATTTATGTCTAAATTTGTCTTCCCGATTATTATTTTCGTACTTGCGGGATTCTTCATTTATCGTACATACACAAACCATAAGGCTAGCGAGTCAAACTTCGCAGCAGGTCAAGCCTTCTTACTTGAGAACCAGAAGAAAGACGGTGTTGTGATGACTGAAACTGGTCTTCAGTATGAAGTACTACACAAAGGCGAAGGTAACGAACATCCAACACCATCTAGCAAAGTTAAAGTTCATTACCATGGTACATTGTTAGATGGAACCGTATTTGATAGTTCTGTTGAGCGTGGCGAGACTATCAGCTTCAAGCTCAATCAGGTAATCAAAGGTTGGCAAGAAGGGTTAACTTATATGTCTGTAGGTGACAAGTTCCGCCTTTACATACCTAGTCAGCTTGCATATGGCAAGAACGGAACAGGTCCAATCCCACCAGCAGCTACCTTAATCTTTGATGTAGAATTGTTAGAAATTCAATAATCGAACACTGATGATTTAAGATAAAAAAGCCAGTCAACTTATTCGTTGACTGGCTTTTTTAATACTGATTGATTCTATACCAGTTTTTCTTGCATCAAGTGACGCTTGATAAAGTCTACATCCGCTTGGTAAAAATCGTTCAATGGAATTTGATCTGGTGATAACCAATGAAACGTCTGCTTCCTATCGCTATCAACCACTTGTGGTTCTTGCTGTTCGTTGGCATTAAAAATCGCATAATAGATGCGTCCGCCAAAATCATTAACAGCGCTATACGTCGCCGAATGCTTCACGCTTTTCATCTTCGTTTCTTCAAACAGTTCACGTGCAGCTGCGTCAGTACCCGACTCGTTGTGATTAACTGCACCACCTGGAAACTCAAACACCATACCCTTTTTGGCACGATAGCGCTCTTGAACCAGCACCTTGCCATTCTTACGCACGATAGCCATCGACAGGTGTTTCATATTTGACTCCTTTCTCATTATACTGTTCGCAATATCATAAGCTTATTTATATGGGGGAATTGTTTATGAATTGCGACGTACCGACAAACTTCACCCGAATATTAACTTAATGGCATAAATTTCAAAGACGCAAACGATAAAAACATGATCTAGGAATTAAAAAAGCCAGCACATTGTTTGTGTGCTGGCTTAATCATTAGTGAGTTAACGTGCTTACTTGTGCTTATCTTGGATGTATTTTTGGCTAACATCGACAACGGCAACATCTTTGAAAAAACTGCGACCAAGAAGCAATGGGAAGGTAAGATGTGTACGATCCGCCAGAGTAAAATCGGTCTTATCTTTTAAATCGCCTAGCTGAACCCAAGCTTCTACGACGGCACGTTTATGTGAGTCTTCGGAACTAGACTGTCGGACCTTAACCCAGCGTTTAACAGGGAGGGCTACTTCCTTGCTCTTAATACCATCGTGCTCAATTTTAAACTTAACCCAGTCTTTACCATCACGTTCAAAAGGAACGATATCTACAGCGCTAATAGAAGATGTGGTTGCGCCTGTATCTACACGCGCTTTGAAGCTTTCTTCTAAGCCAGGGACATAAACCCACTCTTCAGCACCTAACAAAAGCTTTCCATCTTGGGTTTTCTTAGGTTGCTCTTTGACGACAGGAGGTTTCGGTTTCTCTTCAGGCTTAGCTGGTTTTTCAACCTCTTCTTTTGGCTCTTCAACCTTAGGTTTTTCGACCTCTTCCTTAGGTTGTTCGACTTGAGGTTTCTGTTCTGGCTCGACGGGCTGTTGTCCTGTGGTTGAACACGCCATCAAACCGCCACTTAAAAGAAATGGAATCAGTGTTTTCCACGTTTTATTCATTTGTTCACCTAACTCGACAAAACAGAAGTGCACAAAATGGGGCTTAACGAGCCCCATTACACTTAAGATACTTTAATTATCGCTTCGGCAACGTAAGGAATGTCCTTTTCAGTCAGTCCAGCGATATTGATTCGACCATCACCTACCCCATAAATGCCATATTCTTCACGGAGTTGCGTCATTTGGTCTTGGCTAAAGCCTAGCACAGTAAACATACCTTTGTGACTTTCTATAAAGTCGAATTGTGAAGTATTGTGGTTATTTCTCAATTCATTACATAAAGTCTGGCGCAAGCTGACCAAACGTTGCTGCATTTCGCTTAATTCTTGTTTCCACACACCTGTCAGTTGATCACTTTGCAAAATGGTCTTAACCAACGCTGCACCGTGATCAGGTGGCATAGTGTAAGTTGCGCGTGCGAGCGTCAATAGCTTACCTTTTGCGTTGTTCACATCACCTTGTGATTTGCCTACCACGATGGCAGCACCAGTTCGCTCACGGTATAAACCGAAGTTTTTAGAACAAGACGTGGTGATCAGCATTTCTTCTACGTTGTCCGCCATAAAACGCAGACCTTTGGCGTCTTCTTCTAATCCATCACCAAAGCCTTGATACGCGATATCAACAAAAGGAATGAAACCATTTTTCTGAGAGAGCTCAGTGATCGCTTGCCAAGCAGCAAAATCGATATCAGCCCCAGTTGGGTTGTGACAACAACCGTGGAGCAAAACAACATCTTCTGGCCCCGCTTGGGCAAGATCTGACATCATTTTGTCGACATCAACCTGCTTAGTTTCAGGGCTAAAGTAGCTGTAATGTTTTACTTTTAAGCCAGCGGCTTCCATTACCGGACGGTGGTTGACATAACTTGGATTAGAGATCCAGACCGTGGTATTAGGCTGAGCCACTTTCATTAAGTCACCAAGCATGCGCAGCGCGCCACTCGCTCCCGGTGTTTGAATTGCAGCCACGCGATCCATGGCTGACGTGCCATCAAGCAGCAGATTAACCATCGATTGGTTAAACTCTTCACAGCCAGCTAGGCCAACATATGATTTGGTTTTTTGCTCAGCGACAACGATATCTTGAGCTTGAGAAATAGCTCTCATCACTGGTGTTTCGCCAGCGCTGTTTTTGTATACCCCAATGCCAAGATCCACTTTTTCAGCTCGTGGGTCATTGCGATATGCAACAGATAAAGAAAGAATAGGATCCAATGTAGGAGTCGGTAAATGAGAGAACATGAAAGTCACAACCCTTTGAAATTCAAGTAACGAACTTCAACTTACCATCTAATCGATAGATCTAGAAATAAAATTTCATCCTGTCAGAGCAAAACAGGATAAAAAACCAAACCAATTAACAATTATTTAACTTTTACATTTACAACAGAGAAATCTACTGGATGATTTACAACACTACAGCTTAAAGCTATGGATGATTTGGTTCGAGCTCCCACGCCACTCTAAGTTTAAGTCTCGTTTGTCTTGCTCATATTTGCCATCAATCAACGTATCAATGTACTGAGTAATTTCCCTTTGTTCGTCACTTAGCTCTGCAAGTGTATATCCCGTCCAAACCCAAATGTCTTTATCCGGGCATTCTTGTCGAACGCGTTTAACCAATTTTAGAATATGTGGCACATTTGCAGGATGAAGCGGATCGCCGCCTGATAGGGACAAGCCTCTACGCTTTATTCTTGTATCGTTGAGATCCGCAATGATTTGGTCTTCCGCCTCTTGGGTAAACAACACACCAGAATCTAATCGTTGCGTCGATTGGTTGTAACACCCTCGGCACTGGTGAATACAACCCGACACAAACAGCGTACATCGTGTTCCCGGTCCGTTAACGACGTCGATTGGATAATACTGGTGGTAGTTCATGATATCGCTCTTTAAATAAAATGAGCCCTAGCTAGGGCTCTACTACAGGTCATTTCTTGCGAAGAAGGGTTACAGGTGCTTCACGCGTCGTTTCACTTCTTCTTGCTTGCCGAAGTTGAACGGTCTTGCATCTGGACTGCCTAGGTAGCCACAAACACGTCGAGTAACCGAAACTTTGGTCGAATCGTGATTACCACAGCTTGGGCAGGTGAATCCTTTGCTCGTACAATCAAACTCGCCGTTGTAACCACACTCATAACACTCGTCGATCGGTGTATTGGTACCGTAGTAAGGAACGCGGCTGTAGCTGTAATCCCAAACGTTTTCTAGCGCTTCAATGTTACGCTGCATATTTGGAAACTCGCCGTAACAAATAAAGCCACCACTTGAGATGTACGGATACGGCATTTCAAAATCGATCTTATCGTATGGGTTAACCTTCTTCTCAACGTCAAGGTGGAAACTGTTTGTGTAATAACCCTTGTCTGTTACCCCTTTGATAACACCAAACTCTTTAGTATCAATTCGGCAGAATCGGCTACACAAGTTTTCACTTGGCGTTCCGTATAGGCTATAGCCATAACCTGATTCCTCAGCCCATTGATTCACTTTGTCTTTAAGATACTTAACCACATCGATCGCTTTCTGACGTAATGCAGAATCATCGTAAACATGGGTCTCATCGCCAAATAGAGCATTAATGGTTTCATGGATACCAATGTAACCGAGTGAGATTGATGCACGACCATTCTTAAAGATGTTCGCGATTGGCTCATCCGCTTTTAGGCGAACGCCACAAGCACCTTCCATATAGAGAATTGGCGCAACACGTGCTTTAACGTTTTCAAGACGAGAAATTCGCGTCTCTAGTGCGCGGCGAGCAAGATCTAAACGCTCTTCAAGCAACTTGTAGAACTGTTTTTCGTCGCGGTTTGCTGCAATTGCAATCCTAGGTAAGTTCAAACTCACAACACCTAGGTTGTTACGACCTTCGTGGACAAGCTCACCATTTTCTTCGTATGTGCCCAAGAAACTACGACAACCCATAGGCGTTTTAAATGACCCGGTGATTTCAACCACTTTGTCGTAATTAAGAATATCTGGATACATGCGCTTAGAAGCACATTCAAGCGCAAGCTGCTTAATGTCGTAGTTCGGATCTTCTGACTTGTGGTTCAAGCCATCCTTGATGCCAAATACCAGTTTTGGGAACACCGCTGTTTTGCGGTTTTTACCTAGACCGGCAATACGATTCTTCAGAATCGATTGTTGAATAAGTCGCGAAGCCCAGCTTGTACCAAGACCAAAACCAAAAGTGACAAATGGGGTTTGACCGTTTGCTGTGTGAAGTGTGTTTACTTCGTATTCTAGAGACTGAAATGCGTCATAACACTCTTTCTCAGTGCGAGCCGTTGCAAAGGCTTCAGGGTTAGGAATATCCCACTCTTTAGCAATTTCTAAATGCTTGTGATAGCTCGTCATCACGTATGGCTCAAGAACTTCATCAATACGGTTGATCGTCGTACCACCGTAAATATGACTCGCGACTTGGGCAATAATCTGCGCAGTAACCGCTGTCGCTGTAGAGATTGATTTTGGCGTATCAATCTCGGCATTACCCATCTTAAAACCGTGAGTAAGCATGCCTTTAAGATCAATCAGCATACAGTTAAACATTGGGAAGAACGGCGCGTAGTCTAAATCGTGGTAGTGAATATCACCCATTTCATGAGCTTGAACGATATCACGCGGTAAAATGTGGGTCTTCGCGTAGTGCTTCGCAACAATGCCTGCTAATAGATCGCGCTGAGTAGGGATAACCTTACCGTCTTTGTTGGCGTTTTCGTTGATTAAGTCTACATTGCTTTCTTCAATTAAGCCTTCAATCTCGCGAGTCAACGCACTTTGCTTCTCGCGCGCAATATCACGATCATGTCGGTATTCAATGTAAGCACGAGCAAGAGACTTGTAAGGCCCTTGCATTAACTCATTTTCTACTCGGGTTTGGATGTCATTGATGTGTACTTCATCGTGATCTTTTAGCTGAAGCTCCACCGCAAGTGCTACATTCAGTGCATAAATTGCGATTTCTTTATCAACGTGCTCTGCTGCTGATTCCACTGCAGCTTGAATACGATCCCTGCTAAACGGAGCTCTTGAGCCATCACGCTTGATTACGATAGGTTTCACCTTTTCTCCTTACCCCAGCATACTCACAGACTTATCCACAAACACACTATATAGGGCGATTTATTTTTCGACTGACACTATATGTTGTGGCGTATTTAACGAAATGACACAGGAGAAAGTATTGATTTTGATCAATAAAATTAGACCCTCGCTCAAGATCAAATCGATCTTAGTGGCACTGATCTCAGTTGCAAAGAAAATGATGAAAATTAGAAAAATGCAACAAATCCTACTTGCATTTTTGGGATGTCTTGTAGCATAAAGGCTGCAATATATTTCATTGAGTTAAGCCTATGCTACCCCCTAAAAAGTGGTCACTTTTTGTTTCTCTGTTATGTTTGCTCTCTTTTTACTCTAGTGCCAACGACTCCATTTATACGACTTGGAATATTGAGTGGTTGAGCGACACACCTTCTGAGCAGTTTTCTTCATCACAGCGAAACGAAGATGACTACCTCGCTTTGAGCCGTCATTTTGATTCTATTGCCCCTCAAGTTCTCGCCTTTCAAGAGGTCAACGACCCTGTCGCGTTAAAGCGCGTTATTGGCTCTGACTATCAATTGTTTTTTTCGCAAAGAAGCTTACCGAGTAATAGAAAGCATCAGTTTGACGAGATTAATCAATACACAGGGTTTGCGGTAAAGAAAGGAATAAACGTTTCTAATCGCGAAGATATCCGTCTCGATAGCAGTAGCAACAGTAAACTGAGATTTGCGACTTATATTGTGCTAAACCCAAACAGTGCTCATTCAGTCCATGCTTTGTCTGTCCATTTGAAAGCACGTTGCTCTGGTGCCTACCGCAATAGTCGCGATTGTAAAACGCTAAAAAAACAAGGCAAAAACCTAAATCTTTGGATTAAAGAGCGAGAGTCGAATGGTGAGTCTTACGTTATCTTGGGCGATTTTAACCATAACCTCAGTTACCAAGGCGACTGGCTATGGAAAGAAATGACCCAAGGCACCTCTGCTCGCCTCGCATCAAAACAGACCAAGGCTGAGTGCAAAGTTAAATCGCGTAACAACCCAAAAAGGACTCACCAATTCAGGTCATTGATTGATCATATCGTTGTTAGCGAAGCACTCACGACAACAAAGCCTGAGCAAAACGTTTTTCCAGTGTCAGACGTCCTCGATTATACACTGAGCGATCACTGCCCATTGAGCATGCAAGTACATTAGGGCTGTTTATCTTTCGTGGTTAAATATCGCTCGGATTGAGTACCACGATATCCCCCGCCTTAAGGCCTTTGCGTACACGGAAATCTTCACCTAGTTGAACTAACCGTGTATGCACCTCACCACCTTGAACGACTTTGACATAATCCAGTTGCCCTACCTGATAGATGGCCTCTAACGGCACACGTACGACTTGCTGTGTGCCTAGCTCGACTGACACTCGCGCAAAGTTACCCGGGTATACTCTTTTCTCGGTTTCAAACGCTAATTTAATGAGATAGCTACGAGAGCCAGCGTCTGCTGACGGTGTAATTTCACTCACAGTAGAATCTATGATGATGCCATTAGTGGGTAAATCTAATGCCAGTGTTTTACCCAGCTCAATATGAGGTAAGACAGATTCTGCAATATCTGCCTCTACGACAAGAGATTGCGGGTTATACATAGATAATAAGGCGGAGCCCGGTGTCGCAGTATCCCCTTGATGCGCCGTTTTCTGAGTAATGATGCCATCAAAGGGAGCCGTTATAACGCTATAGCCAAAAGTGGTTTCTGCCTCGGCAACAGCGGCTTTAGCTTGCATTAGCGCTGCTTGAGATGTTTGTAGATGATTCTCTGCTTGGTCATATTGTGACTGAGGCACTAGCTTTCTGTTCAGGAGTTCCTTAACGCGTTGATACTCTTTTCTCGCATTGTTTAACGTTGATTGGGCAGAGACAAGCGCTTGCTCTGTCTGTTCTACCTTAGCATCGAGATCCCCGCTCTCTAGCCGTATCAGAATATCGCCCTGCTTTACCTGATCACCAACGCTCACAATAACTTCAGCGACGGTGGCGGTTAACCTTGAGGCAACCGTCGCTTTTTGTTCAGCGACAACACGTCCTGAAAACTCTCTTTTTATCATTTCTTCACTTGCGACAAGCTTAGCAGTATCAAAGCTTGGAGCGCTCATCATACGGACTTGGCGCTCTACCGGCAGTTTTGGCGTAAACACTCCCGCCATATACAAGAACAGAGCAGCTAAACCGCTAAACAGTAATCCACCAAGGAGCCAAGTTTTCTTATTCATTGTCGTCTCTCCTGCTTTCTCGGTGTTTTAATTCTTTGCTATGTATCGGCATACCATGCCCTTCAACTCGCTCATATGCGAGGTTATAAACGACTGGAATCACAATTAAAGTGAAGATGGTTGAGGCTGCGATACCGAATATGATCGCCCACGCTAAGCCGTTAAAGATTGGGTCTAGCGTGATAATGACATTCCCCAACAGCGTTGTTCCTGCAGTGAGCAGTATCGGCCTCATTCTTACTGCACCAGACTGGATTAGTGCCTTGTGTAGTGACTCACCACTGGCAAGAGATTGCTGAATAAACTCAATCAAAACCAGTGAGTTGCGCACTACAATACCCGCGAGAGCAATCATACCAATCATGGCGGTCGCAGTGAACAGCGCAGGGTTTGGATAACCGTTAATCTCTTGACTCATACTGTTAAGCAGCCAAAATCCGGGCATGATGCCAATAACGGTTAAGGGAATTGCCAACATGATGATCCCAGCAACCGCAGGTAAGCTTGTTTGAACCAGCATAACGATAAACACGCCAAATAGTGCTGCGCCATAGGCAATCCCTAAGTCTCGAAACACATCGACGGTAATTTTCCATTCACCTTCGCCGCTCCAGACTACGTCGATATCTTCGTTAACCTGCCAAGGCTTACCGGAGCCATTGTTTAGGTAACTACGTTCACTCCATTCAACCCAGTTTTTTTCAATCGGTCTATTTTGGTCAGCTATGACATCGGCAATGATTTCACCGGGCACTCGACCCGCTGTTTCTGCGTACACATAAACAACAGGTTTTAGGTTCTTATGATAAATCGGCGTATGTACAACGCGTTTTTCAAACCGCCCTATCTCTCCTAACTGTACCAATGGTTGCGGCGCATCAACCAGCGAGCCATTGCTGAGCGTCTTCACTACACCTGCTTGCCCCCTAACATAAAGGCGTAACAGACTATCAAGATCATCCCTTTGGTCCCGCGGTAAGCGAATTTCTACCGCCAGTGGGTTCACCTCTCGATTGGAGCCCAAATGACCAATCACATAACCGTTGTTTGCCGCCGCTATTGTCTCGTTAACTTCTTGTATCGACACACCAGACAAGGCAGCTTTTTCTTGATCGACGATAAATTGCCAAGCTTCTAGATGCTCATCAATGCTAGTCTCAACTTCTGTGACAAAAGGCTCTATAGAAAGGCGCTCAGCAACACGCTGTGCCTCCACCATTAGCTCTTGGTAAGAGGTATGGTCTTCACCATAAACTTCAGCGGTAATTGTTGATATAACTGGCGGCCCCGGGGGAACTTCGACAAGCTGAATTGATGCATCAAAACGATGAGCAATCTGTTCTAAATCACTGCGAAGTCGCGTCACTATTTCATGTGACTGCATAGAGCGTTGGTCTTTTTCTGCCAAAACAATCCGTAGCTCGCCTTGATGCGGTTGGCTACGCATAAAGTAGTGCCTCACCATACCGTTGAAATCCATTGGTGAAGCAATACCCGCAAAGCCAGAGACCGACTCCACTTCAGGTACAGTCACTAAATAGTCAGAAAAAACACGCAGCGTATTAGAGGTATCAACAAAGCTAGAGGATTCAGACATGTTTAACACCAACTGAAATTCGTTTTTGTTGTCGTAGGGTAAAAGCTTCAGTGGTACAAGTCGCATTGCCGGTAAAAGTGCCGCAGCAATAAACAAGCCCGCGACAATCGTCAGAAATAGCCACGCTTTTTTACGGCTTTTAAGCAGTGGTGTCAGCAAACGTGCATAACCCTGATAGAGCGTTGATGACTCGAAATCATACTGACCTGACGAAGCGGCTCCTTTGAGGATCTTCTTAGCAAGCCAAGGTGTGACAAAAAACGCCACTAACGTACTCACTACAACGCTCACAGGTACATTAAAAGCTAATGGTGCCATATAAGGCCCCATCATCCCTGTAATAAAGAACATTGGCGTAAATACAATGACGATAGCAACCGTCGACATAATCAAGGCGCTACGTATTTCTCCCATCGCAAGTACAATAGCCTTCGAGCGAGGTAGATTTTTGCGTTTCAAATATCGTTCGATATTGTCGATGCTAGCTATTGGGTCATCCACAATCAAACCCAAAGCCAGAATCAGCGCAAACAAGGTGACTCGATTGATCGTGTAGCCAAACAATAAATCTAGTCCTAAAGCCGCGCCGTAACTCAATGGAATCGCAATACCGACGACAAGCGCACTGCGCCAGTTTAAAAACAAGCCGACAAACACAACAACCGTCAGTACTGAAATGGCTAAACTTGAGACTAGATTGGAAACCTTGTCATCCGCGGTTTTACCGTAGTCTCGAATGATGTCGACTTTGACCGAGGACGGGAACTGATTTTGTTGCAACTCATAGAGCTTCTCGACCGTTTGACTCGCTACATCTACCGCATTCGCCCCTTTTTGCTTAGCGACTGAAATGAACACCGCCGGATGTTCCACTTTGTGTTTCGCATCAATGTACCAAGTGTCGTTGGAAGGCTCCGCTGCACGCTCAATTACCTTCGCGACATCACGAAAAAACACCGGTTTGTTATTGACGACGGCGACAACCAGATCACCGACCTCCTGAGCACTGGTAAGCAGTCGACCCGACTCTATGAGATAGCGATTGCCGTCAATCTGAGTCGAGCCCGCTTGCTGTTTATTGTGGCTAACGTCAAAAGCAAAGTTTAAATCCCTTAAGGTGATCCCAAAACTTTCCATCGCAACTGAGTCTAACTCGACACTAACGAGCTTAGATTCCCCACCGATCACTTGAACGCCATTTGTTGATGGTATTGATTTGATGCCCAGTGTTGCTTGATCAGCAATGCGCTTGAGATCGTGCCTATCTACCTGTTTAGGGTCGGTGGAATAAAGCGCCGCAACTACGATAGGCACATCATCTATTTCGACGGGCTTTACGAGCCAGCGAGTGACGGTAGGAGGAACATGATCTTGATTGGAGTAAAGTTTGTTATATAGCTTCACAAGCGCATCTTCACGCGGTTCGCCGACAAAGAATCGAACAATAACCTGTGCGGCGCCATCTGATGAAGAAGAATAAACGTACTCAACGCCATCAATTTGGCTGAGCAATTTTTCGAGTGGCTCAGTCACCTGTCTTTCAACTTGTTGTGCACTTAAACCTGGCGCTTCAATCAGCACATCCGCCATTGGTACGACAATTTGAGGATCTTCTTCTTTAGGCGTCAGCCATAGAGACACCGCACCAACTGCTAATAGAAAAACAATGATAATGGGCGGAAAGAAGCTGTTCATTATCGAATGAACGACACCATCCTTGGTCGAACTTCTATTCATTCTGTTCTCCTAACGCACTAATTCGCTTTAATCGGTGAGACGGACTTTTGAGTTGATGAATCTAACGCCTTAATGAATAGCGAACCTAGAAGCATCGAGCTGAAAAATAACAATATATCACTATTACCAAGCGCCAAACTTGTCACCGCAGGTCCAGGGCAAATACCGGCTATCCCCCAACCTAATCCGAATACAGCTGCGCCAATAACCAGTCTGACGTCAAGGTTAGTTTGAGTTGGGATTGAAAGAAGCGAACCATCCATCGCCTTAGAGGTTTTCTTGATATGTAACCAATAAAAAGGCATAAACACCAACAACGCCCCCCCCATAACAAAAGCAAGACTCGCGTCCCATTCACCCATTACATCAAGGAAGCCGACCACTTTCTGTGGTTGGATCATACCTGACATCGTCATTCCTACACCAAACAATAGTCCGCTAAATAACGGAGCTAAACGTAAAATAGTCGATTTCATCTGTCACTTACCCAAGTATATGAAGTCGCACGTAAACCGTGACAGCGGCTACACACATAAAGATAGAAGTGGCGACAATTGAACGTTTCGACAATCGTCCTATGCCACATATCCCGTGTCCACTTGTACAACCATTGGCAAGGCGAGTTCCTGCTCCAACAAGCAGACCTGCTAATACAATCCCCATCATTGGGGTATTGCTTGTATCCGGCGCATCAACCCCAGTCAGCAAAACAGTTATCACTCCACCAGCAATCAAGCCAATAGCGAAGAGCAATCGCCACCAATAATCGCCCTCTTTTGGGCTAATTAAGCCATTGATTACGCCGCTAATCCCAGCGATCTTGCCGTTTATCAGCAGCAGTAATACAGCCGAAATACCAAGCAACATTCCCCCAACTAGGGAATCCCAAGGAATAATCATTTCTTCAATCACCTTAAAACTACGCACCACAAAATACGGAATGTAATGTTTGAATCAGGGTCTCGACTCGTGGATCAGACAATGAGTAGAAAACCTGCTGAGACTCTTTACGCGCTTTGATTAAATTTTGTTTTCTCAACACAGTTAGATGCTGGGAAAAAGCAGACTGACTAAGCGAAGAACTCGACTGTAGCTCCCCAACTCCCACCTCTCCCTGAGTCAATTGACACAACACCATCAATCTTTCCGGATGAGCCATCACTTTGAGTAATTCGGAGGCTTCTACTGCATTGCTCTGCATCTCTTTTAAATCAGAAAATTCAACATTCATACAATCACTCCAAGTACCCAAACTATATTAGATGATACTTACAAACATACTTTAGTCAATACTAATTTAGCTTTTCAATATTTAGATGGATTAACATTAGACAATGCTAATTTATAACTCTATAGTAGATCCCAACAATGCATGAATGAAACGGATGCTTTGTTATGACACTAGAAAATGCTATTCGAGTTCTTGCCGGTGGAATGGTCATTTTATCAGTTGGCCTGACAATGACAGTCAGTTCAAACTTTGTTTGGTTGACGCTTTTCGTCGGAGCAAATTTGATTCAGAGTGCGTTCACAGGATTCTGCCCAGCGGTTGTTGTACTAAAGAAACTTGGGTTTAAGTAACAGAGGTTGATATGACTAAGATTTTAATTGTTGGTGGTGTAGCTGGTGGCGCTTCCGCTGCTGCTCGTGCACGCCGTTTGAGTGAAGATGCCGAAATTATCATGTATGAACGAGGTCCATTCGTTTCGTTCGCAAATTGTGGCCTTCCTTACCATATTGGGGGTGACATCGAAGAGCGAAGCAAATTACTGCTGCAAACTCCCGAAAGCTTCTTAGCTCGCTTTAATGTCGACGTGCGTGTGATGAATGAAGTGGTCTCTATTGAGCGCAGCAGTAAAACAGTTACTGTACGAAATCTAATCGATAACAGCGAGTATACAGAAAGCTACGACTTTTTATTGCTTAGCCCGGGCGCTGGCCCTGTCGTTCCGGCAATTCCGGGGATCGATAACCCACTCACTCATTCGCTGCGTAACATTCCTGATATGGATCGCATCATTCATACCATCCAAATGAACAAGCCTGAACATGCAACCGTGGTTGGCGGAGGCTTTATTGGCCTTGAAATGATGGAAGCTTTCCATCAGCTAGGGATCAAAACCACCTTGATTGAAATGGCCGACCAAGTGATGACGCCTGTCGATCGCGAAATGGCTGGCTTTGCTCATGCTGAAATTAGGAAAAAAGGCATCGACTTGAAACTAGGGGTTGCCCTTGAAGCGGTTGAGTACGTTGCGAACGAACATATCGCCTCACTTGAGTCAGGGGAAGATTCGGCACATCAGCACATCGAAGGCGAGCTAAACCTAACACTGAACAATGGTGAAACCTTAACCACAGATATTTTGATCATGGCAATTGGTGTACGTCCAGAAACCAAGCTAGCTCAAGAAGCAGGACTTCAAATTGGTGAGCTAGGTGGTATCTACACCAATGAGATGATGCAAACCAGCGATCCAAGTATTTACGCGGTTGGTGACGCCGTCGAAGAAAAAGACTTTGTCACTGGTTCACAAACTTTAGTACCGCTTGCAGGCCCAGCCAACCGCCAAGGTCGTATGGCCGCCGACAACATGCTAGGACGCCAAGAAACCTATCAAGGTACACAAGGCACTGCTATCTGTAAGATCTTTGATCTCGCAGTAGCATCTACGGGTAAAAACGAGAAGCAACTTAAACATGAAGGCATTGACTACGAAAAAGTCTACGTTCACACAGCCAGTCATGCGAGCTACTACCCTGGCGCTGAAATTGTCTCATTCAAGATGTTGTTCGACCCTAAAACGGGCAAGATCTTTGGTGCGCAAGCGGTAGGTAAAGATGGCGTTGATAAACGTATTGATGTAATGGCGGTTGCACAGCGTGCAAGTATGACAGTAGAACAGCTTCAACACCTTGAACTCACCTATGCGCCACCTTACGGCAGTGCCAAAGATGTTATTAACCAAGCTGCATTTGTCGCCACAAACATCATCCAAGGTGACTCTACCCCGATACATTTTGATCAAATAGATTCGCTTAGCGATAACCAAGTGTTGCTTGATGTTCGCAATCCCGGTGAACTAGAGAATGTTGGATTTATCGAAGGAGCAATCAACATTCCTGTCGATCAACTACGTCGACGTATGGCTGAGTTACCAAAAGACAAAGAAATTGTCATTTATTGCCAAGTTGGGTTACGTGGTAACGTTGCTTACCGTCAATTGGTGAATAATGGGTACAAAGCGCGAAATCTCATTGGCGGTTACCGCACTTACAAATTTGCTCAAGCCTAGCAATCACTTGCAGACATCTAATTAAATCAAATTTGGGGAGCTTCGCTCCCCTTTTGTTTTTGCTGCAAGCGAGATCACTACTACCTTGGTCTAGTCATGGATTTAAATTGATCCAGATCATTTTACCCTGATTTTAGTAAGGTTATGTTGTTATTGTGTTAACGGAGAATTAACAAGGAAGTATCAAATGGAATTAAAAAAAGACCCTCGCTGCTACACTGACGTTTGCATTAACGGCAAATGGTTTCATCACGACCACTGCACAACAAGTGCTTACATGCTGAAAGGTGGCGCTTCATGTGCGGTTGAATTAGAAAGAATGCCAGAAACCGAGTCTGAACTGATAGAGCTGATCTCTTCACAGTTTTAAGTTCGTAACCCAAACGTTATCGCTGCCCCTTTGTTACAACCCAACTTTAAGCCGATAACTGTTATCAGACTGTCATCAAATCAACATCCTAACTAAATATATCCTTCATAGAATTCTCTAACTTTTTCATGGAGGATATATTTTGTTAACTCGCTCTCTATCAACCACTTCACTCGCTATCAGCGCAATTATTGTCAGCGGTTGTGCAACTCAACAACCCAACGATGTTTCTGTTCAATGCTCACCTACCCAATCTGTCGAAATTTCCGAAAGCTCTTTGTCTGGCTTAACCCTTGTTGGGTCTTATGTGTCTAATAGTCCGTTTGATTCGTCGGCCGCTGAGATCGTCACCTTTGATAGTTGTACCGATCAATTGTTTGTCGTTAATGCTCAGTCTAAACGTGTGGACGTACTTGCACTCAATGGAAACAACCAGCCTTCTCTAAAGACTGAACTTGATTTGAATGTCGCCGCTTCTCACGCCAACATTCGCATTGGCGCTGCGAATAGCGTGGCGGTCTATGAAGGGTTACTTGCAGTTGCGATAGAAAACGCAGTTAAGCAAGAAAATGGTCTTGTGGCTTTGTATCGAGCTGACAGTCTAGAGCTCATTACCACATTTGAAACTGGCGCACTACCCGACATGGTTGCTTTTTCAAAAGACGGCCAATACATCGCGACCGCTAATGAAGGTGAGCCAAACTCCGATTATACGATTGACCCAGAAGGCAGTATCACGCTTATAGATCTAAGCCAAGGGCTTGGAAAAGCTAAATCGTTCCAGATAGGCTTTAGTGACTTTAATCAAGGCCAACCTCGTCATCATGAACTTGATAATGACGTCAGAATATCTGCCCCTAACGCTAGCGTCGCGCAAGATCTTGAAGCAGAGTATCTAAGCTTTTCTGATGATGGTTATCTATACGTGGCTCTACAAGAAAACAACGCACTTGCCAAAATAGATCTCAGCACCAAACAAATAGAGCGAATCAAAGGTCTAGGTGAAAAACATTGGGCAGACAATAAGCTCGATGCGTCTAACAAAGATAAAATCATAGGAAATTTTCAGTCCTATCCAATGCTTACCGGGTTGTATATGCCTGACTCGATAGACAGCTATCAGGTTGATGGTAAAACTTACGTGATCAGCGCTAACGAAGGAGATGGGCGGGAATACGGTTTTAAAACGACTCAGAAAGCTTGTGAGAACCAGGGTTACAATTGGGACGGAGATGACTATTCCGGCAGTGACAAATATGGCTCTGAGGTGGACTTTTGTATCGCCTATTCTGATGAAATCAGAGGTGCCAAGTTAAAAGTGCCGTCATCCCATCCATTGTCATCTGCGCTGAAAGACAAAAAACAGCTCGGCAGATTAAAAGTGATTAAACCAGAGGGTCAGCTGAGTGATGATTCGCACATACAGTCTTTTGGTACGCGCTCTTTTTCTATCTGGGATGAAAATGGTCAGCTTGTGTTTGACAGCGGCGATCAGTTTGCCGATATCGTCTATGCTACTCAGCCTGAGCACTTAAATAGTAGTAACGACAGCAATAGCAGTGCCGATAGCCGAAGTGATGATAAAGGTGTCGAGCCTGAAGCCATTGAAGTAGCAGAGATCAATGGACGCCAAATTGCGTTTATCGGTTTGGAACGCCAAGGCGGAATCATGGTTTATGACGTGACCAACCCACATTCGCCGATGTTTCTTCATTACAAGAACAACCGTGATTTTTCAAAACCTGTCTGTACTGAGGTCGATGACGGCGATTGTGTCAATGGAAACTACAACCCGGAGGCTGGTGATTTAGGGCCAGAATCAATTCATTACTTCACTCGTAATGGTCAGCATTTAATCGCTGTGGGCAATGAGGTTAGTGGCACGACGACCGTTTATCGACTTGAATTTTAATTAGGGCCATAGTCACCAACAGATAAAGAATCAAAGCCATCGAGGTTATCGATGGCTTTGAATTTTTGTGGCTGTCTCAGTGAAACAGTTCACTACTAAACCTCATCATTCTACTTTCACCCATTAATCTTTGGAAAGACTCTTGGTCAAGCTTGATTAAGGTTTCGTGGTCTCCAGCCTCAAGGTAGACATAGTTTTGCCGCGTTAACACTTCATCGAACGTCATCGACATATGATATGCGCTCCCAACTGGTGGCACCGCACCGTTCTCGCAGTCTTCAAACATCTCGTACAGTTGCTTCTCTTTGACAAGATGAAAACTCGCGTTCAACTCCTCATTAAGCCTTGAAAGGCTAATCTTATTTTTGGCAGGCAATACAGCCATCATATGATGACCGTCATGATCCTCTAACACGATCCCCTTAGCTAAAGAAACCAAGGGAATTCCGGCCGCCACACCACTTTGCAGTGAGCTTTGGCTATGGCTATGTCGAACAGTGCCAAACGGGATGTTATGTTCACTCAAATAGCGATCCAATCGGTTTGCAATACTCATCTTTGCCTCCGTAAAGCAATACCCTATTTGAGTATAGACTTCCTAACATGCGCTCTCCATGTGGCTTTTTTGTTCGAAAGATGAATCGCCTAATTATTCTGAAACAAGGTGTTTACCATTTGACAAAAGTTATCAAACCATTGTGGCTTGAAAGTAGCATCGAATATTAACTTTCACGAAAAGGCTCTACCCTATAGCATAAAGAAAGACCTGAACCCAGGTTCAAAGTATTACCAAAGACAATGTATGGTTTATTCCTGTCGTAATTTAGAACCATCGGGATTACATGCTTCTTCGTCGATCAAAGTTGGGTAATAATCTTTTTTATCTTCCAATCCATAAAATATAGTGCCATGAATCCCCTGAGCATCGCACTTCCGGACTCTTCGACTCCACAAATTCTTTAGAGTTTGTTTAACAACTAAATTGTCCGAATCAATATCTTCTATAAATGCAATGTTCGTGTTGGCAGGAAACAACACTGAAAACTCCTCGTCTGTTGCCGAAAAAATATCATATGTTGCATTAATTGCATCATCTATAATCTGTATGTTCTTCATTTTCTTACTTTTCCTCCTGGGTATACATTACGATGTCGGCCCCGTCTTTGACGTGGTTTCTTAGGAGTCTGCACATCCCAATGGTCTCCACCATGGTCAGCTTTTCCCCCTGTAGGAACCCAAACGTCCCCTCTATGATCTATCAAATACCAAAGATATGAGCTAACCCAAATGCTCCAAACAGTACTAATAAAGAACCTATTAATACCCGGCGAACTAATTTCTGAACATATCGACCCTTTCGCGTTAGCTTATTTTGGTGGAAAAATATGATAAAGAAATCCTCTAAGTACCGCGAATTATTCTTATTCTCACTTTTGAAGTAACAAATTATAAAAATTCCAACGGTAATCGTAAGACCAAATATCCCCATTGAGGTAATCATAAGGATAGATAAAATATTATGTAGTAGTACCAAAACAATCCCTTAATATATAAATGAAAATGTAAAGCTTACATGCGCTCCAGCACTCATACCTACATTCATAGTGTTCGGCGAGAACTTGGGGCCTGGGTTGAATAAGTCTGTTGGGTTTCCTTTTCGTCCCGTATTAAAGTCCGTACTAGAAGTTGCACCGATTCCATATGGACCAATATTAGCCCCCCAATCAGCTTCCGTTCCAACTGATAGATCTAGTCCAGTAACACAGTCTTGTTTGTGTTCATCTCCATTATCGTTTGGATCTAGATTCCAGCCCGCTCCCGCTCCGACGCCTACATGAACTTTGCCATAAGACTTACCATTATTAGGATTACGCCCAACACATACTCCCCCTCCCACTCCGACGTAAACTTCATAACAAACAGACAAACGCCCATCTGGATCAACATACCCTAACGGGTCACCATCCACATACGCATAGAGGTTAATCCCGCCTTGCTCTTGTAGTGGATCGCGGTTAAGCCAACGTCCTAAATTGGGCATGTAAAAGCGATAACCGAAGTAAACTATACCACTGGTAAAATCGCTGCGTTTGGTCGACATGCCAAACGGCTGTAGAGCGAAATCATCGCCACTTACTCGACCGTAAGGCGAATAACCTCGCTGACTGAGTCTTTCTCCGGCCTGCTCAAACACACCATAGACATGACCAAGATGGTTAGTCATGTAATAAGTATTTTGCTGGCTCTGCTGACGCATTAATAAGCCAGCAACACCGCCTTTTCTATCTGGTCGCCACACATTGCTTGCTAAAATGTTGTTTTCGCTGTCACGCTCTTGAAGCTCAATAAGACCTAAGCGAACAAAACGTTTCTCTGCAGTTTTAATATTGTTTTCAAAGCGCTGATACACTCTTAGAAAATGATCGTGACCATATTCAAAGCGCTCCTCTACCTGAGCGCCATTTTTCTCGAAACGAATCTCGGTCAGTCTGTTTTCAGCGTCATAGTCTGCGAAAAATGGAGTCTCACCTGATAATAAGCCTTGACTTAAATTCCCGTCTGCATCGTAAATAAAAGCCTTGCTATCACCATCCCACGAGGAAATCTGGTTAAGCGAATTGTACGTGGCTTGTACTTGTGGTCTCTCTAGAGGAAGTAACTCACTAGACTCTAATTGGGTTAGTTTACCTGCAACGTCAAAACCGAAAACAAAGTTACCGACAGTCTTCTCACCTTTTCGATACTCCAATTTGGAGATATCACCAATGTCGTCAAAACTTAATACCTGTTCCATACCGTTGGGGTACGTCAAACGACTGGCTACATTTTGCGGTGTATCGTCGTAAGTGAGTTCAAACACTTGCTCTAACGCTGATACACTGGTCAAACGCCCAAATGTATCGTACTGATACTTGCCAAAGTTAAGACCGTTTAACGTGACTGCTGAAAAACGGTTGAGCTTATCAAACTCTAGCTCTATGGTATCGTCCTGCCACGGGCCATCGATACGCTTAAGTCGACCATCGGGATAATAGTGATAACCCGTCGTACCTTGAGCATCAGACACTGAGCTCAATCGGCCCAATGTGTCGTATTGGTAGGAAACCTCAGGCGTCGCATCACTGTAACTGACGCGAATCAGTTGTTTTTTGTCGTTGTAATGAAACGACTTGGTGATGCCACGGGCGTTAGTTGTACTGCGAACATAACCTTGCTGATAGTCGTGTGTGATTTCACTACCATCGGCATAACGCTTGGTTGTCAGCTGGCCAACCGAGTTGTATTCAAATTCGGTTTTGTTTTGATTGGCGTCGATTAACGCTTCAATACGCCCAGAAGCATCACGCTCTATTCGTGTCACACCTTGCATAGGATCAACGATAGCAACCAGTTGCTTGGCTGAATTATATTGATATTGGTAAGCTCGACCTCCCGGAAGAGTTTCGCTCTCTAAAAGGCGAGGACAACTCCCATAAACAATCTCTGTATCACGAGAGCCCTCTTCGCTGACATGAGTGAGTTGGTTAATTCGGTCATAACGGTACTGTGTGGCTTTACCATGTATATCAGTAACTTGGGTTACACGCCCTAGCTCATCATATTGATATGAAGCCAACGCTTTACCCTGACTAACAATCGATTCGAGTCGCCCAGATGAGTAACTAAAGTCGACAACATTACCGTCAGCATCCGTTACTTGGGATAACTGCCCTTGGTCGTTGTATTTGTAGCGAGTTTTAGCTCCGTTTAAATTAGTAGCACTAATCAGTAAGTTATTTTGGCTGTATTCAAAACCCTTTTCGCCTGTCGGCGTGACAGCTTTAATTAAGTTTTGGCGGTCATCATAGACATAGATCGTGCTGTTATTAAGCGTATCAGTAAACTCCACGACCTTACCAAACGAGTTGTTGCGATACTTTACTGAATTTCCATCTGAGTAAATAGTTTGGGATAAATTTCGATTATTGTCGTATTCGAAACGAGTCCAAGTACCGTCAGGCTTAGTGATCTGCTGAACGCGTGAATATCCTTCGGAGTATCGTTGATAGTCGTATACAGTTTTGGGAACGTCAGGCTGACTATTGTTGACATTGACATCTACGTAATCAACGTAGTGCTGTGGCGAAACGTACCACGCTTTACCTGTTTGCGAGTTGTAAAAAAACTCTTCTTTGAAGCCTAAGGGGTTCACGACCGTCATTCGACTGCTCATCCCCATTGGGTCGCCAAACGCAGGATACTCGTCAATTCGACTAGAGTCTGGTTCCCCGAGTTCAACGATGAACTTTGTTGTTCCTTTGGCATCCGTTAACGATGAGATTATCCCCATATCATCGTAAGTAATCTGCGCTGAGTACCCTTGCATGTCCTCTAGCGAGATTAGCTCACCTTTCTGGTTGTAATCGAAATGAGCTTTATAGCCTGTTGGACCTGTCACTGAGACAACTTGCTTGGCCTGGTTATAACTAAGAGTAAGGGTTTGCTCTAGTGCGTTAGTCACACTCATTAGCTGGTTGTCTTGGTAGGCAAACTTAAGCCCGTTACCACTTTGATCGACCACAGAACTTAATCGGTAGTCGCCATTATTAACCTGAGTAAACGTTTTGTAGCTACCATCAACATATGTTGCTTTGATCACGTCTTCTTCAACACTCAGACGAGGCAATAGTGTCGCTTCTCCTGAGAGCAGCGACTGCGAGTTCAAGATATAGTTGGTTCCGACTTGTTGGTATTCATCGACACGTCCAGTACCTGACACCAATACCAAAGAGCTTGAATCTTTTGGTTTAGAAACGTAATCAGCGTAATTGTGTGTCCAGCGTGAACCCACTGAGCTTTGTTTGTCTTCTTTTCCTAGTGCGTTATAGGTAAGGGTAAACTCAATACTTGGCCCGTATGCTGAATCTATCCATATTGGCGTATCTTGAACGACTAGGTTAAGGTTGTTGAAATCAAAATGCCAAATCGGCGCGCCTCTTGAGGTATAACAATCCTCTTCGTTGTTACTAGTCCCACCACGATGAGAGTGACTTTTCTGATAAGCACTGTCAGATACCCCTAACGGTCCTGTAGGTGGTTCCATTGCTGGCGCGCATGATTGAAGTAGCGCAAGAACGACAATGGCAAGCGCGACAAAAATAGCCAAAAGCATCAATATTTCCTTAATTGGATTGGTTACTTGTTGTTTTTAAAAGGGAACAGTTCCAGTTTGAGTTCTTATATTTAGACGTTGTGTGCCCTCTACTACTCACTTTCATTGCTCTCTTGAGAGCACGGAGAAGTCGCATTCTTTAGCTCTTCCGCATCAGAGCGTCCATCCCCATCAGTATCTGAATTATGAAGATCTGTGCAGATGTGATTTTCAACAAAATCCGGAATGGAATCACCGTCAGAGTCTTGAAGTTGGAGGCTTTCGATATGAGTCTCCCCTAAGAGCAGTAGATCATACTCATCCCTAGCTATATTCTTGACCCAATTACCTTTTATAGAACTAAAATCGTACATCGCATGCAAATCTTCAGCGCCCTTATCAGGTGTTAAGGCCATATAAGTCTTTATCTCATTATCGGAGAGCGCTTTATCCCAAATCTGCACGTTGTCTATAAAACCATCAAAGTAATCAGAGCCCTGCCCTTGTTTATTCAATGCACCTAACCACAATGCATGGTTAAAAGGTCCAATAATGCTTGACCATGCACGAGGATTTTTAGTTATAAGTACCCCGTTAACAAATAACTTTATCTGCTCATCACTTATTACCAACGCGAGATGGTTCCAGTCATCGACAGAATATTCTGGTTCATTAAAAGAATACCCACTTGTTCTATCTTCACCCCAAGCAAACTTTCTCTGCGCATAATGGACACCGGCATAATAATGTTGCTCGCTGTTTTCACTTACACCTGACAACTGAGATTCTAAACTGTCTGATTTAAACCAATACATAAAGGTCGAGCTGCTGCTTTGAGGGAAGAAAGGGGTGATCGCATAACCTTGACTAAGCGATAACGCCCCAGAGTCCACCGATGTCTCAAGCAAATGTTTCGTTTGTGTTTTTCGGTAATCGTCCCAATTAGAAATCCCGTTGCCATTGCTGTCGAAGTTGGCATCTGCAATTAAGCCGTCACTGCCATGAGAACGTTCAAAATCGTCAGTTAGGCCATCATTATCACTGTCAGGATCACAAGGGTTGGTAATAAGAATAAATGGTTTACCCACTGACAGTTCATCACCATCACTGATCCCGTCACCATCGCTATCAGCGGATAAACCATCAGTACAAAATGCCAACTCTAATCGGTCAACCAACCCATCACCATCACTGTCTTCGTCGCTCGGTTCCGCTACTAAGTGGGCACCATGAGTTAATGTGAGATCGTATTCACCTGTAGCCAGATTCATGACCCAATCGCCTTTTGACTGAGTAAAGTCGTACCATGCTGCTAGGCCTTCATCACTAGGCGCCGGCGCGGTAAACATATACTGATAGATTTCCGAAGGACTGATTGCGCGATTCCAAATACCAACATTGTCGACCAAGCCCTCCATATACTCCTTTGCTATACCATTATCGTTTACAGCACCAATATAGGTCGCCCAAGCATTAGACAACTCTGCTCTATGTGGATATTTTTCATCAACCTTTAGGCCATTGACATAGAGCTGGGTCTTACCACTGTTTGAAAGAATTAGAGTTAGATGAACCCAACCATTCTCAGATAGATTTCGAGGCTCAAACCTCTGACTATGCTTGTCGCCGAACGTCACATCACCATGTGAAAAACCTAGCTTGTGCGTGTCCATGTTTCCCAGCCACTGCTGGCCCTTTGCCTGATACTGCCCCCAGAACATTAACGTCATATCGTGGGAGTCAAAAAAGTGATTACTAATCGCGTAGCCACTATTATCACTAAGTTGTAAAGCGCGTTTTGCATTCATCTGAGACGCTTGAGGCAGCTCTTTGACTTGTGAGTTTGCATAAGCTTGCCAATTGTTTCGCTCATCTGCCGAATTAGCCATACGCCCAGAGTCCGCGATTAAGGGATTAGTCTGGTGCTCAAGTTCAAAACTATCAGGAATATTGTCGAGGTCGGTATCTACCAAGCAAGGGTCAGTAATCGTTGAGTAGTTTGAGTTTACGCCATACTCTTGCCCATCTAACAAGCCATCTCCATCGGTGTCAGATCGTGTAGCATCTAAGCAACTGGCTATTTCTAACTTGTCATCCAGACCATCCTTATCTAAATCAACAACTGGACGCTCTGCTGAAATTTTCGCGCCGTGAACAAGTTTCAAATCATAAAGGTTTGTCACCTCATTCTTAACCCAACCATTTTTAGTGTGGTCAAAGCGATACAGCCATTCCAAGGTACTGTCTGACTCAGGATTCGGCGGCGTGATCATAAAGCGGCGGACTTCTTCACGAGTGAGTTCACGTTTCCACTTTATGACGTTATCCAGTTTGCCATTCATATGACGCCCAGCCAGCCCTTCTAAATTGGCCGCGCCTAAGTACAAAGGGTAACCAATCGTTTCTAGAGTGCTCTTACGTAGCAGTGCTTGCTGCCCATTGACATAAAGCGTTGTGAACTCACTGCCAATAGTCAATGCGATATGGTTCCACTGCTCATTAACTAATTCATGGTCATAAGCTATCTCGCTATAGCTATCGGTTCTATACAGCGCACCATACATACTATGGCCCAACGCAAATGACGAGCTATTGCTCACATCTGTCACCCCAGAGAGCGATTGATCGTAAACAAAAAGTTTTTCATTGGGTTTATACCAAAACATAATTGTGACTGGGTCTGATGTCGGGTAGTAACCTGTAATGGCGTACCCTTCTGAACCTTCGACGTCTAAAACTCCAGGTTCGTTTTGCTCACTGACCGATTGAAACTCATCACTTTGGTTAAGTTCTTCTATATAGCGTTCCCAATGTGTCTGCTGACCTTGTGCATCAACAATATGACCATCGGCTAATGCTGGATTCATGCTATTGATAACTTCAAACGCATCGTCGATGCCATCATTATCGGTATCTGAGGTGCATGGATCTGTCGTCACTTTTTGACCGTTGATAATCACACCAACATTGATTTCTTGCCCGTCATTCAGGCCATCGCCATCGCTGTCGCTTTTCTCAGGGTCTGTACAATAGGTGGTTTCAAACTCGTCACTCAATCCGTCTCTATCGCTATCGCTAGATTGCTCCGATTCAATAATATGCGCACCTTTAACCAACTTAAGATCATAGGTATCAGTCGCTGTATTTTTTACCCAGCTACCTAGGTACTGCGAAAAGTCATACCAAGCAACTAAGCTTTTGTCGCTTTTCTCGGGATGCTTGCGCATATAGTTGATTATGTCCTGCTGAGAAAGTGGCTTGCTCCAAAGTTGAATATCATCTATCTGACCACTTTGGTGAAACGAGTCTTCGCCAAGATAATTGACCGCACCAAACCACATAGCGTAGGTCGAAGCTGCATCGCTACCTAAATAGTCGTTAATGCTAACCACTTGTTCTAGCTGGCCATTAACATAAAGTTTTTTGGTGTTATCAGAGATAACCAACGATATATGCGTCCAGATATCATTTTTTACTGTAGCGCTAGTTTCTAATTTCTGACCCCAAGAGCGAGCAAAGGGCTTGTTGAGTTTGTCGATACCTAAATAGTGTCCTCTATAGGTATCTTTCTTTACGCCACTGTACTGCGCCAAATCTGACTTATCAGGTTTAATCCAATACATTAAGGTCGCTTGCTGTTGGTACTTGTCAAACGAGATACCCGAAACCGCATAACCTAGGTTACCCGACACGTTAAGCTCACCACTACCGCTTTCAACCTTTTCGCCTTGGGCCAGTAGCTGTTCTTTACGACGAGTCGCATAGAACTGCCAGTTAGTGATGTTTCTCTGTGGCGACACTTGGTTAACATCGTGGAGAGTGGGGTCAAGCCCATTTTCTTGTTCAAACTTATCGTCAATACCATCATTGTCGGTATCGATCGAACAGGGGTTGGTCGATTTTAACCCGTTAGCTGACACGAGCTCTTGTCTATCAGGTAGGCCATCGTTATCTGTATCTGGCTGATTGGGATCAAGACATAGGCCTGATTCAAATGCATCTGAAAGGCCATCGCTATCGCTGTCTTGCTTTGGTTCGGCAAGTTTCAAGCGGCTGGCATCGGTTAACTTGAGGTCAAACTTGTCATTGGCTTTGTTGTAAACCCAAGCACCACGAGACTTAGAAAAGTCATAATAAGCGACTAATCCTTGCTCTTTACCCTGTGGGGGCTCGGTCATATAACGGCGTACTTGGTGTTGGGCTAATGAGCGTTTCCAAAACTGAACATCATCGATTACACCATTCATAAAATGCTTTGGCGTACTCGATACATTCTGAGCACCAACCCATAAAGCAAGGGTCTCTTCTCGAGAGAACCAAGACGGCACTCTACCGCTGTAGGCCAACTCGCCATTCAAATACACTTGAGCATGGTAAGTACCGGAATTCCAAATCAAAGCAAAATGCTGCCAGCTATTTGTGACAATTGGCTCACTGTTGTAAACAGAAATAACGCTAGAGGACTTATTATATGTACCTTTGATTGCCCTATCTCTACCTATTCCCAATGCGAGTTTATGCCAACCTGAGCCCGAAAAGCCAGAATATTGCTCCGACAATATTTTAGGTTTGAACCAATACATTAACGTGAAATCTTCACGGTTATTCGTAAGCCCGGTAATGGCATAGGCCCGGCTGTCCGTTAAATCAAAATGCCTGTCTTGAACAATGACATCAAGATTGCCGTCGACACTTTCAGAATGCGATACATAACCTTGCCAATACGTTTCTCCTGTATAAGAGTCAAGTTTTACAACATCATTTACAGCTGGGTTCATTCCCAACTGATATTCGTAGTCATCTGGAATACCATCATTGTCACTATCCACTTGACAGGCATTGGATATAACGTCGATTCTGGAACCAATACCAAATTCTTCACCGTCGGAAACCCCATCGCCGTCACTATCGGGACTATCACTATTAGTACACAGAGTCTGTTCAAATGTATCGGCGAGTCCATCGCTGTCTGTATCAAGATAATCTTCTTCTGGTGATAGTATCGCACCTGCCGTGAGTTTTAAGTCAAACTTGTTCGTTACTTTATTTTGAACCCATTCGCCGCGGCTGTAATTAAAATCGTAGTAAGCAATCAAATTGGGACTGGTTGTACTGGTGAGAGTAAACATACTCTTTACAACATCTTGATGCGACAGTGCTATATTCCAAACACTGAGGTTATCAACTATTCCTTCGATACTTTCCGGTTTCCAAGCTCGTTTATGGTGCCGAGTACCGAACCAAAGCGCATACTGGCTCGCTTGCTTGAAGGTTATCCCTTCTAGGGTATCTTTCAACTGACCGTTGATGTATAGCTCAGCTTTACGATTGGCGTAAGTCATTGCAAAGTGGGTCCATTGCTCGGCTGCGATAATTTCTCCTTTGAGCATCCTCGATTTGTTGCCAACCCCGAAGCTGATCTGGTTACTCTCATTAATTCCTAGATAAAATCGGCGATCACTATCGTCATGACTACCCATGGTTTGTTTAGTGTCGCTATGAGAGTACTTAATCCAATAAGTTAAACTCAACGCTTCTTCATTGGGCACAATACCTGAAATGGCGTAGCCATCACTTTGGCGTACATCGAGCACTCGTGGTTTAGAAATCACCTCGACTTGCTGCTGTTGATGTTTTTGCGCAATCCAATCTACATATCCCAGCCAAGCGTCACCACGGAAGCTGTCTACCACCATGGGATCGGTTCCCACTTTTACTTCGTAGGCATCTTCGATTCCGTCGAAATCACCATCTTGAAGACAAGGGAAAGAGGTCGTTACGATTGATTCGCCAAAGCGTATTTCTTGGTTGTCAGCAAGACCATCGCCATCGCTATCGGAGTGTTGAGAAGAGGTGCAGAGGCTCTCTTCAATATGATCGGGGAGCAGATCACTATCACTATCTAATGCAGAGAACGTACTATTATTACTGGCACTGCTTATGCCATGACCATTGTTCGCAATGACTTTCCAGTATCTGGGCTGGCTATCTACAATATGATTCAACTCGACCATTATCTGAGTGTCTTTGATACCCGTTTTAAACTGCTTGAGATTCGATTGGTCTTTTCCAAACCAAAAGTCATAAGAGGCAGCACCGGTGACGGCTTCCCATGAGAACAAGACAGGCTGACTGAAATTGAATACCGCCCCATCGACGGGTGCATTTAGAACGGGGCTACTTAATCGCGAACCATCGTAACCATGTAAGATACTTAAACGATTTCCCAGAGCATCTAGGTTGTGATAGTTACTCTCACCAGTCCCCTTTTCACTCACCAACTGTCCGCGCAAGTTGTATCGATACTCAATTTGGTTTGCACTGGTATTAAAACAGAAGGTTGCCGAAAAAATAAGGCAAAGTCTCAGGAAGACACTTAATTCACGCACAAGGTTTGACCAATAGGGGAAATGACGAGGATTGATGGTATTAAATCTATCGACAATAATGAAATAAACTAGCTTTATGTGGCTATAAGCCTTTCTTATACCCCTAAAATCAAAGCGTATAATTTACAGTACGAATGCAACTTCAAACTTTTAAATATTTGTGTTTCAAAATTTAGACAAAATAACTAAGTAAAGTCTAATTCACTAATTTAATGCACACTAATATTCACCCCCTAGATATATGGTCTGAATCTGTTCTGTAAATATGTAACTTACATATTTACCAGTTATTTATTCCTTTCAATAGAATATATATACGATTAATTTGTTAATAGAGCCTTTATTTTATATTCACTTTTTATGTTGATAAGAAGACATAGACCCACCAATGAGATCCCACACAGTTACATTTGGGTTAAATTAATTATATTTTGTTACAAAACACAGCGTTATAAATAATAATATGAAATCAGTCAGTGGGTTATTAATTCTAGTTTGTTCATCCGCAATCTCAGGCGGCATTGATGACGAGCGACTGCTAGAATCACTTATCAAACAAGGTATTATTTGTGAGGACCAAAGCGAAATTGAAAAGCAAGAGTCATTACAAATATATCTCTCTCAGAAATTTTCTAAAACCTCAAAGCAATCCCATAAAGAAGATCCTTCTGACGAAAAAAGTACCGACTGTATTTCAGTAAAAGAATAACGATACTCCCGTTAGCTAATATCTCACACCAAACTTTAGGTGCTCGATTATTGGTGCTAACAGCGTCGTTGTGTCTGCTATTTGGCAGATTGTTGGCAATAGAAATTAATAAGGAAATATAATGAAAATGATGAGGAAATCACTGTTGGCATCAGCAGTGTTCACTCTATTTAGCACAAGTGGTAACGCTCAGACTCCGATCGATCTGGGTGTCATTAATGAAGACAAAGTCATTGAAATGCTTGTTGCCCAAGGGAAACTTAATCCCGATGCTTCTATCGAAGAGCGTCAAATAGCGCTTGATAAGTTTATCGATGGAAAACTAAACCGAGGATTTAAGGGCGACGCGCAATTTGGCAAGAAAGCGTTAGAACAACGTGCCAAAATCCTTAAGTCAATTGAGTTTGATAAAGGCTTGCGAAGAGCTCACGTCTTTTCGTTCGATGCTAACAACAAAAGAACGGACAAAGTTTTAGCCGTATTGGTGGACTTTCCAGATTTACCTTGGGATGAAAATAGGCTCACGAAAGAGCATACAGAAATGCTCTATGACCGATACGAGCCAAGCCACTATCAAGAGCTTCTGTTCTCTGATAGCGGCTATACTGGGCCAAATGGTGAGAATTTCATTTCGATGCGCCAGTATTACGAACAAGAATCTGGTGATAGCTACAGTGTTTCTGGTCAATCCGCTGGTTGGTATCGGGCCAAAAATAATGCCTCGTTTTATGGAGGTAACTCCCCTACTACAGACAATGACCAAAATGCGCAGGAGTTGGTTCGTGAAGCACTTAACCAACTTGCGAATGACCCAACCATTAATCTAGCCGACTATGACATTGAAGATCGCTATGACTACGACGGTGATGGCAACTTCCGCGAACCCGATGGTGTAATCGATCATTTGATGGTTTTCCATGCGTCAGTGGGTGAAGAAGCTGGTGGTGGTGTACTCGGAGCCGATGCGATATGGTCTCACCGATACAATCTAGGTAAGTATCACGTCTTGTCTGGTACTTCTAGCACCGTACCTGGTCGATTCAACGGACAATACGCCGCATTTGACTATACGATTCAGCCTATCGACGCTGCTGCTGGTGTTTGCGCACATGAGTACGGTCACGATTTGGGATTACCAGATGAGTACGATACTCAATACACAGGTAAAGGAGAGCCTGTTTCGTATTGGTCTATCATGTCTTCAGGCAGCTGGGCAGGTAAAATTGGCGGCACACAACCAACCGCATTCAGCTCTTGGGCTAAACAGTTCCTTCAGGCTTCTATTGGCGGTCGTTGGGTGGCCAATGATGTGGTAACTCTAAGTGATCTCGAGAATAAGCCACTTGAAATCAAGCTGCATCAAACAATTGACAACGACAAACCCAACATGGTTCGCGTTGACCTGCCTCTTAAACGTACTGCAGGGCTTGCACCTTTTGAAGGTAAATTCGGCTTCCATAGCGGTAAAGGTGACGATCTTAAAAACAGCATGGAACGAAAAGTAACGTTGCCAGCTGCTTCCAAAATCACGCTAACTTTTAAAGCTTGGTATCAGATTGAAAAGGACTACGACTTTGCCCGTGTGCTTATCAACGGCCAACCGATTGCAGGCAATATCACAACAAATGAAGATCCTAACAGCACAGGTTTAGTTCCTGCTATCGCTGGCGACTCGAAAGGCTGGGTTGACGCTGAATTCGATCTCACACAATGGGCCGGACAACAAGTTAACCTTGGTTTCGACTACGTGACGGATGGTGGCCTAGCAATGGAAGGTCTTCATGTAGACAACATTGCTTTAGATGTTGATGGCACACTTTCTTCTCTCGACAACGCAGAATCACAATCTACTTTCGCCCTTAATGGATACCGTTTAAATGATGGCTTCAATGAAGCTCCACACTACTATCTACTCCAGTGGCGTAGCCATGCAGACGTGGATGAAGGGCTCAAGAACATCAAACGTTTCGGCCAGATGATGTCTTTCGAACCAGGTCTGATCGTTTGGTACGTTGATGAGTCGATGACAGACAATGCGGTTGGTAAACACCCGGGTGAAGGCTGGCTTGGCGTTGTCGATGCTGACCAAAATGCAATGGTTTGGGATAAATCAGGTACAGCAGCACAGACCCGCTATCAAGTTCGCGACGCTGCATTCTCACTTCAAGACCAAGCCACTATGCGACTTGTAAATGCTGATGGAGATGTACTGGAAGATGTCAGCCTAATTGCCAACAGTTCATTTTCAGATGACCAAGATTATTCCAACCCAGGGGCACCTGATTCAGGTCGTTTGTTGACTGAATTTGGTGTAGTCATTGAAGTTATCGAGCAAGATCCTTCAAACAAATACGGTGTGATTAAACTTTCAAAAGTTCAGCAACCCAATCTACCCCCTGTTTCGATCTTTGAGCTTACAGTAAACGGTCTCGATGTTACTGCATTGAACTCTAGTGTTGACTCAGATGGTGAAATCTCTGCTTACCTATGGGAGTTTGGTAACGGCGAAACCAGCACAGACGCAGCCCCTAAATGGCAGTATTCAGACTCTGGCTCTTACACTGTTTCGCTTACGGTTACTGACAACCATGGTGCTAGCCACACAAGTAGTCAAACAGTAGAAGTGGTTGCTCCAAATGTGTTGCCTGTTGCTAACGCGAAGTACATTCACCTCGGACGTTGGGTAACCATGTGGTCAACAAGCCACGACCCTGATGGCCGTATCGTTGACACCGAGTGGGTTTTACCAAATGGTAAAGTCAAACGTGGACGTATTTTTACTAAGATTTTCCCGAGCTATGGAAAACATGAAGTGAAAATGACCGTTATGGATGATAGCGGAAGTAAAACCACGAAAACCATTGTCGTCGATCTTTAATAACCGACTTGCTTCTCCCTATTCCCATACTTCCATGTGAAGTTTTGCGCGGCTCTCAAGAGCCGCGCTTTTTTCTTAAAGTTTCGGTACTGGCACAACTTCTACACTGAAGTTTTTAATACCATATTGTTCCAACTCATCATCTGTTAACGAATACTCTGCAGAACGCTTCGTTCTACTTCCTAAAGGAATCGTCTTGCCAAATCTCACATCAGAACCAAACGATGCATCGGCAAAAAACTCTCCAGTAATTTGCGTCTGTATTGGTCTGAGAACCTGACCTAGTAAACTTTTCACATTGTCAGCACCATATTCTCTGAGCAACCAAGGCCAGTCCCATTCGTTCGAGGTTGCAGGAATATTGCGGTGCTCATATTGGTACTTGAGGTTTTTGTCGTTGCCTCCATTGCGTCCAATTACCCAGTTTGCGGTATAGGTAGGTCGGTCATCAGGGTGGTGACTCAGAGCATTTCCAGACCAACGCATAAAGCCCGTTAATGCGAGTTCATAACTTAACTCAGCATTAAACGTGTAAGGGTAGCTAATTGATGAACGGAAAACCTCCATAAAGACTTCTTGCTTCGTGTTAGGGGCAACATTAACAACAATCGTATTTGAGATCCCCTTAGACTCAGAGTCTCCGTTTGTCGTTGCCCAGCTTTGATTTGCACCAATCTCTATCGACAACTCAGTTTCCCCCACAAGAGGCCACTTAAACTTATTCTTCGTTGAGACTTTTTGACTCAAGCCATAAGTGTCTGTTTTGGACCAATTTGTCGATTTCTCGTATTTAAAGGTAACTCGATATTGTTGTTCGAGGTCAGATTCATTGGTCACAACCTCTGAGCGACGACCGATCAGTTCTTTATCTGATTGGGTAATTTGGCCTGCATTAAACGTTTCCGGATCAATGTGATATTCGAAACCTGATATATCCATTTTTAAACGTTCGTTGCATCGGTAGCCTTCACAAGATCCCGAATTATCCGCATCAATATCATAGTTTCCTAACCCATCGGTAGATGTGATCATATCATCACCGACATATTTGCTACCTGTACCACCAGCCCAGCCAAAGCCAAGATAATGAGCCAGCAATGCTAGCGGTTGATAAAACTCTTTCTTATTGACTAGGTACCATTCGGTATGAGCTTCGTCATTTTCAGGCAATACAAGCGCTGCATAGTCCGGGATACTGTGGTCCGGTGGCGTGTTGTATGTACACCATGTTGTACCAGCTAACCTGTCTTGCTTGATAGTTCCATTATACCCCGACCCCATCAAGACATAGCCATCGGCAATATTTGTGATTTGCCATGGACCCATTTGACCTACTAAATCAGATTTAATTGGCATGACTTCTTCTGAGGTGATAGGTCTAAAACCAACCTCACAGCTTTGACCCTGAAGTTTTATATCTAAAATGTCTACCGCTGCATATACATTAGATTGCATCATGCTAAAGACAATTGAACTAGCGACTAACGATGTTTTAAAAACCTTATTCTTATTCACGTTATTCTTCCTGTTAATAAATAGAATACAATGCGAAATGCTCTTGTTTTCGCACATATTTTTTACTTCTTTTAACAGTTATCAATAAAGCCAAATTTATTATTAACGGACAAAATCTCACATTGACATATTAAATTTATTCAGAGGCATTGTTGTTTATTTTTCAATCTGTTAATTTTAAATTAGCGAATAATTACATTAGCTTTTGTTAAATTAATCACAACTTAAATTGCATATCCTAAATTAGCAGAATAAATAAGCGACAAATCTAAATTAGTACTTTCTTAATAAGAAAATAATTTGATCTTAGTTCACCTTTATAAACATTCATAAAACCAATTCTTTGACTCGACACATTCTCATATGAGATACAGGTCAGAGGAGTTAATACTCTATTAACCAACAATTATGAGAACGTCTTATGAAGAATGCACTTTTATTGGCTAGTTCGTTAATTGCAGTTCCTGCCGTCTCCGCTGAACTACCAACCACACCAGAGGCTGTAACAGCGGCATACGCAGCGTCTGTTCAAAACGATGAAACATACACCTACGTCAGATGTTGGTATCGCCCAGCTCAAACTCACGACGATCCAGCAACATCATGGGAATGGGCTCTGGATGAAAATGGAGACTATCTAAAGGTACGAGGTTATTGGTGGTCGTCAGTTTCGTTTAAGAACATGTTCTACACCAACACACCACAATCAGAAATTAAGCAACGCTGCCAAGAAACACTCAATGTTACCCACGATACGGCCGATATGCTTTACTACGCTTCCGACAATCGCTTTTCTTACAACCACTCAATATGGACAAATGACAGTACATCAGTGAGTAAGATTAATCGCTTAGTCGCATTTGGTGATAGCCTTTCAGACACTGGTAACCTGTTTAATGGCTCGCAATGGGTATTCCCCAACGCTAACTCTTGGTTTTTAGGGCACTTCTCAAATGGATTTGTGTGGACAGAGTATTTAGCTGAAGCCAAAGATGTTCCTCTGTATAACTGGGCTGTCGGTGGCGCTGCTGGGACAAATCAATACGTTGCATTAACAGGGATTTATGATCAGGTCACTTCCTATCTTACATATATGAAGATAGCCAAAAACTATGATCCTAAAAACACATTATTTACCCTTGAGTTTGGCTTAAATGACTTCATGAATTACGACCGCGAAGTCTCTGACGTAAAAGCGGATCTAAGTAGTGCCCTAATCAGACTGCGCGATGCAGGGGCGCAACACCTGATCCTACTGACACTACCCGATGCAACCAAGGCTCCGCAGTTCAAGTACTCAACTCAGCAAGAGATTGAAAAAGTTCGTGCAAAAATTGTGGCGTTTAATGCTTTTATCAAAGAACAAGCAGATTTATACAAAACTAAAGGTATGAATGTGGTGCTCTACGATGCGAACACCTTGTTCAACGCAATGACCAGTAAACCTGAAGAGCATGGTTTTGCCAATGCCAAAGATGCTTGTTTAAATATCAATAGAAGTTCGGCACTTGATTATTTATACAGCCATAGCTTCACTAACGATTGTGCTCATCACGGTTCAGATAAATACGTTTTTTGGGGCGTGACTCACCCAACAACCGCGGCGCACAAATACATCGCTGACAACATCATTAAAGAAGAACTAAACAAGTTCCCATTCTAATATAAAGGCAGAGGTTTTATCCTCTGCCTTTCTTTTTAACCCTTTATTTTCTTACGCAATTGCCTTGTTAGCCCTATAGGTGTTAAGACCAAAGATAGCAATAACCGCGAGAACAAAAGGCAATACATAAACATTCATCGTTTGCCAACCGACGGTTGACTCTAACCATCCAGACATAAGCGCTGTAACCGTGACACAGCTAAATACAAAGAACTCGTTAAAGGCTTGCGCTTTCGATTTATTTTTGGGCTTGTACGACTGACTGAACAACCCAGTTGCGGCAATAAACATAAAGTTCCACCCCACCCCCAAGAGAATCAAGGCTACGCTAAAGTGCCAGATCGATTGCCCATGTATATTGATGGCAATACATAACACAAACAGTAAGCCTCCCGTAAGAATCATGATTCTTGAGCCAAAACGTTCGATCAGGTTTCCGGTGAAAAAGGCAGGGACAAACATTCCAAGTACATGCCATTCAATCACACCCGCCGCTTTATTAAAATCGAAACCACAACCTATCATGGCAAGAGGCGTTGCCGTCATCAAAATGTTCATCACCGCGTACGCAACCATCGCCGCAAACACTGAGATCATAAAGTTCGGCGCTTTAATAATCTCGCTAAGCGGTTCGGAAACAACCTGCTCATGATGCTCGGCAGGTGCAGGAAAACGAATAGTTTGCAGCAAACAAAGCGCGATTATATTGAGGACGATTAACGACATGAACGCACCAACGTATAGTCCATCAGAAGACCACTGCTGCGAATAGACAGCTAGGTTTGGTCCTAGCATAGCGGCTAACACTCCGCCTGCCATCGAGATAGAAATCGCCCTGTGTCTTGCGCTCTCGTCACATACTTCGATTGCCGCAAAACGATACAAAGTACCGAAGCCGATACCAATCCCCAAAAGAAATGTTCCGACACAAAACATCGAAAAGTCTTGTAGTGACAGCGCGTAGGTAGCTATCGAAGCGCCACTGATACCAACCAGATTGCCAATACTGAACCCTTTCTTTCGCCCCAATTTCCCCATAATTAAAGAAGCGGGAATCGTCGCACTCATTAAGCCTAGAAACTGCAATGCCACAGGTAGCGTGATAAGACTGGAGCTAGGCGCTAATGTTTTACCCACCAAGCCGATAACCGATATTAATAGTATGTTACCTGTCATCAATAGAGCTTGGCATAATGACAACAGCCAGACGTTCCGATTCATTTTAGCGCCTCTTCGACTGCCGCATTAGCGTGAATTGCGACGGTATCTAACAACGGAACCTGTGTATCACTCTGTTCAACAAGCAAACCTATCTCAGTGCAACCTAAGATAACCCCTTCTGCACCTGATTCGGCAAGGTCATCAATAATGGTAAGGTAATCATCTTTTGAGCGCCTGTTAATTTCCCCTAAACAAAGCTCGTTGTATATGATGTCGTGGACAAGCTTTCTCTGCACCCCGTTGGGAACGATCACTTCTATGCCAAATTTTTCGGTAAGCCTTTGCTTATAAAATTCCTGTTCCATCGTAAATGCAGTGCCAAGGAGGCCGACTTTAGTAATGCCTCGCTCTTGAAGCTCAACTCCCGTAGCATCAGCGATGTGAAGCAAAGGTATAGAAACTGACTCTTCAACTTGCTCGGCTACTTTATGCATAGTGTTTGTCGCAATGAGAATGAAGTCAGCTCCTGCCTTTTCAATAGATTGCGCTGCTTGGCAAAGAATGCTTGCGTTAGCTTGCCAGTCACCCGTTCGCTGTAAAGCCTCGACTTCGGCAAAGTCGACACTGTTTAGAATAATTTTCGCCGAATGCAGCCCACCTTTAGCACGTTTAACACCGTCGTTTAACTGCTGATAGTAAGTCGCGGTTGACTCCCAACTCATACCGCCAATCATGCCAATTGTTTTCATTCCTTTCCCCTCGACTGACTTAATACCAATCACACCAATTATCTGAACATCTAATTGATGCGATTGGTATAATTAATTTAATTAAACAGATATCTAAAAGCATTACAAACAAAAAAGCCCCTAGCGTTGAGAAGCTAGAGGCTTTTGCTTTAGGGTCTGTTGACCTTTTGCGGTTAAATTTTGTTCGAGATAAAGGCGTTTTAGTCGCGGCGAGAGGTTTGTCGCCTAGTCATTCTAAGCAAAACACCTCTCAACAAAGAGTAAAACGCTTTTAGCCGAACCCTTCGGGCAGCGTTTGTGGCTCCTTTCTGCTGCGTTATCGGCTTATCTGGTAGAGCAACTACAATTCAAAGCCTCTGCCTTGCATAAAGAACCCACAAACTGCTGCAAAAATCAGCGCAAAGGGTCAATAGACCCTAGAAACAATCTAGTTTGTTTCTTTAATTGGCAATACCTGCTTGACGTAATTGCCGGGCGCTGGTCCCAATACTGGGAACTGTTCACTACCTACTTTGAACGGTTCAACTTGCTCGTCAGGATTAAAGCCAAGTAGCCAATGATGCCAATGTGTCCACCAAGAGCCTTCTGTATGGTTCGCGTTTGCTAACCATTCATCGGCATTGTCGTCCAAAGAGTCGTTGGTCCAGAAACCATACTTTCCTTTTGCAGGATGATTGACGATACCTGCAATGTGTCCAGACTCACCAAGCACGAATGTCTTGTTACCGCCGACATTTAGCGCGCCACGATAAGTCCCTTGCCAAAGTGCGATATGATCTTCCTTAGTAGAGATAAAGTAACTAGGCACTTTAATCTTGTTCAGGTCGATCCAGACACCGCCAATTTTCACACCCTTGTCTTCTACCAACTTATTGTTTAAGTAGAGTTCACGTAACATGAAGTTGTGGGTATCCGCGGCTACGTTGGTACTATCACTGTTCCAGTACAGAAGATCAAAGTCGACTGGACTATTACCTTTTAGATAGTTATCAACGTAGTAATTCCAGTAGAGGCTGTTTTCACGCAACAGACTAAACGTCACGCTCAGCGAGCGGCCATCCATATAGCCTTTAACCGCGTTCTGAGCTTCTATTGCATTGATAATCGTATCATTGATATACGCACCAACTTCTCCCGGCTGAGAGAAATCTAATAGCGTAGTGAAGAAAGATGCGCTCTTGATTCGCTTCTTCATTCTCTTCGCTGCATAGTAAGCAATCGTAGACGCCAGCACAGTACCACCAATACAGTAACCCGCTGCATTGATTTGATCTTGCCCAGTGATGTCTTCAATGGCCGATACCGCTTTTGCCACGCCATCGGTTACATAGTCACCAAATTCAACGTTGCGCTGTTCTTTGCCCGGATTTCGCCACGACATCATGAACACAGCGTGTCCTTGCTCAAGAAGCCAGCGAACCATTGAATTCTTCTCTCGTAGATCAAGAATATAGTACTTGTTGATAAACGGAGGCACGATCAAGAGCGGCGTTGCGTTTACTTTTTCCGTCATTGGACGGTATTGAATCAACTCAAACAGCTCATTTTGGAAAACGACGTCACCTTGCGTATTGGCAATATCCTCTCCGATTCTAAATGCGTTGTTGTTTGTCATTCGAATCTTGAGGATATCAGCACTCGACTCTACGTCTTCTTTAAGCTGTTCTAGTCCGGCAAGTAGATTTTCACCATTTTGCTCTAACGTTAGCTTAAGCAGTTCTGGATTGGTGGCGATATAGTTGCTCGGAGACATAGCATTGATAGCTTGGCGTGAGAAAAAGCTGATTCGTTCTTTGCTTTTCTCATCTAGGCCTTCGATGCTTTCAATCGTCTCTAGGTAAGTTTTACTAAATAGAAGATAAGACTGCTTGATGAAGTTGAAGAAGATGTCTTTTTGCCACTCTTCATGGGCAAATCGTTTATCACCTTTTTCTGCTTTAACAATTTCTTCTGTATTGGCAGTCAATGCTACATTTTGCCAAATTTGTAATTGCTGCTGCCACCAGTCCGCTTGAATTTTTAACAATGCAGCGGGTTGATTCGCGGCACTTTCGAAGAGCTTGGTAGTATCTTCGAAGTTGACCTCTTGCATTGCTTTATTGAGGGGAGAGTTCGCGGCTGCCCTGCTGAGTTCTAGATCTTCCCACCATTTTTGATTGGTTTCTTGGAGCTTAACAAGGTAGTCCGAAAAGAAGTGTTGTAACATATTGCTACTCCTAAGATCGGAAAAATGCCGCCTTTCGGCGGCAGAGAAGTCAGTGTTACGCTGGAGTCACTGTCTTAAGGTTTTCCGATGTCATTTGCTCAACATCATCTTTAAACTCTTTGGCGATAGACTGAAGCTTGTTGCTGTCGTCCATCATCTGTTGAGATAGCTTAGTAAGCACATTAAGCTGTTGGCTATTGAAAGCTGTTAGTGATGTTACGTCTTTTACTTCACTTGCTGCCTTCATTTGAGTTAGACCCATTTCACTGTAAGTGCGGATGGCATTTAGTTGAAGCTCTGTAAGCACTTCTACATTTTTTGTCACAAGCTTGTTGAACTTCACGTATGGTTCTAGGCCTTTTTCAGTTTGGTCAGTAAATGTTTTGAAGAAATCTGTGTACATGAGTATCACTCCTAAGTTAAGTCCATTTAAATGGTTTAGTTAATTGATTTGATTACAACTGCAGTGCCCATACCGCCACCTACACACAGTGAAGCGACACCATATTGACCTTGCCCACGATTTAGTTCGTGGATTAGTGAAACAAGGATGCGGTTACCCGAAGCACCTAGTGGATGGCCTAAGGCTATCGCTCCACCATTTGGGTTGGCTTTATCGAGTATGGAAGAAACAGACACTTGATGTTTGTCCGCTAACTGATGAATAACGCCAAGCGCCTGAGCGGCAAACGCTTCATTCAACTCGTAGACATCAATATCATCGGTTTTAAGCTCAGCTTTTGCTAACGCTTTAGTCACTGCTTCGACTGGGCCAAGTCCCATAACTTCAGGTGCCAGACCAGACTGAGCGTAACTTACGATTTCAGCAACTGGTGTGAGCCCATGTTTTTTCACTGCTGACTCACTTGCAACAACAATCGCACTCGCGCCATCGTTAATTCCTGAGGCATTGCCCGCTGTCACCGTACCTTCACGGTCAAAAGCTGGTCGAAGTTTTGCTAATCCGCTTAATGTTGCTTCTGGTTTTGGGTATTCGTCCGTATCAAAAACAATCGTTTCACGACGTTTCTTCACATCAACGGCAACAATCTCGCTTTTAAATTTGCCAGCTTCGATTGCTGAAACAGCTTTCAACTGACTTGCAAGCGCATATTCGTCTTGCTGCTCGCGAGAAAGACCGACTTCTTTCGCGACATTTTCTGCCGTCACACCCATGTGGTACTGATTGTAAACGTCTGTTAAACCGTCATTAATCAGCAAATCAGTCAGGTTCATGTTGCCCATTTTATGGCCATCACGAATACCTGAAGGAACGGTGAAAGGAATCTGAGACATCACTTCGACACCTGCAGCAACGACTACTTGAGCATCACCAGAGCGGATATGGCTTACTGCGTCCATGACTGTTTTCATTCCGCTGCCACACACCATATTCAGTGAATACGCAGGAACTTCATTTGGAATACCGGCATAGATTGCCGCTTGGCGACCAACGCCCATGCCTTGACCAGCAGAGACCACATTACCAACAATTACTTCATCAATAGAGTCGACACCCACGCCGCTTTCAGAGACTGCAGCTTTAATAGCAATTGAAGCCAAGTTACCTGCTGAAATATCTTTCAGTGAACCGCCAAAAGCGCCAATCGGTGTGCGTTTAGCACCAACAATAAATACTTTTTCCATTATCCCTTCTCCTTAATGCATGTGTAAGCCGCCATTTACAGAGAGCGTTTCCCCTGTAATGTAGGCACCAGCTTCACTTGCTAAGAAAGAAACGGATTTAGCCACTTCCTCTGGAGTCGCTAAGCGACGCATTGGAATTTGAGCTTTAATAGATTCAAGCACTTCCGGTTTCATCTCTTCCACCATTGGTGTACCTGTGTAACCAGGGGCAACGACATTGACGGTCACACCCGAGCGAGCACCTTCAGCAGCCAAGGCCTTAGAAAAGCCAATCATGCCCGCTTTAGCAGCAGAGTAGTTTGTTTGTCCAAACTGACCTTTGATACCGTTAACTGAGGAGATATTGATGACTCGACCGTTGCCCTTCTCACACATTGCAGAGAACAAAGGCTGAGTAACATTGAACACACTGTTCAAGTTCGTTTCAATAACCTCTTTCCAAGCGGACGCAGTCATTTTTTTAAACGTACCGTCGCGTGTAATCCCAGCATTGTTGATGACAACATCAACCGTACCTTCCTCCACAAGTAGACTTGCTAGACGCTCTGCGCATTGCTCGGTATCAGTAACATCAAGTTCGAACAAGCGTACCTGATCTTCACTGAAACCTTTCTCGTTAAACCATTCTTGAGCACATTGCTTTTTACCCGTGAAATGGGTGGCGATGACACGAAAGCCATCATTCACTAATTGGGTAGTAATAGCAGAACCGATTCCGCCTTTAGATCCGGTGATCAAAGCGATTTTCTTCATTAAGAGACTCCATTCTTAACAGCAATAAATAACCAAACGATTTTTTAGTGATGCTCGCCATTAAGCACCAACCAACGTCATTAATAAATTCTTATAAGACTTTTTCTTGCGTCTTTTAATTATCAAAACTAATGCCTATTTATTACAGTTCAAATACTTTTCGAAATTAAGTGCATAAAGTTGAACAATGTCTCATATAGAATGTAATGTTATATAATTGTTAAGTTGCGGTAAGTTGTTGTTTTAGAAGAATTTGTTGTTATCAATATGTAAATCATTAAACTCTATCATACTGTTTAATAAGGTTTTTCTTCAAATTACACTCATTTCATTAGTCTTCATCACTCATTAAACAAATGCTATTCGCTGCCATTATCAATCCGTTTTTTATGACTATATTGTTACTAGCGGACATTGACTTTTGGTGGATTAAAACGCTATTTAGTTTAATACAAATATCAACTAAATTATTTAAGCCACTGAATAGAATGATATTTCATATATATTTCTTACTTATACTTTAGTATTAATAAAACAAGAGATTTAGGAAAGTTAATTATTGACAAATAAGATAATAAAAATCAGAAAAAGGAAGATAAAAAAAGCCCGGATAAAAATCCGGGCAGGCTTAAAGCGAATCGTTATTCAGTCCATGAATTATCCGGCAGTGGATGGTTTGATTCGATAGAAGATGGCGAAAAGTACAGGCACTACAATCAATGTAAGTACCGTAGCAAAGCCTAGTCCGGCCATGATTGTTATCGCCATGGAGCCAAAAAATGCATCAAACACTAGAGGTATCATCCCTAGAATCGTTGTTAATGCCGCCATGCTGACAGGGCGTACACGTGATATCGCACTATCAAACACGGCTTGATAAGGGTCCTTACCAGAGCCGAGTTCGATATTGATTTGATCAAGTAACACAATGCCATTTTTCAGAATCATTCCACTTAAGCTCAGCAGACCTAGAAAGGCAGTGAAACTAAACGGCATATCCGTCGCAAGTAAACCAATAGAAACACCTATGATTGATAGCGGAACGGTAAACCAAATAACCAATGGCTTTCTAAACGAGTTAAATAGCAGCATGGTAATAATGAACATCAATAGGTAGCCCATCGGCAATGAACCGAACAGCGCCTCTTGAGCGTCTTTTGACGACTCATATTCACCACCCCAGCTAATTGAGTAGCCTTCTGGCAGTGCCAACGCTTCTACTCGTGGTCTAACTCGACTAAATAAGCTCGCTGGTGTTTCATGCCCCAATACGTCGTGGTCAGCTAACACTGTCAGCGTACGTTTTCTGTCTCTGCGCTGAATAAGTGGCTCTTGCCAATCAAGCGCAACGCCATCGATAACTTGCTCTACTGGAATATAGCTTTGTAGACTTGGGCTCCATATCTTAACGTTAGCCAATGACTCAAAATCAACACGCTCTTGCTCAGGCAATCGAGCAATGATTGGGAGCATGTGTGTGCCATCACGAAGTAAACCAATCGGTGTGCCACCAAAAGCCATTTGCAGCGTATTGGATAACTCCTCTTTAGAGATACCTAAACGACGTGCTTTAGATTCATTAAACTGAGGAACCAGTTCTTTGGTACGTTCACGCCAGTCGTGTCGAACATTTCGTGCACCAGGGTCTTGCAAAAGTACATCTTCGACTTGTAGCGCGATGTCTCGTAGAACTTGAGGATCTGGACCTGTAATCCTAGCTTCAATCTTAGAAGCCGGTGAAGGGCCGAACTCCATTAATTTAAACTGAAAAGTCGGTTGATTGAATGTCACTGAAAGGTTTTTGTCTAACTCTTCCAGTAGCTCAAACATAGTTTCACGATCTTGGGTGCGAACCTGTAGCTGCGTATACGCCTCGTAACTCTTCTCAGGTTGGTAAGTCAACGCAAAACGCTGTAAACCTTGACCTGTCGTTGTAGATACAAACTCAACATTGTCTTGCTCACGAATGTACTTCTCTACTTTCTTGGTTTCTTCAATCGTCTCGCGAATATCCGTCCCTTCAGGCATCCACATGTCGACATAGAACATCGGCGTGTTTGATGGCGGGAAGAACTGTTGCTTGACCATACCGAAGCCTGCCACCGCAACCACTAGCAAACCCAGCATACTTACAACGGTTAACCAACGGAAACGAAGTGCGAATTTTAAGCTAGCACCAAAAACGGTAAACAGGATGCCTTTGTAAGGATCGACTTCTTCTGTTGTGTCCCCCTTCTCCTCTTCTTTTAGCAGTAGATCCGCTAAGAAAGGCGTGAGAGTAAGTGCCGTAATCCAGCTTAAAAATAGCGAATAGCATAGTACCCAGAATAGTGAGCCCATGAATTCGCCCGTCGCATCTTCTGAAAGGCCAATAGGTGCGAACGCGGTGATAGCAATGACGGTTGCTCCCAGCAAAGGCCACTGCGTTTGTTTAACAATATCTACCGCAGCCTGAACCTTCGTTTTACCGCGTTTCAGACCAACTAAGATGCCCTCTACGACTACAATCGCATTATCAACTAGCATACCTAATGCGATGATGAGTGCGCCCAATGAAATACGATGAAGCTCCACATCATTTTGTTTCATTAGGATAAATGTACCCATAACAGTAAGCAGCAACACCGCTCCGATGATGATGCCGCTACGTAAACCCATCGCGAACAACAAAACAATAATGACGATCGCAACCGCTTGGCCTAGGCTCACAATGAAGTCATCAACTGACTTTTCCACTTCAGCAGACTGATTGTAAAAGTAGTTAATCTCAACACCCGCTGGGCGAATATTTTCCAGTACTTCAAGCTCAGATTCTAAGGCTTTACCTACCTCAACTACGTTGACACCCGCACCAAAGGAAATAGCAAGGTTGATTGCAGGTTTACCGTTAAATGTCACGACGTTTGAAGGTTTTTCTTGGATGCCACGGCTGATAGTTGCAACGTCTTTAAGGCGAATCAAATTACCAGTATCACGGCCATGGATGATGAGCTCTTCTAACTCCTGCTCTGAACTCATGGTCCCGTTTGGACGAATGGTTAATGTTTGACCGTTAACCATCACTTCACCCGCAGATTGAACACTGTTCTGCTGGCTCAAAAGACCAACAACGGTATTCATATCCAGATTAAGCGCTGCTAAACGTTCCAATGAGACTTCAACAAATAGCTGCTCTTGTTGATCTCCGGCAATGGCTACTTTACCAACCCCACCGACAAGTTCTAGCTCTCGGCTTAGATAGTCGGCGTAACGTTTAAGCTCGATGTAGTCATAGCCATCCCCCGTCAGCATGATCATGATGCCGTATACATCGCCAAAATCATCAATGATCTGAACTGAGTTTACACCGCTAGGAAGATTCGGCCTTAGATCATTGATCTTTCGGCGCATTTCGTCCCATATCTGCGGCAGCTCGTCCGGGCCGTACTCCATCTCCATACTCACCATGATTTGAGACATACCATTAGACGATGTAGACGTAATCTTATCGATGTAAGGTAACTTGCGGATCTCTTTCTCTAATGGATAGGTTAGCTCTTCCTCCACTTCCTGTGACGTTGCCCCAGGGTAAGTCGAAATAATCATCGCATCTTTAATCGTGAATGCAGGGTCTTCTAATCTCCCTAGATCCATGAAAGATGTATAACCGCCAATTGCCAGTATGATTAGAAACAACCAGCTAATAACTTTATTTTTTATCGAGTACTCAGCAATGCTCACAGCTCAGCTCCCTTGATTTTCATACCGTCGCGTAATTTTCTTAAGTTCGATTTAATCAATACATCGCCTTTTTCGATGCCAGTGCCAACCAAGGCACCATTGCCAGTTATCTGGTCAACCGTCACTGGATAACGATGCGCTTCACCTTGTTCAAGCTTCCAAACATAGAACTCTTGGCTTTGTTTACCCGCGTCAATTGCGGTCATTGGCACTTGAAATGCTCTATATGTATTCAGGCCAGCTTTAACTAAGTCGACCGAAACCTTTGCACTAGTACCAGGCAGAACCGGTTGCTCAGTTTGTGCCATTCTTAACCACAATTCATAGGTCTGGCTTTGCGGGTGAAGCTCACTGGTATGCTCGTAATACGCAATAGGATAGCTACCATTGTGACCAGCAAAAGTCGCCATTGGCTTATAGTCCTGCGCGTTAGTTTCCGGGTTTAACATTGCTAGAACCGAGTCAGACACTTCTATCTTTACGTAAACTTTGTTGTCTTGATAAATGGCAAAAACCTGCTCACCAGGCGAGACATTCTCAAACTTTTTCTTATCGACTGAAGACACTACGCCATCAAAAGGAGCACGCAAGCGCATGTACTTCATTGTTGCCTTTGCTGACCCGAGATTCGCTTCTGCTAGCTGGAAGTTCGCTGTTAGCTCATCAAGTTCAGCTCTCGAGATCATCTTATTTGCACGCAGATCCTGACCACGTTTCACCTGCTTCAGCGCAAGCTCATATTTCGCTTGAGCGTCGTTTAGTTTTTGTTTTGCTTTTGAATCATCAAGTATCGCTATCGTTTGACCTTTAGTGACATTGTCACCTTCCTTAACCAAAATTGATGCAATTTCACCATCTAAACGAAAGGCAAGTGGCGTTAGCTCAGCAGGCATTACCTGACCGTTGAAATTGCGATATTGGCTTTCGGATGCAGCTGCAACGCTAAATGTGTCCACAATAAATGGATTCGCTTCACGATGTGTTGAGTCTGGTGTACAAGCCGACAGCATGCCTACCGAGAGAGCCGCTAGCGCAAAAGTTCTGATACGCATGTTAAATTCCACCTTCTTTCGTCCATGCTTTAACTTGTTGACCTGGTGAAAGATTTTCCACTCCAGCTTGAACGATCAGATCACCACTCGTCACTCCACTAATAATGTTTCCATCGGTATCTAGCTCTACGTCAACCAAAGATAGAGTTTGAGTGCTAGCATCGAAACGATATAGCTGTCCTTGGCCTTGCTGCTTTGTTACCCAAGCTGCTGAAGCAATGTTAAAAATATCGGAGTTTTGATTGTTAAGAAGTTTCACCTGCCCCGTCATTCCCGGCAGTAAGTTGAGAGACTCTGGTCGCTTAAATGTTAAACTCGCTTTGTAGCTATTTGTATCTGGGTCTGGTTGAGTCGAAATTTCTTTAAATTCAGCTGGCATTGAAATTTGCTTGTGGCTATCCATCACGACTTGGAATGTCGAATCTGCGATATGATCTAAACCGTAGGTCTCGGCATAGCTCACCGGGACAGTCAACACAACATCTAGGACACTGTTGTCGATGAGATTTAGTACAGGCTGATTTGCGCCTACAACTTGATGCTCTTTGCTAAAGGTGATGGACACTACTCCATCAAATGGCGCGACTATTTGTGTGTAATCGAGATCTGTTTTTGCTTGCTCTAATGCCGCCTTTGCTGCTTTAAACTGAGTTTCATTTTGATCATAGGTATCGACACTGATTAACTTTTTATCATGCAATTGAGCTGCTCGCTCGAAAGCCGTTTTGGCTAAGTTGTATTCAGCAAGACGCGCATCAAATGCAAGTTGGTAGTCTGTAGGATCGAGTGCCGCCAGCACCTCACCCTTTTCCACAACCGTCCCCATTCGAACTTTAATACTCTCTATTTCACCCGCCACTTGAAATGACAAAGCTGCACGGTCGGTCGCATCAATAGTAGCGATAAACGAGTCGTAGTGGTTGAGCGATAAGTCGGGCACTTCCACCAGCTTAACTGGCTTCACGACTGGCTCACTGATTTCTGAATTTGCTTTATTGCAGCCTGCAACCGCAAGAGCAATAGCCCCAACGGCTAAAGCCTTTGTTACTTGTTTTATTCTTTCTGATGATGTGTCCATGATTTAGCATCTTTGTTTATTACACACCCGTGCAGTATATAAAGATTGTGCCCAAGATCAATATTTATTTTCCATGCGTACAATATAATAATTAAACGATCTATACTGTTTATAGGTTCTTTGATGAAATGAAATGAAATTTCTGGTAGAAAGAAGGCGTTCCACGAGATTGACGAGAATTATGACTGAAAGAAAGCAAGGCCGAAGAAGTGCTCAAGATGCGGAAAAAACAAAATGCGAGATAATGCGTGTCGCTACTGAGCTGTTCTGTGAATTAGGTTATGAACGTGTATCACTTCGAAATATCAGCGACAAAGCAGGTGTTTCTCATAGTTTGATCCGTCATCACTTTGGTAGCAAAGAGCAAATTTGGTACGCAATCAGTGATGGCCTTCACCATTACATGGAAAAGTACATCAGAACGATCATTCAACATATGCCCGCTGATGTCGGCTCAAACGTCAAGCTATACAACTTTTCTGTTCGACTTTTGGCACATATGCTCGAATTCAAACAGCCAATGCAGCTTATCGCCGATGCAGTCAGACAAGAAGACGCGCTCTTCGATTATTTCATCGATAATTCAGGTGAAATTGAACAACTTATTTTCCAATTGGCTAACCAATACAACGAACAACACCCAGAAGCTCAAATCAAGATATGGGAAATCAAGTGGCAAATGATCATGTATGCTCATGGTGCGGCCAGCTTAACGCCTTTTATGAAAGAAACTTGGGTAGATGAAACCGACTCTTTGGAAGTTTGTCTATTAAAGCATTGGGAGATGTACAACACTATGATGGCATGTCGCTTCCAAGTACCTGATGAATATATCTTGCGCCCAACGAAGGTGTCGGATTTGCTGTATGAAGTTGAATGTGACTTGAAAGGCTTATCTGAAGAGATTTCATAGCTTTTGCTACACAAACCCGCACAGATCGGCATTAAAACCATAGCTCAATAACCAACAATAACCAACAATAACCGTGCTTAATCAATCTGTTCAATATTGAAATGTTTGATTGGAATTTGATCCTAATCAATTCCAATCGAACTCGCTTATCGTATGTTCTGTACAAAAATTCACTTGAGTGAAGCTAATAATGATGAGCATACAAAACAATACTTCAATTACACTGGATATGATCCACTCAGCAATAAGCAAAGTCGAGATAGCCAGTAAAATCGATCTTGACGCTTTGAAGGAATTTATCAGCACAAACACTACCATCGCAGTGACCTCCTTCACCGAAATGAGCCAATGCGATAGCTTAGATGATAAATTTAAACTGGTTACTTCAAGTTTTCCTCAATTTATCGATCATTCCCAGCAACTGATTGAAACTTCGATTCTTCTTAGTTCATAGCGTTAAATCAAACGATTGATATCCTTAGACCAACAATTCGCTAAGAAATCGATAAAACTGCGTACTAATGGGGTTTGGTAACTTCTCGAAAGATAGACGGCCCAAAGCGCGTAGCTTGGTGACGTATACTCGGTAAGAATGTATTCTAGCTTTCCTTGTTCAACCAATGGGTTAGCTAAGTCACAAGGCGCTCTTATAATTCCTTTGTCGCGCATTGCAGCGGTCATTAAGGTTCCTAACTCATTGGCGCGAATCGAGCCTGCCACACTAGGTTCAAATACCTCCCCTCCTCTGACTAACTGCCAATGATTGGTTTCTAGGTGTATTAGACAGTTATGCTCTTCAAGATCTTTAGGGTTGGTCGGAGTGCCATTATCTTTTAAGTACTGTTGACTTGCACAAATGGCAGAGTCAATCGACATCAGTTTCCTCGCAATTAAACTATCGTCAGGCTTTTCTGTATAGCGTAACGCGATGTCTACCCGCTCATCGACTAGTTCGGTGAAGCTATCCGATGCGATAATATCGATGACCACGCTTGAGTTCTGTTGAGTAAATTCAATTACCGCATCAATCAGCATATTCTGTGCTAAACCAATGGGTGATGCGACTCTGATGGTACCCGTGAGCTCTTCGCTTAATTGCGTCGATTCAAATACCATTGCAGCTGTTTCATCAAGTATTTTCTGGCAACGGATGTACGCCTGCTCACCAGCTGCCGTTAAACTCACCTTTCGGGTCGTACGATGAAGCAGTCTCTGATTCAACCAACTTTCGACTTCTTGTACATGGCGTGAAACCTGTAAGCGACTCAACCCCAAAGATTCTGATGCCTTAGTGAAGCTTCTACGATTAGCAACTTCGACAAAGCTTTTAATCGCAACTAGCCGATCCATAACTTGATTAGTAACCTCAAATGAAACAATCAATGTCATTTTTGCCAGTTTTTCTCTAAAAACACAACCATTAGAGTGTACATAAGTTTTCAAGCAATCTATTCCAAAAGGGGAATTATCATGAAAGTTGTAGTATTAGGTGCATCAGGTTGGATCGGCAGCCACATCGTAAATGAAGCAAAGTTAAGGGGACATCATGTTATTGCTCTTGTCCGCAATGCTGAAAACTACGCAGTGGAAGACGTCGAAATACGTCAATTTGATTTGAACAGTAGCAATAGTTCGTTACTCGACGCAGTTCAAGGGGCAGATGTAGCAATCGCCTCTATTGGTGGACGCGCTAAAGGCAACCATGACATTGTTGCAGCCACGGCAAATCGACTTCTAGAAACACTGCCTGACGCGAACATCGATCGCTTACTGTGGGTTGGCGGCGCTGGCTCACTTGAGGTCGTTCCTGGTGTACCTTTGATTTCTGTCCCTGAGTTTCCTGCAGAATACAAAGCTGAAGCGGTTGCTCAAGGTGAAGCTCTGAATGCGTTTAAAGAGGCAAAAAGTCAGCTAGATTGGACCTTTATCAGCCCTGCAGCTGAGATATTTCCCGGAGATAGCCAAAGCGCATATCGAGTTGGTGGAGACCAGCTTTTAACAGATTCACAAGGTAATAGTCGAATCTCTGTCGCGGACTATGCGGTTGCCATGATTGATGAGCTCGAAGCTCATAAGTATTCAAAACAACGCATTGGCATTGCTTACTAACCTCAAAACAGTGGCGAGTCTCACGCTCGCCAACTCTTAATCCTCTAATTCAGCTCTTGGATTAACATTTCTGGTGTGAGGATCTTGGTCAAAAGATGGGATATATCAGGATCAGATATTGGCTCTAGCGCATATACCGGTTTTCCTAGTCCTAACGCGTAGCCAATATCTAGAGCCACACTTTTTCCTACATAGCCTTCAAAGTTTAGAATGTAGGTCATATCTGACTGCTTAATACGCTCTAAGCATCCATCTATGCCGCCAGATTGCTGAGGCTCTGATATCAATACTTCACAGCCCTCTCGTATCAACTGTGAACGAATAGCCTGCATCTGAGCTAAATTTTTGAAGCTTCCTGCAACGTAAACTGTTTTATTCATTCTAATTCCTAAATGTGAATGGCCATCATCTAGCTAGACTCTTCCCTAAGAATCGTTAAACACTGGCTTTTTATAGCAATTTCTCCATACCGAGAAGTGTCCAAGGCTTACCTTCAAATAGCCTGACATCAGACTGTTTCGAAGTGACACGAAACCCTAGCGATGCGTAACTATTTCTAGCGGCATGGTTTTGCTCGAACACAACTAAACTTAACTTAGATACTTGATAATTTTCTTGAGCTAACTCAAGAAGTTGAGTCAACATAGCCTTAGATATACCTTGCCCTCTAAAGCCGGAACATATATAGACGCGACATATTCTAAAGTGAGACTCCGAAATTCGAAACAACTCCACGTAACCCGCATTCACATCATTTACCGTAAAGACAAAAGGAAGTATTTCACGGTGCTGGCAGTGCTCGGAGATTTGATCAAGAGTCAGAGGAAACTCAAACTTAGGCCCACCCCACAAATAGTTCAGCTCACTTGAGTCTATCCACTCTATCAGCAATGGATAATCTTGCTGTTCAAAAGGCCTTAATTTCCCCATATTGCAACGTTCTCCCAGAGCTCGCTAGAAAATACCAAATATAACACGTCAATCATTCAGTATTTATATCGCTCCTAAGGACTCTGCGCAAAGGTTTTGGTGGGTGCTGAAATCAGGAGCGAAGCTAGCCGTAGTATCGGTCTTAATAGATTGTTCTTCAGCCGATTTGTAAAAAGATAGCTGAGACCAAAATTCCCACAACAAAACTTGGCGCGTGAAATCTTTGGCTTCTTGTCTGATGATACTCTTTGGCTAGGTCTTCTTGATAAGATTTGATGGCGAGTTGTTTAATATAACTGTTCTGCATGTTCGCTCTCCTTATTGATATAGTATTAGAGAGCTTAAAACCTCAAGTAAAGTTGAGGTCAAGGTAAGATTTCATGATTTTGTGAAAAGACAAACGCAGTGAATGCGCTTGTCTTTTGGCTACTTACAAAATGTTTCAATGTAGAGAGCTTCAACTTTATCTCTCGCCCATTGCGTTCGGCGTAAAAACTTCAAAGAAGATTTAATCGACGGATTACTGTAGAAACAGTTAATTTGAATTCGCTCATCCAAACCTTCCCATCCATAGTGTTCTTGCAAACGTACAAGGATCTTTTCTAAGGTTAATCCATGCAATGGATTGTTTGGTTGTTCTTGGCTCATCTGCGTCTTCCTAAGACATTAAGTCAATACGCCAGTTTAGCAGATCAATACCTGAAAGTTTTTGGTTTGTTGTATGAGAGTTTCGCGTCCCCCTCAAATAAAGCGAATCTCGTAAATGCTTTAGGTCAACGCGAGATGGTTTAATGGAGCCCAAGCTACCTGTTCGACAGAATCTACTTTTCGACACCATATCCAACCATTAAGCTCATAGATCTTCACCACTCGCTCGCCAAGATTAAGAGTGTGCTCAACGGCAGTATAGTCTTCCAGTACTGTTGCTCTACCTACGGCAATGTCTAGAATCTGTTTCGGAACCCAACCTTGTTTGTTATTACCGCGGCAAAGTACCCAATTTGCCCACTCTCCTTTAGGATCTGACTCTTCAATTAACTCTAATACCTCTCCCGTTACAACTTGAATGGGAGACTCTGGCGCATCTTGATATTCTTTTACAACCTTGTATTCCATGACGTTTCCTTGTTCCACTGAAGGGAATCACTTTCCACCAACTAAGCATAGTGCTTTCGTTGTTCTTTAGTTACGTGGCTTAAATTTTTTCGTCATTCCTTGGCAAGACGGTGACACCAGCCTATATCCGAGTTTTTCATAGAATTCAGGCTCATCTGCAATCATTGAGACGTATGATCCCTCTAACGCTACTGAAGAGAGATACATATCAATATATTCCATCACTCGTTTTCCTAAGCCCATCCCTTGATAGTTAGGGTCAACTGCGACATCGACTACCTCAAAATTACATGCGCAATCACCGACGACTCGGCCCATCGCAATGAGAGAACCCTCTTTCCGAATTGAGATCGCATATAGACTGTTTGGCAATGCTATTTGCGCTGCTTTTAGCGATTTAGCAGACAAGCCTGCGGCCACGCGCAGTTCGCAAAATTCGGCAGCATTAGGTGTTACTTCTTCATACTTAAATGTCATTAGGAACCTCTCTTTAACTACTGCTCTATATTACACAAAACACTGTATAAATGAACAGTAATATTTTCAAGAGAGATTAAAATCACTAAAGTGCCCACCGGAAGAATGGACGTTTACCTTCCATTCGTTCTATTTCAGCACCAAGCCTTGTGTAAAATTTATGTGCTTTGGTGTTGTATGGGCTCGCTGTCCATGAAATGTGGGATGCTAAGGCCTTTTTACCCTCTAATTTGAGAACCTGCATGAGATCTGCGCCATATCCCTTTGAGCGAGAATTTCCGCCAACAAACAAATCATCAAGCCAAATTGACGGCTCTCCGCTAAAAGATGAATAACGATAGTGAAATAGTGCAAAGCCCAACACTTCTCCATCCACTTCTAATATCAAAGCATGAGCAAAGGGTGACTCGCCAAATAACGTACGTTGAATTTTCTCAACGGTCGTTGAGATTTGCCCGTCAAACCCTTTCATGCTGCGGTCGAACTCGGCTTTTTGCTCAATGAGCTCAAGCAGTTTACCTGCATCTCGTTTCGACGCTTTCCTTACATTCACTTAACTTTCCCCTACAGCACAAAACACATTAACAAACTGAATGCGCCAGAAATAAATAGCAACATACTAATACCAACATCAAAATTTGACTGACTGTCATTGGCTTTGGGTTCATCGGCTATCGATGCTGCCATCCTTGTCGCTGGATTAGGGCTATGTCTTAAATAAGGCTCTTTACCTGGCTTCGCAATGAGATAAAGGCCGCTAAGACTCCATTGAATGAGCAGAGCGTAAAAAAAGTAATCACTGATAAAGTTCAGCTCGGGTACCGAAAACAATAACTCACTGATATGCAGTGCAAGAGAGACCAACCCATTAACCACGAGCACAAAGATTAAGATTCTTAGCACGCGTCCTCCTCCTATCAGTATGATTCAAATGGCGTAAGGTCTATACCTTCAATTCTGCAAACGTCCCTAATGGTGGGGTTTGAGCACAAACGCTTTAAATATGCGGCTAGATGGTCAAAAGCAAGTGGTGACTTTTTAACTGGCAATGACCACTCCGCTAGCATGAATAAGAAATAGTCACACGCTGTTAGCGTCTTGCCCAACAGGTACTCATTCTTTGCGAGCTGATCATTGATAATTGATAGTGCACCAGCGATTCTTTCGTCTTGAGCTTCAACAACGTTTGGAATGGTCGATTCATCATTGGTATGACGATGAGGATAATAACGAACCATAAGCTCAGCTTGCAGCGTATTGTTAAGAAATGCGAGCCATTGGAAAAACAGAGGTCGATTAGGATCGCCTATTGATGGCATTAGGGTCGAATCCGGGTGAAGCTCACAGATATGAATACAAATAGCAGGGCTCTCGAAAATAGCTTGTTCATTCACCACCAATGTTGGAATTCGTCCTGCGGGATTTAACTTAAGATAATCTGCCGATTTCTGAGAGTTTGACTTTTTATCGACTAACAATAACTCATAGTCTGCGTTTAAGTGATGAAGCAAAAAATGAGGAGCTAAACTCGCATTGTTTGGATAATAATAGAGCTTGAACAATATGGACTCCTTGTCTCTAAACTAGCACGCGATCTGGTGCTAATAGTTTGGTTAAGCAATTTACTGAATGTTATGTCTATTTAAAGTAGCTCTCCGACTACGAATACACAGTATGCACTGTACTTTGTCACCTAACGACGTATCGTAATGCAATGTATCACAAATTGGTTGTTACAGAGTTTCTCGCAATTTTGCGCTTGCTAACAACTCAATTGAATCTTCTGAAATACGCCTTACTTCAAAATAGCCACCCGATGAAGAAAGCTGATAGACATTCAAAGACTCATAACCAAGTTTCTTAAACCAATACGGTCCTAAAGAGCATTGTGCAGAGCCTGTCGCCATATCTTCAGGTATGCCGATTTTGGGAGCAAAATATCTTAAAACATATCCATTTGAGCCATTAGCAGCTGTCACGATTAAAGCGTGATGATCATCTAACTGCCTAAAACGAGCATCATCTGGCTGAAAACTCATTACTGACTCTATTGAAGGCAACACTAAGACTAAGTCTCGCGTTGAAAATGCCTCTATAGTGTCAACCGCCAAGTCAATAATTTCTGATGGAACGCCACAAGTTCTACCAGTCCAACTTGGTAGTATAAGAGCATATAATCCATTATTTATAGCAACCGACACCTCTCCATACTTACTACTAAAATCTACCTTGTCGAGTTTGTACTTAGAAATAATTGCAGCGCCAGCCCCCAAGCTTCCATGTCCGCAAAGGTTAATTTCCCCGTCCATGGCAAACCAGCGAATATGAAATTTTTCACTGTTCTTCACAACAAATGCGGTGACAGGTAGCCCCGCTTCACAAGTGATTTTCAGTAACTCTTCATCTGTGGGCCACTTATCCAGTTCTAATACACCACAAGGGTTACCCGAAGCAGATTCTCCACCAAATACATCATATATATCTACTTTGATATTCCACCATCCTTGCTTGCAGCTTAACGCCTAACTAACCAGTAAACAACGCAGCCATCCAGTTGATACCATAGTGTCGCGTACACCTAATTCATTTCAAACCAAAAGCGCTGAATGCTACCAATCTCCCTTAAACCTCATGTTTTTTAGCTACTCGACGCCTACAAAAACTTCTCAATTAGGACTTCGTCTACATATTCTCCACGAACTTTTGCATGATTCTTCGCAGTACCTACGATTTCAAAACCTTGTTTTAGATATGCAGATAAAGCTCGCTCATTGTCGCTGCGGACGTACGCAAACAACTTTTCATAACCTTTTTGCTTTGCAACGTCGAAAGTCGAGCTGAAGAGTTTTTTAGAAATTCCCTTGCCGCGAGCACTTTCACATACAAACGTACCAATAATGCCGACATGGTCAAAGGCCTTTGTGTATTGCGCAAATGGCTCAATATTTTGGAAAGCAATGACCTTCGAGCCACCATCAGACAAGGCAACAGTAAATACACCACGCTCTGGAAAATGAGCAATGAACTCCTTTTCTTGTTCCGGTGTGAAGGTCGTATCCAATACAGTGTATAAGCCTTCAACAATGATTGGGTTGAGGACGTTTGTAATACCCTCAGCGTCATCTAACGTTACCTGGCGTATAACTAAACTCATGCAACTTAACTCCTATTAAATTTGAAGCTAACTTGTACATGAGTTCACTGCTTGGGGCAACAACAAACGTAGCGCTTAGGTGCAAGCAACAAACCACCTTACCTAAACAATGCTACTAAACAACTAGGCTCACAATAAGTCAGATCGCCGAGCGCGTTAGCTAACCTTCAGCTGATTGTTAAAGCGCAGTTTGACAATGTTGCTCATAGTCAGACAACAATATTGAGTAAAAATACTCATCCCACCACACGTCATTCCCTTTGGGGATGCACTGGCGGAAATAGCCCTCTCGCACCATTCCCAGTTTTTCCATGAGGTGATAAGAAGCATTATTTTCTGGTTGGGCGGTCGCGATCACTCTATGAACACCAAGTGTTTTAAATGCATATTCTAGTGTCTGAGAGGCGGCCTCATACGCAAAGCCGTTGTTCTGATAGCGGGGATTAATAACCCAGCCAATCTCATAAGTATGATCGCCAAACCAAGCAAAAAATTCTACGTGCCCTATTACTTTACCGCTCTCTTTATGACAAATTGCGAACGCTTTAGAGTTGTTTTCGATGAACTTTATCACATCACCTTTCGTCAAAACCCCTTCAGGTAAGTAGAACGTAGTCTCACTATCAGACATATACTCATAAACATCTTCCACATCTTTGTCCAAAAAATGTCGGATATTCAAGTTTTGAGTTTCAATATTCATCGAACACAACCTCCACTATTTACCCTCACGTCTTGCGAATCTGCCAACAACGTTTTACTAAGTGAATTTACAACTGCGCGGTATAAACGCACACCTCACGCAACTGACCTTGAGCTCGAATTTTTTTGGTACCAACATACGTTGCACCCAACTTACTTATCACTGATTTCGAACGCTCATTTTCAGTTAAATGCATGACTTTGAGCTTGCTCAAACCTAGATTCTCTTGAGCATACTCAATAAGTGCTCTCGCCCCTTCTGTAGCATAACCGATTCCCCAAAAAGGAACACCCAACCAGTACCCTAGTGTTCCTTCTCCCTCTTCAAGCCGAGGAAAACTCACTGCACCAATTAGAGTATTACTACTCTTTAAAACCAAAGCGTAAACGATGCCTCTGCCGGTGTTAAATAGATCTTGGTGCGTACTAATCCAGTCACTAGCATCTGTTAGCTGGTATGGGTGCGGAATATTCGCTGTCATATCCGAGATGACTTTTTCACCCGCTAGTTCCGCGACTCTTATTGCATCAAGCTCAGTGAAGGGTCTCAGAATTAGCCTTTTCGTTTCAATTGTTGCTTGCATAATTTCCTCTTCACCTTATGGTATAACGCGGCCTTAAGGTGTGAGCAACGTATTACCGATGCCGCCGTATACCACCTTAACCACTAAACGCAACGCATAGAAAAAACCACACGTTGCGATTCACTCTTAAACAAATTGTTGTATGTATTCTGCGCCTACAGTGAGGCGTATAGCTCAGTTAATGTCGGAAACCTTGAGCAATCCCAATCAGTTGGAAGCTTTATTTCCTTACAAGATTCAACCAACTTTAGAGCTTTGGTGCTATCTGAATTACAGCTAGCATCTGCTAGCTCATCAAGCAGAGTGAGTTCATGCTCTCCCGAAATAGGGCTTATGAAATGGGGTAAAATGCCCCAACCTGTATCCCACGTATGCATTTCAAATTTCGATAATGCATACAAGTCACGGATAAGGCTCCCCTTGATAAAGGCTAAGCCTTTGAAATCCCGAAAACCAAAATTATCAGCAGATTCCAATTTTTCACGGCATAACTTCCAAGCCTTCCCTGCGACTATAAAGTTTGTCGTTGGCACGTCACAAGGATCAAAATCAAACTGCAAGATTTGATGATGAACATCGTCAAGTTGAGCATCAACAGCTACCCACCCCTTGTCACTATCCCAATACTCACAAACCCAGTGATCTTCAAAGTGATTTTGAGCTAGGTAAGTGGCAAATCCACTTCTTATTCGAGCTGGGACGCCTTTTGACCTTAAAATTGAGCAAACCATTATTGAAAAGCCTCTACAGATGCTGACCACCCTATGATTTGGTTTCTTGAAAGCATGAGAAGGTTCGCCCGATTTCAATACTGCTAAAGATACCAAATCCTTAGCATAACGAGTCTGCATTTCCGTAAGCTTGGCCGACGAGTGGACCTCTACATCATAGTGTTCAAGCCAATACGAATGAATAAGGTTCCCTTGAACAAACTTACATATACCCGGGATATCATCAGGTACTTCGCTGATATCTAACTGATTATCTGCAAGCTCTGTAAACTCGTTGTGTTCTATATAGTCGTTAACATCCATTTATTTTTAAAACCTTTATCGGATAAATTCGCTTATACACATCACGCTATGCTAAGTGGCTAGCAGCGTATATTGCGACAATTCAAATAACCACCTTAAACACTCTTGCTGACTAGAATCAAAGGTGCCGAGCGTTGGTAGTCAATCTTAATCAGATTGTTAAAATCTGAAGATGAGGAGCAACCCTCACTAGTTCTTTTAAGGCTATTTTGTCAGCTGCTATTTCAACCGCCGCTGACTCTATAGCACGCCACTCAATGCCCTCTGCTTCATAGGGCTGAATTTCGCCATCCCAGCGGCTTACAATAAAGTAGTGAACTAGTTGTAGCTCTTCAGTTGGGTGAAATAGTGAGCACAAATATTGATATGTAATTGGCGTAACATTCAATTCTTCTTTGACCTCACGAAACAAAGCTTGAACTGAAGTTTCTCCAGTTTCTATATGCCCACCGGGGATAGTGATTAAACCAGGATCGGGTTCTTTGTGCTCACTCCGTTTCTCCAAGAGAACTTCTGAACCATTTAGCATAATGAAAGAGACACATTCGTGAGCGTTCAATATGAATATTCCTTCTAATTTCTAACAATCTCTTAAGGCGTGAGCAACCCTCGCACCATAGCTAATCCTTTGTGTTATGAGCAATAAACTGGCTCAAAATATATGCGCCAAGCGTTACGAATTCGATTAAATTTCTTGTCACGCATTTTCTGGAGGCGCGCCCTTGAACTGGGGTACACCTTCAGCGATGAGTTCCCATGACGCTTTAGAATCTACATAAATATGGCGACTTAGCTGAATATTGGGATCTCCATTTAAGCAACCTAAGGTAACACCATGAACCATGCCTTTATATACACCGACCAACGTTGATCCACATTTCGAGCAAAACTGAAGCCCAAAGCCATGCTCACCGACATAAGAAGTTAGAAGCTCCTCACCACTAACCCACTCAAATTCACCTTGTTTAACAAGTGCGTAAGCAGAAGCTTGAGAACTAAATGCTTTGCGGCATCTGGAACAATGGCAAGAACGCGCGTCATAAAGACTACCTTCGACTTTATACTTGATTTCACCACAAAAGCATTCACCAGTAATAGTCATAACCTTTTCCTATGCATACGTGAGCAACACGACTGACAAACCTAAACCATTGTGTCGACAACACAAAAGTCGATTTAAAAACCCAAAATACTAAGCGTTGAGGTTCAACCTTAACCCCCTCATTACAAAGCGGAACTCTAGTTTAGCGACTTTTCTAACCAAACCGAGCTAATGTACTTTCCATTTTTCTTAGCATACTCGTTAAAGACGCCTATTTCTCTAAAACCAAAACGTTTATGCAAGGCGACTGAGGCGTCATTGGGCAATGCAATACCGGACAGTACCCTATGAACTCCATAACCAGAAATTGATGAGAATAGTTTTGAATATAGGCTTGAGCCCACTCCTTTCCCTTTTGCTGTCGAAGTTAGGTACACGGTAACTTCAGCAGTGTCCTCAAATGCTGAAATCTCCCTATAAGGTTGGGAACATGCAAAGCCTAACAATTCTCCATTTTCTGTAGCAACGAAAAGTTGATGCTTACTATCGCGCGAAAATTGAGAGAACCAATTTTCTCGATTTTCTTGGGTGAATGCACACTCCTCAAAACGCGCGTTAGTATTCTCAATATAATAATTGAATATGTCTGTGATCGCTGCAATATCAGTTAATTCCCCGACCCTGATTTCCACATAAATTCCTTTTATCTTCGAGCCCTAGAACGCCAAGCGTTACGAATCAACCTTTGACGCTTTGCTGCGCGAACCTTCTAGCTCTGCTGATTGAATAGTAGTGGTAATGAGGTCTTCAAAAAGCTCTAACTGCCCAGCTGGAATGAGTTGATTTTGTATAGTTTTACGTTTATCAGAATCGAATAGCCTCTCTGCCACCCAACCAATTAAATACATCAGTGAAAGACAACCTCCAGCAGTGGCTACACTACCTTCTACCACGAGAGGTAGATCTTGAACGTCTCCACCCATATTTTGCAGAACGCTCTTAGCGTCTGGATTGGTCGTTAACGGCTTACCTTTAAGTAACCCGAGTTCATGAAGGATGAATGATCCCGCACAAATCGAACCTATTAGCTGCTTAGTTGGGTCTAGATTTAGCGCCAACATAAATCCTGTATCTTTCATGGCTGCTGGTATACCACGTTTACCACTCGTGATAAGAACTACATCTTGATCCGTTACCTCTGAAACATGTCCGTCAGTTTTAACCTTGATACCAAGATGGGAGTAATGTTCAGGTTTAGTCCCTAGTATGCTAACCGTCCAACTATCGGGCGTTCGCCCAAGCAAGTCATACATAAGAAAGAAGTCTACATCAGTGAAATCATCAAACAAAACAACGCCGACTTTATACATAATATTTAATCTCTTTCGTTCATCTCATAGGGTCGCACAACGCTAAACTAAGGTTCGAACAGCTCTAACACCTTAGCTAATTTATTGTGTTTTAAACGATTTGTTATTCTACTTTTTTACAGCAATGATTTACTCGATGCCGATGTTGATGCATTACCCTGCTCGAAAGCTAAAATATTCTCGAATGCTATTTTGAAGTAAAGCTCATAACTGTTTTGCTCGACGTATCCTAAATGTGGAGTAGCCGTTACGTTAGGCAATGACAATAAAGGCTCGTTATCAAGCGATGCTGGTTCATTGTCAAATACATCAACGGCGGCTCGCTTAGTCGGTACTGCTACCAGCTCGTTATATAGCGCAGAGCTTTCGACAAGCTCTGAGCGGCTGATGTTCACAAACAGAGAGTCGGATTTCATTAAACTCAAGTCTTGGGCTGTTACGCTCGCCCTAGTGACCTCATTCAAGCGTAGGTGAAGTGACACGATATCCGAACCAGAGAAGAATGCCTCCTTTGATGCGGCGGATTCAAATCCGTGTTTAAGCGCAAGATTTCTTGATTGTTCACTACCCCACACAACCACTGACATCTCAAATGCTTTTGCATATTGAGCAATTCGTTGTCCAATTTTTCCGTAGCCCCAAATTCCAAGCTTCAAGCCCTTTATAGTTCGGCCCAAACCGAGTACACCTGAGTTTTGCCATTTATCGTTTTGGAGATTGGCTGAATAAGTTGGTATGTGGCGACTTGCCGCCATAATAAGTGCCCACGCCAATTCCGAAGGAGCAACCGGAGAACCACGACCTTCCAACACCTTGACCCCGTACTTTTCACATAAGTGGACATCAATATGATTGCTAACTTTTCCTGTTTGACTAATAACTTTTAGGTTGGGCAACTGAGCGAGAAGAGACTCTGTGATGACCGTACGTTCTCGAATTAGGACAAGAGCCTCTGCGTCTTTGAGCTCGGCTACCAACTCTGACTCAGGGAGTGTTTCGTTCAAAATGGACACATCATGGCCTGATAGTAGCTCGAAGCAATCTAGCGCTCTAACCGCACCCTGATAGTCATCTAAAACCGTTATTTTCACTGAACTCTCCTTGTTGTTATAACGCTGCGTTAAGTTTATTGTTATGCTCGTGCTGACTTATAGCCAAACCTAGCCAAGTAGTGCCATACTTTTTTAACATCTTGCTCTTCATAGCCCTGCTTGGTAACCGCTAAACCCAGTATCTTTGCATTTATGCTTCCATTTTGAGCTAGCTCTTTAGCTAGTTCTATATACTTCTGACCTCGATAGTCAGGATAACGATTCATTTCTTCAAGGCTAAGCTCATAACCATTATGCCATCTGACCGGAATACCCAAGCTCAAAGCTTGCTGTTCAATAGGGCTAGCGCGAAAAATTGGATCGAGTACAAGACATTCGATGTCGTCTTTTACTGAGATTTCGCCATGTATATGAGCTTCGATATAGTCGTCTAGCAAGTCTGAATTTGAAGCTAGCGCTTTATCTATTAGAGGGCTAACTCGATTGAAAATTGCAAAATCTTCAGGTTCGAAATAACTATCTGGATAACAAAACGTTGTTCGAGTAGAAACATGCGGTTTCAGTTGGAAGTATGAAGACCCAAAGCGAGGAGATGCGCCTGTTTCGTAGTTTCTAAAATTTAGAGCTCCATATTTTGGTCTAAGACTATTTGGAGCGTCATCGTATGCTCCGTCAAAGACATTTTGCTCCCAAAGCCAGCGTTCCCCCCCAACATGCGCCGTCAAACCGCCATTGCTGGTACCTGTTTCAAATTGGGATTTCAGACAGCCGTCTTGTGCAATTGCTTCAAGTATTGGCTTATTCCCAGCAGTAAAGCGATCAGGATGGAAGTTAATTGTAACAGCACTAACCATTGAAGAATCAGTACCTTGAGACTTGAGCCTGATATTTTCGATTGCTTTCTCTACTGCTTTTTGGTCCATAAAACTTCCTATTTTCGGCAAAGAGCATAACGCCCTAATACGGTGTAAGTAACGCAGTACCGAAGCCACCGTAGGTTACCTTAAGCACTAAACGCAACACATAGTAAAAATGCCACGCGTCACGAATCTGATTGAATTGTTTGTTAGCTTTGTTGTCCAATTTCTTCTTGCCCTCTCAGCCCTTCAAATGCCAAAGGTTTCAAGCCATTTTCAATGTACGTAATAATTTTTGATACGCAAGCATCAACGCTTAAGCTTGATGTGTCTAACTCAAGGTCGTAAGTACGATGACTGTGTACGCGATCAAACTGCAAGCGGGCTGCTCCTTGTTTACGGTCCCCCCTAGCCAATTCACGCTTTTCTAGTACTTCTAGAGGACAATGAACGCCAACAAAAACCACAGGCATACCTTCAAACGCTTTAACACATGCACCTAACCATTCTGGTTGCTGAAGTACGTAGTCTACGATGACGTTATTTCCTGCACGTGCAATAGCGGCTGCTGATTCATGGAAACCATTAACGATATTTGAAAATCGATTTTCCATTAACGTGGAATTATTTAGGTCACATTGAGCGATTTGAGACAGGTAAGTATCAACTGAGACATGTAGGTAAACATCGGCCAAAGCCTGTTGAAGTGCATGGCTTAATGTTGTTTTCCCAGAACTGGATGTTCCATTTAAAAATATAACCAAACGATAAGACTCTTCTTAAAATCAATATGATAGCGTCAGTGCACTTAGTCGCAAGGAAAATCTAACCCCGCGTTAAGGTGTGATCAACGCTACCACAGATTTTAGCAACTGTGCCCATAAACATTAATTTCAACGCACACCGAAAATACCGAGCGTTGCGTGTCTTAAACGCTTTGTGGTGTTAATCAGCCAGCCACTTCACCGCCGATTCGTAGTTAGCAAATGATTCCATTTCACCTGATATAAACCAACTGCCTACTTTGGCGGCTAGCTCCTGCCAATTTTTATCACCATAAATGGCTATTTTCTCAATTTTAAGACCAACCTTTAACCCAAGCTGAAAATCATCCCAAGCAGCCCGAAGCTCCCAACCTGAGAACTCAGTAATGTCGACCAACATTTTTATATGCTTTGAATTGATACCCTTTAAACTAGAATTCAAGACTGGAACAATAGCTTTATAGTCTTCGTGAGTGAGTTTACCTGTAGCCTTAAACACTAAAACAGATTCAGAGCCAATGCGCTCAATACCTATTGTAATTCCATGACGTTCTAAACTCATAGCGAATACCTAAAGTTGAATTAACCTGTACAGCTTAGGGTAAACGAGCGACAAAAGATGAGAACTAATTACCAGCTTCACGCGTAATTTCAATGATTAACGCCTCGCTAAGGCGCGACAGCGCTATAACACCCAAGTTGAACCATTGCACCGTAAACACTAATTTTAAATCGAAGTGAAATCGCAAGCGTTACAAATCACTCTTAAATTTATTGTTAACATTACAGTTCCCATCCAGACTTATATGTTCTAGCACTCAATAAACTACAGAGCTCATCCATTACTTTCATAGACTTTTCAAGCCTAGGTAGCCTGTCATCCGAAAGGGTATCATTAACCCAGTGACGATTATGAACATACAAGTTGTAAGGATTGATAATACACTTAAAATCAATGCTTAGTGATGTCGAGAGCGCAGAGTCAGCCATGTAGCTATGAGGTAGACCCGCTGAGGTTACAAACGTCACCACTTTATCGAAGAGTGCGCCAGTTAAGCTACCATCAGGAGGTGTAGACCCAACATATTCAATGTATTTTTTTAACTCAGAACAACATCCCCAATTATAAATTGGACTGCATAAAACAATACCACTCGCCTCAGACGTTAGCTTATGTAATGCCTTATATTGTTCCGTCTGATATATTTTGTCGTTGTCAAAATTTGGCACATTAAGTTCGGCCAAATCAACAAATTCAACTTGTCTATCCAGCGATTGTAGTTCGTCAATACATAGCTTAGCGATTTGACGACTTCGACTATTTGGATCCAAGCTCGAACTTACTACCAAAATGTACATGTTATCTCCTGTCGAATACTCACGCCCAGTTAAGGTGTGAGCAACGCAATATCTGAGCTTCCGTATGACACCTTAAACACAAAACGCAACGCATAGCAAAAATGCCAAGCATTGCGAATCACTCTTAAACAGTTTGTTAGGCCTCGCTTTCCAATGATGCTTCTTGATCCGTGCGATCTTCTGTATACAACCTAAAATAAACAACAGACATGAATATCATTAAGCTAGTCGAAATAAGCCCATACAAAATTTCGGATGCTATGTATAGTAACGTCGAAGAATCACCAACAAGGCCAAATGCGAAACCTAACAATATTTGTGAGCCGCCAATCAATGCAGTAACCATCATTAACCTACCAGCTATACCTTTCGTATCTTTCCAACTTTCGCCCAATGCCGAAAATGCTGGTTTGTCGTTTAAAATCGCCTCAAAGTCTGCAAACCCATATTTAGCTGCAAAATATAAACCCGGTACGATAAGCGCTATAAAGCCAACTAAAACAGCTACACCATAGAAAAAGTATACAGCTAATAACCGCCACCACTCATTCAAAGAGACCGTTTGCTCTTTAGGGGAACCGGAAGCAGCAAAAGCCATAAACTTGATGAAACGAACCATTAAATAAGTGTGAATAAAACTTATTGCCACAAGGTAAAAAACGTTGCCCCAATCATAAAACAACTCTACAAAAGGGCTAAGCAGTGACGTGACAATTACATAAGGCCCAAAAAGTTTAAAAATAGAGCCGACATTAGATTTGGAGAAATAAAAGCACTCCGTTAATAGTTTATTCATAGTGTCCATTCATTTACATACAATAGCCGATAGCATATCAAATATTTATCATTTCCCAAATTGGAGAGGCTCGGAGGTATAACGCCGCATTAAGGTGTGAGCGACGCTACCACTAAACTTAACCTTACCACCGTAAACACAAAACCCAACGACAGAATGAAAAATGCCAAGCATTGGGAATCTGTCTTAAACGCTTTGTTAAATTCCTTTTTGTACAACTTTTTTACCGCCAAACTTAGAAACAAAAATGTAGTACAGTTTTCTTAGCTTAAAGTCACCTAGCATCTCAAGAAATAGCAAATCTATTTCAGCTTTAGATATTGGTACTGTATCTAGATATTGATATAAGGCGTCATGGACTAGAGACGCATAGTAAGTATACGGTTTCATTGTTCTATAGTTTACGTGTCCGTCTGGGACACCAAGTATAAATAAATTGAGAACACTCACCTTGGGTGTGCAACCATCCCAACTATAACCATTTTCGTTAGCCTTAACCGTCACTAACCCATCGATTGAAATTTTTAACCACTTGGAGTCAAAAGCTTTTTCAAGCTCCCATTCAGTTTGATACTCAAAGTCATCATAGATTGTAAATATATATGGAAAGTTCCCGCTTCTAACGATTTCTCTTGGTTTTGGCCAATGTTCCATTTTTGACTCCTCTTATACAAATTAGAATTTAACGCCGCACTAAGTAGTGAGCAACGCCTCCACCACACTAAACCATTGTGCCATAATCACTTAAGACTGAATGTGAACTGAAACCACCAAGCGTTGAGCATCCTCCTTAAACGCTTTGTTAGCTACTTACACTACGCAACGCCTTCAGTAGTATAAAGCATATTGCCATAGCGAATAAGTTGATGGTTATAGTCGTAACTTCATAATTCAAACTTATATTAAACTTCAAACCAAAAGTTAAGCCAAATGCTAAATCTCTAGTTTCAAAACCAATGATTTGCAAACCATATAGCCATAAGCACCACTTTAACGCGAGCACACTATGATGATAAATACGGTATGCAAAATATGTATTCAAAATAAGCATTAAAGTTAATAGCGCGACTAGAACATAAATAAAAACCGGCTGTTCCACTATGCTAGGAACAAATATTCCCATAAAAACAAAACCAGACAAACTACTTAATGCAAGTAGCCAATACGAAAATTTAGTATATCTATTGTGATTTTCGAACATATTTTCCTCATGTAGCTAACGCCTTGTTATGTTTGTATTACAATTGGAATATTTACATTGGTAAGTAAGTCTACAAACCTTTGTTCAACTCCAGTCATAAAAAAGTAGTCATCTTTAACATTCGCACCCGCAAGTAAGACATTACCCGAATAAAACTGCCATTCACTAATTCCCCACTCTAAATCTGCCTTAAAGCACATGAGGCCTCTTCCCATTGCTCTTGAAATAATAGGAATGGTGTTTCGATTAAAAGCATAATGTTCCGATGTTTCACTAAACCTGCAAGTCTTATGACTAAAGAAGAATATTCCCTTGGTAAAGCTACCGAGAGAGTACTCAGCAACGTCAGTTTTAAACTGCTTTTGTCGCTTAGAGCTACTTCCATCATGTGATATGTTCAGTTGAACTGAGAAGTTATCGCACCTTAAATGCAAGAGCTCATCGAGAATCAATATACTCGCTTTAAAAGTAAGCTCGCTATCTTCTATTGCGATATCCATAGCTCTCCTTAAACACAATAACGCAACGCATAGCAAAAATGCCAAGCGTTGCGAATCACTCTTAAACAGATTGTTAGGTTTATGACTAGTTAAGAACTCTTTCTGTATCACCTTGCTCTTGATGGTAATATTTTACTTCTTCTATCTTTTGCTTTGATTCTTCTTCACTTAATACTTTTTGCTCAGCTAACCATTTAAACTTGTTGATCTCATTAGCCAACTCGTTCTCCATGTTAATATCCGAATACCAAGCTAAAAGCTGCTCTTTACGTCGACTCATCAATGTATCGACTACTGCATCATGCTGTTTATCTTGTATGATAAGGACGTTAACCTCATCAGTGTTATAAACTGTGTAGGTAATTTTTGATACAACCGCCCAAATTAAACAAGCACCACCGATTAAGATCCACATTGGATCTAAATAAAATGCTTCACGCGTAAAACTGCCATATCCACTTTGAAAAACACCAATTACAATCCAAAGAATGCCTACATTTCTCAGCCATTCATTCTGTTCAATGATCTCTGAACTTTTATGTGGCAAGTCACCGTAGTAAAGATCTACATCACCTTTACCCGACGATTGCTCGTAGCCGTAATTAAACCGATCGTCTCCGAAACTGAACGTGAATTTATTCTTGCCTTTTTTTTGTACAACTTCCATTTCAATACCTTGTATCTAACTCATTGTTTAATTAGAGCAATGAGTAGACAGTCAAGTCAATATTCATCAGACAAATGAGTGACCAAGCACAATCAAAAACCTAACGCCGCGTTAAGTAGTGAGCAACGCCACCACAAGACCTAAACCATTGTGCCGTAAACACTTAAGCTGATTCAAACCAAAAATGCCGAGCGTTGCGAATCTGTCTTAAACGCTTGTATGGATAATAAGCTCACCAATCGGGTAAGGTGAGACCCAGACTTTAGCTGCAACTAAAGTTCTTCTATCTGATAGTTCGATTAAATGATGGCTCCTCTATCGAGAGACCGATAACAAGTTCGAACGTCAGATAGAACTCCAAGCACCACACTCGAATAGTCTTCTGGGTCTCGAGCCCGCATTTGCAAGCAAGAGTTAGCTTATTATGAATACAAACACACTTCAAAACATTAATGTCGGCGTTGATACTGGCAAATCACAATTAGATATTTATATCCGTCCGCTCGACATTTACTTCACCGTTCCTAACAATGACAAAGGCATTAAAGAAGCCGTCAGAGCTATCGCTAAACACCAACCTCAGCGTGTCGTGATTGAAGCTACTGGACGATTAGAAATGCCCTTCATCCTTGCTTGTGACCAAGCAAAGCTACCCTATGTCATCGCTAACCCTTTGAGGATAAAAAGGTTCGCTGGTGCTATCGGACAAAGAGCTAAGAACGACCGTTTAGACGCCGCGCTCATTGCCCACTATGCTGAGAAAGTTCAGCCTGACTTAACCGAGCTAAAAGCCGAAAATATCCGATTAATGAGTGACTTAGTATCAAGGCGAAATCAGTTACTCTCCATACAGACCATGGAAAGAAACCGACTACAAATATTGCCAAAGAACATCGCCTCAACCATTACGCCCATCTTAACCGCTCTTAAAAATCAAATTGAAAAAGTAGAAGCTAAAATCACAAAGCTCATCGATATCTCTCCTGAATATCAGACTAAGAATGAGATACTTCAAAGCATGCCTGGAGTCGGTAAGATACTGGCCGCATCCATCATCAGTAACGTCCCCGAACTTGGTTACATCACCAATAAACAAGCCTCTAGTTTGATTGGTGTAGCACCCATCGTTAGAGAAAGTGGTCGTTACAAAGGAAAGCGCATAATACAAGGAGGTCGGACTCAAGTTAGAACCGTTATGTATATGGCAATGATGTCTGCCATCCAATGTAACCCTGTTTTTAAGACTACATATGAACGATTACTTGCGGCAGGAAAACCCAAAAAAGTCGCCATA
>NZ_JCBDHL010000018.1:0-309318 GCF_059833805.1 Vibrio sp. R10-SF1-ISO8 | reverse complement strand
CCAGAGTTTGGTGAAGAAGAAGCACTCGCTGATGTTGCCGAAGAACCTCAGCCAGAAATTGAAGCATCAGCAGCTGATCTAGCGGACGAAGCGTTTGAGCTAGATGACCTAGAGTTACCAGAGTTTGGTGAAGAAGAAGCATTAGCAGATGTTGCGCAGGAGCCTCAACCAGAAGCTGAAGCACCAAATGCGGAAGTAGCGGACGAAGCGTTTGAGCTCGATGATCTAGAACTACCAGAGTTTGGCGAAGAAGAAGCATTAGCTGAAGTCGCTGAAGAGCCTCAACCACAAGTTGAAGCACCAATGGCAGAACTAGCAGACGAGTCTTTCGAGCTTGATGACCTAGAGCTGCCAGAGTTTGGTGAAGAAGAAGCATTAGCTGATGTTGCCGAGCAGCCTCAACCAGAGATTGAAGCACCCACTGCAGAACTCGAAGACGAGTCGTTTGAGTTAGACGACATAGAGCAACCGGAACTTGGTGAAGAAGAGGCACTGGCAGATGTTGCTGAGGAGCCTCAGCCAGAAATTGAAGCTCCAAGCGCTGAACTTGCAGACGAGTCGTTTGACTTAGACGACATAGAGCAACCGGAGCTTGGTGAAGAAGAGGCACTGGTAGATGTTGCTGAGGAGCCTCAGTCAGAAATTGAAGCACCATTCGGGCAGATCTAGCGGACGAAGTCATTCGAACTTGATGATCTAGATCAGCCAGAGTTTGGTGAAGAAGAGGCACTGGCTAGATGTTGCCGAGCAGCCTCAGTCAGAGAATTGAAGCACCCACGGGCAGAACTCGCGGACGAAGTCGTTCGAGCTAGATGATCTAGAGCAACCAGAGTTTGGTGAAGAAGAAGCTTTAGCTGAAGTCGCTAATGAGCCTCAACCAGAAGTTGAAGCACCCACTGCTGAACTCGAAGACGAAGCGTTTGAGCTTGATGAGCTAGAGCTACCAGAGTTTGGTGAAGAAGAGGCGTTGGTTGATGTTGCTGAGGAGCCTCTGCCGGAGGTTGAAGCACCAAATGCGGAACTAGAAGACGAAGCGTTTGAACTTGATGACCTAGAGCTACCAGAGTTTGGTGAAGAAGAAGCTCTCGCTGATGTCGCTGATGAACCTTTACTAGACAGTGAGGCTCCTGTAGCGGAGCCGAGCAATGAGTCGATTGAAATTGCTGAAGCCGATCTTCCTCAATATAACGAAGAAGACGCGCTGGATGATCTTGAACCAACCAGTGACGAACTGACAGCAGATGATTTTGAGTTAGAGCCTGTTGAACTTCCAGAGCTGAGTGAGATCCCTTCAGAAAATGTTGCTCCATCTGCACAAGAGATTGACCTAGCCCATCAAGACTACGATGAGAAAGCGTTTGATGAGCTGCTATCGGAAGAACAGCCTGAAACAGCAAACTTCTCGTTTGATACCCCGATAGATGCCACCACTTCTGACAGTGCGGGCATGGATATCGATGCCATGCTTGAAATGGGAGAGGATTGGAATGGATTCAATCTGTCACCTGAGCAGCAGGCAAGTATTCCTGATGAGATCCCTGAAGATGAGGCGGATGTTTGGGCGCAAGATAATCAACCTGAACAAGCTCAGATACTAGATGAAAACTGGGAAGACCAGCCAGAGCTTGAAGAGTTTAACCCAAATGATAACAGCTACCGAACCATTGATGAGTTAATGGCGGAAGTCGAGTCTGAGGAAGAACAAGCGATTGATGATGAGCTTAAGCTCGATGTCGGTTTGAATGACTTCCCTGATGTGATTGGTGATATTGGTGATGCGGCAGATGTTGATGCCAATGCAGAAGCGGCCGGTAAGCTAGATCTAGCGAAAATCTACGTTGAGATGAATGATGCTCAAGGAGCGATTAAGCTACTAGAAGAGGCCATCGTTGATGGAAGTGATGAGATTCGCCGAGAAGCGAAGAACCTGATTGATACCATCAATAAGGGCTAGGCGATTCTAGATATCAAGTGAAAAGGGGGCTGCTGTTTAGCCCCCTTGTTTTTTGGTATATACTGCCGCCCCCAAGATTTGGTCACCAGACCTTAGTAGCAACAATTCAACGAGAACATCCTGATGAGAATTGCTTTAGGCATCGAATACAACGGCACTCAATATTTTGGTTGGCAACGCCAGCGAGAAGTAAAAAGCGTACAAGAGAAGCTAGAACGCGCATTGAGCATCGTTGCAAACCATCCTATTGAAGTCCAATGTGCGGGTCGTACTGACGCAGGCGTACACGGTACAGGACAGGTGGTTCACTTCGATACCACAGCAACACGCAAAATGGTCGCTTGGACTATGGGAGCCAACGCGAATCTGCCAGACGATATCGCTGTACGCTGGGCAAAAGAAGTGCCTGACGAGTTTCACGCGCGTTTCTCTGCGACCGCTCGTCGTTATCGCTACATCATTTTTAATAGCGCACTCAGGCCGGGTATTCTTTCATCGGGTGTCAGTCACTATCACGGTGAGCTGGATGAAAACAAGATGCATCAAGCCGCGCAGTACCTGCTTGGTGAAAACGACTTCACATCTTTTAGAGCGACGCATTGCCAATCACGCAGTCCTTGGCGCAATATGATGCACATTAATGTGACGCGCCATAACCAGTATGTCGTGATCGATATTAAAGCCAATGCATTTGTTCACCATATGGTTCGTAACATTACAGGTAGCTTGATTTGTGTTGGTCGAGGCGAACAGAAACCAGAGTGGATAAAAGAGCTACTCGAGATCAAAGATCGTAAGCAAGCAGGGGCGACGGCGAAAGCGGAAGGCTTGTACTTGGTGGATGTTGATTACCCAGAAGAATTCCAATTGCCAAGAGTGCCGATTGGGCCACTATTTTTGCCAGACAATTTGAACTAAACCGTGGTAAATTGTCGAACTAATCAGGTCTTTAGTGTGTGAGGAATTGATTCAAGAAATAGGTACAACCAGTTTTTTGTCTACACTTGGCATTTAATATGCTTTAATCCTCACGCGTAAATTCAGAATTTGTATCCCTCGCTTTAGGCGCGGGAGTAGAGAGAAAAGGTCTTCCATGAGTTGGCTTGAAAAGATTTTAGAAAAAAGCAACATCGTTAGTTCACGTAAAGCGTCTATCCCTGAAGGGGTTTGGACTAAATGTACTTCATGTGAACAGGTGCTTTACCACGCTGAACTAGAGCGTAACCTAGAAGTATGTCCGAAATGTGACCATCACATGCGTATGAGAGCGCGTCGTCGCCTTGAAACATTCCTAGACGAAGATAATCGTGTAGAGATTGCCGACGAGCTTGAGCCGCAAGATAAACTGAAGTTCAGAGACTCGAAGAAATACAAAGATCGTATTTCTGCGGCTCAGAAAAGCAGTGGCGAGAAAGATGCACTAGTTGTAATGAAAGGTGAGCTTCTTGGCCAACCTATCGTTGCGTGTGCATTTGACTTCTCTTTCATGGGTGGTTCAATGGGTTCTGTTGTTGGTGCGCGTTTTGTTCGTGCAGCAGAAGCAGCGATGGAAGCAAACTGTGGTCTAGTGTGTTTCTCAGCAAGTGGTGGTGCACGTATGCAAGAGGCGCTAATGTCTCTAATGCAGATGGCAAAAACCAGTGCAGCGCTAGAGCGCATGTCTGCAAAAGGTCTACCTTTCATTTCAGTGATGACTGACCCTACTATGGGTGGTGTATCTGCGAGTTTAGCGATGCTGGGTGATATCAACATCGGTGAGCCAAAAGCACTGATCGGTTTTGCAGGTCGTCGTGTAATTGAACAAACTGTACGTGAAGATCTACCGGAAGGTTTCCAGCGTAGTGAATTCCTTCTGGAGCATGGTGCCATCGATATGATCGTTGACCGCCGTGAAATGCGTCAGCGTATTGGTAGCCTAATGGCGAAGATGAACAACAATCCATCACCTTTGGTGGTTTCTGTTAACGATTCGCCAAATGAAGCTGCTTATTCTGTACCAGAAGCAGACGAAAAAGGGTAAAGTAACTCACTAACAAGCAACCACAATCAATTGGTTATAGTTAGATGAGTCAAAGCCAAATTCCTCAAGCCACATCTCCACTGTCGATGTGGCTTGATTATTTAACCAACATCCATACCTCTGCGATAGACCTAGGTCTAGACCGTGTTCAAGCTGTTGCTCAATCAGCAAACCTTACTAAACCTGCTCCTACTGTTATTACTGTTGCTGGTACTAATGGCAAAGGTTCTACTTGTGCCTTAATGGAAGCGATCTTACTTGATGCCGGCTATTCTGTTGGTGTCTACAGTTCTCCGCATCTTATTCGTTACAACGAACGTGTTCGTATCAATGGCGAAGATCTTAGTGATGAAAAGCATGCGAAAGCGTTTGATTTTATCGAGAAACAGCGCGGCGAAATCAGCTTAAGCTTATTCGAATATGGCACCCTAGCTGCCTTGCGTCTTTTCCAAACAGAGAAAGTAGATGTTGTTCTGCTTGAAGTTGGATTAGGTGGTCGCTTAGATGCGACCAATGTGGTGGATCATGATGTTTCTGTGATTACTAGCCTAGCCATCGATCATGTTGATTGGCTTGGTGATGATATCAATGTGATCGGTTTCGAGAAGGCGGGTATTTTCCGCAGCGGTAAACCTGCAATCTGTGGTCAACCAAAAGCGCCTGCGACTGTTGCAGCGCACGCTGATGATATTGGTGCAGAGTTCTACCCTGTTGATATTCAGTACAGCTACAAGCTGCAAAACGAGTCGATTTGGCAGTGGACACATGGAAGTTACACCCTCGACGAACTCCCTGTCCCAGGTTTACCCCTACAAAATGCAGCGACCGCGCTTATGGCACTGGCGACAGCGAACTTAGACTTAAGCGATGTGAACATCGTGAATGGACTTAAAAACGCGCAATTACCCGGTCGTATGCAAGTGATCAGCACAGAGCCAACAATCTTGTTAGATGTTGCGCACAACCCGCACTCTGCAGAGTACTTAGTTGAACGCGTTGGGCAAAAATACCAAGGTAAGAACATTCATACCGTGGTGGCAATGCTGCACGATAAAGACGTTGAAGCGACGCTCAATGCGCTAAGCCCAATCGCTGCCAATTGGTATCCAGCTTCTCTTTCTGGTCCACGTGCGGCGAGTTCAGATGAACTATGTCAGTACCTGCCGTCAGGGACTGCCGAGTATTCGAATCCAGTTGAAGCATTTGAAGCGGCATTGACAAACGCAACGCCACAAGATGTCATCCTCGTTGTTGGTTCTTTCCACACTGTGGGTGAAGTGCTAGAGCATTGGCAAAACAAAGGTGAATAAATGGCAAGCAAATTTCAGAGCCGTCTCGTTGGTACCATTATCCTTGTCGCGATAGGGATTATTGTTTTACCAGATGTATTAGATGGCAAGAAAACCCATTACAAAGAAGAAATCGCAAGCATCCCCCTTAAACCAGAGCTCGACAGCGAGCTTGAAAGTTTTGAGATACTTGATCCGGTTGATGATAGTCAAAGTTTACCTGACACGCCGATTGAAGTTGCGGTCACTCAGGAACCTGTAGCTGAAGATAAGCCGTTGCCAGTGGTAATAAAAGAAGTCCCAGAGCGTAACGAATACCAAGATAGCGCCTGGATCGTCCAGCTCATGGCATTGAAGAATGCTGACAACGCCAAAAATCTGGTTAAGGATCTACAAAAGCGCGGTTATCAGGCACACACCAAACCCGAAAATGGTTTTACCCGAGTCATTATTGGTCCTGATGTTTCAAAGAGTAAGCTTGAGCGCCAGATCATCGAACTGGAAAAAATTACCGGTTCAAAAGGTCAATTGCTCAAATTTAAACCACTAAATCCATAAGAAAACGTTTGCGTCAGCGTTTTTTCTGTTAAAATGCGCGCCAACTTAAGATGTAAGTACAGAATGAATCCGTTAGATATTGTCATTTTAGGTGTGATCGGCCTGTCGGCTTTGATCAGTTTAGTTCGTGGTTTCGCTAAAGAAGCGTTGTCATTAGTGATTTGGTTTGGAGCGTTTTTTATCGCGAGTCAGTACTACGCGAAACTAGCGGTCTACTTTACCAATATCCAAGATGACATGTTCCGCAACGGTGCCGCGATTGCAGCCTTGTTTATTGCCACTTTAATCGTTGGTGCTCTCGTCAACTACGTGATCGCCCAACTGGTGCAAAAAACAGGGTTGTCGGGGACAGATAGAGTATTAGGCGTCGTCTTTGGCGGTTTGCGTGGTGTTCTTATTGTGTCTGCCGGGCTATTTTTTATGGATGCGTTTACATCGTTTCCAGACTCACAGTGGTGGAAAGGTTCGCAACTGGTGCCGGAGTTTAGCCGCGTCATTGCCCCTTTCTTCGAACACTTACAAGCAACATCTAGTTTCTTATCTGGCGCGCTATAACGCGCCAGTCATTGTCAAAATCGAGGGTTAGGACATGTGTGGTATTGTTGGAATCGTGGGCACTTCGCCTGTAAACCAGTCTATCTATGATGCATTGACGGTATTGCAGCATCGTGGCCAAGATGCCGCGGGTATTTGTACCATAGAAAGCAATCGTTTTCGTCTGAGAAAAGCGAATGGTTTGGTCAAAGATGTGTTTGAAGCTAAACACATGCAAAGACTCCAAGGCAACGTAGGTATCGGCCATGTTCGTTACCCAACGGCAGGCAGTTCAAGCGCGTCAGAAGCTCAACCTTTCTATGTAAACTCTCCATTTGGTATCACGCTAGCGCACAACGGTAACCTTACCAATGCGTCTGAAGTCCGTGAAAAACTGTTTGAGAAAGACCGTCGTCACGTAAACACAACTTCAGACTCTGAGGTGTTACTTAACGTACTTGCTCATGAAATTGATACCGTAAAAGGTAACGTCACGGCTGACGACGTGTTCCGCGCAGTCACCAACGTTCACCGTACTATCCGTGGCGCATACGCAGTAACAGCGATGATTATTGGCCACGGTATGGTAGCCTTTCGCGACCCTAACGGCATTCGCCCTCTATGCCTAGGTAAACGCGAAGTTGCAGGTACAACCGAATACATGGTTGCTTCAGAGTCTGTGGCGCTAGATGCAGTTGGTTTTGACTTCCTACGCGACGTTGCACCAGGTGAAGCGATTTACGCGACGTTTGATGGCCAACTGCACACTAAGCAGTGTGCTGACAATCCAGTACTCAACCCATGTATCTTCGAGTTTGTTTACTTCGCTCGTCCAGACTCATTTATCGACAAAATCTCGGTATACAGCGCACGCGTTGAAATGGGTAAAAAGCTCGGTGACCGCATCCGTGACGAGTACGACCACCTAGATATCGATGTGGTAATTCCAATTCCAGAAACATCATGTGATATCGCACTACAGATTGCTCAAGCGATTGATAAGCCATACCGCCAAGGTTTCGTGAAAAACCGTTACGTTGGCCGTACCTTCATCATGCCGGGTCAGCAACAACGTAAGAAATCTGTACGTCGTAAGCTAAACGCAATCCGTTCTGAGTTTAAAGATAAGAACGTACTTCTGGTTGATGACTCTATTGTACGTGGCACCACCTCTGAGCAAATCATCGAGATGGCTCGCGACTCAGGTGCGAAGAAAGTCTTCATGGTATCGGCTGCACCAGAAATTCGCTTCCCGAATGTGTACGGCATTGACATGCCAAGCGCAACTGAGCTTATCGCTCACGGTCGTGACAATGACGCAATCTGTCAGCAAATCGGCGCAGATGAGCTTATCTTCCAAACCATCGATGACCTAGTCGACGCAGTTGGCATGGGTAACCGTGATGTTGAGAAGTTTGAAACGTCAGTCTTCAGTGGCGAATACGTTACAGGCGATATCGACCAAGCTTACCTAGACTTCCTAGAGTCTCTACGCAGCGATGACGCGAAAGTACAACGCGAGATCCAGCAAGACCTAGCAAACCTAGAGCTGCATAACGAAGGCGCGTAGAGCGGGAACGCTGCGCTCGGGAACGGGCTTCGCTCTAAGGAGCGCTTCGCTGCTGGAAAGCTAGTTAGCAAGAGATAGACAAAAACCGATGCTGTGCATCGGTTTTTTTGTTTTGAGAACGGATTTCGTCCTTCGAGAACGCTTCGCTTCGAGAGTCTAGAGTCGAGATCGGGCTTCTCACTTCGTGTTGTTTCGTTTCGCTGAAACAACGCCAAGGTCATTTTATAGAGAGACGAAGGAACGAGTAGGGAATCTCTGAAGGTTATCTGCTCGCTGAAAGAGATCCCCAAGTCGCTCGTGCCTCACTCTTGAGGATGACAGTATCATAAGGGTTGACGTGACCATCAGCTCTGCAAACTATTTCCAGTTTTCCAGTTTTCCAGTTTTCCAGTTTTCCAGTTTTCCAGTTTTCCTTAGGACGAAGTCCGTTCCCGCATCCCGCTTCTCGTTCTTAGCTCTTCACTCGATAAAGCTGACTCAACATAAACATCGCTGTTGCACTGATAACCACAGACGGGCCAGCAGGGGTGTCGTAGTGCCAAGACATACTCAAACCAAGCAGAACTGCAATTGCACCTATGATAGAGGCGAGCAGTGCCATTTGCTCTGGTGCTTTGGCAAAGCGGCGCGCGGTTGCGGCAGGGATGATCAATAGAGATGTCATGATGAGTGCTCCAACGAACTTCATACCAATGGCGATCACAAGACCAACCATGAGCATCAAGATTAGGCGCATTAAATCGACGTTGTGGCCTTCTACTGCTGCTAAATCTTCATTGACTGTAGTAGAGAGCAGTGAGCGCCAAAATAGGGCGAGTACCGAAGAGACAATAGCTACGCCGATGTAAATGTAAACAAGGTCTTCAGGTGTTACTGCTAATAAGTCACCGAAAAGATAACTCATTAAATCAATACGCACGTTATCAAGGAAGCTGACTGCGACTAAACCGAGTGATAGGGCACTGTGAGCAAGAATGCCGAGTAGGGTATCTGTGGCAACAAGCTGCTGTTTTTGCAAGGTGACTAAGATAACCGCTAGCGCCAAACAACAAACCGTCAGTGCTAGGTAAAGGTTAATATCTAACAAGAAGCCGAGTGCTAACCCCATTAGAGACGCGTGAGCTAATGTATCGCCAAAGTAGGCCATACGACGCCAAACGACAAAAGAGCCTAAAGGTCCGGCGATTAATGCGATACCTAAGCCCGCCAAAATGGAAGGAAGTAAAAACTCAATCATGATGATGACCGTGAGAATGATTTGAACAATTGTCAGCATCACCATCGACGGGATCGCCAGCGAGATCATGATGGTGATGGTTGTGCTGATGGTGATAGAAGGCAAAGGGTTGCTGATGAGTATGACCAAACAGCGCGATATAACTTGGGTGCTGTGCAATATCAGCAGGCGCGCCAGAGCAGCAGACATGGTGGTTAATACATACCACGTCATCTGTTTTTGCCATCACCAAGTGTAAATCATGAGAAACCATAAACACGGCACAGTTAAAGCGATGACGAATTGTATCTATCAGCTCATACAAATCAATCTGACCTTGAACGTCGACACCTTGCGCAGGTTCATCCAGCACTAAAATGTCAGGACGTTGAAGCAATGCTCGTGCAAGGAGAACACGTTGGTTCTCACCGCCTGATAGAGAATGCATGTTGCTCTTGAATAGGTGCTCAGCGCCGACTAACTTCAGCGCATCGTTCAACTCTTGTTTGCTGTATTTACCTGCTAAACGCAGAAAACGCTCAACATTAAGTGGCAACGAGTCATTGAGCCTAAGCTTTTGCGGTACATAACCGATCTTTAGCCCTTTCGGCTTGGTGACTGTTCCGCTGAAGGTTTTTTGTAGACCAAGAAGCACTTTGACCAGAGTAGACTTTCCTGCTCCGTTCGGGCCTATTAGTGTGGTTATCTCGCCTCTGTTAAGACGAAGAGAAATGTTATCAAGTACTTTTCGTTCACCAAATTGAACGCAAATATTATTGAGTTCGACTAGAGTCGACATGAATGGAACTCATTTGCAATTGACTAATGTTATAATGTAACATTTATTCACTCTTATAACTAGTCGGTAATCATCATAATATGAAACGTTTTCTAACGGCTTGCGCGATTGTACTTGCAAGTACGTCTATTGCCCAAGCATCAACCGTTCTAACCAGCATCAAACCAATTCAGCTGATCACAATTGAATTGACAAAAAACATCTCGCAACCTGATGTACTTCTGGGTTCCAATACCTCACCTCATGACTATGCATTGCGTCCTTCAGATGTAAAGCGTCTGCGAAATGCGGATCTTGTAGTTTGGTACGGTAATGACTTAGAACCGTTTTTAACGAAAGTCCTTAAAGAGCAAGGTAATGTACTTACATTGAGTGATATCAATGGATTAGAGCTGCGTGAGTTTGCTGGTGGCCATCACGACCATCATGGTCACGACGGGCATGATCATGGTTCTCACGATCCTCACTTTTGGTTAGGCTATAAACCGACAATGCAAGTTGCTGAAGCGATCACGCAAAAACTTGTTGAGCTAGATGCGAGCAACAAGGCTGAGTACGCAAAAAACCTAGAAGCGTTTAAGCAGCAGTTAACCGAACAGAAAGCGGCAATTACTAAACAGTTAGCGCCTGTTGCGGACGCTGGCTACTATGTTTTCCATGATGCTTACGGTTACTTTGAGCAAGATTTTCCTCTAAATCACCTTGGTTACTTTACGGTGAGCCCTGAACGCAAACCAGGCGCGAAAACACTGATCTCTATCCGTAAAACGCTAGCGGCAGAAAAAGCTCGATGTGTATTTTCAGAGCCTCAATTTACTCCAGCAGTGGTTGAATCTGTCACTCGTGGTAGCAACGCTAAAACAGGTGTACTTGATCCGTTAGGAATTGACGTCGAAGCGGTTGAAGGTGGTTACTTTAAGTTCAAGCAGAATCTTGCTGATAGTTTTAGCAATTGCTTAATACGTTAAATATGACATTCAGCCAAAGGTTTGTGCCTTTGGCTGACTTATTATCTGTGAACTCCTCGAAAAACTTACCAACTATTTTCTTTCCTTACTTGTTAATCCTCCGATTTCCTAGATAATTATTATCACAAAATAACAATAGAGCTTTTAGGCTCAGCGCACCAACGAATGGATCTTTATTCTCTGCTGCTAGGAAATGGATTATCTTGAGTAAGATTGTTACTTTGCTGCTTTTTATTCTTTATTCGGGAGTAACGATCGCGGCAAACACGTCACCTAAGCTGTTTTATCCTTTGCCAACTTTAGCGCAGGGGAAGGTATTCGCTGCCAAGCAGTTATTCCTCGCTGATGAGGGAGGGATATGGTTGCAGGACGTACGCGATCAAGTGTTGTTTTTTGATGGGCAACATATCCTCCCTGAGAAGGGCTCGGCGCTTGATCATGAAGCGTCACAAATCGCTTTTCTAGATAACGCATTTTGGTCGTTCTTCCAAAACGAAATCTACCGTACTGTTCCTAATCAAGAGAAGGAGTTGGTTTTTAGTTTAACGCCAGGTACAGAGATTCTAAAAATTGGCTCATCCAAACGCTTTATCTGGGTTTCTGATGAACGTAATTTTTATACTTATCAAATTGATAGCGGTGAGTTTCAGACTTTCTCGCTGATGGAGCTGTATCAGTACAACCAGTCGTCTCAAATCGCGATTAATGACGCTAAGTTTATTTTCTCTAAGTGGGTCGTTGCTACCAATGCTGGTGTTTACCTCTCTGAGGGGAGCCATTTTGAGCATGTTTCAAGCTCTGGTAAAAACTATGTCGAAAAGCTCTACTTCTCTGAAAAGCGACGTGAACTGATCATTGGTTCACTTAATGGCGCGCTTATTTTCAACATTAATAAGCCGAACGAGCCAATTCGTACCATCGCGGGTAGTCATGTATTGAGCATTACCGAAACAGATCAGGAGTACTGGATTGGCACCGAAAAGGGTCTGTTTGTTTATACCTTCTTAACTGGTGAAACTCAGAAGTTTGAGCAGGGGATTGGAGTAGGCAACAGCTTAGCAGGCGAAAAGATCTACTCTCTTCTCAACGACAATACCGGTGGAATCTGGGTCGCCACCGATCGCGGTGTCCGCTATTTTTCTCTCTACTCGCATAAGTTCACCCGCTATTCAAATGAAGATATGTCCGTCGTTAGCCGAGGAGAAAAGCTCGTCGAACTTTATCGTAGTAAAGGACAAGACGGTTATTGGCTACTGACCAATAAGGGCGTGTTTAGGTTAAATCTAGTTAAATCTGCTTCTCGCAAGCCGATATTTCGCGGCAAAGTGCATGACATAGAAGAGCATAATGGCGTCCTGTGGTTGGCAACGGATAAAGGAATCGTCTGCGTTGACGCAGATACCGGCGACGTTATTGAAGACGACTTGCCCAGCTTCCTAAAAAACACCACAGTAAAGTTTCTAGAGTTCAATCATGATCAAATGCTCTGGGGAGCAAGTGATACGCAGCTGTGGAGCTTCGATTTGGTCAGTCGCAAGCTAACACAGTATGGTTCTGAATGGATGATCGACAAGTATCTACCTGCTCAGTTAACCCAAATGTACGTGACTTCACAAGATTACGTCACATTAGGTACAGAGCACGGAATATATCTAGTCCGTGATGGCCAGATTCGTTTCGTGGGTGAAAGTATCCCGTTTGGCGAGGTGATTGATGCAGTTCAGCCATCCGAAAGTGAGCTGTGGGTGGCTAGTCGTTATGGGTTATATCGTTTAGATTTGTTTACAAATAACGTCGAGTCCATTGATATGGTTGATGGGCACGTGACACCAAAATGCTTGATCCACAACCAAGATGGTATCTGGCTGACCTCATCGACAGGATTATCGCATTACACACCTCAAGGCTCACTTACTCAGCATTATGGTGAGCCATTCGGTGTCATCAGCAATGAGTTTTTGCCAGGAGTGTGTACTTTTGGCAGTGACAGCGAAAGAACCATTTTCTTAGGCGCGGATAGTAGTCTAGTGAAAGTGAATACCCAGCAATTAATGGTGAGTCGTTTACCTGATACCCGCGTGGTATTTAGCCAAATCAAACGCAATCAAAAACTTTTCTCATTAGCCAACACTGTGCAAGAGACACCACAAATAGGTTATGGAGAGTCTATCTTTTTCCAATTTGGCTTCGTGCCAAGTGCAAGCAATATCAATCTCGAATATCGATTGAATCAAAGCAGTGACTGGCAAGCTCTGGATGGCAGTACCTTGACCATAGAACATCTCATGCCTGGTGAATATAGCTTAGAAGTTCGTGCCGTCAGAAATAGGCGAGTAAAAGGGGAAAGTAACAGCTATCAGTTTACGGTCACTGAGCCTTGGTTCTTTAGTCACATAGCGATAGTCAGCTATGTGTTAGCGGTACTGATCGTTATCGCGGGCATTGTTTACTGGCGTTCACGCTTAATGGCGAAGTCAAACCGATTACTTAAAGCTCAAGTAGCGCTCAAAACGAATCAGCTACGTCATCAAAGCCGTGTTTTACTTGGAAACAACAATCAGCTGCGCAAACAGCTCGAAGTTCGTTGGCTGATTTATAGTCAATCTGTCAATGAGTTAAAAGAGAGGCTCAAAACAACGGCTTCCCAATCGTTGACCCATGAACAGCTTATTGGCTATTTGCAGGCAGAACTGAAAACGTTAATCAATGTTCGTTCAACTAACGGACAAGCTCTACCTGTGTTTAATCTGACAATGATAGTGAACTCGGTGATCAGTAGTTGGAAAGACGAATTAGCAAAGGTGGGAGTGACTGTTGAGTTTGAGTCTCAGCAAGAGCTATTTATTGGCCTCAATGATTTTAATCTCGATGAGTTATTTAACCTGTTGTTTGATGGTATTTTAAGACGTTGCTATCGCAATCAAACGGTAGTGATTCAGTTAGTGCAAAAAGAGGGGATGGTTGTTTTCTCTATGCTGGATCAAGGAGATGCCTTTGACTCCAATTCTGGTAGCGTTACATCATCAGATAACTTGCATAAGCTTGTCACCCAAAGCGGTGGTGAGATGAACTTGTTTATCTCACAGGATCGAAACCTATTGGAAATCAGTTGGCAAGAGAGCGTCTCGTTCGAAAGCAGCCCTATTGTGATGCCAGCAGATGAAGAGTGTGCTGAACTTGTTCAAGATGATCCATGGTTATCAAAAGTGATTCAATTAGTTGACGAGCACTTTACCGATCCAGAGTTTAGTACTTCATCGGCGGCAAAGATGTTGTATGTATCGGAACGAAGCCTCCAGCGCAGGCTTAAATCATCAATAGAAAAAACCTTCACTGAATATTTGACCGAAGTGCGTTTAGACAACGCATGCCGCCGATTGCTCGCCGGAGAAAAGGTGTCGGATGTTGCCTTCGAGTGTGGCTTTAACGATCCTTCATACTTTAGTCATAGGTTTAAACACCGTTTCGGCATGTCACCTACTCAGTTTGTCGAGCAACAAAGCCGCTACTAACCGCAATAAGCGCAATAAGCGCTTACCACCGTGCACTGATACCGAGTTAATAATACGCTGTCAGGCATTCACTTCTTTAGCTCGAATAATCCAACCCGAACAGGTAAAAGCTGATAGTTTTTAGGAATGCCACTCTGATACCAAGCAACCTAAATATCGGGTTACTATTCTTGCATGATTAACTGACCACCTATTTACCTCTAGTGGTATAGCTCTGTTTTGAAACTACGATTTAAATCCTCAAAAAGTTATTGCAGATACGGCCAAAGGATATAATCACTTTGCGTGGATTGCGTGGATTGCGTGGATTGCGTGGATTGCGTGGATTGCGTGGATTGCGTGGATTGCGTGGATTGCGTGGATTGCGTGGAGAGATAGGAAGAAAAAAAATATCGTGGTATAGCCGGGGGGACTATACCACGGGTGCCAACGACACCTTCGCTTGCTGCCGGAGTGACGCTGATGCGCCACCTCTGGAATTCAATGTTGTCTTAAGGGATTCCCTCTTGACGTGATTAACTATAACGAGTGGGACTTTTTTTACTTATAAAATTAACGCCAAGATGACATAAGAAAAGCGACAGGCGTCTAACTTGTTGTAATTTAAGGATAAATGGAAAATTCTGCTTATTTGTATCAGTAATTGTTCTGATTGAATCGTAAGAAAAATCTATCTTTTGACGTAATTGACGAGTGTGGTTTTAACGTTTTTATCTGGAATGAGCCAAGTTAACGACATTCAATTACTAATTAAAGAGAGTCTTATAAGAGAATGTAATTTACCTAATACTCGTTCCAGGCCCTCATAGATAACGGCGAGCGTAATCCCTATCTATAACTTCTTAATCGATAAATTGAGCCAGATATTCTCAACGCATCTATCGAAACTTGGAAACATTGATTTCAGGCAAGATCTGCTAAAAGAGATGAAGATAAAATTGTAAGCATAAATAACAATCCTTCTCATTATAAATAACTGGTCTCGCAATGAAACTCTCACAGCTACAACAAGGGCAAGTGGCCACTATTACTGGTTTCTCGGAGCTCTCTAACGACGTTCGTAAAAAACTGATGGTGATGGGGCTTTTGCCACAAACACCTGTCACTCTGATTCGAAAAGCACCAATGGGTGACCCGCTACAGGTCGAAGTTCGCGGAGTTTCGCTTGCTGTTCGCGTTAACATTGCCGATGCAATCACAGTGGAGACTAACTAATGGAATACAAGATTCTAACTGTTGGTAACCCTAACAGTGGTAAAACGACACTTTTCAATGGCCTAACAGGTGCTAAACAACAAGTTGGTAACTGGGCAGGGGTGACTGTTGAGAAGAAAACCGGTAAGTACTCACATTCTAGCGACGACTTCTTGCTTACCGACCTTCCAGGCATCTATGCATTAGACAGTGGGAATGATGGTAACAGTATTGATGAGTCCATTGCGTCAAGAGCGGTGTTAACTCACCCGGCTGACTTAATTATCAATGTCGTAGACGCCACCTGTCTCGAACGCAGCTTATATATGACTTTGCAGTTGCGTGAGCTTGGCCGACCTATGGTTGTTGTGCTTAACAAGATGGATGCGCTAAAGCGTGAACGTCAGACTATCGACATTAAAGCACTCGAAAAAGTGCTTGGTTGTCCTGTGATGGCAATCTCCGCTAACAACAAATCTCAAGTTCATGCCTTTAAGGACCGCCTACATAAGGCTTTGGTACAAGGGGTTGCACTAAATGAAATACGCCTAGACTACGGAGCAGAATTTGAGCAAGCAATTGAAACTATTGCACCAATCTTTAAATCGCAATCTGAAGTTTCAGAGCGAGCATTGGCGATTCGTGCACTAGAAAACGATCTTCTGGTGATTAACTCTTTGGCGGAATCTGACCGAGTAATTGTTAAAGCGGAGCAGCAAAAAGTCGCTCTTGATATCGATCTATTGGTTGCAGATGTGAAATACACGTTCCTTCATCAGCAGTGCCAGAAAGTCCGTCGTAGCGAGGGCAAGTTAAGCCATAGTTTTACCGAGAAAGTCGATGCCGTCATTCTCAACAAATGGGTAGGTGTGCCATTCTTCTTCATTGTCATGTACCTGATGTTTATGTTCTCGATCAACATCGGTAGTGCCTTTATCGACTTCTTTGACATCGGTGTCGGCGCTTTACTTGTTGATGGTGGACACTACTTACTCGATGACCACCTGCCTGTATGGCTAGTGACCTTATTAGCCGACGGCGTTGGTGGTGGTATCCAAACAGTGGCTACGTTCATTCCAGTGATTGCTTGTCTGTATCTTTTCCTGGCGGTACTCGAAAGTTCAGGCTACATGTCTCGAGCAGCATTTGTGCTTGATAAAGTGATGCAGAAAATTGGCTTACCGGGCAAAGCCTTTGTTCCACTGGTTTTAGGCTTTGGATGTAACGTACCTTCCATTATGGCAACGCGAACGCTCGATCAAGAGCGTGAAAGAAAACTCGCGGCTTCTATGGCACCATTTATGTCATGTGGTGCGCGACTGCCCGTTTATGCATTATTCGCCGCGGCATTCTTTCCGCAAAGTGGACAAAACATTGTTTTCGCACTGTATCTATTGGGTATCGTTGCAGCTGTGTTTACGGGGCTGGTTCTGAAGAAGACACTTTACCCAGGCTCAAGTGATAGCCTGGTAATGGAGATGCCAGACTATGAACTACCAACGATGCGCAATGTCGTGATTAAGACGTGGCAAAAGCTGAAGCGCTTTGTTTTGGGCGCGGGTAAAACCATCGTTGTGGTTGTAACGATTCTGAGCTTCCTAAACTCAGTAGGTACTGATGGTTCATTTGGCAACCAAGACAGCGAAAACTCAGTGCTTTCTAAAGCATCGCAAATTGTTACGCCATTGTTCGCTCCTATTGGCATTCAAGAGGATAATTGGCCTGCAACGGTTGGTATCATCACGGGCATCTTTGCCAAAGAAGCGGTAGTGGGCACATTAAATAGTCTTTATGCACCGAGCGAAGAAGAAAGTGGTGAATACGACTTGATGGCGAGCCTTGAAGAAGCGGTGATGTCAATTCCAGATAATCTAGCAGGGCTTAGCTACTCAGATCCACTAGGTATCGAAGTCGGTGACTTGACTGACAGCCAAGCGGTTGCAGAGGAGCAAGAAGTAGACGCGTCTATCTTCGGTAACTTGAAAGGTTATTTTGCTTCAAGCAATGCGGCATTTGCATATCTGATCTTTATCTTGCTTTACACACCATGTGTTGCGGCTATGGGTGCTTACGTACGTGAGTTTGGTCAGAAATATGCCCGCTTTATTGCGGTATGGACGATGGGCTTAGCTTACGGTAGTGCGGCGCTTTATTACCAAGTTACTCACTTCGTTGATCACCCTGTTACCAGTTCAGCGTGGATCGCAGGTATCTTGTTAGTGAGCTTTGCGACCTATCGTGTTCTTAAGTCAGTAGGTAGCAAGCAAAGCCAAACTTTAGAGGTACAAACCGCATGATTCTTTCTGAGCTAAAGCAATGTATTGAACAAAGCGGGAGCATCTCTCGTCGCGAGTTAGCGAAGAAGTTTGCTATGAGTGAAGACGGTGTTGATGCGATGCTCTCAGTGTGGATAAAAAAGGGAAAGATCTCACGATTTGTCGATACTAACGCGTCACACAATGTCACTCGTATCAGGTACGTGAAAGTCAAGGCAGATGCCTTAGCTCTGAATGTCACCATGTAGGTGATTTGTGATAGCAAAAGCCGTTCTTGATAGAACGGCTTTTTAATACGCGCTTAGGGAAAATCAGCTACGCGGGAGTGAAAATAGAGCTCAATGAGAGAACATTTTTAATTCGACTCAAAAGCTGCTCTTGCTCCTCATCGCTGCGGAATTGACCATCTGTATTACCCCAAACAGGGCCCGGCCAAGCGATGTCATCTTTAAAGCGAGCAATGTGGTGAATGTGCAGTTGAGGTACCATGTTGCCAAGTGCACCAAGATTCAACTTGTCAGGCTGGAGTGTGGCTTCTAACGCTTGGCTTACCGCTTGTGACTCTAACAAGAACTGTTGCTGCTCTTTCATCGGCAAGTGATGTAACTCTTTTAAGTTGCTTCGCTTAGGTACCAGGATAACCCAAGGTACAGCGTTGTCTTTATGCAGTAGAGCAAGGCATAAAGGGAATTGACCAATCACAGTGGTATCTTCAGCGAGTTGAGGGTGCAGTTCAAAACTCATGTCATAATCCGGTAGGTAATTAACTGATTGGCTTAGTATACGCCAAATAAAACAAAAGGTTGACGCTCTCACGCCAACCTTCCAATTTCTCTCGATTCTCTTACATACGCTCTAGCGTATCGATACCAAGTAGAGATAGACCTTGCTTGATAGTTTTCGCTGTTAAAGCGGCTAGCTTCAAGCGGCTTTGCTTCACAGACTTATCTTCACTGCTTAGGATCGGGCAAGCTTCATAGAAGCTAGAGAACTGACCCGCTAGCTCGAATAGGTAGCTACACATAATGTGTGGTTGACCTTCACGAGCAACAGATTGAACCGCCTCTTCGAATTGAAGAAGTTTAGCAATCAGCGCTTTCTCTTTCTCTTCAGTAACTTTGATCTCACCAGACAACTCATCCATCGAGATACCTGCTTTAGCGAAGATAGAAGAAACACGAGTAAAGGCGTATTGCATGTACGGTGCAGTGTTACCTTCGAATGCTAGCATGTTGTCCCAGTCAAACACGTAGTCTGTGGTACGGTGCTTAGATAGGTCAGCATACTTAACCGCTGCCATAGCGACCGTTTTCGCGATGTTTGTTTTCTCTTCAGACTCAAGGTCAGCGTTCTTCGATTCGATCAGCTTAATTGCGCGCTCTTCTGCTTCATCAAGAAGATCAGCAAGACGAACTGTACCACCTGCACGAGTCTTAAATGGACGACCATCTTTGCCTAGCATCATACCGAAAGCATGGTGCTCTAGAGATACTTCTTCTGGCACATAGCCCGCTTTGCGAACGATAGTCCAAGCTTGCATTAGGTGTTGGTGCTGACGAGAGTCAATAAAGTAAAGTACGCGATCTGCGCCTAGTGTTTCGTAACGGTACTTAGCACAAGCGATATCTGTGGTTGTGTATAGGAAACCGCCATCACGCTTCTGGATGATAACACCCATCGCTTCGCCGTCTTTGTTTTTGTATTCATCTAGGAACACAACTTGAGCGCCGTCATCTTCTTGCGCTAGACCTTGCTGTTTAAGGTCAGCAACAATGCCAGGTAACATGTCGTTGTACATGCTTTCGCCCATCACGTCATCGCGAGTTAGAGAGACGTTTAGACGATCGTAGTTACGTTGGTTTTGAACCATAGTAACGTCAACAAGCTTTTTCCACATTTCAGCGCAGTATTCGTCACCGCTCTGAAGTTTTACAACGTAGTTACGCGCTCTTACGGCGAACTCTTCGTCTTCGTCGTATAGCTTCTTAGACTCACGGTAGAAAGCTTCAAGGTCTGAAAGCTCCATTGAAACTTCACCAGACTCTTTTTGTACGCGTTCTAGGTTAGCGATAAGCATACCGAACTGAGTACCCCAGTCACCGATGTGGTTAGCACGAACAACTTTGTGGCCAAGGAACTCTAGCGTGCGAACAACAGCATCACCGATGATAGTTGAACGTAGGTGGCCTACGTGCATTTCTTTAGCAACGTTTGGTGCAGAATAGTCAGCAACAATCGTTTTCTGTTCTTCTGCTGCAACGCCTAAACGAGCATCTGCTAGGGCTACATCAGCCTGTTTAGCAAGGAACTCTTCGCTTAAGAAAATGTTGATGAAGCCAGGGCCTGCGATTTCTGTTTTGCTCGCGATACCATCTAGGTCTAGAACATCCAATACTTTTTGCGCGAACTCGCGTGGGTTAGTCCCTAGTTTTTTTGCAACGCCCATCACACCATTGGCTTGGTAGTCACCAAACTGAGGTTTTGCAGATTGGCGAACAGCTGCAGGGCTGCCTGCAGGTGCGCCAGCGGCTTCTAAAGCCTGAGAAACTTTGTCATTAATAAGTGCTTGGATATTCACACGCGCTTCCTTCAATTCTTGGGAATTGGTTAGCTATGCATTCTTTACCATTCGGGTGATTCATCGAGAAGAACCAAGAATAATATCCACCAAGTGGAGTGAATGCATATCTCGATCTAGTTCATAAATTTGGCGCACATAATAGCAACTTTATTGCTTCTCTTATAGGGAGTGAACTGGGAAATTTACTACTTTTCCTGATGATCTTGTTACTATTAGGAAAAAAATAACGTTTTGACTAAATCATTCAAGAGGAATGACTGCTCAAATCGTAAAGAACTGGGTTACGAACCAAACGCGAACGGTTTGATTTTATGCATAAAATTCATGGTTTAAGCGAGTTTCTGCATATTAATTGCCCATGTTTTAATTCGTTGGAGCACATGAACGAAAAAGACGGCTACAAAAGTGCCGTCTTTAGCGGATTTTTTAGTTTAGTTCAGTGACTAAAACTTTAGCTCTGCACCAAGGTAGTAGCCGTCCATACGGAAGCTAGTGTCCTTCGTCGCTTTATGTTTAAACTCGTTGTCCATAATTCGGTAACCTGCTTTTAGGCCTAAATCAAGTGGGCCCATTCCTATGGTCCATTTCGCACCAGCCTCACCGTCAAACGTTCGTGTACCATCATATTTACCCGCGGAAGCAGTAGAGTACAGGGTGATCGGTGTTGCCGGGATAGTAAACTCTACGTCACCGTAAAGGGCAGGTTGCCAATCGTTGTCTTTCACGCCAGAAAAATGCTGCATGTTTAGGCCGAAATCGAGACCGAGCATATTGGTATCAATTAAACGATAGTAAGCGATGTAGTCTACTTGTCGATAAGATAGGTCAGAGTTGTCAGACTTTACGTTTGTTGAGCGGATTTTTGCATTAGGAATTAACGGAACGAAGTGTTCAAAGCCGACGTAATAAGAGTTCTGAGTACGACGCTTATCTGCGTTAACATCATTTACTTTGGATTTACCTGACCAGTAATCGTAGCCGCCTTTAATTTCAAACGTATCACCAGGTGCAGATAAGGCCGCAAATGGAGTTAAAGCAGAAAGGACTAGGCTGGTGCCCAGAAGAGTTTTCTTAAAAGACATGATAATGATCCCTTACTGATAGATGATTAAAATAAACGGCGCGCAATATAGCAGTATTCGCGGCTTTTAAAGTCCGGATAATGTCATTGTTTTACGTCGAACCATATGGTTTTACTATCAACCATCATGTAAGGAATATAAGTGGCTGGGCGTTTGAATTATGTCTTCGCTGGTACTAGGCAAAATTCGACGGTAACATTCGCACATTAGTACATAAAGGACAGTTCGATGACTAGCCAATTACAGCAAGCTACTCTTTTGCCATCGCAAATGCAGCAAACCCTGCCTGAGTTCATTTCTCAAATCAAAACTCTCGCTGACAAGCTCGGATTAGACTTGTCTAAATATCAAGCCGATCATATTGCAATGCGCATTAATGAGCAGGATCTAGCTAAACAAGCTCATCAGGAGTGGCAAGAATATGGGCAAGTTATCTCACAAGCGCAGATTAATGGCCGACCTATCGTGGTTATCGCGTTCGATAAGCCTCTTGAGAGCCATGGCTGGAGTTTTGAGTGTTTAGAATTACCTTATCCAGCAGAAGGGAAAATTTACCCGAAACAGGGCTGGGAGCACGTAGAGTTTGTGGTGCCTTCAATGGCGCAAACCGCAGATGATTACCTAGCTGATCTACAGAACCAATTCCCTGAATTTGCGGCTCAGTGGGAGAGGCTGCCAGAACTTGGTATCAAAACCAAGCTCTCAAGCCCGAAAGGAGAAGGTGAGCGTTTGAACAACCCAACGGTGGCATTCAAATGGCAAGGGGTGTGCATTAAGCTTCACCCCCATTCATTGAAAAAGATTATTGAGTCTGAGCAAGCCGCTTAAGACTACAAGGTTAGACAGCAGTTAACCGAGTTCGATATCTTTAGGTCTCAATTGAAACTCTTCAATTGAGCCTATCTCCAAACCAAGATTTAGCCGCTCCGACTCATGATGCGCATTACCTTGAGTATGCATAATGAGGCGATTTGCTGTTCGCGGTTTAAGTTCGTTAACCACAAAACGAATCATGTCTGTGCGGGTTAACGCCTTAAGCTCTTCTAGCACCACTTCTCTCTGGTTGAATTCTGTATCCTTATTGCCAATAGCCACCCATAAGCGTTGAGCGCGTCCGCGTAAGGTAGTATCTGGGGTAGAGATTTGGTTCCACAGCCCTCGTTTACTACTATGCCACTGGTACTCATTCAGCTCGAGTAGCACCATATAAAAGGCGTTGAGGAACTCGTCAATGGAACTGATAAGGTCGATTGGTGCCGCATTAGGCGATTGAACATAAAGCGCAATCCCTGGGTGTCTATTCAACGGTAGGTTCCCCGTACCGACCATATAACCAAGTTGCTGCTTGGTCCGGATCTCGTGGAAGAAAGTTGCAGACATCAAGTGGTTAGCTAAAGAGTACAAAGCGATGCTCTTTGGGCTGGTGTCATCACATTGGTAGTACAGCACGGTGGCCGAATCTTCTTGATCGCAGAAGACCTCTCTCTGGAATGAACCATTTTTGCCAAGCATGATAAGGGGACGCAAAGCTTCTTCATATTGCTGGTTTTGGACTCTCAATGCATCTTTGAGCGTGTTGCCAAGTGACAGTGCATCAGCTCTCGTCCAATCACCATAGACAAACATTTCGACGTGTAACTCGGCCAGAATTGCGTCGACAAAACTGGCTAACTCGTCCACTTCTATCGACTCTAAGGCTTCAACTAAGACTGAGTAAGGAGGGTTGTTTGGCTGTAAAATGCCCGTAAGTGCATTGAAAAGCTGTGAAATTGGACGATCTTGGGCGGAGTTACGCCAGTTCCTTAGCAGCTGCTGTTTGATGGTGTTAAATCGCTGGCTACTGAATTCACGCTTGGCAAACCTCTCAAGGATCTGTTTCATTAACTCGGGTTGTTTTTGGCTAAACCCTGAAATAGTGAGCGTCACTCCACCTTGATGGGCGTACATGTTGTAGCCCATCCCTGCGATCTCTGCTTGATAGGTATCAGCAGCTAAGCTATCCAAAAACATCTCTACGCAAAGGCGCGTCTTGACGATGTTTCGAGGGTTTTCGACGGCATGTGGGCTATCTATCGCGATGTAAACGACGCCTTTTGGTACGCGAAACTCATCATCTTGTAAATGCCACAGTTTAAAACCTGGTAACTCTTCCAACACTTGAGGGGTCGCGTGCGAAATCTCTAGCTCTTTAGGGTCAAGGTCGTAGCAAATGAAAGGATTTTTCTCTGGTAGTTTAAACACTAGTGGACTTGGCTGAAGATAGTGTTCAATTTGATGCTGAGTAAACTCTGTCACTGAGTAGGGTGTGAAGTACCAATTGGCCGTTTTATCGTATTCATAGCCATGCGCGACCAGCGTCGTACGTAAATTCGTCGGTGAAAAATATTCAAGTAGTGATTTAAGCAGCACCTCATCGTAGTGCTCCATCATGAAATCACCGTAAACGATGTCTTGCTCTTGATAGTGCTGCATGTTGACAACCAAGTGACTTACCAGATCGAGAGGGCGAGTGGGTTCTTGGAAGCGAAATGCAGATTCTAGAACGGCTTGCTTTTCTAGGTAACGCCATTCATCTAATCCGCTTTGTGCGATTAAAGAGATATAACTAAATACCGCTTGAGTAATATCGTCTATGTAGTCAAGGCCAAGAGGGGTGAGCGCACAACTGATTGTAAACTCGCGATAATTACTGCCACTTGTCCCGCCTCCAGCAGATAAAGAGGTAATCCAGCCTTTATCTTTTAGCACCAGCATCAAACTTCCTGCACCTTCGTAGCCGAGTAGATGGGCAAAGTAGGACAAAGGTTTAGACTGATAGTGTTCATCCATACTTGGCATTGGGAAGGTTAGTATGAGTTTACGTATCTCTTTTACAGGTTCGACATTGACCAAGATAGAAGTCGATTGATTGTCGGTGTACGGCGCAGTGATACATTTTCCTGATAGCTCATGATTAGGAATCGCCGAGAATTTTTCATGGCACCACGCTTCTAACTCATCTAGCTCTTGAGGACCAATCATTGTGAGCGTCATTAAGTCGGCGGAGTACTGTTCATAATGGAAGTTGACGATCTCATCTCGAATCGATTGCCCATTTCTATCAGCTAAAGTCTCTAAATTACCGACCGAAAACTTGCTAAAAGGATGGGCAGGGTTAACCAACTCTTTATGGACTTGGTACAGCCTTCTAGAGTCATCATTAAGTTTTAGCTTGTATTCAGATTCAACCGCTTGACGTTCTTTATCTAGCGCCTCTGGGTTAAAAAGAGGCGCGGTAAAAAACTGACTAAAACGATCGAGGCTTTGTTCAAAGGCGCTAGGAGAGACATCAAAAAAGAAACATGTGTGTTCCGTGCCAGTCCATGCGTTATTGCTACCGCCGTGTTGGTTAATATAGTTTTGAAACTCGCCAACTTTAGGGTACTTTTCTGTGCCCAAAAATAACATGTGCTCTAAGTAGTGGGCGAGACCTTCTCTATCGGTGGGGTCGTCGAAGTGACCAACATTCACTGCCAACGCAGCTGCGGACTTTTGCGCACTGTGATCGTGAATTAGTAAAACCTGTACACCGTTAGCTAAGGTGAGGTAACGGTACTGGTTCGTATCATTTGGACTAATGTGCACAATACACTCTCCGAACTTATGAAGTGGTCTTATAGACAATAGAGTAATTATGACTCGGATATGAGCGACTGCAAACTATCTGTTTGAGAAATATGAGCAAAATGGATTAATGATAGTTAACATTTTGACTTTAAATAGTGTTAAGAAAGTCAGCGTCTTTGTTCAAAGAATTGATATAATTATTTACAGTTCAACGAAAATTTAGCGGTTTCAGAATTTTCCGCTCAATAATAATTACGCTGTGAATAAACAGTGAGACAACAATAATCCGCATAAAACCACAGTGGATAGTATTAGGAATATGCCATGAAAATTTTCATCATGCGTCATGGAGAAGCCGAGCATTTTGCCCAATCAGATGCTGAAAGAGAGCTCACTCAAAATGGTAGAAGTGCCTCTGTTGCCGTAGCCCGCGCTTGTGCAGATAGAGGTTTTTCACAGTTCGATAAAGTGTTAGTTAGCCCTTATGTTCGTGCTCAGCAAACTTGGCGAGAAATATCGAGCTGTTTTCAATCTGAGCAAGTCGAAACATGTGAAGACATTACACCCTACGGTGAATCCGAGCAGGTCGCGGATTACGTATCCGCGCTTATCGATGTTCATCAATACGAAACTATCTTATTAGTGTCGCATCTTCCATTAGTCGGCTATCTGACTGCTGAGTTTGTCACTGACATTCACCCACCTATGTTTCCAACTTCTGGTTTAACATGCATTGAATATTCGCCGGAAAAAAGGTCTGGTGAGATCGCCTTCAATATTCAACCGTAACTGCAGCGTTTAGCAGGGATCAAGACGACGTTCCTGCTAATCCTATGTTCCTACGCTTAATCGTCGCTCAGCCATTAATTTGACAGAGTAGCTGGACTAGATATTGCATAACTAGTCCAAGTTCTTCTTTTTTCCGACTATTGTAGCTACTCAACTATGAAGTTTTCTTTGCCGTTTGCGGACAAGTTACCATCAATTCCTCAAAGAGCGATGCCAGCTATTGGCGCGCCAGTCATGGTACTGGCTACATTGGCAATGGTCATCTTGCCAATTCCAGCATTTTTGCTCGACTTATTCTTTACCTTCAATATCGCTTTGGCGATGGTTGTCCTATTGGTGACGGTATATACCCGCAGACCACTCGATTTTGCAGCGTTTCCTACTGTACTCCTGATTTCGACACTTTTGCGATTGGCGTTAAACGTAGCGTCAACGCGTGTTGTACTACTTTATGGTCATGAAGGTTCAGGCGCGGCTGGTAAAGTAATCGAAGCGTTTGGTAGCGTCGTGATTGGTGGAAACTACGCGGTTGGTCTCGTGGTCTTTATGATCTTGATGATCATTAACTTCATGGTTGTGACCAAAGGTGCAGGTCGTATTTCTGAAGTAAGCGCACGTTTTACCTTAGACGCCTTACCGGGCAAACAGATGGCGATTGATGCCGATTTAAATGCTGGGTTGATTGACCAAGACCAAGCAAGAACTCGCCGCCAAGAAGTCACCAAAGAAGCTGACTTCTACGGTTCAATGGATGGTGCGTCAAAATTCGTAAAAGGTGATGCGATCGCCGGTATCTTGATCCTATTTATCAACATTATCGGTGGCCTATCCATCGGTATGGCGCAGTATGACCTAGGTTTTCAAGAAGCGCTTCAAATCTACACCTTGTTGACGATTGGTGATGGCTTAGTTGCTCAAATTCCGTCGTTACTACTTTCAATCGGTGCGGCGATCATGGTGACTCGCCAAAATACTGATGAAGATATGGGGCAGCAGGTTGTCTTCCAAATGTTCGACAATCCTAAAGCCTTGATGATCACTGCTGGCATCCTCGGTGTAATGGGGTTAGTCCCTGGAATGCCACATTTTGCGTTCTTGCTGCTAGCGATTATCGCTGGTGGCGGGGCTTACTGGATCTACCGCAAACAGAAGAAAGCAGCAGAGCAACCGAGTACTCCTGCAACAACCGAACAAGAAACGGCGACACCCAAAGAGCTTTCTTGGGACGACGTTCAGCCGGTCGATATCATCGGTTTAGAAGTGGGCTATCGACTTATCCCTCTGGTTGATAAAGATCAAGGTGGCGAGTTGTTGGAGCGTGTCAAAGGGGTACGTAAAAAACTATCGCAAGATTTCGGATTCTTAATTCCAGCAGTCCATATTCGCGATAATCTAGAGCTTACCCCCAATAGCTATCGTATTACTTTAATGGGCGTTGCGGTTGGTGAAGCAGAAATTCGACCTGATATGGAACTCGCCATTAACCCGGGACAGGTCTATGGGATGATTGAAGGCGAACCGACAATCGACCCTGCGTTCGGCCTAGAAGCGGTTTGGATTCGCGAAGAGCAACGAGAGCATGCACAGGCGCTTGGCTATACCGTAGTGGATTCATCGACGGTACTGGCTACTCATTTAAGCCAATTGTTGACCAACAATGCTTCTCAGCTTATCGGCCATGAAGAAGTTCAAAATCTGCTTGAAATGCTGGGTCGAAGCACGCCTAAGTTGGTGGAAAGCTTTGTGCCAGATCAGCTTCAATTGGGTGTAGTGGTGAAAGTGCTGCAAAACCTGCTTAATGAAGCCGTTCCGATCCGAGATATCCGAACTATTGTTCAAACCTTGTCAGAGTACTCAAGTAAGAGTCAAGAACCCGACATTCTCACCGCTGCGGTTCGTATTTCGCTTAAACGATTAATTGTTCAAGAAATCAATGGGATAGAGCCTGAATTGCCAGTGATAACTCTCATTCCAGAACTGGAACAAATATTGCATCAGACAATGCAGGCTTCTGGCGGGGAATCTGCGGGAATTGAGCCAGGCTTAGCAGAGCGACTACAATCATCATTGAGCCAAGCAACTCAAGAGCAAGAGCTAAAAGGTGAACCTGCGGTGCTTCTGACATCTGGCGTGCTGCGTTCTACACTCGCTAAATTTGTTAAGAACACGATTCCTTCACTAAGAGTTCTCTCTTATCAAGAAGTCCCTGACGAGAAACAAATTCGCATTGTTCAGGCTGTCGGAAACTAGGTCTAATGCGTTGATATACGGTACTTAATTTGAAGATTAAACGATTTTTTGCCAAGGATATGCGTACCGCCTTACTCCAAGTGAAAGGGGAGTTAGGCGATGACGCGGTGATCATGTCAAATAAAAAAGTCGCAGGTGGTGTAGAAATTGTCGCTGCTGTTGATGGGGCTGAAGGAGCGCAGCGTCAAAGCAACGGTTATAACTCCAGCCCTCGCCATAATAACACTCGACAGGCACCTGCAAGTATTCCTACACCAAACCAACGTGCATTGGATGATGACCGTGTAAGCTTGCAGTCCCAAGCGGATTCTGGTCGTTCTATGACCAAGCGTTTTGCCAACATGCTTAAGCAGTATAGCAATGGCGCAGACGACTCACAGCAGGAACGAGATGACAATCCAGATTCATTATCAGCCTTACTCAAAAGGCAATCGGCAACGCGAGACCAATCTCGTGAAAACGTCCAGATTAAAGAAGATTCACCGTTAGCGCGTTTGATCGCAGAAGATCGACGAGTAGAAAGGCCAGCAGCCAAACTTGATCCGACTCGTTATGAGCGTCAACGCCGCGAAGACCCTTCAGTATCGAATGAAGACCTAGAAGAGATGAAAGAAGAGATGACTTCTATTCGTCAGCTTCTAGAACATCAAGTGTCAGGCTTAATGTGGCAAGAGGTAGAGCGCCGTGAGCCTTTACGTGCCATGTTGATTAAACGCCTTGAACGTATGGGAGTCTCTTCAGACCTTGCTGATCAGCTCGCGTGCTATATTCCTGAAGATACGCCACCAACTAAAGCGTGGAAAGCGCTGCTTGGTTTAGTTTCGGACCAGATTCCTATTTCCCGTCAAGACATCTTAAAGCGTGGTGGTGTGGTTGCACTGTTAGGCCCAACTGGCGTGGGTAAAACTACAACAGTTGCAAAGCTGGCGGCGCGCGCTGCAATGGAGTACGGATCAGACAATGTGGCACTGGTTTCGACAGATACATATCGTATTGGTGCCCACGAGCAATTGGCGATTTACGGAAGAATTATGGGATGTCCTGTAAAAGTCGCTAAAGATTCCAATGAGTTAGCCGATGTAATATATCAATTAAGAAATCGTCGTCTAATTCTGGTTGATACCGCAGGTATGGGACAGCGTGATGTAAGGTTGTCTGAACAATTAGATACGCTTATGCATGAAAGTGGAGAAATGATTCACAGCTACTTGGTTTTGCCTGCAACGGCGCAACGAAAAGTACTGCAAGAGACCATTGACCACTTTAAGCGCATACCGTTATCAGGGTGCATTATGACTAAACTGGATGAATCGCTAAGTCTCGGTGAGTTTGTCAGTGTAGTTGTACAGAATTCTCTGCCCGTTGCTTACATAGCGAATGGACAACGAGTTCCGGAAGATATTGTAATAGCGCAACCGAAGTACATGGTCGCTAAAGCAAACGAATTATTAGAGAAGTCGACAGATGACGAACCTCACTACTGGAATAGTGAAGCTGAGAGGTTCTAGGCGGCGGACGATTATGACTAAAGATATGATACAAGACCAAGCAAGCGGACTACGCCGCTTAACACAGCCATCATTAACCAAGGTTATTTCTGTAACTGGTGGTAAAGGCGGTGTTGGTAAATCAAACGTAACGTTGGGTATGGCTATCTCAATGGCGCGCCAGGGCAAAAAAGTCATGGTGTTAGATGCCGATTTGGGACTGGCCAATGTCGATGTAATGCTCGGTATTCGGCCAAAGCGTAACCTAGGCCATGTGCTTGCGGGTGAATGTGAGCTTAAAGATGCGATTGTAGAAGGTCCGCATGGCATTAGGATCATTCCTGCGACATCCGGAACCCAGTCGATGACCGAGCTTTCGCACGCTCAGCATATTGGCTTGATCCGGGCGTTTGGCAGTTTAGAAGATGAAATGGACGTTCTGCTGATTGATACGGCGGCGGGTATTTCAGACATGGTGGTGAGTTTTTCTCGAGCTGCGCAAGATGTTGTCGTAGTAGTTTGTGACGAACCTACGTCAATCACTGATGCATATGCTTTAATTAAGTTGTTAAGCAAAGAACATCAGGTGCAACGTTTTAAAATCGTTGCAAATATGGTCAGAAGCTATCGTGAAGGCAGAGAATTGTTCGCAAAGTTGACCTTGGTCACAGAGCGATTCTTGAATGTGAGCCTAGAGCTCGTAGCATGTATTCCGTTGGATGATAAAGTTAGACAATCTGTTAAGAAACAAAAGATTGTTGTAGACGCGTTCCCAAGATCTCCGGCGGCTCTCGCAATTGGCTCCTTAGCGAATAAAGCGCTGACATGGCCAATTCCGAAAACACCGAGTGGACATCTTGAGTTTTTTGTAGAACGCTTACTAAATAGACCTGAGATGCTAGAGGAACCATTTGGTGAATAAGGCTTTGACCTATGAACAGTATGCGAATCAAGATGGCCAACGAGCATTTTTAGAGAAATACTCGGTGTTGGTGAAGCGTATTGCTCACCATTTGCTAGGGCGTCTGCCACCTAGTGTCCAAGTAGAAGACCTTATTCAAGCGGGCATGATCGGATTGCTCGAAGCGCAAAAGAACTACGATGGTAGCAAAGGCGCGAGTTTTGAAACGTATGCTGGCATTCGTATCCGAGGTGCTATGCTTGACGATATACGTCGAGGGGATTGGGTACCTCGTTCTGTTCATAAACATAATCGTGAGGTTAGTCAGGCTATATCGACTCTAGAGGGTTTACTTAATAGAGACCCAACGGATGCAGAAGTTGCACAGCATTTAGGGATTAGCCTTGATCAATACCATACAATTTTAACAGATATTAACTGCTCCCGTTTGGTCGGTATCGAAGATCTGGGCGTTTCAGAAGATGCGATTTCACCCGAAGATACTGATAAAGAGAACCTTCCATTCCAAGGTGTAGCAGATGAGTTTTTCCGAAAAGCGCTAGTAGATTCAATTAAATCGCTTCCAGAACGTGAAGCTCTAGTACTTTCGCTTTATTATGATGAAGAGTTAAACTTAAAAGAAATCGGTGAGGTGATTGGTGTTAGCGAGTCACGCGTTAGCCAAATACTAAGCCAGTCAATGCAGCGTCTACGCACAAAGTTAAGTGCTTGGACAAATAATGAGTAAACATCACTGATCTCGAACTCAGTGGAGGCAATTTTGAATAAAAACATGAAAATCCTTATTGTTGACGACTTTTCAACAATGCGCCGTATTGTTAAGAACTTACTTCGCGACCTTGGGTTCAACAATACACAAGAAGCGGATGATGGCTTAACGGCGTTACCTATGCTCAAAAAAGGGGAGTTCGACTTCGTCGTGACAGACTGGAATATGCCAGGCATGCAAGGTATTGACCTTCTAAAGCATATTCGAGCAGACGATGAGCTTAAGCATCTTCCAGTATTGATGATTACTGCAGAAGCAAAACGCGAGCAGATCATCGAAGCTGCGCAAGCGGGTGTCAATGGTTACATCGTAAAACCATTCACTGCAGCAACACTAAAAGAAAAACTAGACAAAATTTTTGAACGTTTATAAGTCAAGGTATTGACTTAAGGCGCTAAAGGCCAATTCAGAATGATTTCATTAGAACAGGCAAAGCAACTCGTAGAGATGTTGGAAGCTGGTCAGCAACAGGAAGCGGATCTTCTTGTTAAAGACATCTACCAAAGCGACACGAATCCAATGTTTCAAGAAATTGGAGAGTTGACTCGTGACTTACATGAGTCAATTAAACATTTCAGCATGGATGACCGTATGAGTGAAATTGCCAATGACGAAATCCCAGATGCAAGGGATCGCCTCCAATACGTCATTGACAAAACTGAGGTTGCAGCAAATAAAACCATGGATGCAGTCGATCGCTGTATGCCTATTGCGGATAACCTCCATGAAGGGCTGCTGCAAGTTCGCCCACAGTGGAATGAACTTATGCATGGTCGAATTGAACTCGCAGAGTTTAAAGCGCTCTGTCATCGCATCGATGATCTACTCGGTGAGGTTGAAGGAGACAGCTCTGAGCTTCGCGGGCAATTGACCGAGATTCTAATGGCTCAAGACTTTCAAGATCTGACCGGTCAAATCATCCGTCGCGTGATTACCTTAGTCGACGAAGTCGAAGGTAGGTTAGTCGAAATACTAACAGCGTTTGGTTCGAGTCAACTGGAAGAAAGCACGAATAACAAGAACAAAGCATCGACGGACCCTGAAGGTCCAATCCTTAACCCTCAAGAAAGGGATGATGCCGTTTCATCACAAGACGAAGTCGACGACTTACTCTCAAGTCTTGGGTTTTAGAGGTAACATATGAGCTACGATTTAGACGAAGACATCCTACAGGACTTTTTAGTCGAAGCAGGGGAGATTTTGGAACTTCTCTCAGAGCAGTTGGTCGAGCTGGAAAATAATCCTGAAGACAAAGATCTCCTCAATGCCATTTTCCGTGGTTTCCACACGGTGAAAGGTGGTGCGGGCTTCCTTGCGTTAACAGAACTTGTTGATACCTGTCATGGTGCAGAAAACGTGTTCGATATCTTGCGTAATGGACAACGTTCCGTCACCGCTGGCCTGATGGATACCATGCTTCAAGCGCTTGATACGGTTAATGAGCAGTTCCAAGCCGTTCAAGATCGTGAACCCCTTCCTCTGGCCGAACAGTCTCTTTTGGATGAGTTGCATCGACTGTGCAAACCTGAGTCTGAAGATGAAGTCGTGGCAGATGCTCCAGCAGCGGTAGACGCTCCTGTGGCTGAAGAACCTGTTATCGAAGAGCCAGCACCTGTTGAAGCGCCTCAAGCGGAAGTTTCTGCAGGCTCAATTGATGAAATTACTCAAGACGAATTTGAAAAATTGCTTGATGAGCTACATGGTTCAGGTAGTGCGCCTGGAGCTGCTTCAAGCGAAGCCGCTCCTGCCGCCGCGACACCACCGCCACCTGCACCCGCCGCCGGTGGAGATATGAGCGGTGATATCACTGATGATGAATTTGAAAAGCTGTTAGATGAACTCCATGGCACAGGGCAAGGTCCTGGCAAAGGCGATGTTGCACCAGTATCACCTGCGGCTCCCGCGGCGTCAGCACCTTCGGCTCCTGCTCCAGCAGCGGGCGCTGGTGACAGTGATTTAATGACTGATGAAGAGTTCGAAAAACTGCTCGATGATCTTCATGGGTCGGGCAAAGGTCCTTCTATTGAAGAGCTAGATGCAGCAACTAAGCCTGCGGCAGCAAACCCTACGCCTCCACCTCCTGAACCTAAGGCTGCTCCTGCACCAAAACCAGCCCCAGTGGCTAAGGCTGTGCCTAAAGAAGAACCTAAGCCGCCAGCGAAGAAAGAAGCAGCGGTTCCAGCCGCGCAAGCTAAGAAGCCACAAGCGGAAGCGACGGTACGTGTTGATACTTCAACGCTCGATACAATCATGAATATGGTTGGTGAGCTTGTACTGGTTCGAAATCGACTGCTTAGCTTGGGGTTAAACAGCAACGATGAAGAAATGTCGAAAGCGGTTGCTAACCTAGATGTCGTCACTGCGGATCTTCAAGGCGCGGTTATGAAAACGCGTATGCAGCCGATCAAAAAGGTATTTGGTCGCTTCCCTCGCGTTGTACGAGATCTCGCTCGCAGCTTGAAAAAAGACATTAATCTTGAAATGCGTGGTGAAGATACTGACCTTGATAAAAACTTGGTTGAAGCGTTAGCCGATCCATTGATTCACTTGGTTCGTAACTCGGTTGACCACGGTATTGAAATGCCTGACGCTCGTGTTGCTGCGGGTAAATCCAAAACAGGTAAAGTAATTCTTTCTGCATCGCAAGAAGGTGACCATATTGAACTTGCTATCGTTGATGATGGTGGCGGTATGGACCCAGATAAGCTGCGTGGCATTGCGGTCAAACGTGGCATCATGGATGAAGATGCTGCTTCTCGACTGACAGATAAAGAGTGTTTCAATCTTATCTTCATGCCAGGCTTCTCTAGTAAAGAGCAAATTTCAGATATCTCAGGACGTGGTGTAGGTATGGACGTTGTTAAAACAGCGATCAACACCTTAAACGGTTCAATCGATATTGACTCTGAAATGGGTAAAGGGACCAAGATCACCATCAAGGTACCGTTGACACTCGCGATATTGCCAACGCTAATGGTTGGTGTTGCTGGACACCCATTTGCACTTCCATTGGCAAGTGTGAACGAGATTTTCCACTTAGACCTAAGCCGTACTAATGTTGTTGATGGCCAACTGACCATCATCGTACGTGAAAAGTCGATCCCATTGTTCTATCTACAAAACTGGCTAGCGCCTCAAGCCGGTCAAGTTGAGCTGCGTAAAGGTCATGGTCATGTTGTGATTGTGCAGATTGGTAGCCAACGTGTTGGCTTTGTAGTGAATACACTGATTGGTCAAGAAGAGGTGGTGATTAAGCCGCTAGATAACTTGCTACAAGGTACACCAGGTATGGCGGGTGCGACTATTACGAGTGATGGTCATATCGCCTTGATCCTAGATGTGCCAGATTTGCTTAAGCAGTATGCCGCTGCTTCTCGAATCTAAATCGCGAAATATAGAAGGACAAATATGGCGATCAAAGTATTAGTTGTAGATGATTCGAGTTTTTTCCGTCGCCGAGTGAGCGAAATCATTAACTCTGAAGCTCGTTTAGAAGTTATTGATGTTGCGACCAATGGTAAGGAAGCTGTAGATAAAGCATTACGAATCAAGCCTGATGTCATCACCATGGATATCGAAATGCCAGTCATGGACGGTATTACTGCCGTTCGTGAGATTATGGCGAAAAGTCCTGTACCGATCTTGATGTTTTCTTCGCTAACCCATGACGGGGCGAAGGCAACACTGGATGCTCTCGATGCAGGCGCTTTGGACTTTTTGCCAAAGAAATTTGAGGACATAGCGCGCAATCGTGATGAGGCAGTAACCTTGCTTCAGCAGCGTGTGATCCAAATTGCATCAAAGCGTGCAATGATGCGCCGTAGTATGCCAAAGCCAGCAGCGCCTAGTAAGCCAGCGGCTCAACCTACTACAGCTCGTTCGTCACTTCGTCCCGCGACAGCGGCCCCTGTAGCTAAGCCTTCTGTGGCGACGCGTTTTAAATCGAGTGGCAAAAAGTACCAGTTAACCGCTATTGGAACGTCGACGGGTGGGCCAGTTGCACTGCAGAAAATACTCACTAAGCTACCTGCTAATTATCCTCATCCTATTGTGCTGATTCAGCACATGCCAGCAACGTTTACGGCAGCATTTGCCAGTCGTTTGAACTCACTTTGTAAGATTCAAGTGAAAGAGGCTGAAGATGGTGACCCATTGAAACCTGGTGTGGCTTATTTAGCTCCGGGTGGTAAGCAGATGATGATTGACGGCCGTCCAGGCTCTGCGAAACTGCGCATTATTGATGGCGGCGAACGCATGAACTACAAGCCATGTGTCGATGTTACTTTTGGTAGCGCGGCTAAAATCTATTCTGATCAGGTACTGTCTATGGTGCTGACAGGTATGGGAGCTGATGGTCGTGAAGGTGCTCGTATGCTGAAGGGAGCGGGCTCTACCATTTGGGCTCAGGACGAAGAAAGCTGCGTTGTTTATGGCATGCCTCAAGCGGTTGCTAAAGCGGGTATCTCAACAGAGGATCTACCGCTAGAAAGAATTGCTGAACGTATGTTAGTCGAAGTCGGTCTAGCATAGAGGTAACCCATGATTGTTTGGAGCATCGCGAACCAAAAAGGTGGGGTTGGAAAAACCACGACAACAATTACTTTAGCAGGATTGCTAAGTAAGCAAGGTAAGCGTGTTTTACTGGTGGATACCGACCCTCATGCATCGTTAACGACTTATCTTGGGTATGACTCCGACGGTGTGCCTGCGAGTCTGTTCGACTTATTCCAACTTAAGGAGTACACCGCACAAATGGTCATGCCGCTTGTAATGCAATCTGATATCGAAGGTATCGATTTGATTCCGGCGCATATGTCACTAGCGACGTTAGATCGTGTTATGGGAAATCGAAGTGGCATGGGATTAATCCTTAAACGTGCACTTTTGGCGATCAAAGAGCGTTACGATTACGTCTTGATCGATTGCCCTCCCATTCTTGGTGTCATGATGGTCAACGCGCTAGCGGCAAGTGACAGAATACTGATCCCTGTTCAGACTGAATTCCTAGCCATGAAGGGACTTGAGCGAATGATTCGCACCTTGGCAATAATGCAAAAGTCACGCAATAAGTCATTTAATGTAACGATTGTTCCGACGATGTACGACAAGCGTACGCGCGCGTCGTTACAGACTTTGCAACAGCTTAAGAAAGATTATCCAAGTCAAGTATGGTCGTCAGCAGTCCCGATAGATACCAAGTTTAGGGATGCAAGTCTGAAGCATCTACCCGTTTCTCACTTTGCTTCGGGTAGCCGCGGTGTATTTGCATACAAGCAACTGTTAATTTACCTAGAGAGGTTAGCGATTGATGACTAGCCACTCTTCGCTCTCAAGTGAACAAGCGTTAGATGACTACTTTTCAGCATTGTTGGAAGACTCTATCGAGGCGGATGCAACAGAACAGACTCACACTCCAGAATTGTCTGTTGTGTCAGAACCAGAACTTGACGAAGTTGCTTTAGAGCCGATGGTTCAATCAGTGGAAGAAAAAAGCTATTACCAGCTTCCAACTGAAGAAGTCGAGGTGCCAAATCTAGAAGATGTTGAGCGTCTTTTAGAGCAGTTAGAAAACACTAACCCGGTTGCTGAGCTCGAGCTTGAAGAGGTGATGGAGCAAAACACGGCTGATATTGCTCAAGTTCAGACAGAAATTGCCGTTGAAGAAGAAGAGATTCAAGAGTGGGTAGTTGAAGAACCTGAATTTAAGGTTGATGTGCCCGACCTTGATGAAGTTGTCGCTGAACCAGTGATTTCTGGGCCAGACGTCGCAGTTGACACCAGCATTGAAACTGAGCAGAGCCTTGAAACACAGGCAGGTGGCAGCGAGCTTGGTGTTTGGCATTCAACGCAACGAGATGTTGATTTTCAAGTGCTCTATTTTGATGTCAATAGCGTGACTTTTGCGGTCCCGCTTGATGAGCTTGGGGGTATTCATAGAATAGCCGAGCTAAACCATTTAATTGGCCGTCCTGATTGGTATTTAGGGTTACAGACCAGCCGTGAGGCGCAATTGGATGTCGTAGACACTGCAAAATGGGTGATGGCTGAGAAGCTACAAGACGACAGTTACAAAGAGCAGTACCAATATATAGTAATGCTAGGCGCAAGCATGTGGGGCTTAGCTTCAACACAGCTCATGGGTACTGAAGCTTTAAATCCAGAAATGGTACGCTGGCGAGAAACGGCAGGGAAACGCCCTTGGCTTGCTGGTATGGTAAAAGAAAAAATGTGTGCTTTGATCCACGTTGAAGCATTGATAGCTATGCTTAATGCAGGACTTGATGTTAAAGCATTAGATAAATAGAACATTTGTGCCGATTTAGGCTTGGAGAGGATAAGGTATGTCTCAAACAAATGAAGTAGAAGTAAGAAAAGAGCAGTCTAACGACGAAGTGCTTCAGTGGGTGACGTTCCAGTTAGAAGAAGAAACCTATGGCATCAATGTAATGCAGGTGCGAGAAGTACTTCGTTACACTGAGATTGCGCCAGTACCAGGAGCACCAGACTACGTACTCGGTATTATCAACCTGCGTGGTAATGTTGTGACGGTTATTGATACACGCTCGCGCTTTGGTTTGATGGAAGGTGAAATCACGGATAATACTCGTATCATCGTGATTGAATCTGAGCACCAAGTGATTGGTATCCTAGTCGACAGTGTTGCTGAAGTGGTTTACCTACGTTCTTCAGAAATCGATACCACACCAAGTGTTGGTACAGATGAGAGTGCTAAGTTTATCCAAGGTGTTAGCAACCGTGATGGTAAGCTACTTATTTTGGTTGATCTTAACAAGCTACTGACTGATGAAGAATGGGATGAGATGGCTCACCTATAATGGACAGTAGTTGGATGACCAGTGCTCCAGTTATGGCTGGAGCAATAGCGTTAGTTTTTCTGTTTATCTGCTTAGCGCTGTTTAGACTTAAACGCGGTCAAGTGCGTTCAGCAGAGCATTTACGCCAGCAAAATCGTCATCTCGACAAAGAGCTACAAAAAGCTAACAAGCAGCTACTCGAAGTACGCTCAGTTGTGGTTGGGCTTGGTCAAAGAGTCAGTGAACAGCAAGATATTATTCAGCACTTAAATGAGCGGATTACAGAACTAGAACAAGCGGATAGCGATGGCCGCTTATACTCAAGAGCAAGTAAAATGGTTCAGCTAGGAGCCGATGTTAACGAGCTTATTGAGGAATGTGAGCTACCGAAAGCTGAAGCTGAGCTGATGATGTCTTTGCAAAACAAAATCTCTGGAAAAGAGAAAGTCCCCCCTCTTGAAACTCGCCCACAGCGGCAAAAGTTTGCAGCAAAAAAAAGAAGCGCCAAATGATGGTTTGCATAAAAAGTGCCTTAGGGCACTTTTTTTATATCCGAATGTAACCATTTAGTGGTAGTTACTAAGATTTATGTTTGAATATTAACAGATTCTTACTTAGTTTCGTGATTCGTATAGGTCTAATTCTATTTTGAGAGGAATAGGCTGTGGTAAGATACTAGCTCGAAGTTTATCTAGTGACTGCAAATGTTAGAAGTATCTCAACTGACAGCAATAAGAGATGAAAGAATTCTCTTTGAATCCCTCTCTTTTACCATAGATTCTGGTGAATTAGTTCAAGTCGAAGGACGCAACGGAACAGGTAAGACAACGTTACTGCGTATTATCACCGGATTAGGTGATCGCGATAATGGAGAGATCTATTGGAACGGCGAGAACATTGAATCTAACCGAGATGCTTTTCACCAAGACCTACTTTTCCTAGGTCACCAAACGGGTGTGAAACGTGAGCTTACGGCTTACGAAAATCTGCGCTTCTATTTAAGCATCCATTCGCGTGAGCCTGTCGATAAGCAAACCATTTATAACGCACTAACTAAGGTAGGACTTGCTGGTCGTGAAGACGTGCCAGTGGCTCAGTTATCAGCAGGGCAACAACGTCGAGTCGCTTTAGCGCGTTTGTGGCTAAGTACTCACAAATTGTGGATTCTTGACGAGCCTTTGACTGCAATTGATAAACAAGGTGTGAAAGTGCTCGAGTCGCTGTTTCTCCAGCATGCAGAGAACGGTGGTATTGTCATGCTTACTACACACCAAGATATGTTTGCAGATAACCCTAAACTCAGAAAAATTAAACTAGGTAACTGATCATGCTCGGCACCATAAATAGTATTATAAGACGCGAGCTGTTGATTGCCTTTCGTCGCCAAGCCGATATTTTTAACCCTCTGTGGTTTTTTATTATTGTTATTACGCTGTTTCCATTAAGTATTGGTCCAGAGCCTAATCTGCTAGCGAGGATCGCAGCAGGGATTGTGTGGGTCGCTGCGTTACTTTCTGCTTTACTGTCTCTTGAGCGTCTGTTCCGTGATGACTTTCAAGATGGCGCACTGGAGCAAATGATGCTGATGCCTGTCCCTTTGCCTGTTGTGGTTATTTCAAAGGTGATTGCACATTGGCTTTTAACTGGTTTGCCATTAATTCTGATTAGCCCACTACTCTCCATTTTGCTGTCTCTAGACTTCAATACTTGGTTAGCGGTGGTACTGACGCTACTTGTCGGCACACCAACGCTCAGCTTTATTGGGGCTATTGGTGTTGCACTGACAGTAGGGTTACAAAAAGGGGGCGTGTTGCTCAGCCTGCTCGTTTTGCCGCTTTACATTCCAATTTTGATTTTTGCGACGTCGGCCATTGATGCTGCGTCACTGGGAATGGCGTACAACGGGCAGTTAGCAATTCTAGGTGCGATGTTTATGGGAGCAATGACTCTCACGCCGTTTGCAATTAGTGCTGCACTACGAGTAAGTGTCAATTAGTTGTTTTTGATCAAGCACGAAAATTCCCCTTTATATAAATTACAAAACTAATAATTGTTTAACGAAAAAGTTAAATGAACTTGAAGTAAGAGTGAGAACGACGATGTGGAAATGGCTCCATCCTTATGCCAAGCCCGAATCAGCCTACCAGCTTTGCGGTAAGCTTTTGCCCTGGTTCTCTGTACTGGCGCTGGTGTGTTTAACCGTCGGCACAGTATGGGGATTAGCTTTCGCACCTTCTGATTATCAGCAAGGTGATAGCTTTCGAATTATCTATATCCATGTGCCTTCTGCTATTTGGTCTATGGGCGTTTATATGTCTATGGCTATCGCAGCTTTCATTGGTATCGTTTGGCAAGTTCGTTTGTCAGATATGGCAGCGTCTGCCATGGCACCTATTGGTGCGGTCTACACCTTTATTGCGCTACTAACTGGCGCGATCTGGGGTAAACCAATGTGGGGTACATGGTGGGTATGGGATGCGCGTTTAACTTCTGAACTTATTCTTCTTTTCCTCTACTTGGGTGTTATTGCTCTTTACCATGCGTTTGACGACCAAAAAACAGCAGCAAAAGCGGCGGGTATTTTGGCAATCGTCGGTGTGGTGAACTTACCTATCATTCACTTCTCTGTAGAGTGGTGGAACACTCTTCACCAAGGCGCAACGATTACAAAATTTGAGAAACCATCTATCTCAAGCAATATGTTGTGGCCTTTGCTAATGAACATTTTTGGATTTGCTTTCTTCTTTGCCTCGGTCACCATGATTCGTTTCCGTAACGAAATTATTAGCAAAGAGAGTCATCGCCCTTGGGTGATCAAGTTAGCAGCAGATAAGTCTCAGAGAGGGAGTTAAACATGCATTTTGAATCTTTGAGTGATTTCTTTGCCATGGGCGGCTATGCCGGTTATGTCTGGACAGCATTTGGTGTCACGTTCGGTGTGATGATTGTCTTATTGGTATTGAGTGTGAGAAGAGGTCAATCTCTACTCGGTGAAGTACAAGCGAAAATAGACAGACAAGCGCGAATTGATGCGGCGAAAAATTTGGAGAACACATTATGAACCCAAGACGTAAAAAGAGGCTCGGCATTGTTCTTGCGATCTTTATCGGTATCAGTGCCACAATCGGTTTGATGCTATATGCACTGAATCAAAATATGGATCTTTTCTACACCCCGACAGAGCTTGTGAACGGTAAACCTGATGGTACTAAACCTGAAGTCGGTCAGCGCCTTCGTATCGGTGGTATGGTTGTGGTTGGCTCAGTTAAACGCGACTCAGAGTCCCTACGTGTATCGTTCGATTTGCATGATGTCGGTCCAACAGTAACGATTGTTTACGACGGTATTCTTCCAGATTTGTTCCGTGAAGGGCAGGGTATTGTCGCTCAAGGCGTGTTAAAAGATGCGACGACAGTTGAAGCCTTTGAAGTATTGGCTAAGCACGATGAAGAGTACATGCCTCCAGAAATCGCAGAAGCAATGAAGAAAACCCATGAAGCATTGCAATACACAGAACAACAAAAACAAGGAAGCGGTCAATGATTGCTGAAATTGGTCACTTTGCACTGATCATCTCACTGGCATTAGCAGTATTGCTAAGTATTCTGCCGTTGGTTGGTGCATCCAAAAACAATACTTTACTGATGAACAGCGCCAGACCTTTGTCTTGGGGCATGTTCTTACTACTAGCGGTTTCATTTGCAATTCTGCTTTGGGCTTTTTATACCAACGACTTCACGCTCAACTATGTTGCAAGCAACTCTAACAGCCAGTTGCCGTGGTATTACCGCTTAACCGCAGTTTGGGGCGCGCATGAAGGCTCATTGCTACTTTGGGTATTGATCCAAGCAGCATGGACGGTAGCGGTTGCGACATTCAGTCGTGGTATGCCACAAGAATCTGTCGCACGTGTTCTAGCGGTTATGGGTATGATCACAGTCGGTTTCCTACTGTTTATCATCCTAACGTCGAACCCATTCTTGCGTACCTTACCATTCTTCCCAGTTGATGGTCGTGATTTAAACCCACTGCTTCAAGACCCGGGCTTAATCATTCACCCACCAATGCTTTACATGGGCTATGTTGGCTTCTCGGTTGCTTTCTCATTTGCAATCGCTTCTTTAATGACAGGTCGTTTAGATACTGCATGGGCGCGCTGGTCTCGTCCTTGGACAACCGCAGCTTGGTTATTCCTCACCTTAGGTATCGCGCTTGGTTCTTGGTGGGCGTATTACGAGCTTGGCTGGGGCGGCTGGTGGTTCTGGGATCCAGTAGAAAACGCCTCATTTATGCCTTGGTTGGCGGGTACCGCCTTGATGCACTCTTTAGCGGTAACCGAAAAACGCGGTACGTTTAAAGCGTGGACGGTACTATTAGCTATCTCCGCATTCTCGCTAAGTTTATTAGGTACCTTCCTAGTACGTTCAGGTATTCTAGTATCGGTACACGCGTTTGCTTCAGACCCATCGCGAGGCATGTTTATCCTTGGCTTCTTAGTCTTTGTTATTGGCGGCTCATTACTTCTGTTTGCACTGAAAGGTGCGTCGGTAAGAGTGCGTGGTAATTTTGACCTGGTGTCACGTGAAAACGCGTTGCTGGCTAACAACGTTCTGTTGATTGCTGCGCTTGTGGTAGTGCTAGTTGGTACACTTCTACCTCTTGTACACAAGCAGATTGGTTTAGGCTCCGTATCCATCGGTGCGCCATTCTTTGACATGCTATTTGCGTGGTTAATGATCCCATTTGCATTCCTATTAGGTATCGGTCCGCTTATCCGTTGGAAGCGTGACAACCTATCAGCGCTTAAGAAGCCAATGCTAATTTCAGGGGTTATCTCACTGGTATTGGCGGGTGTGTTTGTGACTATCTTCTCTGAACACTTCCTATTTATGGCTTACCTAGGTTGGGTAATGTCTCTGTGGATTATCTGCTTACACGCTTTTGAATTGTACGAGCGCGCGACCCACCGTCATCCATTTATGGAAGGTGTTAAAAAGCTACAACGCAGCCACTGGGCAATGATGTTAGGCCACCTAGGTTTAGCGGTGAGTGTTATTGGCATTGCGATGGTGCAAAACTACAGTATCGAGCGTGATGTTCGTTTAGCGCCAGGTGAACATATCCAGATTCAAGGCTACGATTTCCATTTTGAAGGTCTTCGTGACAAAGATGGTCCAAACTATGATGGTTACATCGCGGACTTTAAGATCACGCGAGATGGCAAATACATCAACACCCTGCATGCAGAGAAACGTTTCTACACCACAGCGCGTTCTATGATGACAGAAGCGGCCATTGACCGTGGTGTCACTCGTGACTTGTACATTGCAATGGGTGAGCGCCTTGATGACAACAAATCATGGGCGGTGCGTATTTACCACAAACCGTTTGTTCGCTGGATTTGGGCTGGGTCATTGTTGATGGCACTCGGCGGTGCAATCGCAATCAGTGACAAGCGCTACCGTTTTAGAAAAAGTGCTAAGAAGCAGGAGGCATAATGAATAAGAAGTTTTTATTTATCCCCTTAGTGGCATTTTTAGGCTTGGTCGCAGTCTTTGCGACCCAGCTGATTAAAAACCAACATGGTGACGATCCAACGAAACTTGAGTCCGTATTAGTTGGTAAAGAGGTGCCTGAGTTTCGTTTAGAAGACTTAGCAGAACCGGGTAAGCTTTACGACCAAGCGATCTTTAAAGGTGAACCGCTCTTGCTTAACGTTTGGGCGACCTGGTGTCCGACTTGTTATGCCGAGCATCAATATCTTAATGAGCTAGCAGGCCAAGGCGTCAAAATTATTGGCCTGAACTACAAAGATCAACGTGATAAAGCAGTCGGTTGGCTGACGGACCTTGGTAATCCTTACCTGATCAGTTTATTCGATGGAAATGGCATGCTGGGGCTAGACCTGGGTGTTTATGGCGCGCCAGAGACCTTCCTTATCGATGCCAATGGCATTATTCGCTACCGTCACGTTGGTGATGTTAACGACCGTAACTGGAATGAGAAGCTTAAGCCGATGTACGAAGCGATGCTAGCGGAGGCGAAATCATGAAGAAATGGATGATTGCGCTAGTTGCAAGCTTAAGTTTTGCAATGTCAGCGCATGCCGCGATTGAAATTCACGAGTTCGACTCTTTGGAGCAAGAGCTTCAGTTCAAAGAACTTGGAGATACGTTACGCTGCCCGAAATGTCAGAATAACACCATTGCTGATTCCAACGCTGAACTAGCGGTCGATTTGCGTCAGAAAGTCTATGAAATGACCAAAGAGGGTAAATCAAAGCAAGAGATCATTGATTATATGATTGCTCGCTACGGCAACTTTGTTACCTACAATCCGCCATTTACGATTGCGACATCCATCTTATGGATTGGTCCGATTGCTGTCGTGCTTTTTGGGTTTGGATTTATCTTAGTTCGTAGTCGTAAACGCAAAGTAGACGTTATAGAAGACGACGAACAGCAGTGGGATTCAGAAAAAGAAGCACGTTTAAAAGCGTTGCTTGATGAAAAGAATGATGGAGAAAAGCAGTAATGACACTATTTTGGATAGCTTCTGTCATTCTAGTCGCAGTGAGTGTTTTGCTGATTGCACTACCTTTTATCAAGAAGAAATCAAACAACGACGAGCAGCTTCGTGACGAACTCAATAAAGCGTTTTACAAGGATCGCTTAGAAGAGCTCGAAGAAGAGACAGATGAAGGTTTAGTTGAAGACCAACAAGAGTTAATCGACGATCTTAAACAGTCGCTGCTTGATGATATTCCAAACCAAGAGCAGAAAAAGCAAGAGAGCAGCATCTCTGCAATGGCTGTGCTTGTACCTTCAACGCTACTTGTCATTGGTCTGTCTTACGGCTTGTACTTCAAATTTGGTGCGTCTGAAGATGTGCAGCAGTGGCAGGAAGTTAGTGCTAACTTACCTGCACTATCTAAGAAGCTGATGTCACCGGAAGGGGCGGCTCTTAGTGAAGATGAAATGCAGGATTTGACTTTAGCGCTGCGTACACGTCTTCACTATCAGCCTGATGACTCAACGGGTTGGTTGCTATTAGGCCGTATTGCATTGGCTAACCGTGATGTCGGTACCGCAGTGGGTGCGATGAAGAAGGCCTACAACCTTGAGTCAGACAACCCTGATGTCATGTTGGGCTACGCCCAAGCGCTGATGCTATCGCAAGACGATACCGATCAAGATAAGGCTCGTCGTTTACTAGGTCAGCTAGTACAGCAAGATTATGTTGATCTGCGAGTATTCTCACTTTTGGCATTTGATGCTTATGAGCGAAAAGATTATCCTGCAGCGGTTCGTTACTGGAGTATCATGCAGCAGATGATTGGCCCGAAAGATAGCCGTTATGAAATGCTGTCAAGAAGCATCGAAAATGCGCAGAAGCAGATGGGTCAACAGGTAGGAACTGGAAAATCAGTCCCAGTCACTATCTCTTTAGGCGACGCCGTTAACGCAGATCCTAACTCATCGTTAATTGTTTCTGTTCATACAGCTGATGGTTCACCAATGCCAGTAGCAGCAGCGAGATACCCGCTAGGAACTTTTCCACGTACCGTTGTCTTAGATGATGGCAATAGTATGCTTGAAGGCAGAAAGCTCTCTTCTCTTGAATCTTTAATGGTGCGCGTACGTATAGACAGTGATGGTAACGTTGCAACCAAACAAGGGGACTGGTTTGGTGAGAGCGAAGCCGTTAGAATAGGCGAACCAGTTGAAGTTATGATTGATAGTCAATATTAATAGTTATTGATTATGAATTAACGAAGGCCGGTAACATTACCGGCCTTTTTTATGGATTGATAATAATGAGAAAAATAAAGCCGCAGATATGGATGTTGTTACTAACCCTTGGGTTAGGCGGGTGTGCGTCAGCGCCCGAAGATGAGTCTGCATTCAGCGAATCCGAAGTTTATGACCCTATGGAGAGTTTTAACCGCTCTATGTGGACATTTAACTACGATTACCTCGATCCTTATTTTGTTCGACCTGTCTCTTTAGCGTATGTAAATTATGTGCCTTCACCGATTCGAACCGGTATCAGTAATTTTTTAGGTAACCTCGACGAGCCATCAAGTATGGTTAACAATCTTATTATGGGGAATGGTGGAAAAGCGCTCGACCACTTTAACCGCTTTTGGATCAACTCCACTATTGGCCTTGCAGGTCTTATTGATGTTGCCTCTGAAGCGGGCATTACCGATCACAACGACAAAACATTCAGTGATGCCGTCGGTCATTATGGCGTTGGTAATGGTCCTTATGTGATGGTGCCAGGTTACGGCCCTTGGACTGTTCGTGAGACCGCAGATCTCGTTGATAAAACCTATGTTCCGTTATCATTTCTCAATTTCTGGGCTGGCCTAGGGAAATGGGCATTGGAGGGGATGGAAACGCGAGCGGCTTTAGTCAATCAAGAAGCTCTACTCGATAATTCACCTGATCCTTATGCGGTTGCGCGCGATGCTTACATACAGCGTCAGGACTATAATGCTGAGATAGAGAAGGATGACTACAACCATGAAGAAGAAGAGTACTTAGATGAGTACTTGGAAGAGTTTTAGTGGTTGATAGCGAGTTAGAAGAAAGGCTTGGGTGAAACCAAGCCTTTTTGCTTTTAATTATGACTAGAAAGTGTAGTTCGCTTGTAGTCCGATTAGCCATACGTTGCCACTCACTTCACCAGTAAACTGACCACCAACTGCCTGTGCGGCATCATCTGATGCATAACCGCGAGACTCAGTGATCGGAGCGTCTTTGGCGATAATGTAAGTCAGACCACCGTCAAGGGTGAACTGCTTAGTAAACTCATATGTTGCACCAAGACTTAGCCAAGTACGATCTGTTTCCGGAATAGTAATCGTACGGTTCTGATCACTAACTGCTGAAGTATCATATGCGACACCAGTACGTACTGCTAGCTTAGAGTCTACTTGGTAAGTAGCACCAAGAGCAAAACGGTAGTTGTCTTTCCAGTTTTCCTCTTTAACCATTTTAGTGCCATACGTATCTAGCTGGGCTTCAAGTTTCTCGAAACTGCTCCAGTCAGTCCAATTGATACTGGCGTGAATAGCAAGTTGGTTGGTAAGCTGATGAAAACTTGCTAGTTCTGCGGTAGCTGGTAATGCTAAGTTCATATAGCCATTATCACGAGCATTGGCCAATGCTGGGTCGAAACCAATACCAGTAGCATAACCTTCTAACTTTAGTTCTACTTCAGATTTGTATGCAAAGCCAATACGATGGTTTTCGTTTATTTGCCATGCTGTACCTGCTTGCCAACCGAACGCAGTGTCGTCACCTTCCATATATTTGAGAGTTGTAACATTGCCTGGTGATACAAGGTTACTTTTCGGTGTTTTAGCTCCAAAACTACCTTCACCCATTACATAGCGCAGACCACCACCAAAACTCACACTGTCGTTGAGTTTGTAAGCTAGATTTAGGTTTGCTTCCATGGTTGTTACACTAGCTTCGTTGCCGAAGTGAGCAGCGGCAAAGTCGTTACCGAGGTTTGTTTCCATACCGTAGTTTGTACCTAGCGCAAAACCCACTGCAAACTCGTCTGAGTAACGATGTGAAATGTACAAGTTTGGGATAATAGCGTCGTTGGCAAAATCTGATGAAGACACGGATGAGTCTGGTAGAGTTACTTGAGCTTTTGAGCCATCGATGTTGCCACTAACATCGACATTTGGATTAACATAAATCGCACCAGTAGAGATCTGTGTGCCTTCAAGATAAGTCAGCATAGCTGGGTTGCGCCACTGTGCGCTTGCGTTGTCTGCCATTGCCGCTTCACCAGCGTAAGCACGGCCTAGACCTGTTGCTGAGTATTCTGCCAACTGGAAGCCCGCTGCGTTTACGGCTGAAGAGGTTGCCACTAGGCCGCATGCTACAGCAAGTGATAGAAGAGTCTTATTCGTTTTCATTGTAATGTTCGCTGAACTGATTGTATTTGTGTCGAGCGATCATAGGGTTAGAGCTATTACTTTAAAAATTAAAAACACTGTACCGATACTATTTGGAGTTTTATATAACTATTATTATATTTAATAGATATAAACACTGGATGTTAATGTAATGTTTTGATATTTCAGCGAACATTTGTAGCACCAATATCGCTTATGGAGTACGTGTGTAAGCTAGAATTTTGGGAATGGTCATGCAATTCGAACTGAGAAAGAGCAGAGTTTAAAGCGAGTTAAATTAAAAGAAAAAGGCCAGCAAGCGCTGGCCTTTGGATAGAAATTGTAAGCTGAGCTTAGAATTTGTGCGTGTATTGCATACCAAATAGGAAAGCTGTTGCTTGTGTCTTAGCCTCTAATGTTACACCGCTCAAATCGTCTTTGACCTGCTTCTCTTTACTTGTCAGGTAGGTAAGGCCTAGATCAATCGACTGGTCTTTGTTTAGGTGGTAAGTCGCACCTGCAGAGAACCATTGGCGATCAGAGTCTGGTACAGACACTGAAGTTAGCTCATCTTGTACACCTTGGTCGTACATGTAACCAATGCGTGCTTCCCAGTTTTGGTTAATGTAGTAAGTACCACCAATCGAGTAGTGGTAGGTATCTTTCCACTTGTATTCTTTTACCTGAGTACCGCTAGTTGAGCCTAGCTCTTCAAAGTCACTCCAGCTAATGTACTGGATGCTGTAATGCACTGCGAATTTAGTATCTTCTATGCGGTGGTAACCTGAGAACTCTGCACGCGAAGGAAGAGCAATTTTTACTTTGCCAATATCTTCGACTTGGCCTGTAGCACTATTGTATTTCTTCGCTGTGCCGCTTGCTTCAATCTCAGGGCTGTAGTGGTAGCTCAAACCAAAGCGGTTATTTTCATCTAGTTCGAACACTGTACCTAGGTTAAAGCCTACACCAATTCCGTCAGCATCGATATCGAGAAGCTCCTGCTCCGTTGCGCCATTGAAGTTTGTTTTGCGCTTTAGTTCGCCTTGACCGTAAATAATATCAAGGCCGCCACCAATGCTCCACTGCTCGTTTAGACGATAAGAAGCTGCAAGTAGAACGTTCATTGTGCTTAGGTTTGTAGTACCACCAAAGGCATCTGCACCAGGTATTGCTGTAGGACCCGGCAATATTGCTCCTGTACCTTGTCCCCAAGAATCATCAAACTCGTTGGTAGTAGCATAGTTCGAGTATAGGCCAAGGCCTACAGCAAACTTGTCGTTAACTGGATGCAATACATATAAGTTAGGTACGAAAGAGGTTGCATCGTTTTGGGTGTTTTCCACATCGGTTCTAGTTCCGCCAGCAGCTGCAGGTCGAACGTGTGTAACGTCTTTAACCTCAACTTCTGAATCAATGATATTAAAACCAAGTGACATTTCAGTGCGGTCAAATAGAGCCATTGCTGCTGCGTTACGCGACATAACAGAAGCGTTATCCGCGATAACAGCATCACCTGCAAATGCACGGCCTAGGCCCGTTGCAGATTGAGAGTTAAGTTGGAAACCGGCAGCGAGAGCTTGCTGCGAAGCTAGAGAAGTTGTTGCGATTGTCACTGCTAATAGTGATTTTTTAAACAGACGCGTCTTGTTCATTTTTGCTTTTTCCTTTTTGTTCGTCTCTAAGTGGACGATAAAATTTGAGCAAAAGCTCAGTGGTGGCTGATACTAGACTCAAGTATATGATATAGAAATCCGACCATTGCCGATCAGGACGATAAAATTATGGAAATGATGGTTATCTGGCAAGAAAGTGCTGCAAAAAACGTCTTTTTAGAGTCTTGACTCTAATTTTGTGCTAAAAAAATGGCTTGAACAGGATGTCCAAGCCATGACGTGGGTCACAAAATGTTGCTATTTTGTTAAATCATTGGTTTGATGATTTTAGATATGCTTTCAGCGATCTTAGCCACATCTTCACCTTCATCACCGACAATGATCATACTGGTGTCTCCCATTGGCTCCACAACTCCAGCCATACCGTCTTCATTGAAGTCGACTGCTTGGTTAGATGGAATCCCGGTTAAGAACAGTGTGACTTTGCCTTTTTCCCCTCTGAATACCATATGTAGCGCATTGGATTTACCGAAGCCGCAGTGGTTTAAGTAATACACATGGTACGGAAAGGTTTCAGATAGTTGGTGGTCAAAAGGCATCATCTTGGCGTTGATTTGTGATGATTTGACCTGCTCATCAAGATTTTGGATAAATGGCTTTTCATCAACGACATGCTGAAGCGCCGTTGTTGCTAAGCTCGCTTGTGCTGGAGAGACAACCAGATTGCTCCAATTTAGCTGGCCAACCAATAAACCTGCCACAAATGCTACCGACGCTGCCATTGCCATCGCCTTGCGAGCAAAGTTTGGTCGTACAACGTTATCTCTGGCGACAGACGTCTGATTAAACAAGATCTTATCAGCCAGATCTTCAGGTACGTCGACTGCCATTGCTTTTGCAATCTGTTTGTCGAGATCGAGGACTTCATCAGCGAACTGTGCGTTTTGCTCACTTTCTTTTATAGCCGCACATATCTCACTATCTCTGTGTTTAGGATCGGACATGATGCGTCGGCGAAATTCTAATTCATCCATTTTGCTGCCCCCTATGTGTATTCTCTGAATCTAACATCTCTTTTAACTGGTTCCTCGCCCTAAACAGCCGAGTCATTACCGTATTCTTATTAAGACCGAGTATCTCGCCGATTTCTTCACCGCTGAATCCCCCCACAACTTGGAGGAACAGTGGTTCTCGATAATCCTCCTCAAGCTTCATTATCTGAGCTTGAACCCATTGAGTTTGATGGTGAGGATCGTCCGAAACCTTAGCATCGTTGCCATGGTCGTCGATATCTACCAGGTCAAATTGTTTGCGCTCGAAACGGCGCGCGTTTTCTCGTCTTAATATCGTGATAAGCCAAGATTTAGCCGCTTTTTCGTCTTGTAAGCTATCGAGAGACTTCCATGCACGCAGGCAAGTTTCTTGTACCAGATCTTCTGCAATGGTTGGATCTTTACACAACCAATAGGCGTACCTGTATAAGTCTCTGTGATAGGCCCTAACGAGCGCTTCGTATTTTCTTTGTCTGTCCATATCCGAGTTGACCGGATCATTGGACTTTTTCTTTCCAAAAAAGTTGATGATTGACACAGGAGCCTCCCTCGTTGCTCTGTGATTTTATTGTTGTTGTCACTGCGACTAGCAGGGCAGTGGTACATATTCATTACTTAGCAAGCTAAAGTTATTGCTTGATTAGAAGCCGCAATAAAAGCGCAGTAATTGATGTTGTGAATAGGTGAAGTGAAATATAACAGCATCTGTTAGCTAGTTTTCCACTTAAAATTGATCTATTTCAAAATCTGGCACACTCGAAAGGTTATAGTAACACCTGTCATCTAGTCGGTGTTTACACTGACAAGTTGAGCAAGATGACACTTCCTTTTGAAGGCTGACTTTACTTTCTCCTAATCAGGAAACTGATTATTTCAATTGGCGTAAGTTAATTGCTTTATATATTCCAACCACACAGCTTTGTGTGGTTTTTTTTTGCCTGCAATCTCTACGACAACCATTCTACCTATAAGTTACACCTATTTTATCAAGTTATCTCTTAGTCCAGTGTTATTTATCGCCATTGGCTGATAAGCAGCGTAATCTGTCGTAAGTCACGTTTATTCAAACGACCGTTTGATTGAATTAACATTCTCGTTACAATGATTCTGGTCAGACCTCTATTTATTAAGGAGCAACAATGGGCAAGCAGGAAGTGAAAACTCGCTCAGGAGAACGTGTAGCGATTGTCGCAGGTTTGCGAACACCGTTTGCGCGTCAAAGTACAGAATTTAGCCAAGTCCCGGCGGTAGACCTCGGAAAAATGGTCGTGAGCGATATGCTTGCTCGCACTGAAATCGATCCAAAACTGATTGAGCAAGTTGTGTTTGGTCAGGTTGTGCAAATGCCTGAAGCACCAAACATCGCACGTGAGATCGTGCTTGGAACAGGGATGGACATTAATACCGATGCTTACAGCGTGACACGTGCTTGTGCGACGAGCTTCCAATCGGCCGTAAACGTTGCCGAAAGCATTATGGCGGGAACCATTGATGTCGGTATTGCTGGTGGTGCAGATTCGTCGTCTGTTCTGCCAATTGGTGTTTCTAAAAAACTAGCGGCAAACCTGCTAGCACTGAGTAAAACCAAGACACTCAGCCAAAAGCTCAATATTCTTAAAACTCTGTCATTGAAAGATTTAATGCCAGTACCGCCTGCAGTCGCTGAGTATTCTACTGGCTTGTCAATGGGTCAAACGGCGGAGCAAATGGCGAAATCACATGGCATTACTCGTCAGGCGCAAGATGAACTTGCTCACCGCTCTCATACGCTTGCTGCTCAAGCTTGGAATGATGGCAAAATAGAAGGGGAAGTCATGACGGCATTCCCTGAACCCTACAAGAAGTGGATCGCGAAAGATAACAATATTCGTGAAGACTCAACGATTGAGGGTTACGCAAAACTTCGTCCTGCATTTGACCGCCAGTACGGCAGCGTAACCGCGGCCAACAGTACGCCTCTTACCGATGGTGCTGCGGCAATTATGTTGATGCGCGAAGGCAAAGCGAAGGAACTTGGCTTAGATATCATGGGTTACATTCGCTCTTACGCTTTCTCTGCAATTGGTGTGGAGAAGGACATGCTAATGGGACCTTCTTACGCGACACCGATGGCGCTCGATCGCGCGGGGATTGAGCTTTCAGATCTTACGCTGATCGATATGCATGAAGCCTTTGCCGCGCAGGCGCTTTCAAACGTTAAAATGTTCGCAAGCGATAAGTTTGCTCAAGAGAAGCTGGGTCGAACAAAAGCGATTGGCGAAATTGATATGGATAAATTCAATGTGTTAGGTGGCTCGATTGCGTATGGTCACCCATTTGCTGCGACAGGCGCGCGCATGATCACTCAAACGTTGCGTGAACTGCAACGAAGAGGTGGTGGTTTAGCATTGAATACAGCCTGTGCCGCAGGCGGTTTAGGCGCAGCTATGGTACTGGAGGTAGAGTAATGAGCGACAAAACTGCATTTAATTTATCCATTGATGATCAAGATATCGCATGGCTTTCTATCGACGTCCCAGGCGAGAAAATGAATACCCTTCAAGCAGCGTTCGCTGACGAAATGGAAGCGATCTTCAGCCAACTTGCGGAGAAAGGTGCGGCAATTAAGGGGTTAGTGGTTCATTCGCTAAAACCAGATAACTTCATTGCAGGGGCTGATGTGCGTATGCTCGATGCTTGTAGCAGTGCTAAGGAAGCGCAGGCATTGGCAGAAAAAGGTCAGCAAATGTTCCAGCAGCTTTCGGACTTGCCTTATCCTGTCGTTGCCGCTATTCACGGCCCATGTCTGGGTGGTGGACTAGAGCTCGCACTAGCTTGTGATTACCGTGTGTGTAGTGATTCAGATAAAACCCGTTTAGGCTTACCAGAAGTTCAGCTTGGCCTTTTGCCAGGCTCGGGTGGTACTCAACGACTGCCTCGTCTGATTGGTTTGTTGCCATCACTAGATATGATTCTTACTGGCAAACAGCTTCGAGCAAAGAAAGCGAAAAAACTGGGCGTGGCAGATGCGGTCGTTCCTCATACGGTGTTGCTTGATGTTGCTAAAAGCTTTGTTGAAAAGAATTCTAATAAGAAGAAAGGCAAACGTAAGATTTCGACTAAAGAGAAACTTATCTCTAATACAGGCTTAGGCCGAAAAGTGATTTTTGAGCAAGCTGCTAAAAAGACGAAAGAGAAGACTCGAGGTAACTACCCGGCAGCTGACGCCATTTTAGAAGTGATTCGTTTTGGTCTCGAAAAGGGCTTTGAAAAAGGTCAGAAGAAAGAAGCTGAGCGTTTTGGGGAGTTAGTGATGACCTCTGAGTCAAAAGCGCTACGTTCGATCTTCTTTGCAACCACAGAGATGAAAAAAGAGCACGGCGGTGATGCTCAACCTAAACCTATTGCAAGAGCAGCGGTTCTAGGCGGTGGCCTTATGGGCGCAGGGATTAGTCATGTCAGTGTGGCTAAAGCAAAAGTGCCTGTTCGAATCAAAGATGTGTCTAATGACGGTGTACTTAACGCGCTCAAATACAATTACAAACTGTTTGAGAAGCAAAGAAAACGTCGCATCCTCTCTAAAGCGCAACTGCAAAGTAAAATGTTGCAGCTTTCTGGTGGGACAGATTTTACTCGCTTTAACCACACCGATATTGTTATTGAAGCGGTATTCGAAGATCTCAACCTTAAGCAACAAATGGTGGCAGATATCGAGAGTAACGCCAAAGATAGTACCATTTTCGCGACCAATACTTCGTCTTTGCCAATCCATCAGATTGCAGAGAAAGCGGAGCGCCCGGAAAACGTCGTCGGTCTACACTATTTCAGTCCAGTAGAGAAAATGCCATTAGTAGAGGTGATTCCTCATCAAGGCACTTCGGATGAAACGATTTCAACGGTAGTGGAATTTGCGCGTAAGCAAGGCAAAACACCGATTGTGGTTAAAGATTGTGCGGGTTTCTACGTAAACCGAATCTTAGCGCCCTACATGAATGAAGCGGCGCAAGTTCTGTTGACTGGAGAGCCAATCGAACAGCTTGATACTGCACTGCTTAATTTTGGTTTCCCGGTTGGGCCAATCACCCTACTGGATGAAGTCGGCGTTGATATTGGTGCCAAAATTATGCCTATTTTAGTCGCTGAGCTCGGTGAACGTTTCCAAGGGCCAGATGTGTTCGATAAGCTGCTCAACGATGATCGTAAAGGACGTAAGAGCGGTAAAGGCTTCTATAGCTACAAAGGCAAAAAGAAAGAAGTCGACAAGTCAGTGTATAAGTTACTGAGCTTGAGCCCAGAATCCAAGCTTGCTGAGAAAGACATCGCTATGCGTTGTGTTCTACCAATGCTCAATGAAGCGGTTCGCTGTTTAGACGAAGGCATCATTCGCAGCCCAAGAGATGGTGATATTGGTGCTATTTTCGGTATCGGTTTCCCTCCATTCCTTGGTGGTCCATTCCGTTATATGGATCAAATTGGAATCGAAAAATTGGTGGAGATCATGAACGAGCATGCGCAGAAATATGGCGATCGATTTGCTCCATGTGATGGTTTACTCACGCGAGCAGGCATTGGCGCTAAGTTCTACGACTAAAACCAAAGCTCTACTAAGGCGAACCAATGGGTTCGCCTTTTTCGTTTATGGGCGTTATTATCAAGAAAAACAAGACACTAAAAAGGAAGTCTCATGGATGCTCTAGATTTATTGTTGAACCGTCGCTCAATCGCAAAGTTATCTGAGCCTGCTCCTGAAGGAAAAGCGCTGGAAAACATTATTCGCGCAGGACTAAGAGCGCCAGATCATGCTGGTTTGACACCGTGGCGCTTTGTTATTGCGCAAGGTGAGGGGCTCAACAAGTTGTCTGACATTCTAGTCAAAGCCGCACAAGCTGAGGACAGTGAACAAGCCGTTGTGGACAAGGTGAAGAATGCGCCGTTTCGTGCCCCAATGGTGATTACTGTTATTGCTAAAGTGACTGAACACGAGAAAGTCCCAGCGCTAGAGCAATACCTTTCAGCTGGTTGCGCGGTTCAAGCGATGCAGATGGCAGCGGTTGCTCAAGGTTTTCAGGGATTCTGGCGTTCGGGCAAGTGGATGTTCCACCAAGAAGTGCACCAAGCGTTTAATCTCGAAGGTGACGATGAAATTGTTGGTTTCCTTTATCTTGGTACGCCAGGTTGCACACCAATGAAAGTACCAGAGCGGGATTTGAGTAAGTTCGTCGAGTATCTGTAAGAATTAAAAAAAGCTTGGTGATTACCAAGCTTTTTTACTTTTGGCGATTGTTTAGTGAAGATTGTAAGCAATAACAAAATCAATAAACAAACGGACTTTTTCTGGTAGATGATCTTTATGGTTATAGAGCATATAGATATCGCGCGGGTTAGCACTCCAGTCTTCGAGAACGCGAACTAAGCTACCATCCTCAATGTACTCCCTCAGCATGACATCAGGCATAAGAGTGATACCTAAACCAGAAGAACAAGAGCTTCTTACTACGTCTAAGGTATTGGCTTGAAAACGGCCTTTATCATTATTGATAACGGTTTCGCCGCTATTGTTTGACAGCTGCCATTTTAGCAGTGGCGATCCTTTAAGCAAAGAGTGGTGATGCAGGTCTTCTGCGTGCTTAGGTTCTGGATTTAACTTCAGATATTCAGGGCTAGCGACCAGAATATCAGCCACTGAGCTGATTTTACGCGCGATTAGACTAGAGTCACGCTGCGGACCAACGCGAAAAATGACATCCCACTCAGTTGGGTCCAACTGATCGGCGTGGTTGCTGGTCGTTAGCTCAATATTGATGTCAGGGTACTTAGCCATAAAGGCATTGTACATAGGCATCATCATGCGCTTAGTCAGGTTTGAAGGCGCGGTAATACGAATTTTACCCGCAGCCCCTCGGCACTCATCGGTTAACTCCTCTGCAGCTGAGGCTAAGCGGCTAAGCAGAGGAGAACATTCATTGTAAAAACGTTCACCTGCTTCTGTAAGGGAAAGTTTACGAGCATGGCGATTGAGAAGGCGTAGGTTCAAAGAATCTTCTAGAGCCTGAATACGTCGCGTTATTGTCGCTACAGGAATCATCGTTTTACGAGAAGTTGCGGTATAACTCCCGTTTTCGACTACCAGTCTAAATAGGTTTAGATCATCTAATTTCATTGTATCAGACACACATTTTTACGAATTTGGTTAATTTATATGTATATCAAACGTCAAAGTTTGAGTCACATCAACAAGTTTATCGATATTTGTTATTCCATACATATAGTATGCAACAAGGCTTCAAAGTGGAAGATTTGTATAAATCGCAGTTCGAGACTACTTTTTAAGGAGTGTGTAGAACTAAATACAACAATAACAATAAAGAGCAGTAACATTAGTTTGTGTGAGGCAAAGATTTATGCATAAAACAGTTGAAGTTGGAACCAGTGCGGCTGTGCCTGTCGCCGCTGGGCAAAAGGTGATCATGCTGGTGGATGACGATCCGATCTTCCGCCGCATTACACTCGGCTTTCTAGAATCCCAAGGCTACAAGGTTGTAGAGGCGGAGAATGGACTCGATGGGTTGCAAAAACTGCGTTCAAATGAACCGGATTTGATTCTGTGTGATCTGTCGATGCCCATTTTGGATGGTATCGAGTTCGTTGAAGAGGTGAGCCTCGAGTACCCCTCATTACCGCTAATTGTTGTTTCTGCCACTGATGAAATTTCAGATGTGGCGAAAGCACTGAGGTTTGGGATTAAAGATTTTTTACCTAAACCGATTAGCAATCATGAGCACCTAGCGTGCGCGATCGAAAACACCCTCGATGACTCGGATAACCATTTAAGCGATCAACGTGATTTTTCCAGTCAATGGTTCAGAGTCGATAGCGGTGATATGCCAGAAGAGCAAGAGTTGCATTGGCATTTAGAGTACCTTGACGAGAATCCAAGCGCAGCCAAAGATTTGCTACATGCTTTGTTACCAGACAAGGACACTTCTCAAGGCGATTGGAAATGCAGCTATCGCTTGCTCCAGTCAACGGATGTGATGCCACTCGTATTCGATTATGCATGGCTTATCAACGGTCAGTTTGCTTTTTATCTCGTTGATTCTGACAGTGAAGGGCAGCATGGAGCGGCAACCACCTTATTGGTTCGGGCACTTTTCCATGATTATCTACGTAACCTCAAGTGCTTTAATGCCGATCTTAAAGACATAGCAAGCCTGCTTGAAAAGGGGATTAAGTGCTCTGATTGCAGTACACCAGTTAAGGCCATATTTGGTATCGCTGATTTATCCGAGGGAACGTTATCACTTCTCCCTGCTGGATTAGATGCTCAATGGGCTAATGGGTATTTTTCTCAGCATATTCCGGCAGGGGTTATGCTAGGAGAAAATTGCGTTAAAAACTTTATTACCTCTGACTTGCCCATTCAATCCGCTTGTCAGTTAACGTTAAGTCGTTTGGGTTCAAGCAGTTTTAGCTTAGATATTTATCGTGGCAGCAATGCCTAGTCGCCACAGCTAGAATCATTATCTGGGCATGACTTATCCCGATAGGTATAAGGCTCAACAGACACATTTCAAATAACCCTTTTGTTAGTCGGTGTTTGTCGACTAACGATTAGGGTATAGTCCGCCATAAAACAAAAACAACCCAAGTTATTAACATTTGATTAATCTCATGGGAGTAAAGTCAACACCTATAATTAGAGAAGCAAGCTCATGGCAGACAAAGATTTTAAAGAACCTTATAATATTTACTACTTTCTTGGATTCATAGCAGTACTGCTTATCCCAACGCTACCAGCAACCTTGACTTGGATTCGCGTGCTTAATGGGTATGCGGGCTTCTAAATAGCGTTCGGAGCATACCATCTTAATTCGCAGACTCTTTCTTAATTTTGTTGGTGTGCTCAGCCTAATTCTGGGCTTTATAGGTATTTTTTTACCACTCCTACCGACCACTCCGTTTATTCTTCTTGCTAGCGCTTGTTTTATGCGCAGTAGCCCCAAGTTTCATCGTTGGCTGCATCAGCACAAAACATTTGGTCCTATTCTGACGAATTGGCATCAAAATGGCGCTGTGACCGCTAAGGTCAAAAAGCGCGGTGTGATATGCATACTCATCAGTTTTGCTTTTTCAATTTGGGTCGTACCGCACTTCTGGTTAAAGATTGCCCTTGTATTGATGCTCATCATTTTACTCAGTTGGTTTATTCGTCTGCCTGTGACTGAGTACCTTGCCGATAGAGAAGAAAATCACTAAGATTGTGAAGAAGTGTGCCCGCTTTTGAAGTGGGCGTTTGTTTTTTAGGCACAATAAACCGCGGCAGTTACGTTAGTCATTTCCAGAGGTTAGGTTGTGCTCAGAATTACGCTAGCAAATGGTCAGTGTTTGGAAAAATGCGCCAACTAGCCAATCTAAGAATGAATTATGACTACTGAAACAATCTCACAGATCAAATCAAGTATTAAAAGCATCCCAGATTACCCTAAGCCAGGCATTCTATTTCGTGATGTAACAAGTCTAATGGAAGACGCAGCGGCTTATCAGGCGACGATTCAGCTGTTAGTTGATAAGTACAAAGATATGGGCTTTACCAAAATCGTTGGTACTGAAGCTCGCGGTTTTCTATTTGGCGCGCCATTGGCTTTAGAGCTTGGTCTTGGTTTTGTACCAGTACGTAAACCAGGCAAGCTACCACGTGCGACTGTTGCTCAGTCTTATGAGCTAGAGTACGGCACAGACACGCTTGAAATCCACGTTGACGCGATCAGTGAAGGTGACAAAGTTCTTGTAGTTGATGACTTACTTGCTACAGGCGGTACGATTGAAGCGACTACAAAGCTGATTCGCCAGCTTGGCGGTGACGTTGAGCACGCTGCTTTCGTTATCAACCTGCCTGAGATTGGTGGTGATAAACGTCTTGAAGGCCTAGGCCTTAACGTTTACAGCATCTGTGAATTTGAAGGTCACTAATCGGGTAGGTTATTTATAGGTATCGTTTCATGAGTTATCTTGCCTTAGCGCGAAAGTGGCGACCAACCAAATTTAACGAAGTGGTTGGTCAAGCCCATGTTCTCACCGCGCTTGAAAATGCGTTGGCGCAAAATCGTCTTCATCATGCGTACTTGTTTAGCGGCACTCGTGGTGTGGGTAAAACCACTATCGGACGTCTGTTCGCCAAAGGTTTGAATTGTGAAACCGGCATTACCGCATCACCTTGTGGAGTATGTGATACCTGTAAAGAGATCGATGAAGGTCGTTTTGTTGACTTACTAGAGATCGATGCGGCATCTCGAACTAAGGTTGAAGACACTCGTGAACTTCTCGATAACGTGCAGTACAAACCTGCACGTGGTCGATTCAAGGTCTATCTGATCGATGAAGTTCACATGCTCTCACGTCATAGTTTCAACGCCTTGTTGAAAACATTGGAAGAGCCACCTGAGTATGTGAAATTCTTACTGGCAACCACAGATCCTCAAAAACTTCCTGTGACCATTTTATCTCGCTGTCTTCAGTTCCATCTGAAACCAATCAGCGTCGATAATATTCATGAGCAGCTTGATCACATCCTTCAACACGAGAGCGTTAATGCTGAAGCGAGAGCATTAGGTATGATCGCACATGCGGCTGATGGCAGTATGCGTGATGCGCTAAGCCTGTCTGACCAAGCGATTGCCCTAGGGAATGGTCAAGTTCTGACGGACAGCGTCGCACATATGCTCGGAACCTTAGATACCGATCAAGCTTTACACCTACTTGAAACTATCAGTTCTAAGCAGCCACAAACGGCGATGGAGTGTATCGCAACTCTCGCTCAAAATGGCGTTGAGTGGGATGGTTTGCTCCAACAGTTAGCGACACAACTGCATAGACTTGCTATGTATCAGGCATTGCCTGCGACATTAGACCAAAACCAGCCTGATGCGGAAAAAGTTGAGCTTCTTGCGCGTGCATTAAGCCCACAAGATGTTCAGCTTTATTACCAAATTGCGTTAAAGGGACGACAAGATCTCCCTCTCTCTCCTTCTGAAAGAGTGGGGTTAGAGATGGTTATCTTGCGTATGATGGCGTTTAGACCTGTTTCCCAGCCGCAAGCGAATGCCATTAGCACTCAAGTTGAAGCGTCTGCTCCTGTTGAACTTAAACCTGTGAACACGGTTCCTGTGGTCAACCCAGCCCTGCGTGCTCAGCCTAAGGCATCAATTCCTCAATCTCGACCTCAGGTTTCTCAACCTGATCCAACTGCAAGCGTAGTACCTCCTGTTGCGGATTATGGCTACGAGCCGCCACAATATGATGGGCCACCGATTGAGCAATACATGCCACCAAGTGAGCAGTTTGTTCCCCCTCAGCCAGATATGGGGCAGCCAGCAGCTCAGCCGCAAAGTCAGCCATCATCGCAGCCGAGTGAACGAACTTCTTCACCTTTGAGTGGTCTACGTCATCAGTTACGTTCGCAAAGAAAAGGGTTAAACCCTGGGCAAGGTAATACGCCAAAAAAGGCTAATGCGACATCTGCAAAACCAGAGTCTGTTTTAGACCGTGTAGCAAAAAAACACGGTGGATCAGCGCAGGTGTCGCCATTGTCACAATCCAACTTCAATGCAGCACCTGAGCCAGCTAAGGATGAACCATATCAATGGAAACCGACCTTACCTCAGACTCAGAAAGAATCGATAGAGCTAACGCCAACGTTACTCAAAAAGGCGTTAGAACATGAGAAAACACCAGAAATGGTGCAAAAGCTCGTAGATGAGAGCTTAGAAAAAAATGAATGGGCGAAACTGATTAGCCAGCTAACAACAGCGAAGCTAACGGAGCAGCTTGCACTAAACTCATATTATGAGAAAAGTGGCGCGTCTATTTCATTGACGTTAAGAGCGACACAGGCGCATCTGAATACAGACAAAGCGCAAAGTGAACTGCTGGGGGAGCTCAATCGCGTTCTCGGAGAAGAGTGTCACCTGAGTGTCGAAGTAGGAGAGAGTGGTGAAACGCCACTGGAGCTGCGAGATAAGCTCTATCAAGGGCGTTTACAGCAAGCTTTCACCAGCTTAGAGCAAGATCAGAACGTTCAGTTTATCGAGAAGCGCTTTGCTGCTCAGCTCGATAAAGAGAGCGTTAGACCAATATAATTGTCGGGGTTGAGTTTTACTAATTGGGCCCCATCTAATAACGAAACAAGCTAACTAACCAGAGAGATAAACATGTTTGGTAAAGGCGGTATGGGCAATCTAATGAAGCAAGCCCAGCAAATGCAAGATCGCATGCAAAAGCTTCAAGAAGAAATCGCTAATATGGAAGTAACAGGTGAGTCTGGTGCTGGCCTAGTGAAAGTAACCATTACTGGTAGTCACAGTGTTCGTCGTGTTGACATTGATGAAAGTCTAATGGAAGACGACAAAGAAATGCTTGAAGATCTTATTGCAGCAGCTTTCAACGACGCAGCACGTCGTGTTGAAGAAACTCAAAAAGAGAAAATGGCTGGTGTAACTGGTGGTATGCAACTTCCACCAGGCATGAAGATGCCTTTCTAATAGAGTAAGAATTAATGCGCACCAGTCATATGCTGGAGCAATTGATGGAGGCCTTACGTTGTCTACCTGGGGTTGGCCCCAAGTCGGCGCAGCGTATGGCCTTTCATTTGTTACAGCGTGATAGAAAAGGCGGCTTGCAGCTCGCAGATGCGTTAAGCCATGCGATGACCGAAATTGGTCACTGTAGCAAGTGCCGTACTTTTACTGAAGAAGAAACTTGCCATATCTGTACTAATCCTAAAAGACAGGAAAATGGTCAGATTTGTGTGGTTGAAAGCCCTGCGGATATCGCAGCGGTTGAGGCAACCGGCCAATTCTCCGGTCGTTACTTCGTGCTGATGGGACACCTTTCACCGCTCGATGGGATTGGTCCTAGTGATATTGGTTTAGATACGCTGGACTTCCGCCTTCGTCGCGGAGATATCAGTGAAGTGATTCTTGCCACTAACCCGACGGTTGAGGGTGAAGCAACGGCCCATTATATTGCTGAACTATGCCGAGAGCATCAAGTTCAAGCGAGCCGTATCGCTCATGGTGTTCCTGTCGGAGGTGAGCTAGAGCTCGTTGATGGCACAACGCTATCACATTCTTTACTTGGTAGGCAGAAGCTTTCTTAATCAAATGATAAGACCGCGGGAAACTGCGGTTTTTTATTGGAATCGATGTTTGATAGCAATCCATCCCTAGACTGCGCGTGAGAAATAACCCGTTAGAAACGGTAGTCGAATGAGAGACTTATTTGATTGTTGTATGGGATTGAAACCTTGGTTGTTTCGCCACTGTCCCAGTTAATGGTGTTGTCGTATGATTCAAACATATGACGGTATTGTAAATCAGCAGATAAATTATCAAGAATTTGGTATTGCGCACCAACTTGTAAACCGTAAGTGAAGTCAGTATGACTGGCTTTGTGAGAAGCGCCATCCCCTGTATCACGATTATAAATCGACATTTCAACTCGGTTGTTAACCAAACCAACCGTAGCACCCCCAAACAAAGATAAATCTGAAGTTAGTGCATGAAGGTAATCATAAGAAATCAGGTATTCTGTTTGAGCAAGATCGACACCTGAGCTCACGTGCTCAGGTTCTTCATTTAGACGGTTACGATAGAGCGAAGAGTCAACCATGTGGTTGATCGTGGCAGTAAATCGGTGGTTATCCTCTAAATATAAGCCGGCTCTTATGTGGAACGCGCCACCCTTAGCGTTATCGCTGAACGTGCCGAATTCGCTATCGCTGACTTCTCCCTTTACTCCTTGGTAGCCACCACCTGCACCGATGAAGAACTCAGTGGCGTAAACCGAACTAGAAAGGCTAGCAATCACGAGTAAGCTAAGCTGTTTTTTCATTTTAACCTCCAAAGAAATGAGACAAACATTATCTTTGGAGCTAAATTAGAGAACTAATTAATAGGTCTTATAACGATGATAATTTTTACTTATCAGGTTAGGGTTTCAAGCTCTGTAATGTTATCTAATGCTTGTTGATTCGAAGAACCACACACCACTGGGCATGGTTTAAACTCATGGCAGACCTTTGGCCGCTCTGGCTTTCCAAATAGTTTGCAAAGATTATCTTCATTTAGCTGAATACAGCGTTGTCCTGCGGGCTTTCCTTTAGGCATGCCAGGGATAGGTGAAGAAATACTGGGGGCTATACAGCATGCGCCGCAGCCTAAACGACATTCCATTCATCACTCTCTCATGTAATTTTTTCGCATGTTAGCAGGCCGTGTGATCTATATCACCAAATTTTTCAAAATTGAACCTAGATAGTTATCACTGAACTACACGATGTGAAAAAAATATTATGCTCATTTTTCCCCTCTGTTGTGAACTTTTCTCCCAAGAATTCTAGTGTCGTACGCTTTAATGCCTAGCTTATTTAATGATTGCTAATTTAGAGTTTAGTTAATCGTTATTGATTGATTGTTGCCAAATCTGCTTGTTTATCGGAATGGGTGTATCGATTTTTCGTTAATTAAATAACAATAAAATAAATTAAATTAATATCAGATCTATAAATAACATTTAGGATTCCAAACGGTATTTGTGTGATGTTATTTATTTATTATTTTATCAAAATACTAATGATAATTTTAATGCTTAATTGGTGAGCAAAAAATTGCTTGATTCATAGGCGACTCTTTGCCTAGAATTCGCAACTACTTGCTCAGATATATATTTGCGATTTATATAGCAGGATATCATTAGCCTTTATTTTTGGTGTGTTAATTGCTTACTAGGTTGTCTTTCAAATTCTTATAACTTGTGAGGTTTTTATGGGAAATGGAATTATTGTAGGGCACATAGGAACTGAGCATGATGGATTTCCACCGACGCCTGTCACCGCTGGGTCGGGGACCGTGAAAATTGATGGTATACCTGCAGCCCGACAAGGGGATCCTTTGGAGCCTCACGATAAACCCAAGAACCCAAAACATGACCGTTCCATTGCCGCAGGTTCTGGTACGGTAAAGATTGATGGAAAGCCAGCGGCAAGAGCTGGTGACCCTGTGAGTTGTGGAGGGGTGTTGCAAGGTGGTAGCAGTGTCAATATCGGTTAGATTCCTAGCCATCGTCATCGCGGTGGCTATGCTAAATAACGCTGCCCTCGCGAGTGATAATTATGATGTAGAGAAGATGTCTGCAGCAGATGCCTATAAGCATGGAAAATTGCTTCGAGCGCAGTTCAAAAACACAGAAGCAAGAGAATACCTTAAATACTCTGCAGACAATGACTATCCCGACGGAGCCTATGCGTACGCGATGGAAACAATGGGCTACCATGATGGCGTTCGTGCAACGGGTTACGCGAGAGAATATTTGGTAAAAGCCGCAGAAAGCGGTAATAGGCCAGCACTTAAATACCTATACCGTAACGGGGATTGGTTGAGTCATGCCAAGCGTAATAAATATAAGAGCGCGTACTATAACAGTCTGATTGATTTGGGAGCTTTATCTCCGGGTTTAGCCTATTTGCACTTATCTGACTATTTTCATGAGTCGGACAGAGAGCTCTCTGAGTATTACTTGGAAAAGGCGATGGAGTTTGAAATCCCCAGTGCTTTTATGACAAGCGCCGAAAGATTAGAAAATGGAGAGGGTGACTACTTTTTTGATAGTGAAAGAGTTGCCTTATCACGTAAGAGATATATGCATGCTGCGGTGGAAGGGTATATTCCTGCAATCAAAAGATATGTTGCCATTTTGGAGTCTCGGGGCAAGTTTCAAGAAGCCCTAGAGTGGAGAGAAGTCGGTGTTGTTCAAGGTGACATTACATCTTTGGTTACCCTCGGCAATATCTACAGTGGTAACAGCCCAAGATACAGTTTTGTAAAGACAGACCTGACTAAAGCAAAAGCCTACTTCGAGCTCTATCTGGAGAACGCAGGGCAAGACAGATTAAGTAGCGTGTACCATCAGGCTGAAACCAATTACAAAGAGATAGTGGATAAAATAGCAGAGGTTCAACTTCCTCAAGCTCAAGCGTTGAAGGATGAGTTATCTGAAGTCACATACTTCTATAACCATGATTATCTTTGGAACACCTATTGAGCATGAATAAAGTATGAAATCCGAACACTGTTTTGTGGTCAGATTCATGCTGTGCATTATTTTGTTTAGGTCATATTAATAGGCCGTATTAAATTAGTGTTGCTAATTATATTAATTATTTAAATGTGATATTGGTTCAAGAGAATAATGTTTTTAAAATATAAATTCCTTTTCTCTAATAATTGATCGTTTAAGAATTATTAAAACATCTAAAAAGTATATCTGACAATAAAGTCAATTAACCTTTTCTCCCTGTGAGTAATAGGTTGGTTACTTTATTGTCAATATAAACACCATCCTGTTTAAATTTAATTATCGGAGAACTTTGATTATGTCTAAGGAAGGAAGCGTTGCTCCTAAAGAGCGGATTAATATTAAATATATTCCTGCCACTGGTGACGCTCAGGCTGAAGTTGAACTACCACTAAAAACTCTAGTGGTTGGAGACTTTAAAGGCCATACCGAAGAAACCCCTGTCGAAGAGCGTAGTACCGTTTCAGTTGACAAAAACAACTTTGAATCTGTGATGCGTGAAAGTGAACTGAGTCTTTCAACTTCAGTAACAAGCAAACTAACTGAAGATGAAAACGCAGAGTTACCTATTGAACTACGTTTTAACTCTCTAGCTGACTTTTCACCGGACTCGATTGCTAACCAAGTTCCAGAGCTCAACAAACTTATTGAACTTAGAGAGGCCTTAGTTGCGCTAAAAGGTCCACTTGGCAACATTCCAGCATTCCGTGATCGCTTACAAGAGTTACTTCACTCACAAGATTCGCGCGACAAGCTATTAGAAGAGCTAAACCTTGTCAGTGAAGACGCTAAATAGAACAAAATGCTGACTAATAACATTCGTCATTTAATGGATTAGGAAATACCTGATGTCTACAGAAACGGTACTTGAAAGACCCCAGCTGGCTGAAGGCGGCTTACTGGATGAAATCATGGCGCAGACGAAAATCGCGCCAAGTGAAGATGGCTATGATATTGCCAAAAAGGGTGTAGCAGCCTTTATCGAAAATCTAATTGGTTCTGAGCAAGCTGAAGAAGCGGTGAACAAATCTCTTGTTGACCAAATGCTCGTTGAACTAGATAAAAAAATCAGTGCACAGATGGATGAAATCCTGCACGACAGCAAGTTCCAGCAAATGGAATCTTCTTGGCGAGGCCTTAAATTACTTGTTGATCGCACTGATTTTGGTGAAAACAACAAAATTGATCTTCTCCACGTAACCAAAGAAGAATTGTTAGAAGATTTCGAGTTTGCTCCAGAAACCACTCAGTCTGGTTTATACAAGCACGTTTATTCTTCAGGCTACGGTCAGTTTGGTGGTGAGCCTACTGGAGCAATTGTAGGTAACTTCGCATTTACTCCTTCTACACCAGACATGAAGCTTCTTCAATATATGGGTGCGCTAGGCGCGATGGCTCATGCTCCGTTTCTTTCAAGTGTTGGCCCTGAGTTTTTTGGCATCGATTCATTTGAAGAGCTACCAAATATTAAAGATGTTAAATCTATCTTTGAAAGCCCTAAATACACTAAGTGGCGCTCTTTGCGCGAATCAGAAGATGCACGTTACCTTGGTTTAACAGCCCCACGTTTCCTTCTGCGTGTACCGTACGATCCAACAGAAAACCCAATCAAATCTTTCAACTACTCCGAGAGTGTTGCTCAATCTCATGAGCACTACCTATGGGGCAATACAGCGTTTGCGTTTGCTACCCGTTTGACTGACAGCTTTGCCAAATACCGTTGGTGTCCAAATATCATTGGTCCACAAAGCGGCGGTGCAGTTGAAGATTTACCTGTACACGTATTTGAATCTATGGGTGCCCTGCAGGCCAAGATTCCTACCGAAGTGCTGATCACCGACCGTAAAGAATTTGAACTTGCTGAAGAAGGTTTCATTGCACTGACGATGCGTAAAGGCAGTGATAACGCGGCGTTTTTCTCTGCTAACTCTATCCAGAAGCCAAAAATCTTCCCGAATACTAAAGAAGGTAAAGAGGCAGAAACCAACTACAAACTGGGTACTCAACTGCCTTACATGATGATCATCAACCGCTTAGCGCACTACATCAAAGTATTGCAGCGTGAGCAAATTGGTTCGTGGAAAGAGCGTCAAGACTTAGAGCGAGAGCTAAATACTTGGATTAAGCAGTACGTAGCTGATCAGGAGAACCCGCCGGCAGACGTACGTAGTCGTCGCCCACTTCGCGCTGCGAAGATTGAAGTTGCTGATGTAGAAGGGAACCCAGGTTGGTATCAGGTTTCACTTTCTGTGCGTCCTCACTTCAAGTACATGGGTGCGAACTTTGAGCTGTCTCTGGTTGGTCGTTTAGATCAGGCTTAATTGATATGACGTACTTTGCACCAGAAGAAAGTACGTTTGGTGTTGGCTTCTTTGAACGCTTAGAAGCCAATTCCAATAACGTCTCTTTAACTCAAGGACCGGACCCGAGTGATGTACTAGAGTCGATTAAGCTCAATGTCTCCAAGATACTCAACACTCGTGTTGGTGGCTCTCAAAGCTCGCCGGAGTTAGGGCTAATCGATTTCAATGATGCGACTCTAGATACGCTTGATTTGTCTCTTAAGGTCAAACTTGCCATCCAAGATTGTTTATCCAACTTTGAGCCAAGGTTGAAAAACATCGAAGTTGCTGCCCATACCGATAGCTTTAGCCCCTTGTCTTTGCAGTTCAAGATTACAGCTCAGATCAATAGTGAAGCGATACATGATCGTGTTCAGATTAGTTTGTTACTAGATCAAAACAGAAAATACCGAGTGATTTAGGGATTATGACTCAAGATAAGTACTTCAGAGAGGAACTCGCCTTTTTAAAGGAGCAGGGGCGTGAATTCACTGAAATTCACCCACAGCTATCTCGCTTTCTCCACGGCAGAACCATGGATCCGGATGTAGAGCGTCTACTCGAAGGTTTTGCTTTCTTGACCGCTAGGCTCCGAGAAAAAGTGGAAGATGAATTCCCTGAACTCACTCATTCAATGATCAACATGCTTTGGCCCAATTATCTAAGGCCGATTCCAAGTATGAGTATTCTGGCATTCTCTCCGGATAAAAGTGTTAGTGAAAAACAGGTTATTCGTAAAGGGACACAAGTGGATAGTAAGCCTGTTTTTGGTACTAAGTGTCACTTCCAAACCTGTCGTGAGGTAGAGCTTTACCCATTGGGCTGTAACGATGTTAAGGCGCAACATACTCGTGAAGCGACAACCATTGATCTTACTTTAGATTTGCATGGTGATATCAATATCGGCAGCTCTATGCTTGATAATCTTCGCTTCTACTTGGGGGGAGATAAATATAGTTCTCAGATGCTTTATCTATGGCTAAATCACTACCTTGATAAAGTGAGCATCGATGTCAATGGCACTGAATTTCCGTTAGCAGAAGGCAACTTTAAGACGGTGGGGTTTGAGAGCGAAGACGCTTTGCTGCCTTATCCAACCAATGTTTATGAAGGCTATCGCATCTTGCAAGAGTACTTGTCATTTTCCGAGGCTTTTCATTTCTTTGATCTGTCAGGGCTTGATAGGGCGATTCCGAAAAGTGTATCAGGGCGGTTTACGATAAAGCTTCATTTCTCGAAGACTTTGCCTGTCGACGTGCGGGTGACCAAAGAAAACTTCCAGCTCTACTGTACGCCCATTATCAACTTGTTTGAGCATGATGCCGATCCAATCTCGCTCTCTGGTCGTCAGTCAGAATATCGAGTTGTACCCTCGAGCCGTTATCCATCTCACTATGAAGTGTTCAATATAGAAAGTGTGTCAGGGTGGCAAGACACCACATCGAAAGGTAAACGAATTCGAGGTGCAAAGCGTGTGTATTCCTCTTTTGAAAGTTTCCAACATGAAGTGGAAAGAGTCAGAAATAGAACAGCGCTTTACTACCGAGCACGAGTAAAGCAGAGCATAAGAGGAGATGGCTTTGAATCTTTCATCTCATTTGTTCGAAGTGATGAAACAACTTCTGTTGATGTTGATGAAGCTGTATCGATTAAATTGAATTGTACCAATCGACTGCTGCCTCTGGAGTTAGGAATTGGAGACATTTGCGAGCCAACCGATACGTCACCACCGTTTGCGACATTCGCTAACATCTCTGTGCCGTCTCAATCGCTTAGGCCAGTTTTGGATGGCAGTTTGCTATGGACATTGATTTCTAACTTATCGCTCAACTATTTGTCATTGTTATCAAAAGATGCCCTTAGCAGCGTCCTTAGAGCCTACGATTTTAAGGCTCTGGTCGACAGACAGGCTGAAAGAGTTTCTAGACAGCGTCTCGAAGCAATTCAAAAAATCGAATCGAAACCCGTAGATAAAATTCTTAGGGGACTGCCCGTACGTGGTCTTCAATCGACTTTATATATCGATCAGGCAGGGTTTGGCTCTGAAGGCGACTTATTCCTGTTTGGTACTGTTTTAAGCCATTTCTTTGCGTTGTACGCGAGCATTAACTCATTTCATGAACTGAATGTGGTCAATGTCACTAATCAAGAGAGGTATACATGGGGTACTCAGGCGGGGATGCAGCCACTGATTTAGTGGACCAAGCAGAACAGCCTGAGGAGGTTGTTATGCCAAGTGACGTCCATGATTACAATTTTTATCAACTGGTTGAGTTACTGCAAAAACTCAATGAGATGAACCCGGAGGGTGACGATTGGGAGCGCCAGTGCAAATTGGTGTTTAGTGCTAACCCAAGCTTAGGCTTTTCGCCCTCAGATGTAAGTCGTCTAGACACGCTCAACGACGAGAGAATGGTCATGATGACTAACTTTTTTGGTCTGTCTGGGGCGCAGTCACCACTACCAGGTTATGTGGTTGAGCAGCTATTAAATGAAGAACCTGGTGGATTCAAGAAGCCGTTTTTTGACTTCTTCAACAATCGCTTGATCAACTTAGTTTATCGAATCTGGCGTAAGTACCGCTACTTTGTACGTTTTCAGCCGGATGCACAGGATGATTTCTCAGCGCAGTTGCTTTCGCTAGTCGGTTTGGGATCTCCAGAATTGCGCGGAGATACCCCGATTAACTGGTGCAAGATGCTGGCTTACTCGGGAACGTTGGCTGGACGTAGTCGCTCTCCACAAGTGGTATCGGGGATCATTGCGCACTGCTTTGATCTCGAAGAAGTAGAGATCCGCCAATGGACAAGGCGTACCGTAAAAATTGACCCTTCACAGCAATCTCGCGTCGGAGGTGCAAACTCCCAGTTAGGTGTGACATCAATGGTTGGGGAATCAGTGGTCGACTGCAATGGTAAATTCACTATTTGCATTAAACAGTTATCGAGAAAGAAGTTCTCTGATTTTTTACCTTCAGGACAAGAGTACGGGCCGTTGTGCAAATTGGTTGAATTAATCTTACGTGAGCAAATGGCTTATGACCTAGAGCTAACAATGGACGATAACGAAGCGCCAGATTTCGTGTTAGGCAGTTCTGCGGATATTGCCCTTGGATGGACTTCATTCCTTGGATCCAGTGAACAAGAAAAAAGCGTACTAATTCAGGTAAGGCAGTAAAGATGGAAACGACTGAAACACTTAATTTAAATCTTTTGGTTATCAATGCGCAAAAGTTAGAGTCTGGGTTGACAGCGCTAATGCACTGGGATGCTAACGGCGGCGTGATTGGCTCGTCTACAGCTTCTGCATGGGTCCTTAAAGATTCCAGTGGGCGTATTTATCCAGAACATTGCGAAATCGTTATGTTTGATGGTGCCTTCTGCCTAAGAGATTTATGTGGTGAAACCTACATCAATGGTACAGAAATGCCGGTCGGTAAAGGGTTACTCGCGAAGTTGGTCCATAAAGATCAAATACAAATCGGACCTTACGAAATACGTGTCGCTTTAGGGGATCTAGAGGATGACAGCGCTACGGGGTCATTAACGAGCTTATTCGAAACCACACACTATGACCTGCTTTCAGATGAAGAACTCGATATCGAGCAAGATGATAAGAATGAGACAGATGAAAACGCAGAACCTTTGGCGGCACTGGATGAACTGATGGCAACCAATGATGAAGAGTCGCTGATTGGCGATGAGGTTTCCAAATCGCATGACGAGCTAGAACCTCAAGGATTAGTGCCTGAAGAAGATCTCACTTTAAGAGACCCCAATTTTACCGTGCAAGCTGACAGCGATAACGAGATTTCATCGTCAATGTCACTAAAACGAATTCTCAGTTTCGGCTTTGGTAGCAAGAAGCAGCCTAAGCAGCATAGCGCTAAATCAGACCGACAAGTATTCAATTCAGACCAAGCAGTAGAGCTTGAGTCTCAACAAACAACGACAAACAACGATTCAGAGGGCTTTCAAATGGATGAGCAAACACTAGATTTGCTAGAGGAAGAAGTAGCGAAGAGTATTCAACCAGAGCAGACGGCAGTTAAAAGCCCTGCGACGACAGGCGGGCATCTGTTAACGGGGCCAATGCTTAATGGTTTAGGAGCAAATGTTAACCATACTGACGACATTGAGCGTATGCATATGTTGTCACAGGAAATGGGTGAATCATTACAAGCCTGTATTCAAGGGATTTTAGATCTCCATCAACAGGTAAGTGAAGGGCGATTTGGTACCTTAAATCGCAACCTTCAGCCTATTGAAGATAATCCTCTTCGCCTTGGTCTGTCCTATGAAGAGACAATCAAAACGCTCTACGACTCCGAGAAAAGTGCTGTACACCTTTCAGCGCCCGCCGCCATTGAAGAGAGTTTAAAAAATGTACAAGCTCACAATGAAGCGATGCAGCATGCGACAGGCGAGGCGTTGACTCAAATTCTAGGTGCATTTTCACCACAAGTACTTCTGCGTCGATTCCAAAACTATAAGCGTTCACACCAAGACATCTCGCAAAACGGTGACGAGTGGGCGTGGAATATGTACTGCAATTACTACCAAGAACTGACATCACATCGTCAACAAGGTTTTGAAAAGTTGTTCTGGGAGATTTTTGAGCAAGCTTACGATAAAAAAATCCGCGAGAAACAGTTGGAGTTTTAAACGTGAGAAATTTGCTATGGATGTGCTTTCTCTCGATTTTTCTTACGGCTTGCAGTAGTGAACCTGAACCCTACGACCCGACTCAATTACCGACAAAAGTGACTTTCAGCATTGTTGCTCAAGAGGGAGTGAACCCAAGTATCTGGGGGCAGGCTTCTCCGGTAGAGATCCAGGTGTTCGAGCTGGTGGATGACTCGATGTTTATGTCATCGAGCTATGACCAGATGAAAGAAGATTATAAGAAAGCGCTGAAAAGTAACTTTGTCAAAAGTTACGACTACGTTTTGACTCCAGGTCAGTTCAAGTTCGTTAACGAAATAGAAGTTGATGAAGAGACCAACTATATCGGGATTATGGCTAACTTCTCTGATATCGAACTGAGTGAATGGAAAAAAGCTGTCAAAGTGTTGAACAAAGGTAGGGAGTATCACCTGTTGATGCTTCTTAGCGACTATGACGTCAAGTTGGAAAAGGTGGAATAAACAAGATGTTTTCACGAAATCGTGTTATTTGGAACGAAGGTTTGTTCATCAAACCACAGCATTTCCAACAACAGCAACGCTATACGGAATATTACATAGATGAGCGTTTAAGTTCTGTCAGTCGCTACTTGTATGGTGTTTCAGAGTTTTCTCTCAACCCAGAATATTTATCGTTTGGTCGTATCGCTATTGAGCGTGCCGTTGGCATCATGCCTGATGGAACGGCTTTTCGTATTCCTCAAGAAGATACGCTACCTGATGCGCTAGAAATTGATGACGCGTCTTTGGCTAACCAGCTAGTTTATTTAGCGATTCCTCTGCGCAGTGAGTCGTTGATGGAAATCAACTGGCCAGATATGCAAGGTACAGGCCGTTACGAAAGCCGCCGTCTTGAAGTGCGCGATGTCCATACCGTGCAAGGTGATATGACGACCATAGATGTGTCACCAATGCGAATCCAACTCATGTTGGAAAAAGAAGACAGAAGTGCTTATGCATCGATGGCAGTGGGGCGCATTCTAGAGAAACGACCAGATGGTAGTGTGGTCATGGATCCTGATTTTATTCCATGTCATCTCAATGTCGTTGGCAATTTGGCGTTGCACCGTTTCGTTAATGAGATATCTGGTTTGATGCGTGAGCGAGCCAAAAACATCGCTCAACGTATTAGCTCTCCATCTCAAGGCGGTGTTGCTGATGTGTCGGACTTTATGTTGCTACAAGCGCTAAACCGTTTACAGCCGCAAATTCAGCATTTGGCAGAGCTTAGAAGCCTACACCCTGAGCGTTTATTTGAGTGCTTGTCTACTATTGCGGGTGAGTTAGCCACCTTTACTGACGAAAGTCGTTTACCACCTAAAGCGATAAGTTACAACCACGACATGCCAACAGAGTCTTTTTGGCCGTTGATCCGTAATCTACGTCAGTCTCTCAGTGTGGTTCTTGAGCCAAGAGCCGTATCTATTCAGTTAGATAAACGTAAGTACGGCTTGATGGTTGCACCGATTCAAGACCCTCAATTAATGGAGACGGCAGATTTCATCATTGCTGTTAAGGCTCGTATGCCAATGGATGAGCTGCGCCGTCAGTTTACTCAACAAACGAAAGTTTCTTCAGTTGAGAAAATTCGTGAGCTTATTTCATTGCAATTACCGGGTATCCCTTTGGTGGTGTTGCCGGTTGCTCCTCGTCAATTGCCATACCACGCTGGCTATACCTATTACCAACTTGATAAATCGAGCAGTGAGTGGGAGATGCTAACGCACTCTAGTGGATTTGCTTTCCATGTTGCTGCTGCCTTTGAAGAACTCGACCTTCAGTTCTGGGCCATTAGGAGTTAATCCATGGATATCAATAAAAAAGAGAGTAAGTACAGCAGCTTACTTTTCGATGATGTAGAAAAAATAAACCATGATCAGGATTATTGGTTTCAACTTAGAGGGAGTTTGTCTAACCCTTTAATTGATGCAGCGACGCCACTGCTAGGCTTGTCACTGCGTGTTAGACAGTTGTCTGAGTGCGAAAATATTGAAGCGATTTACGAGCAAACGATTGAAGAGATTAAAACCATCGAAATTGAGCTCACTGAGCAGGGCTTCGAACATGCAGTATTGATGGCTTACCGCTACATCTTATGTACGTTTCTAGATGAAGCGGTAATGGGAACCGAGTGGGGTTCTTCCACGGTCTGGGCTGAGCACTCGATGCTGTCACGCTTCCATAATGAAACCTGGGGTGGAGAAAAGGTTTTTACCATTCTGAAACGATTAGAGGCGGAACCGCAGCAATACAAACCACTGCTTGAGTTTATCTACCAGTGCCTAGTTTTGGGTTTTGAAGGCAAATATCGTGTTATTGAGTCAGGCAAGTTAGAGCGAGAAAAAGTCATTGCTCACTTACATAAACTGATTAATCAAGATCAAGAAGTCGATATCGCTCATTTAACCAGTGCGACTGAACACGTTGTGCGTTCGAAATACAAGCTAAGCAAGCAAATCCCATTATGGTCGATTTTTGCTGGTTTTGTATTGCTTTGGGTCGGGACTTTCCTTGGTTATAGCTACCTACTACACGTCAAAACCAGTGACGTTATCGAACAACTAAATCAAATCTTATAAATAGAATAATTAAAGGCTAGGTGATTGCCGTGATACGTATTGAACTACCGACACTAATCTCAAAACTAAATGAACAAAGTAAGCTTGCACTAGAACAAGCTGCGACCGTGTGTATGGAGCGCCAGCACAGTGAAATTACGTTTGAACATTACCTTGAGGTTCTTTTAGACAACCCTCTTTCAGATATTCGAGTCATTTTTAAGCAGTCTGAACTGGCGATGGACGATGTTAAGCAAGCCATATCCAGTAGCTTTGTGCGTGATCAGTCTTTAGATAGCTACCCTGCGTTTTCTCCATTACTTGTTGAACTTCTTCAAGAAGCTTGGTTGCTGTCGACGACAGAACTGAATCAAACGGAACTTCGCTCTGGTGCGATTCTGCTTGCCGCTTTAACTCGCGCGGATCGCTACATGGAGCAGAAGCTGGTTCGTCTATTGGATGTGATTAACCGAGAAAGTTTGAAAAAGCACTTCGATGTGATTTTGTCAGAATCTTCAGAAACCCAAGTGGTTGAACAAACCAAGGGTGCTTTACCGACAAACGCCAATGCAGATACCTCTGTTTTAGCAAAGTACTGTACAAATGTGACCGAGCAAGCGCGTCAGGACGAGTTAGACCCTGTTCTCTGCCGTGAAAGTGAAATCAATTTGATGATTGATATCCTCTGCCGTCGTCGTAAAAACAACCCTATTGTGGTCGGTGATGCAGGTGTTGGTAAAAGTGCCATGATCGAAGGACTAGCACTTCGTGTCGTAGCAGGCACAGTGCCTATGCAGCTTCAAGGTGTTGAGCTCTATTCTCTAGACTTGGGGCTACTGCAAGCAGGCGCGTCAGTGAAAGGTGAATTTGAAAAGCGCTTAAAAGGGGTAATTGATGCCATTAAGCACTCTCCAAAGCCAATCATCTTATTTATCGATGAAGCTCATACCTTGATCGGTGCCGGAAACCAAGAAGGTGGTGGTGATGCGGCTAACTTGCTTAAGCCTGCTTTGGCTCGTGGTGAGCTATCGACCATTGCTGCTACCACATGGAAAGAGTACAAAAAGTATTTCGAAAAAGACCCAGCGTTAACGCGTCGATTCCAACTGGTTAAGCTTGACGAACCAAGTGTAGAGCAAGCGGTGGACATTCTGCGTGGGCTGAACTCGGTATACGAGAAAACTCATGATGTTCTTATTACCGATGACGCGCTAAAAGCAGCAGCTGAACTTTCTGTACGTTATATCTCAGGTAGACAGTTACCGGATAAAGCGATTGATGTTCTTGATACGGCTTGCGCACGGATTGCTATTAACCTAACGGCACCGCCAAAACGTTTGGCATTTATTGAAACTGCGTGTCATCAACGCCAACTTGAAATTGATATGCTCGAGCGTGCTCAGCTATTGGGCAAAGATGTTAATCAACAAAGACTTGATGAACTCAAAACAGAAGAAGTCGCTGACGGGCAAGAACGTGAACGTTTAACCGAGCAGTGGCAGCAACAAAAGCAATTAGTTGAAGAGATTATTGAACTTAGAGCTTCACTCAATGAAGTCAACGGTGAAGAGCCGCTTACTGAAGAGCAACGCAGTGAAACTCTAGCTCAAATTCGTACTAAGTATGAAGAGTTAGAAGCGATTCCACATGATGAACGTTTGATCCACCCTCAAGTTGACGCCCAGCAGGTGGCTGAGGTGATCGCTGACTGGACGGGTGTGCCTGTCGACCAGATGAACAGTGACGAGCTACACAAGATCACTCACCTTACTTCGATTCTTGGTGAAGCCATTAAAGGGCAAGATGTGGCGATTAAACGCGTTCATAAACATCTTCTGACTGCTCGAGCTGATTTGCGTCGACCAGGTCGTCCGAAGGGGGCATTCTTACTTGTTGGGCCTAGTGGGGTTGGTAAAACCGAAACCGTTGTTCAGCTTGCTCAAAACCTTTACGGAGGTAAGCAGTTCCTGACGACGATTAATATGTCAGAGTACCAAGAAAAGCATACTGTATCACGCTTGATCGGCTCTCCTCCGGGTTATGTTGGATATGGTGAAGGTGGTGTACTGACCGAAGCAATCCGCAAGATGCCATATTCTGTTGTCCTGCTTGATGAAGTTGAGAAAGCGCATCCAGAAGTACTCAATCTTTTCTATCAAGCGTTTGATAAGGGCGAGCTTGCCGACGGCGAAGGTCGCTTAATTGATTGTCAAAACATTGTATTTTTCCTTACCTCAAACTTAGGCTTCCAGACGATTGTTGATCATGAAGAGAAGTTAGATGAACTCGATGATGCGCTTTATCCTGAGCTAGCAGCCTTCTTCAAACCTGCATTGCTTGCTCGTATGGAAGTGATTCCTTACATGCCACTCAACCCAGAAGTTCTAGAGCAAATTGTGCGTGGCAAACTGACTCGTCTAGAGAAACTGTTTAGAGAACGTTACGACGCTGAAGTGGTTATTGAAGACTCGTTGATCGATGAAATCCTGTCGAGAGCAACGCGTTCTGAAAATGGCGCTCGTATGCTCGAGGCAATTATCGAAGGCCAACTGCTTCCGCCAATATCACTGGCCCTATTGAATAAGCTTTCTGAGCAGCAACCAATCACACGGATTTATTTAGCAGCTCAAGACGGTGAGTTTATCGGAGAGGTAGAGTAGCTATGTCTAATTGGCTAGAACGAGTGACTGACCTAATCGGAATCAAAACCAAACATGAGCTTACGGCGAAGTTTGCAGTGATTCTTAGTGATGAACTCAGTCTATCACAATGCTTGATTCTAATGCCGACATCAGATGGTCGTCGATTGGTACCTCATGAAGGTCAAATCGACGCGTCTTGGGCAGTGAATGACTTAAACAATCCATTTGCGCATGTACTCCAAAGCGCGAAGAGTATGTCGCTCACTGCCGATGAACTTTTATTTTGGCAATCCGATCGAGCATTTGCTGAATTAGTGTCAAATGTTGGTATGTTTGAAAGTGTCTGCATTCAACCTTTACCACTGCGTTCCAATCAGGTTCAGCTCGTGTTGTTTATGTTGGGTGATGAGGGAGCCATTTCTAAAGCGTTTAACAATGCAGATGGCATCAAATTTATTGATGTATTTACTAAGCAGTGGAATTTGCTTGAAGAAATGGAGCGTGAGCAACGAGATATTCAAGTGCTTACTGAGTCATTAAATGACATGCAGCGAGATACCAAGCAAAGAGATCAAGCCGATCAACTTTCTCAGTCCCTGATTGGTCAGAGCCCAGTGATGCAGAGGTTACGTCAGCAGATAGTCAGTGCAGCTGAATCTCAGTTATCCGTTATGGTGCAAGGTGATACGGGGACAGGTAAAGAGTTAGTCGCTCAAGCTATTCACCAGCTATCGAGCCGCAATTCAGAGCCTTTAGTGGCGATCAACTGTGCGGCGATTCCAGAAAACTTGCTCGAAAGTGAACTGTTTGGGTATTCCAAAGGGGCGTTCTCTGGGGCTGAGTCGGATAGAAAAGGCTTAATTGCACAGGCAGATGGTGGAACACTGTTCTTGGATGAAATCGGTGATATGCCGCTGTCTCTTCAGGCGAAGTTACTCCGTGTTCTCGAGACAAAACAGTTCAGACCTATCGGTGGTAAAGAGGAGCTCAGTTCAGACTTTCGCCTTGTTTCTGCAACCCACGTTAACCTGCTTGCTCAGGTGAGAAATAAACAGTTTAGGCAAGATCTATACTACCGCTTGTTCCAGTATCCGTTGACGTTACCCAAACTATCTGAGCGTCTTGAGGATATTGATCTTTTAAGCCAGCACTTTGTCAAAGAGTTCAACTTACAACATGGTACGCAGATTCGTGGTTTGCACTATCGAGCGTTAGATTGCTTAAAACAATACACTTTCCCTGGCAATGTGCGTGAGCTAAAGCACTTAATTGAATTTGGCTGTGCTCAATGTCGCGATGAGTTAGAAGTCAGTGAAGGAAGCTTTGCCAATCGTATTGCCTGCCTCAACTTTGAGTTACAAAGTGCGGAGCAGCCAGCCATGACTCAAGCACTTTCTCAATCGACATTTATTACTGATAACCCATACCCAGCACAACAAGGTGATTTCTCAGCTATCAACGATTTGAAACAAGCCATGAATGACTACGAGGAAAGTATCATTCGCGAGCGTTTAAATCAGTTCTCTGGTGATAGAGGCAAGGCTGCAAAAAGCTTGGGTATTCCCAAGCGAACGCTTGCTTATAAATGCCAAAAGCTGGAGATCAAAGCTGTATGAAGATGCTGAACTCGCTTGCTTTGGTGTTTACCGCCAGTGTGTTTGCAACAGGAGTTAGTGCTGCGGATACAACGACTACTATGCTGCTAGAAAAAGCGCAGCAATGCACCTCTATATCAGAGCGGTTAGAACGCTTGAGCTGTTTTGACGAGGCATTCCAAACGCCAACAGTGTCGAATCTTGCGGTTAAGTCTGATGATAGACCGCCCGCCTGGCATACCGCGTTTGATAGCTCGAAAGGGAATGGGCCTTTGAATGTTGTTGAGAAAGGTACCGAGAAAGAAGGGGATGCTTGGGTCACTGTAACGGCTAAGCATTCTGATGGAGTACCTTCCCCTGTTCTGATGATGAGTTGTATCAACAAAATTAGTCGTATCGAACTGGCGCTTCCTCAAGCGATGGAAGATGCTCGAATTAGAGTCTCTGTGGCTGGTGGTCCTAATCAAAGCTGGAGAAGTGATGATATTGGTGTGTTGTTCTCTTCGGCACGAGGAGTTCCTGCGATATCGATGATGAAGGTGATGGCTAGGGAATCAAGACTGACTTTGCGCTCAAACTCACCGGTAGTTGATGGATTGCAATTCGATACCACAGGGTTAAGCCAAGCTTTAAAACCATTACGTTCAAGGTGTGGGTGGTAGCGATGGAATTGACCCAATACCGAACAAGCATAGTTAGACCGATTAGTAGCGAATCTCCAGTGGGCGAAAGGCTACTAGATGAGCCTTTGTTTGACTTTGTTGAAGACCAAATGATGAAGGTGGGCTCTCTTTCTCATGCCAGTGTTCAATGGCAAGAAGTAGAGCACAGCGCAATTACCCTTCTAAATGAGAAGAGTAAAGACATCAAACTGCTGGTGTATTTACTTCAGTGTTTGCATAACCAACTAACGCCTAGCCGCTTTATTACCTCATTTGGAGTGATGAGCGACTTCATAGAGCACTACTGGAATGATTGCTTTCCAGCGCCAGGCAAAAGAGGCAACTTACCGCGCAGAAAATTCTTCAGCCAAATGTGTCAGCGATTCTCAATGGCCGTTGATAAATTTGACTTTGCCAGTCTAGACAGCCAAGACAGAGAAGAGCTCCAGCAAGCCGTGGAATGTTGGCAGAAAACGATAGAAGCCAATGAACTCTCTTCTGACGTCGCTGAGTCTGTTGCGCTGACGATAGTCAATCAGCTCAAACGAGCTCAAGAGCGAGAGAAGCAGCAACAAAGCACGGCACAGGCTGTTTCGTCTCATTCTGCTTCATCACAAACGCCTGCAGCCACTGCACCTGCTCTATCCGTTGATAACTCAAGTGATAAAGCGGCGAAACAAACCTTGTTGAAAGTGGCTGAGTATCTGTCTGAACAAGAGTCGGGAAGCGCTTTGGCAATTCGAGTTCGTCGGCACGCTCTATGGGGCGCTATCACAGCCTTGCCTGACCATGACACACACGGCAAAACCTTGCTTCGCGGCATGCAAACGGAGCGAGTGAAAGAGTATCAAGATCAGTTGAAGCAACCCGATCTCGCATTATGGAGAAAGGTCGAACAGAGTTTGACGATTGCGCCGTATTGGTTTGATGGTCAGTTAATGAGTCACGATATTGCTAAAGCGCTCGGTCAAGAGAGCTGGTGTCAGGCTATTCGTGAAGAAACTCAATCATTTGTCGAACGCTTTCCAAGTGTCTCTGAGCTCAAGTTTAAAGATGGCGCACCATTTTTGACGGACTCAGTGCGTGATTGGTTAGGTAGTAGTGAGATGACTTCTTCAGGTGGCAATGTTTCAGGGAGTTGGCAGGAACAACGTGAAGAAGCCTTCAGTCTTGCTAAAGAGGGCGGGATTGCGGTTGCGATGTCGATGCTCAATGACGGGCTTGTCGCGGCGACTGAGCCTCGCGACCGTTTTTACTGGCGTTTGTTAAGCGCAGATCTTCTGCAACACAATCACTTGGATGCCATGGCCAAAGAACAGTATCAAACATTGAAACAAGAAATTATGCAGACGAGCGTCACCGATTGGGAGCCGTCTTTAATAGAACAACTAGAACGAAATACAGCGTCAGATTAAGCAAAGGGACTATCCATGTGGAAAAGTATCATTGGGATTGTTAAGAAATTGAAGCCGGGTATAGCAGCTGCCCTTCCTATTTTGCTGTTCACTCTATTTATACTACTCAACGTTGCCATCTGGTGGGTGGGTCCTTGGCTAGAATTTAGAGGCACCAAGCCGCTTGAAACGCTGATGGCTCGTGGTATGGCGAGTGCACTATTTGTCTTGCTTTCCTTATCTGGGTGGGGAATTTGGCAGTGGCGCAAGCTGCAAGGTTTCAAAAGTCAGCAAAAGCGTGAAGAGCAGCTAAAACTCGACCCAATCACGGTATATGAAGAGCGTCAGGAAGCTGAGCTTAATGATGTGATGCAAGAGATGAAGCAAAGTCTCAATACACGCAATTACCTCTATTCCTTGCCTTGGTATTTGGTACTTGGTCTTGAGAATGCGGGCAAAACGAGTTTGATCAATCGCTCGGGCCAGAACTTTGCCCTTTCGTCCGTTATGCGTGCGTCTGGGCAGAAGAGCGAGAACCCGTACTCTTTTGATTGGTGGATTGGTGACGAGTCAGTATTGATCGATCCTGATGGCGAACTGCTTACTCAGGGAAATCGCAATGAAGACAATGATGGTGAACTAGAACGCCGTTTATGGCTAAACTTCGTTAACTGGTTAGAAAAAACACGCAGCCGGAGACCTTTAAACGGTATTGTTCTCGCGCTTGATGTTTCTCACCTAGCCACATCAACTGCATCTGAGCGTAAAGCTTACGCGAACCTTCTGCGCGCGCGTATTCGTGAGCTGATGGAAACACTAGCAACTCGATTGCCAGTCTATATTACTTTGACCAAGCTTGATTTACTGTATGGATTTGAACCTTTCTTCAAACATTACTCAAAGTCACAGCGCGATGAGGTGTTGGGTTTCACTTTCTCGTTGGAATCGGTTGATAATTTAGATCATTGGTTAGAAGAGTTTTCGAAAGACTACGGGCAGTTTGTATCAAAGATCAACGAGCTTTTCCCGCATGCCGTCGCTGAGCCGCTAGAACAAGAAGAACGTGATGCTATCTATAGCTTTACGCGTCAGATGTCTGGCTTACAAGATATCCTTAAAGAGTTTTTCCAAGACGCTTTATCGAGTGATCAATTCTCTACTTCTGCATTGGTCCGTGGTGCTTATTTTACGTCGGTTTATCAGCAAGGGGTGCCAAGCAACGCATTTGGTGATTCTGCATCACGCCGATACGGTTTATCACACGCGGTAAATAAAGCGCAAAATGCTAAAAACTCGACGGTTTATTTTACTCAACAACTGTTTAGTAACATCATCTATCCGGAAGCAGGGTTGGCTTCGGACAACTTCCGTGTTGCCAAACATAAACGCCGTTTAATGGGGCTCTCATTCACGGCTTGTATGGTGGTCACTGTGCTGTTAGTCGGTACTTGGCACCGTTACTACTTGGCCAATGTCAACCAATCAGATGCCGTCTTGACCAAAGTGAATGAGTATAAAGCCCAGTACCCGTCTAACCTTTCTTTGGCTTCTCAGAAAGATATTCTTGAGCCGTTAAATAAGATTCGACAGGCGACGTTGGAATTTGGTTTCTTCCGCGAAAAGCCTCGTTACATCTCCGATTTTGGTCTTTATCAGGGGCATACGATCGGCCCTATGGTTGAAGATACGTATCTGAATTTGCTAGAGAATCGATTCTTGCCTCTGCTGATGGCTGATGTTGTTGTTGCTCTTGAGCAGGCGGACAATGAAGAAGAGAAACTCGCCGTTCTGCGTGTCTACCGAATGATGGTTGATAAGAGCGGTCGCTACAAAGACTATGTATTGGATTATTTTGGCAAGTACTGGCAGAGCGCGTTTGCGGGTCAAAAACAGGTGCAAGGTGAGTTATTAGATCACTTAGATTATGCCATGCGCCACACGGATCTTGCTGGTGCAAGAGAGCAAGGTGATGAGTTCGCAGAGCGAGTGATGAAACCTTACGATCGTACGATTGCGAGTGTCCAAGCTGAGCTAAGTACTATGCCTAACGATCAACGTGTTTATCGAAACCTTAAGTTGAATGCACAAACGGTACTTGGTCCTGCGATTAGCATTCGTAATCTTGTCGGTCCTATCTTTGATATCGTCTTTGAAGAGCGAGTCGCGAACAGCAGTTTGTATATTCCACAGATGCTGACCAAAGAAGGTTTTGAAAGCTACTTTATGCCACGTTCAGAGTCAGTCTCTGAGCTAGCCCTGATTGATAGTTGGGTATTAGGTCAGTCGAAAACGGCGCAGTTTAGCGAAGCAGATAAACAAGTACTGCGTGAAAAGATCCGTAATTTGTATGTCGCCGACTATGTGAATACGTGGAGAGCGGCATTGAATGATATCGATATGAAGTATTTCGGTGATATTAACGATGCGGTCATGGTGTTAGAGAACCTAACCGGTAACGTTGAGCCGATGCAGCGCTTACTCAGAACGCTAGAGAACAATACTCAGGTCATCGCAGGTCTAGACCCTGATAGTGACGCAGGTGAAGAACTACTAAAGAGCGCTAAGTATAAAGTGGCTTCAAGCATTCAATCTCCGTTTGCGGAACTGAACTTAATGTTGAAGCCAGTGGGAGACCAACCGGCTTACATAAATGAAGTGCTCGCATCTGTCGATGAGTTGAAAACATACTTAAAAGCGATTCAAGAATCGCCGGATGTGGGAATGGCAGCGCTTGATGCGACCAAGGCTCGGGTCAAGTTAGTCAGTGCTGACCCAATCTATACGCTGAAACGAATTTCTTCTGGTTTACCAAGGCCACTCGATAGCATGGTCGCTAAGCTTGCGGATGAGAGCTGGTATGTGGTGAAGCAAGAGGCGATTAAACACCTAGAAGTTCGTTGGTATGAGGATGTTTATAAACCTTACTACACTAAGTTGGCGAGTCGTTATCCGTTTAACACGCAATCGAAGAAAGATGTTGCACTGGAAGATTTTGAGTCCTTCTTTGCGCCAAAAGGGACGCTAGATAACTTCTACAACAACCAGTTGAAGGTGTTTATTGAAGAAAACATTGCGGTTGATGAATACGATACTGCTCAATCGATCATTCGCCCAGAGGTCTTGGCGCAGATCGAACAAGCACAAAGAATTCGTCAGGCATTCTTCAATCGCAAAGGGATTTTGGACGTCAATTTCTCGGTTGAACCGCTTCAGTTAAGTGGTAATAAGCGTCGAAGTGTTTTGAATGTTGACGGCCAGTACCTCACATACAGTCATGGTCCTCGTGAAGGTGTGGAGTTGATTTGGCCAAATACGTTGCGTGACTCTGCGGTGTCTAAGGTGACCTTAGTGCCGACTAAGTCTAACTTGTCGCCTAGAAGCATCAATATCAAAGGGCCTTGGGCATTCTTCCGTTTGTTAGAAGAAGGCAACGTCATGTCGGCAAGTAAGACGTCGGTTGATTACCGATTTGCCGTGGATGGTGGTGACATGATCTATCGCATCAACGCAGAATCAGATGCTAACCCATTCACTGAACGCCTGTTTAAATCGTTCAAACTCTCTAAGACTCTTTATTAAAACATTATAACAATCAAAGGAGCGAGGTGACTCGCTCCTTTAATCGGGACGAAGTATCTATGCCCAATTCAGTTTTGCTTGACCAAGTTATCTACCATATTACGTCTGATTCTGACTCAATCAGACACCTAGAAAGCTACCAAAAAGTCAGAGACGAAATTAACAGTCGTTTCAACCCCTTGTCTGGAGGCACCAACTGGCAAGAGGTATACGATGCATGCGAGTTGCTTGCTAAAGGGCCGGGCGTTGATTTACTCATGAGCAGCTATCTCACTATTGCCAAACTTAAAATTGAGGGTTTACCCGGTTATGCCAATGGCCTAGAGCTCATAATGCACAGTTTGAGTTTGTTAGCTAAGCCTGACTCTAAGTCGGCGAAAATGCGTAAAGAGGTTTTGGATTGGCTTAATAGCAAGGCAATTCCTGAACTAAAGAAGATGAAACCTTCTCAGGAGCAGCTACGCGACCTTTATCGAAGTGAAAGGATATGTGAAAGAATCCACCACTGGATAACGCTTCAACAACCAGAAGTTGACGTAGATTTTGAAGGGGTTGGGTTTGTTTTGTTTGAACATATTGATCAAATTGAAACTCGCTATCACACCGCGATAAAACGTCAAGAAAAGCAACGTGAAAGTGAAAACAGAGTGACAGTTAAGCGCTACCGTTGGAGCTTGGCTGCGGTGTGTGTCTCGACTGCTATCGTGAGTCTGACAAGCTTGTGGCTTTACTATAATCCGAGCGTACTCAATCAGTATCAATTCAAGCAGTCAATAGAGGTGCCAGTGCTGACAGCTAGCAACCTCAACAATTATGTAGAGCATACCAAGCCTTCCAAGCTAGCTTCTATTCAATCTGAACTGGTTCCTATGTATCAATCATCGATTGAGGCAAAAACGCATGTGTCGATTGAACAACCTTATTTAAAGGCTATTGAACAGTTAAACGTATTGCAGAAGCTTTATCAGGGGGATGACCAAGTCATTCAAATTGGTCAGACGTTACATCAAGACCAACAATTGGCGCTTGAACAGGCCGATGAGTTTGTTGCTCGGTTTGGTGAAATTCGAACTAAGATGGCGAATATTGCGCTGCTTGCTAAAAAGCGCCGTTGGACTCAGGTCGCCAATGAAACCAAATCGTTAGAGGAATTTGCAGTTAGTTTGTCGCCTATTTATGGTCGTGTTGGTTACGTAGAAAACTTGATTGAGAAGAAGCAGTACCAACAAGCACATGAAGAATTTGAAGAGCTAAAAAGACGCCTTAACAATTTGAGCTGGAAAGTTGCTCAGTTAAATCAGATGCTTGAAGAGTAAGGACTGTGTTGAGCTTATTTTAATCGGGGAACCCCTTGTAGAATCACTTGCACTTTGGATAAAGGATCTATATAAATTCGGCTTTCCTTTTCCACACTGATAATTGAACACTTGAGGTTACCACATGACGCAGTTTTGGCAGCAAAAAGCTCTCGAAGAGATGACCGAAGACGAATGGGAATCGCTTTGTGACGGTTGTGGTAAATGTTGTCTTCATAAACTGATGGATGAGGACAGCGACGAGATCTATTACACCAACGTTGCATGTAGTTGGCTAAATAGCAAAACATGCTCGTGTAAGGATTACCCAAATCGTTTTACCTCAGGTGAGGAGTGCACCAAGTTAACTCGTGATGATATCGATGACTTCACTTGGCTACCGCACACCTGTGCTTACCGCTTGCTTGCGGAAAAGCAGCCTCTGCCAGAGTGGCACCCACTCATTACAGGCTCAAAGTCAGCCATGCATGCCGCTGGTGAGAGTGTTCGTAACAAAGTGGTATACGAAATTGATGTTGTGGATTGGGAAGACCACATCCTCAATCACCCAAATCGAGCTTAGATTCAAACAGTCGCCATTGGCGGCTGTTTTTGTATTTGCGCCTAGTTAACACTCAATATGCATTTTGTGGTGTACAATTAAGAGCATCAATATAATAAACAAAGACTTGTATTCATTCTTTTGAGGTCATCATGGACTTAATGTCTTGTAAAACCCTACGAGCATTTGCGGTGGGGCTAGTTATCTCTCTTGGCTTTCTTTTTGGCACTGGCGCATACGCTTCGCAAGAGGGCGATCAGCTTTCTAAGCAGGAAAGAGAAATTGCAAATATCACGAGTGAGTTTACCGAGTTAGTCGATTCGATCGAAACCGCAACGGGTGGGGAAAAAGATGCCCTTCAGCTTAAGCTTTTCCAAAAAAATGAAAGCTTAAGAGCGGCACTTCAAGCGGCGGTAAGAAAAGGAACTATTCCAACAGACAAGCTTGTTGCGCACATTAAGATGCAGCAGACCTATGTTAATGGTGCCATGTCCTATCTCGAAGAAAAGATTAAGCTTTTGAATGCTGAAATTGACTCAGCACAAAGTGAAGAGAAGCTAGCCTTATTGAATGACTTCCAAGAACTACAACATTACTTCGATAATGTTATGGAATCTGCTTGGGAAAACATTGAGTGGTTAAACAAGCTTGGTCAGGACGAGTCGATTGCTCAAGCTCAGTTTAAAGATTCATTAAACAAGCGACTGCGCTTGACGTCCGCATCGGTAGAATACTTTAACCAACAAATCAGCGTTATTGGACGTCAGTTAGCCGTAAGCCCAGAATCGGAACTTGCTACTTTACAGCTAGGCCAACTGATTGTTCAGCAGCGTATGAACATTACGGTTGATAGCCTCAATTCTTTGATTTCTATCGCGGATCAAGTAGGGCTAGATACAGCAGAGTACAAGCGCCTAATCTTTGAGGTGACGGGAAGTATCACTCAAGACCTGCTTGAGGGCAGAGTCATCCTCTCTGTCATTTCGCATTGGTCTGACAAACTTTGGGATTGGGTAGCAAATAACGCCCCTCAGCATGTTTTTCACCTATTTATATTTGTCCTGATTATCTTCTCGACCAGCTTGATAGCTAAGCTGGTGCGAAAAATTACCAGCAAAACAGTGGTGTCAAAGAACCTTAAATTGTCCCAATTGATGCAAGACTTTTTTATTGGCATGTCGGGCAATATTGTATGGGTCATCGGTATTTTAGTTGGCTTGTCGCAGATAGGCTTGAACCTTGCCCCTGTTTTGACGGGTTTTGGTATCGCAGGTGTGATTATTGGTTTTGCGCTGCAAGATACCTTATCTAACTTTGCCGCCGGTATGATGTTATTGATATACAAGCCTTTTGATGTTGGTGACTTTGTCTTCGCTGGTGGTGTAGACGGTAAAGTTAGCCATATGAGCTTAGTGAACACCACGATCAAGACCTTCGATAACCAGATCATTATTATTCCTAACGGTAAGATATGGGGAGATGTGATTAAGAATGTGACCCATGAACGCGTAAGACGTGTTGATATGGTGTTTGGCATTGGCTATAGCGACGATTTGCTAAAGGCGGAAAGCATTCTTAATGAAATAGTCACCACGCACCCAGCGGTACTGCGCACTCCTGAGCCTAATATTCGTGTCCATACACTAAACACTTCTTCTGTGGACTTTATTGTTCGCCCTTGGGTCAAAACAGACGACTACTGGGATGTGTACTGGGATGTGACTAAAGAGGTAAAACTTAGATTTGATCGTGAAGGCATCTCGATTCCATTCCCTCAACAAGACGTTCATCTGCATATGGTTAAAGAATCTTCAGAGCAATAATCTAAAAGATTAGTTAAGAGCGCCAATCGTGGCGCTCTTTTTTTTAGCTTGTTGATAGCTCGCTGTAGAAATGGATCTCAGGTTCTGTGGTAAGTAGTCCGGTTAAGTCCTCAAGCAACTGCTTGAAATAAGGTTGCTCACAGTGAAAATCGAAATCAGCTTGGCTGGCAAACTGCTCTTGGAAAAGGAACACGCTTGGGTTTGCCTTGTCGCGTAGAAGTGTGTATTTGATACAGCCAGGTTCGCTGCGTGTTGGCGCTATCATAGCTACGAGGAGCTTCTCTAAGCTTGCTTCCTGTCCAGCTGTTGCGTGAAATTTTGCGGTTAAATTGATCATTATGTTTGCTCTGTTTTTGTTGTGTTAAAGGTATCTTCCTTGACGTTGAAGAAACTCGATCTTGTATCCATCCGGATCGGTAATAAAAAAGAAGCGCGCGAGCGGGGTGTCTTGATGGCTGATTGCTTTGATATCTGACGCCTCAATACCTTGGGAGAGTAGTTGCGCATGACTCGATTCAATATCATCGACGCTAACTGCAAGATGCCCATAGCCAGTGCCATGTGTGTAGGCTTGCGTTTGAGCGTGGTTATAGGTCAGTTCTAGTTCAAACTCAGTGTCTGGATTGGCAAGGTAGATCAGCGTAAAGCTGTCAAAAACGAATTGGTCTTTGATTTCCAGTTGCAGTACGGCACGGTAAAAGTCGAGCGAACGGGTGAGGTCGCTGACTCTCACCATGCTGTGAATCATTTTAGGCATGAGTTATCCCTTAGCTATTTTGCGCTAGCTTAAAGGGATTTAAATTGCTGTTGGTAGTACTAGAGTACGACAGCGTCGGTTGCTTTATTGCTCAGCCGCTTGCTGCTTAACAATTTCCATTGCTGGATTGGGTTGGCGTAGATAGATAAGGCAGGCACATCTAAGCAGTGAGGTGAAGTTATTTATCTCACCATTGTAGTTTAACGCTTCAAGATAGATATTGCTGACAAAGCGTGGCAGAGTCATATCTTGCTGCGTGGCCATCTCTTCAAGGATTTGCCAGAAGCTCGACTCTAATTTGATACTTGTTGCATGACCATCGATACGAATTGAACGGGCAACAGTTTGATAGTTTTCTTTCGGTTGATTGGAAAATACTTCACACATAACATTGGGGAACGCTAGGTTTAAAGCGAGCATTCTGGTCTTTTTATTACTCACCCGTCAATTATTGATTGTGTTTATAGCTAGATTGAGCGTTGAAAAAAAGCTCACCAATGGTGAGCTTTTATCATCGTGGAGAGTTGAGCAAAGGCTAAGAAACTGAGGCGGCCGTGACGGCTTGGTTAAACTCTCCACGCGCAAGTTGTGCTTGCTCGGAGGCTTCTTGTTTTTTATCTTGCGCCTTAGCTACCGCATCTAGGGCTGCTTGCAGTTCATTTTGCAGCTCTTGCGGAATATGATGATCGCCGAACTCTTCGTCACCATCATGCTCAAGAGCAAAGGCGCGAATTCGCTTCTTCACTTTGTGTACTTCGGCGAATGCTTCACGCTCTAATTCTGCGGCTTCTTGTGCGGCGTCACGACTGCGTTCGAATCTTGCCAGAGCAATACCTTCAGACGACCAAGGATCCATTTCGGGTAAGTCTTCAATGTTAATCGTCGGTTCAACGTAGTCCTCTTGATGGCGCAGATCTAGGCTGGTGGCGCGAACCGCTGAAATCATCAACATCACTGAAATCACCAATAAAGGTAAACCGCCAACGATAGCGGCCGTTTGTAATGTGCTAAGACCGCCTAGGAACATCAATACGGTTGGCAAGAACGATAGGGTGAATGCCCAGAACATACGGTTCCAACGCATTGGCTCTTCGGTCACATTGTTTTGGACCACAGAGGCCAAGATATAAGAGATGGAGTCAAAAGTCGTGGCGGTAAAGATCACACACAAAATGGTAAATACGGCAATCACTAATGTGCCCATAGGTAGAGCGCTGAGCATTGAGAAGATCGCCTTGGTGGCACCTTCTGTATTGAGAATGCCTACGATGTCCATCTCACCAGAGAGTTGCAGTGAGAGGCCATAGTTACCGAGAATCATAAAGAAAAGGAAACAACCCAGAGAACCGAAGAAGATCGAACCCGACACCATCTGCTTGATTGTTCTACCGCGAGAGATGCGCGCGACAAACAGACCCATGCTTGGTGCAAAGACGAGCCACCACGACCAGTAGAAGATGGTCCAATCTTGTGGGAAGTGAGTATTTTCAAAGCTGCCGTATCCACCAAAAGGTTCAGCCCAAGTTGCCATCACGAAGAAGTTTGACAACATGCGACCGATAGAATCTAAGCCAGTCTCAAGCATGAAAATGGTCGGGCCAGCGATAAGGACAAAAGCCAAAAGCCCCATTGCGCCCCAGAAATTGATATTGCTGAGTACCTTGATGCCTTTTTCCATACCTGCATATGAGGAGTAAGCAAAAATGGCGGTACAAACTAACAACACCGCTACCTGACTTAAGGTAGATTGCGGGATGTCAAACAGAAAGTTTAACCCTTCGCCAATAAGGGGGGCGGCTAAGCCCAATGTTGTTGCTGCTCCACCTAGTAGGCCGAAGATAAACAAAACATCGACGATTTTGCCAGCCGCTCCTTTGGTGCGTTCCTCTCCTAGCACAGGCATTAAAGCACTAGACACCTTAAGCACAGGCTGTTTTCGTACATAAAAGAAGTAAGCGATAGGGAGTGCAGGAATGAGGTAGATAGCCCAAGCTATTGGGCCCCAGTGGAAAATCCCGTAAGTGGCTGCCCATCGTACCGCTTCTTCACTACCTGGCTCTAGTTGAAAAGGCGGGGATTGATAATAGTAGGCCCACTCGATACATCCCCAGTAAAGAATACTCGCGCCGATACCCCCGCAAAATAGCATTGCCGCCCAAGACGAAGTGGCAAACTCGGGCTTTTCATCAGGGTCACCAAGCTTGATTTGACCCATATCGCTGAATACGACATAAATCATAAAGAAGAATGCCCCAAGGCCAAGAGCAAGGTAGAGGAAACCGAGTTTATCGGTCATAAAGCTTTTAGCAATTGCTATCCAGTCTGCTCCTTGTTGGGGGAACAGAATTAAAGGGAATACAATGGCAACAAGCAGTGCGATAGCGCCGAAAAAGGTAGGCTTATCGATAAGTGAAAAGGTGTTTCGCACAGCGTAAAATCCATAATCTTGAAAGCCAAAATTATGGAATGCGTATGCTATCTACGACAAATGACATCCTTTGTCGTGAGGAGAAAAGGCGTCTATTGTCGAGGTAAGCTTTAAGAAACTAAAGGATGGCTAAAAGAATGCCTCCGACTGTTGCCGCTGCGGAAAGATATTGCCCCGCCGAATATGAGCCATCTTGCTCTTCTTCAATTTTATCAGGGTGGTCAATACCTAAAGCGCCGTGAGCGAACGATTCGACTTTATCACCAACGGTTTTATCTCCTTCCTTGGGTGCTTTACTCTCTTTTTCTATTTCTTGAAGCGCTGCCAACAGCGCTTTTCCTTCATCTGAAAGCGTGACTTTATTTTGTTCAACCTTAAGTGGGGCTTGACCCGCATTCGATTCGGGTGCCGTTGCTTGAGGCTTTACCTGCTGGGTTGGTGACAGCTTTGCCGCCTCCATTCCTACTGGTGTCATAATGCTCTCCTTACATCATCCTCAGACAATATATCGACCGCTTAGTTAAAAACTTGTGCAAATTATTTAAAATTTGAATCAAATATAACAAAGCATAAATCGTGCCTAATCTATAACTTTCAAGCTGTCCATTCTCGTTTCATGGGACGTGATAGTAAGAAGAGCAATAATGATGCCTATTTACACTCTAGTGTGTCATTTCGCTTAGACAGATGTTTATAAGCCGCCATTCTATTTTCCATTTGTACATAGCGAACAGGTGGCGCTAAGACTTCAAGTGGGTAATCTTGCCCCTCTAATTCTACTGGTGAATCTGTTGGAGTGATGACGATGACATTAAGATTCGGGTTGCGCTTAAGAATCGACGCCTTTGTGCCAAATCCTTGCTCTGTATGGAATTTTCCTGCGATGTGGATGACTTGCTTACCTGGATTACTTGCCGAGTATTTAACAATGCTTTCCGCCATGGTTTCATCCCAAGTCACTTGAGCGGCAAATTGGCGTTCAGTTTGTTCTGGCTTGCCATGGTGCATAGAGGCCATGAACTTCTCTTTATAGGCGCTGTTAGACGTATCTATGGTTGCAGCCAATTGCTGTCGTTCGCTGGAAGTCAGCTTGTCTAGGTAGCCAACCCCTTGCCGCCCGATGCAGCGCACGATGGGCTTAGGTGCATTCGCTGCAATGACATCGAGCTGATTTGCTTTCGCAAACTCAACTAAAGGGCGGTAATCACTTTCATAGTTTGGCCAAGCAGCGCCTCGTTTGATCAGTACTTGTTCACCAATCTCACTTGCTAGATAAGAATCAACAACGCTTTGTTTATCGCGTGAGAATTGCTCCATGGAAAGCGCGACGTCTCTGCCTTGACTAACTAATTGTTTAAGTAGATCGACTTGGAATCGATGTACGCCGGCATGCGTGTGCCATTCACCGACAAGAATGACATCGGCAGTTTTCAGTGCTTCTGGAAGCGAATCAATAGAAACGACTTGTTTTTCAGGGGTGTAGAGCTGGTAGTCGTAGTAGCTGCTAATTGCTTGTTGCTTAGGAGAAAGAGTGGTACTTGAACAAGCGGTAAGAGCAAAGCAGCTTAAAGAAGTGGCAATGAGCCTAAACATAAATGGCCTCCATTAGATTGTGCGGCAATAGTAATGGAGGCCAGAATAGAGTTCAATAAAAATGAGAATTATTATCTATTGGGTCGGTTTCTTTCGATAAACGCTTATCATAAAATCAGCCTCACACTCAAAAAGTGTAGCTGACTTTAGCTTGTAACGAAGAGTGTCAGAGGCTTTCCACGCAAATGGTGTCATCTGGAGCAGATCGTAACCATCTCCATCACTGAGCTGCATTATGTATGACAGTTTTTCTTGTTGTTCTAACTCAAAACCGGCAATGTTTTCAGCTTCTTCACTATGAAGCCTAACATCAGGGTAGATTTCTGCTCTTAACTGGTAGAGGTGGCGGCCAGCAGGTGTCACAGTGACAACAAAACCTGAATCAGCAACCACGCGAGACAGTTCTTCTGCTTTGCATGGCGCGTAGATACGTAGTACCGCATCTAGGCTGCCGTTTTCAAACGGTAGTCGATGGCTTGAAGCAACCGAAAAGTGACAGTTTGAGTAGCGTTTAGCGGCGTAGCGAATCGCAACTTTAGAGATATCTAATCCGTAGGTCTTAGACTGCGCATATTGGTTTGTTAGATGGGAGGCCACTTCTGTCGTGTAGTAACCTTCACCGCAGCCAATATCAAGAAGTCGGTGCTGTGTTCCAGAAAGGATCTCAGCACATAGCTGCGCCACACGTTCTTTGAGTGGGCGATAGTGATCTTTTTCTAGAAAGCGACGACGCGCCTGCATCATTTCTTTATTATCGCCAGGATCTTTGGAACGTTTGTGCTGAACAGGCATCAGATTGATATACCCTTCCTTCGCTAGGTCAAAGGAGTGATTATTCTGACAACGATATGTGCGCTCTGACAGCGTAAGATTTTCGTGGCATAAAGGGCAGGTGTAAGACATAACGGGCTCTGGTGAAAACTAACAAAGCGGAGTTTATCAGGAAGCGTAAAGCCAAACTAGCAAGCTAAGTACTGACTCGACAAAAAAGCAGCGCCTCGGCGCTGCTTATGATTGTAAAAGCTAGAAACTTAGTGGAAGAAGTCCACTTGTTGTTTCAATGACGCAGCTTGCTTAATTAAATGATCGGCGCTTTGGGTCGTTTTAGCGCTTGTCTCACGACTTTCTCGGTTCAACTCACTGATAGAATTTGCGTTAGAGGCAATCTCTTGAGAGACATTCGCCTGCTCTTCAGAAGTCGCGGCAATGGTATCCGCCTGACCTGCAATTGACTGAACCTGAGACGCAATCGTTTCAAGCGCTATGCCTGCTTCTTGAGCCTTGTCTAACACTTGATTGGCATTGACTTGGCTCTTGTTCATCATATCAACCGCATTACTGGTTGAGCCTTTAAGTTTATCAATGATAGACACCACGTCTTTCACTGATGTTTGAGTTCTATGGGCTAGAGTACGTACTTCATCAGCAACAACGGCAAATCCGCGGCCTTGTTCGCCCGCACGTGCTGCTTCGATGGCAGCATTAAGCGCCAGTAGGTTGGTTTGCTCGGCGATCTCATCGATCATTTTTGTCACGGTTTGAATCGCTTCGCTGTCAAGGTTGACCTGCTCAATCGCTTTCGCTGAGTTGTCTAACTGGTCGTTGAGTTGGGCGACATCGATACAGACAGTTTCAACAACATCGAGCCCTGATTGACTGTCTTGATTGGTCAAGCGAACATTTTCGGCAATTGCTTCCACCTGCTGAGCAACCGCTTGTGCAGAAGAGGCCATCTCTTCGATTGCTGTGGCAACTTGTTCTACCTGTTGCTGTTGAACATCAGATTGGCTTAAGTTGCGCTCGGCGTCGCTAGACACGCTTTGTGAGGCAGCCTGCACAGAATCGCTGGTCGAACGGATTTCTTCCACTAAGGTGTTTAGCTGGGTTGCCATATTTGCAACCCCGTTACTGAGGTTAATAATCTCGTTGTTTGACTTTTTACCAGTAGAAGGGATGTCAAGGCTAACTTCTCCTTTTGCCAGTCTCGTCATGTAGCCATTTAATACGGTCAGTGGCTTTAGATTACGATTAAGAAAAACGGTAAGGATGATGAACGTTGCGATCGCTACAATAGTGGCAATGGTAATAATGAGCTTAAGCAGTGTGTCACTTCCCTTGGTCACCTCTTTGATGAAGGTGCCGCCTAGCAATTTCCAGTTCCAGCCAGGCACCTCTGTATAGACAAGGTATTTTTCCCCAACAGTGCCCTGATATTCATAAGGGTAGCGAATCAAGCCACTTTTTTGCTCAAAGATTTGGTGGAACGGTTTATTGCCGTTGTAGTCAGATACCTCAATAATTGACGGGGCACTCTCGTCATGGACAGGGTGTAGCAAGTATTTACCAAGATTATCTTTTCGATTGTCGACCACAATGGTGTATCCAGTGTCTCCCCATTTGATGGACTCCAAAGACTTATAGAGATCTTGTGTCGCTTGCTCGACAGGTAGCCCAATGAAAGAAAGGCCGTTCACTTGTCCAGAGGCATTTTTGATCGGAGCGTAGTAGGTGATATAGCTTTCACCAAACAGTTTGACTTGCGCGTAGTATGGCTGGCCGTTCATTAATTGGTTATAGCCAGGATGGTTCTTACCTAGAGTAGTACCAACAACGCGTTGCCCAGAAGGATTTTTTAAAGAAGTCGCAACGCGAATGAAATCACCGTTCAAGGGAGCAAAGATCGTTGCCACCGCTCCAGTGTCACGAGTAAAACTATCTACAAGCTTAGTATCACCAATTAAGCTCTCGCCGTATTGGGTAATATTGGGGATCGACTTACCGTTAAAATCGACGCTGTAATCCTCGACATAAACACCGGCGAGATAGCCATTTCTAAAGGTAGACTCGAGTACTTTAGCTGTATGCAAATAGGCATCAAATTGACCTGCGATAGTCATTGCCATGGCTTCTACTTCTGACTGGTGTCCTTTCAGAGTAGTATCGAGCAGTACTTTGGAAGCGTTGCGGTAAACGAGAGTCGCTGTACCCGCGAATGAAATTAGCAAACAAAGCAGTATGACCAGTTTCAACTGAAAACCGACGCTTTGATTTTTGAGTTTTTCGAACATTTCTAGTTATCCTGTCTTTAATAGACTCTTGTTATCATTAAAAAATGAATCTTTCAGCAGCAAAAAATCAGGAATAATTATAGCGATTTATAAAATATCTATAATTGATTCGTATTAATGATTTTAAAGATAACGGAGTCGAAAATGTAAAGGCTGCATGCCTAGAACGAAAAGACCGGGTAGAGAAAGAAGAAATTTCGACAGAATGGTAACGCCGCGGGTATCGCCACCCGCGACAAATCATCTACTTGGTGGAAATCTTGGTGATCAGTTGATGAGTTTCATTGGGTTGCAGTGTTTTGCCTTGTTCGATTGAAGGTGCATGTAGGGTTGACTCGACACACAGGAAAGTCTTGTAACCGTCGTCCTGCATATCTGCCATTCCTTGAGCACCTTCCGCCCACGGGTTCCACAGCACAGCGGAATTGTGGCCTTGGTGTTCAACCACTACCGAACGATTCAGCACAGGATCTTCAACGACAATCTGTTCTGACGGTTGAGTGTAAACGCGGTCAATGGTGTCAGTCAGTTGCAGTACATCACCACCTTGACAGATATCGCCACCTTTCAGGCTATCAATGTACTCTGTACCCATGCCCGTTGTTTTCGCTTGCTTGATGTCACCGACGGTTAAGTAAGTGTGTAGAGCGGCAGAGAATGTCCAAGGCTGGTCATCGGTATTAGCGACATCTAGGGTGACTTTAAGTTCATCGCTAATCTCAACCAGTAGATGAGCTTGGAACTGGTGAGGCCAGACTGACAGTGTTGATTCGGATGGCAGTAAACCAAGCTCAATGATTACACCATTTTCATTCTCACGATGTTCTAGTAATGTCCATTCACTATTGCGCGCAAAGCCATGAGCAGGTGCAGCGATACGACCAAACCACGGCCAGCAAACTGGAATACCGCCACGCAGGGCTGCTTTACCATCAAAGACGGCTTGCTTGCTCATCCAGATGAGGTCTTCTTGACCTTGGGGCTTAAATGAAAGGACATGCGCACCATGAAGGGCAATACCAGCGGTCGCTTTATCATGTATTACGCGAACGACTTTCACTTGATCGATTTCTACGATTGTGACGTTATCAGAGAGAACAGTAAGGGCAGGGAGAGTGGTTAAGTCCATGTTCTGTTTCCTAGTTCAATTAGAGACTCAAAATTCAGATACAAAAAAGGCGACTCGAAAGTCGCCTTTTACAAGATTCTGCGCTAAACGCTAATCTTTAAGTAGTAATTACTTAGAGATGTGTGCGATTAGGTCTAGAACTTTGTTTGAGTAACCGATTTCGTTGTCGTACCAAGATACAACTTTAACGAAGTTATCAGTTAGAGCGATACCAGCTTTAGCATCGAATACTGAAGTTTGAACTTCACCGATGAAGTCTTGAGAAACAACTTGATCTTCAGTGTAACCTAGAACACCTTTAAGAGCGCCTTCAGATGCTGCTTTCATAGCTGCACAGATAGCTTCGTAAGATGCACCGTTCTTAAGGTTAACAGTTAGGTCAACTACAGAAACGTTAGCAGTTGGTACGCGGAAAGCCATACCAGTTAGTTTGCCGTTTAGTTCTGGAAGAACAACGCCTACAGCTTTAGCAGCACCAGTTGAAGATGGGATGATGTTCTGAGAAGCACCACGACCACCGCGCCAGTCTTTAGCAGAAGGACCGTCTACAGTTTTTTGAGTTGCTGTAGTAGCGTGAACTGTAGTCATAAGACCAGATTCGATACCGAACTCGTCGTTAAGAACTTTAGCGATAGGCGCTAGACAGTTAGTAGTACAAGAAGCGTTAGAAACGATGTCTTGACCAGCGTAAGTGTCTTGGTTAACGCCCATTACGAACATTGGAGTAGCGTCTTTTGAAGGACCAGTTAGAACAACTTTTTTCGCGCCAGCAGTGATGTGCTTACGAGCAGTCTCGTCTGTTAGGAAAAGACCAGTAGCTTCAGCTACAACGTCAACGTCGATAGCATCCCATTTTAGATCTTCTGGGTTACGCTCAGCAGTAACACGTACAGTCTTACCGTTAACGATTAGGTTACCACCTTCAACTTCAACAGTACCGTTGAAACGGCCGTGAGTTGAGTCATACTTAAGCATGTATGCCATGTACTCTACGTCGATAAGGTCGTTAATACCTACAACTTCGATGTCGTTACGCTCTTGCGCTGCACGGAAAACGAAACGGCCGATACGGCCAAAACCGTTAATACCTACTTTGATAGTCATTATAGTTGCTCCACAACTTAATTTCTGATTAAAGATAACTGGTAGTAAAATTACAGAATCCAGTCAAAATCTGCAACAGATAATCGGACTTAACTTGTTTAAAGTCAAAAAAAAGCGTCGCTTTTTTTCACAATTAGTCTTAATTGGCGATGTTTTGAACGGAAAACTGATTTTTTCCCTAACCAGTTGACGTAAAATAGTTCAGATGTCGACAGCGATGCTGAAAGTTTAACCATCCTGTTATGGTTTCAAAGTATGTGCTACAAAAGTAATTGAGTGCAAGTTTTTCGAAAAAAAAGTCATAATTAAAAATGAGAATATGGAGATTTGTTGCTGTGGAACAAAACAAAGAAAAAATGATGAAGCCTGATGAGCACTGGCGTGAGGTGCTATCAGATGAAGAATATAGAGTGTGTCGAGAGCAAGGGACAGAAGCGCCTTTTAGCGGTAAGTTATTGCATAATAAAGAGACAGGTATTTACTCATGTACCTGTTGCCAAGCGCCTCTTTTCAGCTCTGACAATAAATACGACTCTGGGTGTGGTTGGCCGAGTTTTGATGCCCCTGCATCGAGTGAGGCTATTCGCTATTTAGAAGATCTAAGTCACGGAATGGTGCGTACAGAGATAAGATGTGCAGCCTGTGATAGTCATTTAGGTCACGTTTTCCCTGATGGGCCGAAGACAACAGGTGAGAGATTCTGTGTTAACTCAGTGTCGTTAATTTTCAACAATTCATAAAAAAGCGGTGATTTAATCACCGCTCTCTGTTTCATCCTTTCATTTATTTAGGATTGCTTGAATTTTGGGATCATAGCTGCGTTAAAGGTGCCACTCATGATGGCATCTTCAAACTGGTCAGCAATCTCATCGAGTTGGTCGTAAACACTCTTATTAAATCCATACAGCAGTTGAAGTTCACTTTCAGAAGCAATGGGAACCTCAAACTTTTGCGCGACCATAGTCCAGACGTAAGCCTCTTTCTTCATTCCTAATCGGTAAGTGGTGCTGGCTAGGGACTTAAACACTTCATTGTTTATGTTGCTTCGGTTGGTCAGCTCTAGGGTATGGATCAGAAGTTGACGCGTTTTCGCTTGGTCTCGGCTGGTGTAAAAGGTCGCGAGGGCGTATTGCATTTCTGCGGTTTCTAATGCTTTTGTCCCTTCAAGCTGAAGAAAGCTTCGGCGAGCCTCATCACTGCCAACTTGGCTCCATAAAAAGTAAAGAGCTTGTGGTGAGTCTGACTTCTTGAGTATCGCGACAATGCTCTCTAAATCTTCTCCGGAATGAACCAGAGCGTTAAAACGCTGTTGCTTGACGCCTTTTTGGTCTAGTGGCTGTATTTGAGAAGCCAGCTCTAAACACTTTTTGTATGCCGCGACATACTCATACTCTTTAATGCGATTGTTGTCTGATGGATTTTTTAACACTTCAAATCGATGCCATACCAAATCAGTCCTAGGAACTCGACATTGACCGTCACCCATATTTAAGCGCTCACATTGAAGCGCAGGGTTGCTTTCACACAATTGTTCAGTGTTTTTGTTGCCTTCAAAGCACCCGGCTAGGGTAACACTGAATCCTAAAAGAGTTAGTAGCTTGAATGATTTCATACTGTCGTTGCTTGTGATCCGTTACACTTATTTTTTGTTGTAATCTTGACTGAGACTGCGAGCCAGTTAAGGTGCGTTTATCGCGACTGACTTTAAGGATAGACCATGGACGCAGAGCAGTTAATTAACGCCATCACACCTGAGGCTTATGAGCGTCTACTTTTTGCTGTAGAAACAGGCAAGTGGCCTGAGGGTACCCCACTTTCTCAAGAGCAGCGAGACTCTTGTATGCAAGCTGTGATGTTGTATCAATCTAAGCATAATGCAGAAGCGCAACATATGACAGTTGCTCAAGGTGGAGAAATTAGCTTTAAGTCGAAAGCTGAACTTAAAAAGCAGTTTCAGCAAGGGCAAGAAGACATTGTTCGAGTAAATCCAAACGATTAGTTCAATAAGTAAAAAGGCAGGATTCAATCCTGCCTTTTGTTTATCTTAACCACAGCACTTTTTAAATTTCTTGCCGCTACCGCAAATACAAGGATCATTGCGGCCAACTTTCAGGCTAGCGACACGTTGTGAAAGTCTTGGGTCACCTGCTTGCTCTGGCTCTTGCTGCTGTGGGAATGCGCCGTCTATGTAGTACCAAAGTTCTTGCTCCTTTAAAAATCGAGAGCGCTCTTCAAGACAATACTCTTGCTCATCCTGTTTAAAGTAAGCTTTAAAAGTGACAAAACCTTCATTGTCATGCTTACCTGGTTCTGTGTTCATGACTTCCAAACCACACCAATCGCTGTCTATAGAGTCGGCAATTGCTTCACGTTCTTGCTCTGCATGGCAACTAGGGTGGTAGGTATCGATCACGTAATCAACCAAACCCTTTACGTGAGCTGAGTATCGAGAACGCATAAGTTGCTCAGGTGTTTTAGCCTTGGAATGATCGTTATGGATTGGCTCGCAGCATTCACTGTAATTCTTTGGGTTTCCGCAAGGACACGAATTCATAAAAACTCCAATTAATTCGTTTTTACAGAAAGAAGGTCTGCCGTCCATTTCACTGATGAGTCATAGCATTCACTCAAAATGATTTCATCCACGCCTATTGAGTCGCAATGGCGGTGAACTTCTTCCCATTGGGCTTGTTCGTATGCTTTAGTCAGCATCAAAATTTCGCCTAGTATGCCTTCATTCTTTGTGATTGCGAGTTTTATCGACTCATCGACTGAGATTTCCTCTACTATTTGTTCTAGCGGTCTGTCTAACAAGCTATCGAGAAGAGAGAACATGCCGGTCAAAAATGCTTGGCCAGACTCAAACTTAGCGTCTAATCGTGAGGAAAGTAGCTCACAGTATCTCGCCCTTTGGATAGACAAGCCATACAAGTAGTCCGGTTTGCTATCTTGGCTCGAAGCAAGAGAAACGAGAGAGATAAACTTGCGTAGTTTGTCTTCCCCTAAGTAGACCAAAGCTTGCTTAAACGACTGGATCTTGGTTTGCACTATCGAGGACGAGTTAACGAATGTTAGCAGTTTATAAGACAGGGTAACGTCTTTGCTGATCAATGACTCAATCGAAGCGTAATCCATATCCTGCTTGGAAATTTCGGTCAGTAACTGAATAACTGTCATAAACGACGGTTCAAGTGACTTACGCGTTATCATTTCAGGTTTGCTAAAGAAGTAGCCCTGGAAATATTCAAAGCCAGCCTGTTTGGACTGCTCAAACTCTTCGTACGTTTCGACTTTTTCTGCAAGAAACTTAATGTTGGTGCCAGCTAGTCGGAGAATGAAGTTGCGCGCTTTTTCTATAGGAACTTGGCGGATATCAAACTTGATGATTGAGATATAGGGTAAGAAGGCTCGCCACTCTTTACTTGGAATAAAATCATCTAACGCGATTTTATATCCAGCGGCAGCCATCTCTTTTATTACGTCGAGCAGCTCTTTAGTCGGAGGGCAATCTTCCAAGATCTCGACGACTAGGTTATCTGCAGGGAATAGGGTCGGCACCTTATTTAACAGACTTTGATAGGGGAAGTTCACAAACCCCAATTTATCCCCGAGAGTCTCATAATGTGTTGAGAGAAAGTGATCAGACAGCAAGCGGCTTGTCGCATGTTCAGGATCGATTTCAGGAAAAGTGTTTTGCGGTCCGTCTCTAAAAAGAAGTTCATAGCCAACGGTCTGTCTTTCTTTATTGAGTATCGGTTGCCTAGCTATATAAGAGTAAGTCAAGATCTATACCACGTTCCGTGTTCAAGTTGAGGAAAATTAGTCTTCGTTAAGAATGAACTAAATAACGTGAAAAATAAGTGACTTAACCTACAAAAGGTCGTTGTTGCAATTCAAACCCATCTTTATCGTACACCAAGACAGAGCCTTGTGTGTACCAGTCACCTAGCACAATTCTAGTATAGTCCGTTTCTAGAATCTGGAACGAATGCACGTTTGGTCGATGCGTATGCCCATGTATCATGAGATCAACATCGTGATGCAACATGACATTTTCGACTTCAGATTGAGTCACGTCCATAATATCGAGTGATTTAGTCTGTTTATCCGTTTTGATATCAGACTGGACCTTATTAACAATCTTCTTTTTAACGAACATTGGGATACGATTGAATACCCACTGCAACCAAGGTTGGTGAACTTTGGCACGATATTCGAGATACTTCACGTCTTGGGTGCAGAGCGTGTCCCCATGTAGGACAATAGCTTTACGCCCATAGAGATCTATGACGGTTTCATCACCGAGTAATTTCACCCCTGTTTGACGGCTGAAACGTTTGCCGACAAGAAAATCGCGATTGCCTTGGGTGAAAAAACAAGGAATGCCTTTGTCTGTAAGGGTTTTAAATTCAGCTCGGATAGATGAAGCAAATTCCGAGCGGTCATCATCGCCAATCCAAAACTCAAACAAATCTCCAAGGACGTAAAGGGCATCGGCATGGATCGCTTCTTCACGCATAAAGCGAACAAAACATTGAGTGATGTCGGGAGTAGTAGGGGAAAGGTGTAAATCAGATATAAAAAGTGTGGTCATAGTAAAATAGCAAGAGAGCGCATAACGCGCTCTCTTTTATCGATTATTCTTCGATTGTTGTACCAGTGATAAGTACATCTTCTAGTGGTACGTCTTGGTGCATGCCGTAAGAACCAGTGCTAACGCCCTTGATCTTATTAACGATGTCCATACCTTCGATCACTTCACCGAATACACAGTAACCCCAACCGTCTAGGCTTTCGCTACGGAAATCTAGGAAAGTGTTGTTGTTAACGTTGATGAAGAATTGAGAGCTTGCAGAGTGCGGCTCCATAGTACGAGCCATAGCAAGGGTGCCGACTTTGTTGCTTAGGCCATTGTTTGCTTCGTTTTTGATTGGTGCACGAGTTGGCTTCTCTTTTAGGCCAGACTCCATGCCACCACCTTGAATCATGAAACCGTCGATAACACGGTGGAATAACGTGTTGTCGTAAAAACCATCACGGCAGTACTGTAGGAAGTTTGCACTTGTTTCGGGTGCTTTCTCTTCGTTTAGTTGAATTTTGATGTCACCAAAATTTGTGTGAAGGGTGATCATGATTTTATCCTTTAGCTGTGTTTTTGCTTTGAGCCCAAGATTCTAACTTAACTTTTCAGACATTAATACGTGAAAAGTAAGGGTTGAGACCTGAGTATAGGTGTTAATGATGGCTTTTTGCTCGAATCGGGGATTACCTAATAGAGCGTGACTTGGTATACTGAGCCACTATTTTGTTTCACCCAAATATTAGAAAGAGATCATGTTAAAGATATATAACACACTCACAAGACAGAAAGAGGAATTCAAACCAATCAATGCTGGCAAAGTTGGCATGTATGTCTGTGGGGTAACCATCTATGATCTCTGTCATATTGGTCACGGTCGTACGTTTGTTTCTTTTGACGTTGTTTCACGTTACTTACGCTACTTAGGCTATGACTTAACGTTTGTTCGTAACATCACGGACATCGACGACAAGATCATCAAGCGCGCGAATGAAAATGGCGAAACGTGTGACTCGTTGACTGAGCGCTTAATCGGTGAAATGCACGCTGATTTTGATGCTTTGAACATGAAGCGTCCTGACATCGAGCCTCGTGCAACGGAATACATCGCTGAGATCATCGAACTTGTTCAAAAGCTTATCGAGCGTGGCTTTGCCTACGTTGCCGACAATGGCGACGTTATGTTTGAAATCGCGAAATATGACGATTACGGCAAACTATCACGTCAAGATCTAGAGCAGCTACAAGCAGGCGCGCGTGTCGAGATTGAAAGTGCTAAGCGCAGCTCATTAGACTTTGTACTTTGGAAGATGTCTAAGCCAGGAGAACCAACTTGGGAATCACCATGGGGCCCAGGCCGTCCGGGTTGGCACATCGAATGTTCTGCGATGAACTCTTCGATTCTTGGTAACCACTTCGATATTCACGGTGGTGGTTCAGACCTACAGTTCCCGCACCATGAAAATGAAATTGCTCAATCATGCTGTGCGCACGGAACGGATTACGTGAACACCTGGATGCACAGTGGCATGGTTATGGTTGATCGCGAGAAAATGTCGAAATCACTCGGTAACTTCTTCACCATTCGTGATGTGCTTGGTCATTATGATCCTGAAACTGTACGTTACTTCCTGATGTCAGGTCACTACCGTAGCCAGTTGAATTACAGTGAAGAGAACCTTAACCAAGCGCGCGCATCTCTAGAGCGTCTGTACACCTCTTTGCGTGGTCTTGACCTATCAACACCAGCTGCTGGTGGTGAAGAGTACGTTAAGCGTTTCACTGAAGCGATGAACGATGATTTCAACACACCGGAAGCCTACTCTGTGCTGTTTGACATGGCGCGTGAAATTAACCGCGTGAAGACAGAAGATGTTGCCACAGCAAGTGCGCTAGGTTCTCTAATGCGTGAACTAGCAGATGTGATCGGTATTCTTCACCAAGATCCAGAAGCTTTCCTAAAAGGTGATTCTGGCAGCGACGACGAAGTGGCAGAAATCGAAGCACTGATTAAGCTACGTAACGACTCTCGTGCAGCCAAAGATTGGGCAAATGCAGATATGGCACGCGATAAGCTGACAGAAATGGGTATTGTTCTTGAAGATGGCCCTGAAGGCACAACGTGGCGTCGTAAGTAAGCGAGACGAATACAAATATTGAAGGGCTGTTAATTCAGCCCTTTTCTTTAAATTTTATTATTTTTATACGGGTAACAAACAGTGGCACAGATGTACTTCTATTACTCAGCAATGAATGCGGGTAAATCAACCACTCTTCTTCAGTCTTCTTTTAACTATCAAGAACGCGGCATGAACCCAGTGATTTTCACCGCCGCCTTAGATGACCGTTACGGTATTGGTAAAGTTAGCTCGCGTATTGGTTTGCAGTCAGATGCTCAGCTATTCAATGCCGAGACTAATCTGTATCAAGAGATCTCAGCGTTAAATGAAGTTGAAAAACGCCACTGTATTTTGGTTGATGAGTGTCAGTTCCTGAGTAAAGAGCAAGTGTACCAATTGACCGAAGTCGTAGATAAACTGCATATTCCTGTTCTTTGTTACGGCTTGCGCACAGACTTTCTCGGTGAATTGTTTGAAGGGAGCAAGTACCTACTGTCTTGGGCCGATAAATTGATCGAGCTAAAAACCATTTGTCACTGCGGACGTAAAGCCAACATGGTGATTCGCACTGACGAACACGGTGTGGCGATTAAAGAGGGTGACCAAGTCGCGATTGGCGGCAATGACCGCTATGTATCCGTTTGTCGCGAGCATTATAAAGAGGCGCTAGGGAAATAGACCCTAGTAAGCAGAAACAAAAAAGCGAAGCCATGAGCTTCGCTTTTTTGTCTGTATTCGAATAATTCGGAATGCGCTAGGCAGTCAGAGATTAACGAGCACGGAAGACGATGCGACCTTTTGATAGATCGTATGGAGTCATCTCTACAGTTACTTTGTCACCAGTAAGAATACGGATGTAGTTCTTACGCATTTTACCAGAGATGTGAGCAGTAACTACGTGACCGTTTTCTAGCTCAACACGGAACATTGTGTTTGGTAGAGTATCAAGGACAGTGCCTTGCATCTCAATTACGTCTTCTTTAGCCATTTAATCCTCTTTTAAAAATGGACGATTTCAACCGGCGCATAATGCCGATAAAAATGAATTAAGTAAAGTTGGGGCGTATTCTACCCTTGCCAACGCTGATTTACTAGCCTTTGATGACGCTGAAATCGGACTTTATAGTTCATCGCAGGGCATTCATCGATTTGATAGCCTAGGTAAAGCCATTGTTTACCTTGCTCTTGGCAGTATTGGATTTGAAATAATACCGCCAGTGTACCCAGAGAAAGCGCATAGTCAGGGTCAAAATAGGTGTAGAAAGCACTCACGCTGTTGGAAAGAATGTCGGTGACTGCAATGGCAATAAGTTTGTCTTGGTCGTAGATATGCAAAAATTGCGTATTGAGCCAGGCACATTGAGAAAAACTGGCGAACTCTTTTTGTTTTGGTGGGTACATAGTCCCGTTGCGGTGTCTTGTTTCAATGTAACGAGAATAGAGCTCAAACCAGTTTTCATCCATCTGCTCTTTAAGCTGCCAAGAGAAAGCTTTTGCTTTGTTCAACAGTCGTTTCTGGTTACGAGATGTAACAAAATCAGGGATAGACACTCGAATAGCTTGGCACGCGCTGCAAAGGTCACAGTGCGGTTTATAGATGGTATCACCACTGCGCCTGAATCCATTGGCAAGTAACACCTCATAGCTCGAACCACAATGCATAGTCGGATCGAGCGCGACAGCGACGCGCTCTTGTCTATCTGCCAGATAGCTACAAGGGTGGCAATCGGTTAATCCTATGCGTATTTGTTGCAGATCCGAACTCATTGTTCTCCCCATGATTCACTGGTTATTTGCTGTTTTGAGAAACAGTTCTTCAGTAGAGGTTCATTATTATAGGATAGCAGTCTTTGGGTGAATTCTTCACGATCGAGTTCAATTGCACCAAGCGACGCCAAGTGAGGATTCAACACCTGACAGTCAATTAACTGACCGTTATGTTGTTCAAAATGGTGGCAAAAATACCACAGCGCGATCTTAGATGCGTTCGTTTCTAAACTAAACATCGACTCACCGCAAAAAACTTGCCCAATTGATATTCCGTATAAACCACCTATCAATTCATCTCCTCGCCAAACCTCAACCGAGTGGCAACTTCCTCGTTGAGCCAACGTTTTGTAGGCATTGCGCATTTCTTGATTAAGCCATGTCTCTTCTTTGCTTCGGGTCGAGGCGCAGTAGTCGATGACTTGTTCAGTCGCATGGTTAATCGTCACGCGGTAAGCCAGTTTTCTTTGAAATTTTTTGAGACTTTTGGCCGGTTGAAATGTCTTAGGATCAAAGACAGCACGTGGCGATGGGCTCCACCAAAGAATAGGCTCTCCGGGGCCATACCATGGGAAGATCCCATTTTGATAGGCGAGTATTAGCCTTTCTGCACTGAGGTCTCCACCAAAGGCGAGTAAACCATTGGGGTCAGATAACGCATCAAAGGTGGATGGAAACCAAAGTTGGTCGGGATCAAGTTCAGTGAGATAAATCGCCATGAATGAAATGAGGAAAGAAAATGAAGAAGTTACTTTGGATCATATTGGTTTTTCCCTTGATTGCCAATGCAGCCTACCAAAGAAATACGGCTCGCCCGGTCAACGAAGTAGTGTTTGGTCAGGTTGATACAGTGAGATACATCACCCAGCAAGATATTGTTAAGTCGAAAGGCTCTGGATGGGAAACGCTGTTAGGTGCCGTTGTAGGTGGGCTAGTTGGCAACCAGTTTGGTGGAGGCAGCGGCAAAGAAGTGGCAACAGCAGTTGGAGCGGTTGCAGGGGCAGGCATCGCGCGAAGCCAAGCCAATCAAGAGTTTTCAGTGGAGTATAAATTGGTAGAAATACTGATTGAAACGGACAAGGGTAAGTTGATTGATGTTATCCAAGACGTCGATAACACCATGTTGTTTGAGCGAGGAGACAAAGTTCGCATTCTCTATTTCGATGATGGGGTCCGCGTCGATAAGGAATATTGATAGGGTTTGTTACCAGCGGCTGGGTGAGATAATTATTCAGCGCTATTCGTGATTTGGGTCTGGTTTTACTAAGGGAATTTAGATAGGCTGCAAGTACGAAGAATTTTTCATCGTCCCGCTTAGGAAGGCGGGGTGAGCAAGGAATATCAATTTTAATGGAAAGCCTTACGTTACAACCAATCAATAAAGTCAATGGTGAGGTCAACTTACCTGGTTCAAAAAGTGTTTCTAACCGAGCTTTACTTCTTGCAGCGCTGGCAAGTGGTAAAACTCGACTTACTAACTTACTCGACAGTGACGACATCCGTCATATGCTGAATGCACTGACTCAACTTGGTGTGTCTTATTCACTGTCTGAAGATAAAACAGTATGTGAAGTTGAAGGCCTAGGAAAGCCATTTGATGCGCCACAAGCGTTAGAACTCTTTTTGGGTAACGCGGGTACTGCGATGCGCCCACTCGCCGCTGCTTTATGTTTAGGTGGTGGTGAATATGTTCTGACGGGTGAACCACGCATGAAAGAGCGCCCAATTGGTCACCTAGTCAATGCGCTGCGTCAAGCAGGTGCTGAGGTTGAATACCTTGAAAACGAAGATTACCCACCACTCAAGATTTTAGGTACAGGCCTCAAAGGCGGTACTGTTGAAATCGACGGTTCTATCTCAAGTCAGTTTTTAACGGCGTTTCTAATGTCAGCGCCACTCGCGCAAGATGATGTGACGATTAAGATTATCGGTGAACTGGTTTCGAAACCATACATTGATATCACGCTGCATATCATGTCTCAGTTTGGTGTAGAAGTAGAAAACAATGACTACCAAGAGTTCGTGGTTCGTAAAGGCCAATCGTATGTTGCGCCAGGAGATTTCCTAGTTGAAGGCGATGCTTCTTCAGCGTCTTACTTCTTAGCGGCAGCAGCGATAAAAGGTGGCGAAATTAAAGTGACCGGCATTGGTAAAAAGAGTATCCAAGGTGATATTCAATTTGCTGATGCACTAGAGAAAATGGGTGCACAAATCGAATGGGGTGACGACTACGTTATCTCTCGCGTCGGTGAGCTCAAAGCGGTTGATATGGACTTTAACCACATCCCAGATGCAGCGATGACGATTGCCACTACTGCACTGTTTGCAGAAGGTACTACCGCGATTCGCAACGTATATAACTGGCGTGTAAAAGAGACAGATCGACTAGCAGCAATGGCGACCGAGCTACGTAAAGTCGGTGCAGAAGTTGAAGAGGGTGAGGATTACATTATTGTCACGCCGCCAGCGAAACTTACCCACGCTGCGATTGACACTTATGACGATCACCGCATGGCAATGTGTTTTTCACTCGTTGCGCTAAGCGACACGCCGGTGACCATTAACGATCCTAAGTGTACCTCAAAGACTTTCCCTGACTACTTCGATAAGTTGGAAGGGTTGAGTTCTTAAGAAACATAGAACGGACTTCGTCCTACAGAACGCTTTGCTTCGAGAGGCGAGATCGGGCTGCGCCCGCGGGAATCTGGAACGGGCTTCGCCCTAAGGATCGCTGTGCTGCTCGAAAACTAGAGTAGATGATACGTTTTTGCTCACTATTCTAGTTCTCTAGTTCTCTAGTTCTCTCGTTCTCTAGTTCTCTCGTTCTCTAGTTCTCTAGTTATCTAGTTCTCTAGTTTTCGGTAGGACGAAGTCCGTTCCCGCATCCATCATCCGCAGTGAAACGTCCCAAAATAAAAAGGGTTGGCACCATATGCCAACCCTTGCTAATTTCCAGTTATCCAGTTATCCAGTTATCCAGTTATCCAGTTATCCAGTTATCCAGTTATCCAGTTATCCAGTTATCCAGTTATCCAGTTATCCTTCAATCGTAAACTCTTTCGATAAATGGTGCGCTAGATACTTAAACATATTAAACACGGCTGTCGTTTTTGCTGTTGGTAAGCCGTTATCATCGAGAAAGTAGTTTCCTTTAAATACCAACACGTCATCTTTCTCTTCTACGCTCTCTGCGCGCATGCCTTCGAGATAATCTTCGTGGTCTTGGATAATTTGATTGGCGATCATTAACAATTCAAACTGAGAGATGGCCTTTTTGTCACTCATGGAAATACCTTTGTTAAATTTGTCTTCTATATAAAAGAAGCGATGAGTGGAATTGTAGGCAGTTCGCACGTAATTTCAATTGCGGTAGATCAATGGCATAAAAGCTAATGCTCGATTAGGTTAGTGGGTTTTGTGACTGGTGGCAAAAAACATCATCTTTCATTGGCGTCAGAGATATTGTGCCGTTTAGTATGTGGCGTTTTCTCACTCGGCAAAAAGCACGAAGTGTTCAGCATGCCAAAATTGATTATCAGAAGTAGAAACATCGCTGAATTGTCGAGCAGTCAAGATAGAAATTTAAAAAAGATATTGATCTTCTTGTAATCTCGCTCAATAGTAAAAAAGAAGCAAAGTATTAAGTATGTCGTGCGATATTTTCGCACTCGATAAAGGACACTTGAGTCAATTATGGGTAAGTCACTGGTTATTGTGGAGTCGCCAGCCAAAGCGAAGACCATCAATAAGTATTTAGGTAAGGACTTCATTGTAAAGTCCAGTGTAGGTCACGTACGTGATCTACCTACTGCTGGCCAAAGCACTGGTCAGAAAGCTGCTGCGGTATCAACCAAGGGCTTAAGTGCTGAAGAAAAAGCACGAATCAAAAAAGAGAAAGATCGCAAGTCACTAATCAAAAAAATGGGTATCGACCCATACCATGGTTGGGAAGCGAACTATCAGGTTCTGCCAGGCAAAGAGAAAGTAGTGGCAGAGCTGCAAAAGCTTGCGAAAGACGCAGACAGCGTTTATCTAGCAACCGATTTGGATCGCGAGGGAGAGGCTATCGCTTGGCACCTTCGTGAGATCATCGGTGGCGATGAAGAGCGATACAAACGCGTTGTATTCAACGAGATTACAAAAAATGCCATCCAGCAGGCGTTCGAGAAACCGGGCGAATTGAGCATGGATGGTGTTAATGCACAGCAAGCGCGCCGTTTTATGGACCGTGTGGTTGGCTTCATGGTGTCACCACTGCTTTGGAAAAAAGTGGCACGAGGCCTCTCTGCTGGTCGTGTACAGTCTGTCGCGGTGAAGTTGCTAGTAGAGCGTGAGCGTGAAATCAAAGCGTTTATTCCAGAAGAGTTCTGGGATATCCACGCAGATACTAAGACTCAAGATAAAACTGACTTCCGTTTGCAGGTGGCGCAGAAAGAAGGCGTCGCGTTTAAGCCAGTCAATGAAGCTGAAACAAAATCAGCGATAGCAGTGCTTGAAAAAGCACGTTACGAAGTTTGTAAGCGCGAAGACCGCCCGACTTCAAGTAAGCCATCTGCACCATTTATCACGTCGACATTGCAACAGGCGGCAAGTACGCGTCTAGGCTACGGCGTGAAGAAGACCATGATGCTCGCTCAACGCCTGTATGAAGCGGGTTACATCACTTATATGCGTACTGACTCGACCAACCTGAGTTCGGAAGCGGTAGAGGCTGTACGTGGCTTTATCGGTAGTGAATTTGGTGAGGCGTACCTTCCGGGGAAACCGAATGTGTACGGCAGCAAAGAAGGTGCGCAAGAGGCGCACGAAGCAATCCGTCCATCTGATGTGGCAGTGAAGGCTGATGATCTAAACGGTATGGAAGCCGATGCTCACAAACTTTACTCACTGATCTGGAATCAGTTTGTGGCGTGTCAGATGACACCAGCAAAATATGACTCAACCACAGTGAGTGTAAAAGCGGCTGAGTATACGCTTAAAGCGAAAGGGCGCATCCTTAAGTTCGACGGTTGGACTCGTGTTCAGCGTCCTTTAGGTAAAAACGAAGATCAGATTCTTCCAGCAGTGCAAGTGGGTGATACGATTGACTTAATGAGTCTTGATCCTAAACAGCACTTCACTAAGCCGCCGGCGCGTTTCACCGAAGCTGCTTTAGTTAAAGAGCTGGAAAAGCGTGGTATTGGCCGTCCTTCGACTTATGCTTCAATCATCTCAACCATCCAAGATCGTGGTTATGTGAAAGTAGAACAGCGTCGTTTCTATGCTGAGAAAATGGGTGAAATCGTAACAGACCGCCTAGATGGCAGTTTCGATGAGCTGATGAACTACGAGTTCACTTCGCGTATGGAAGAAAAGCTAGACCAAATTGCAGAAGGCGATGCTAACTGGAAAGGTGTACTAGACGACTTCTTTAAAGACTTTACTGGTGATTTAGAGAAAGCGGAACGAGACGAAGAACAGGGCGGCATGAAGCCGAACCATATCGTCTATACCGATATCGAGTGTCCGACCTGTTCACGTGAAATGGGTATCCGTACCGCCTCTACAGGTGTCTTCCTAGGCTGTTCAGGCTATGCGTTGCCTCCTAAGGAGCGTTGTAAAACAACCATCAACCTAGGCGATGAGGATGGCGTAATCAACGTTCTTGAAGAAGATGTTGAGACTGCTGCTCTACGTGCGAAAAAGCGTTGCCCAATCTGCGAAACGGCGATGGATGCGTACTTAATCGATGACAAACGTAAACTGCATGTTTGTGGTAATAACCCGAACTGTGAAGGTTACATTGTTGAACACGGTGAGTACAAAGTTAAAGGTTACGATGGCCCAGTTGTCGAATGTGACAAGTGTGGCAGTGACATGGTGCTTAAGAACGGTCGTTTCGGCAAATATATGGATTGTACGAGTGAAGATTGTAAGAACACTCGTAAGATCCTCAAAAACGGTGAAGTTGCACCGCCGAAAGAAGATCCTGTACACCTTCCAGAACTACCATGCGAAAACTCTGATGCTTACTTCGTTCTTCGTGATGGTGCATCAGGCTTGTTCTTAGCTGCAAGCACTTTCCCGAAATCGCGCGAAACTCGTGCGCCTTTGGTTGAGGAGCTCGTGCGCTTTAAAGATCGCATTTCACCTAAGTTCCATTACCTAACGGATGCCCCTCAGCAAGATCCTGATGGTCTTCCTATGGTAGTGCGCTTTAGCCGTAAATCGAAAGAGAACTACGTTCGCTCAGAGGTGGATGGCAAGCCTTCGGGTTACACTGCGCTCTATGTTGATGGCAAATGGGAAATTACCGATAAGCGTAAAAAGCCAGCCAAGAAAAAATAAATATGTCACCTGACAAAAAGCAGCCTTAAATAGGCTGCTTTTTTTATGAGCCGTATGATCATCCGTTTTCATTTTGATGAGAGGCATATAAAATTATTTACATATACATATTGTGAATGTAAAGATTCTCAATTGCATTTTTGACAATATAGTAAGTAGCTTCTATTGATTTAGATGACCCACGGAAGGACATCATGAAACAGAGACTCAAGCTGCTGACTTTTTTAGCCTGTGTCAGTGCTACCTTTCTATTTGCTGCGCACAGCATCTCCAAACAAGTCGTTGACGGTATCGTTAAGGAACTGCTGTGGAAGTATGCACAAATCTCCGCTCACCATGATGCCGAAACATTGCTCGCGCCGATTATTAAAGAAGTGAATCTTGTCAGGCAGTTGGCGGAGCACCCTAATGTCACTTCATGGGGGAGGAACAGCAATGATGAGGTATACCGCTCTGTCGCTGAGGAAACCCTTGACCGATTTCGCTGGCAACTAAAATCAAAAAACTTCTTCATCGTTCTCGATGAAAACTTCGGTTATCACTACAACGATGTACAGAGCGTACGCAAACAATCCTTTCTTCGCTATTATCTCGACCCGACTGCAGTTCAAGACAACTGGTATTTTGAGCAGCGTGATAGTGACGTCGACTTAAGCGTTAACATTGCTCGTGATGCTCATTTAAACCTCACTCGGGTTTGGATCAATCAAAGCATTGTCGAAGATGACCGCTTTCTCGGTATTGTGGGGACAGGCATTGACACCGATTTGTTATTTGAACGCTTCGATGAACATCATTCACATGCTTTAAAGACATTGTTCGTCGACGAAGGGCGAAGAATCCAATTCTTAGTTGATTCGCACAAGTTTCATTACCCTCTAAGGGACAGTGAAAATGCGAAACCCACACTAGGCGACTACATTTCTAACGCTGAAGAATACTCAGCTATAGAAACGTTAATGCAACGTCAAAAATCAGGTGAAGAAGCTGAAGTTTTGATGGTAGAGCAAGAGTCAGGAAAAGCGGTGGTTGCGATTCACTACATTGAAGCTTTGGGGTGGTACGAGCTGACCTTTGTCAGCATAGATGCCATGGTTCCTAGCTGGGTGGCGACGAGCCTCTATTTACCGTTAACGGCGGTTGCTTTGCTTTGCGCCTTAATGAGTTATCTTTGTATCGTTAATCATTGGATTTTGCCTGTTGAAAAAGTAAGTAAACGACTCGGAAAACTCTCTAGATTTAAGTCAACGAATCAAAACCTCGATGAGGTAGTCGATTTGATTGAACATGAACTCACTTCGGCAAGAACGGGATTGGAGGAGTTAGTGACTTCACGCACTGAGCAGATAGATAAACTTGCCATATTCGACTTCATTACCGGTCTACACAATCGAAGAGGATTAGAGCGCGAACTGCGTGCCGAACTTGCTCGCTCTTCTCGTGAGCAACACCAATTTGGGCTTATATGGATTGATGCTGGGCTGTCCCCTTCTAATGGTGGCGTGTTTGACAATGAAAAGCATCAGGATGCACTTAAAGCCGTCGCGTCGAGTTTGACCAAAGCGATTCGAGAATATGATGTAGCGGCGAGATGGGACGATGGTGAGTTTTTACTTCTTGTTCGCACGGATAGTAACAAAATTTTGTTACAGATAGCTTGCCGTATAAAACAGTATGTCGAACAAGCTCAAGCTAGAGATTTAAAACATTCATATTTAATTAATCAACTGTCAGTGGGTGGGACGTTGATTAAACCAAATGTCACTATGCAGCAAGCATTAGCTTTGGCTGATAGCTCTTTATACATAGCGAAATCTGAAACCAAAGATGCGATCTATATACACGAAGAATCAAACGCCGCTTAGTCAAATATTCACAATTCAATACGCCTGTTATGGTAAGTCATCGTACCTCTTTGCGAGCAAGGTCACATTATTGTATACGGTATGTTATAGAGATGTGTCTTGGACATAGGATTCTGTGAGCTATCGCAGGAGGCTAAAAAGTAATAAGTGTGAGCTCGATAGTACAGCATATTTTAAATTGTAATCTTGCTGAAATACGATAAGTTATAATAAACCTTTTGCACAAGGTACAGTAGCGTTTAGCTATCGCCACAAAAGGCGTTGGCAGAGTTATTCTTGCTGCATGTTATGCCAAATAGGACTGGCATATCTATAAAAAATATTGATGAGTCCACCCCTTAAAAAAATGGGCTAGTCACACACAATAAATAAAATGGAGAAATTTAAATGGCTGGTGTTTTGGGAATGATCCTTGCTGGTGGAGAAGGGTCACGCCTTCGTCCTCTTACAGAATCTCGCAGTAAACCCTCGGTTCCTTTTGGCGGTAGTTACCGTCTTATAGACTTCGCTCTTAACAACTTTGTAAATGCTGATTTGATGCGCGTTTACGTTCTTACTCAATTTAAATCCCAATCACTCTTCCACCACCTGAAAAAAGGCTGGAACATCAGTGGCATTACCGATCGATTCATTGATCCAATCCCTGCACAGATGCGAACAGGTAAGCGCTGGTATGAAGGTACGGCAGATGCAATCTACCAAAACCTACGTTTCATGGAGTTAGCAGAGCCTGATCAAGTGTGTATTTTTGGCTCGGATCATATCTATAAAATGGACATCAAGCAGATGCTGGATTTCCATAAAGAAAAAGAGGCATCTCTGACAGTATCGGCGTTACGTATGCCATTAGATGAGGCTTCTCAATTTGGTGTCATTGAAGTTGATGCTGAAGGACGTATGATCGGCTTTGAAGAAAAACCGGCTAATCCTAAATCGATTCCAGGTGACCCTGAGCATGCGCTTGTTTCTATGGGCAACTATGTATTTGAAGCTCAGCCACTGTTTTCAGAATTAATCGAAGATGCTGATAATCCAGACTCTTCTCATGACTTTGGTAAAGACATTATTCCAAAGATGTTCCCACGTGGTGACGTGTTCGTTTATGATTTCAGCACAAACCGAATTACTGGTGAGAAAGAAGAAGTCTACTGGCGTGATGTCGGTACGATAGACGCTTATTGGCAGGCGCATATGGATCTGCTTGAAAAAGACGCGCCATTTTCACTGTACAATCGTAAGTGGCCACTTCATACCTTCTACCCACCGTTACCTCCGGCAACCTTTACCGATTCGGTAAATGGTCGTGTGCAGATCATTGATAGCTTGGTCTGTAATGGTAGTTATGTACGTGGCTCACGCATTGAGAAGTCGGTGCTTGGATTCCGTAGTAACATTGCGTCTGCGTGTGACATCAGTGAGTGTATTTTGCTTGGAGACGTTAAAGTCGGTGAAGGGTGTGTCTTACGCCGTGTCATTATTGATAAGGATGCAGATATTGCACCGGGCACCCAAATTGGTGTAAACCTATCGGAAGATAAAAAGCACTTCCATGTGTCGGAAGATGGCATCGTTGTTATTCCTAAAGGAGCAAGAGTTGGCTACTAAGAATTTATCTATTCTATTTGTAGCATCGGAAGTTGAAGGGTTAATCAAGAGCGGTGGCTTGGCAGACGTTGCCAAGGCACTGCCTGAAGCACTACTCGCACTGCAGCAAGATGTTCGTATTACTTTACCCGCCTACCAAAAATTGGCAGGGATCAATGAAGCCCAAGTGGTTCTGGAAACTCAGTTAGAGCATTGGCCTCACACTGAATATCGTGTAAAACAGCTAGAAATCGTTGGTGTGCCTGTGTATGCCATCGATTGTCCGAAGTATTTCGATAGGCCAGAGATGTACGCAGAAAACAATCAAGCGTATGCCGATAACGGCGAACGCTTTGCGTTTTTCAGTGCGGCTAGCCTAGATATGTTACCGAAACTTGGATTCAAAGCAGATATTATTCATGCCAACGACTGGCATACTGGATTTGTCCCATATCTACTCAAACACCGTTATCATTCGCATGATTTTTTCACTCACACCAAGAGTGTATTGTCGGTACATAACGCTGTGTTTAAGGGGGTATTTAGTTACGATGAACTGCAGTCGCTGCCAGAGATGCATACGCGTTATGCACCAGATGCGGCGGTCAGTGCGACACACGTTACTATGCTAAGAGCAGGAGTAATGAATGCAGATAAGATTAATGCTGTCAGTCCCACTTACGCTGAAGAGCTAAAAACAGAACTTGGTAGCCATGGTATGGCGTCAGAGTTTCAACAGCGCTCTGACGATTTAGTCGGTATACTTAACGGGTGCGACTACACCGCTTGGAACCCTCAAAACGATGCTCACTTACCAGTGAACTACAAGGCGACTCGCCAAAGTATGGTTAGAGGTAAAAAAGCGTGCAAACGAGAGTTACAGCAAAGGGTAGGGCTTGAAGCTCAAGAGGTAGCGGTATATGGCATGGTTTGTCGCCTGACTCACCAAAAAGGTGTCCACTACCTATTGCCAATCTTAAGTGATTTTCTCAAGTACCAGGTTCAAGTGGTTATTGTCGGTACAGGTGATCCCGTTCTAGCATCACAGTTAAAAGAGATTGCGGCGTTACATAGTGACAAACTCGCTTTTGTCGAGGCGTATGATAACGAGTTAGCACATTTGGTTGAGGCGGGATCGGACTTCTTTATTATGCCGTCTGAGTTTGAGCCGTGTGGTTTGAATCAGATCTACAGCATGGCTTACGGTACACTCCCTATCGTTCGCGGCGTTGGTGGGTTGCGCGACAGCGTTAATGACTATGATGCTGAGCCTGAAATCGCGACGGGTTTTGTGTTCAATGAACCGCAACCAAGTGCATTGCTGAACGTGTTGCAACGCTCTTTATTGCTTCATGCGCAGCAACCCAATGAAGTCAAACGTGTTCAAATGTATGCGATGGAGCAAAACTTCTGTTGGAACAAATCGGCTGACGAATACATATCCTTGTATCACAGTGCGCTGAGCTCAAATTAATATGAAACTAGGCGTCTTTTTGGCGCCTTTTTTGATGGTTACTTACATTTTTAATAAAAGAATAATTAAGATTTAAGGTAATTTGACGTAAATCTCTCTATGTTTATGGTACTCTCCGTAACCAATTCTATTGCTGAGTAAACCTTTTTCGATATGAGTGACACCTTGCTATTCCACAAAACCTTTACCCATCCTACGAGCGATGAATGGGTAGTCTTTGTGCATGGAGCGGGGGGAAGTTCCTCAATTTGGTTTAAGCAAATCAAAGCGTACAAACAGCACTTTAATCTGTTGCTAATCGATCTTCGCGGTCATGGTAAGTCTAATCAATTGTTCAAAGAGTTGATGGCGAATCGTTACACGTTTCAAGCGGTGACAATGGACATTCTAAAAGTGCTCGACCACTTAAAGATACGTTCTGCCCATTTTGTTGGAATGTCTCTTGGAACGATTATTGTCCGAAACTTAGCGGAACTTGCAACCGATAGAGTCAAGTCGATGGTACTAGGTGGTGCTGTAACGCGATTTAACGTCCGTTCGCAGATCTTAGTTAGACTGGGTGGCATGTGTAAACACGTTATCCCTTACATGTGGTTATATAGCCTGTTTGCCTATATTGTGATGCCGCAGCGTACTCAGAGAGAATCACGCCATTTATTTATCCGCGAAGCAAAGAAGCTCTGCCAGAAAGAGTTTAAACGTTGGTTTATTCTTACCTCGGAAGTTAATCCTCTAATGAAATACTTCAAGGATCGAGAGTTGCCGATTCCGACACTGTATTTAATGGGTGAGAAAGACTACATGTTTATTCAGCCCGTGAAAGAGATGGTTGCTGCGCATCGCAAGAGCGAGTTACTTGAAATTGCAGATTGCGGACATGTATGTAACGTTGAGCGTCCTGAAGAGTTCAATTATCACTCGATTTCGTTTATTCAACAACAAATTGAAACACCCAAAATTTGTTAAGGTGCGGTTTGACCGCATTGCCAGCACGCGCCAAATTGAGGCTCGTTCACTTCTCCACATTGGTTGCACAGCCAGTTACTGCCGATTTCCGCACTGTTAAATTGCTCGATAACCCCCTTCGCTTGCTTAGCTTGATGAGAGTTAAGTAACCACACATAGGGTTCACTGCTCTCCCCAAAGGGAATTTCCCCTTGGAGCCCAAACACGCCTTCGCCACGGACTTCACATTCAATCTGTTGAGACTTAAGAAGCTCACAAACAATGTGAGCTTCGGTTGGCGTAGATGTGGAATAGATCCTCATTATGCATTTCCGTTTGATGTTGATGGGGACGCCTTAATTTTAGCCATAATCCATTTTGCAATGACAGGGAACAATCCGAGAAGCGCGAAAGAAGCCAAAACGGTAGGAGAGACGATACCCGACAAGCTATCTATTTGAGCGAGTTGAGTGCCGGCATTTAGGTACACAGCGGTTCCTGGCAACATACCTAGTTGGCTAACCAAATAGAATCGAGTTGTCGCGATGGGAGTCAAACCCATTAACAAGTTGATTAGGAAAAATGGGAATACTGGAATCAATCGCAATGAGAACAGATAAAATGCGCCATCTTTTTCAACGCCTTGATTGATGGCATTGAGCTTGTCGCCAAACTTACTCTGTACCCAATCACGTAATAAGTATCGGCTGCTCAAAAATGCAAGTGTTGCCCCAATGGTGCTGGCAAAAGAGACCAACAGTAAGCTTGTCCAGAAACCAAATAGAGCAGCGCCTAAAAGGGTAACGACCGCAGCGCCAGGAATTGAGAAAGCAGTGATAGCAACATAGGCGATAAAATAGCTAGCAGCGGCGATAGTAAAGTTATCTGCGATAAATGCGGAGAGCTCTGCTTGCTGCGCCTTCGCGTTTTCTAGCGTGAGATACTGACCAAAATTTACGCCAAGTAAAACAATTAGTGCGACGAAAATAATTCCTAGGATGATCTTTTTATTCATGTTGTGCAGCTCCATCATATTTCATGGATATCAATTATTAGTGTTACTAGACAAGACAGGGAAAGCAAGCCACAAATTTCAAGATGGCAGATAAAAACCAATAAAAAAGTCAGCACAAAGGCTGACTTCTTAAACAAATTTATTTTTTAGGTTAGCTGACTTGAGTTAACAGCTCCTGACGGCGACTTTGGGGGATAACCGACCAGTGTGTCCCTTTAATGGCACCTTCTAAAGCCCAGAGAAGTTCGATGTTTACATCGGAAGAGTGTGTAGTCTGAATGGCTTTAAACGCATGTACGGCTCCCACTTGTTCCAGATTCTCTACCGAATCTATACCAGCTTTCTTGAGCATGCGCTCAGTTGCTAGCCGCAAGTTAGGCAGATCTTTCAAACGATTGGGTTTCGCTTGCGATTGGCATTGCTTCTCTTGATTTGCTGCTTTTAAGGCGACGTTCGCAATCTTTAACGTTTTATTTGCGTCAGCTGCCCAATCATCACAAAGCGCAAAATACTTCGTCACGACGGGGAATCCGCGTTTTTTGTAAACATAGGGTTCTAGCCCTTGAGACCTGAACTGTTTAGCGAGAGCCGCGTCCGCGCGTACGTGTAGTTTATCGTTGACGACAAGTGCGAACATAGTGTCATCAGCAAAAATGCCAAAGCCACCAAACATTGAGCGAGACTTAATATGTCCTAACTGCTCAAATAAACGCATTGAGTCTTTTAGTATTGGTTTATCCATGCTGTGTTTTCTCGGTGTATAAGTATACGCCACCAATGCAGGTCCGAGAGATTAGCAAAATTATGCAGAGACATTGTCAGTAAGGTGTCATACGAGTGCAAGTAAAAGCGGTATGACAGTTTGCATATTCGCCATCGGCAACCCCGCTACCAGACAATAAATTGTTTAAGGCCGGAGGCTTTGCGTCCCATCCTTTCGAAATGGTTTGCCCTGTTCGTGGCATTAATCGAACACATTAAGAATAAATAAAATCTGCGCAGAACATCACGTTTGTATCGGATAAATGTGATGTTGGTTCAATAAATAGAGGGGAGATATACGCCTAGCCAATAGTACGACTACAAGCTAAGCGTCTGACTTAAGGTTATTTATTTAGATTACGAACGGTATTGCGCTCGACAATTTCTGGGTGCATCTCGAACACACGTTTTTCGTGCTCTTTATCTTTAATGCGCTCAAGAAGAATTTCGAAGGCATTCTTACCAACGCGACGTTTTGGTTGGTGCACTGTTGTTAGAGGTGGAGAGAAGTACTCTGCTAGTTCAATATTATCGTAGCCGATTACTGAGATGTCTTGAGGTATTTGAATGCCTTTCTGTTGTAGACGGCTCATTAAGCCAAGCGCCATTGTGTCATTAAAACAAAATACGGCTGTTGGCTTTTTATCCATCGCAACAATTTTATCCGCAGCCAGTACCGCCGTATCACATTCGAAGTTACCTTCAAGAATCCAATCTTCGTTTACTGTTAAATCAGCTTCAGCCATTGCACGCTTAAAGCCACTAATACGCTCAACACACGCCGCTTTCTCGAAGTGACCACTTAAACAAGCAATGTCAGTATGACCGCGCTCGATCAGATATTTTGTCGCTAGATAGCCGCCTTCTTCAGAGTTATCGATGATCTTATCGGCTTGAGAACTCTCTGGACCCCAGTCCATTACCACTTTTGGAATGTCTTTGTGGCGGTCGAGCATTTCGCTCAGCTCTTCAGTCAGATCTGAACACATCACTAGGATGCCATCTACACGCTTTTCAGCCAGCATGCGAATGTAGTCGCGTTGCTTCTCATAGATGCCGCCGGTATTACACAGAATCAAGGTGTAACCTTGGCGGTAGCAGTAGCTTTCTACGCCGTCGATAACTTCTGAGAAAAATAGGTTAGTCGATTGCGTCACTAACATACCGATTGTACGAGTAGTGTTGCATTTAAGACTACGAGCAACGGCACTCGGTGCATAGTTAAGCTCGGTTACCGCTTCCATCACTTTTTCTTGTGTCGCTTCGGCAACAAAGCGTGTCTTGTTAATCACGTGAGACACAGTGGTTGTTGAAACACCAGCAAGGCGAGCAACGTCTTTAATAGTGGCCATAAATTTTGTCCTGTCGATGACTGCCACGAGAATATATTCAGTTTAGAATAAGTTGGCAGAAAGTATCAGAAACACAAAAACCGCTCTTATTTAGCGGTTTGTATTTGAATAGTTCATTTTTATCGTTTGCGGTCACGATTTTAGACCGCAATCCGACTTAGGGCAAACATATTTCGTCAAACTGACCTGTGCCAGTTCACATTGTCAGACTCTATTCGCCGATTAAATATGTGCAGTCCAACTCCAAGAACGCCACAGTGAGAGAAGCGATCGCAGAGTAAAAACCGAATTCATCGAGCGTTTGACACTTAGCCGAAAACTTAGGTGTCCAACTTAGAAGGTGCTGACGAATGAAGCTCTCTTGTTCGATCAGTGCCTCTTCAATATGACGCTCTTGCTCAAGTTCATTAGAGCGAATGATAAGGTTACCGAGAAAATCCAGCTCAATGGCAATGTGATCAGCCGGCTCATTTAGGCTTTCATCAACGGCTACACCATGCTCTAGCATTAATGCTTCCATCTCTTTGGCAGGCTTGTCGTTAAGCAGGCCTGTGTCTCCAATGTACATTGAAGCATAAGGCAGTGCCGAGTCGCGGTCAGACTTTAAAAATAGATCACAAAAGTCAGCGGCAAGCTCTAGTTGCGCATCTTCGCGATCGATTAAGCGATTAAGTGCATCAATGACACGATCAATCGACGGTTTAAGAGCGGCATTCTCGCCAAGGCCAGTAAGGAAAGAGCGGATTTGAGCTGAATGGTACTGCTCCAGATTCTCTTCCGTTAATTCCTTGGCGTAAAGGCTTGAAAGCCACCAATAAATTTCCGCACGTTTCTCGTTGAATGCTTTGATTTCTTGCATTAGGTATCACTCCCAAAATAACTACCTATTAGTGTAACTAATAAAAATGAATAGCGGTAATGGCTTACGTGACAATAAAAGACGAATTATGAGCATATATTAACAAAGGCGGAGGTTTTGTTTTGAATCAATAAAAAATCATCTTTCTCGTTTTTAAAGTGATAAATACTAGAAATGTTACTATTTATGAATAGAATAAATGATAGAACTATTCCCAATGTAAATTAAGTGGTGCAGATGAGTTATCATGTACTAGTAGTAGAAGACGACGTAGTGACTCGCAGCAAGCTTGTTGGCTACTTTCAGAATGAAGGTTACCAAGTCAGTGAAGCAGAAAGCGGCGAGCAGATGCGAGACATGCTACAAAGCAACGCGATTGATTTGGTGATGTTGGATATTAATCTGCCGGGTGAAGATGGATTAATGCTAACTCGCGAACTTCGCAGTCAGTCAGACATTGGAATTATCCTGGTAACAGGACGCACGGACAGCATCGACAAAATCGTTGGCCTCGAAATGGGCGCTGATGACTATGTCACTAAACCTTTTGAATTACGAGAGCTACTGGTTCGAGTTAAGAACTTGCTGTGGCGAATTTCTGCTGCACGTAATTCGTCAGGCTCTGACAGCGCAGCGAAGCAAGATGATAATGTCGTTCGCTTTGGCGAGTGGACGTTTGACGTTCAGCGCCGTGCTCTGAGTCGTAACGGGGAGCCAGTTAAGCTGACTAAAGCAGAATATGAACTGTTAGTGGCTTTATCCTCTTATCCGAATCAAGTTCTTAGTCGCGAGCGTATCTTGAACATGATCAGCCATCGTGTTGATGCACCAAACGATCGCACAATTGACGTGTTGATTCGTCGCATGCGAGCAAAAATGGAATTCGATCCAAAGAATCCACAAATTTTTGTCACCGTTCATGGCGAAGGCTATATGTTTGCAGGTGATTAACTGTCACCGCGTCAACAGACATAAAAATACCGAGGCTTGCCTCGGTATTTTTCTATCTAGGATTTATTCTGGTTGGTATCTTATTTAACTTGGTATCAAACTTTGCTTTCAGAAGCTTGCAGCGCTTGCTCTTCATAATCTGATGCCCAGTTTCTAAGCGTTTGCCAAATTTGACCTAAGGTTTCGTGCCAATAACGCTCGGTTTGCTCCAAATATACCGCTTTAGGCGTGTACTTAGCCCAAGCTTGTGTCACTTTATCATGTGCAAGGTAATTGGTCGGGGCTGGGTACGGCTTTAATCCTGCAGAGTAGAATTCGTTCAGTGCCCGCTCCATGTGACTTGCTGAAGTGACCACTACCAGTTTTTTGGTATTGACGAATGCTGCCGCTTGTCTCGCTTCTTCCCAAGTGTCTTTGGCGGTTTCTAACAGGATAATGTCAGATTTAGAGACGCCAAGGGCGAGAGCCACTTTCGCCATCATACGTGCATTACTCACTTCAGAGCCGCCCGCATAGCCAGACAAAATCAATTTAGAGCCAGGATAAATACGCATGATGCGAATACCTTCGGCAAGACGCATTAATCCGGTTCGGCTTAATTCAGAAGTGGGTGGGATCTTATCGTCCACGACATGACCACTGCCGAGAACCATAACGTAATCGATCGATTGGTCGACCGGAAAAAAAGCAGAGTATTGGCGTTCAAGCGGCATCAACAAACGAGAAGAGACGGGTTGAAAAGCGATAAGAAAGATGCCGATGAAAGAGAATAGAACAACAAAGCAGCCGGTCTTCTGTTTACGAGTAAACATGATCAACATTAAGCCGAATAGACCGATGATTAGCATCGCGGGAAGCGGCATAAGTAGAGAAGACACAACTTTTTTCAGCTCAAACATACTAAATAGTCCGAAAAAACATCAATTGATTATAATTTAAGAGAAAGCCTCTTTATTCCTGCTTTTCTTATGACAGAATAGCAGCACGATTAGACATGATAACCTAAGCTGCTGTGACTGAAGACCGCAATTTCGACGATATTGCCCACAAATTTGCAAAAAATATTTACGGTTCTGACAAAGGAGAGATTCGCCAAGTCATTGTTTGGGAAGATCTTCAACAGATACTTAATACTGTTGATGGGGCAAATCAGCAACTCAATGTGCTAGATGCAGGTGGTGGATTGGCACAAATGTCGCAAAAGCTAGCTAAGCTCGGACATCATGTCGCGTTATGTGATCTATCTTCTGAAATGCTGCTGTTAGCAGAGCAGGATATTGCAAATAATGGCTTGCTTGAGCAGTATCGCTTCATTCATTCGCCAGTCCAATCGCTTGATCAGCACCTAGAATCCCAAGTGGATGTGGTCTTGTTTCATGCGGTCATGGAGTGGTTAGCTGATCCAAAACCTGCGCTAGAGAAAGTATTAGAGCAGGTTAAGCCAGGTGGGATGGCATCTATCATGTTTTATAACCACCATGGTTTGGTCTATAAGAATGTCGTGTGTGGCAACATTCCGCATGTATTAGATGGGATGCCGCATCGCAAAAGATTTAAATTGCAGCCACAAAAAGGCTTAAAACCTGAAGAGGTCTACCAGTGGATTGAAGACGCTGGTTTTTCAATTTGTGGTAAATCTGGTATTCGCTGCTTTAGTGACTACATAGGTAATATGGAGTACATGGGCGATTATCAGTATGAAGATGTGTTGGCACTAGAAAGACAACTGTGCAGAGAAGAGCCATACCTCTCGTTAGGTCGATACATACATGTATGGGCACAAAAGAAAGATAAGCAGGACTAACAATGAGTGAGATGACTCTAAATGCTGAGCAGCCGATCGATGAACTCGTCGGTTGGGTTAAGCAGCATGATTTCTCATTGAACCTGACAACAGAGCGACTGGCATTTCTAATCGCTATTGCTGTGCTCAGTAATGAAAGGTTCGATGAAGAATTGGGTGAAGGTGAACTGCATGACGCGTTTACCATTGTTACCCGATTATTTGAAGGAACGGGTGATGCGTCGGCGTTTCGCGCTAACAACGCGATTAACGAAATGGTCAAACAACGACTCATTAGCCGTTTTACTAGTGAATTGACCGATGGAGCCAGTATCTATCGTCTGTCACCTCTTGCGATAGGGATTACCGACTACTACGTCCGACATCGTGAATTCTCCAAACTTAAGCTCTCTATCCAGCTTTCAATGGTTGCTGACGAAATGTCGAAGGCGATTGAATCTGCGCGTCAGGGCGGAACGCCAGGTCATTGGCGTAAGAACGTCTATGGTGTGCTTAAGTACTCAGTGGGAGAGATCTTCGATCAGATCGATCTGAACCAACGAGTGATGGATGAGCAGCAGCAGTCGGTTAAGATTCAGATTGCTGAACTGTTAAACAAAGACTGGCGCGACGCCATCAACAACTGTGAAGCGTTGCTTTCTGAGACATCCAATACCCTCAAAGAGCTGCAAGATACGCTTCAAGCCGCGGGCGACGAGCTACAGACGCAGATTCTTGATATTCAAGAACTGGTTTATGGCGATGACGAGCTGGAGTTCATCGCAGAAACCCTATTTGGTCTGCAAATGAAGCTTGATCGCATCACCAGTTGGGGTCAGCAAGCGATCGATCTTTGGATCGGTTATGACCGTCACGTCCACAAATTTATTCGAACCGCGATTGATATGGATAAGAACCGAGCATTCAGTTCTCGTTTACGTCAGTCCGTCAAAGAGTATTTCGATATGCCTTGGTACCTGACTTACGCAGATGCTGAGCGCTTAACTGACCTTCGTGATGAGGCTTTGGTACTGAGAGATGATGAAGTTACCGGCCAAGTACCACTAGAAGTGGAATACGAAGAGTTCCAACAGGTCAATGATGAATTGTCAGATCGTATTGCAGGCATGCTTAAAGTTCATAAAGAGCAAGGTGCGCCAATCGATCTGGGCTTAGTGCTACGTGATTACCTAGCACAGCATCCGCAAACTCATCATTTTGATTTAGCACGAATTGTTATCGATCAAGCGGTACGTTTAGGCTACTCAGAGTCTGACTACCAAGCCATTCAACCAGACTGGCAAGCGATCAACGAATTTGGTGCAAAGGTACAAGCAAATGTCATCGACCGATATTAATGAATACATGTCAGATAATCTGGCAAAAGCAATTTCAAATCCTCTGTTCCCTGCACTCGATAGTATGCTGCGAGCAGGGCGTCATATCTCAAGCGAAGATCTTGATAACCACGCATTGTTGTCAGACTTCGAAGTTGAGTTGTCTTCTTTCTATCAACGCTACAACACTGAACTCGTGAAAGCACCAGAAGGCTTTTTCTACTTGCGACCGCGTTCGACGTCACTGATTGGTCGTAGTGTGCTTTCAGAGCTTGATATGCTGGTGGGTAAGGTATTGTGTTTCCTTTACCTTAGCCCTGAGCGTTTAGCGCATGAAGGTATCTTTACCAACCAAGAGCTGTATGAAGAGCTATTGGCACTTGCCGATGAAGCGAAGCTCATGAAGCTAGTAACCAATCGTGCAACAGGTTCCGACTTAGACAAAGAGAAGCTTTTTGAGAAAGTGCGTACGTCGCTACGCCGTCTGCGTCGCCTAGGTATGATCATCAACATCGGTGAAACTGGCAAATTTAGTATCAGTGAGTCGGTTTTCCGCTTTGGTGCTGACGTGCGAGTTGGTGACGATATGCGTGAAGCGCAGCTGCGCCTAATTCGTGACGGTGAAGCGGTTGTGCATACTAAAGAGCCGAGCCAAGGTAGCTTACTAGAACAAACTGACAGCGACGATAACGCTGAACAAGAAATGATGGAAGAGGGTGAAGCATGATTGAAAGAGGTAAATATCAATCGCTAACCATGGTCAATTGGAACGGCTTTTTTGCGCGTACTTTTGATATCGATGGGCTAGTTACCACACTTTCTGGTGGTAACGGTGCGGGTAAGTCGACGACCATGGCAGCGTTTATTACTGCTTTGATTCCCGATCAAACCTTGCTTCACTTCCGTAACACGACTGAAGCGGGCAGCAGCCAATCTTCTCGTGATAAAGGTCTGTACGGTAAGTTACAAGCCGGTGCTTGTTATGCCGCTCTCGATGTCGTGAATTCACGTAATCAACGTTTGTTGTTTGCAGTTAAGCTGCAGCAGGTCGCCGGTCGTGACAAGAAAGTCGACATCAAGCCGTTTGTGATTCAAGGCTTACCAAGCCATATCAAACCGACTGATGTGTTGATCGAAAGCGTTTCAGATACTCAAGCTCGTGTTCGCCAGATCAACGAGGTAAAAGAGTCTATTGGTCAAATTGAAGGTGTGCAGTTCAAAGCCTTCTCTTCGATTGTCGATTACCATTCTCAAATGTTTGAGTTTGGCGTTATTCCGAAGAAATTACGCAATTCTAGCGACCGCTCTAAGTTCTATCGTCTGATCGAGGCATCGCTATACGGTGGTATCTCAAGCGCGATTACTCGTTCACTTCGCGACTACCTCTTGCCACAAAACGGCGGTGTTAAAAAAGCGTTCCAAGATATGGAATCAGCGCTGCGTGAAAACCGCATGACACTTGAGGCGATCAAAACCACTCAGGCTGACCGCGACTTGTTTAAGCATCTAATCACAGAGTCGACTAACTATGTGGCGGCGGATTACATGCGCCATGCTAATGATCGTCGTAACAAACTTGAGCAGACCTTGTCACTGCGCTCTGAGCTGTTTAGCTCGCGTGAGACTTTGCTAGAACAAAACAACCTGCTTAACCGTGTACAAGAAGAGCTAGAGCTACTGGTTGAATCTGAGTCGTCGCTAGAGCAAGACTATCAGGCGGCTTCAGACCACTTGCAGCTAGTGCAAAACGCACTGCGTCAGCAAGAGAAAATTGAACGCTACCAAGAAGATCTTGAAGAGCTGCAAGAGCGTCTTGAAGAACAGATGATGGTAGTAGAAGAAGCGCAAGAACGTGTGCTTATGGTTGAGGAACAAGCGACGGTTTCTGAGGAAGAAGTCGATAGCTTGAAAACTCAGCTTGCTGATTACCAACAGGCATTGGATGTGCAGCAGACTCGCGCGCTGCAATACCAACAGGCGGTACAGGCACTTGAAAAAGCTAAGCTGCTTTTGCAAAACGAAGATCTCACCGCGGAGTCAGCGCAGGCTTTGGTTGCGCAGCTTAAAGATAACGAAGCGCAAAGCACCAATGAATTGCTGTCCACTAAACACAAGCTTGATATGTCATCTGCTGCGGCAGAGCAGTTTGAAACAGCATTGAAGCTGGTTAAGAGCATTGTTGGCAATGTGGAACGTAACCAAGCGTCTCAGTCAGCGAAAGCGGCCATCGCTCAAGGCCGAGAAGCGAAGCAGCTAGTACAAAATGAACAACAGTGGCGCGCGCAGCATCGTGATGTTGAGCGTCGCTTGCATAAGCAGCGTCAGACTCAAGAGCTGGTGGGCGAATATCAAAAGCAGCACCATGTTGACTTGATTGACGAACTGACCTTTGAGCAAGAGCGTGAACGTCATGCGATGCAAATTGAATCGCTAGAGATGTCTCAAGAAGAGGTTCGTGAGCGGCGCAGCGAACAGCGCCGCTTGGAGCAAGACGCTTCTGCTGAAATCAAAAAGCTAGAGGCCATTGCGCCAACTTGGATTGCTGCCCACGATGCACTTGAGTCTCTGCGCGAGCAAAGTGGTGCTGACCTCTACGATAGCCAGTCTGTTATGAGTCATATGCAGGTTGTGCTAGAAGAAGAGAAGAAGCAATCTCTAGCTAAAGATAAGTTGGCAGAACGCCGCACGCAGCTTGAAGGTGAAATTGAGCGCTTAGCTTCTCCGGGTGGCTCTAATGACCCACGTTTGAAAGGGCTAGCCGATACGCTTGGTGGCGTATTACTGTCTGAAATTTACGACGATATCACCATTGATGATGCGCCGTATTTCAGTGCTATGTACGGCCCTGCACGTCATGCGATTGTCGTGTCTGATCTATCAGACATCGAAGAGAAGCTGGTGGAATTGGATGACTGTCCTGAAGACCTTTACATCATTGAAGGTGATGTAGATGCGTTTGATGACAGCTCGTTCGATGCAGAAGAGCTTGAAGGTGCAGTATGTGTGCGTATGAACGACCGCCAAATGCGTTACTCTCGTTTACCAGAAATTCCTTTGTTTGGTCGCGCTGCGCGTGAACAGCGTTTAGATCTACTGCGTAACGAACGTGAAGAAGTGGTTGAAGAGCATGCTAAAGCGGCATTCGACTCGCAAAAACTTCAGCGTATGTACCAAGCGTTCAACAGCTTTGTCGCGAAACATATTCAGGTGGCGTTTGAAGCTGACCCTGAACGAGCTCTAGCTACCATTCGTGACAAGCGTAATCAGCTGGTACGCGTTTTAGCTGATCTTGATGCTAAAGAGCAACAGCAGCGCAGCCAACTGCTCGGCAGCAAGCAAGCCTTAGCGTCGCTCGATAAAATTGCGCCGAACATGGCGCTGATTGAAGATGACGCACTATCGGCTCAATTTGAAGAGCTAGAACAGAATCTTGCCAAGTTGACCGAAGCGAAGTCTTTCGTTACCAATCATGGCAAAGCCATTGCTGAGCTAGAGAAGATCGTCTCAGCACTTGACGCTGACCCAGAGCAATTTGATGCGCTAGAAGCTGAATATCAAGCAGCTGATCAAAAACTTCAGCAGTTGAAGAAACAGATCTTTGCCCTGTCTGATCTTGTTGAGCGTCGTCACTACTTTGCTTACTCAGACTCGGTTGATTTGCTTAACCAAAGCAGTGAGCTGAGTGAACAACTAAAAGCGAAACTGGTTGAAGCAGAACGCGCGCGTACTCGCTCTCGTGATGAGCTTAAGCAAGCACAAGGTCAAATGAACCAATACAACCAAGTATTGGCATCACTGAAAAGCTCACATCAAGCCAAACTAGAAACGGTTCAGGAGTTCAAACAAGAGCTTCAAGAATACGGTGTGACGGCTGATGAAGGTGCGGCAGAACGTGCTATGCGTCGCCGCGATGAACTTCAGGAGCGCTTACATACATCTCGCTCGCGTAAGAGTGAATATGAGCGTACGATTACGTCTACAGAACTTGAGATGAAGTCGCTAGCTAAGCGTTTGAAGAAGGTTCAGAAAGAGTACGTTGAACTGCGAACTTTTGTTGTGGCTGCGAAAGCGGGTTGGTGCTCGGTGCTGCGTTTGGCGCGTGAGAACGATGTAGAACGTCGCCTGCATAAACGCGAATTGGCTTACATGTCTGATAACGAATTACGTTCGATGTCAGATAAATCACTCGGTGCGCTTCGTCTGGCTGTGGCCGATAACGAAGACCTCCGTGATGCGCTTCGCCTCTCTGAAGATAACGCGCGACCAGAGCGCAAAGTTCTGTTCTATATTGCCGTTTACCAACATCTACGTGAGCGTATCCGTCAGGATATTATCCGTACCGATGACCCGGTTGAAGCGATTGAAGAGATGGAAGTTGAGCTGGCTCGATTAACCGAAGAGCTGACGCAACGTGAAAACCGATTGGCAATCAGCTCAGAGTCTGTGGCGAGCATTATTAAGAAGACGATTCAGCGTGAGCAAAACCGTATTCGTATGCTCAACCAAGGTCTGTCAAACATCTCGTTTGGTCAGGTGAAAGGTGTACGTCTAAACGTGAAGGTTCGTGAGAGTCACGAAGTGCTTCTCAATGGCTTATCGGCGCAACAAGAGCAGCATAAAGACTTGTTTGAATCGCCTCGCTACACCTTCTCGGAAGCTATGGCCAAGCTGTTCCAACGTGTTAACCCACATATTGATATGGGGCAGCGTTCTCCACAGGTACTGGGTGAAGAGCTTCTTGATTACCGTAACTATCTAGAGTTAAGTGTTGAAGTTAACCGTGGTTCAGATGGTTGGCTACAAGCAGAATCCGGTGCGCTCTCAACGGGTGAAGCAATCGGTACGGGTCAATCGATTCTTCTTATGGTGGTACAGAGCTGGGAAGAAGAATCCCGTCGTCTGCGTAGTAAAGACATTGTTCCTTGCCGTCTGTTGTTCCTTGATGAGGCTGCTCGTCTGGATGCCAAGTCGATATCGACCTTGTTCGAACTGTGTGACCGTCTAGACATGCAGCTTCTGATTGCCGCACCAGAGAACATCAGCCCTGAAAAAGGCACCACCTACAAGTTAGTACGTAAAGTGTTTAAAGATCACGAGCACGTGCACGTGGTGGGCTTGAGAGGCTTTGGTCAGGAGAAAAAGGCCAATAGCGAAGTTCAACAACTGGTCGAAGAACTGTAAACGTAAGCCGTTAGAAAAATGCCCGCTATTTTAGCGGGCATTTTGTTATTTAACTTCTGTTATTTGGTTTCGAAACGCTTTTGGCGAGTAACCACTCCACTTACGAAACGCGTGGCGAAAGTTAGCGCTGTCTGAGAATCCGACACGCTCAGAAATCTCTTCGATGTTTAATCCTGTTGATGCTAGGTAGTGTTTCGCCAATTGGAAACGAACATGATCAAGAATATGTTGGTAGCTTGTATCTTCAGCTTTAAGGTGACGACGAAGAGTTCGTGATGACATTCCCAGTTCTGAAGATAACACCTCTATAGAAGGGTAGCAGCCCGGTCTTTCGACAAACATCTGGGTAATTTTCTCTTTTAAACTTGGTGCACTGCTGACTTTCGCTAACATCTCATCACATGACTTTAAGCACATTTTCAGCGTCATGGCATTGGCGGAGGGGAGAGGATCGCGCAGCCGTGTTGCATCAAACTCCCATTCCAATTCGGGGCAGTCAAACTCCACTCTGCACCCGAATGTGTCACTATATAGGTCACTGTGCGAGGGTTTGGGATACGGAAACCTAAGAACATACGATGGGAATGGCTGCTGCATAACTTCTTCACATAAACTTTGAATTGCAGCAAACCAATACTCGCAACAAAACGGCAAAATTGTTTCAAGGTCAATCAACTGCTCAGCTCGAAAGTAACCGCGGTCTTGTTTAATCCACATTTTTTTTCTTAACACTGGTCCGGCTAAGCGCAAATACTTAAAGCCAAGCAGCATCGCATCAAGCAGAGTGTTGCTGCTAAATGCTGCATAGCCTAAAACACCAAAGTCACTGAAACGCGCTTGCTGTCCTACTTTCAATCCCAGGTCAGGCTCATTAGATTTGCTTAGCGCATTACTGAAAATGATCAGCTTCTGCGCAAGGGTAATGTGAGTATCTGGAGAGTAGAGTTGTGCCAGTGAAATACCACTGCCTTCCAGCATTTCTTCAACGGGGAAGCGGTTTTCCAAATAGCGAGTGAGCAGTTGTACATCAAGAATGCCACAAGCTTGCATGTCTGGCTCATATACGGCGCTATATTCCATGGCGGTCCTTTTGGTCTAGTTATTAATGTCAGTACAACAAGCTGCATGCATGTATAGCGTAAGTATGACATCAAAGTCTGTTAGCTATGTCCGAATTTCACCGATTTATGTCTTTTTGTCACCTGTGTTTAATGTTAATGAGATGTTGTAATTAGGCAATGGGATAATTGAGGTACCTAAAAATGAACATGATGGCAAACCAGCTGGTTGAACAGCAGGGTAAAAACCAACAACTAGGGGATAATGAACTGGCTTTTTGGTTTTCTGAACTTAAATTAGCTTACCAAAAAGAACCCCAACCAAGCATAGCGTTAAGAAAGCAGCGTTTAAAAGCGCTCAAGAAGCAGCTTTCGCGCTACCAAGATGTTTTAGCTGATGCTATGAGCCAAGATTTTGGTGGACGAAGTCACACCGAATCGTTGATGGCCGATGTTCTCGCCCCGATTTTAGAAATCAATCATATTATTAGTCATTTGGCGCGTTGGATGAAGCCAAGTCGTCGTCCGACGGAGTGGCTATTTAAGGGCAACAAGTTGGAAGTTCGTTACCAACCTAAAGGGGTGGTCGGTATTATCTGTCCGTGGAATTTTCCCGTATACCTCTCGATAGGCCCGCTTGCCACTGCGTTAGCCGCAGGCAATCGCTGTATGATTAAGATGCCGCCAAATTGCCCTGCCACGACTCAGGTTCTGTCTCAATTGTTGAGTGAGATCTATTCTACCGACTTAGTCCGTGTCGTAGAGGGGAACCATGCTCAAGCAATGGAAATTTCCCACCTCCCGTTTGACCACCTAATTTTTACCGGCTCTCCAAACAGTGGTAAAGCAATCATGGCCAACGCAGCGGCTAATCTTACACCGGTCACTTTGGAGCTTGGAGGTAAGTCTCCAGTTATCGTCTTTGATGATTATGATATTGAATACGCAGCGAAACGTGTGGCTCATGGTAAAGGATTTAATGCCGGGCAAATCTGTATTGCACCGGATTACGCATTTGTGCCGGAAGGAAAAGTCGATGACTTTGTCGCGGCGGTCTCTCATGCACACAAAGAGATGTATCAGCAGCTAAATAACAACCAAGACTACACAGCATTGGTGGACGATGCGCAACATCAAAGGTTTCATGAATTGCTTGATGATGCTCGTGAAAAGGGAGCCATCATTACTCAATGTTTAGATGAAGGAGAGGGGCGTAAAACACCGCTCTACATTGCGACTCATTTAACCGCGGAGATGCGTATCTGCCAAGAAGAGATCTTCGGCCCGCTTCTTCCTGTGTTGGGTTATCAAGACCTAGATCAAGTCATTACTTACATCACCGAGCGTCCAAGACCTTTGGCTTGCTATCTATTCAGCCATGATAAGCAACAGCGAGAAATGTTGCTTACTCGTACCCATAGTGGCGGTGTGACGATCAATGATTGGGGATGGCATGTACTGAATCACTCTGTGCCATTTGGTGGTGTGGGTAACTCGGGCATTGGCAACTATCACGGTGAAGAAGGATTTCGTGAACTTAGCCATGCACGCAGTGTTTTCCAAATGCGTAAGTGGTTCCCTATTGGGTTGTTTGCGCCTCCGTATGGCAATCCAATTCAAAAACTGGCGGTACGACTTTTTGTCGGTAAGCCAGACCCTACATTAAAGAACCAAACTAAATAACATCAGATCAGTAGGCTAACCGCCTAGAGGAGAACATGGATGCATAACCTTGCTGTTAACCTAGAGCGCAGTGCTGCGCTGCTTCCAAATAAACGTGCGCTACAGATGGGTACTCAAGCCATGAGCTACCAAGTGCTCAATCAGTTGTCGAATAAAGTTGCGCTGCAACTGAAGCAGTTGGGGCTCGAAAAAGGCGATAAAGTTGCGCTTTCTTGTCCGAACATACTTTACTTTCCAATTGCCTATTATGGGATCTTAAAAGCAGGTTGTGTTGTGGTGCCTCTGAATGTGTTATTTAAGTCTAGAGAGGTGGCTTATCACCTCAAAGACTCCGATGCCAAAGCGTACCTTTGCTTTGATGGCACTCCAGATTTACCTATTGGTGATTATGGTCGAGCTGGGTTTGAGCAGGTCGAGACTTGCCAGCATTTTGTTGCTATGCCAGGAGACGACCAAACGAGTGAATACTCCTTCAATCAATGGCTGCAAAGTGAACTGAGCGATTTTGAGTCCGTCTCGTGTAATGGTGACGACACGGCCGTTATTTTATATACCTCGGGTACGACAGGCCAACCCAAAGGTGCTGAGCTGTCACATACCAATATGATGACCAACGCGATGTCATCACAGTATCTGTTGCGACTAGAGCACAGTGACACCACAATGATCACCTTACCCCTTTTCCACAGTTTTGGACAAACCGTGATGATGAATGCGGCCGTATTGACGGGCGCGGATATGGTGCTGATACCAAGATTTGAACCAAAATCAGTACTAGAGGAAATCGTCGAGCATGGTGTCACTATCTTCGCTGGTGTCCCTACCATGTATATTGCACTCCTTAAAGTTGCAGAGCAGCTACCAGAGCATTGTGAACAAGTAAAAAATAGCTTGCGACTCAGTGCCTCAGGTGGTGCCTCTTTGCCGGTAGAGGTGTTGCGTCAGTTTGAATCACGATTTGAGGTGCCAATCTTGGAAGGGTACGGACTGTCTGAAACAGCGCCTGTGGCAACCTTTAACCATTTAGATAGTGAACGCTTACCCGGTAGTGTCGGCCAGCCTCTTTGTGGGCATATGGTTAAGATAGTCGATAGCCTAGGTCAGAAACTCGCACTAGGAGAACTTGGAGAGATCTGCATTAAGAGTCCAAGTGTGATGAAAGGCTACTACCAAAGACCCCAAGCGACCGAAGAGGCGCTGAAAGACGGGTGGTTCTTTTCTGGTGATATTGGCCGACTTGATGAGCACGGCAATCTGTTCATTGTCGACCGAGTCAAAGATATGATCATTCGCGGTGGCTATAACGTTTATCCGCGTGAAATTGAAGAAGTGCTCATGTGTCACCCTGAGGTTGAAATGGTCGCTGTCGTTGGTGAGCAGGATGATGTTTTAGGTGAGGAAATTCATGCTCACGTCGTTTTGCGCGACAGTGCGGATATTCGTGGAGAGCAATTGGTCGCGTGGGCAAAAGAGCAGTTAGCAGATTACAAGTATCCGCGCCGAGTCTTTGTCCGAGCTTCGTTGCCAATGACGGCAACCGGAAAGATTCTTAAACGCGAGCTACACCCACTTAGTGTCGAGGAACTGGTGGATGGACAGTTATGATTTCATTATTGTTGGTGGCGGCTCGGCTGGTTGCGTGCTAGCCGCCCGACTGTCGGAAGATCCCAACGTTAGCGTATGCTTATTGGAAGCTGGGGGTAAGGACTCCAGCCCATTTATCCATACCCCAGTAGGCGCGGTAGCGATGCTACCAACCAAGTACAATAATTGGGGTTTTGAGACGCAGCCTCAAATGGGACTTAATGGACGTAAAGGTTATCAGCCACGGGGCAAGACTTTGGGTGGTTCAAGCTCGATCAACGCTATGATGTATGCACGTGGTCATCGCTATGACTATGATTTGTGGGCCAGCTTAGGCAACCAAGGCTGGAGCTATGATGAGTGTTTACCTTACTTCAAAAAAGCGGAACACAACGAAGTTCACAATGACGAGTTTCATGGTCAAGGTGGCCCGCTGAATGTCGCTGATCTACGCTGTCCAAGTGAGATGCTAGAGAAGTATCTTCAAGCTTGTGAGTCTATTGGCGTACCGCGTAACAAAGATATTAATGGAGCGGAGCAGTTTGGCGCGATGGCAACACAGGTGACGCAGGTTAATGGTGAACGGTGCAGCGCAGCAAAGGCTTACCTCACGCCTAATTTATCTCGCCCTAACTTAACAGTAATGACTAAAGCCACAACACATAAAGTCTTGTTTCGGGATAAGCGAGCAATTGGAGTGGAGTATGGCTTGGCGGGAAAACGATTCCAAATTAAGTGCCGCAAAGAAGTGATCCTTTCCGCTGGCGCATTCGGTTCGCCGCAAATTCTATTGCTTTCGGGAGTTGGGCCAAAGCAAGAGCTAGAAAAGCATAGTATTCATCAGATTCATCAACTGGCTGGAGTTGGTGAGAATCTACAAGATCATATTGACCTTATTCACTCTTACAAATGCAGTGCGAAAACGTCAACATTTGGTGTTTCACTACAAATGGCGACTCAATTAAGTAAAGCGCTGCCTGAATGGCGACGCCAGCGTAGCGGCAAGCTAACCAGTAATTACGCTGAGGGGATTGGATTCTTTTGTTCTGATGATGACGTAAAAGTTCCGGATCTTGAATTTGTCTTTGTTGTCGCTGTGGTTGACGACCATGCAAGGAAGATTCATTTAAGTCATGGGTTCAGCAGTCATGTTACCTTGCTTAGACCTAAGAGCAAAGGAACGGTGAAGTTGAGAAGCGCAGATCCGTACGACTCGCCAAGTATTGACCCTGCATTCTTTAGTCATCCAGACGATATGTCAGTGATGATTAAGGCGTGGAAAAAACAGCATCAAATGTTAGAGAGCGAGGCGTTTGACGACGTGCGAGGAGAGAAGTTCTATCCGATAGACGCAAGTGATGACAACGCGATAGAGCAAGATATTCGTAACCGTGCTGACACTCAGTACCACCCGGTTGGAACTTGTAAAATGGGGACGGAACAAGACCCATTAGCGGTTGTCGACAATGATCTTTCTGTTTATGGCTTAGAGAGCTTAAGAGTTGTAGACGCCTCGATTATGCCTACTCTCATTGGCGGAAACACCAATGCGCCGACAATAATGATTGCCGAAAAAGTGGCTGACAAGATCAAGTTGAAATACGGTTTGTGTAAGGAACACGCTTGTGAGGGTTTGGCTTAATTGTTTAACTTAAGCGATTAAAAAAACCCGCAGATTGCGGGTTTTTTGTTATTAAGGTTTTAGCTTGTCACTTCTTTGGCAAATATACCAAATTGCCTCGCCGCATAAGCGACACGTTCAGCAGGTTTTGGATATTCAATACCCAAACCTAAGTTTTCAATGTGATGAAGCCTTGGCAACAAGCCAGCCCCGTTAGCAATTTGAATGGCTAATCCTGGTCGGGCATTGAGTTCAAGTACCATCGGCCCTTCTTCTTTATCGAGCACCATATCGGTACCCATATAACCAAGACCGGTCATTTCCCAAGCACTAGAAGCTAACGTTAATAAGCGCTCCCAATGTGGAACTTGCAATGTGGCAAGCTCTTTACCGGTATCTGGGTGATGCGTGATCGGTTGGTCAAATTGCACAGCTCTAACCGCACGACCTGTGGCGATATCAATACCAACGCCCACCGCGCCTTGGTGCAAGTTAGCTTTGCCGTCTGAAGCAGCTGTAGAACAACGCATCATCGCCATCACAGGGTAGCCTTTGAAGACAATGATACGTACGTCAGGGACGCCTTCATAACTAAAGCCGTCAAAGCAGTCATCAAACTTGATTAAGTTTTCAACCACGGCAACGTCGTTTTTACCACCAAGTGAAAAAAGTCCAGCGAGTGCATTACTGATATGGCGCTCAACATCTTCTTGATTAATCGTCGCACCAGAAGGTTTGGTATAAACCCCATCTTTGTGCGATGTGATAACTAGAATACCTTTACCACCACTCCCTTGAGCAGGCTTGATAACAAAACCTGGCCAGTCTTTAACCATCTTATGGATGGTTTTTACTTCAACTTGGCTACTAATCACGCCAATCAATTCTGGTGTGGTTGCGCCATGCTGTTGGGCGATGATCTTGGTTTTGAGCTTGTCATCAACCAATGGATACTTTGAGCGGTCGTTGTACCGCCCAATGTAGCTGTGGTTGCGCTGGTTCATCCCCATAATACCCTTATGGTGAAGCTTACCAGGGGTTGTAAATTGCGAGGTAAAACGTGAAAGCATGTTTAGTCCTCCGCAAGTGGTTTAAAGCGACGAAGCTCTGTTAAACGATAACCTGTGTAAGTACCTAGCAGTAGAATGCCACCTAAGACAATCAATTGTAGGCCAATAAAGTTAAATGTTAGGTGCTGTATAAATGAGTTAGTCATTGCTAAGTAAACCAGTACGGCGGTTAGCAGCGAACCACCACCTTGGAGTACAACCTCTTTAGCCCCTTCTTCTTCCCAAAGAATCGACATACGTTCGATGGTCCAAGAAAGAATAATCATAGGGAAGAAGGTAATCGATAAACCTTCAGTTAAGCCGATCTTGAACGCAACGACGGTAAAGACCGAGATGATCATAATCACGGTGATAATGACCGCAGAGATCCTCGCCACGAGCAACAAGTTAAGCTTGGAGAGATAGCTACGAATAACCAAGCCTGTACCGACAATCAATAAGAAGCCCACGATACCGGTGACAAGCTGTGTTTGGACAAACGCGACAGCGATCAATACCGGCATGAAGGTACCAGACGTTTTCAAGCCAATAATTACTCGCAAGAAAACAACAATAAGTGCACCGATTGGAATAAGCATAATGGTTTTAAACATTGCTTGTTCTTCAAGAGGCAGGCTATGAATAGAGAAGTTAAGCAGTCCATCTGCTTCAACCTTATCTTGAGTAGCCTGAGATGGCGTTACCTCTTGGGCAATCATAGAGAAGTGTACTTGACTGTTTTGACCACCGATCAAGTCAAGAAGCGATACGTTAGACTCATCCCACACTAAGATGTTCTCTTCGATGACTTGGTTAGCATTGTTTGGATTGAATAGGATCCAGTTTTTGCCATTCCATACGTGGTTCATCTGCTGAATGGTTTGACGGCGGCGACCATCTTCTAGCTCGATGACACCCACCACTTTGCTTGGGATCTTCGCGTACGCAAGAATTTTGTCTACAGCATCAACTTTCGACATTCGATTGAGAATCAAAGAGGCGTTTTGACTATCTGAGTCGTTAAGCGATTTGATCAGTTCACGAGTGAAAGTGATATCGTCAGCAGAACGTTCATTCGCACGCTCAATGAGAGCGATTGCGGCAGCTTCAACTGGACCATCAAAAGTTGGAGGGTTGATCTCTTCGCTAGGAGCTATCGGTTCTACATTAGCTTGAGGGTCAACGAGGAACTGAGTTTTGTAATAAATAGTTTGTGGTCCAGTCGCACTTCGGATCGACCACTCTGCTCGGCGTCCAGTGTCCGTTTGAAGGTAAGAGACACCATAGCCAGGAGATGACGAAGATTCGTTAATAAGAGTAAACCCAGTTTGAGTATGTGGCGCTGCTAATGACGCTTTTACCGGTTTACCTTGACCATTGAATTCGACTCGCGCTTCAATGTCCCAGACTTGTCGGGTTTCACCTGGTGTCCAAGGAACACCGTAGTTTTGGTGACGAAATATGCTTAAAGCAATACCAGCCGCAATAATCAATGCAACCGATATATAAAAGGGGATTTTAGACGTCATAAGCCTACGCTACCTTATTATTTCTGAGGAACTTCCGTGTGTATGTACTTTTTACTTACATCAACCACTGCGATATCACGGATAAACTCGCGACCTAAGAGTACAGGATGACTCATTTGCGAGCGATCTGCCAAGGTAAATTGCGCTTTTTCATGGATTTTTCCGAGTTTGACCCACAATTCAACAACCGCGCGACGTTCGACTTCTTCATTGGTTGATTGACGGATTTTTACAAAGCGGATTATTGGTGCTTCGATCCAGTTTGTGTCGTTGAGTTCCTTCTCTCCATCCGAGAGGTGGAAACGAACCCAATTTTTGCCATTGCGCTCAAATTGCTCGATATCGACAGCGTTGAGTGATGACGTTGCCGCGCCTGTATCGACTCGGGCATCAAAAGACTGTTTGATTGAGTCAATGGTGACTTTCTCAACTTCACCTAACACGATTTCATGGCTTGGTGTCGCCTCAACAGGTGCAGCAGCAGGGATGACTACTGGGTCTGGCTTTTTGCGCACTTCTTCTAAAGCTTCAGTTTTGAATGCTACGAGTTGTTTCTCAAGCTCATTAACTTGGTTTTCTAGGCTTTCTATATAGTCAGACTGATTGCTTAACTGTAAGTTTAGGTTTGTATATTGGTTGGTTAGATTTGTTTCTGAAGCTTGAATTGCGGCTAACGTTTCTTGGTGGTATTGCTCACTATTTGTAAGTGTACAACCAGACAGTAACATAAGTGCCACGATTGGGGTAAATCTTGTCAACATTGATAAACCTGAAAGTAATTAAAACAATAGATAAATAAGAAGTTTAGCGTAATAAATTTGTCACAAACAAGCAGCGAATTGTGTCAGATTCTCAATAAAACAATTTAAAGAGGAATACGCGTAAAAACAAGGATGCGAGGCATCCTTGGTATTGTATTGGGGATTGCGTGTCTGCGAAATGATTTCCCGTGTGAGTTGAGTTAACTCTCTGTCAATTCGCGACTATTTTATGGCTTAGTTGCTACTAATACCGCTCGGCGAGGAGCAGGGTGACCTTCGACTGTTTTTGTTGGGTCGTTTGGATCTAAGTAGTCCGGTAGTGAATTGTGTGTCATCCACTCAGTCGTTCGTTGTTCGCCTGTGGTTGTTACGTTTTCATCCACAATCCGCACATTTTCAAAGCCAACATTTTCTAGCCAGACTTTGAGTGCTTTCGCTGACGGGAAGAAGTAGACGTTGCGCATTTGAGCATAACGGTCCACTGGAACAAGCACTGAAGTTTCATCCCCTTCAATAACCAATGTTTCAAGTACCAGTTCGCCCCCAGAGACCAACTGATTTTTAAGCTGGATAAGATGATCAAGCGGTGAACAGCGGTGGTAAAGCACACCCATGCTAAACACGGTATCGAACGCTTCGAGCTTAGGTAGTTGCTCGATGCCAAGTGGCAACAAATGTGCGCGCTGGTCACCGCCCATTAATTTACGAATGGCTTCGAATTGGATCAAAAACAGGTGCGAAGGATCAATGCCCACTGTTAATCGAGCGCCTTCACCTAACATCCGCCACATGTGGTAGCCATTACCACAGCCAACATCCAACACGCTGCGGTTTTTTAGTGGAGAAATATGGGGTAGCACTCGATCCCACTTCCAGTCACTGCGCCACTCAGTATCAATATGAATACCATGAACCGTGTACGGGCCTTTGCGCCAAGGATGGAACGTGCGCAGGAGATTTTCGAGCTTTTTTAGCTCGCCGCTATGAAAAGGGGTATCGTTAGCAAGCACAACCGCATTTTTAATATCGATTTGGTCTGGGTGACCTTCTGGGATTTTATTGAGCGCTTTTAACCAGCGACCAAAATCACCATGTTCTGCATTTTGCCAATCGGTTAGCTGTTGAGGTAAGACATTCAGCCAAGGTTGAAGACGTGTGTCTGAGGCAATTAACTGATAAAAATTGGCAAAGTTAAACATAGTTTTTCACTGATAATAAATTGATAATTTGACACGAGAAGAGCGTTAACCAACACTTCTCTCGCTTCTCGCTTCTCGCTTCTCGCTTCTCGCTTCTCGCTTCTCGCTTCTCGCTTCTCGCTATTTTATCGCGAACATCGAACCAAAGTTAAAGCATTGGAACCAGACATCGTAACTGCTAAAGCCGATCTTCGCGAAGCGCTCTTTGTGCTCCTTTTTAGAGTCTGGACGCATCACATTTTCAATTGCGCTGCGCTTTTGGCTGATTTCTAGTTCGCTATAGCCATTGGCTCGTTTAAAGTCGTGATGTAAATCGATCAGCAGTTCATTTGATGCTTCATCTTCAAAAACAAACTTCTCTGAAAGAATCAAGATCCCACCAGGGCGAAGACCTGCGTAGATCTTTTCGAGCAAGGTGTAGCGATCTTCTGGTGATAAGAACTGGAGAGTAAAGTTAAGTACGACCACAGAAGCATTGTCGATTTCGATATCGCGAATGTCTGCTTCGACGACATTAACAGGCGTATCGCTACGATAAGCGTTAACGTGCAGCTTGCATCGCTCTACCATCGCTGAAGAGTTATCGACGGCGATAATCTGACAGCCTTCTTGATTGATGTGACGACGCATGGAAAGTGTCGCAGCCCCAAGAGAACAGCCTAAGTCATAGATATTGGAATGCGGCTTTACAAAGCGTTCTGCCAGCATGCCGATAGCAGAAATAATATTGCTGTAGCCAGGGACTGAGCGCTGAATCATGTCTGGAAAAACTTCCGCAACACGTTCATCGAAGGTGAAATCCCCAATTTTATCGATTGGAGCCGAAAAAATAGTATCTGGATTGCTCTTAGGGTTCATAACTCAGTTCTCTCACGTGAGATGCTGACATCTCAAGTCTACAGCCATTAAAAAGGCGCGTATTTTATGTGAATTTCGCGCCTCTGTCATGTATTGGGTATATATGTGCTAAAACATCTGTATCTGGGTGTTGCCATCTGCGGTAGGAAAGTCATTTAAGTCGGGTAGTTTTACTTTAATTTGCAACTGTTTATAGAGATTAGCGGCAAGTTCGGGAGCCACGATATTATCCGCTGTATGAATCATCACATAAGGCTGTTTACCTTGTTCAATCCACTGTGGAATCTTGCTTAGCCAAGGGGTAAAGAAGTCGTAGTTTTTCTCTTCCTGAGGGTGGCCGATAAAACGAATCATAGGATTGTCTGCTGTCGCGATGGCATGAACGGGCACTTTTGGTTTCTTTTGCTGAGCGTCGATAATGGCTTCATTATCTGGCTTAGCAGCAAAGACAGGGCGACTGTCCATGATGATGCGATCGTAGCCTTGCTCAATGAGCCAAGCATTGAGCGCTTTTTCGGCATCGCCTTTGGCAAAAAAGGCAGGATGGCGAACTTCAATACCGATAGGGTAGTGAGGTGGAAACAGAGCGCAAAATTGTTTGAGGTTTTCTAGGTGTTCGGGGCCAAAGGCCGCTGGTAGTTGGATTGTCCACTGACCGATACGCTCATGCAGTGGCTCCATAATCGCCATAAAGCTTTTTAGCTCCGCCTGACACCCACGCAGCATTTGCTGGTGAGTGATGCTTTGCGGCAGTTTGAAGGTAAACCGAAAATCATCATGCGTTGCCGCGCGCCAGTTGTTGACCGTGACACTGTTTGGCGTGGCGTAAAAGGTAGTGTTTCCTTCAACCGTGTGAAAGACACTGGCGTATTTTTCCAATCTTTCATTGGGCTTGGTGCCACTGCCATAAAAGCTCTGTTGCCAATTGTTGTGTGACCACATAGTGAGCCCGAGCCTGATGGGTAAACTGTCCATATTCGCTGCTACATTCTCTAGTTTGAATCGGTTGAATGAGAGTTTTGCCGAACCACCCAGATTAGGGCTATAATCAGCGCCAATTTTTTCATATTGCTGCTGTTTTACGCCTTTGTTGGTTTAAAAAGCATCAATAGATGATAAATCGCAATAAATTGTACGCTAGGTAGTCGATCTCGACCCACTTTCAGCGTATAAATGGAACTTTGCTCTATCGGTAAACTTAACACCGATAGATAGTAATCAACAAATTTTAAGAGATTGGGAAATTCATTATGCGTACCCATTACTGTGGTCACCTGAACAAGTCCCTTGCAGGACAAACTGTAGAACTTTGCGGCTGGGTTAACCGTCGTCGTGATTTAGGCGGTCTTATTTTTATCGATATGCGAGATCGTGAAGGCGTTGTTCAGGTTGTTGTCGATCCAGATATGGCTGATGCGTACGAAGTGGCTAACACGCTGCGTAATGAATTCTGTATCAAGCTAACTGGTGAAGTACGTGTTCGCCCAGATAGCCAAGTAAACAAAGATATGGCAACGGGTGAAGTTGAGATCATCGCTAAAGGTCTTGAGATCATCAACCGCGCAGACGTTCTACCACTAGACTTCAACCAGAAGAACTCTGAAGAGCAGCGTCTAAAGTATCGTTACCTAGACCTGCGTCGCCCTGAAATGAGCGATCGCATCAAGCTGCGTGCTAAAGCTTCTAGCTTTGTTCGTCGTTTCCTAGATGACAATGGTTTCCTAGATATTGAAACGCCAGTACTGACTAAAGCGACGCCTGAAGGTGCACGTGACTACTTGGTACCAAGCCGTGTTCACAAAGGTAGCTTCTACGCACTTCCACAGTCTCCGCAGCTATTCAAACAGCTGCTAATGATGTCTGGCTTTGACCGTTACTACCAAATCGTTAAGTGTTTCCGTGATGAAGACTTACGTGCTGACCGTCAGCCAGAATTCACTCAGATCGATATCGAAACATCATTCATGACGGCTGACGAAGTTCGTGCAACCACTGAGAAGATGGTTCGCGATATGTGGCAAGAGCTACTGAATGTAGACCTGGGTGATTTCCCAGTAATGCCATTCTCTGAAGCGATCCGTCGTTTCGGTAGCGATAAGCCAGACCTACGTAACCCACTAGAGCTAGTTGATGTTGCTGACCTAGTAAAAGACGTAGAATTCAAAGTATTCTCAGGACCTGCAAACGATGAAAAAGGTCGTGTTGCAGTAATCCGCGTACCAGGTGGTGCTAAGCTAACTCGTAAGCAAATTGACAGCTACGGTGAGTTCGTAGGTATCTACGGTGCGAAAGGTCTTGCTTGGATGAAGGTTAATGACCGCGCTGCAGGTATGGAAGGTATCCAATCTCCAGTGGCTAAATTCCTAAATGAAGACGTTATCAACGGCATTCTAGATCGCACTCAAGCTGAGACAGGTGACATCATCCTATTCGGCGCAGACAAAGCGAACACAGTTGCAGAAGCAATGGGTGCGCTACGTCTGAAACTAGGTAAAGATCTAGAGCTAACAGACGAAAACGCATGGGCACCGCTATGGGTTGTTGACTTCCCAATGTTCGAAGAAGATGACGAAGGCAACCTTCATGCAATGCACCACCCATTCACGTCACCTCTAGGCGTGAATGCAGAAGAGCTAAAAGCAAACCCAGCAGCAGCAAACTCAAACGCATACGACATGGTTCTAAACGGCTATGAAGTTGGTGGTGGTTCGGTTCGTATCCACAATGCAGAGATGCAAGCAGCTGTGTTCGACATTCTAGGTATCGATGCAGAAGAGCAGCAGCTTAAGTTTGGTTTCCTACTGGATGCACTGAAGTTTGGTACGCCTCCTCACGCGGGTCTAGCATTTGGTCTTGACCGTCTAGTGATGCTGCTATGTGGTACAGAGAACATCCGTGATGTTATCGCGTTCCCTAAAACAACAGCAGCTGCGTGTCTACTAACAGACGCACCAAGTGTTGCTAACCCAGCTGCGCTTGAAGAGTTAGCAATCGCGGTAACTGCTGCAAAAGAGAAAGACGCACAGTAACTTTCGAGCTAAATCAACTATTACTTAAGCCGCTTTGAAATAAGCGGCTTTTTTATTATTGATATCATGAATATTTGTTGCCGCTGTGTTAAAAGGGACATAACACCAATGAGGTATCAATAAAATCATGAGTAACCCACTAATTCAGCACAATGCCACACATCAACTTAGACGCAAAGTATTGATAGGTATGTGTGTTGTATTAGGCTTAGCTGCTTTGCTGTTTGGAATAACCAATGTCTTCTACTTTGGCTCAAGAGCGAAAGTGTTGGGTATTATAGAATTGGTTTATTTCGCTGCTTCTTTTACGATGCTGTTTTACGTTTGGCGACGTGAGCAACCTAGCTGGTTCCTGGTTTTCCACTGCGTTGTTTTAACTTTTTTGATCTGTTTTGGAACGCTCGTCAGTCGGGTTGAAAGCTCACTGTATCTCTGGGCCGTTGTGCTACCTACCGTATTTTATCTTGCTCTTGGGCTGAGGATGGGGTTCTACTGGAGTTTAACTTGCTTATCTTTGGAGTTAGTGGCTTTGCACTTTGCATTGGAAGAGTCGGTTCTGGTGCGATCTGCGGTAATGCTTAACTTTGTACTAGCCTATATTTTTGTTTGGACTATTTCACACGTTTATGAAGATAGTCGGGTTAAAGGAGTCGAACGGCTCAACTCTCTGGCACATCAAGATGCTTTGACGGGGGCTCAAAATCGTTTGTCGCTCGTTACGACATTTGATCAACGAGCAGAGCAGTTAGAAGGAAGCTTTCTTCTAACTCTCGATATTGATGACTTTAAAGTCATCAATGACAGTTACGGACACGCTGCCGGGGACGAAGTGCTTAAACAGGTTGTAGAGCGTCTTGCTAGTTTTGTTGGCAATCAACAAGTCTACCGTATGGGCGGAGAGGAGTTCGTCGTCATTTTAAATGCGAAAAGTGTCCGGGAGAAAGGATTATCACGAATAATCATTCACTTACAAGACTGTGTGATGGAACGTGAAATCTATTTTCAAGGTATTGAATTAAATGTCACTTTTAGCGCTGGGATCGAACAGTTCTCTCAGTCTCAAGGTTTAGATAAAACGCTGTCACTGGCCGATAAAGATCTCTACCTTGCTAAAAAAGCAGGTAAGAAATGCACTTACTATCAAGGGGAGCCGCTGAACTAAACCATGTCAATACAGCAGCTACACTTGAATTTGTCTCCACTCACCTGGCTGTAAGTCACCTAGCGTCACATCACCCATCGAATAGCGAATCAGACGAAGGGTAGGGAAGCCAATATTAGCGGTCATGCGGCGCACTTGGCGGTTACGGCCTTCAATAATGGTAATTGATAGCCATGTGGTTGGAATGTTGGCTCTGAAGCGAACTGGCGGGTTACGCTCCCACACTTGAGGTTCTTCCATCACTTCAACTTTCGCCGGAAGTGTCATGCCATCCTTTAGTTCAACACCTTTACGGAGCTTGTCTAAATCCGCCTCTGATGGCGCGCCGTCAACTTGCACCCAGTATGTCTTTGGTGATTTAGATTTAGGTTGCGTCAGTTTGGCTTGCAAGATGCCATCATTGGTTAGAACTAATAGGCCTTCGCTATCTCTATCAAGCCTACCTGCGGCGTAAACATCTTTGACGGTAATAAAGTCGGCCAAGGTTTTTCTGCCATCACCATCAGTGAACTGGCTTAGAGTGTCATAAGGCTTATTGAACACGATGACCTTACGATTTTCAGGTGCGATCTTGGGTTTAGTGTTCGTCGGTTTTCTACGATTTTTCGAGGAATGTTTATTCACTCCTTTCGCTGAAGAGGGACGTTTAAAACCGGAATTCCCGCGACGTGGTGAAGAGGGTTTAGAGTCACGTTGTGAACGTGGCGACATGTTAACTACCTTGCAAAAATGTAAACGAAGTGTGGGTAAAACTTTTAACGGGATGCGGAATAAGCTACCATTTGCGCGCCCGAAAACAGGATTGGCGAACAAGATAATAGACTATTCTTTCAATTTTGTTTAATTATATTGAGGGTCTGTTGACCTTTTGAGATGACTTTTGCAGCAGTTTGTGGGTGCTTTATACAAGGCAGAGGTTTTGAAATGTAGTTGTTCTACCTGATAAGCCGATAACGCAGTAGAAAGGAGCCACAAACGCTGCCCGAAGGGTTCGGCTAAAAGCGTTTTATTCTTTGTTAAGAGGTATTTTGCTTAGAGTGATTAGGCGGCAAACCTCTCGCCGCGACTAAAACGCTTTTATCTCGAACAAAATTTAACCTCAAAAGGTTAACAGACCCTGATCGCTCTCAAGGATGTCACTGACTAAGTGACGAAAACAAAAAGAGACGGACAAATCGCAACAAGTGAGGGGATTATTCATAACTTGTTAGCGGACACACACATAGGACCTACACTCAACAGGTCCGGTTAGAACAATAGGGAAATTTCATGCCTACAGAAAAACCTACAATTATTTACACTATTACTGATGAAGCACCTGCGCTAGCAACCTACTCACTACTACCGATTATTCAATCGTTTACTGCTTCTTCAGGAATCAATGTCGACACTCGTGATATCTCTCTAGCTGGGCGTATTATTGCAAACTTCCCAGAGCACCTAACAGACGAGCAACGCATTGGTGATGCACTAGCTGAGCTAGGCGAACTGGCAAAAACACCAGAAGCAAACATCATTAAGCTGCCAAACATTTCAGCGTCAATTCCTCAGTTGAAAGCAGCGATCAAAGAGCTACAAGACAAAGGTTACAACCTACCTAACTACCCTGAAGAGCCAAGCACGTACGAAGAAGAAGCGATTAAAGCGACGTACGACAAGATCAAAGGTAGTGCAGTAAACCCAGTTCTACGTGAAGGTAACTCTGACCGTCGTGCTCCATTATCTGTAAAGAACTATGCGAAGAAGAACCCACACTCAATGGGTGCATGGTCTGCGGACTCTAAGTCACATGTTTCTAGCATGTCTGGTAACGATTTCTTCGGTAGCGAAAAATCGCACACAGTAGAAGGTGCAACAGAGGTAAAAATTGAGTTTGTTGCAGCCGACGGCGCAGTAAAAGAGCTTAAAGGCGCTTTCCCACTTCAAGATAAAGAGATCATCGATTGTTCAGTAATGAACAAGAAAGCACTGGTTGAGTTCTTCGAAGCACAAATTGCCGAAGCAAAAGAGCAAGACGTTCTGCTGTCTCTGCATATGAAAGCGACCATGATGAAAGTATCTGACCCAGTGATCTTTGGTCACGCGGTTAAGGTTTACTACAAAGACGTTTTCGCGAAATACGGTGATGTATTCGAGAAGCTAGGTGTCGATGTCAACAACGGTATTGGTGACGTTTACGCTAAGATTCAAGCACTTCCTGCTGCTCAAAAAGAAGAGATCGAAGCTGCACTACAGGCGGTATACGAAACTCAGCCACCGCTAGCAATGGTTGATTCAGACCGTGGTATCACCAACCTACACGTACCAAGTGACATCATTGTTGACGCTTCTATGCCTGCAATGCTGCGTTCATCTGGTCAAATGTGGGGCCCAGATGGCAAGCAGAAAGATACCAAAGCGATGATCCCTGATCGTAGCTACGCGGGTATCTATCAAGCAGTTATCGACTTCTGTAAAGAAAACGGTGCGTTCGATCCTACTACTATGGGTAGTGTACCGAATGTGGGCCTAATGGCTCAGAAAGCAGAAGAGTACGGCTCACACGACAAGACATTCATTCTAGATACGGCGGGCACTGTTCGAGTGGTTGACGCTTCTGGTGCGGTGCTGCTTGAGCAATCTGTTGAGGAAGGCGATATCTTCCGTATGTGTCAGGTTAAAGACGCTCCGATTCAAGATTGGGTGAAACTAGCGGTAACTCGCGCTCGTGCGACAGGTGTACCAGCAGTATTCTGGTTAGATGAAAACCGCGCACACGATGCTCAGCTTATCAAGAAAGTGAATGCCTACTTACCGAACCACGATACTTCTGGTCTAGAGATTAAGATCCTAGCACCACTAGAAGCGTGTCAGTTCTCACTTGTTCGAATCAAACAAGGTCAGGATACAATTTCAGTAACAGGTAACGTACTACGTGACTACCTAACTGACTTGTTCCCAATTCTTGAGCTTGGTACTTCGGCTAAGATGCTATCGATTGTGCCACTAATGAATGGTGGCGGCCTATTTGAAACAGGCGCTGGTGGCTCTGCACCTAAGCACGTTCAGCAGGTTGAAAAAGAAAACCACCTACGTTGGGACTCTTTAGGCGAGTTCCTAGCGCTAGCGGCTTCTCTAGAGCATCTAAGCACAGTAACTGGTAACGCGAAAGCGCAAGTTTTGGCTGACGCACTAGATAAAGCGACGGGTGACTTCTTAGACAATAACAAGTCGCCATCACGCCGTGTGGGTGAGCTAGATAACCGTGGTAGCCACTACTACCTAGCAACATACTGGGCACAAGCGCTTGCAGCTCAAACAACGGATGCTGATCTCGCTGCTGAGTTTGCTCCGATTGCACAAGCACTCTCTTCAAACGAAGAGAAGATTGTTGCAGAGCTAAATGGCGCACAAGGTGTTGCGGGTGAACTAGGTGGTTACTACGCACCTGAGTTTGATAAGGCTGCGCCTCTGATGCGTCCGAGTGCGACACTCAATGGTGTTATCAACGGCTAATCCAAGCTACATAAATAACTAAACCCGCCAAATGGCGGGTTTTTTAGTTTTTAAACGATTTAAACTTTGTTTAAGTTGGGCAGCGGTTATTTTGCTGGTTGAGCCTCAACCGGAACCACAGAGCTAGCGTGATAGCCTTTAGGTCCTTCTTCCACTTCAAAACTCACTTGTTGGCCAGCTTTCAGAGTACGATAACCGTCCATTTTAATGGTGGAGTAGTGCGCGAACACATCACCATCTTCTCCTTCTGGACAAATAAAACCAAATCCTTTGGCGTTGTTAAACCATTTTACTGTACCTGTAGCCATGCTATACATCCCTCATGCATATTGTTACTGATGTTGTTTAAGTGCTTACATTGAATCCTTGTAAACAGAAAGTGAATTATCATTCAGCCGCTGCCAAATTTTTAGTCACTATTTGACCAATGTAGCCAATGATTGGTCACAGTCAATAGGAAAAAGGTATTATAGTCTACATATTTGCAAACAAATCACTTTTGAGATTTACATTTTTGCAACTTGCAAACTACTCATTTGAGCTCAAGTATAGACGCTGTGAATGGTTTTTGGTTTCTTTTTAATCAATTAGATACAGCTCTTCCGATAAGTGAAATCTTTTATTTGCAGCGACTCAATTGCTGCATTAGTCTCTAAGTAAGGACAAAATTTTTTAGAAGTATTTTGTTCTAAATAGTAAGAACTAAATTCAAAACTTTCGCTCCATGAAGTGGTAAAATTAACAGAGACAAAAACATTAACAACGATGAGTCATGAGCAAACATTTTGAATGGGTCACTCCCGGATCCGATCTGCTGGAGTTAGAAAAAACAAAAGTTAAGCCACCATCTATGTATAACGTCGTGTTAAATAACGATGATTACACTCCGATGGACTTTGTGATTGAAATCCTAGAGCGCTTTTTTTCTATGGATATCGACAAGGCGACACAAGTGATGCTCAAGGTGCATTATGAAGGCAAGGCAATTTGTGGCACGTATACTGCAGAAGTTGCTGAGACGAAGGTAGCGCAAGTTACTATGTATTCGAAAGAGAATGAGCATCCTTTGCTTTGTACAATGGAACAAGCATAACGCTTGTTCGAGCAACCTAAGTTGTTCTTAAAGGAGGTACTTATGCTGAATAAAGAATTGGAGTCGAGTCTGAACGGCGCATTTGCTCGCGCTAGAGACAAAAGACATGAGTTTATGACCGTCGAGCACCTCCTGTTAGCATTGCTAGAAAACGATGCTGCGCGAGAGGCCCTGCAAGCGTGTCAGGCAGATATCGAGGCCCTTCGCGGTGAACTCGATGTATTCATTGATCAAACTACACCTCTTATCCCAGAAAACGACGAAACTCGCGAAACGCAACCCACTTTGAGTTTCCAACGCGTTTTGCAAAGAGCTGTGTTCCATGTTCAGTCATCAGGACGCAGTGAAGTCACAGGTGCAAATGTGCTGGTGGCTATTTTTAGTGAACAAGAGTCTCATGCGGCTTACCTTCTTAAGAAAAATGATATCAGTCGCTTAGATATTGTTAACTTTATTTCTCATGGTATTACCAAAGCCTCTAGCTCAGGCGACGAGCCTTCTTCTTCAGATTCCTTTGGTAGTGAGAGCGTTGAAGAAACTGGTTCAGAAGAACGTCTAGAAAGCTTCGCAACCAACTTGAATCAGCTCGCTAAACAAGGCCAGATCGACCCACTGATTGGTCGTGACAAAGAGTTAGAGCGCACTATCCAAGTATTATGTCGCCGCCGTAAAAATAACCCGCTTCTTGTTGGTGAAGCCGGTGTCGGTAAAACGGCGATCGCAGAAGGTCTTGCTTGGAGAATTGTTGAAGGTCAAGTTCCAGATATTATCGCAGATAGCGTTATCTACTCGTTAGATATCGGTTCACTTCTTGCGGGCACTAAATATCGTGGTGATTTCGAGAAACGCTTTAAGGCCATTTTGAAGCAGCTTGAAAAAGAAGAAGATGCGATTCTATTTATCGACGAGATCCACACCATTATCGGTGCCGGTGCGGCTTCTGGTGGTCAAGTTGATGCTGCCAACTTAATTAAACCTCTACTGAGTAGCGGTAAGTTACGCTGTATCGGTTCGACAACTTATCAAGAGTACAGCAACATCTTTGAGAAAGAGCGCGCGCTGTCTCGACGCTTCCAGAAGATTGATATCGTTGAGCCATCTCTAGATGACACCACTAAGATCTTAATTGGCCTGAAACCTAAGTATGAAGCTCACCATGAAGTGCGTTACACCAATAAAGCGCTTCGTGCTGCGGTTGAGCTTTCTGCCAAATACATCAATGAACGCCACTTACCTGATAAAGCGATCGATGTGATTGATGAAGCGGGTGCGCGTAGTCGTCTAGCACCAGCCAGTCGTCGTAAGAAAACAGTTGGCGTAGCCGATATTGAGGCGATGGTCGCTAAAATGGCTCGTATCCCAGAGAAGTCTGTTTCATCATCAGATAAAGAGATTCTGCAAAATCTAGATGAGAAGATGAAGATGTTGGTGTTTGGTCAAGACGATGCGATTGATGTGCTCAGTGAAGCGATCAAGCTGACTCGTGCGGGCCTTGGCGCGGACAATAAACCGGTAGGTTCATTCTTATTTGCAGGCCCTACAGGGGTGGGTAAAACAGAAGTCACCGTGCAGCTTTCTAAGCTATTAGGCATCGAACTACTTCGCTTCGATATGTCTGAGTATGGTGAGCGTCACTCTGTCAGCCGCTTGATTGGTGCGCCTCCTGGTTATGTTGGTTATGACCAAGGTGGTCTGCTTACTGATGCGGTTATCAAGCATCCTCACTCTGTCGTGTTACTTGATGAGATTGAGAAAGCTCACCCAGATATCTTTAATCTGTTATTGCAGGTGATGGACAACGGTACACTGACTGACAACAACGGCCGTAAAGCGGACTTCCGTAACGTTATCGTCGTGATGACGACTAACGCGGGCGTTCAGATGACAGAGAAGAAATCGATCGGCTTGATCCAACAAGATCACAGTCACGATGCTATGTCTGAAATCAAGAAGGTATTTACCCCTGAGTTCCGTAACCGTCTTGATAACATCATCTGGTTCAACAGCTTAGATGAACATGTAATCCACCAAGTTGTCGATAAGTTTATCGTAGAGCTGCAAGCTCAGCTTGATGTACGTGGTGTGTCGCTTGAAGTATCAGATGATGCTCGTCACTGGTTAGCGCTGAAAGGCTATGACAAGGCGATGGGTGCTCGCCCAATGGGTAGAGTAATTCAAGATCAGGTTAAAAAGCCTTTAGCCAACGAACTACTGTTTGGTTCTTTGGTTGACGGTGGTACGGTGAAAGTTGATCTTAAAGGCGATGAGCTCAAGTTTAAATACTTAAGCGAGAAAGAAGCCGCCATTCATTAACCATCTTAGATAGGTAAACTTAAGCCGGAGCAACTGCTCCGGTTTTTTATTTGTGTAACTTTAGATATCTGGAGAGAGCCTAACAAAATACGCTTTTTAGTATGGTATATGATTCATCCATCTCTAAAGGAACAGTCTGCTCGGTTTGGAATCCAAGGTCAGGATAGGTTTTGATACGTTCAAAATCCCCAAGCATTGCTGTGACCGTCATGTCTAAATCGATATCATCATTGAAGTAGTCACAGAATGAAGTCTTTGGCGACGTAACGCAAACGTGTTGATATGAGACTGGCCATTGTTTGGCAAACGTTGCGTATGTACGCCTTTCCATATAGGGCTTCTGGACCAAAATGAACGACTTAAAATCTTCACCTGATTGCTTCATTAGCTGATAGGTAAGCTGTACATTCTCGCCGGTGTTAGTCGCCTTGTCCTCGATAAGGATACTGTCCGCAGGCACACCCATATCGCGCGCCACGTTAGCAAAGGTTTGTGCTTCCGATGATTCAAACACACCTTCGGTAAGGCGACCGATACCTCCTGAGAAAACAAGCTTTTTGGCCCATCCTTCCAGAAACAATTGAGCGGCATGTTCGGCGACTCTTATGTCGTTGCTACCCAAAACAAAGATACAGTCAGATTTTTTTAGCGAGTGATTAAGCTGCATGTAAGACCAAAGTCGCTCGATGTGTTGATATAGTTTTAGCTGGCTCATAACTTGCCCTTTGGTGGTTAAACCAACTCTAATGTGTGTTGGTAGTGGAATCGGTAACCTAGACTTACCAACTTATTGGCGATAATTTTCTTGTCAGGATGCTGGGTAACGGGTGGTAGAGGTTCAGTTGACTCGACACTATTTAAAGCCGCTTGATAAAACTCTGCTTTACTCACCGTGTTAGGCGTCGTCGCGTTAACGACTTCAGATGTATTATTCAAAGCCATAAAACTTACCGCACCAATCGCATCTTGCAAGTGAATCATGTTGGCAGGGGCAAGCTCGCTGACTTGTTTTAGTCTGCTAGCAAATCTTGAAGGGTGACGGTCTGGGCCAACCAATCCGCTACATCGCACAATGGCAAACTTCATCCCTGAACTAATCAAAGCGTCCTCGGCTTGAAGCATAATCGTGGCGTTGTCGCTAAAATCAGTATTTCCCTCAGCGATAGCAAGCGAGGCGTCTTCTTCGGTCATGTCAGTGGCGAGGCTAGGGTAGACGGTGGTTGAACTGACCATGATTACGCGAGAGACACCATTTTGTTTAGCCGCTTCAATTAGCGCTTTCCATTGGTTGACGTATTGCTGTCCACCGCCTTTACGAAACCCAGGAGGGAAGCACCCAATGACGATCTCGCTTGGGAAATGTGTCAGATGGCGACCAAGTTCTTCTCCACCACTATTGAGATCGCATTTAAAACTATCAAGCCCGTCTTGTTGTAGCGTTGCAACACCCTCAGAGGTAGTTTTACTCACATACACTTTATGACCAATAGACGTTAAATACTGGGCTAAAGGCTTTCCAAGCCAACCGCCTCCGACAATTGAGAGTGTTTTCATTGTTGCGCCCTTGATAGTAGCTTACGCAGTTCACTGCGTAACAGTTGATGTATCGGCTTAAAGCCGTAGCCTTGATGTTGTATTACATCGACATTCGCTTGCCAGCATAGCTGTTCATAACGAATGGGGATTCTGGTAATTTTGCCATTGTCCTCATACGCAGAAGCGATATGTGTAGGTAAGAATCCCCACCCAAAGCCTTTGCTGATTAATTCCAATAAGACGTAATAGCTATCTGCGTACCACAGTTCTGGACTATGAGCTTGCTGGAATCCACTTACTTTGGCATTTCTAGAGCGTAACAACAATTGCCTATGAAGCAACAATTGGTCGATGTTCTCAGAGAGTTGATTTGCAAGGGGATGTGTCTGACCAACGTAGAGGTCAAATTCGATATGTCCAACGGATTCAAAATCAATATTCGGTGGAAGCTCTATCTCAGAAAAAACAATACCAGTTGTCACTCGTTTTTCTGCAACAAGATCAATAATGTCGATACTTGAGGCAACTAGTATTTCCACTTTAAGGTTAGGAAAAGAGCATGACACAGTCTCAAGTGACTGAGAAAAATTGTCTAGTGGTATCCCTTCATCGATGGCAATGCTGATGCTCGATTCCTCGTCTTTAAACAGTGAGGCTGAGCACTCTACCAATCGCTTATGCTGCTTTAGTGTGGCGTTGGCATGAGGAAGCAGCTTTATACCTTCTTCGGTTAACGCGGGGTAGCGTCCATCTCGGTTAAACAGTTCAACACCACAATCAAGCTCTAGATTCATAATATGCTGGCTGATGGCGGATTGAACTTTTCCCGACTTTCGTGCGGCTGCTGAGAAGGAGCCCGTTTCAACGGTGGCAACAAAAGCCTCTAACTGCTCAATACTAAACATATCGTTTTTACTAATGGTATCTAACTTTTAAGTATCTTGATTATAGATGAATATACGCCCACTGTTTGTGATTAAAGAGAGAAAATATTATGCAAACTAAAGAACGTATCTTCCACGCACTGTTTTTCGAGCTGATTGCTTTAGCACTCATTATTCCAATAGCGTCTATGTTTTCAGGCAAAGGGGCGAGTGAGTTGGTAGTGGTTGGCGTCGGGTTGAGTTTGTTTACGGTAGTGTGGAACTATTTTTATAACATTGGCTTTGACCGTCTATGCCAAACGCCTAGAGCAGAGCGCTCACTATCAACCCGTATTTGGCATACGGTCGGTTTTGAGGGCGGATTAATTTTTATTACCTTACCGACGATAGCTTGGTTCTTAAATATCACTTACTTCCAAGCACTTATGCTAGAAGCGGGATTTCTCGTGTTCTTTTTCTTTTACGCGACCGGTTTCAACTGGCTCTACGATCGTCTTCAACCATACAAATGGTGCTTTGAACGCGCCTAGATAAATAAACCACTGTGCCTATTATTAACTATGTAGGTGGTGTCTGCCTGCAAGTTAGAGGTGAGCATGAAGTGGTTGTTAGCGGTAGTACTCATTATCAGCGTATTTCCTAGTGGGGCGACTCAGCGAGTGTATATGACTTCGCTCGAGTGGCCCCCATATTCAGGAGAAGAACTCGAAGGGTATGGTTTATCTGTTTCCGTCGCGCGCGAAGCGTTTGCAGCAATGGGCTACGAGCTTATTATCGAATTTAAACCTTGGGTACGTGCTGTTGCGCTTGCCAGCAAAAGCGATAAGTATGTTGGTTACTTTCCAGAATATTACTTTAAAACAGACGAGTTTGTTTTCTCAGACTCTATTGGCAGTGGGCCGTTAGGGCTGGTTGAGAACATCAAGTTTCCGATTGAGTGGAGCTCTTTGGAAGATCTAACCTTATATCGGATTGGTGTCGTCCAAGGATATGTGAATACGGCTGAGTTTGACTTGCTAGTTGAAGAAGGAATGATTCAGGTGGAAGCATCAGCTAACGATATTCGCAACATTTATAAAGTGGCTAAAGGTCGCCTCGATGCTGCAGTCATCGATTCAAATGTACTCGATTATCTCATTGGCATTGATCCTAGAGCGGATATGCTAGGTAATCGGGTTAAAATGAACAGCCGCTTGCTTGAGAGCAAAGAGCTGTATTTGGCATTCAAAAACACACCAGAGGGACACAACTGGCGCGATGTATTTAATGAGGGGTTAAAGAAAATTGATCTTTCCTCTATTGTCGAGAGATACAACCGTTACCTCTCGACAATCAAAGGCATCAATTCTCCTATTGTGCCTTATCGCGCTAACTAGAAAGGACTCTTAGTGCTTTATCAGCGTGTTCCGCCATTTCGATACCTTCATCAGTCAGATACCCACCGTCAGGCAAAGTACATAACCCTTTTTCGTAAAGGCGTTGAACTGCCGCCTGCATCTCTTCAGTCGCTTCATGATGAACCTTAATACCCGTCGCAGCGCTGCTGATGTCAAACTGGAGTAATAGGTTTAGTTCAGACATATGTTCAGGCGTAAATTTCATATTTGAATCCTTTTCGAAAGTACTGATTTCAACTTAATCATGAAGTTACAAATCGGCAATGTTACGAGTTGAGAAGTGTTAGCTAAGCCTTACTTTCGCTACAGGAATCGCTAGGATTGATTAGGAGTTGTCCAATCGCATTGTGAATAGATCAGAATCAAAGATTCTTGTCTGTTTTTGTTGGTTAGTAGCACGTGGAGTATGTCGTAATGCCGATAATGAATAATAATAGCGATTAATATGAAAAATAAGACTAAAGTCGTATGAGATCAAAAAATGGACGTTGAATGGCTTATTAACTTATTGATATAAATAAATTGTTTGTTCATTTCTGAAAACTAATTTAGAGATTTTTAGTCGTTGATTTTTAGAGTTTGGTGGGAGTTTTCTTTGAACTAATAACATTTTGCTATGTAAGGTTAATTAACGCTTGAATTTGGATAAAAATCGAGTAATTATCCGCCTCCATTAATCCACTTGTTGCAAAATGTTTCACCCATGATGAACTTAAACCACCAGTTTGATTCTCTACTTCCACCGCAAATGGCTGAGCGTGCTGCTGAAATCGGCGTAGGCAAAGCAACCAAAGATCCGGTTAAATCCTTTCTTTTAGCTATCTCAGCAGGCATCCACATTGGTATCGCTTTCGTCTTCTATACGATTGTAACCACGGGTGCCGGCGATTTACCTTGGGGAATTACTCGACTACTTGGTGGGTTAGCTTTTAGTTTAGGGCTGATTCTAGTGGTCGTGACAGGCGGAGAATTGTTTACTAGCTCGGTGCTAACTTTAGTCGCGCGCGCAAGTGGCAAAATCTCTTGGAAGATGCTGTTTAAGCACTGGGCAGTCGTGTACGCCGGTAACTTAGTTGGAGCCTTGTTGTTGGTCATCTGTATGCTTCTGACTAAGCAATACATGTTCGATCATGGCCAAGTCGGTTTGAATGCAATGGCGATCTCTCAGCACAAACTACATCACACCTTCCTTTCTGCGGTTGCGCTTGGCGTCATGTGTAATGTTCTAGTATGTATCGCGGTGTGGATGACTTTCAGTGGCCGTACGCTAACTGACAAAATCGCGGTGATGATCCTGCCAGTTGCCATGTTTGTTTCCGCAGGCTTTGAACACTGTATCGCTAACATGTTCCAAGTGCCTATGGCTATTGGGATCAAGAATTTTGCCCCAGCGGAATTCTGGCAGATGACAGGTGCAAACATTGCCGATTACGCCGACCTAAATATGATCGACTTTATTACCAATAACCTAATCCCAGTGACACTTGGCAATATCATCGGTGGTGGTGTCTTCGTTGGCATGTGGTACTGGCTCATCTACCTGCGCGACTAGCTCATTCTTTACTTATTTGAAGGCTCACTAGACGTGGGCCTTTTTAATGCCAGCTATCCACTTCAGCACTAAAAATCTCTTCTATCGCGACTATCTGCTCTGGTTCGTCGATCAGCCAATCTTGGGCGTTGCTCAGTTCTATCTCTGCAACATCCGCACAATGAGTCTTGGTTAGGTTTAGCATAACGCCCTCCTTAGGTTAGCTAGTTTGAACCTAGACGCTTTGAATGACAGTTTTATTACGCTATTCGAATTAAATTATATGCGTATGAATGCAAAGAAAATTTTTATCGAGATTTTACTTGAACTCTGGCTAGACCAGTTGTTTCCTAGGTATCACCACGGTTATCCACAGAATCTGTGGATAAGATCTTGTGGGTGGCGGATCGACGCTTAAAGATCATTCGTTTGCTTTGATCTTAACCAGCACTCTTCCTTCGTTATTAATGCATTTCGTGATTGTCAGTTGTAAAGAGAGCATGACAGAGAGAGACATCATCACCAGAATAGCCACCATAATCAGAATCTGATATTTGATAGCGACTAGTGGGCTTGCTCCGCCTAAAATTTGTCCAGTCATCATGCCTGGCAAGGTAACTAATCCCGTTGTGCTCATTGTGGCTAGAGTAGGAGCGAGTGATCGTCGCATCGCCTCTTGCACAAAAGGTAGCGTGGCATATTTAGGAGAGGCTCCGAGTGAGATAGCGGCCTCGTATTCACTTTTTCTCTCATCTAATGCGGTAAATACGTTCTGCAGTGCGACAATATTACCACTCATAGAGTTGCCCAGCAGCATCCCTGCCAATGGGATCATATATTGGGCGCTATATAGGGGTTGTGGTTGAATCACAAGCACTGAGATAATCGTAAGCATAGGGAATAGCCCAGCGGTTAGGGCGATTGTGACTGGCAGCAACAGGGCTTTCTTGGGCAATCTAGCTTTACCGACAATAGCGCTGGCACCGATCAATGTCATTAACAACAGCCAAAGTGCATTGATGGCTAAGCTATTCAATTGAAAAAGGTATTGCAGATAGAAACCGACCATGAGCAATTGCAGTGTCATTCGAGAGACACTTGCAATGATTTCGTTGCCGATCTTGAGTTTGTAGTGTTGGCTTATTAGCAGCGGTATAACGAGTAGGCTAAAAAACAGTGCCAATACTGACCAAGAAATATCTACCACACTATCCATATATCCCCCTCACGAACACCGCATATTGTACGCGAATTTGTTGTTCAGTCACCCCATCTCGAAGGCCGAGCACGATTGACTAAATCGCCGTAAGTTGTAACAAATTAGTTACATTTGAACTAGAATTACCACGTAATATGTGTGCCTCTAAAGTGGTAGATGTTTTCTTTTGTCATTGAAATGTTGCGTAAGGTGGTTGAATTTTACCGGCTTGTTTCCGTTAACAATTAATCATATTTAGTGGCAAATTTATATATAAAAACACGATCAAACACATCTCTGGATGAGCTCAAAAAAGTGTTGAATAACAAGGCTGGAAAGGGCGGATTTGATTGAACCCTACGATTAGTATGGTCTAACATTTCTTCTTAGAGATAGAAAAATAATTGGCTCGATGACAAGAGCTAACCAAAAACACTAGATACAAAATAGGCAAATGTATGAGTGATGTTAACAAAATCGAGAGTGGTGAAAAACGCTCTCTGGAGTGGAAGTCATTCCTCTTCATCGCGGTTGTTCTCTTCCCAGTTTTAAGTGTGGCATTCGTAGGTGGCTACGGATTCCTAGTATGGATGCTTCAAGTATTCGTAATGGGACCACCTGGGGCCCATGGCATGTAAGCCATTGAGCTCAATTCCACATTTTTATAAAAATTTTAAGAGAGCAAACCATGAAATCATTGATTGTTAAACTGTGGCGCACCATGACGCGCCCAGCGGTTCATATCAGCCTAGGTGTGCTGACGATGGGCGGCTTTATCGCGGGTGTTATCTTCTGGGGTGGTTTCAACACTGCACTAGAAGCAACAAATACTGAAGAGTTCTGTATCAGCTGTCACACCATGCGTGACAATGTATACGTTGAGCTACAAGAAACCGTTCACTGGAAAAACCACTCTGGTGTGCGCGCGACTTGTCCTGACTGTCACGTTCCTCATAACTGGACAGACAAAATTGCACGTAAGATGCAGGCTTCTAAAGAAGTATTCGCACAAGTATTTGGTAACTATGATGAACCAGGTGTGTTTGAAGAGCGTCGTATCGAGCTTGCTAAACATGAATGGGATCGTTTCTCAGCAAACAAATCCCTAGAGTGTAAAAACTGTCACAACTATGAATCGATGGACTTCGAGCAAATGTCTCCAACGGCTCGTATCCAGATGAAGCAAGCGGCAGAAAAAGATCAGAGCTGTGTTGACTGTCACAAAGGTATTGCCCACAAACTGCCTGCTGGTATGGATAGCATTGGTGGTATCGTTGGCGATCTAGAATCTCTAGCTTCTAACACTAGCTATGCGGCAGGCCAAACACTAGTGAGCGTGCGTCACCTACCTATTTACTTTGACGCTGAAGGTCAAAAAGAAGCCGGTCTTCTAAATCCAGCTTCTTCAGTAAAAGTACTGGAAGAGAAAGGCGAATTTGTTTCAATCGAAATCGACGGCTGGCGTAAAGCAAAAGGCTTTGGTCGTGTAATCCAAGAAGACTTTGGTAAAAACATTGCTGTTGCGTCTCTTCTTAAAGAAGCATCAACAGACGATAGCATTGTGACGACTGGCGAGAAGAAAGTGGATGAGCTGACAGGTCTTCCATGGGAGAAAGTGGCAGCAACAGTATGGCTGAAGAAAGAGTCAATGTTGAACGACATCACTCCAGTTTGGGAAAAATCGAAAGAAGCGTATAAGACAAACTGTTCTGTATGTCACACCCAACCAGATGAAGCGCACTTCGATGCGAACACTTGGCCAGGTATGTTCGACGGTATGCTTGCGTTCGTTAACCTAGATACAGATAGTGAAGCACTGATCTTGAAGTACCTACAGAAGCACTCTTCAGATTATGCTGAAGGCCACCACTAATAAGCGTCAGACGGAGTATTTGAAATGGCTATTACACGAAGAAGTTTTCTAAAAGGTGTAGCGACAACGAGCGCAGCATCAGTCATCGGTCCAAGCTTATTAGCATCTGCTTCTGCAAGCGCTGCGGAAACGACAGGGACTTGGAAGGTAACTGGTTCACACTGGGGCGCATTCCGCGCCCACATCTACGCGGGTAAAGTTCAAGAAATCAAACCGCTAGAAACAGATAAAAACCCAACAGAGATGCTGAACGGCATCAAAGGTATTATCTACAGCCCATCACGTGTACGTTACCCTATGGTGCGTCTAGATTGGCTGAAGAAACATAAATACAGCGCAGAGACACGTGGTGACAACCGTTTCATCCGTGTTACTTGGGATGAAGCATTAGATCTGTTCTACCGTGAACTAGAGCGTGTGCAAAAAGACTACGGTCCTTGGGCACTGCATGCAGGTCAAACGGGTTGGAACCAAACTGGTGCTTTCAACAACTGTACTGCGCACATGCAGCGCGCGGTTGGTATGCACGGTAACTTCATCACTAAAGTAGGTGACTACTCGACAGGTGCTGGTCAAACGATTCTGCCATACGTACTAGGTTCAACAGAAGTATACGCACAAGGTACTTCTTGGTCTGAAATTCTAGAAAATGCAGACAACATCATTCTTTGGGCAAATGACCCAGTTAAGAACCTGCAAGTAGGTTGGAACTGTGAAACTCACGAGTCTTTTGACTACTTAGCTCAACTAAAACAGAAAGTAGCAAAAGGCGAGATCAACGTACTTTCTGTTGACCCAGTGAAGAACAAGACTCAGCGTTACCTAGAGAACGACCATCTGTACATTAACCCAATGACAGACGTTGCCTTCATGCTGGCTGTGGCACACGTTCTTTACAACGAAGACCTTTACGACAAGAAGTTTATCGACACTTACTGTCTAGGTTTTGATGAGTTCATTCAGTACGTTCAGGGTGAAACCAAAGATAAAGTGGTGAAAACACCTGAATGGGCTGCGGAAATCTGTGGCGTGAAAGCGGACAAGATTCGTGAGTTTGCACGTATGCTTGTAAGCGGCCGTACTCAGATCCTAATGGGCTGGTGTATCCAACGCCAAGAGCATGGTGAACAGCCATACTGGGCAGGTGCTGTCGTTGCTGCAATGGTTGGTCAAATTGGTCTACCTGGCGGTGGTATTTCTTACGGTCACCACTACTCAAGTATCGGTGTTCCTTCAACGGGCTTTGCGGGCCCTGGTGGTTTCCCTCGTAACCTAGATACGGGTATGAAGCCTAAATGGGACAACAATGACTTTAACGGTTACAGCCGCACTATTCCTGTGGCGCGCTGGATCGACTGTCTATTGGAGCCGGGTAAAGAGATCCGTTACAACGGTGGTAAAGTTAAACTGCCTGACTTTAAGATGATGGTTATCTCAGGTAACAACCCTTGGCACCACCACCAAGATCGTAACCGTATGAAGAAAGCATTCAAGAAACTTCAAACGGTTGTGACTGTTGAGTTTGCTTGGACTGCAACGTGTCGTTTCTCAGACATCGTACTGCCTGCTTGTACTCAGTGGGAGCGTAACGACATCGACGTATACGGTTCGTACTCAAGCAAAGGTTTGATCGCAATGCATCGCCTTGTGGATCCATTGTTCCAATCTAAGCCTGACTTCCAGATCATGAGTGAACTAACTCAACGCTTTGGTCGTCGTGACGAGTACACTCGTGGTATGAGCGAGATGGAATGGATCGAAAGCCTGTATAACGATTGTAAGAAAGCCAACGAAGGCAAGTTTGAGATGCCTGAATTTGCTGAGTTCTGGGAGAAAAGCGTACTAGACTTCGGTCAAGGTAAACCTTGGGTACGTCATGCGGATTTCCGTAAAGATCCTGAAATCAACGCTCTAGGCACGCCGTCTGGCTTCATCGAGATCACTTCTCGTAAGATCGGTCGTTACGGTTACGAGCACTGTCAAGAGCACCCAATGTGGTTCGAGAAATCAGAACGTTCACACGGTGGTCCTGGTTCAGACAAACACCCGTACTGGCTACAGTCTTGTCACCCAGATAAGCGTCTGCACTCTCAGATGTGTGAATCTGAAGAGTTCCGCGCAACGTACGCGGTACAAGGTCGTGAACCTGTTTACATCAACCCTGTGGATGCGAAAGCGAAGGGTATCAAAGATGGTGACCTAGTGCGCGTCTTCAATGACCGTGGTCAGCTTCTAGCAGGTGCTGTGGTGACTGATAGCTACCCTCGCGGTGTTATCCGTATCGAGGAAGGTGCATGGTATGGTCCTCTAAACGAGAAAGAAGGCGCTATCTGTACTTACGGCGATCCAAACACGCTAACTCAAGACATCGGTTCTTCAGAGCTAGCACAGGCGACATCGGCAAACACGTGTATCGTGAACTTCGAGAAGTTCACTGGTAAAGTTCCGCCAGTGACGTCGTTCGGTGGCCCTATCGAAGTGGCATAATCGACACTAGAACTAAAAATACCAGCCAAGCGGCTGGTATTTTTTTGCCTATTGAAATGAGCTTCAATTTTCTGAGAGGCCATACTTAATTTTAAGTGCTTCAAGCTTCTGTTTGCCATGATTTTTGAAATAGGCGTTAAGGGCAGAGACGATCTGTTGTGCTTGAGGGTGGCTTTTTCTCACGGCTGCATAGAGTGGGGTTGTATCGAGATAGACTGGACTGAAACTCAGTTTCGAAGCATCAACTCTCATTTCTTTAATTGTCCAGCGACCAACGGCTTCGTCGGTGACTAGGACATCTGCTCTATCCGTCAGGATAAGGCGAATACTATTGGGTAAATGAATCGAGCTAACTGGAATTAGTTCTTGGTAATCTACAAGCTTTGCTCCGTAAGCATAGTTATCGATCATCGCAACGCGAATTCCCGCCAAGCTATGGAGAGAGGAAAACTCGAAATTAGCTTCTTGGCGTGAAACGACCGCCATTCTGTTGTGCATGTACATATCAGTAAAAATGTAATCCCTAGATCTCTGATCAGTTTTCCAGATCGCGATGATTACATCATTTTTACCATTGATAGTTTCTTTAAGAACTCGTGTCCAAGGTTTAACCGAGTAATCCACTTCAAAGCCAGCAGAAATCAATCCTTCAATCACTAAGTCATGAGCAATACCACTGCCGAGGGCAGAGTTCATTACATAAGGAGGCCATAAGTCTTGTGCGACTTTCAATGGCGCTGCGAAGGAGAGGCTACACCAAAGCCAACAGATAAGAAGGATGAGTTTGCTCGATTTGTCTCTTTTCACCTGATATGTCCAAGTAACATCTCACCCTTAAGTTTAGGCATAGAAAGCTAAAAATGTGTGTCTGTATGCACCTATAGCGAAAATTTTTCGTTTAGGTTTTGAACTTTATACATGACCTCTTTTCGCACAACTACGCTTGTCGACTTATCGCCTGAATACTCAGTAACGCCTTATTTTAATTGGCCTCTACTGCTGCAACTTAGGTGGATTTAGCTTTTTTATTTACCCTTAATCACAATCGCAGAGCGGCTTTTTTATTGATTCATTTGTGAATCATTACTAGCGCCAATAGTTTTTGTTTGCAGAGCGTGCAGATGGCATTTGACGCTCATAAATAAAAATCTATAGGAACAAAGAAATGAAAAAGACAGCACTAGCAGTAGCACTATCTCTTGTAGCCGGTTCAGCAGTTGCGGCAGAAGCACTTTCAGGTGACCAGTTCACTGTGTCAGGTGAGTTCGCTATTGGTGGCTACTACCAAGAAGACCGTAAAGAAAACGGTGCGGTAAACAACATTGAACAGCAGAAAGATGAAGAATTCTACAATGGTGGCGTAACGGGTTTTGATATTTTCGCTGACTACGAAAACGGCAACATTGTTGGTAAGTTTGGTGGTGAGTTTGACATTGAAGACGACTACGGTACGTCTGATTCAACGTTCACTATCACTGATACTTGGGTTGGCTACAAAACGGGTGCTGGTGTAGCGTCTATTGGTTACGCAAACGACACAGCGCTAGATGCAGTCGACGGTGCAGCGGACAAAACTATCGAGTTCCTATGGTCTCCATCTGATGCGTCTGACGCACGTCAAGTTGTAAAATTTGAAGGCGACAAAGAAGGCGTTAAATACGGTATCTCTTACTACGGTGACCGTAACTATGAAGGTAACGATCGTCAAGGTGGTTACAATGGTTACCTAGGTTACGAAAACGAAACGTTTATGGTTAACCTTGGTTATGAAGATAATGATGAAAAAGAAGGTTCAACTGATAAGCTGTACCTAATCAACGGTTCGGTAAACCTAGGTGCAGTAGGTATTGGCGCTACGTTTGCTGAAGAAGAGTTTGCTGACGGTAAGAAAGTTAAGCTGTACAACACGTCAGTTGGCTACACGCTTGACGCTCTATACCTAGCGGCTGGCTACGTGTCTGTTGAAGATACGCGCGAAGCGGTTAACTTCGGTGGCTCTTACGCGTTCACTTCTAACTTTACTGCGCTGGTTGATATTGCATACCACGTGTCTGATGAAGGTTACAATTCAGTAACAGGTGTAGGCCTTGAGAAAGGTGACATTGAGTCATTCCTAAAACTGGCTTACGCATTCTAAGATTCTCTTCACCTCTACGTTTGTAGCCCACTTCGGTGGGCTTTTATAAGCAGGACGCTTAAAGCATAATCCACTGCCTTTTCGCCCTCCGGAGTTGGAGGGTTTTTTCGTTTTTCACTTAATGAGAAAAATTGGGTTGTCTCGCCTCCAAGGATGATAGAAACGTGATCGCCGTTACGTTATGCGTTGATGACCAAATAGACATCGAATTATACCAATGCTCTAATTGAGAAAAATAACGACAAAGCAGAGCGTGATATGTCGCAACACCTGCACCTAGCCCAAGAGCGAATCCTTACTATTCCCAACAGCGATCTTAGTGCTGAAGCTATCGATAATCAGATAACCTTTACTTATCGGGGTTTATCCAATGATCCCGTCGATGATCAGTTTCTACTTTTTCAGACAGATTTTGATTTTGAACGTCGCGCCACCTTGCTAGGTGATGGTTTTCAAATGCTGGCTCAAACCACTGGTACTTACGAAGATCCAGTTGATATTGGTCGCTGCCCAGACAACAGCCCTAGCTATCGACTCTACGCTTCTAAAGCTCCTAAACGTTACTACAATTACCTAGTGGTAGAAGACTCGCTTGGCTATGCACTGTTCGGTTTTACCTCTTGTCATCGTTTTGCCGGGTATTTCACTGTGAGCGATGAGGATGGCCGAGTTAAGATCAATGCTTACATAGATGGGGAACAAACCTCACCTCAAGATTGGTCAACGAATCGTTTAGAATCCGTTGTGGTTTTAAGAGGAGAGTCTTTATCTGAGCTATATCTACAATACAGTCGTTTGATAAAGGAGCAGCATCCGATCCGCAAAGGCGTGACACAAGATTCGCCTCTAGGGTGGTGCTCGTGGTATGCCTACTACGCTGAAGTGACTGAGCAAAATATACACGCCAATGTTGAACAAATGCGCGAGCACTTAAAGCCGTTTGACTACGTCCTGCTTGATGATGGATACCAAGCATTTATGGGAGACTGGTTAACGCCTTCGGACAAATTCCCTTCTGGTATCAAATCTGTCCTCAGAGAAATCTGCTCAAATGGTAAAAAGCCTGCTATTTGGCTTGCGCCTTTTATTGCCCAACCTGAGTCTGAGATTTTCCGTAATCATCCCGATTGGTTTGTTCGTCATGAAGATGGAAGATTGCTCAAAGCCGAAGATGTCACTTATGCAGGTTGGCGCTGTACACCATGGTACATTCTTGATACCACTAATCTACAAGTCCAAGAACACCTTACGCGTGTCGTCCGAACCATGCGTGAAGAGTGGGGCGTCGAAATGTTTAAGCTTGACGCTAACTACTGGGGAACGTTGAAAGGGGTTCGTAGTCAGTCCGGCGTCACAGGTGTCGAAGCCTATCGTTTAGGCATGCAAGCCATTATTGAAGGGGCGGGGGATGCATTAGTACTTGGATGCAATGCGCCAATGTGGCCATCGTTGGGGCTGGTGGATGCTATGCGAGTGTCTGATGACGTAGAACGCTGCGCGACAAGGTTTGAACAAATAGCAAAAGAGACGTTTTACCGCAGTTGGCAGCATCGAAAACTTTGGCAAATCGATCCAGACTGCGCGACGTTTGTCTCTTTAGCCAATCAGGCAACAGAGAGAAAGTATTACGAGTTCCATCGAGACGCCTTGTTAGCGTGTGGTGGATTGTTATTGTCTGGTGACCCGCTGACAGAGCTCACCCCATTTGCTAAAAAAACGCTGGCTAAACTAACCATTCGACATAGACACAATCAGGAGGCAGCAAGATTCACGGCGCTGAATCTTCATCATGCTTTTCTTCAATTGACTGAGCGAAATGATCTCCATTGTTTGTTCAATTATCAAAGTACTGCCAGAGAAGTCACGCTAACCGCTAACTTCCCTGTCTATTGGTACGATTACTGGACAGGAGAAAAGCTAGTTCATGAACCGACCCAAGTATTAGAGGTGGGATTAGAATCGGGATTGTCTAGCCGAGCGATAATTACCTCGCTATAGCCTCTTAGCTAGATTAAAATGTCGAGCTAGATTAACGCGATAATAAAGAAAACAATGTCAATCATACTTGGTATTGACCCGGGCTCTCGTATCACAGGCTATGGTGTGATTCGTCAAACGGGTCGCCATCTGCAATATCTTGGTAGCGGCTGTATTCGTACCTCAGAAAAAGAACTGCCCGGTCGCCTTAAGCAAATCTACGCGGGTGTATCAGAGATCATCACTCAGTTTCAACCTGATGTATTTGCTATAGAGCAGGTCTTTATGGCACGAAATGCAGACTCTGCGCTCAAACTTGGTCAAGCTCGCGGTAGCGCAATTGTAGCCGCGGTCAACGCCGATTTACCCGTTTACGAGTATGCAGCGCGTCTGATTAAGCAAGCCGTGGTTGGTACAGGTGCGGCGGATAAAGAGCAAGTGCAGCATATGGTTCAACATATGCTTAAACTCCCGTCTAAGCCTCAAGCTGATGCGGCCGATGCCCTTGGTGTCGCAATCTGTCACGCCAACACCAACAAAACCTTGGTAGCTTTAGCAGGCAAAGCGACCAGCGCGAGACGTGGACGTTACCGTTAACCATTCCACACTATTTACTTCCAATTGGTGCAAAACTGAGACATATAAAACAGATCTGATTACAGGGTTTGTTATAAAAATGTTGCATTAATATAGTGGTCAGAGGTCTAACAAGATATCAATCAAGGAAGATTGAACATGAACCCTGTCAACGTATGGCGGCAACTCTGTATGCCTGCTCAACCTCAATGGACGAAAAATCAACAACGTCAGGCGGATACACTCTCTCTATTTACTTTCATCGCCTTTCTCGTCGGCGTGTATAGCCTGCTTAAATGGTCTAAGCACGGACATGAAAGCTTAATCATGACATCAGTACTGTTGATTGGCTTTGAACTGGCGGCGGCGGCTTGCTTAAAACTGTTGAAGAACCCTATTGTTGCGCTTAACCTCGGTTTTATTGGTATGTCGGTGCATGCCCTTAATATCATTTACCAAAGCGGCGGTGTTGTAGAGTCAACCCAAACTTACTGGGTTCCCTTACTTGTGGTGGCGTTCTTCTTATCTGGTACGCGAATGGTAGCCATCAGTTGGAGTGTGACGGTTATCTTGTGTTCCGCCATCATGACCTTTATGCATGTCTCTGGTAACTCGTTTCCGGTATTAGAGTTATCTGAATCTGCGCAACGCGTTGAAATCTGGTCCGGGACGGTATTGCCGTTAGTGGTGATCTGTATTGCGCAGGCGTTCACCGCCAAGCAAAGAGATAAAGCGATTGAAATCGCAGAGCGAGCAAAAAGTGATAGTGAAGCGATTGCTGAGAAGGCAACACTTGGCGAACAGAATCTTTCTCATGTTCTAGAGCAAGCCAATCAAAACTCAATACAGCTGAAAGATGTGTCGCAAACACTGGAATCTCAGTCGTTGACGCTAGATGATCAGGTCTCGAACCTGAACATCAATTGTGAATCTCAGGCCAGTGCGGCAGAGCAGATGAGTCAGCAAGTTCATCAGCTTGCCGAAGGAATTGAAGGTTCAACCCGTTTTGTTGATGAACTTAGAGAGCGCAGTGACGCGGTTCACCAGCAAGCGGAGACCAGTTCGCAGTTGCTTGAAGATTCTACCTCAGCCATCAGCCAAATTATTGGTAGCCATGAAGAGATCATGAAAGTGGCCGATTTGATTACCTCTGTTGCCGAACAAACTAACCTATTGGCGCTCAATGCTGCAATTGAAGCGGCAAGGGCAGGGGAGCAAGGTCGTGGCTTCGCTGTGGTGGCCGAGCAAGTGCGTGACCTTTCCGCTAAAAGTAGCCAGTCGGCGATTGAGATTAGAAACTTGCTTGACCGTAGCGAACAGGAAGTGAAACACGGACAAGACGTCGTTAATTCAAGTGCGGTGAAAATGAAGTCGATGATTGCTGAAGTTTCTGCCATTTCACAAGACGTCAACGGACTTGCCAATATCATGTCCAATCAAATGATGGCACTGAAAGAGCTCGACCAAGCGAGCAGTGAAGTGGCGAATGGCGTGGTTGAAACGAAAACAATTTCCGAAAACGTAGCGCAAAATGGTGCGCAATTGACCTCACAGGTAGACGCAGTAAGAACCTTAACTTCGCAACTTGATCAAGTTGTCTCAAAAATCTAGTTCCAAATAATAAAGGACTGGATGTCTATCCAGTTCTTTATTATCCTGTCGCAAATTCATTTCCAAAGAGTAACTACCGTGATTGGACGTCTGCGCGGCATTCTTATCGAGAAACAACCCCCTGAACTACTGATTGAAGTTAATGGCATTGGCTACGAAGTACAAATGCCGATGAGCTGCTTCTATGAGCTACCGAGTATCGGTGAAGAAGCGATCATCTATACTCATTTTGTTGTCCGAGAAGATGCCCAGTTACTGTATGGTTTCAATACCGTTAAAGAGCGAGCGTTGTTCCGTGAAGTGATTAAGGCCAATGGCGTCGGTCCTAAGCTCGGTCTAGCGATTCTTTCGGGTATGACAGCGAGTCAATTTGTCGCCAGTGTTGAGCGTGAAGATGTTTCGACACTAGTTAAACTGCCAGGTGTCGGTAAGAAAACAGCAGAGCGCCTTGTGGTCGAAATGAAGGACAGGCTAAAAGGTTGGAGCGCGGGTGACCTATTTACTCCGTTTACTGATGCTGCTCCTGTAGACTCAGCGCCGCAACCCGCTCAGTCAAATGCAGAGGAAGAAGCGATCAGTGCGCTACTTGCATTAGGCTATAAGCCGACTCAGGCATCTAAAGTGGTTTCACAGGTGAAGACGGACGAGATGAGCAGTGAGCAGCTTATTCGTGAAGCGCTGAAGTCGATGGTATAGAAAAGGCTTGAACAATGATTGAAGCGGATCGATTAATCGCACCAGATAACACGGTGTATAAAGAAGAGGATGTTATCGATCGTGCGATACGTCCGAAGAAACTCGAAGACTACAAAGGCCAAGATCATGTTCGTGATCAGATGGAGATCTTCATTAAAGCAGCGCAGCTACGTAATGAAGCACTCGATCACTTATTGATATTTGGTCCTCCAGGTTTGGGTAAAACAACATTAGCTAATATTGTTGCCAACGAGATGGACGTGAATATTCGTACGACCTCTGGCCCAGTACTTGAAAAAGCAGGCGATCTGGCGGCGCTGTTAACCAACCTCGAAGAGAATGATGTTCTTTTCATTGACGAGATCCACCGACTTAGCCCTATGGTTGAAGAGGTACTTTATCCGGCGATGGAAGATTACCAACTTGATATCATGATTGGTGAAGGTCCGGCGGCTCGCTCCATAAAAATCGATTTACCGCCATTTACTCTGATTGGTGCTACGACGCGCGCAGGCTCGTTAACTTCACCACTGCGCGATCGCTTCGGTATTACTCAGCGTTTGGAATACTACAAAATCCCAGATCTGCAAAACATTGTTCAGCGTAGTGCTGACTGCTTAGGTCTATCGATGGAGTCTGAGGGCGCGTTGGAAGTGGCCAGACGTGCTCGTGGTACCCCCCGAATTGCTAACCGCTTACTTCGCCGCGTTCGAGATTACGCAGAAGTGAAAGGTAATGGTCATATTTGCGCGGAGGTCGCAGACAAAGCACTCAATATGCTGGATGTGGATGCGCAAGGCTTCGACTATATGGATAGAAAATTGCTTCTAGCTATTATGGAGAAGTTTGGTGGCGGCCCTGTCGGCTTGGACAACATGGCGGCTGCGATTGGTGAGGAAAAAGACACTATAGAAGATGTTCTAGAGCCTTACTTGATTCAGCAAGGCTATCTGCAACGGACACCGCGCGGAAGAATTGCCACGGATCGCGCGTATCTTCATTTCGGAATTGAAAAATAAGTTTTCAGTAGCCAGCTCACAGAAGCTGGCTTTTTCTTTTGGTGATCTATATCACACTAATGTAATTTACTTACTACTTAATAGGTAGCGCAATTGAGTGACTTGTTAACTGCTTGTTTTGCATAAATACTTAATGGCCTGTCACCAATAACCCCTTCGTAACAAAACACCCTTCAAACTGTTGATGTAGATCAATGTGATGGTTTTTTGGTCAAAAATGCCGTGCAAAACTTGATACAAATCAAAGCGAACTCTGGCTATAAACCTTTTGAAACAACCTGTTTTTAGCAGTAATATTAGCGCCAGCTATATTAGCTGATGCTTAACAATTAACTAACCATTACGGTACATTTTTGCAACAGGTTGGCTATCTTTTATAACACTGTTTAAGTTTGCCCAACGCTTAATAACAATGCATTAATGTAGAGAGTGTCTTCAGCCGACACATAGGAGTAATCATGATCGATGTTGTTGATCTATCGCGGTTGCAGTTTGCACTGACAGCGATGTATCACTTCCTATTCGTACCGTTGACTCTAGGTATGGCCTTCTTACTGGCTATCATGGAATCAATGTACGTAATGACGAACAAGCAAATCTATAAGGACATGACAAAGTTCTGGGGTAAGCTATTCGGTATTAACTTTGCACTTGGTGTGGCTACCGGCCTTACCATGGAGTTCCAGTTTGGTACTAACTGGTCTTACTATTCGCATTACGTAGGTGATATTTTCGGTGCACCTTTGGCGATTGAAGCCCTAGTTGCCTTCTTCTTAGAATCCACCTTTGTTGGTCTTTTCTTCTTTGGCTGGGATCGTCTCTCAAAACGTCAACACCTTGTTGTTACTTGGTTAGTTGCGCTAGGTTCTAACTTCTCTGCACTTTGGATCTTGGTAGCAAACGGCTGGATGCAAAACCCAGTTGGCGCTGAATTTAACTTTGAAACCATGCGTATGGAAATGGTGAGCTTTGCTGAGGTTGTTCTAAACCCAGTTGCTCAGGTTAAATTCGTTCATACCGTAGCATCTGGCTACACGACTGGCGCAATGTTCATTCTAGGCATCAGCTCTTACTACCTATTAAAAGGTCGTGACATCGCATTCGCTCGTCGTTCATTTGCTATCGCGGCTTCGTTCGGTATGGCTGCTATCTTATCGGTTATCATTCTTGGTGATGAATCCGGTTACGAGCTAGGTGAAGTGCAGAAGGTGAAACTTGCTGCGATTGAAGCTGAATGGCACACAGAGCCAGCTCCTGCCGCGTTTACGCTGTTTGGTTTACCTAACCAAGAGACAATGCACACCGATTACGCGATTAAGATCCCTTACGTTATGGGTATTATCGCGACGCGTTCTCTAGATGAGCAGGTAACAGGTCTCCGTGATCTGCGTGATGACCATGTTGAACGTGTTCGTACTGGTATGTACGCGTATGAGCTTCTAGAGAAGCTACGTGCGGGTGATAAATCAGAAGAAAACATGGCAGCGTTTGATGAAGTGAAAGGCGACCTCGGTTATGGCCTACTTCTGAAGCGTTACACTGAAAATGTTGTCGATGCGACAGAAGAGCAAATTCAAGCGGCAGCGGATGATTCTATCCCAACGGTTTGGCCTCTATTCTGGTCGTTCCGTATCATGGTTGCGTGTGGCTTTATTATGCTATTCGTATTCGGTGCTGCATTCGTACAAACATGTCGCCAGAAAATCGAGCAAAAACCTTGGATTCTCAAGGCGGCGCTATTCAGTATTCCTCTTCCTTGGATTGCAATTGAAGCAGGTTGGTTTGTTGCCGAGTATGGTCGTCAGCCATGGGCGGTAGGTGAAATCCTTCCGACGCATGTTGCAGCTTCAGCGCTGACAATTGGTGAGCTTTGGACTTCTCTATTCGCGATCCTTGCACTGTACACAGTGTTCTTGATTGCTGAAGTTTACCTAATGCTTAAATTTGCACGCAAAGGTCCTAGCAGCCTGAAAACTGGTCGCTACCACTTCGAACAAAACGCTGACTCTGTTGAAGACAAAGTTGGTCGCTCAGTCGAAGTTTAAGTGAGGGAATATTATGTTTGATTACGAAATCTTACGACTTATCTGGTGGGTTCTGATTGGTGTTCTGCTAGTTGGTTTCGCCGTCACTGATGGCTTTGATATGGGCGTTGCTGCGCTGTCACCTGTTATCGGTAAAAGCGACACTGAACGTCGTATTATGCTCAACACAATTGCTCCTCACTGGGATGGTAACCAAGTTTGGTTGATCACAGCGGGTGGTGCACTGTTCGCAGCATGGCCTCTAGTTTACGCAACGTCGTTTTCTGGATTCTATTTAGCAATGTATGTGACCTTAGCTGCGCTTTGGCTACGTCCACTTGCACTAGACTACCGTTCTAAAATTGAAGAGCCAAAATGGCGTAAGGCTTGGGACTACGCACTTTGCTTCAGTGGCACAGTTCCGCCAATCATCTTCGGTGTCGCATTTGGTAACCTGCTTCAAGGCGTACCATTTGAGTTGAATGATCTGCTGATGTCGCAATACAAGGGTTCGTTCTTTGCACTACTCAACCCATTTGCGTTGCTTTGTGGTGTACTTAGCCTGATGCTATTTGTTCTACAAGGTGCAACTTGGCTTCAAATGAAGACAACAGAAGCACTGCACTTACGTGCACGTAATGTGGCTCAAATCGCGGGTCTGATTGCTACAGTACTGTTTGTAATTGGTGGCTTCTGGGTTCAGTCTATCGATGGTTACGTCATCACAAGCGCTATCGATACAATGGCTGCATCTAACCCACTGAACAAAGAAGTGGCGATTCAGGCAGGTGCTTGGATGCAGAACTTTGAAACTTACCCAGCAATGTGGGCAGCACCAGTTATTGGTGTGTTAATGCCGCTACTGGCTGTATTTGCTTCTCGCATTGAGCGCGGTGGATTTGCTTTCTTGTTCTCAAGCCTTGCTAACGCAGGTGTGATTCTAACGGCAGGTTTTGCGATGTTCCCATTCGTAATGCCTTCAAGCCTAGTACCTAGCCATAGCTTAACGATGTGGGACTCAACGGCAAGTGAACTGACACTTGGTCTGATGACACTAGTTGCTGCGGTAATGGTGCCTGTGATTCTTGGCTACACGACTTGGACATACTACAAAATGTTTGGTCGTCTTGATAAGAAACACATCGAAGACAACGACGTTTCAGCTTACTAAGGAGCAACGATTATGTGGTATTTCGCATGGATTCTGGGTGTATTACTCGCTTGTGCATTCGGCATCATCAACGCTCTTTGGTTAGAGCACTCTGAAATGATGGACAAAGACAGTGAGTAATCTCGCTGCGCAGGTAGCTAAGCTACATGCACCTGTTGATAAGACTCTGTTCCGAGCCTTATCACTGGTTCTTGGTTTTTATCACGTAGCTATGGTTATGTGGGACCCAGAACTGTATTCCGCTTCAATCGGCGGTTTCAATGCCATTATTTCACCACTGCTGATTTGGGCAATTTGCTCTAGCATGGTGTCTGGTCTGGGTTTTAAACCTCGTAATTGGTATTGGCAGGTGCTGTTCAGTCCGTACTGCTCATTGACGATTCTTATATACCTCACGGTAGTTCGTCTGATCTAAGGGCTAAACTCCGCTCATTTTGTCTAAAAAAAGTGCGACTCATTGAATGGGTTGCGCTTTTTTTTGTTTCAAGCTTTGAATTCACTTATTAAGTCTTGCATAGATAGTAATGAGTTGCGTTATAGTAACCGTCTAGAAAAACAAGTTTGGGCGCTATAGTGCAAGAGCAGACAAAGACATTTGAGTGGCCGGTAACGGTTTATTATGAAGACACTGATGCTGGTGGCGTGGTGTACCATTCCAACTACCTCAAATTCTTTGAACGGGCAAGAACTGAACTACTTCGCACTATCGGTGTGTCTCAACAAGTCCTTTTGGAACAAAACATCGGTTTCGTAGTCCGACACATGGATATCGATTTTTTGCAGGGTGCTCGCCTTGACGATCATCTCACTGTAAGGACAAAAATTGCTGACCTTAAAAAAGCTTCACTCACTTTCTGTCAGGAGATCGTTAATCCTGAGGGTAAGTCATTGTGTAAGGCAATGGTTAAGGTAGCATGTATCGACAATATAAAAATGAGGCCAAAAGCAATGCCTCAATCAATAGTTATGGAGTTAACTGATAGTGACCGCTGATATTTCGATGCTAGACCTTTTCTTGCAGGCGAGCCTGCTAGTAAAAATGGTTATGCTGATCCTTTTAGGCATGTCGATTGTTTCTTGGGCAATGATCATTAAGCGCAGTAAGGTGCTTTCTCAGGCATCAAAAGATGCAGAAACCTTCGAAGATAAGTTTTGGTCAGGTACTGATCTGTCGATTCTTTATCAAAATGCCAAAAAGCGTAAGGACGACTTAGCGGGTACAGAAGAGATCTTCTACTCCGGTTTCACTGAGTTTGCTCGTCTACGTAAGTCTAACGCTGACTCTCCAGATTTCATTATGGAAGGGACTGGCCGCTCGATGCGTGTCGCTGTGGCGCGAGAAGTGGATGAGCTTGAAACCAATCTTCCATTCCTAGCAACTGTCGGCTCAATCAGTCCTTACATTGGTCTATTTGGTACCGTTTGGGGCATCATGCATGCTTTCATTGCGCTAGGTGAAGTAAAACAAGCGACGCTCGCGATGGTTGCTCCTGGTATCGCCGAAGCACTCGTTGCAACGGCGATGGGTCTATTTGCTGCAATTCCCGCGGTAATGGCATACAACCGATTCAGCAGTAAAGTGGGTAAGCTAGAGCACAACTACGCAACCTTCTCAGAAGAGTTCCACAGTATTTTGCACCGTCAAGCAATGGCTGGCCGCGATACTGCAAGTAAGGAATAGTTGCTATGGCTGGCTACCAACCTAAAAAGCGCAAGATGACTGCTGAAATTAACGTTGTACCTTATATCGACGTTATGCTGGTTCTTCTGATCATTTTCATGGTGACCTCACCTTTTGTCACACAAGGGGTCGACGTTGAACTGCCAAAAACTGCCACAGCCAAGCCAGCTTCTGAACTGGCGGGCGACAGTGACGCAAGCTTTATCATTGTTGAAATCGACAAAGACGGAAACCTTGGTCTTAGCGTCAATGACGAAGAGGTATCACGTGGTATCTCACTACAAGACGTGATTGTTCGTGTTAAAGCAGAACTGTCTTTAAAGCCTGATTCACCTGTTGCAGTCGGTGGTGATGCCGCTACCCCTTATGCAGAAGTCGTTTTGGTATTAGACGAATTGAGTCGTGCAGGCATTCCGAAAGTCGGTTTGCTGACAGATATTAAGGAATAATCGTCGCTGCGATGAAAGAGAACAAACCTAAAAAGAACGATTACAAAAAGCCGATCATCATATCGGCTGCTTTGCATGGACTTCTTATTGCGGCTTTAATTTGGGGCACTGACTTTACAATGTCTAAGCCGGAGCCGACTGGGCGTATGGTTCAAGCAGTCGTCATCGATCCAGATCTTGTCAGGCAGCAAGCGCAACAGATTCGTAGCAAGCGTGAAGAAGCGGCGAAGAAAGAGCAAGATCGTTTAGATAAGCTCCGCCGTGAAAGCGAACAGCTTGAAAAAAACCGTAAAGCCGAAGAAGAACGCATTCGTAAGCTCAAAGAGCAGCAAGCCAAAGAGGCTAAAGCGGCACGTGAAGCGGAAAAACAACGCATTGCTAAAGAGAAAGAGCGCAAAGCTGAAGAAGCTCGTGTGAAAAAAGAAAAAGAACGCGTAGCCAAACTTGAAGCGGAGCGAAAAGCGAAAGAGCAAGCGATTAAGAAGGCTGAACAAGAACGCTTAGCGAAAGAAGCGGCGATTGCCAAAGCAGAGCAAGAGCGTATTGCCCGTGAAAAAGCGGCAAAAGAAGCGGAAGAGAAAGCGCGACGTCAACGTGAAGCGGCAGAGAAAGCTGAGAAAGAACGTATAGCGAAAGAGAAAGCGGCCAAAGAGGCGGCTGAGAAGGCGCGCAAAGAGAAAGAACGCTTAGAGCGGATTGAACGCGAGCGTAAAGAGCAAGAAGCAGCGCTTAACGATATCTTTGCAGGCTTAGAAACGGAAGCTGAGGCGAACACCTCGGCGCGTTCTAGCCACGTCTCTAGCGAGGCTGACCGTTATGGCGCAATTTACACTCAGCTCATTCAGCAAAATTTATTGCTGGAGGACAGTTTTCGGGGAAAGTCTTGTCGAGTTAACCTGCGTTTGATCCCTACGGGAGCAGACGCAATTGTTGGCAATCTTTCCGTTCTGGATGGTGATAGCCGTTTATGCGCGGCAACCAAGCGTGCTGTGGCGCAAGTGAACAGTTTTCCTCTGCCTAAAGATCCAGACGTTGTGAACAAAATTAAGAATATCAATTTAACCGTAGTACCTGAGTTATAAGGAAAAGCTTGTGTTAAAGCGACTAGTAATAGGATGTGTGCTCACTGTAATGAGCGTGTTCCAAACGGCGAATGCGGCGTTGGAACTAGTGATTACAGATGGTATTGACTCGGCGCGACCAATCGCGATCGTGCCATTTAAATGGGAAGGCAATACACAACTTCCTGAAGATGTATCAAAAGTGATTGCTTCAGATTTGCAGCGCAGTGGTAAATTTAGCCCTGTAGCAACGAGTAAAATGCCACAAACGCCATACAGCGAAGCGGAAGTTGATTTCAATGCTTGGACTGGGTTGGGTGTTGATGCTCTAGTGACAGGTTCAATTTCCCAAAATGCAGAGGGTAACTACGTTATTAACTATCAGCTGGTAGACGTAGTGAGAGGTCAGTTGACTCAAGGCCAGAGTAAGTCTTTAAGTGGCGATGGTCAGCTAGTTCTGTCTAAAGATCATGTGATTTTTAACAAACGAGCGACAGTACCGGGTAAGCGACTTAGAGAATATGCGCACAGAATCTCAGATCTAGTCTATGAAGCATTAACTGGTGAAAAAGGTGCGTTTTTAACACGTATTGCTTACGTTGTTGTCAATGACAAAGACAATTTCCCATACCAGCTACGCGTATCTGATTATGATGGTTACAATGAGCGCCTAGTACTGCGTTCTAAGCAGCCATTGATGTCTCCAGCTTGGTCTCCCGATGGTAAAAAACTTGCTTATGTGAGCTTCCAAAACGGCCAAGCTGAGATCTTCATTATGAATATCTACACGGGCGAACGTGAGAAGTTGACGTCATATCCTCGTCACAATGGTGCGCCAAGATTCTCTCCAGACGGCAGTAAGCTCGCTTTGGTTTTATCAAAAACCGGTAGCCTGCAAGTTTATACGTTGGATCTGAACACTAGAAAACTGACTCAAATTACCCGCGGTAGATCGAATAATACTGAACCATTTTGGCATCCAGATGGTAAATCTCTGATCTTTACCTCGGATCGGGGTGGAAAACCTCAAATTTATCAAGTAGATTTGGCAAGTAATTCGACCAAGCGTTTAACATGGCAAGGCAGCCAGAACCTTGGTGGGCAAATTACACCAGATGGCCGCTTCTTAGTGATGGTGAATCGCAGCAATACAGGGTTCAATCTAGCCAAGCTAGATATGGAAACCGGAGCGATGCAGATTCTAACCAAAACATTGTTGGATGAATCTCCAAGTATTGCGCCAAATGGTGGTATGGTCATTTATAGCTCGATCTATAACAAGACCAATGTTCTTTCAATGGTCTCCATTGATGGACGCTTTAAAGCAAGGTTACCGGCAACAAATGGTCGAGTTCGTGCACCTGCATGGTCACCGTTTTTGTAGCAAGTAAGTATCAATAACAAAGGAAACTATAACAATGCAACTTAATAAAGTTCTTAAAGGGCTTCTAATTGCGCTACCAGTTCTAGCGGTTACAGCATGTAGCTCAAGTGATGACGCAGCGAACTCTACTGGTTCAACTGAAACTAACCAAGTTCAAACGACAGATAACACAGCTGTTTCTCCACTAGAAGCAAATGGCCAGCTTTCTGAGCAAGAGCTTAAAGAGCAAGCACTACGCGAAACTTCAACAATCTACTTTGCTTTCGACAACTCTACTATCGCGGGTGACTACGAAGAGATGCTAGCGGCTCACGCAGCTTACCTAAGCAAAGATCCATCTCTAGAAGTTAAGATCGAAGGTCACGCAGATGAGCGTGGTACTCCAGAGTACAACATCGCACTAGGCGAGCGCCGTGCAGAAGCTGTAGCGAAATATCTACAAGCTCTAGGTGTTCAAGCGGATCAAATCGAAGTTGTAAGCTACGGTGAAGAGAAGCCACTTCTTCTAGGTCAATCAGAAGATGTTTACGCTAAGAACCGCCGCGCAGTTCTAGTGTACTAATTGAGGAATTGCCTCATGTTCAGTAACCTTAAGCGCGTTGTTACGCTTACGTTACTGGCAAGTGCAGCGAGTAGTGTACTCGCTGCACCAGCTCCAGTATCCGATCTAAGCGGTAGCAATACTGCCACTTCTTCATCGTCAGTTCGTGGTAACGAAACTGATGTTCAGCGCTTAGAGCGCCTATTGGAAAACCGCAATCGCGTCCAGTTGCAAATGCAGCAACAGCTCGATGACATGGCTCTTGAAATCAGTGAGCTTCGCGGTCAATTAGAAAAAAGCACTTATGACATGCAGCAGATGTTGCAGCGTCAAAGAGAGCTCTTCATTGAGTTAGATAAGGTTCGCAGCCAAGCATCAACGCCTGTTGCTCAAACGACACCGGAAGACTCAGCGAAACCTGCAGGTGGGACTTTTAGTTCCAATGTAGATGAGCAGACTGCGTATCAGAACTCGGTAGACTTAATCCTTAAGAAGCGTGACTATACGGGTGCAATTGCTGCATTCCAGCAGTTTCAGAAAGACTTCCCGGACTCAAGCTTCACGCCAAACTCGCATTATTGGCTAGGCCAACTTTATTTTGCCAAGAAGCAAGATAAAGAAGCAGTGAAGAGTTTTGCCGCCGTGATCACTTATAAAGAATCCAACAAGCGTGCAGATGCTTTGGTGAAACTTGGTGATATCGCAGCTCGCAATAATAACCAAGCTCAAGCGACAAAGTACTATCAGCAAGTGGTTGATGAGTATCCAAATAGTGCTTCAGCTAAGTTGGCAAAAGAGCGTCTTTAACCGTTCATAATTTGTAGTGAAGAGGAGTGCAAAGCGCTCCTTTTTTGTTTTCCTTTGTGTCGACGCTGGAATCTACAATAGCGTTAAGGTTACAATACTCGGATTACTGGAAGTAGCGTAGCGCAAAAGCAATGAGCCACATATTAGACACAATTGAGACAGTTTACCCATTCCCACCAAAACCAATTCCGCTAACAGAAGAAGAAAAACAAGCACACATTGCCAACATCAAAGTGTTGCTTAAAGAAAAAGACGCGGTATTGATTGCTCACTATTACACAGATCCTGAGATCCAAGCTTTGGCAGAAGAGACTGGCGGTTTTGTCGGTGATTCACTTGAAATGGCAAAGTTTGGTAACCGCCACCCTGCAAGCACACTGATCATCGGTGGTGTGCGCTTTATGGGTGAGTCAGCTAAGATCCTGACACCTGAAAAGCGTATTCTTATGCCAACTCTAGAGGCGGAGTGTTCTCTAGATCTTGGTTGTCCTGCTGACAAGTTTTCTGAGTTTTGTGATGCCCACCCTGATCACAAAGTTGTTGTGTACGCAAACACCTCTGCTGCAGTAAAAGCACGCGCTGACTGGGTTGTAACATCGAGCATCGCATTAGAAATCGTTGAACACCTAGACTCTGAAGATACGCCAATTATTTGGGGCCCTGATCGCCACCTAGGTTCGTACATTGCTAACCAAACTGGCGCAGACATGCTGTTATGGCAAGGTGAATGTGTGGTTCACGATGAGTTTTCCGCGGATGCCCTGCGTAAGATGAAAGGTTTATATCCAGACGCAGCCATCCTTGTTCACCCAGAGTCACCTGCTAGCGTTGTTGAATTAGCAGATGCTGTCGGCTCGACAAGTCAGCTAATTAAGGCGGCAAAAGAGCTGCCACAGCAGAAAATGATTGTTGCGACTGATAAAGGCATCTTCTTTAAAATGCAGCAGCTTGTTCCAGAAAAAGAGCTGATAGAAGCGCCAACTGCGGGTGCAGGTGCAACTTGTCGTAGCTGTGCACACTGCCCTTGGATGGCAATGAACGGCCTAAAAGCGATTGAAGCTGCGCTACGTGATGGTGGTGAAGAGCACGAAATCTTTGTTGATGAAGAGCTACGTGTTAAATCTCTTATCCCGTTGAACCGCATGCTAGATTTTGCTGAGCAACTAAACATGCAGGTAAAAGGCAACGCTTAAGCGGATATTTGTCACAGTTATCAAGACCAGCCTCATTGGCTGGTTTTTTTGTATTAGCTCTTAGGCTTAAATACCCTTAAGCGAACAAGTGAAGGAGCACTATGTCTATTTGGCTAACATTTAGAAAGTGGTTGAACTCAAATATATTTAATCTTAGTAATCGTAACTTAGCTTTGCTGTTGGTTATCTATATTGCCGCCTCTTGGATTCTACTGAGAGCGAGTAGTGAGCACGCGCTTACCGATGACCTCTCAACTTTTCTCTATTTCTTGATGGTGACGGCATCAACCGTTGGTTACGGTGATCATTCGCCTGAAACTTCAATGGGAAAATGGGTAGTTATCTTGTTTGTCATCCCAGGGGGCTTATCACTTTTTGCGGCTTTGATTGGTCGACTTGCAGCAGGGATGGTCGAGTATTGGCGCGCAGGTATTTTAGGAAAGCGGAGAATTGGTGTGGAAAATCATATCGTACTATTAGGTTGGAATGGGCAACGTACCATGCATTTGATTCGCATGTTACAGCATGAAGAAGAGGGCAAACGTCCAATTGTACTATGCAGTCGTTCAGATATTGAAAACCCGCTTCCTGGCGAAATTGGATTCGTAAAAGTAAACAGCTATACCGACTCACAAGAGATGGAAAAAGCCGCAATTGAAAGGGCCAGTTGTATTGTCGTCGATAACCTAGAAGACGACATTACGTTGTCAGCTGCGCTATACAGTGCCAACATCAACCCAAGTGCCCATCTGCTCGCTTACTTTAAAGATGAGGCTCTCAGTAACCTTCTAAGCCAGCATTGCCCAAATGCCGAGTGTATTCCGGCAGTAGGGGCTGAAATGCTCGCTAAAGCCGCGGTAGACCCGGGTTCAAGCGCTTTGCATCAGGAGTTATTGGCTTCTACACGGGGCATGACTCAGTATTCGACGACTTATCCGAGTGAGCAGAAAACAATAAAAGTGGAAGATGCTTTTCAGTTTATGAAGCGAGACTATCAAGCAACGCTGATCGCATTGGATGTAGGGCAAGGGATTGAACTCAACCCAGAACTCGATAGGGAGATTTTACCTAGCGCTAAGATATTCTATATTGCGGATGAGCGTATTGAAGATTTTAATTGGCAAAAAATTGAGTGAACCTGACAACAAAAAATCGCAGCCTGAGCTGCGATTTTTTATTTTGTTATTCTTGATCTGCCAGCATTGAACCACGCATCGTCAAGCCACATAGCATGGTTGGCATTGCATTAAAGATCTCTTCAAACTGTTCAAGACCCTCAATACCTTGTTCAGCGAGCGTTGCGATTGAGGTTTCAGGATCATAAAGCATGCTCACAGATAGCAACACACCGCCTAATAGGGCGTTATCTTCGCTATCTTCTGGCATGATGGTTTCCCAATCGTCACGTGCAAGCTGCCAACCTTGGAGAACTCCTTCACAGAAGTCGCGCGTTGCTTCTGTCACGATTTCTTCTTCATCTAGAGCGCAACCTTCTGGCCATTGCCAACGATTTTCCAGTAGGGCAGGACGCGACTCATTCCAAATGGCAATGATATGCTCAATGTATGTCTCTAACTGTTCGCCATCTGCAAAAGGGGCAACTTCTTCACCACCCCAAAGGAATGGAAGCCATTCGTGAGGAGTCAACGTGTGAGGCGCTGCAGCCATAGCGGTAACGAAACCATGAGTCTTGGCTTCGTTAATCAACTTACCTTCAAGCTCAGGCAAGGACAGAAGTTCTTGTAGGGTCAAAATAGACATCCTATGTAAATCAGGAGTTGTGATATCGCAATGGTAACAGCCAACAGAAGTGAGAAAAAGGTTGCTGCTCAGATATATTCGCTATAATTTTTTATAAACGGTCAAAATTCAAAGATTTATGGATATTCGTTCATCGCTAAAAAGGAAGAGCATTTTTGCTTTAGCTATTTATCTAGCTATGGCTGTCGCCCTTATCGGTACTGTCAGCTACTTGATCGTTGAACCGCCGACCAGAGCGCAGCTAGAAAGAAACCTCGATCTTCGAACTGAGCTTATCTCTGTTCAGATAGAAGAGCCGATAAATAGCTCCGTCGGGATCTTGCAAGCCGTGGTCAGTATCGGTAGTAACCACGAAACTCAAGAACACCAAGCGGTTTTGCTGCATAAGCTTTTTTCACTTGTTGAAGGGGTTGCGGTGAGTGGTGGTCTTTGGCCGACGCCTTACTCGATTGATCAGCAAGTCCCTTATAAAAGCCTATTCTTTAACCGAGCAAGTGATGGCAAGATCGACAGGGTGCTCTCATGGGATAACCCTGAGTCAGGGGGATACGACAAAGAGTCTTGGTATACCTCTGTTGTGAAAAAACCAAGCGGAACTGTGTCTTGGTCTCCGGTATACATAGACCCCTTTACCCATGTGCAGATGATCACCGCCTCATCACCTTACTACATTGATGGTGAGTTTGCTGGCGTAGCAACCATTGATATCTCACTTGAAACCTTGGTTTCGTTTGTTCGCCTGCATGCGGAAGAGTACGACTTAGGCGTGATACTGCGTGACGGTTACGGAGATGTCATCACAGAGCACAACTTCCAGCTCGCTAAAAATATCTATATCAGTCAAAACAGCTTTGGTGATTTTAACTGGAGTGTTGACGTTGTGAACGCCAAACGGTTGGTAGCCGAACAGGTGTATGATCTGGTCTCTAAAGTCGAAGCCGTCATCGTACCGATCATGCTTGCTTGTGTAATGCTAGGCTATTTTTTGATTAACCGTTTTCTGATTTCTCCGATTGTTGTCATTGCACGTAGCCTTGATGAATCCAAAGAGGGAGGGGCAATAGAGATTGATTACAATAGCCAAGATGAAATCAAATACCTCATCGACTCTTTAAATGAAAAAACGGTTTATCTTGAAGAAGAAAAGGTTAAAGCTCAGGCTTCGACGAAAGCAAAAAGTGCATTCCTTGCCACTTTATCTCACGAGATCCGTACACCAATGAATGGGGTACTGGGGACCGCGCAAATACTTTTAAAAACCGATTTAAGTGAAGAGCAGAGAAAGCATCTTAAAACATTGTATGAATCTGGCGAGCATATGATGACGCTGCTCAATGAGATTCTCGACTTCTCGAAAGTAGAGCAAGGGCATTTAGAGCTGGAATCATCACCTTTCCCGTTAGAGTCGATTATCGGCAGTATCAACAGTGTTTACTTTACGCTCTGCTCTGAGAAAGGGTTGCAGTTTAAGGTCTACTCTGAAGTACCCCATGAGCGTTGGTACCTATGTGATAAAGCGCGATTAAGACAGATTCTGTTTAACCTTCTTAACAATGCCGTCAAGTTTACCTCTCGTGGCTATGTGGAAGTCTATTTCAAAGAAGAACAACGAGGCGAAGAAAACTACCTGCTTATTCGCGTGCGAGATACCGGTATAGGGATTGCCCGTGAAGCCCAAAGCAAGATATTTAAGCCATTTGAACAGGCTGAGTCTTCTACAACGCGCCGTTTTGGTGGAACCGGATTGGGCCTTGCGATTGTAAAGCAGCTATGTGAGCTAATGGGAGGCACCGTAACGGTAAAAAGTGAGCTCGGAATTGGCTCGAGCTTTGAAGCCGCCATCCGCACTGAAATTAGCCAACCTGCTTTTGCTGAATATCGCGAGCTCAGAAAGCTCAACTATAACGGTTTAAGAGTCTTGATCGTTGAAGATAACCGAACTAATGCGATTATTCTGAATACGTTTATGACCAATAAAGGTTTCTCTTGTGAGTGTGTTGAAAATGGAGAGCTTGGCGTTGAGGCTATTGCTCAAGGTGGGTTTGATCTTGTTTTGATGGATAACCACATGCCCGTGATGGATGGTGTAGAAGCCACAACAGCAATTCGTAGCTTGGCTGATGAGAGAGCCAATATGCTGATTTTTGGTTGTACCGCTGATGTGTTCAGAGATACCAGAGAGCGAATGTTGGGGGCGGGTGTTGATTACATTATCTCGAAGCCGATCGATGAAACGGAACTCGATGACGCATTGGTCAATTATTCCGACAAGCTGTATCAATTTCAGCCTCACCTTCTAAGCAGCTCTGCGAACTCAAATGAGCTCAAGATAGAGCTGGAAGAGCCATTGATGATGTTCTTTATGGCAATAGAAAACGAAGACTTACCCCATGCCAAAAACAAGTTTGCGCAGATAAAGCAAAATCTCGATGGCATTCAGACACCGATTCTGGACGATAACTTATTTAATATTGAATCTAGATTGATGGCTGGGGAGTTCCCTCAACAAGAAGAGTTGGATCTACTTGCCGTACAAGTCAAAGATTACTGTAACTAAATTACGTTAATTTGTTTAAAAATCGTCCTTTGGCTTGAATTTTAGCGACATAATCTAGTTTTACTACGAAATCTGGTTGTTTATTTACCTTTTCTCAATAACTTTGAAATCTAAAACTGTAAAAATAATGTTTTAATGGCGATATTGACTGGCTTATTGCTGTTTGGCTGGTTTTTCATTTTGCTTATTGGTTTTATTTCTAGTTATTTATGTTGAGGTAAGAATGAAGTCTCGTGGGCCTTTCTGTATTCGTAACGCTGCTGCTGATACGTTTGCAATGGTTGTGTTTTGTTTTATTTCCGGAATGTTCATTGAAATTTTTGTGTCCGGTATGACTTTCGAGCAATCTCTAGCTTCACGAACGCTTTCAATCCCAGTTAACATTGCCATCGCGTGGCCATACGGTTTGTTCCGTGACTACGTATTACGCCAAGGCGCTCGCTTATCTGACACTGGCGTTATGAAAAACATCTCTGATCTTGTTGCTTATGTCCTGTTTCAGTCTCCGGTGTATGCAGCAATTCTATTGGTTGTGGGTGCATCGACTGATCAGATCATTACTGCGGTGACCTCTAACGCGGTTGTTTCATGCGGAATGGGTGTTTTGTACGGCTACTTCTTAGATATGTGCCGTAAGTGGTTCCGCGTTCCTGGCTACTATCAAGAAGCCTAAACTGACTGATTCATGATCGAATTAGCCAGTTAGTAACCAAACAGTCTCGATGGTGCGGTTTTTTTAGGGATTAGACTTGACCTAACCTAATAGAATCATTAAATTAGCGCCTCGTTGGTTATCGAAACCAACCACAATTTGATTCGGTGAGTTGTCCGAGTGGCTGAAGGAGCACGCCTGGAAAGTGTGTATACGGCAACGTATCGAGAGTTCGAATCTCTCACTCACCGCCACATTCTAAAGCCCCAGCAGAAATGCTGGGGCTTTTTCGTTTCTGATTTTTACAAATCATTTAGTTTTGAATAAGTTCGCTCGCTTTCTTCATTGCTTCTTTTGTTGAGCATTCCACCACGTTAGTGTTGGCAAAACGATGGGCATCTTTTACTTGAATGTCGTGAGCTAAGATAACCAGTTTAGCATTAGCAACGTCTAGGTCTGTTATGCGGTTCTGAATGCCGTTTTGACCTTGAGTTTCTACCTTAATCTTAATACCTGCCGCAGCGCCTGCTTTTTCTAGTGCCTTGGCTGCCATAAAGGTATGCGCAACACCTGATGGGCAGCAAGTGACAGCAACAATATCGTATTCGCCTTCGCCTGCTACTGGTGGAGCCATTTGAGTTTGAGCTGGTGCTTCTTGTTCGATATCGTCTTCGGACTCTGCCGCTACTGGCTTCCAGAAGCCGACAATTAGCGCTGTTGTTAATGAACCAAGAGCAATGCCCACTACATACATTGGGATGTTACTTGAAACTGGCGCAGTGATTAGACCGCCCCATGGTGCATGTAGTAGTACGTCAGTCAGGAAGCCGAATACACAACCTACGATACCACCGGCAACGATTGAAGGAAGAACGCGCATTGGGTCGTTTGCTGCAAATGGAATCGCACCTTCAGAGATACCGATAGAGCCCATGATTGCTGCTGCTTTACCTGCTTCTTGTTCTTGCTTAGTGAACTTCTTCTTGAATAGGAACGTTGCTAGCGCCATACCTAGAGGAGGCGTACAGATTGCGATGCCCACACCACCCATTAGCCATGGCTGAGTGTCTACTTGAGTTTGAGCAAATAGGGTTGCCACTTTGTTGATTGGGCCGCCCATATCAAACGCCGTCATACCGCCAAGAATGGTACCAAGTACAACTTTAGAAGCGCCCGCCATTGATGCCAAGAACTCGTTCATTGAAGCCATAAAGATCTTGATTGGCTCACCAATGCCCCAAAGAACAATACCCGCAGAGATTAATGTGCCGATAAGAGGGTAGATAAAGTAGGCACCTAGCGCGGTCATATTGGCAGAAAGAGGGATTTTCTTAAGTTGGAAAACCACGCCACCTGCGATAAATCCTGCCACAATACAGCCTAAGAAACCACCGCCCATATCCGCCATGATGCCAGAAGAGATCATCGCAGGCGCAAGTGCTGGTTTATCAGCAATAGAATAACCAATGAAACCACCGAGAATAATTGGGAATAGGACGAGACCTTTAATGCCGATGTTTGAAATGTCAGCGAGTAAGCCCTCTGCTGGTACTGCCCCTTTACCAGATGCCATTACTGCCAACGCGAGCAAGACACCTCCCGCGACAATAAATGGCAACATATGTGAAGTACCAAATAGAAGGTGTTGCTTTAGGGTACTGAGGTTTTTTTTAAGATCGCTACTATTAGCAGCTTGAGCGGTTATTGTACTCATATCTAATTTACCTTATGAATTAATTAAAATATCTAATATCTGATGTTCATCTTTTGCTTTTATAATATTTTCTATAAATTCTTCGCTGAACTTGCCAAATAGCTCTTGAAGAACGTAGATATGATGGTCAGCACCATTATCTGGTGAGGCAATCATAAAAAATAGGGTCGGGTTAATACCGTCTTCGTCATCGTAATCAATGCCAGCCGGTTTGATGCCAACAGCAATGGCAGGCTCCAACACAGCGCTGCTTTTCGCGTGAGGGTAGGCGATGCCATCCATCGATGTGACGCTCAGTGCTTCGCGAGCTTTGATATCTGCTAGGAAGTTATCGAGATTATTAATGCGCTGGTTGTCAGCCAGTAGTTCAGCAAGCTCTTCGAATACTTGTTGTTTATTTGTCGCAGATAATTGTTTTTTTATTAAATTGACATTAGTTAATTGTGTAATCATTTTTAAACTCACGAATGCTTTTCGATGAGTTAAAATTAATCCATTGCTGATATCGTCGAAATAGCAAAAATAAGGCTATAGCTATACTTTTGTATCGGCTAAATTTAAGTGTGATTAGCGTCATTATTATTTCGATACATGACTATTTCTCCAGATAGAAAAAAGCCTCACGATGGTGAGGCTCAATAAAGTGATTGGATTAATTTAGCTGTATGCTCGTGCTACTCGTCCTTGGCAGCAGAGCGTGTAATTGCCTGTATTCGCCGCAACAAACACCGAGTCCCCAATAGCTATTTGGCATGTTTCTCCATTGGTATGCGTTAAGGTCATCGGTTCGTCTAGTGGTAGAAGAATCTCAGCACTGGTCGCTGTTAGGTGACGGTTGTTAGAGTTATGAAGGATCGAGAACTTAAAGTCATCAACTGGCACCTCAAAGCTTTCAATTCCTGCGTCAACTGAGGGCGCAAGTTTTAGGCTACTCTTTGGTTTCGAAACAAATTGCGTGCACAAGACAAGCTCTTTGACATCGATATGCTTAGGTGTCAGACCTGCTCGAAGTACATTGTCAGAGTTCGCCATGATCTCTAGCCCAGTGCCATGCAAATAAGCGTGAGGCGTCTGCGCGTCTAGATACATCGCCTCTCCTGGTTGTAAGGTAATGACATTAAGCATCAAGGGTGCAAATAGCCCAACATCGTTCGGGTACTGTTTTTCTAGTTCGGTGATGAGCGCATACACAGGTTTGCTAGAGAGCTTGGCTTTGACCATCAACATGGTGAGTGCCATCTCTTTTTGTTCACCTTGTAAGGACAGTATCCCAGAGAAGAAGCTTGCCAATCCGTGTGAATTTGGCTCTTCGGTGAGCGCTTCAAGTAACCAATTAAGCTCTGGAATGGCTAACTGGGTGAAGTTCTCAATGATCTCTTCGATTGATCTAAAGCCATTCATCGCTTGGTATTGGGTAAGGGCGTACACCAATTCTGGTTTGTGGTTGGGATCTTTGTAATTACGATGGCTCGCGCTCAATGGTACCCCTAGCTGTTGCTCTTTAGCATATCCAGATTGTGCTTGGGCTTTGCTCGGGTGGACTTGTATTGATAGAGCTTGCTCTGCCGCTAGGATCTTAAATAGATACGGCAGCTCGCCAAATGTGTTGGCGGTTTGTTCCCCGAGGTAGTGTTGTGGGTTATTGGCGATAAGTTCAGAAAGTTTGACTGAAATACTTTGGCTCGTAACCAACGAGCAGCCATTTGGGTGAGCGCCCATCCACATTTCCGCTTGCGGAGCAGATTCTGGGTTGCTGATTCCAAACAGCTGATTCAGTGACGTTTTACTGCCCCAAGCGTAGTTTTGAATCACGTTCTTCATTGGAAAGAAGGCTTGGCGCGGCTCTAAGTCAAGATTTTCAGTCTGGTCAAAAGCAGGAACCGCTGTGGTTGAAGTGTACTGTTCACTGGCAACAGATGTAGTGAGTTCTGGCATTGCATTCACCATAGGGAAAGAGTGGCTTGAAGGATCTCAAGCCACTTGGCGTTAAAGGAGAAGGGTTAAGCTGCTGCGGTAACCAGCTTTTCTTTGCGTAGCTTTTTAAGCGTGATACACGTCAGTGCGGTGACAGCAGTACCAGCCGCCATGCTCACGAGTGCAAGAAGCGGGTAGTTCATTGCACCAAGAAGCGCGACGACCGGACCGCCGTGTGCGACGCTGTTGGTGATGCCAAACGAGAACGCCATAACAGCGGCGACCATAGAGCCAAGAACGTTGGCCGGGATGACCGACATTGGATCTTGAGCCGCAAATGGAATCGCGCCTTCAGAGATACCAACTAAGCCCATCGCGCCAGCTGCTTTACCTGCTTCAATTTCTGAAGATTCGAACAGCTCGAATTTGCGACCCAGAACAGTTGCCAATGCCATACCAAGAGGTGCGACAGGGATTGCACAAGCCATCGCACCCATAAACTGAGTTTGACCACTGGCAATCATGCCGACAGAAAATAGGAACGCGACTTTGTTGAATGGGCCGCCCATGTCAAAGCCAGCCATGCCACCTAATACAATGCCAAGCAATACCACGTTTCCTGTGCTCATTGAGGTCAGAAGGGCAGTTAAGCTATCCATCAGTCCGGCAATCGGCGCGCCAATAACAAAGATGAACAAGCCAGCAATAAATAACGAGCCAGTGATGGGAGCGATCATGATAGGCACAAGTGGTTGGATAAACTTGTGGTAGTTGATCGACGTGACCCATTTAACGAAGTAGCCGACAAGTAAGCCAGCAACAATCGCACCGATGAATCCAGTTCCGGCTTCTGCGCCATAGAAAGAGCCATTATTGGCAATCCAGCCACCGATAAGACCTGGAGCAAGAGCTGGGCGGTCTGCAATAGCGTAAGCGATATAGCCGGCAAGAATCGGGATCATTAGCGTAAAGGCGACCACACCCACTTCTAGGATTTGGTTCCACATGCTGCCGGCAGGAATCGCCATACCGGATTCAGTTGGCTCACCGCCTATTGCTAGGGCTAGCGCGATCAATAGGCCGCCAGTGACAACAAATGGGATCATGTGAGACACGCCATTCATCAAAAAGCGGTACAAGTCAGAGCGAGCCTGAGAAGCTTTATCTGCGACAGAAGATTCATTGGTTTGAGTGTCAGCGTGATAAGTCGGCGCATCTAACGCCTGTGTGATCAAGCCCTGTGCATCTTTAATCGGTGCTTTTACATTGGTTTTTACAACGCGTTTCCCTGCAAAGCGCGCTATATCAACCTGTTTATCGCAGGCAACAATAATGGCGTCTGCTCGGGCAATCTCTTCTGCTGTCGGGCTGTTCTTTACGCCGATAGAGCCATTCGTTTCGACTTTGATTTCGTAGCCTAACTTTGCCGCTCCTTTCTCCAGAGCTTCTGCTGCTAAGTAGGTGTGTGCAACGCCTGCCGGACATCCTGTCACTCCAATCACAAAGCCATTGGAGGTATCGCCAACTACGTCGTCTTGAGTTTGTTTCTGCAGCAGAAGTTCTAACGCTTGTTGGTTTGATGTCGCGTTTAAAAAATGCTCAATAAAGCCTTCTTCAATCAACTTAGAAGAGAGTTCTGCCAGCACTTCGATGTGATGATTGTCACCGCCATCTGGAGAGGCGATCATAAAAAAGAGTTTCGATGGCAATCCATCTTCTGCGCCGTAATCGATACCTGTACGGTGAACGCCAATAACGACAGCAGGTTCGATAACCGCAGCACTTTTGGCATGAGGGAGGGCAACGCCTTCTTCAAAACCTGTATTGCCTAGCTCTTCGCGAGCCTTGATATCGGCGAGAAATTGTTGCTTATCGGTGATTCTACCTTGTGAATAAAGTACCTCGATTAGCTCGTGAAAAACCTCTTCTTTGGATTGCGCTTTAAGATCGAGCGCAATCAAATTCTCATTGATGAGTTTGGTGATCATTGTGAACCCCTAATAATTTTATTGTTGTATCAGGGGTATTTTGGAAGCTGTGAGAAAGAGTCTGTAGTGAAGAAAAAATGCATTTACTAGAAGATTGTAACTGTATTTTCGAGGTGTGATTTAGATCGCCGGATGAGTCAGGTATAACACTGAATTGAGAAGGTATAGCCCATTTAAAACAATGGTTTGTGAAGGTTTGTTGGCTTATGTACTCCATCGATTAGAAGTTGGATAACTATAAATTTATTGCCATAGCTGGATTTTTGTACCATTAATCTTAAATTGTGATTTTGCTCAATAGCGTAAAGTCTCTACTAGCGGTATACCTATGCGCGTAGCACACGCGCGACTTATTGAGAGTATCCAAATGGTATTTCATGACTTAATTTCTTCGGTACTCGGTGAAAGAGAAGCTTTTCATCACATATGGTTTGCTGGAGATTTTCACACGCCACCGGAATGCAGTTATCAGGTTAATTTTCCTCGATTGGAGTTAGTACTTGATGGTGAATACATTAATGAAATGGAAGATCATGAGCGTAAAGTCACTCAAGTTATCGCTAAGGCAGGAGACGCGATCTTTATTCCGCCGAACTGCTGGAACAAGCCAGATTGGGATACCAATTGTTCGGTATTGAGTATCCTGTTTGGCCGACGTCAATTGGGCTTAAGTTTAGTTAGCAAACGTAAAGGGGAAACCAACTTTTACGACATCCAAAAGCACAGTATTCAGACGCGTTCTGGCTTTGCACTCGATAACATTCTTGAGGCGCTGAGTTCGCTTGCACGAGAAAATGCCAAAAAGCCAATGGATGAGCTGCTGCTGCAGGCGTTGTTGCAATACTGCAAAACCATGTTAGATACGCCATTAGAAAAGTCTCACAACCGAGTTCAGGATCTTTATCAGGGGATCTGTATCTACATTCAGGAGAATTTCCACCGCCAGATCACCCGAGACAGTATCGCCGCTCGATTTAGCATCTCTGCCAATCACTTATCGCGCTTGTTTCGCCAGCAAGGGCACATGACGTTAGCAGACTACATTACTTGGGTCCGAATTGATCGAGCGAAATTCATGCTCAAGAAATACAACTTTAAACTTAATGAAGTGTCGGTTAGGTGTGGCTTTAAGGATGTGAACTACTTTTGTCGAGTATTCAAAAATCGCACTGGAAGAACGCCATCTGACTATCGCGGATCAATCTAGCGGTTATGTAATTAAGCGTGACATGGAATACATCAGCAGGGCTTGAAGATCGATACTGCTTTTTGTCATTAAAAGACGTTCTGCAAATTGGCCGCAGAGAAGGTTTCTGGTCAGATTGGTTGCGGTAATTATCTGATCGCGAGTAGGGGATGAAGGCATCACCAGTGCTATAGCCAAGTGAACTTGACCCACTTTAGAAGCCCAATCAATCGCTGTATCACTGCTTATTACGGCGATGTTGATCTCATTGATGCCATCGAATATCACATGAGGTAAGGCAATGCCTGACGTTACGCAGGTTGACGAACGTTCTTCTCTTTTGATGAAGGCAAGGATCAGATCATCGGCTGATTGAGGGTAGATAAGCTGAGCCAACCCTTTTAAACATTCAAACTTGGACAGTTCTGTATGAGCCTTGGCATAGTACCAATTGACTGCACTTGGCGTTTTTAGCTGCGGTAATCGCTGTGCTAACTGATTGGAAAACTCATAATTAATATTGGAGCCGACTAAGGCATAGTGCTCGGAGATGACATCTTTGAGTACAAAGCAGGCGAGCTCGGCATCGATACCAAAAGCGGTAATCTGACACAAATCCCCTTCGACCAATCCCGCTTGCAGTAAGGCAACAGATTTAGTGAGGTCAGCACTACGATTGCGCGTGATGTTGATAATTCGTATGTTGCTTTTGAACTTTTTCGCAAGACTACACAGTGGTTTAGTGGCGTGAGCACTAGCACCGGAGTCATTAACAAGAAAGGTAATTTGATACTCTGTCATTAGCAGCATTATGCTCGGCAGTGGAGGATAAATACTTTATCAACGTTAATCAGTACGTCTTCAATAGCGATTCTTACACAAGGTAACCCATCAAATCTGCTCGATTGCTCAATCTCTATATCCGAGACAATTAATACCTTGTCGGCACAAGTAATATCATGGGGAGTGAGTTGGTTTTCGATCCCCATTGCACCTTGGGTCTCAACTTTAATTTGCACGTTATGTTTTGGGGCAGCTTTCTTTAGTGCATCTGCTGCCATGTAGGTGTGTGCAATACCTGTTGGACAGGCAGTGACAGCAATGATTTTCATAGTAATTCTCTGTGGCTATTTTCGCGGATATTAGCATAGCAACGGTAGATTGCCTTAGTTCAAAGCGACAAATTGAAAGATGGGCTTCACACTTTTATTCGAGTGTTACAATAATCCAGTTAAAGCCGTTTTAGTCCTATATATTGGGCAAGGCTAGGTGACTAATCTATAGTCGAGCGCGAGTACGGCAAGGTAAGAAATAATGGATATTACAAACCTGGTTCAGTCGGAGACGATATGTCTCGACCTAAAAGCAACCACCAAAGAAGAAGCGCTCAAGGAGTTGGTGGAGCTACTCGATGCTGCCGGAAACCTTGCCGACAAATCGCAATTTATTGCCGATTTATGGGCTCGCGAAGAAATTGGTAATACAGGTTTTGAAGATGGTATTGCGATTCCACACGCCAAAAGCTCTGCAGTGGCTAAGCCCGCTGTTGCGGTAGGGATAAGCCGCAATGGGATTGACTATGGCGCCGAGGATGGAGAGCTTTCGGACGTTTTCTTTATGCTCGCTTCCCCCGATGGTGACGACCACCATCATATTGAGGTTTTGGCGCAGCTTTCCAGTAAGCTGATTGAAGAGGAGTTTATCCATCAGCTGAAACAAGCAGAAAGCGTAGAGGCGGCGTTGCAGCTGATTACTGAAAGTACCCCCGAGCCATTTTTGGATCAGGGTTATCTCGCGCACGATGCACGCTTAGAGCCGATGAGTCCTGTCAAAAGGCACTTAGCTCGTGTGAAAGAGCATTTATTGTTTGGCACTTCTCATATGATCCCGTTTATTGTCGCGGGTGGGGTTCTCCTTTCACTGTCGGTGATGATGACAGGCCATGCCGCACTACCAGAGCAGGGCATTCTGGCTGATATGGCGCACATGGGAATCGCGGGTTTAACGCTTTTTACTGCGGTACTGGGTGGATATATAGCGTATTCAATTGCTGATAAACCAGGACTGGCACCGGGAATGATTGGTTCTTGGGTAGCGGTTGATCAATACAATACCGGGTTTCTCGGTGCTATTGTCGTCGGTTTTTTTGCCGGCTACTTTGTGTTGTTGCTCAAGCAGATTAAGTTGCCGGATAGCATGAGCTCACTAGGAAGCATCTTCATTTACCCGCTCGCTGGGACATTTGCCACTTGTGGGTTAGTGATGTGGCTAATAGGCGCTCCGATTTCCGCAACCATGAACGCATTGAACCTGCTTTTGACTGATATGGCAGGTTCGGGAAAAGTGGTGCTTGGAACCGTTCTTGGTGCAATGACTGCATTTGACATGGGTGGGCCAGTCAATAAGGTGGCGACGCTCTTTGCCCAAACACAAGTTAACACCCAGCCTTGGCTTATGGGGGGCGTTGGAATTGCAATTTGTACGCCTCCGCTTGGCTTAGCCTTAGCGACGCTTATATCACCCAATAAATTCAAGCGTGACGAACGTGAGGCCGGAAAGGCCGCTGGCATTATGGGCATGATTGGGATCAGTGAAGGGGCGATTCCGTTTGCGACCGCCGACCCTGCGCGTGTTCTACCAGCCATTGTTGCTGGTGGTATTGTCGGTAATGTGACGGGCTTTATGTTCCATGTCATCAACCATGCCCCTTGGGGAGGTTGGATCGTACTTCCAGTTGTCGATGGCAAGTTGGGCTATATCGTCGGAACCGTTGCGGGCGCACTCACGACGGCGTGTATTGTTATTCTATTGAAAAAAACGGTCCGAGAAGATGAAGAGTATGACTCGTTTCGCCGCGCATACTCTTCAGTGCAAACAGAGGGGGAAGCCGATGTACTTGCGGTGACTTCATGTCCTTCCGGTGTTGCCCATACGTTTCTAGCGGCTAAATCATTAGAGAAAGCAGCCTATTCTATGGGCATCAAAATTAAAGTAGAAACCCAAGGCGCAGATGGCATTAACAACCGCATCACCGAACTAGATATCGCGCGAGCAAAACTGGTTATCTTCGCTCATGACGTGGCAATAAAAGAGCCAGAAAGGTTTAGCAATATTACGATTATCGATGTCAGCACCAAAGATGCCATGCACAATGCGGCAGCGTTGATCAAATCGAAACGAAATTTAGTCAAATAGTTCCCCCGAACTATTTATGCTCCAAGCTCCATCATCCGATGGAGCTTTTTTCTTATCTGATGGGGCGTACATCTATCAACTCGGGTTATTCGACTTTAAATTGCTGAACCAATCCTTTCAGCTCAGACATTGAGTTCGATAGCTCTTGGCTCACCCTAGCGGAGGAATCTGCCTCTTGGCTGACCGACTGACTCACGTCTCGTATATTGGTGACATTGTGACTTAACTCTTCTGCAACCCCACGTTGTTCCATTGCGGCTTCAGAGATGCGGTTACTTATCTCATCTATGCTGACGATGTGGGTAATGATCTGCTCCAACACGGTCACGGTATTGTTGACTTGTTCTGCGGTCTGTTGAGCATTTTCGTTCCCTTTTTGCACCGCAATAACCACCTCATTGGTGCCTGTTTTTAGCTGATTGATCACTTCGCGAATCTCACTGATTGAGTCTTGAGTTCTTCCTGCTAGTGTCCGAACTTCATCTGCAACAACAGCAAAGCCTCTGCCCTGATCTCCGGCACGAGCTGCTTCGATCGCCGCATTCAGTGCCAATAGATTGGTTTGCTCAGCAATGCTTTCAATGACCACTAGAATCGAGGTAATGTTTTCACTGTTTTGCGCCAGATTGTCTGCGACAGGCACAGCCGCACTTACCTCCGCGACCAAAGATTCCATGGCGTGAGTGGTAGAGTCGATGACGATTTTCCCTTGTTCGGCTGCATCGTTGGCCTCTTTGGCAGAATTTACCGCTTGGCTGGCACTGTTGGCGACTTCTTGTGCCGTCGACGCGAGTTGAGCAGACGCACTGGCGACCAGATCAATTTCGGCAAATTGCTGCTGCATTCCTTGGTTGGTACGTTGAGAGATACTTGAAGCTTCTTCAGCATTGAGTTTTGCGCCGGAAACAGAGGTCGAAATCTGTGTCACAATGCCTTGTAGCTTGCTCACAAACTGGTTAAAACCAGAGGCGAGGGCACCGATTTCGTCATTACTATTTACTGTCAAACGTCGGGTTAAATCACCTTCACCGCCTGCGATATCTTCTAAGCTCCGAGCAACCACGCGTATTGGGCTGACTAATTTGGCGGCAAGTAGAGCATTTAGTATCAGTACTGTGACGGTAATGAAGACCCCAATCAGAAAGATATTTGTTACCGACTCACGGTTCGCTTGATTTAACGTCTTTTCTAATTCGAGTGCTTGTTGCATCACGTCTTGTCGTGGCACATCAAAAACCAGCCCCCAAGGCTGGGAGTTAGCTGATAATTTAACGGGGATTTTGGCACGCAGCGTCTCACCGTTATCCTCCCAATTGACGGAATAGGCAGGTTGGCTAAGCCAGCTGAGAAGTGCTTGTGAGCCTGTGATGTTGGTCTCGGATAAGTGAGTCCCCACTAGGCTTTGATCCGCATCGTAGCCGACGACATACCCACCGTGACTGAGCAATAACACTTGACCGTGGCCCGAGAACATATTTTGGTCGGCCTGCGTGATTAGGGTCTGAATTTTGTTTAACCCAAAATCAACACCTAACATACCGACAAGCTGCCCCTTGGATAAAATGGGCAGAGTAAGCGAGGTCATCAGTATCTCTTCGTCACCCACCGTATCTAGGTATGGATTAAGAACGCAGGCATTTCGATTGCGTATCGAGCAGGCATACCACTCATTGATAGGGGTATTGCTTTCGTCGAGTTCGGTATCATTGATATCTTCTTCGAGCAGAACCTCAAGCTCCACGCTGCCATCACTTGAGCGAGCCCAGTAAGGCGCAAATCGACCGGCTTCGTTGGACGCGGCTTCTTCACTATCGACGTAATACACATCACTGTTATCAAGTGCTTCTGATTCTGACACCACGTATAGACCTAACATCTCGCTGTGGTCACTTACGGTTTTCTTGATGATTTGATTAAGGAGAGGCCGCAGTGAGTCAGAGTCGACTAACCCTTGGTCAGTATTTTCTTTTAGTGAAACAATGTTTTTCACCAGCATATCGGCTCGATCAAAGGAACCGTCAAAGAAGCTTTGCATTTTCAGCGATTGCTGATTTGCAAGTTCGCTGATGTACTGCTCGGCAGACTGTTTTAGGTTGTGTTCAGTTTGGCGACGGACGAGCTGTTGTGCTTGGTCACTGGCGTACAAAAATGACACCATCAATGCCGAAGCGGTAATAATTAGGCTACCCCCGGCGGCGAGCAGAAATTTCCAACGTACGGACAAATTGCCAAAGAGACCGACGGACTGCGTGTCTTTCATAGCGCATCTCACTCTACTTCTTTCTGCTAATGATAGTAAAGCTAGTGCTATTCACCACTGTTGTTAAGGATAAGGAGTAGGCTTGTAAAGTTGAATTGCCAATGGGAAGAAAGGTGTGTCAGTAACCTAACTGACTCACCGTGAGTTCTGTATATCCCGTTTGCGGATCTGCTTGGCGGCTAAAGGTTAAGTTGTGATACTGGTGAATGATCAGTTCCGCAGTGGTATCGATCATGCAACCTTCCATCAAATGACCACCCACAACTTCTCCGCTTTGTTTTGCAACCGAGATGTGGATATGTTGATGATTGGGCGTAAGTGTACCCATTACCGAGACGATCTCTACGGGTTCGTTTAATTCGAGAGTTTGCGTTGCGCCAGCCAAGCGGATCTTTAGGTGAGTAAAACACCCTACACAAGAGGCGATGGTACCTGCACTGATATTATGTTCCGTGACCAAGTGCTGAATGCTTTGCTTAAGGTCATCACCCTTGGTGAGGCGAACCGCTATTGGAGTGATCAATCTATGCCTATTTATTGTTATCAGGAAAGGGGGTTAGTTTACCGAGTATCTTTTTACTGGTTTTCCACTTTGCTCGTTGCTGGTGGATTGTTCTGCTTGGTATTGATCAATGCTGTGCCACTTTAATGCCCCATTGAGTTCGTAATCGTTAGCAGCAGCGCAGATCATGTAATACTCATCGATTTGGACGATAGCGCCATCAGAGTACGCTTTATCTTGGTAGTAACAAACGCGCTTGCCCACTTCTCCGGCGTTGATTCCGATGATCGGCTTAGCAGGAGTTGAGATGACATTGGCAGACACAGGTAAAGCCAGTGCAGCAACTAGTACTACCATGTAGGACTTCATTTTTGTTCTCCGAAGCGTTGACCAAATTTACGTTCGTATCGCGGCAGCATGCTTTCATTACCAAGCAAACCTCCCTGATGAACATAAATGATGCTCTTATCTTGATTCTCTTTATACCATGATTGTAGACACTGCCACATCATAGGATCGTAGAGAAGGTCGAACTCGATATCGGTCTCATCAAGTAATTGCTGCCAAATACGATAATCTTGTTGATAAAGTTTACCGAAATGATGTTTTGTTTCTAACTCTAGTATCTGTGGAAAATCGTTCTCGCCCAGCTCTTCAAATTGTTTGATTAAGTACTCTTTTCCACCCACGCATGGACAAGTTAATACGGGGATAGAGTGGGGCTTTAGAAACTTATGTAGATAGAGGGCTGTTGCCCCAGTACCAGCAGGTAGTGCAACAACGAATTGGTGATTGGACTCATATCTTGTCCAAGAGAGGATTTCACTTGCGAGTTGCTCAACCCCTTGTTTAGCAAGCTTTGAACGCCCCCCTTCAGGTAAAAACAGGCAAGAATTGTCTGGCTGACGAATCTGCTCGATATACTCTAGCGGATGAAGGTGGTATTCAGCAGTGGGGATGATTTTAGCCCCTAACTCTAATGCGCCTCGATAGTTGCCAAGTGGGTTGTCATCTAACCATTGAGGGATACGGTCGACATAAAACTCTAGTTGCCATCCTTTAATCGCAGCAAGCGCTGACAACGAGTAAAGCGAGTTAGACTGAGTGCTGCCGTAGCTTATCAGCGTTTTAATGTTCGGATAATCTTGCTCAAGCACCGCCATAAATTTGCGTGCTTTATTACCACTGAAATGGCTGTGCAGTTGATCATCGCGCTTGAGGAAAAACGGTATCTCTGCAAACTGGTGCTGAGTGATGGGCGTATTGGCGAGCTTCATAAAAATTGATCGTGAAAACTTGGCCGCCTATCTTAACGGATTGGCGACCATGAGTATCAATCTAGATCAAAATTTTATAGTGGCGCAACAACCGCGATTTTGATGATTGGTCAGTTCAAAGTGCCATTGGTAGCGTCGACAGAGGTCGTCGACGATCAGAAGCCCAAGTCCATGTCCTTCTGAGTCTGGAGAGTCCGTGAGCCCCGGACCATCGTCAATCACCTTAATATGCTCGGATGACACCTCGATATCGATTCTTCCATGATCAGAGGCTGCAATCGCATTACGGACTAGGTTACCCAGCACCATGTTCAGAACCGCGGGGGTTGCTCTTAGCTTAGGCTGCGCAAGGAAGCTGACATTGATCTCTAGATCTTTCTCTGACGCATGTACCTTGTTGGCCGTGACGACTTTGTTAATCTCTTCATGCTCAATGTTCCTCATCGGCGCATCGTCGACATTGCGTTCGTAGCGTACGATTGAGAGCAAAGCGTCAACCATAGTAATCATCTCTAAAGTCGCGTCTTCGATACGAGAGATCTGTCGATGCTGAAACTCATCCGGTTTAGAGCGCGTAAGGAGCTTGTTTGCTCCTTTGACCACTGTGAGTGGCGTTCTTAGTTCATGACTAGCATAACGAGCAAAAGCTTGTTCGCGCTTTAAGGCAAGGTTAAGTTCATTACGATATTGATTGAGGTGGGTCGTCAGTAGCTGGAACTCTTCGGCTGCTTCATGATGTATTTCAAAGGCTTTGGTAGTGTCACCTGACATCTTATTAAGCTGTTTAGTGATATCATTGACGGGTTCAATCAAGCGCCTAGAAAGACGAAACAACAGCGCACCAAACGTAAACATCAGCAGAGACACAAAGCTGATGACGATGATACCTGAATAAAGAATTTCCTCGTTGCCAAACTCAACTTTGTCGATCAAAGAGAGCAGTACGATGGTTTTTTGCTCGCTATTATCTGAATAGTAACCTTTGTAAACCATATGTCCGTGAGGAGAAAGCAAAGAGCCTACTTCTCCGAGAAAGGTTTCGTGGTTTTCAACATAACTGCGATATTCTTGGGGGACTAAATCCGCGTCGTTGTAGGCAACAGTGAGTGAGTCGAGGCGGATTTCTCCTTGCTCTCCGGCTAGAAAGCGCTCAACGGCACTATCGCGGTCAATAAGAATGCGGCGTTCACCTACTCGATCCTCCGACCATTGCAACGCAAGGTAGAAGATGAGAAAGGTAACAATCCCGATAACGCAAGACATACCAGTAAAAAATACCGCAAGCCTTCCTGTGAGCGTTTGGGTATTGGAGAGAAAACCGTGTGGCATCAGATGTCCTCTAAGCGAAAGCCAATTTTAGGGATAGTGGTTAACATCGGCGCATGAAAAGGCTTATCGAGTTGGTTACGTAGCTGATAAATATGGCTGCGCAGTACATCGTTGTTGGGTTCGCTTTCTTGCCACAGCTTTTCAGAGATCTCTTGTCGAGTGACCACCTCGGGGGCGCGCTGACAGAGCACCTCTAAAATTGTGTAAGTGGTCGGGTTTAAGGCCAATAGTTTGTCTTGGCGATAAGCTTGACGAGTTTTCTGGTCGATCTTCAAACTGCCAAATTGTAAAACGGAGCTGGCGACTTGGCCCTTGTAACGTTTAATCAAAGCGTGGATGCGCGCTTCAAGGATCTCTAAATCAAACGGTTTAGTCAGATAATCATCGGCGCCATGTTGAAAGCCGTTAAGCATATCGTCACGATTATCAAGCGCAGTCAGCATTAGTACGGGTGTGTTAACGCCAGCTTCTCTTAGCTTGTTGCACACGGTCAGACCGTCCATTCTCGGAAGCATGAGGTCGAGCAGTATTAAGTCAAAAGTGCCTTCCAGTGCCAGTTGTAGACCCAGTTCGCCGTTGTCTGCGTAATCGAGTTCCATTCCTTCACACTCGAAGTAATCAAACAAGATACCCGCAACCTCTCGGTTATCTTCAACCAGTAATACTCTGTTCATCGCACATTCTCATTTTATGGGGCTTTATGATCTCAATGACGCCGTGAAAAAAACGTGAACAACAAGCTTTTCACACGCTGGTTGATAGATTCGATCGCAATACAGCAGTTCACTTGAGCTGCGTTTGAGAATCTAACCCAAATAGGGGGCCATATGGGTATTGTCACCTCAGTGCCACATCATACTCAGTCATCAGTCACTCTTAGCGTTGTTGTCCCTTACTTCAACGAGCAAGAGGTGCTGCCTGAACTACATCAACGTTTAAGCTCAGTTTTAGACAGTTTGGCTGACACCAGTGAGATCATCTACATCGATGATGGTAGCACAGACAATAGCTTAGCGATTGTGGAAAGCTTCACCAGTCGTTCTTCATCGATTCAGAGTGTGTCGCTAAGCCGTAATTTTGGTAAAGAAGCAGCCATGAGTGCAGGACTCGAACACTGCCATGGTTTAGCGGTAATTCTCATTGACTCCGATCTTCAAGATCCGCCTGAGCTAATTCCTCAAATGCTAGATAAATGGCGCGAGGGTTACGATGTGGTCAATATGCAAAGAGCAGAAAGGCTCGGTGAAACGTGGTTTAAACGTCAGTCTGCTGCTGTGTTTTATCGCCTTCTCAATTCCATGGTCAAGTCTGAGATCCCTGAAAATGTCGGAGATTTTCGTCTTCTTTCAAGAGAAGTCGTCGACCATATTAATCGTCTCCCTGAGCGAAATCGTTACATGAAAGGGATCTTCGCTTGGCCGGGATTCAAACAAGCAACGATTCAGTTTCAACGCGATGCACGATTTAGCGGTGAAACCAAATGGAATTATCTCAAGCTTATCGGTTTAGCCGTCGATGGTATTACCTCTTTCTCAATTCGTCCTCTTAGGATTGCCACAGTGCTTGGAAGCTTGATTGCAGGGGGCGCATTCATCTATGGCGTGATGATCGTGATTAAAACACTGCTGTTTGGTGATCCTGTCACCGGTTATCCGTCAATGATGGTTGTGCAGTTGGCACTAGGAGGCATTCAGCTTCTCAGTATCGGCGTATTGGGCGAGTACATTGGGCGAATCTTCATTGAAACCAAACAGAGACCACTCTACCTAGTGCAGTCGGTCAGTGAAAAACAAGCAAGGCAGCAAGTACAAAAAAGGGAGAAACGAGCGTGAGTTTTAACCGAGTTCACTTATGGGCGATTTTAGGCGCGGCACTCTTGATTAGATTGCTGACTTTAGGCGCTTACCCACTTATGGATACCACCGAAGCCAGATATGGTGAAATGGCGCGGTTAATGATTGAGACGGGCAACTGGATCACGCCTCAATTTGACTATGGCGTGCCTTTCTGGGGTAAGCCGCCCTTGTTTACATGGATGAGTGCAGTGGGTATCGAAACGTTCGGTATCAACGAGTTTGCCGTTCGAGTTCCCCATTGGATGGCTGGTATATTGATTTTGCTGTTTATGGGACTGTTTGCCAAGCGGGTAGGTTACAACGGCTTAATCACGGCACTGGTCCTAGCAACCTGTGGGATCTTTTCAATTGCTGCAGGCGCGGTAATGACGGATATGGCGCTAACCCTAGGCATTACCATCGCCATGCTTGGCTTTTACCTCTGCTGGCTTAGTTATGAGGAAGATAAGCCCAATAGGGGATGGGGCTACATTGGTTTTGTCGGCTTAGCGATCGGCTTATTGGCTAAAGGGCCGCTTGTGATTGTGTTAATGGGGCTTGCTGTCGTGCCTTGGCTTGTTTTGCAGCATGGTTTCACTCAGGCGCTAAAAGTGCTTTGGCAGCGTTTCCCGATCGCAACAGGGACACTGCTGATGCTAATCATTGCCTTACCTTGGTATGTGTTGGCAGAACGTGCAACTCCGGGCTTTATCGATTATTTCATCGTAGGTGAGCACTTTAAGCGCTTTCTAGTCAGTGGTTGGGAGGGCGATCTTTACGGGACAGCACACAATGAAGTTCGCGGCACTATCTGGTTGTTTTGGCTATATTCCGCTGCGCCTTGGTCTATTGTTCTGCCAGTTTTGCTGTGGAAAAAATGTCGCAGTTTGAAATCAAGGATCAAACCTGAAAATGGCATTGTTAGCTTCTTACTGTTTTGGATGATAGCGCCTTTGGTTCTATTTACCTTCTCAGGAAATATTCTGCCCGCTTATGTGCTGCCGGGTGTGCCTGCGATTGGTTTGCTGATGGCGGTTCTGGTTTCGGATCTAAAACAAGATAAAAAGTGGTTTAAGGTCACCGCGAGTATCGTACCCGCGTTACTGGTGATAGCGGTCGGATTTATTCATTTAGATGTCGGAGATAAACGTAGCGACAAAGTCATTCTTAGAATGGCTCAGCCTGACGTTGCTACCTACTATGTTGGCTCACGTCCTTTCTCCGGACAGTTTTACAGTTCTGGTCAGGCGAAGTTACTCAGTGATGAATCGGAACTGAATGCCTTGTCTCAGGTGCAGCTGATTGGTGAACGCAATGCAGTAGATAAACTGGTTAAAGAAAAGCAGTTAAGCTGCATTATCGAGTTTACCGCAAAGAGTCGTCGCTCATTGTATCGTTGTGGTCAACAGTCATGAACAGCAAGCTTTTTCGCTTTGCAGTGATTGGGTGCATCGGCTTTGTCGCCGATGCATTGGTTTTTTCAGCTCTGTTTTATCTGTCAGGCACGCCAATTATGATTGCCCGTGTAATCGCGTTTGTGTGCGCTGCGACGGTGACATGGTTTGGTAATCGCATCTTCACTTTTCAAAACACAGAACAAAATGTGGCTCAGCAATGGATCAAGTTTATGTGTGGAGCGAGCTTATCTGCCTTGCCAAACTTCTTGGTGTTTAAGCTGTTGTCGTATGTTTTAGGAGAAGTAGGGAGAGGGCCTTTGATTGCCTTGGTTGCTGGGATACTGGTAGGGATGGTGAGTAACTACTTGCTAAGTTCTCGTTGGGTTTTTGCTCAGGTTGGTATTAAACGCGCAGAATAAAAAAAGCCCAGAGCAATCAGGCTCTGGGCGGATACAAATAAACATAGGAGTTAATAAGAAAAAGCAGCGTAAATTAGTAGCTTCAGTAAGAAAACAAGTTTGACGGCCTGTAAACTTAGTGGGTTGTCCAAACCCTCGAATGCTCTGCTAACTACACTTATTCAGACCGGGCGTTTTCAAAACAGTTCCAACTTTTTTAAAAAAAATTTTCTTTTCTTTCTTTCAAGCGCTTAGAACCCAATCCAGACATGGTGGTCAGACCAATCTATAAAAATGTGATGTTAACAGCTTGTTGCTTTGTTGTTTCGGATGTATATTTTCAAACAGTTGTTTAATACGAGTGATTAAAATGGCAAGTAGAAACTCCACCAAAGAGAAAATTCTTGATGTAGCAGAAGCGCTGTTTGCAGAACATGGCTTTAAAGATACCTCTCTACGCACGATTACCAGTAAAGCGGGTGTGAATTTAGCGTCGGTTAACTATCACTTTGGTGATAAGAAAACCTTGGTGAGAGCAGTGTTGGATCGATACCTCGAAGCATTTATGCCTGCCGTTCAAGATGCATTGATTAACCTCAACCTAAATGAAAGTTTTGAGATGGCTGACGTGTTTGAGTCTCTACGCGGTCCGTTACGTAATCTAAATGATGTACGGCCAAATGGAACCAGTCGCTTTATGCTATTAATCGGTCGCGGTTATACCGATGTGCAGGGCCATCTGCGTTGGTTTATCACTACTCGTTATTCGGAAGCATTATCTCTATTTACTCAATCGGTAATGAAAGCGAATCCGAAGCTCACTCAAGAAGAGTTGTTCTGGCGTTTACATTTTACGCTCGGGACTTGTGTTTTCACAATGGCTTCAAGTCAAGCGCTACTTGAGATTGCTGAAAATGATTATGGAAAAGCAATGGATGCCAAATCTGTTGTTGACCAACTGATTCCATTCCTAGCAGCAGGCGTCGCTGCGGAATCGAAGTTTTAACTAGTACCTACAAATAACAAAAATATTGGACCACTAAATAGTGAACAAAAGGATCTGATTATGGGCTCTCTAAGAAGAAAATGGGTAAGTGACCCAGCTTTTAAAATGTTTAAGAAAGTGCTGCCACCACTATCGAGCACTGAAAAGGAAGCAATGGAAGCGGGTAGTGTTTGGTGGGATGGAGAGCTTTTCTCTGGTCGCCCTGACTTCACTAAGCTTCACCATTATCCGAAGCCAACCCTAACGGCTGAAGAGCAGTCGTTTATGGATAACGAGCTAGAAACTCTGCTAGCTATGCTAGATGACCATAAGATCGTAAAAGAAGATCGCGATTTGCCACCTGAAGTTTGGCAGTACCTGCGTAAAGAGCGCTTCTTCTCTTTGATCATTTCAAAAGAGTACGGTGGTCGTGAGTTTTCATCATTGGCGAACTCAACAATTGTAACGCGAATTGCAACCCGTAGTATCAGTGCAGCGGTTTGTGTGATGGTACCGAACTCGTTAGGTCCAGGTGAGCTTCTGTCACACTACGGTACTCAGGAACAAAAAGATTATTGGTTGCCTCGCCTAGCGGATGGTACTGATATCCCATGTTTCGCGCTTACTGGCCCAGAAGCGGGCTCTGATGCTGGTGGTATTCCAGATGAAGGTATTGTTTGTTACGGCGAGCATGAAGGCAAAGAAGTCTTAGGTGTTCGTATCAACTGGAACAAGCGCTACATTACACTAGCACCTGTTGCGACTGTTCTTGGCTTAGCGTTCAAGATGTACGATCCAGATGGTTTGATGGGTGACAAGAAAGAATTGGGTATCACCTGTGCTCTTATCCCAGCTGATCATAAAGGTGTGGAAAACGGTGAGCGCCATGACCCACTAGGGTTAGCATTTATGAACGGCCCAACCTTTGGTAAAGATGTGTTCATTCCAATGGACTGGCTGATCGGTGGTCAAGATTACGCAGGTAAAGGCTGGCGTATGCTCGTTGAGTGTCTATCAGCAGGTCGTGGTATTTCACTTCCGGCATTGGGCACTGCGGTTGGTCACCTAACTTCACGTACGACAGGTGCTTATGCGTATGTTCGTAAGCAATTTGGCATGTCGATTGGTAAGTTTGAAGGGGTAGCAGAATCGCTAGGCCGAATTGGTGGTTTAACTTACCTACTAGAAGCAAGTCGAACCCTGACGACAACCTCTCTAGATCTTAAAGAGAAACCGGGCATTGTCACCGCGATCGCTAAATACCATATGACAGAGATGGCTCGTACTATTCTTAATGACTCAATGGATATTCACTCTGGTCGTGCAATTCAAGATGGCCCAATGAACTACTTGGCATCGCCATACTTGGGTATTCCGGTGGCGATTACGGTAGAAGGTGCCAACATTCTTACTCGTAACTTGATGATCTTTGGGCAAGGTGCAACACGTTGTCATCCATACGTACTTAAAGAGATGGAAGCGGCAGCAAATCCTGATCACAAGCAAGGTGCGAAAGAGTTTGATGATTTGCTGTTTAAGCATATCAAACATGCAATGGGTAATACCTTCGGTGCGTTTGGTGCGGCGTTGACAGGTTCTCGTTTCATCAAAGCCGACATGAGCGGTGCGACTCAGAAGTACTACAAAGAGATGACTCGCCTAAGCCGTGCGCTTGCAGTGAGTGCAGATATTGCCATGGCGACGCTAGGTGGAGATCTGAAACGTAAAGAAATGATTTCTGCTCGTTTAGGTGATGTGCTTGCTTATCTATACATGGCTTCAGCAGCGCTTAAGAAATATGAGGATGAAGGTCGTCAACAACAAGATCTAGACTTTGTTCACTATGCTGTTCAGCACTGTTTATACAATGCGGCTAATGCATTACAAGAAGCCTTCACTAACTATCCTCAAAAAGCAGTAGGGCGTTTATTAAAAGTACTTATCTTCCCGTTGGGTAACCATTTTGCGAAGCCAAGTGATGATTTAACGGTGAAACTAGCAGAAGCCTTGATGACTCCGGGTGCGCAACGTGACCGATTGACTAACCTTTGCTACGTTGGCAAAGATGAGAATGACAGTGTTGGCCTAATGGAAACGGCATTCTTAGCTATGTATGACATTAAGGGGCTAGAGCGTAAGCTAATGCGTGCGGCGAAGGAAGGTAAGGTTGCCCGCAAAGGGTTACTGGCAGACCGTTTGGCGCAGGCACTAGAAGCGGATGTGTTAACTCAGGAAGAAGTGGATCAGATTGTCGCGGCAGACAAGCTTCGCTATAAAGCGATTCAAGTGGACCACTTTAGCCATGACTTTAGCGCGATTCACACCAATGGTAAGCCAAAAAAGGGCAAAGCTAAGCTAAATACTGCAGCTTAGCGAAGTAACAATAAAGATACGAAAGGCACCTTATGGTGCTTATGGTTAAAGGCGATGAAAGGTAAGGATTGGTAAAATCTTTATTTTTCATTGCCTTATTAATTTGTCTTGGTTCACGAAGGTTAACTAAGGATAATGAGTGTGGACATAATGTGGACGATTCTAGATGCCTAATCTCGACAATGGATTGAGCCTCACTGCATCGCTAAGATGGTCAGGGGCTAGGTGAGCATAAGTCATGGTTTGCTTTATATCGCTATGACCAAGAATGTCACGTAAAGTTAGTATATCCCCCCCGCCCATAATGAAGTGGCTAGCAAAAGTATGTCTTAGTACATGAGCTTTTTGCCCTTTCGGTAAGTCTAAGTCCAAACTCTCCATTATATCGTATAGCTCTTGTTGAGGGTCGTAGCTAAACAGATTAGCCCCTTTTGATGGATAGATTCTTTCGTACAACTCTTTACTAATGGGTACTGTACGTGGTTTATCGGTTTTAGTATTTGTGAAGCGTATTCTATAAGGTGATAAGTTGCTTGTTTTGAGTGTGACCGTTTCACGCCACCTTGAGCCCGTAGCTAGGCAAATAGCAACGATTCTGCTGAGTTCGTCATTCGATTTGATCGCATTTATCAGGTCAATGATTTGGTTGCGGTCAAGATAGGTCATTTCTGGTTGCTTGACTGTAGGAAGTTTTAAATCCTTAATTGGGTTAACCCCTTTGTAATCACCAGAATCGATCAATACGGAGAAAACGTTGCTTAACGATTTTGCTAACCGTCTTATTGTCGCTGGTTTTTGTCCTTTTTCTAGCCGTTTTTGAATCCAATCTGACAATAGCTTTGTAGTGATCTTGTTGGCTGCTGGGTCGTCAAGCTCTCGACAAATTAGTTGTAGTTTTTGCATGTAGTTGTCAGAAGTTCTTTTAAACTGCCCAGCCTTTTTCCACCATAGATCTATTAATTCTGATAGAGCTCTTTTATCTTCAGGTAGCCCAAGCCATTCCTTGTTGTGAGAAGTTGCAAGAATATGTTTTTCGTATGCTAGAGCTTCTGACTTTTTGCTGAACTTGCGTCTGAATCTTTTCCCATTACGTCCCGAAGGTCGAACATCAACAAGCCAGCTTTCACCGTCTTTTTTGACACTCATACTACAGCCTTCATCACAGTAGTAACCACCTTACCAATGATTTTAAAGTTACGTCCGTTGTTATGATTGATCTCAAACGATTCATGTTTAGGGTTGTCAGAAATGACGTTGTAAACACTTTTAGCAATGTTCCAATTGAGACGTTTTATGTAAACAGCATCGTCAATTCGGATAACATACACACCATCCTTAGCTGGATGTGGTACCTCTCTAATATCAACTAAAACTCGGTCTTTATCAGATACTGTCGGATGCATAGAATTCCCGTCAACAAATATTACTGAGCAATAATCTTCTTTAAGTCCAAATTCATGCAGTAGAGCTACCGGAATGCTGAAAACACCAATTTGAAATTCTGATTGGATCAATGTTCCTGCTCCTGCAGCAGCATGTACGTCGTAAACAGGCAACCTTGCCCAATCTTCATAATCACTGAGTGGAACAATTTTAGATACGTTACTGGGTTCGGCTTGGGTTTGTTTAAGTTGATTAGCATTATTTGTTAGTTTACTTAGGGTTTCTTCTGGGTTTCTTTTTTCATGTTCATTGCCGTGTATCACAATTAACTGCTTTTGCTCGTCTTCATGCAAGTTGGAAATATGATACTCGAAAGCTCTACCTAGACCTTTTGCTTTTCTCTTTAACCAGTTGTTTCTATTTGCCTTTTTGACAATTGATTGTCTCGATATTTGAGTGTTGTTTAATCCTGTTAACTCCGATGTTAGAAACCATTCCTTCATTTTATCGTCTCCGAGGGGTTTACAAAGGGTTACTAATAATAGTAAATTCCACAAAGGTTACTTAGGGTTACTTAAGGTTAGTAACGAAGAATAAGGGTTTAATAGATGATGTTAGAACATTATGAAGAGCAATTAAAGGCAACAAGCGTTAACTACGCTCCTTTTGTGACGCCTGAAAAGTATGCGGAGTTGACTGGTCAGACGGTTGCAGCAGTAAACGGACAAATTAAAAACGGCAAGCTTCCTTTGCTTCGTCGAGCTCGCAAAGAGCGTGGACGCAATTACATCAATATGCATGCATTGGCTGTTTATGCTGAAGAACAAGCCGCAGCGTATCAAGACTGGAAATCATCAATTTAGGTTGGGGGATGGTAATGCCTACAGATACAGGATTGAAAACTCTAAATGATTTCAAGGCTAAGTGGTTTCCAAATGGATACCGCTCACACCCGCAAGGCGGGAAAGACTTCCGCTTTAGCCGCAAAGGTCAGGCGGAATTTAAGAAAGCCGCACGACTTCAAGCCATTAAGCACAAAGAGATTTTAGCGTGAACCATTTATACGAACCGCAAGCTGAGCGAGAGATTACTCATATTCTTAGCCCACACGATGTGGGCTATGTGACCGCCTTAGCGCAAGACGTCACCACAACGGAGAAGAATATAGCCGCTATCGAGAGCGGTTTTTTTAGTGCTCAAAATTCGGATTGGCTAGAAAGCGAGCTCGATAAAGTGCGCGCGGCGGAGCAAATCCACTTTCACAACACGAAAGAAAGTGCTTACTTGGGCGAAATCGAGAAACTGTTTTACGAGGGTAAGTGCTCAAAGATTCCGACTGAATATTTCGACAATGCTCGGCGCGGAGCGCACGGCGGAGCCGTGGAGACACTAGGCTTGTCAAAGGGCGGCAAAGTCCGACACGGCAATCGTAAGCACATTGACCGCTTTATTACCCGCTCACGCCGCCTCAAACCGCGCACCAAGAGCGAAAGCTTTTACGTTGAGCCGCAAGGCTACGGTATCGAGCAGACCGCGCCACAAACCGGATGGGCGCGAGACGATGAGCGCAAGCGTTTGGATTATCTACCAAGTAAGGGCATGAGCCGCGCTTACCTGCTTAAGCGCGATTGGTCAAAGCAAGTGAAGTTGCAAGTGACTTACCACCCAAGCCCAAGCGACGCACCCGAGGCGCAAACGGGTGAGCGCTACACCCATCAACTCAATCCAAATGCCGTTAAGAAGATATTTGAATCAGGTGCTTACGTGGCAGCGTGCCGAGGTGGTTTCACCACGTTTTTGACGCTCACGTTTGATGATTTTCAGCGCGCTAAGCTGTTTGCTACTGATTCCAATGTCCATTTGACCTCTGAAGGCTGCGAGTTTTCGCCACTGTCTGACGATATGGCGGCGTATTCCCCGCTACAAATCACGATTGGCAACGAGGTGTCGCGTTTTCTGGATGCAGCAAAGCGCATGTATCACCGTGGCTTTAGCTACAAACAAAGTCACCTGTCCGGTCAGGCAAATCTTGCCTTTGATGGGGATGAGGTCAAGGTGGCGGGTCACTACAAAGCCGCGCCATTGATGGGACGCAAAAGCAAGGTTGAGCTAGTGGGTCCCGCTCGCGCTAAAGCGGATTTTCACTATATCTGGGTCGCTGAGTGTCCGACCAATGAGCACGGGCAACCAAACCCTCACGTACACATTCTTTTGAACTGGCAAGTCGAGCCTGAACATTTTCAAGCGTGGGCAAAACGTATTGAGCGCTTATGGGGTCACGGCTTGGCGCACCTTGAGCGCATCAAATACAAAGAGGCAGCAGCGGGTTATCTGATTAAGGCGGTGGGCTACGCGGCGAAAGGCGGCAACGCTGACCAAGGCATGATTAAGGGCAACCGCTACAACATTGCTCGCTGTAGCCGTGCCCCGCAGTGGGAAGCGCTCGCCAGTTTCGATGTACACAACATGACTGGGATCATCAAAGAGTGCGGTTATCGCTTGGATCAGTGGAAAGCCCCAATCAAGCGCGCCATTGCTCGCAAGCAAGCTAAAAAAGCTGAGGCAAAGAAAGCGGTCGATATCAACAAAAAGACCCGCCAAGTCAGCGCGGTGGTCAAGTTAAACAAACTCATTAGTCAGCTTGATAGCGAAATCCAAGCGGAAAAAGCGCGCTTAAACAGTCGCGGCGTGTTCGCCAGTTCAGACAATCAATTCTCTATCAGCTTTGAAGGTGACGACTTCGAGCAAAAAGCCAATGACTTTCTAGAGTGGGCGGCGGGTGCGCGCGGTTGGAGCATGAATACCGATGATTTGTATTTGGATGATATTCGCCTTGAAGCCAAAGACCGCTACGAGTGTGCCTTTAAAGCATGGCAACTTAAGCAAGCCAATTGGAGCAATCAGTTAGAGCAAGAGCTGCCGCCGGTGATGCCGGAAGAGATACACCAAGAATTATTGAATCAAAACATGAGTGACTTAGAGCAATACCACCTCATGCAGTAAACCAAACACGCCAACGATGGGAATCAGGGGCAACCTTTTTAACTAACGTCGAGAGACAGGGGATTTTATCCATGAACTTAATTCAAATCACAACACGTCACAAAGAGCTAGAAGCGAACATTCAACAGGCTTTAGAGAGCTTTCAAGGTAAGGGAGATTTTAACCCTATGTCGTTGATGAAAGTCTTTAGCGGTGGTGGGCTAAATCTTGAGGCGCTGGGTTTGCCTGAAAGCCTATTCAGTGACTTAGCCGAGTACCAGACGCTAAGCGCGAGACTTCGTGATGTCGCGGAAAAAGTGGCGGCGAAGATGGAGGCGGCGACCAATGCTTAAAGTCTCCGCGAACAAACCAATTACAGGCTATGTGCCATGCTCGGAGTGCAGCACTTTAGCGGTGGTGCACTTTCCAAGTGGCGGACGACGCGCCAACACGCCGTATCTGTCTTGCGGTGGCTGCAACAAAACCATTCAAGCCAGTGCGACCAAAGAGCACATTAAGCAGAATTACGCGCCTACGCTTGAGGCTTACGCCGAGCGTTTTGATGTGGATGTGAGCGCCGAGCAAGAGCAACTTGCCGCGAACAAGTGGACGGAAAATCCTGCTTTGTATGAGGTAAAGGTCAACGGTGTGGTCGAAGAGGTGCAAACCTCTTTGCTTGAAGACAGTGAGCCTCTAGAGGGGGAGGTGCTCGAAGTCGCACCCCCTCAGCAGGATAAAACGGACATGCCAGGGCAGGAGTCGGTGACTATCGACAACGACTCGCAGCAGGTGGTGGATGAGGAAGCCGAAGCAAAAAAGCCGCAAGAGCGTGGCGGCGCGATATGGCTGTTCGTGCTGCTTGCCGTTTTGCTACTGGTCTCTGTCGGTGGTTACTGCCTAATCAAGCGCAGCAAGCGCAAAGCGGTCGAAGCGCAAGCCAAACAAGAGGTGAAAGCCAATGAGTGAGGCAGCACTAGAGCAAGAGTTTGATCTCAATGGCTTGGATTTCAGCCCTGAGTTAATCGCAGACCTTGAAGCGATTGAGCCAACGCCACAACCGGAAGCGGAGCAGGAGGAAGAGGCGAAACAGGACTACTCAGGGGCTAAGGGAGAAATGACCGCCGAGTGGATGATTGAAATGATTGAGGCGGGGTTTAAGAGCTTCATCAATGAAGATTACGCCCTACCGGATAAGAAAAAAGCCGTTATCGTGAATAACTTCACGCCCGTACTGAACAAGTATGACGGCGGTATTGTTGGCTTACTTGGGGATTACAAAGAAGAGGGGCAAGCGTTGTTTGCTGTGGCGATTCTGGGCTTTTCAATGTGGATGTCGGTTAAGGAAATGAAGCGCAAGCCAGTGGCGCCAGAAGGGGGTGAGGATGGCAAAAAATAGCAGAGAGCTGGAAGCCAAGCACACGCTTTACTCTGCTACTACGGGCGGCGGTAAGACGACCGCCATCCATAAGTCGGATGTACTGCGCAAACAAAACCGCATCGCCATTTTTGACCCTTACAACGCGTATCACAAACTCGGGCGCAAGCCCGTCATCAAAACCTATTCCCTAAAAGAGTTCGCGGTCACTTTGCATAAGCTGATGAACCAGAAAAAGCCGTTTGTCGTGTCGCTGTGTGGGGTGTATGGCAAGAAAGAGCTGATTTTGTTCGCGGAAATTCTGTGGGCGGTGGCAGATGGCAACAAAGAGCTGCATACCGTGATTGAAGAGCTTGCCGCTTCCGTCACGCCAAGGGCGATTGATGGGCGCGTGGGTGAGCTGTGGCGCGGTGGTCGTCAGTTTGGGCTTGTGATGCACGCGCTGTTTCAGCGTCCGCAAGATGTACCCAAGGTGGTCACTAACCTATCTCGTTACAAATGGATAGGCAAAGTCGACAATTCCTCTGAAGCGGAGTGGTGGAGTAAGCAGATTGATGTGCCTGTTACGGACATCAAGAATTTAAAAGGTTGGCACTACTATTTTAAAGAAACGGGCAAACCTGCCATTTACGGCAAATTACAAGGCGCAAGGGGTTAAAAAGTTGCGTTAAACAGATCACAATTTAGACGCTAATTAAACCTATAGGTCTCAGACCTATAGGTTTTTTTGTGCCCTTTTTTTACGCGTCTCGCCGTGGTTATCTAATAAGCCTCAAGCCAATGGTGGCGGGGGTTATATGTGGAAAATTGGGTTTAATACCTTAATCGGAAAAGGGTTTGAAAATATGTTCGGTATCACTAAAGGGCAATGGAAAGTCGTTGCTGTGGCAGTCGTGGTCGTGTTTGCGCTGATGTATGCGATTCATAACGTGTCTGCGCTTGAAGATGTCGCTGACCAGATTGGTCTGGACGACTAACGCGTAAGCGTTGTGTCACTGGGTTTAACTAACAAGAGAGTAACGAAATGGCAACTCCACAAAAAGAGCAAGCGGCGCGCGTTCAGACTAAGGGCGTTTATGACGTTCGTCAGATTGACCTGCAACCGTTTCGAAACGGCTTGCCGTATGGCAAAGAAGCGGTTTTGGATATCACCGACCTCTACACGTATTCGTCTATCTGCGTAAAGGTCGATTTACCGCTTAAACGCTTGGGGCGTGTGTCTCTAGAGCGTGATGGTCGTGAAGTGTTTGGTGTTCCAGCGGAGTTCTTCCAGATGCGTGATGCGTATTTGAAGAATCCAACGCAGCTTAAGGGTGTGGATGGGGCAGCGCAAACGCGTTTAACCATCGACTTTGCAGACGAAAACTTAAAAACACTGCTTGGCATTCGTCGCGGTGAGCTGGTCATGCTCGACGGTGAGCGTCTGATTTTGAAAGTACAGGTGAAAGCGAAAGCAAGCGGTGACCCTGATATGCCGAGCTTTCATGCGACGGCGCGTGTCAGCAGCGCTCAAACGGTGCGCTTTGACCAAATCAAGTTTTTGCACACTTCAGTGACGCATTCACTGGTCGGTGCGCAAAAACATGACTTCCCATTTGCGGGTATCAATAACCGCATTCGCCGTATCTTTGTGCGCACCGAAAACGACGACATCACCAAGGTGACGATTAAGCGTGATAACGCGATTGAGCGTGAAATCTCGGTGGAAGACTTGCGCTACAACCAAAAGCGCTACGGGGACAAGTTGCCGCCGTCAGCGGGCTTTTGGATTGACTTTGTTGAGCTGGGTTGGGCGAACGATACCGCGTTTATTCCTGCCGCGCTGAACAGCTTAAAGCTAGAGCTTGATAAGCGCACCACGGGTGAAGTTGAGTTCTTCGTTGAACTGCTCGAAGTCGAAGCACAACTGAGCGATTAAGGGGGCTGATATGGCTTGGTATGAAGGTATCAGCGATTCAGTGGGCGGCTTCTTTGGTGATGCGCTTGATTTCGGTAAAGACGTGTACGGCAACGTGACCGCTAACGAGCAAGCCAAGGCGCAGCAAGACGCGGCAGCAGTGGAAAAAGTGAAAAACGAAAACGCCACCAAGACCGAGCAAGCGCGCATTGAGCTGCAAACCGAGCAGCTTGCCTATCAGCGTGAAAAGGACGCCGAGCAGCGCAAAATGATGCTGATTGGCGGCGGGGTTCTGGTGGCTGTGTTTCTGCTGTTCTCTGTGCTGAAAAGTAAGTAAGGGGGTCAACAATGCCTTTACTGATTCCGTTGGTTGCGGGTGTGGGCGTGGGTTGGTGGGGTACCAAATCTACGGTTGAGGCAGTCACGGGCGGCGATGCGTTTCGCGTCCCGCCTTGGGTCTACCTTGTGGTGTTAGGGCTTGCCTATCTCTGGGCGAAAAAGCGAGGGCTTATCTAATGATGGACATGTTAAGCGGTGGCGGTGGCTACTCCAACAGCTCTAGCTCAAGCGCGAAGAATGGCGATTTTAAGGGCGGCGGCGTTGGCAATGTGACGTTTAACAACGGCACGTCATCGTTTAAGCAAGCGCCAAACTATCAGCTCTATGCGGTGTTGGCTTTGGTTGCGCTATTGGTGATTTTGCTATGGAAAAAGTAACGCCTAAAAAAGTCAATTGGACGCCAGAGCTTGAGCAGCGTTTTGCCGATGCGGGCTTTGCGCCCATCATCATTGAAGAGCTGAAAATGTTCGTCAACAAGGGCAATGGTGAAGTGTATCAGGCGGGGGATTTACAAATCATTACCCGCGTTGAAATGGTCAATGAGCACGATTACGAAGTGGTGTGGATGGCGTCGATTGGTCGCGGTCTTAAGCAGTGGGCGCAAACCTTCTTTGATGGTGCCAAGCGTGCAGGGGCGAAGTCTATCCGCTTTCACATCGACGAAAGCAGTCGTCGCGAGTTGTTGATTCTGCGAGTGATTGGCGGTTGGAAACCTGAGCGTGTACAGGGGTGGGATAACGACCCGTCGCATGGCGTGTATCGCGTCAACTTAGGGGGTGACTAATGTCGGGTTCTAAGAGTTCTCAAGCCAGTACTACCACCAATACTACGGTTAACAACGTCTTAGACGGTGGTGCGATTCAAGCAAGCTTTGACTTTGCTAACAACATTGCGGATGAGGGCTTTGATTCGGTCAATGATGCCGTGAAAACGGCGGGAGAGACCACGAAACACGCGCTGGATAGCAATGTGACCGTGACGAAAGAAGCGTTCGATAACTATGAGGACATCACCGAAACGGCGCTTGATAACAGTTTGCTGCTGAGTCAGGACGCGTTAACCAAGTTAACCGAATCGAACAATAAGTCCTTAGATACGTTAGCCAACATTCAGAGCAATCAAAATTCGAGCAATGCGGCTTTGTTAAAAGGCATTCAATCCACGGTCAAGAGCAACAACACAGGCGGCGCAAGCGACGTTCTGGAAACGCAAAAAGTCGCGTTGTATGTCATCGGCGCAATGATGCTGATTATTGCACTCATGGCGATGCGGCGAGGGAAATAAACAATGAAGTACGAGCAATATTTAACGAATGGCGCCACGGTGACGGCAAGTGTCACAGGTCGTTATATCTATCTAGATAAAGGTGATGAGATTCAGGTGATAGCGAACGGTCGCTCAATGGATATTTATCGCGGCTTTACATTTGACGTGGAAAGCGAGTTTACCGAGCTCGTGATTACTCAGCAGGGGCTAGACGGGGATATTGCTCTGCTCATTTCCGACGTGCCTTTTACGGCGGGTGTGGACGGGTCAAAGCTCAATATCAGTGCTGACCTAGAAGTGAGTGAAGTGGGCGTGCGTTTTCTTGGCGCTCAACCTGTCACGCTACCGGACGACCAAAGCATGAGCGTGGAAGTCAGCAACTTACCGTCAGAGCAAGCGGTGAGAGTGGTCAATATGCCTGAAGCAAAAGACGTGCAAAAGGTGCATGTGGTCGAAGTGTCAGAGCCAAACCTCAGCTATGTGGCGCACGACACCATGACGCAAACGGGCACGATTTCCGCCAACAATCGCCGTAAAGAACTGCTGCTCCATGCGGCGCCGAACAATCAAGGGATTATCTGGCTGGGCGGCTATGAAAATCGCGGCTACCCATTGCGACCGGACGGCGGCTTTATTCTGTCAAACGGGGCAAGTCTTGAGGTCTTGATTCCGCCTAACTGTGAGCTGTATGTAAGCGAGGTGACGGCATGAGTCAGATTATTCCACCGCCTTTCAAAATCGAGTTTCCAGAGCAAGTCGCTTTGAGTGATCAGATTGCGGGTAATCGCTCGGATGTGGCGGCGAGTGAGAAAGCGGTCAGCCTCGTCAACAACAAGGTTAACTGGACAAACATCGAAATGTCGAAGCTTGCCAAGGTGCACAGTGGGACAGAAACGCCAACCAGTGACGTGGGGAAAGACGGCGATGTGTTTTACGTCTATTAGGGGTGGGGCTTGGATAATTTAGTCAAAGTTGAGGGGCATTGGCAGCAAGGTAAACCCGCCATAAAACACAATGGTTTGTGGCACTTTGCCAAGCGGGTATTTCACAAGGTCAATGGTCAATGGGTGCTGACCTACAACCGCAAGCTTGTGGTTGATATCAGCAGCAATCAGGTCAACTACAACCTGTTTGCGGCGCTCGGCAATACCATTCCTGATGTTGAAGAGATTGAGGTCAACATCAAGTCGGGTGTGGTGATGTCTTCTAGCACTTCTGCGGTTGCGGCTTTCAATGTGGGCAACGCGTTCACAGGGAAAAACGTCGTCATCAATAACTGGGGCTCCATTATTGGTAAGGGCGGTCAAGGCGGGAAAGGCGGCACGGGCTCAACGCGTGGCGGTCATGGCGGCGCAGGGGGAACAGCGCTGTATGTTCGCACGGCGAACCCGCTAATTTTGCGCAATCACGGGCGCATTCTTGGTGGCGGCGGTGGTGGTGCGGGTGGCTCGGCTTTCTTGTCACCGGGTAGCGCCTTCACGATGACTGGAGCAGGCGGTGGCGGTGGTGGCGGAGCAGGTAGCGGCTCTGGTGCCTCGGGTGGCAATGGTGGACAACGCGGCTCGAATGGCTCTTTAGAGAGTCACGGGAATGGTGGTGCCCCTACCATCTTAGGCAATGGTGCTACGGTCATTTGGGGTGTGTATGGCGGGCGCGGTGGTCGCCACGGTGAAGCAGGTCAAAGCACGGCGCAATTCTCAGCCTCTTGGGGCAATACGGGCTTAATTCGTCCAAGTGGCGCTAATGGCGGTCGGGGTGGCTATGCCATCGACGGCAAATCAAAAATAACAATTCTGGTTACTGGCGCTTTTGCGGGCGCTCAAGTGAACTGATTTTCAATCTATTGGGGTGTTTATGGCCACACAGACAAAAATTATCGCGCTGGCACTCCTACTAATAACGGCAGGTGTCATCATGAGTAAAACAACAGAGCCTCGCGGCTTTCGTAACAACAACCCTCTAAACATTGACTACAACCCATCGAATCAATGGGACGGTCAAACAGGCATGGAAAAGGGCGTGTCTAATCCGCGCTTTGCGACGTTCAAATCGAAAAAGTGGGGCATTCGAGCAGCAGCGAAACTGGTTCGCAATTACATGAACTTCTACGGGCTGCGCACCGTCTACGGCATTGTTGACCGCTGGGCGCCATCGGTGGAGAACGACACGAACGCTTACGCTGAACATGTCGCGCATAAACTGGGTGTGAGTCCTTATGAGCCTATTCTAGAGTCAGACATTCCAGAGCTGCTTTATCACATGATTAAGCATGAAAATGGTAAGTACCTTGACCGTGAAACGGTGAATCTTGGCGCGCAGATGGCGGGGATTGCAGTCTGATGGCACTCCCGATTATCTCACTCATTACAGGCGGCTTTTCCTTGGCTAAATCTTGGGTTCAGGGCAAGGCGGAAGCGGTAAAGGAAAAGTCCATTGCTGCGCGAGAAGCGGTGCAAGCCAAACGCGAAGAGAACAAACAGCGCGAAAACAATCTGGCGCAAGGTGAGCGCTCAATGGCAGAGCTTGACGCCATCACGCTCAAGCAAATCGGGTGGTTAGATGACTTTGTGATTATCTCTATCTGGGCGGTGGTGTGGTCGTGCTTTATTCCTGACTTGCAGCCTCATGCGGTTGCAGGGGTTAAGAGCTTAGCGACGATGCCCGTTTGGTTTCAGTATGTGGTAGCAGCATCGATTATCTACACGCTCGGCTTTAAATCCTTGGTGTATCGCTTACTGGTTAAGCGGGGATATTGATGGAAGTTATTCAAGCGCTGGGTTTAGACGGCAACACAATTTTAATTTTGGTGGGGCTATTTAAGCTTCATACACGGGTCACGATATTAGAAACAAAAGGAGCAGCGTAATGGCAGCACGTAAAACTGGTTTAAAGGCAAACGGCACACTAAAGAAAGGCTACCGATTCAAGAAAGGTGGTGGCGTGGTCAAAGCAAAAGGCACGACAACCAAACGTAAAATAAGAAAACGTAAGTAATAAAAAACCGCTCTATAGCGGTTTTTCTTTTTTCTTTATTTGGTTATCCAAGTTGGGCAGGGTTTCGAGAAGAAACAAACCATACATACCTAACAGTGCAGTTGAAAGCAGCGTGTTCCAAATTTCATACCCTATTAGCAATGAGCGATTAGCTAACGGCACATCTATGAAACCCATAACGATAGAGAAACTTACAACCATCTCACCGAGCAATAAAAGAAGCAGCAAAGAGGCAACGACTTTTGCCGTTTTAATGTTGATCACCTCTTCAACGACCAGATAACGAATGATGAATGGAGCTGCAATCAAAAGCAGTTCAAAGAATATCAGTCCTATATTTTCCATCCCTTTAAGCCTTTGTAGTAGTTGTGTTTTATAAAATCTATACGTGTCTCTTTCTATAACTAATTTTAGTACAGTTGTCCTGAGGAATAGAAAAAGTTCTTTCTAAACAGTTGTTAATCGTATTGATTGTGATGGAACAGCAACTAAAAGTAAAACACGTAAATATGAATAATAATAAACCCCAAAAGATGTGGGCGTTTTGTGCTGTAAGGCGACTAAGGAGAATTTGATTTTTTTGTTTAATCGTGTGAATGTACGGTAAGTTGTTGAATTTTAGGTGTGTATATGACTGTGCTGGATGAATACTTGGAAGCGTTTTGTTCTTTAGAGTGGGATAAAAAATATAAAATAGAGCCTGAATATGAACATTCATACTATTTTTATTTGTCTGACGCGATTAATTCAGAATCTGATGAGTTGAGGAAAAGTGTTCTAAACATGCTCCAAAAAGCCTTGGAACTTAATCTACGAGAGTCGTGGAATGTCAACAATCCATATACAACTAATGTAGCAACAGGTACACGTACCCCACTACTTTTTGAGCCGATAGAACTAGAGTTTTTTGACTCAATACTTCCATTAATTGATGACAGAATTTTACGTGCAAGATTAGCAGATATCTTGTGGATTTGGACTAGAGGTAAGAGAAATATAGAGTGGGCTCGTTTGGCTATTGACTGTTTTACACAGGACGATATTGACGAAGATAAATGGTTTATAACGCAAGAGCATGAATGGGAAAGGGCTATACGTTTATCATTGCAGATTCGAGACACAGTTCGAAATGATAGTTTGGCTGAACGTATCTTAGATCGCATGGCGAAAGATGATAGTGAATACAATTTTTTAATACTCAGATTGGTAAAGATTCTTTTTCGGACAGAAGGTGCTTCAGATAGAGTAAAGGGCACAGTCTCTAGACTGATTGATGTCGCAGAGCACTTTAAAGATAACGGGGACTTTTTTCAGGCACGAAGTTATTTTGAGTTATCAGCAGATATATGCGAACGGGTTGATCGTGAAGCATATATTGATCACTTAGTTTCGTTTGCGGAGTGCTATGAGTTACAAGGGGATTCTAGATCTCGTGATTCTAGCATGGCGGCGAATTCTTTTTATGAGAGAGCCATTCAGGCGTATCGAAAAATTCCTAACAAAGATAGAGATAGCCGAGAGGTTAATACTTCAATAGACCGTTTATTACATAAAGTAGCGGAATCAGGTCGTCAGATGCTGAATGAGATGGCGGCGGTTAATATTCCTATGCCTGATGTGTCAGATGAAGTCGAAAAGGCAATGCTTCATGTCTCAGGCAGGCTTTCTACTGAAGCCGCAGTGGGAGCACTTACGGGTTTTAATATCTGTAATAGCTATGAAGAGCTCGAAGTAGAAGCTTCTGAGTCTTTGAGAAAGGGTGTAATTAAACATTTGGTATCTACGGTTAGGACTTCTCGTGATGGTCGGGTCATCGCAAAAAATGGAATTAAGGAAGACATATATTCAGAAATGATTGAAAGCTACATGTTTCGAGTCAGCTTTCACTCAAGAGTATCTATTTTCCCTGCGATACAAAAACTTTTGTCAGAGCACTGTGTTGCACGAGAACTACTCGAGTTCCTTTGTAGAGAGTCTCCTTTAATTTCAGATAAACGAGAAAAAATAGTTGGGCTTGGCTTGTGGTTAGGGTTTGAATATGACTTTACAGGTGCTTTACACATCCTTTGTCCTCAAGTTGAAAGTATGGTTCGCTTCAAGCTAAGAGAGCATGGTGTCCATGTAACGAGACTTGATGAAAATGGTATTGAGGAGCATATAGGGTTGGGGTCGCTTCTGGATAAACCCGAAGTTGTTAATATATTCGGAAAGCTACGTGCTTTTGAACTAAAAGCAATTTTTACTGAAAGTGAAGGGGCGAATTATCGAAATGAAGTTGCTCATGGACTATTCGATGATGACGATGGAGAGACTTATCAAGCGGTATATGCTTGGTGGTTTACATTGAAGATGATAGTTGAGTCTTTGTGTAAATAGTATAGATAACTCAACTTTGGATTAGCCCCCTTTTGAGCGGTTTTTTAATGACATATCTCACTTTGAATGCTGTTTGGATCTCGTGGAAGTCTTTTTTATCCGAGGAAAGTCACTTGTGCTAAAAACACTATTAATTAGATTTAAATAGCTACAAGTACATTAATTTTTGTGGTCTTTATTGGGTCGTTTGTAATTTTAAGTTGTTTTAAAACAAAGGCTTAGAGGTTATAAAAAGGCACCTTATGGTGCCTTTCTTTTTTGCTAAAGATCTCGATAGCCGCTGAAAGTGCTCCAACCACTTACATTTTCGCGACATTTTTACAGAAATTAGATGCGATCTTTAGATGAACCTTTTATCCTAGCGGGGTTTTTTAAAGGAAGTTGAATATGATCATCAAACCTAGAATTCGTGGATTTATCTGTACTACAACGCATCCAGTGGGTTGTGAAGCTAACGTAAAAGAACAAATTGCTTACACAAAAGCGCAAGGCCCAATCAAAGATGCACCTAAGCGTGTACTTGTTGTTGGTGCTTCAAGTGGCTACGGTCTATCTTCTCGTATCGCTGCGGCATTTGGTGGCGGTGCTTCAACTATCGGTGTTTTCTTTGAGAAAGAAGGCACAGAGAAAAAACCTGGCACAGCGGGTTTCTACAACTCTGTAGCGTTTGAAAAGCTTGCTCGTGAAGAAGGTTTGTACGCAAAGAGCCTAAATGGCGATGCGTTCTCTAACGAAGCGAAAGAAAAGACAATCGAATTGATCAAAGAAGACCTTGGTCAGATTGATATGGTAGTTTACTCACTGGCTTCTCCAGTACGTAAGATGCCAGAAACTGGTGAACTAATCCGTTCATCACTTAAGCCAATCGGTGAGACTTACACTTCTACAGCGGTTGATACCAACAAAGACGTGATCATTGAAGCAAGCGTAGAGCCGGCAACTGAAGAAGAGATCAAAGACACTGTTACTGTAATGGGCGGTGAAGATTGGGAACTTTGGATCAACGCTCTATCTGAAGCTGGCGTATTAGCTGACGGTTGTAAGACGGTTGCATACAGCTACATTGGTACTGAACTGACTTGGCCAATCTACTGGGATGGTGCGCTAGGTAAAGCGAAGATGGACCTAGACCGCGCTGCAACAGCTCTTAACGATAAGCTTTCGGCAACAGGTGGTACGGCGAATGTTGCAGTACTTAAGTCTGTTGTAACTCAAGCAAGTTCTGCTATTCCTGTAATGCCACTATACATCGCTATGGTATTTAAGAAGATGCGTGCTGAAGGTGTACATGAAGGCTGTATGGAACAGATCTTCCGTATGTTCAGTGAGCGTCTATACAAAGAAGACGGCAGTGCACCACAAGTGGACGACAAAAACCGTCTACGTTTAGATGACTGGGAACTACGTGACGACATTCAGCAACACTGTCGTGACCTATGGCCTCAAATCACATCTGAAAACCTAAAAGAGCTGACTGACTACGTTGAGTACAAAGAAGAGTTCTTGAAGCTATTCGGCTTTGGTGTTGAAGGCGTAGATTACGAAGCTGACGTAAACCCAGATTACAAAGCAGATTTCATCGCGATTTGATAGAGAATGAACAACGTTCCGCCTTTTGGAGAGCTGGAACGTTTCGCTCTTAGAAATCTCGATAACTAGAATTAACTAAAAGCCGATGTGAATACATCGGCTTTTTGTTGCTGAGGGGAATGTATTTCGATTTAAACTGGTGGAAAGCGTTTTGAGTCTATAATTACTGCAGGTATTAGTCGCTGGAGAGCATAGACGATGATGAAAGGCTCACGGGCAGTTGGATTGTTATTATCTATTTTCTTGTCTTTAAGCTGCTACGCAAAATCGATCACAATCGGCATCGAGAACATCAACTATTATCCCCTCTACGCCTACGATAAATCGATGGATTCCTATTCCGGCTACGTGCCAGAACTTCTCAATAATTTTGGGCAGGCCTATGGCTATAAAGTGGACTATTTGGCATTGCCGATTAATCGCTTATATAAGAAGTTTTATAGCGGTGAAATTGATGCCAAGTTTCCTGATAGCGACTTATGGAATATTGAGTCGAGAGTCGGCTACCAAATCAATTATTCAACACCTGTGATTGAACTCGAGGAAGTCATGTACGTGCAGCAGAAAGATAAAGACCTACGGCTGGCTAACTTTAACAAGCTGGGTATCGTAAGGGGCATGACTCCCAGGAAACTCTCTGAGGTAATTGAAAGTGGTCAGCTAAAAGTGCTTGAAGCAGATAATCCCGAGTTACTGTTAGAGATGGTGTTTAAAGGCAGGGTTCAAGGGGTGGTAATGGATCGCAGCGTTGGACAATTTCTGCTGTCACAAATGGATCAAAGTATTAGTTTGGATGTGAATACCTGGTTGCTCGAGTCTGTCGGTGGCAGTTATCACCTTTCGAACATCAACAACCCAAGTCTAATCAGTGATTTTAATCAATACTTAATCACCCACGCGGAACAGGTTAGTCAACTGCAAGTCAAGTATGGGATTAAAGCGGTTGATTGAGGCGTGTTCAGAACGCTTCGTTCCGAGAGCGGACTTCGTCCTTCGAGATGAACCCCGTGCATTACTCGGTCATTCCATAGAGTGACGAAGGAGCGAGTAGGGAATCTCAATCAGTTATCTACTTGCTTGAAGAGGTCCCCAACTCAGTCTTGCCTCCCTCTCGGGGATGACATAAAAAACACAGGGTTGACACATTGTGCCAACCCTTTAATTTTTTCTCGCTTCTCGCTTCTCGCTTCTCGCTTCTCGCTTCTCGCTTCTCGCTTCTCGCTTCTCGCTTCTCGCTTCTCGCTTCTCGCTACTTAAACGTCGACCAAATCGGTGCGTGATCAGAAGGTTTTTCGATACCACGCAATTCGTAGTCAATATCTGACTCGAAACATTTCTCCGCAAGCTTCGGTGTAGCGAGAACCACATCGATACGTAGGCCACGGTTGTCTGGGAACCCTTTTGAGCGGTAATCGAACCACGAGAAACGATCGTTCACATCTGGGTGGATTTGACGGAAAGTGTCGACAAAGCCCCAGTCTAATAATGTCTTCAACCATTCGCGCTCTTCCGGTTGGAACGAACACTTACCGCTTTTCAGCCAACGCTTACGGTTTGGTTCGCCAATGCCGATGTCTGCGTCAATTGGGCTGATGTTAATGTCACCCATAACGATAAGCTGTTCATCATTGTTGTGATGATCGTTGAGGTAAGTCATCAAGTCTTTATAAAACTGACGCTTATACGGAAACTTGGTTTCGTGGTTGATGTTATCGCCTTGTGGGAAGTAGCCATTGAGTACCGTGACTTTTTCACCATTGTCATCTTCTAACGTCACCATGATCATACGCTTTTGATGATCTTCGTTATCGGTCGGGAAACCTTTTTGAACTGAGATAGGCTCTTTCTTACACAGCATAGCCACGCCGTAATGTGCTTTTTGCCCATGGTAGTAAACCTTGTAACCCATCGCTTCCACATCTTCTAGGGGGAAGGCTTCGTCGTGAACTTTGATTTCTTGTAGGCCGATAACGTCAGGTTGATGCTTATCGATCACGGCTTGTAGTTGATGAAGGCGGGCACGAAGACCGTTGATATTGAAAGAGATAACTTTCATTTCCGTTCCTTGCTTGTGGCTGTTCGAATTTTTGTAAGGCAATACTAGCATCAATTTTCAGTCGCGGCGAAGGCGATGAACGGACTTGGCAGTATTTAACATTTTTTTAAACTTTCGATTGATATCTACTTCGTTTATGGTGTAATTCCAAGGATACTTATTAATTAATTTGTCTATTTGAAACACCGAGTTTGCTATAAGGATGTATTATGCGAACGTTATCAGTGCAGTGGAAAATCACACTCCTAGCAGGTTTTTGCCTGCTTGTTACTTCCCTTTCTTTGATTGGCTTTTCCGTTTATAACGCGATTTCTAATCAACACCAGATCAAACAGCAGAGTTCAAAGTCTGTTATCGACAAGTCAGAACAGATTGTAGAGACTCGCGCCTTGCTTAATGCAACGCAAGTTTCAGAGTTTCTAAATGAAGCTTTGTACCGAGCAGAGATGCTCGCATCTAGCGTGATGTTTCAAAAGAACCTAAGTGAAGAAAACTTTGGTGATAGTGAGGAGCTGCGAACCGCATTGGATGAGATGGTACGCAGAGCGGTTATAGATTTTGAGAGTGTACAAGGTGCCTACTTGGTGTTTAGGCCCAATATGCTTGATAACGAAGACAGTAACTATGTTGACGCTGAGTATGTTGGTTCCAATGAAATTGGTCGATTTGCACCATATTGGATGACAGCGCAAAACGGTGAGAACATTGTTTCGAGTGTTTTATCTGAAGCCGTATTAGAAGACTCAACCAACAGTGAGCGTTTCTACTGCCCATTAGCATCGGGTGATACCTGTATCACCACGCCAAGAGTAGTCACTCAAGATGGTGGGGCATTCTTAACCAGTTCAATTTCAATTCCACTCTTGATTGATGATACAACAATTGGTTTCTTTGGCATCGACCTGCGATTAGATGGTCTGTCAGGGATTGTCGTTAACTCTGATCAACAGCTGTTTTCCGGTAGTGGTAACGTCAATCTGATCAGTTTGGATGGTTCATTGATCGCCAGTGATAATCCATCTAGTGCGGTCGGCCAGCCATTTGTGAGTGATATTGTTTCTCCGGATAAGTTAACTGACCTATTGTTTGGGCAATCTGTTCAGACACAGTGGAGTGAAGACGGCCAGTGGCTTAATGTTTTTGCACCAATTATGGTCGCGAATCAGACTTGGGGTGTGCTATTTGATCTGCCTCGCTCTAGTGTGCTTGCAGATGCAGAGGCTCTAGATGAGATAATCAGCCAGCAAGTCGAGTCGAGTGTGACGACAGAGCTTATCGCAGGTATTGTGCTTGTGGTGCTTGGTCTTGCTACGATTGCCTTCTCTGCCTCGCGTTTAGTGAAGCCAATTCGAGAAGTGGTTGCACGCTTAGATGATATCGCTTCAGGTGAAGGGGATTTAACCCAACGCTTAGATGTAAAGTCGCAAGATGAAATAGGACAGCTCGCGATCGGTTTCAACCGCTTCTTAGATAAACTGCAATCAATTATCAGTGAAGTTGTCGATACGACGATTCAAGTAGGAACAACAACCCAACAGTCGCGAGTTGCCGCGCAGCAAACTCGCACCAGTAGCGACTCGCAGTTTAAAGAAGTTGATTTAGTAGCAACGGCATCTGAAGAGATGACACAAACGGCGGGCTTAGTGGTTCAAAATGCAGAAATTGCAGTAAGAGAAGCTGAAAAAGCAAATGAAGCGGCTGCATCTGGTCAAGATGTGATAGACAAGTCTCAACAAGAAATGCTGCGTTTGGTGGAACGTATGACAGCAGCGGTTCCTGTTGTAGAAGAACTCGCGGCAAACAACGCCAATATCACCGAGATTTTATCGGTGATCGAAGGTGTGTCAGAGCAAACGAATTTGTTAGCACTTAATGCCGCTATTGAGGCGGCAAGGGCAGGTGATCAAGGTCGTGGCTTTGCGGTCGTTGCCGACGAAGTTCGTAATCTTGCGAGCCGAACTCAAGAATCCGTTGGTGAAATTAGGCAGGTGATCGAAAACGTGCAAAACGGCACGCGAGATGTGGTTCAAGCGATTCAAGATGGTAACGACCTTGCCAATGATTCCGCTGCTCAAGTTCAAAGTGCGGCCAAAGAGCTGGGTCAGATCTTTGAAGCCATCGCGTCTATCAATGATATGAACACTCAAATCGTTAAGGCCGCTGAAGAACAACAATCGGTTTCAGCAGAGGTTAACCAAAGTGTTAGCAATATCCGAGATTTGAGCGCACAGATCCTCACGCAAGCTGAAGAGTCAGAGATGGTGAGTACTCAAATTGCCGATCTGTCTGATAAGCAGCAGCAGTTGGTGAATCAGTTTAAAGTTTAGATAATGGATTCTCACCGTTAAAAATAAAAAAGGGTTTCGTTGTACGAAACCCTTTTTGTATCAGTGCTTAGCGTCAATTAGCGAGTTAATCGAGATACCAATAGCCTTTGTTGACAAGCTCAGTAAGAAGGCTCACTGCCTGCTCATCGGTCACATTGGTAAAAGAATGAATATCAATGCATTCATGATTACATAACGCATCAAGCAGCCACTTTTCACTGACTTGGAAAGCTTCACCGTTAATATAGGCTGTATCAGCAGCTTGCTGATGATATAAAGCGCGAACTCCCGATACTTTACGCAGTGTGCCCGAAGCATCAAGGTGCTCGAAAACCTCCGATGGGGTCAGTAACTCTTCTGGCTCAATAACGTCAAGCTGGTGGCGAGATTGACTGAGCATGGCACCTAAGAACTGCTTAATATCAGCATCAGAACTTAAAGCATTCTTTAGCATGTTAGTAAGCAACTCCGTATCTGAAGATAAGATTTCGCCATAACTTGCTTGGGGTTTCATATTTGGGTTGTGTAGATGAACATCACCCATATCATGCGCCAAGACATAATCGGCAAAGTTACTGAGCAGCTCTTGCTCTTTCGGTGAACGATAGCCGATAGAGTAGCTCATGCTTGGTTCAAGCGTGTCTCCCTCATGAGGGAAACCAGGCGGAATATAAAGAATGTCGCCGGGTTCTAAAATCTCATCAATAATCGTATCAAACCCTTCAATTTGTCTTAAAGCACCTGCTTGAATCGACTCTTTGTATTGGCCAACGTCTTTATCGCCAACTCGCCAATGACGTTTACCACTACCTTGAATAATGAAAACGTCATATTGGTCGATATGGGGACCAACGCCCCCTTTAGGTGCTGAGAAGCAAACCATTAAGTCATCAAATAACCAGTTAGGTAACGGTTTGAAAGGTTCAATCAATTCAGCTGAACCCAAGTGCCAATGGTTACACGCTTGTACAACCAACTGCCAATGTGACTCATCTAAAGATTCGAAGTGAGATTCAGCAAACGGCCCATGTTGCGCTGTCCAATTGTTATTTTTGTTGGTGATGAAGCGCGAATCTACTTCCTCTTCCATCGCGAGGCCAGCTAACTCATCAGGAGAAATAGGATCAATAAAGTCGGTAAAGCCACCTTTAATGACTGTTGGCTTCTTGTGCCAGAACTCAGCGAGAAAACTCTTAAGATCAAAGCTTAGTTGGTACATGAATTCTCCAACTTACTTTCTAAATCTGCTTGGACAATCTTGATGGCTTCGAGCGCGACTTTAGGATCAACCTCATTACTTTCTAAAAGGTAGATAAGATCAACCGCAAGTTTGATTTCATCCGGTGCGTTATCTAATCCTGAGTTCGACGAAGACATTACTGATTTCTCTCTCTGTAGGTAATTTGCTTTTCTATTTTGAGTTTGGCCTCTTGGCAGCGTTGCAGTCGCTGCTCTGTGGCCATTAGCGCTTGTTGGGCAGACTGTTGCTGAAAAGGTGGAGCATATTGAAGCGCAAGTTCTTTATCGCGTACCATCTCCATTAGACGTCGCTCCCATTCTTGGTGCTGTGCCAAATGTTGGTAGAGCTCATTGATCGGCTTTCTAAAATAGCTGCTGTGCTTAGGCTCGTTCTTACGAATAGTTGTGGTGGCAAGTTCTCGCTGAATAGCACTGATCTGAGCTAGCAAACGTTCAGTCAGATACTCGGCACGCATCGCCGTTAGCTTTCCTGCATCTTCTTCGCGAATGATACTGTCTAGAGTCGACTGAGTTTCTTTGACGCATGGAACGAGCAACTTGGCTTTACACCGAAACAGCCGCTCGTCAAAAAGGGCGAGATGGTGCTCACCACGCTGTCGGTCAAGAGCCGCAGCGTTGATGGCGAGTTGTTCAAGCGTTGATTGTAACTGCTTAACTTTACTCATAAATGTGCCTAAAGGTTAACAAACCAAGCTTCGTAAGCGAGTTTTACTGCAAGGATACTGACGACAGTAACAAAAACAGGGCGAATGAATTTTGCGCCAAAGCGTATTGCAGAGTGTGCGCCAACAAATGCGCCTGCCATTAAGCACACACCCATTGTCAAACCAAGTACCCAATCTATATGTCCAAGTATCGCGAAGGTGACTAAAGAAGTGAAGTTACTGGTGAAATTCATCGCCTTGGCTAAGCCAGAAGCGAGCAAAATATTGAGTCGATACAGTGCCATTGAACTGACTGTCCAAAATGCGCCTGTACCCGGGCCAGCTACACCGTCATAGAATCCAAGCGTTAATCCCTGAGCATATTGTTTTTTGTTTAAGACGGGGCAGGGTTGTGGTGACTCATTGTTCACATTACTTGGCGTTTTGTGCCAAATGGTGTAAATCGCTGCAGCAAGAATGACCAATGGCAATATTTTTTCTAGCCACTGGGTACTGATCAGATCAACAAACAGAGTACCTAATATGGCACCAATTAAAGTGGCAACAAACGCACGCACCCAACATTGGGGCTTAAACAACTTTTTACGATAGTAGGTAAATGCGGCAGTTGATGATGCAAATGTAGCCGCAAGCTTGTTGGTACCTAACGCAATATGCGGAGGTAACCCCAAGGACAATAGCGCTGGTACGGTAAGCATTCCGCCACCACCTGCAACTGCATCGATAAATCCTGCTAAGAAAGCGACAAGTGCCAAAACCAACAACATGGTTGGCTCAAAAAATTCCATATAGTTATTCTTCTTTAATTCTATATATAGAGTGGGAGTAGGCCTGTTGACCTCTGTTATTCAATAATACGTTTAAACGGAGGGAGTGAGTCTAATAACGCGCTGCCGTAACGTTTAGTCACTACTCTTCGATCAAGGATGATGACTTTACCAGAATCACGCTCTTTACGCAGCAAACGACCGACCGACTGAATCAACTTTTTGCTTGCCTCTGGCACAGTGATTTGCATAAACGGATTCCCGCCGCGACTTTCTATGTATTCCGCGTGAGCTTGCTCAACAGGGGAAGTAGGAACAGCGAAAGGTATCTTAGTGATAATCAAGTTTTCTAATAGCTCTCCTGGCAAATCTAGCCCTTCAGAGAAGCTCCCAGTACCAAAAAGAACGCTCGTTTTTTTGCACTGAACCAGTGTTTTATGTTTTTTTAGTATTTCTGAGCGCGACTCTTTCCCTTGTACCTGCAAGCCCCATCCTCTTTTTACGAAATCTGTTGAGAGGGCGTCGGCCACTTGGTTCATCTGCCAATAAGAAGAGAACAGAACGAGGTTTGCCTTATTACTTTCAATCAGTTCAGGCAGTTTTTCGATCAGCTGTTCAGTAAACTTTGGCGCAGAAGGTTCACAGGACATTTTTGGTACATGTAGCTCTGCTTGGTTTTGATAGTCAAACGGAGAAGCCAGCGCGAGGAACCTAACGCCATCTTCTGCCTTTTCACTCACGCCTGCTTGACGGCAGAAAAAGCTAAAGGAATTAAGTGCTCGCATGGTAGCGGATGTAAGCACGGCTCCGACGCAGCGGCTCCATATTTGTTGGTCAAGTTGCCAACCAACTTCGAGCGGAGAAACATTGACCACAAAATCACCTTCACGCTCTGGGCTTACTTCTAGCCAACGGGCAAGTGGAGCGCCTTTCTCTCTCAATGGCTCAGCCATCAGATTCCAAACTTGCGCGAGGTTATCCATGCGTTGAATGTAGAAGCCTAATTCTGCTAAAGCAGGCTCTGCAAGTCGGTTAGCAAGTTCGCCATCTTTAACTCGCTCTGAGATAAGGTCCGCGACCTTGGCTACTGCTTGTGCACCTTTTTGGGAGAGTTTTTTCAGCTCTTTGGCCTCTTCTTCAAGCCAGTTCGGCAATTCTCCATTTTCAAAACGATAGATGTTCTCTTCAAAATAAGACGAGTCAAAGCGCGTTGCTAGTTGGCTCAATGAAGGAATGAGCTGTTGAACAGAATCTTGTAATTCATTTCTAAATCGAGCGACTCTCTTTTCGTCAGCCATATTGGCAAACTTGGTCACCGATTGATTAAGTCTTTCAAGCCAACTCGCAGCGCCTTTAAGACTCGCTGCCGCAGAAGAATGGTCACGGGCAACGTGCGGTAGATGGTGGGCTTCATCAAAAACATAAATGGTGTTTTCTGGTTCTGGCAGAATGACACCGCCGCCAAGATCTGCGTCCGCCATGACCAAGCTATGGTTAGCAATGATGACATCGGCTTTATCAAGCTCAGAACGCGCCTTTTGAAACGGGCAGTCTCTATGAGCAGGCATACTAAGGTTACAGCTGTGCTTATCACTGACTATCAATTGCCAGATCTCATCTTTGATTGGCTTGGGCCAACTGTCGCGATCACCATCCCACTTACCTTGAGCCAGTGACTTATACATGGTTTCGAGTAGCTCAATGTCTTTCTTCTTCGGTTTCGATTCAAACATGGCAAGCTGACCGCCATCAACGCCACTCGCTGAAGCCAGTTTCTCAGCACAACAATAGCGTTGGCGACCTTTTGCCAAGATAAATGAAAACTCTCGGTCTGTGAGCCTTCTATATAGAGGCAGATCTTTTCCAACCAATTGCTCTTGAAGCGCGACAGTCGCGGTTGAAATAACCACTTTACGATTATTGAGCACAGCAACGGGAATCGTCGCCATTAAATAAGAGAGAGATTTGCCAATTCCAGTGCCCGCTTCAGCGACAATCATCCGTGTCGATTTGTGATATTCGCCACACAATGTTTTTGCTATCTCCGCAACAAGATAGTTCTGAGCTCGACGAGGTACAAAGTTTTCTAGCTGTGACTGCAGGTTTTGATAACTGGTACGAATGGATTGTTGAATTTTACTGGTTAGCATACTGTGACCTATATTGCGGGTGTCGCATCATAGCACAGTTCTCTAAGTACTACTTAGTTCACGAAATAGAATCCTTATTAATCAAATGTGGATCTTGTTCACAAAAAAAAACTGAACCTTCAGGTACTTACAATTAATTCTAAATGTAAAAAATATATCACGCCAATGGTTTTGCTTTTGTAGTTAATTATTTTGTCAGATTCTATCTGTGACAATGCTTGCAGGATAAAAATCTAAAATTAGTTTTAACAGAAGAAACTAACAAAGTCGTCATTAAACCATGATGTCGCTCGAAATTTAACCTTGAAAATCTGTAAATTATTGATAAGTATGGTTTTTATGTTTTTTTATCAAAGTTTTTTAGATTATTTGACACGTCGCGTAATCTTTTGCAATCTAGACCCCGAAATTAAGTGGCGATGATATCCGACCATTAAGAGATTGGAATCATCATCAAAAAACATAAAGGGAACCGGACAAGGAATTCCCATTCTATAGAAAAGGCAGTGGATTATTATGAAAAAGACTCTAGTAGCTCTTTCAGTTCTAGCGGCGGCTTCGGCTCAAGCTGGTATCGAACTATACAACCAAGACGACGTATCAGTTACTCTAAAAGGTGACATCGAAGTTGTATACAGCAACACAACGACAGACAGCTCAATGAAGCAAAAGATCGAAGATGCTGACTTCGGTTTTGACGTTCGCTACACTGTGAACGACGCGTGGGCAGTTGGTGCTTACTGGGAATTCAACGGTTCAAAGAAAACTAACTCTGAAATCACTCGTAACGGCGATACTTACGTAGCTGCTTACCATGACACTTACGGTTCAATCAAGTTCGGTCGCCTATGTACTGCAGTTGATGACCTAGGTATCGGTTCTGATGAAGCGTTCGGTATTTCTACATTCCTAGACAACGCGACTGATGAGTGTTCAGATGAAGCTGTTCGTTACGACTTTGACAATGGCGACTTCTACGCAACTCTAGGTTACGTTCAAAACAAAATTGAGAACACTTTCCTAAGCAACACTAAAGACACAGTTGCAGACGGTAACGGTGACACTTACTACGATGGCCGTGCTGGTTTCCGTGGTTTAGACAACTTTGATATCTCTGTTTTCGCTTCTCAATACAGTGTTGAAACTGAAACTGCAACTGCAAAAGACCATAGTGGTTTTGGTACTGAACTTGTGTTCAGTGGTATCGAAAATGTTAATCTAGCGATTGCATACTACGCAGTATCTTCTGACCTTGATAAAGACGACAACAACGTTGTTGCATTTGCAGCAGATTACACTATGGGTAAATGGGGCTTTGCGGCTGGCTACTCTATCGGTGACCACGACGACAAAGCTCAAGAAAAAGACCTATGGTTTGTGAACACTACATACGGCGTAGCTCCTAACACTAAACTGTACGCTGAAGTTGGTGGTCTTGACCAGAAAGACGTAGATGACAACCTAGGTCTAGCAATCGGTGTTGAAGCTTCTTTCTAAGATGAACTAAGCTAAAATATTGTTTAAAGCCACCTTCGGGTGGCTTTTTTATTGTCCTAATGTAAAAATAGCTTACTTTCTAGAAATTAAGGAATATTTATGAAGAAGTGCTTTGTAATTGCTGTGTCTATAGGTTTGATGACAGGTGCAGCGCAAGCAGCTACCCTAGCTCCAAAATCAGGGGTGTCTATTCTTTATATAAACGGGGAGCCTGCTGAAAGTAAAATTTCTGAAAACCACATTGAACCAGGCTTTAATCAAGTGGTGGTGCGTATGGACAAAGATATGTCCCGTGGTTCTAGCAGTGACGTGTTTACTTCTAAGCCTTATGTGATTTCCTTTACAGCGGATGGTGACAAAGTCGTAATTAACCACCCTAAAGCACGTAGCCGTGTGGAAGCAGAAAGGGTGTTTGAGTCTAACCCTAAATGGATTGTGACAGAAGATGGTAATGCTCTAAATCACGAGCAAGTTATGCTGGAAGGAAAAGGTGGTTTTATTCCTTACGGTGGTATGGCTGAGCTCATTGAAAAGCACAATAGTCAAAGGGGTATTTACTTCAACAACGGCCAACTTATCGACAAGCCTGTTGAAGCCCAAGCTATTGCCGTAGCTGCAACGACGGCTGCTGTGACGTCTACTTCAAGTACAGTAGAGAAAACCTCTTCGGCTAAGCCAGTGGCGACTAGCAATGTGGAACAGCTAAAAGCTTGGTACCTAAAATCATCTAAAGAAGAGCGTAAAGCGTTCCGTCGTTGGATGATTGACCAAGAGTAATGATCACAAAGAATTGAATCTAAAACAGGCTTCCAATTGGAAGCCTGTTTTGTTTTTGCGAGAGTAAAACAAACAACTAACTAAAACACTCTGGGTCGTTGAGGGCAGACTCTATGGCAGAGACTAGCTTCTCGATATGCTCTGGCTCACTGATATAAGGTGGCATCATATAGATAAGCTTGCCAAATGGACGAATCCACACACCTTCCTCAACAAATAGCGCTTGGATCTTTTCCATATTGACTGGGGCTGTTGTCTCAACGACACCGATGGCACCTAACCAACGAACATCTTTAACTAATTGATATTTTTTTAGTTGAGGCAGTAGTTCTGAAAACAGCTGTTCAATTTGGCTGGTTTGGCTTTGCCATTCATTGCTCTCTAGCAGCTCCATACTCGCAGTGGCGACGGCGCAGGCTAGTGGGTTACCCATAAAGGTCGGGCCATGCATAAAGCAGCCCGCTTCACCTCCGCAAACGGTATTTGCTACTTCACTTGAGGCTAGCGTTGCTGAAAGCGTCATATAACCACTGGTTAATGCTTTGCCTACACATAAAATGTCAGGCTGAATTTCTGCATGCTCGCAAGCAAACATTTTGCCTGTGCGTCCAAATCCCGTTGCGATTTCATCGAGAATCAACAACACCCCAAATTGATCGCACAGCTCTCGTACACCTTTAAGGAACTCTGGGTGATAAATTCGCATTCCCCCGGCACCCTGAACAATCGGCTCTATGATGACGGCAGCAATCTCTTTGTGGTGCTGAGAGATCTTAGACCTAAAGTGATCAAGATCGCTTTGATCCCAATCTTGCCAGAAGCCTGTTTTGGGTGAAGTAGCAAAAATGTGCTCAGGTAAGAAGCCCTTGTACAGAGAGTGCATGGAATTATCTGGATCGGTGACTGACATTGCGGCAAATGTATCGCCATGATAACCGTCACGCAGGGTTAAGAATTTAGGTCGAGATTCACCCTTCGCATGCCAATATTGCAGTGCCATTTTTAAGCTGACTTCAACCGCGACTGACCCTGAGTCTGCGAGGAACACATGCTGTAAATTACTTGGCGCAAATGAGAGTAATTTTTTACACAAATTGATTGCAGGATCATGCGTGATCCCGCCAAACATAACATGGGACACTTTATCAATCTGAGTATGAGCTGCTGCATTGAGGTGAGGATGATTATAGCCATGTATTGCCGACCACCAAGAAGACATACCGTCTACGAGCTGTTTTCCATCTTCAAGTTGTAAGTGAACCCCTTTTGCTGATGTCACAGGGTAGCAGGTCAGAGGTGTTAACGTTGAAGTATAAGGATGCCATATATGACGGCGGTCGAAAGCGAGATCCATGTCCAGTTCCTGAAATCTGATCGATTAAAAGATAACCAAATGTAAACTTTTGATTTTTTGTTGTGTTGACAGTCTACATGGTGTCAGTAGACTAGCCAAGTAATCAAACCAACAATAATCAAAGGAAAGCACGTGGAAGTACGTCATAACTGGACTATTGAGCAAGTTCGCGGCCTTATGGAAAAACCATTTATGGATCTGTTGTTCGAAGCGCAATTGGTTCATCGTCAATATCAACAACATAACCATGTACAAGTCAGTACGTTGCTTTCTATTAAAACAGGTGCTTGTCCAGAGGATTGTAAATACTGCCCGCAAAGTGCCCGTTACACCACAGATATTGAAAAAGAACGCTTAATGGAAGTGGAACGCGTGCTCGATGCCGCTCAAAAAGCGAAAAGCGCAGGTTCGACGCGTTTTTGTATGGGCGCAGCGTGGAAGAACCCAAAAGAGCGTGACATGCCGCACCTGACTGAAATGATCAAAGGTGTCAAAGGGATGGGTCTAGAGACCTGTATGACACTGGGTATGCTAACCTCTGACCAAGCAAAATCACTTGCGGATGCAGGTTTAGACTATTACAACCATAACCTAGATACCTCACCTGAGTTTTATGGCAGCATCATCACCACGCGTACTTACCAAGATCGTCTTGATACGCTTTCGCATGTGCGTGATGCAGGAATGAAGATTTGTTCTGGAGGCATTATTGGTATGGGTGAGAGTGCTAATGATAGAGCAGGTCTATTGGTAGAGCTTGCGAATCTGCCTACTCACCCTGAAAGTGTGCCAATTAACATGCTTGTCAAAGTGAAAGGTACACCACTAGAAGAGGTTGATGATGTTGAGCCATTCGACTTTATTCGCCTAATCGCGATTGCACGTATCATGATGCCTGGCTCTGCTGTTCGTCTTTCGGCTGGTCGTGAAAACATGAATGAGCAGATGCAGGCGTTGTGCTTTATGGCTGGCGCTAACTCGGTTTTCTATGGCTGCAAATTGCTGACAACGCCAAACCCGTCAGAAGATAAAGATATGCAGCTATTTAACAAGCTTGGTATTAACAGCCAGGAAGTTTCTCAAAAACCTGATGAAATTGAAGAGAATGATCTTCTTGATCGCGTTGTAGAGCGTGTTGCGGCGAGACCAACTAAAGACGACCTATTCTACGATGCAAGTGTTTGAGCAACGTATTGATTCTGCCCTTAGTGAGCGAAAAGCTAAGGGCTTAACTCGCTCGCTTAAGGCTGTAGAGTCAAATAACACCGCCAGCTTAACCCACGATGATCAAGAGTATCTAAACTTCTCCAGTAATGACTATCTTGGCTTAGCTTCAGATAAGGAGCTAACTAAGGCATGGCAAGAAGGGCTCGACATATATGGCAATGGGAGTGGTGCGTCTCCACTCGTCACCGGTTTTAGTTCTGCGCACAAAAAGCTTGAAGAGACCTTGTGTCGCTGGCTTGGATTTAAGCGAGCAATATTGTTTGGGTCAGGTTTTTCTGCCAATCAAGCGCTACTGTTTACATTGCTTAAGAAAGACGATCTCCTACTGCAAGATAAGTTAAACCATGCTTCGTTAATTGAGGCAGGTATGCTTTCTCCCGCAACGATGAAGCGCTTCAAGCACAATGACGTTACACACTTAAAAACCTTACTTACTCAGAGTGCCTTGGTCGTGACTGAAGGTGTGTTTAGCATGGATGGTGATCTTTCTCCGCTTAAGGCGATTAAATCGGCCATTGTACAAAACGCTTGGCTAGCGGTTGATGATGCTCACGGTGTAGGAGTATTGGGCAACAAAGGGAAGGGCAGTTGTGACTATGCTGGGATCCAACCTGAGATATTGGTGGTTACCTTTGGTAAAGCGTTTGGACTCTCGGGAGCGGCGATTATGTGTAGCAACTCGGTTGGAGACTATTTAACCCAGTTTGCTAAACATCACGTTTACTCAACGGCGATTCCTCCTTCTCAAGCAATAGCACTAAAAAAAGCAACAGAAATGATTGAGACACAAGAGTGGCGAAGAGAAAAACTCGCTGAGCTATCTCGATGCTTTGATGAGCAACTTCATGGATGTGAAGGTTACAGAGAGACGATTACCCCAATAAAGCCTTTCATATTGGGCTCTGCTGACAAAGCTACAAGTGTATCAAAGCAGCTTCGCGATCAGGGTTTCTGGGTGACGGCAATTCGTCCACCAACAGTACCGACAGGCAGCGCAAGGTTGAGAATTACTCTCAGCACTAAACATGATAAGCAAGATGTCATCAAATTGGCTGATGCACTCAAGCAAGCAGTGAAAGGAGTGTAAGTTAATGAATCAAGCAGTAGTGATAGATTCAAAAGACACAGTCAACAAAGCAGCGATTGCTGAAGCGTTTGGCCGAGCTGCAAATACCTACGATCACCATGCCGCGTTTCAACGTGAGGTTGGACATCGCCTACTAGACAAGATGCCTCAAAACCTTGCTGGAAAAACCGTACTCGATATCGGCTGTGGGACTGGGTATTTTTCGCTTGAACTTTTAAAGCGTGGTGCAGTGGTCGTCTGCTTCGATCTATCTGATAAAATGCTCGCGGAAGCTAAGCTACGTTGCGGCTCGGTAAATGTGCACTACCAGCAAGGAGATGCTGAGTGTTTACCATTTCAGAGTAATGAGTTCGATTTCGTCTTTTCTAGCCTTGCATTGCAGTGGTGTGACGACCTTAGTATTCCTCTAAGGGAAATCAAGCGAGTGGTTAAACCGAAAGGTAATGCGTATTTATCCACGTTACTCGATGGCTCGTTATTTGAACTCAAACAAGCTTGGGCAAAAATTGACTCATATCAACACGTCAATGACTTTATTCCATTCAATCAGGTAAAAATTGCGTTAGCGCAATCTGAATGCCATGCGCATCAACTAGACTTAGCGCCGATCAAGGTTTGGTATGAAACGTCTTTTGCGCTAATGCGCGACCTAAAAGGCATCGGTGCAACTCATATTGATGGTCGCTCCAATGGGCTAACAAGTCGTAGTGCATTGCTTAAAGTAGAAGGCGAGTACCAAATCTATCGAAATCATCAGGGTCTTCTACCTGCAACATATCAGGTCTGTTTAGGGGTTATTAATCTATGATTGATGCATTTTTTATTGCGGGTACGGATACCGATGTTGGAAAAACGGTTGCTTCGAAAGCAATCTTAAATGCGCTTGCTGAAAAGGATTTAAAAACGATTGGCTATAAGCCAGTAGCGGCAGGCAGTGACAAAACTGAGCAAGGTTTCCGTAACTCGGATGCTTTGTATTTGCAAGACGCTGCAACAGTGAGTGTAGCTTACGATGACGTAAATCCTTATGCATTGGAGCTGCCGGCTTCTCCCCATATTGCCGCTATTCGCGAGAATGTAGAAATCGAGTATTCAGTGCTGAGCGATAAGCTAGCTGAGCACAAACAAAACTCAGATATCGTGCTGGTTGAAGGTGCCGGTGGCTGGCGCGTTCCGGTTTCAAAGCAGGATTGTTTATCTAGCTGGGTACAGCAAGAAAAACTGCCAGTGGTGTTGGTGGTTGGTATCAAGCTAGGTTGTCTTAGCCATGCAATGCTTACGCTAGATGCGATTAAGGCCGATGGTGTTGAAGTGATTGGCTGGGTGGCAAACCGAGTTAACCCAGGCACAGAGCACTACGCTGAAATTATAGAGATGCTTGAGAACAAAATCGCTGCGCCAAAACTTGGTGAGATTCCGTATGTTCCTAAAGTTAAGCGCAAGGATTTGGCTAAGTATATTGATGTTTCGCCACTTCTAAATCGATAAAAAGTAAAAGGCTGCCAAATTGATTTGGCAGCCTTTTAAATATTAGTCTTTGTTACTTGTCTTGGTTTAAGCCCATTAACGCGCTTTGTGTCTCTATAATGCGTTTTTGAGTTTGATCTTCAACCGAGATCCCAAGCTGCTGCTTTGCCTCATCCTCAGAAATACCGAGATGACAACACAACAGATCAATAGCCATTTGATAGTTGTTAGTTTCAACCATGATTTTGTTCCCTTATTACATGGATTTTTTAATCTCAACTAAATCTAGCACGTTTGAAAACAGTCACAATACGACCAAAGTCTAACGCAAAAGTCGTAGCCTTATTTAAGGTGTTCTACTCATTTGTTGTGCCTATTGTTTACTGAGTGTTAAATCTAAACTTACTTTCTAGAAATCAAATGTTTCAATTTACTTCTTAACCTTGTAATTAAAGGGGATAGACTATATCTATTAGGTAAAGAACAGTCCCAAGAGTGATTCTGAGGGACAATAATAAAATGCTTCCGGTTTTTGGAGAAAAGTAATGAAGCGAGTAATGTTATTTCTTGCAACCAACTTAGCTGTTGTTTTGGTGTTGAGTGTCGTCCTCAACATTGTGTATGCAATGACGGGGATGCAGCCAGGTAGTTTGTCAGGGCTACTAGTTATGGCCGCTGTTTTTGGCTTTGGTGGTTCATTTATTTCATTGATGATGTCGAAGGGTATGGCGTTACGTTCTGTGGGCGGGATGGTGATTGAAAGCCCACGTAATGAGACTGAACATTGGCTATTAGAAACGGTTCGTCGTCAGTCTGAACAAGTGGGCATTGGTATGCCGACGGTAGCGATTTACGACTCAGCAGATATCAACGCATTTGCGACTGGTGCAAAACGCAATGATTCTTTAGTTGCTGTCTCGACAGGTCTTCTACACAATATGACTCGTGATGAGGCAGAAGCGGTTCTTGCGCATGAAGTGAGTCATATTGCGAATGGTGATATGGTGACCATGACCTTGATGCAAGGCGTAGTGAACACCTTTGTTATCTTCTTGTCGCGTTTTATCGCCAATATTGTCGCGTCTAACGACAATGAAGAAGAGGGCGGCAGCAATATGATGGTCTACTTTGGCGTAAGTATGGTGTTGGAGTTGTTGTTCGGCTTCTTGGCGAGCTTCATCACCATGTGGTACAGCCGTCATCGTGAGTTTCATGCTGATGCAGGTGCGGCCCAGTTAGTGGGTAAGCATAAGATGATCGCAGCACTAGAGCGACTAAAAGTAAGCCACGAGTCTCAACTAGAAGGTTCTATGATGGCGTTTGGCATCAACGGCAAACGTTCTATGACAGAGTTATTGATGAGTCACCCACCGCTAGACAAACGCATCTCAGCTCTACGCAATTCGTAGTTTTCGCATCTAATCCATTGAAAAGGCTTGGTTTAAAACCAAGCCTTTTTTTGATCTCTTTTAAAAAACTCCACGTACAAGTTATACAAAAATTTATACAAATTAAAATTTGTACAACTTTTAGAAATCATCTATGGTTAAATTGTTGTACAAAAAAAATAAATGTACAAGATTGAATGAGGTGTTTCGAATGGATGTACAGGCGGTAGGCGAGGTTTATCAACAGCTGAACAAATCAAATCTTCATCTTTTATCCGATGTATATCATGACGAGGTTGTTTTTGAAGATGCTGCGCACAGGTTAGAAGGTTGGCGAGAGTTAGAAACCTACTTTGAATCTCTTTACTCCAATGTGACGCGTTGTGATTTCAACATTCTTGAGCACCAGCAAACAGGAAACGGTGGCTTTCTAACTTGGCAGATGGCGCTGGAACATCCAAAGCTATCAAAAGGTTCTGTGGTGTACGTTAATGGTGTTAGCCATCTGAAATTTTCTCAAGGTCGAGTTATTTACCATCGTGACTATTTTGACCTTGGAGAGATGCTCTACGAAAACCTGCCTCTACTAGGCTCGGTCATCAAAACAATTAAGCAAAGGTTGGGCAAATGAAGACGGTTCTAATAACGGGGGCCACTTCGGGGATAGGGCTCCAACTTGCAAAAGATTATGCCGATAACGGTTTCGAGGTCTATGCCTGTGGTAGGAATGAAGAGCGATTAAGTGAGCTAAAACAGACGTTTTCCAACTTACACCCTATTGCTTTTGACCTCACAGACCTAGAGGCGACGAGTGTTGCTCTTAGCACCCTACAAAGTACTCCCGACCTTTGGATTTTAAATGCAGGTGACTGCGAGTACGTAGATGATGGAAAGCTTGATGCGCTTCTGATGAAACGTGTTTTCGACATTAACGTTATCGGGCTTACTAACGCCATTGAGGCTTGCCAGAAGTATTTTTCGCGTGGACAACGACTCGCCATAGTAGGGTCGATTGCGAGCGAGGTGGCTTTGCCTAGAGCGGAAGCTTATGGTGCATCGAAAGCGGCAGTAAGTTATTTAGCACGAACTCTTCAGGTGGATCTCAAGCCGCAAGGCATTGATGTATCGATTATTTATCCTGGATTCGTCAAAACACCGTTGACCGACAAAAACACCTTTGAAATGCCTATGTTAATTTCCCCTCAGAGGGCTTCTAAGGAGATAAGAGACGGACTTGCGAAAGGAAAAGACCACATCTATTTCCCTAGGAAGTTCACCTCAATTTTACGCTTGATCGGCGCTCTCCCATATCGCTGGCAAAATGCACTGACTGCCAAGCTACTCGCTCAAGGATAGGAACTGGACGATGAAAATAGCCATTATAGGAACAGGAATATCAGGGTTAACTTGTGGTTACTATTTACATAAAGATCACGACATCACTTTGTTTGAAGCGAATGATTACATTGGCGGGCATACTGCAACTGTTGATATCGACGTTGAAGGTAGTTCTTACTCTGTAGATACAGGTTTTATTGTCTATAACGACAGAACCTACCCTAATTTCATTGCTTTGATGGAAGAGATTGGAGTGGAGGGCAGGCCAAGCCAAATGAGTTTTAGCGTAAGAAACGATAGTAATGGGCTTGAATATAATGGCCATACTGTGTCGACGCTGTTTGCTCAAAAACGCAATTGGTTAAATCCTAAATTTTACTCGTTTATTTTGGAAATTCTCCGCTTCAACAAAGAAGTCAAAGAGATAGCCAATCAACCCAATATGGTCGATTTAACGCTTGGAGACTTCCTCACTTCGCGTGATTTTAGTGACTACTTCTGCGACAACTATATTTTGCCAATGGGTGCGGCTATCTGGTCTTCGACATTGGCAGATATGCGAGCGTTTCCATTGCCCTTCTTTGCGAGATTTTTCCTCAATCACGGTCTTCTCGATGTCACCAATCGCCCGCAATGGTATGTCATCAAAGGCGGCTCAAGAGCCTACATCAAGCCTCTTACCCGAGGATTTGCTGATAAGATTCGTCTCAACACTCCTGTTGACTCTGTAGTCAGAGACCAAGCTGGTGTGACGCTGCATTTTAATGGTCAGGCAGAAAGGTTTGATCAAGTTGTGTTTGCTTGCCATAGCGATCAGGCTCTACAGCTTTTAAACGACTCAAGCGCAACTGAGCAATCTGTTTTATCCAATCTTGCTTATCAAGCCAATGAAGTCATTTTGCATACAGATGAAAGCTTATTGCCAAAACGAAAAGCGGCATGGGCATCTTGGAACTATTGGCTTGAAGGCACTGAAGGCGAAGAAGGCAGAGCGCCTACATTGACCTACAATATGAACATTTTGCAGCACATTGATGCACCGAAAACTTTCTGCGTATCACTCAACAGTAGTGAGCAAATAGCACAAGATAAGGTGCTAAAACGCTTTGTTTATCACCATCCGGTTTTTAACCAGCAATCCATAGAGGCACAGGCTCGACGCGACGAAATCAACGGTCTATCTCGAACTTGGTTCTGTGGTGCGTATTGGTACAACGGTTTCCATGAAGATGGTGTACGTAGCGCTCTAGACATAGTGAGAGGAATCAATCTACTTGATTCCAATCTCGGTTCTCAGGGAGTGGCTTAAGATGTTCGAAGGAAAGGGTAGCTGTCTTTATGTCGGTGATGTGAGGCACAGGCGTTTTACTCCCGTTCAACACGCTTTGAACTACCGCCTATTTATGCCATGTCTAGACTTAGATGAGCTTGAACTTTTGCAAAGTAAGGTGTGGGGGTTCGGAACTCGCTGGTGGCATTGGGCTAGGTTTAAACGTGATGACTACTTGGGTTCAGGGGACTTAAAACAGTCGGTATTTAACAAGGTCTTGGAACTTGGCGGTGAGGTCACAAAAGGAAGCGTTAAAGCTGTGGTCCACCTAAGGTATTTTGGCGTCTATTTTAGTCCGGTCAATTTCTACTACATTTACGATGAGATTGGAAAGTGGTGCTACTTACTGGCAGAGGTTAGTAACACACCTTGGAACGAACGCTACTACTATTTATTAGATGCAAATGATCAAGAAACTTGGAGGCATGCAAAAGCGTTTCATGTCTCGCCTTTTAATCCGATTGAGCAAGAGTACGTTTGGAAAATTAAGCCTATTGATCAGCGTCTCTCGATTCACTTGGAGTGTCATCGTAGCCATAAAGAGTTTGACGCCACAATGAAGATGGCTAGGGAACCACTGTGTTCGCGAGTTCTACTTAAACATTTGATCGTTACTCCAATAATGGCAGTAAAAGTTACTGTGGGCATTTATTGGCACGCATTAAAACTCTGGATCAAAGGAGCGCCGTTTTATTCTCACCCCAAATATAGGCAGGGTGATGAAATTGAACAGACTCAAAGCGCGAAAATAGAAAAATAACAAGGAGCCTAGGAAATGATTAATTCACAAACGCTACCTTTGCCTACGCAATTAACTTCGGTGCAGAAAACAGCCCGAAACATCGCATTTTCATGTTTATACAAGATTCAGTATGGCTCCTTGACCATCATCGAATCTTTTGGTTCTCAAGGTGCTCCTCAAGTCAGAGAGAGCTTTGGTCGTCCGCAGAAGGGTCAACCTAGTGCCATTATTGAGGTTAAAAATCCTGCCTTTTATGCACGCTTACTGAAAGGTGGCAGCATTGCTGCTGGTGAAGCGTACATGGACGGATGGTGGGAAAGCCCTGATCTCACCGCTTTAATGGAGTTGATGGCAATGAACCTGTCAACTTTAGACACTATAGAAAGTCGTTCAAGCTTTCTGTCGAAGCTCATTTATCAAGTTGGCCACTGGTTGAATCGCAACACGGTAGAGAACTCGGCAAAAAACATTGAAGCTCACTACGATCTGAGTAATGAACTTTACGAAACATTCCTTGATAGTCGCATGCTTTATTCATCAGGCATTTATGAATCGCCTAATGACACGCTAGAGCAAGCCCAGATTAATAAAATGGATCGCTTATGTCAGCAACTGAAGCTTTCGTCTAGAGATTCCGTGATTGAGATAGGAACTGGGTGGGGAGCAATGGCTATCTATATGGCAGAAAACTATGGTTGCCATGTTACAACCACGACTATTTCAGAACAGCAGTTTCAATACACGCAGCAGAAGATAGAAGAGAAGGGCTTGCAAGACAAGATTACCCTGCTCAAAAAAGACTACCGTTTGTTGGAGGGGGCTTTTGATAAGCTCGTATCGATTGAAATGATAGAGGCAGTTGGCAAGCAGTTTCTTACCTCTTACATTCAAAAGTGCCAGTCATTGTTGAAGCCGGGTGGACTGATGGCAATCCAAGCTATCACCATCGCAGACCAACGCTACGATTATTACAGCAATAATGTTGATTTTATTCAGAAATATATCTTCCCAGGTGGCTTTTTACCGTCGATCACTGCATTAACACAGTCCACAACAAAACATAGTGACCTTGTTCTGAGAGATCTTTACGACATTGGTGAGGATTACGCCAAAACTCTTAGAGACTGGTACCTGAAATTCAACCAAGCTCATGAACAGGTCTCTGACTTGGGATTTGATGAGCGATTTGTAAGAATGTGGAATTACTACTTTTGCTACTGTGAAGGTGGCTTTCGTGCAAAATCAATCAGCACTGTTCACATGACCTTTCAGCGCCCTTAGAAGCCAAATTAAAGGAGCGCATGATGAAACGGTTACTAATTGTCTCAACTTGGTTTCAAGTTATCTGGTTCTGTGCGGTTATCGGCAATTACGACCTGCAATACCTGACATTATCCCTTGTCGTACTGACTCTCGTTTACTCAGCTGCGAAAGTGACACTTAATTGGTTTAAGTATGTCGTTGTTGTTTGTTTAGGCGTTGCAGTTGATTTTACCAACTTAACGATTGGCTGGTTTCAGTTTCAACACGAGTATTTCCCCGTTTGGCTGTTTGCACTGTGGCTAATCTTTGCTTGGTATGCTTATTTTTTGTATCCGATATTGAGCCAGTATCCATTAACCGTCGTATCAATGGTAGGAGGGATTGGAGGAACACTTAGCTACATCGCGGGGGAAAGTCTTGGAGCCGTTTCATTTGGGGCTTCTACCTTCACCACGGTGAGCATACTGCTCGTTGAGTGGACTCTAATCATTGCATTGATTGTGAAGGTATACGGATATGAAGCGCATAGTAGTAATAACAGTGTTCCTAATGCTGACCGGTAGTGTTTTTGCGTCTGAGTCTTCAAGACATAACGTTGAAAGCTGGAAAAGTTGGTCCAGTGTTGGCCAAGCTCAGTTAACCATGTTTTTCTTTGATATTTATGAATCTCAATTACTAACGCCAAATGGTGGTTATGTTGTTGAACAGGATATTACACCTCATCCACTTGCCCTTTCGATTACTTACCAAAGAGATATCTCTCAAAAACAATTGCTAGACGCAACGGTCGAACAGTGGCAAAAACTCGGTTACAAGCAAAGTGAAATGCTAGAGTGGGCGGCTAGGCTAGAAAACATCTTCCCCGACATAGAAGAAGGTAACAGCCTGACCTATGTGACAGATGGGTACAGAGGTAGCTTTTTCTATTCTAAACCTATGGTAAACGATCGGCTTATTGGCTCTATTGAGGAAGAAGCGTTTAACGATGCATTTCTCGCAATATGGTTATCACCAAATACTGAGTATCCGGGGCTCAGAGAACGTTTAATTGGGAGAAATTGATGTTTAAGCGCCTAGGGCAGACGATATTACTATTGCTATGTACTCAACTTACTTTAGGTTGTACGAGCGACTTAGATGACTACAGAGACAGCAAACCTGAATTCAACTTGTTTGAGTACTTTGAAGGCAAGTCAATGGCTTGGGGCATGGTGCAAGACTACACCAATAAACAGACGCGTCGTTTTGAGGTTGTGATTGTTGGTAGTGTAAAAGAAAATACTCTCACTCTCGTTGAAGACTTTGTGTTTGATGATGGTGAAAAATCCCAACGAATTTGGACCATTGAACGCTTAGGCGATGGGCGATATCAAGGAAGTGCTGACGACATCATTGGGGTCGCTACAGGGAGAGAAGTGGGCAATGCACTTCAATGGCAATATGATTTTGAACTACAGATGGAAGACTCTACCGTGGTCGTAAGCTTCGATGATTGGTTATATCGCCAAGATGAAAATCATGTCTTTAATCTGACTAAGATTAAGAAGTTTGGCATTGAAGTTGGGAAGATTACGCTGTTTTTCCAGAAGCAGTGAGGTAAAGGTACGGACTTCGTCCTATGGAACGCTACGCTTTTGGAAAATGGGATCGGGCTTCGCCCTGGGAAAGTTAGAAAAAGAGTCATTTGTTCTAATAAATGATTCTCTCAATCTTCCCTAAAGAAAAATATTTCTACAAACAAAAGAAAGGGTTGACGCAAAACGCCAACCCTCCAAAAATCTCATCGATTCTCGATTCTCGATTCTCTTACAGCTTATCAGTTAGCTCAATCGCTTGACCGATGTAGTTCGCTGGCGTCATCTCTTTTAAACGCGCTTTCTCGTGCTCTGGTAGCTCAAGGCCGTCGATGAAGTTACGCATTGCTTCGCCATCTACACGCTTACCACGAGTTAGCTCTTTTAGCTTCTCGTATGGCTTCTCGATGCCGTAACGGCGCATAACAGTTTGTACAGGCTCTGCAAGAACTTCCCAGTTTTGGTCTAGCTCTGCAAGAAGTGCTTCACGGTTAACTTCTAGTTTGCTGATGCCTTTGAGCGTTGAAGTGTACGCGATGATTGCGTAGCCCACACCAACACCTAGGTTGCGTAGAACTGTCGAGTCAGTTAGGTCACGCTGCCAGCGAGAGATAGGGAGTTTCTGTGCTAGGTGGCCGAATACCGCGTTTGCTAGACCTAGGTTACCTTCTGAGTTTTCAAAGTCGATTGGGTTAACTTTGTGAGGCATTGTTGAAGAACCGATCTCTCCAGCAATCGTCTTTTGTTTGAAGTGACCTAGAGCGATGTAGCCCCAAACGTCACGGTCGAAGTCGATTAGGATAGTGTTGAAACGTGCAACCGCATCGAACAGTTCAGCGATGTAATCGTGCGGTTCAATTTGAGTTGTGTATGGGTTCCAAGTTACGCCTAGAGACTCAGTGATGAACTCTTCAGAGAACTGGTGCCAATCTACTTCTGGGTAAGCAGAAAGGTGAGCGTTGTAGTTACCTACAGCACCGTTAATCTTACCTAAGATTTCAACGGTAGCGATCTGCTTGTATTGACGCTCCATACGGTACGCCACGTTCGCCATCTCTTTGCCCATAGTAGAAGGAGAAGCAGGCTGGCCGTGTGTACGAGATAGAAGAGGGATGTCACGATACTCAACAGCAAGTGCTTTGATAGCGTCGATGATGTTTTTGATTTCAGGAAGAATCACTTCGTCACGAGCTTCTTTCAGCATTAGCGCGTGAGAGGTGTTGTTGATGTCTTCTGAAGTACAAGCAAAGTGAATGAACTCGTTTACAGCGTGAAGCTCAGGAACACCTGCCACTTTCTCTTTTAGGAAGTACTCAACCGCTTTAACGTCGTGGTTAGTTGTACGCTCGATCTCTTTGATGCGCGCTGCGTCTTCTTCAGAGAAGTTTGCGGCTAACTCATCTAGGAACTTGTTTGCTTCAGCGCTGAATGCTGGTACTTCTGTGATTGCATCTGTAGCTGCAAGCTTTTGTAACCAACGAATTTCAACGATAGAGCGGTACTTTAGTAGTCCAAATTCACTAAAGATGCTGCGAAGTGCGATTGTTTTGCTTCCGTAACGACCGTCTACTGGTGAAACAGCAGTCAATGCTGACAGTTCCATGATGTTCTCCTGAAAATTGAGTTTCTAAATTTTGTGTGCTTTATACCAATTACCAAAGCGTTTGTCACGAATATTGCGCAAACGTTTGCTTTTCTCTTATTTTGGAGGAAAGTGCTTTGGTATAAAAGAAGAAGCTCGCGTCATGCGCGAGCTACTAATTAACGTTAGATTCGAGCTAATAGTATTTGTGCCTGCTCAACCATTTTCTTGCGTCCAAAGATTAGGTGACGACGTTTGCCGCCAACCTGACGCCATAAAACGGCACTGCGAATACCTGATAGAAGAAGAGCGCGAACTTTGTGTTGGTTCGATGTCTGTTGCAGCACTGATGGTGTACCAGTGACTTGAATACGTGGACCAACTGGGCTGATTACATCGAGATAGACGCTGGCAAGGTTGCTGATCATCTGCTCATCGAGTAGCTCAAAATGCTCGAGTTGGCGTTCCAACATTTGAATGCGATCGCCTAACTGAGACATGGCATCATTTCGAGTCTGAAGTTTACGCTCAAGCGCCATGAGGCTAATGATGTAACGTGTGATTTCGCTACCGTTAGGAGTACTGTCGATCCCCTTAACCAAACACTCTAGACCAAGCTTGAGGTCGGATTCACGACCGAAAACACCAACGGTATTATTTGGGCTAGTGTTTAAGATCGCTTTTAGGGATGTTTCAAACGCGTCAGAGTCACAGTGACCGTTTTTTGCGACTTGTTGGACCAAAGCGACAGCTTGGCAAATTCCTGCAAAGGCGATGGTACGGTCATATAGTGTGTTAGCCACGTAGTTCTACTCCTAAATTTAAATGCGTTCTTCGATGATTCCGCCACCTAAGCAAACGTCATCTTTATAGAAAACAGCAGATTGCCCTGGTGTTACAGCGATTTGAGGTTCGTCAAAGATCACTTTAATGTTTTCATCATCGATAGGGATGATAGTACATGGGATATCCGTTTGACGGTAGCGAGTTTTTACAGTGCATTGTAACGGTTCTTTAATCGCTTCACGAGCAACCCAGTGCAGTTGAGAAGCAATCAAACCTTGAGATTTGAGCATTGGGTGATCTTTACCTTGAACAGCAATCAACACATTGCGCTTAAGATCTTTGTCACCAACGAACCACGGGTCTTCATTGCCGCCACCGCCTTTTTGACCTCCGATATGCAGGCCTTTACGTTGACCTAAGGTGTGGTACATCAATCCGTTGTGCTTACCAATCACTTTACCTTCCGGCGTTTCAATGTCGCCTGGTTGCGCTGGTAGATAGCGGCCTAGGAAATCCGTGAACTTACGTTCGCCGATGAAACAGATACCGGTTGAGTCTTTCTTCTTCGCTGTGATCAGATCTTGTTCTTCCGCAATGCGGCGAACTTCTGGTTTCTCTAAATCACCAACAGGGAATAGGCTGCGGGCGACCTGCTCGCTGCTTAGCGTGTATAGGAAATAGCTTTGGTCCTTGTTGCTGTCTAAACCACGAAGCATGCGTGGCTTGTCGCCGTTTTCAATTTCTTTTTGCGTCGGGAATGTACGACGGACATAGTGACCCATAGCGATATAGTCTGCGTCGAGCACTTCATCCGCAAACTCTAAAAATGCTTTAAACTTGATCTCTTTGTTGCACAGAATATCTGGATTGGGTGTACGACCGGCTTTGTACTCAGCAAGGAAATACTCGAATACGTTGTCCCAATATTCGGCAGCAAAGTTAATGGTGTGCAGGTGAATGCCTAGCTTGTCACAGACCGCTTGTGCATCGGCAAGATCTTCAGCTGCCGTACAGTATTCTTCGTTGTCATCTTCTTCCCAGTTCTTCATAAACAGGCCTTCAACTTGATAGCCTTGCTGCTTAAGAAGATACGCAGATACAGATGAATCAACGCCACCGGACATGCCAACGATGACTTTCTTTTGACTGTTGTCAGACATTACTAAACACCACTTAATTTAACTGGATGCAGATTTTATCAGAAAGCATAGCGAGGGGACAGATCCGAGATCGAACTCACACTTCGAATTCGGATATTTATTATGCGTTTGCTTAATGAAAATCGGCGAAATTTAACTATTAAACTTGTATATATGGCATAGTGGCGAAAATTCAAGAGAGTTAGAGTTAACCTAATGAGCGAAGAAAACCAAATCATCGAAGAAGCCCAGTTGATTGAAGTCATCGAAAACCAGCTAGAAGATGGAAACCCAGTGAAGGTGAAAGAAACCTTGATGCGTTTGATGATGACGGGCACGCCTCGTGAAGATGCTATCGCTATGATGGCGTGTGCGGTAGCGATTGAAATCTTTGATGTAATGAAAAACGAAGGTGAGTTCAACTTAAAGCGCTACGCTGAGAACCTTGACCGCTTGCCGGATCTTAGCTTTATGGAAGGTGAATAGGCGACCGCTCCTACAATAAAAGAACGCCTAACCAAAGCGATAAAAGCACTCATTAAAACTGGGTGCTTCATCAATCGACCACCCCACTTATTTATTACATTCAGAGCCGCTCTGATTTTAATTGCTGATGCAAACGTTTGCTATAATACCTTTTGTTGCCGTCCTAAAACCTGCAAGGTAGAATCCGGCATCCTTTCATCCCTTATTCAGATTCTTTACTGCAGAAGCATTGTTATGAAATTTCCTGGTCAACGTAAATCGAAGCATTACTTTCCTGTTCACGCTCGTGATCCATTGGTGAGTCAATCTCAAGAAAGTAAAAAGATGTCGCGCACGCATATTATCGGCATTGATCAAACTCTTGTTGATATTGAGGCCAAAGTAAGCAGTGAGCTTATCGAAAAATACCAACTGAGTAAGGGACACTCGCTCGTTATTGATGATGAGACTGCTGAAGCGCTATATAACGAACTAAAAGATCGAGATTTGATCACCAATGAATATGCTGGTGGTACGATTGGCAATACGCTTCACAACTATTCAGTACTCGCAGATGATCGCTCTACACTTTTAGGTGTAATGAGCCAAGACATTAAAATTGGTAGTTACGGCTATCGCTATTTATGTAATACATCGAGCCGTATGGATCTAAACCATTTGCAAGGTGTCGACGGGGCAATTGGTCGCTGTTTCGCATTAATTACTGAAGACGGTGAGCGCACTTTCGCTATTAGTGAAGGGCAAATGAATCAGCTCCATCCAGATAGCATTCCTGAAAAGATATTTAAAAATGCTTCTGCTTTGGTATTAACCGCTTATTTGGTCCGTTGTAAGAAAGGCGACCCAATGCCTGAAGCGACGATGAAAGCTATCGAGTATGCAAAAAAACATGACGTACCTGTTGTGCTAACTCTAGGCACCAAATTCGTTATTCAAGATGATCCAACATTTTGGCAAGATTTTTTAAACGATCATGTTTCTGTGGTGGCAATGAATGAAGACGAAGCAGAAGCGCTTACAGGAGAGTCTGATCCACTTGCAGCTTCTGACAAAACGTTAGAGTGGGTTGATTTAGTATTATGTACTGCAGGGCCAGTTGGTCTATTTATGGCGGGTTACACCGAAGAATCTGCAAAACGTGAGACGTCTTTACCATTATTACCGGGTAGTATTGCAGAATTTAACCGTTACGAATTTAGCCGACCTGCTTCAAAAGCGCTTTGCGACAATCCGATCAAAGTTTACTCGCATATTTCACCGTATATGGGTGGCCCAGAGAAAATTAAAAATACTAATGGTGCCGGTGATGCTGCATTATCTGCATTGTTACACGATATGGCGGCGAATAAATACCACAAAGAGAATGTGCCTAACTCAAGTAAGCACGCACATTCATACTTAACTTATTCATCGTTCTCGCAAGTATGTAAATACTCTAATCGCGCTAGTTACGAAGTGCTAGTACAGCATTCACCGCGCCTATCTCGTGGACTTCCTGAACGAGAAGATAGCTTGGAAGAAGCGTACTGGGAACGTTAATTCTACTGCAAACTATCAAAGCCTCAATTTAGTGAGGCTTTTTTAATTTTTAGAGAGGATAATAAAAAAGCGCCATAAAGGCGCTTTTTAAATAAATCACTCAAAACGATTAGATTAGGAAGTCGTCTAGTGACTTGCCTGCATCTAATTGCTCTTGGATTACTGAAGGTGTACGACCTTGTCCTGTCCAAGTTTTTTCTTCACCAGAAGCATCAACATATTTATATTTTGCTGGGCGAGGAGCACGCTTCGCTTTTGGCTTACTTCCTTTAGACTCACCTGCCAATGCAGAAATAAGCGCTTCGACGTCGATGCCGTCTTTAGTAATCTGTTCAGCAATAGCGGCTAATTTAGCTTCTTGCTCTGCAGCTGCTTCACGTTCAGCTTCTTCTGCTTCTTTACGCTCAGCTACAACAGTAGTTAGTTTATCTAACGCTTCTTCTAATTGCTCAAGTGTTAGCTCTCGAGAAAAAGCACGTAGACTACGAATGTTTAATAGTGTTTTTGTTAGTTCCGACATTTATTCATCTCTTCGCAATATAAGTTGTCGATGTATGAATCATAAACCTCTTAATTTAATATTACAATCTCACTGACATAAATTTACGTAAAATAACTATCACAATGTTGTTTGATAGCCATTTCATTATTAATTTAGCTGCTTGCAATAAATAGATTTTTAATCACGATATAACTTTTATATTAACAGAGAACTATCTGAGAGTGCGGTTTCATATTAAATGTTATCGCAAATATAGGCGTAGCCCCAAGGTATATGTCCTTCATTATGTATTAGTGCGGAAAAACAAGTCTGGTGTATCAAAAAAATGTATCTGTCATGTAAAGGTAGTTAGACAAACACGTCATTAATCGGGTGGATTTCTGAGAAATCAGAACGTTCGAGTTCAATGGATGAACCAATATGCTATCCAATGGGATGACTATTCATCAATCATGAAAGCTTAGTCGAAGCTAGCTAACGATATTTTTAACAGTAGAAAAAGGAATATTATGTTGAAAGAGGTGGTGATATGAGTACAATGGGCGCAACCTAATGCGATTTGTTGGTTAAATTATTGTTAAAATGATTTTTCGGTAGTTTAAAGTTTCAACGATCGCGGTAGAGGCGCGGAATAAATAAGTAGTGTTTGCTGGGGTGATGCCAATGAGCAAGCATAAAAGGTTATTTCGCCGAAGTGAACTTTCTCATCAAAGAGGTTTGCTGGGGTTACACCCGAAAGGGGTAACACTGCCATAGTCTATAATTTGTAAAACTATGGAGCGCTACTGTAGGGCTGGGTTTCGCATTCGCTGACCTATCGCTAATTTCAACTTAATTGATTGGAAATGATTTCCTTCAATTAGTCTGCAGTAGATCTCTAACCATTTATTACTGGTTTTTGAAGATCATGAATTTAATTGATTTTGCATCATCTCCTTTATCTCTTTTGCCGCCACTTGTGGCATTGAGTCTTGCTATTATTACCCGCCGTGTACTTGTTTCACTCGGTGTGGGTATTGTTTTGGGCGCTATCTTACTTAATGACTACTCATTTGGTAGTGCGCTTGGATATGTTGGTTCTACCGTTTCAAGCGTCTTTATTGAAGATGGTGGCATCAATACTTGGAATATGAGTATTGTTGGCTTCCTACTCCTGCTAGGAATGATGACAGCGCTATTAACGCTTTCAGGCGGTACACGCGCGTTTGCGGAGTGGGCTCAAACTCGAGTTAAGAGTAAGCGTGGCTCTAAGCTTCTTGCTGCATTTTTAGGTGTTTTCATCTTCGTTGATGATTACTTTAATAGCTTGGCTGTTGGTGCTATCTCTCGCCCTGTCACTGACCGTTTCTACGTATCACGAGCTAAGCTAGCTTATATCCTTGATTCAACAGCGGCTCCAATGTGTGTGATCATGCCTGCTTCTAGCTGGGGTGCCTACATCATGACAATTATTGGTGGCATCTTAGTTTCGCATGGTATCACTGAGTATTCAGCGCTTGGCGCATATGTTCGTCTAATTCCGATGAACTTTTACGCTATCTTTGCATTACTTATGGTGTTTGCTGTTGCTTGGTTCGGACTAGACATCGGTAAGATGCGAGAGCATGAAATTGCCGCGTCACGTGGTCACGGTTTCGCTAAAGAGCAAGCTGAAGACTCGGAAGAAGCTCATGAGCTAAACGAAGAGTTGGATATCGAAGAGAGCGATAAGGGTAAAGTTTCTGACCTGATCTTGCCGATAGTACTACTTATTGTTGCGACTGTTGCTTCAATGCTTTACACCGGCGGACAAGCTCTTGCAGCTGACGGTATCGACTTTAACTTACTTGGTGCATTTGAAAACACTGATGTAGGTACATCTCTTATTTACGGTGGCCTAGTTGGCCTGGCTGTTGCGCTGTTTACCGTTGTTAAACAAGGTATTGCGGTAAGTGAGATCTCGCGTACGCTTTGGATCGGTGCGAAATCAATGTTTGGCGCGATCCTGATCCTAGTGTTTGCCTGGACGATTGGTTCAGTTATCGGTGACATGAACACAGGTAAGTACTTGTCGACCTTAGCTCAAGGCAATATCAACCCACACTGGTTGCCAGTTATTTTGTTCCTATTGTCTGGTCTTATGGCGTTTTCTACAGGTACATCATGGGGCACATTCGGTATTATGCTGCCTATCGCGGGTGATATGGCCGGTGCAACGGATCTAGCGCTAATGCTACCAATGTTAAGTGCTGTATTAGCGGGTTCAGTATTTGGTGACCACTGTTCACCAATCTCAGATACAACCATTCTTTCTTCGACAGGTGCTCGTTGTAATCACATCGATCACGTAGCGACTCAGTTACCATATGCACTGTCAGTTGCACTAGTGTCGTGTATTGGTTTCATTACTCTGGGTATGACCGCTTCTATCGGCATGTCATTCGCAGCAGCGTCGGTAGCATTTATCGCTATTTGTGTCTTGCTATCTGTTCTGTCTAAGTCAAAGATGGCGAGTTGTCAAAACGCGTAACAGATTGAAGTTATTGCTAATAGATAAGGGAGCTCAGGCTCCCTTTTTATTTGTCATATACAAATTGAAAAAAGTTTAAATAAATGGTTGAAAAATGTTTTCGCCTTGGTTAGTGTGGATATCAACAAAGCGAACAGAAGAGCTTATTAAGTATGCGTAAATTAGTCATGAACATTCATCACCATCATCACCCAGTCTAGTCTTTCGGGAGATGCACGCATACCCGGGAGACAGGAAACTCCCGGAGGCTAAAATCGCAAACAACAAGATTTAGAACCCTCGGGAGAACAACTCTTCCGAGGGTTTTTCAGTATTTGAATCTTAAAAAGTTTATAAATTTCAAAATCTTGCACAGGGATACAGCAATGCAAACACAACGCCTAAGAATCGCAATCCAAAAGAAAGGTCGCCTGAGTAAAGAGTGTCAGACTCTGCTTAAAAAGTGCGGCGTTAAATTCAACATCATGGGTGAGCGCCTTGTTGTTCACTCACTAAATATGCCAATTGACCTATTACTAGTACGCGATGATGATATTCCAGGTCTTATCATGGATGGTGTGGTTGACCTTGGCTTTATCGGTGAAAACGAACTTGAAGAAGTACGTTTAGATCGTAAGGCGTTGGGCGAGCCAAGTGAGTTTGTTCAGTTGCGTCGCCTAGATTTTGGTGGTTGTCGCCTATCTATCGCAATTGATAAAGATGAAGAGTACAACGGCCCTCAGGACCTAGCAGGCAAACGCATTGCAACGACTTACCCTCAGCTACTCAAAGCGTACATGGACGAACAAGGTGTCCCTTTCTCTACCTGTATGCTCACTGGTTCTGTAGAAGTGGCTCCGCGAGCGGGTCTTGCAGATGCAATTGCCGATCTTGTTTCTACTGGTGCAACTCTAGAAGCGAATGGTCTTAAAGAAGCTGAAATCATCTTCAAATCAAAAGCGACACTGATTCAACGTACTGGTAAGTTTGACGCCGACAAAGTGGCGTTAATCGAAAAGCTCCTGACTCGCATGCAAGGCGTACAGCAAGCAAAAGAATCGAAATACATCATGCTGCATGCACCAACGGATAAGTTAGACCAAATCAAATCTTTACTACCGGGTGCTGAAGATCCAACGGTTCTACCTCTTTCTGCAGATCAGCAAAAAGTCGCGGTTCACTTGGTGAGTACTGAAAACTTGTTCTGGGAAACAATGGAACAGCTAAAAGAGTTGGGCGCTAGCTCAATCCTAGTATTGCCAATTGAGAAAATGATGGAGTAATCACAATGAGAACAGTCGTTTGGCAATCATTAAGTGAATCTCAGCAAGACTCTATTTTAGAGCGTCCGGCAATTACTGAAGGTGCGAATATCACCGCAGCGGTTTCGCAAGTGATCGCCAAGGTTCGCGACGAAGGGGATGCTGCGCTACTAGAGCTGACAGAAAAGTTTGATCGCGTTAAGCCTGAGTCGATTCGTGTCTCTGAGCAAGAGGTAGAGGCGGCATGTGAACGCTTGTCTTCCAACATGAAACAGGCACTTGAACAGGCCTATGCGAATATCTCTAAGTTCCACAAGGCGCAAAAACCTCAGCCGATCAAGGTTGAGACTCAGCCTGGTGTATTGTGTGAGCAAGTCACTCGCCCAATTCAAAAAGTGGGCTTGTACATTCCGGGTGGCAGTGCACCATTGCCATCGACGGTTTTAATGCTTGGGGTGCCAGCGAAAATTGCAGGTTGTCGCAAAGTGGTTCTTTGTTCTCCTCCGCCCATCGCAGATGAGATCCTTTATGTCGCTAAGTTGTGTGGCATTGATGAAGTCTACAACGTAGGTGGCGGTCAAGCGGTTGCGGCAATGGCGTATGGTACGGAAAGCGTTTCAAAAGTAGATAAGATTTTTGGGCCGGGTAATGCTTACGTAACAGAAGCAAAGCGTCAGGTCAGCAATGACTTCCGTGGTGCGGCAATTGATATGCCAGCAGGGCCTTCTGAAGTGTTAGTACTGGCTGATGAAACGGCTGATCCAGATTTTATTGCTGCCGACTTGCTTAGCCAAGCAGAGCACGGACCAGATTCACAAGTTGTGCTTGTTACACCATCACCGATTGTAGCCGATCAGGTTACCGATGCAGTTCAGCGTCAGCTTAGAGAGCTGTCTCGTGCGGATATCGCTGAAAAGGCCTTGGCTTCAAGTTTAATCATTATCTCTGAGTCGTTGACTCAAGCCGTGTCGATTTCGAACTACTATGGTCCGGAACACCTGATTGTACAGACTAAGAATCCGCGTGAGCTTCTGCCCCTATTAGACAATGCAGGTTCGATTTTCCTAGGTGATTGGTCTCCTGAGTCAGCAGGTGATTATGCGTCAGGGACAAACCATGTTCTTCCCACCTACGGGTACACACGTACTTACTCAAGCCTTGGACTCGCTGATTTCTCTAAACGAATGACAGTACAAGAACTTACGGCAGATGGCTTGAAAGAGTTAGCGCCAACCGTTGTAACTATGGCGGAAGCAGAAGGTCTGGATGCACACAAGCGTGCTGTGACGATTCGCGTAGAAAAACTGGCAGCTAAGTAAGAGGGTAATGAGATGGAAAAGCTAGCGCGTAAACAAGTCCAACAACTGACTCCTTATTTATCGGCTCGCCGAATTGGTGGTACGGGCGACGTTTGGCTGAACGCGAATGAATCGCCATTCAACAACGAATACAAAACAGATTTTGCGCGTTTGAATCGCTACAGCGAATGTCAGCCAAAAGAGCTAATTGAAGCGTATGCGGCTTATGCGGGTGTAAAACCAGCGCAAACACTGACCTCTCGCGGAGCTGATGAAGGTATCGAATTATTGATTCGCGCGTTCTGTGAGCCGGGTGAAGACGCGATTCTGTATTGCCCACCGACTTACGGAATGTATGCGATCAGCGCAGAAACCATTGGCGTAGAGCGCAAGACTGTACCGCTAACGTCAGACTGGCAGCTTGATCTTGAAGGAATCAAAGCCAACCTAGATAACGTCAAGCTAGTATTTGTTTGTTCACCAAACAATCCAACAGGCAATCTAGTTAAGCGTGAAGATATTGTCTCTCTGCTTGAGATGACAAAAGATCGCGCCATTGTCGTGATGGACGAAGCGTACATCGATTTCTGCCCAGAAGCATCGACAGTCGATTTATTAGCTCAATATCGGAACCTAGCGATTTTGCGTACTCTGTCTAAAGCTTTCGCGCTTGCGGGCTTGCGCTGCGGTTTCACCCTTGCAAACGAAGAGCTGATTAATGTACTTCTTAAGGTTATCGCACCGTACCCAGTGCCAGTGCCAGTAGCAGAAATCGCGACTCAGGCGTTATCTGAAGCGGGACTAGCTAGAGCGAAGTTTCAAGTCCTCGACCTCAACGCAAACCGTGCTTACCTACAAGTTGGTTTATCAATGATTGAAGGCATAGAGATATTTGAAGGTTGGGGTAATTACCTATTGGTTAAATTTCCGCAAGGTGACGAACTATTTAAAGCAGCATGGGAGAGTGGCATTATTTTGCGCAATTCACCTATCGAAAACTGTGTACGCATCAGTATTGGTAGTCGAGACGAGTGCGAAAAGACACTCGGATTTATTAGAAACTATTACGGCTAAATATCATTGGCTCTGGCCTTTGCGAGAGCCACTAAATTTGAAATAAGGAAGTTCGAGTGAGCAAGCAACAAAAAATTCTATTTATCGACCGAGATGGCACCTTAATTGTTGAGCCGCCGGTGGACTTTCAAGTAGACCGATTAGACAAACTCAAGCTAGAGCCGTTTGTTATTCCAAGTCTACTCTCGCTTCAAGATGCGGGTTACCGCCTGGTGATGGTGACTAACCAAGACGGTTTGGGCACCGACAGCTACCCACAAGCAGACTTTGATGCGCCACATAATATGATGATGGAGATCTTTGAATCTCAGGGTGTGAAGTTTGATGATGTGCTGATTTGTCCACATTTCGATGAAGATAACTGTTCTTGCCGTAAGCCTAAATTGGGCTTGGTTAAAGAATATCTTCAAGGTGGCAAAGTAGACTTCCAAAACTCGGTTGTGATTGGTGATCGTCAAACGGACCTTCAACTTGCAGAAAATATGGCTATTCGTGGCATTCAATACAACCCAGAAACCATGAACTGGAAACAGATCCTTAAAGATCTGACCGTGAAAGCACGTGTTGCCGAAGTGATTCGAACCACTAAAGAAACGGACATTAAAGTTGCCGTTAATCTTGATGAGCAGGGAAGCAACCAAATTTCTACGGGTCTTGGTTTCTTCGATCACATGCTAGATCAAATCGCGACTCACGGCGGATTCCAGATGGTGTGCAAAGTAGAAGGCGACTTACACATTGATGACCACCACACGGTAGAAGATACCGCTCTTGCATTGGGTCAAGCGCTGAAAGAAGCTCTCGGTGACAAGCGTGGCATTGGTCGCTTTGGCTTTAGCCTGCCAATGGATGAGTGTTTAGCTCAGTGTGCACTTGATCTGTCTGGCCGTCCTTATCTTAGGTTTGACGCTGAGTTCGGTCGCGAGCAGGTAGGTGACCTATCCACAGAGATGGTGGTTCATTTCTTCCGCTCATTGACTGATACCCTAGCGTGTACGTTGCACCTATCTTCAGCTGGCGACAATGATCACCACATTATTGAGAGTCTATTTAAAGCGTTTGGTCGTACTTTACGCCAAGCAATCAAAGTAGAAGGCACTGAGCTACCAAGTAGTAAAGGCGTACTTTAAGGCTAACGTTAGCAAGGAGAAAAACAGTGACAGAACAGAAAGTAGTCATTATTGATACTGGTTGTGCCAACGTTTCTTCGGTGAAGTTTGCCATTGAACGTTTAGGTTATGACGTAACGATTTCTAAAGACCCTCAAGTAGTGCTTGCAGCAGATAAGCTATTTCTACCAGGTGTAGGGACAGCCAGTGAAGCGATGAAGAACCTCGAAGAACGTGATCTAATCAGCTTGGTAAAACAGGTAGAAAAGCCGCTGCTAGGGATCTGTTTAGGTATGCAGCTGTTGGGCAAAGTGTCTCAAGAAAAAGGGCAGAAAGCGGATGAGCTAGTTGAGTGCCTTGGACTTTGTGATGGTGAAGTGAAGCTGCTTCAAACCGGTGATTTACCACTGCCTCACATGGGGTGGAACACTGTCTCAGCTAAAACAGGCAACCCACTATTCAAAGGGATTGAAGAAGGCGAGTACTTCTATTTCGTACATAGCTTTGCCATGCCTGTTGGCGAGTACACGATTGCAGAGTGTGAATACGAAAATCCATTCACGGCTGCTGTGCAAAGCGGTAACTACTACGGTGTGCAATTCCACCCTGAGCGTTCTTCAAAAGCGGGCGCAAAGCTTATTCAAAACTTCTTAGAATTATAAAAGGGATTTAGTGTGATTATTCCAGCTCTTGATTTAATTGAAGGACAGGTGGTTCGCCTTTATCAAGGTGATTACGGCCAAGTAACCGAGTACAAAGTCGACCCAGCAGAGCAGTTCAACTTGTATCACCAAGCCGGTGCTAATTGGTTGCATTTAGTGGATCTAACGGGTGCGAAAGACACGACAGCGCGCCAACTTGATTTGATTGCCAAGCTACTTGCGAGCACTCCAGCGAATATCCAAATCGGTGGTGGTGTACGTACAGAGCAAGACGTTGTCGATCTACTCGAAGCAGGTGCTCAGCGCGTTGTTGTTGGTTCGACAGCGGTAAAACAACCAGAATTGGTAAAAGGTTGGATGGAAAAATACGGCGCGGAAAAAATTGTTCTCGCGCTAGATATCAATATCGCTCAAGACGGCACGCGTAAGGTAGCGATTTCTGGTTGGCAAGAAGACTCAGGCGTGACTATCGAAGCTCTGATTAATGATTACCTAACCGTTGGCTTACAGCATGTGCTTTGTACCGATATTTCTCGTGATGGTACGCTAGAAGGCTCTAACGTAGAGCTGTATGTAGACCTATGTAAACAATACCCACAAGTGAAATTCCAATCATCAGGTGGCATTGGCTCATTAGCGGATATCGAAGCGCTGAAAGGTTCTGGGGTCGCTGGCGTGATTGTTGGTCGTGCACTACTTGATGGCAAGTTCACAGCAGAGGAGGCATTTGCATGTTGGCAAAGCGAATAATTCCATGTCTTGATGTTCGTGATGGACAAGTAGTTAAGGGCGTTCAGTTCCGTAACCACGAAATCATTGGCGATATCGTTCCTCTTGCGCAGCGTTATGCTGAAGAAGGCGCAGATGAGCTAGTGTTCTACGATATTACCGCTTCTAGCGATGGCCGAGTGGTAGATAAAAGTTGGGTGGCTCGCGTTGCAGAAGTGATCGATATTCCTTTCTGTGTCGCTGGTGGCATTAAATCAGCGGAAGACGCGGCGCGTATTCTTGAGTTTGGTGCAGATAAGGTATCTATTAACTCACCGGCATTGGCGAACCCTCAGTTGATTACTGACCTTGCTGATAAATTTGGTGTGCAATGTATCGTCGTCGGTATCGATTCGTACTATGACAAAGAGACGGGCAAGTATCAGGTTTACCAGTTTACGGGTGATGAAGAGCGCACCAAAGCGACCCAATGGGAAACGCGCGATTGGGTGCAAGAAGTACAAAAACGTGGTGCAGGTGAAATCGTGTTGAACATGATGAACCAAGACGGCGTGCGTAACGGTTACGATATCGAACAGCTCAATATGGTGCGAGAAGTGTGTAACGTACCATTGATTGCATCTGGCGGTGCAGGGGCTATGGAGCACTTTGCGAAAGCTTACCAAAAGGCCAATGTGGATGGTGCACTTGCCGCATCGGTATTCCACAAACAAGTCATCAATATTGGTGAATTAAAGCAGTATTTAAAACAACAAGGTATTGAGGTTCGACTATGAGTGTAAACACCGCCGAAGTAAGCTCTTTAGCTGAGCGCATCAACTGGGACAAGGTGGATGGTCTAGTACCTGCTATTGTACAAGATTTCCAATCGAGCCAAGTGTTGATGATGGGTTACATGAATCAAGATGCGTTAGCGAAAACGGGTGAAACCGGTCAAGTCACCTTTTTCTCTCGTACTAAGCAGCGTTTGTGGACCAAAGGTGAAACCTCTGGCAACGTATTGCAATTGGTGAACATGCAGCTAGATTGCGATAACGATACGCTCTTGGTGAAAGTGAATCCCATTGGTCCTACGTGCCACTTGGGCAACACTACTTGTTGGGATGTCGACCCGCAAGAGGAGTCGCAAATGGTGTGGCTTCATCAACTTGAGCAGCTATTGGCTGCCCGCAAGAGTGCCGACCCTGATTCCTCTTATACTGCCAACCTTTACTCCCGTGGCACCAAACGTATTTCGCAGAAAGTGGGTGAAGAAGGCGTTGAAGTCGCGCTTGCGGCGACGTCGGGTGATAAGGCGGAGCTAGTGTGCGAGTCAGCGGATTTGATTTACCACTTACTTGTTCTTCTACAAGATCAAGGTCTGTCGATGAACGACGTAGTCAACAAGTTGAAAGAGCGTCACAAATAATCTCAGACCTTCAAATAATTAGCGCCCTCAAATGAGGGCGCTTTTTCTTGCCAACGTAAATGTTGTTAAATTTCGAATAGGAAGTAATAACCGTAACCGACAACTAAAGCAGGCAATGCTGAATAGATGGTTGCGACCAAAGCGGCTTTTGGTGCCAAGGCAATTGCAGGGAACAAGGCATCGCCATCGTTTGATATCGCATTCGCTAATTGCGCAGATAATGGCGCGGCTCCAGAAATGTACAAACTCGTCACGAGAATTTGCGGCCCACAGCCTGGCAGTAAACCAACAGTCAAACCCATCAGTGGCATCCAAACTCCCCATCCAGAGAAGGTCGCGGCGAGGTCAATATGGCCAAAGAAAGTAATCAGCTCAAATGCCATAAATGCCAGTATCACCCATGCTGTAACGAAATTGGTATCTTGCGCAGCTTTCTGAATCGGATGAGAAGAAACCTGTTTCGCGTCTTCAGCGACTGTTGACTCATAATCTTTGATTTCTTTGGTTAAAGACCATAGCAACATACTAACAATGATCAGAATGGCACCCGTCCATTCAATGGTCATTTCAGGTAGGTGGAGCAATTGATTCACATCGACCTGAAAAGAGCCAAGTGCAGCAATGATGGTTGCAGGTACAAGTAGCCATTTCCAAAATGCACCTTGTAGATTGATTGCCTTTTGTTCCAGACTGTTTGTGCTTTCACTCGCGCAACTAAAACGATTCGCGACTGACTTTGCTTCAGGGCGCAGGAAATCATCGCGATGGATTCCATTAACAATCCAGCCTGAAATGCAGCCAACCATTACCCCAAGGCCAACGACGGCAAAGCCGATATCAGGCTTACTCGCTAGTAGTAGGAACGCGGCATCACCCATCGTTGAGGTTAATACGGCGACGATTGCGCCAAAGCCAACACGGCCACTAACAAATTGCGTAGTTACAATGATTGCTCCACCACAACCAGGTAAAGCACCCAACAGTGCGGCGAAAAACACCTGATGGTTGCGAGAACTTTGGTATAAATTGACGATACGGCTTTCTTTATTGAAGAAAACCGACATGTAATGATAAATCGCCAACGTAAATGCAACGTAGCTAGATACCGCCCAGAAAGCGTCAGATAGAGTATTGACAGTGACATCTCTGGTGGTGTCACTGACAATAAGAGCAAGTAATGCTACGGGTAGCAGGAGTCGCTTATATGCTGGACGAAACTGAGCCAATGAAAGCCAGTTGGGCATAACTTGTGATAATCGTATAGAGTTCATGAGTCAGTGGTCTTTAGAATGCGTATTATTCTCAACTATATGTTAATGAGAATTATTTGCAATAACTTTTTCTCAATTCTGGTTGCCATCTCAACCTGTGAAGTGAGTCCAATTATTAATGAGTGTCATGTCATTAGTGCTAAACTTAAGAGAGGGTTAGGTTTGATAACGATGATTGGTCATGGCTTATGACCAAATAATCTCTATCCAACCGATGACAAATCATCAGAATTCGGTAAAATATCGGGTTTGTGAGTAATTGCCCCTTGTTGGGAAGAAATTTAGTCAGATAGGAAAAAAGATGATTCTAGTTGTAGGTCACAAGAACCCTGATAGCGATAGTATCTGTAGTGCACTAGTAGCAACTGAGCTACTAACCGCTCGTGGTGTTGAAGCAATGCCTATTCGCCAAGGTGAAATTAACCGTGAAACTCAACACATTCTAGAAGTGGCTGGCGCAGAAGTTCCTGAGCTGCGCACTTCAGTAGCGGGCGAGAAAATCTGGTTAGTAGACTACTCGGATCTAGCTCAAGCTCCAGATGATGTGGCTGACGCAGAAATTCTAGGTATCGTTGATCACCACCGCCTAGGTGACGTGATGACTGTAAACCCTATGGAGGCTTGGATCTGGCCTGTTGGCTGTACTAACACAGTACTGTTTAACATGTTTAAAATCGAAGGCCACGAAATTACGCCTAAGATCGCTAAGCTAATGATGTCAGCAATCCTATCTGACACTGTCGGTTTTGCTTCTCCAACTTGTACTCAAAAAGATAAAGATGCAGTTGAAGAACTAGCGAAAATCGCTGACGTATGCGATGTAGATGCATTCATTAAAGATCTACTTATCGCTAAAACAAACATCGAAGGCCTATCTGCCGCTGAGCTTGTCGAAAAAGACCTGAAAGGTTACCCATTCAATGGTCGTGATGTTGTTGTTGGTCAAGTTGAACTTGCAACACTTGAGCAAGTTGACGGCATGATTGAAGCACTAGAAGCTGATCTAGAAAGCCGCTGTGCTGAACAAGGTTTGGCGTTTGCAGCAGTTATGCTAACAGACATCACTACAGCTCAAACTCGTCTACTTTACAAAGGTGAGTGGGCTGAGAAACTTGTTAAGCATGAGAAAGACGGCATGCTAATGATGGAAAATACGCTAAGTCGTAAGAAGCAAGGTTGGCCTTGGCTTCAAGCTGAACTAGCTTAACTCCATCTCTATAACGTATACCTTAACGCCCATGGTCACGCCATGGGCGTTTTCTTTGCGAGGAAGTGAATATGTCGCTATCAAATGAGCAACTAGAAACAGTGAATAAAATGCGCCCTGATGAGCGCTTTAACTACTGCATTAAAGAAATCGCCAAAAACCGTAAGGTTTGGATCCTGACTGATGAGCATGGCTGCGTAATGCTCAACACCGAAGAGGAAGATTGTGTGCCGGTTTGGCCCCACCAAGAGTTTGCAGAGCAGTGGGCAACCGGAGATTGGGAACACTGTAAGGCTGAGCCAATCTCGACGGCAAAATGGTTTAGTCGTTGGACTTATGGCCTTGAAGATGACGAGCTATCTGTTGTTGTGTTCCCTAACGACAACGAAGAAGGTGTGGTGCTGTACCCAGACGAATTTGAAGTCGAGTTGAAAAAACGCGGCTAAGGCTGACAGGGATTAATAGCCTATCAGCTGAAATAGCTCTCCTTGTTTTGCGGTAGAGACGGCACGATTTAACGTGCCGTCTTTTTTATATCTCGCTAATAATCGTCTTACAATCGGTTTCACTTGTTGTTCGTTCATACCGGGTTTAAGCTCTGGTTCATAGAGCAGCTTCAAGAGGACGACATCAAGAGGGGAGAGCAGATCTTCAGGGGTCTCATCATTAAAAATCGATGGGAAAGCGCTCTCTGAGTCGTTCGGTAAGCCTAAGACTTGAGTGATCTCCTCGACGATGCAGGCAAGCAACTTGCCATGCTCTCTCGCTTGGTCGACAGGAATGATGATTGCAGCATGTGAGAGAGCGCCTTTGCGACCGACTTGGTAGCCTGCTTTACAGATCGCTCCATATACGTTTGCAAGCGCAGGCTTACCCAGTTCTCGCTCAATATCTTCATGCCACTTGGATTCTTTAGTAAACACCCAGACGATATTCGCCTGTTCACGTGAATTCACTCTTTGAATTCGATGCCCAGTTATCTGTTCTAAGTGACGAAGATGTGCGTCAGTGAGTTCATCGTGAAGTTCACTGTCCGGTACTTTGTGCTGAACCCAAATTTTTACGGCTTCATTCCATTTTACTAGCGGTTTGTTTCCGGCAGAATATTCATTACGCATAGCGACGTTAATGAAAGCTTTCTCGATAAATTGGGTGTCTAACCATGTCTGTTGATTAACGTAAGCTTGAGCCTGAAAGCTGCAGGCCAATACGGTTAGCACGATCCACGCTGTCCTTAGCATTTGAGTTCCTATTTAAAACAAGTCGCTTTATTGAAATGGCTTTCGACTAGTCTTTGGGTAACCGAATGAGTCGGGCAAGTGAGTACTTCATGGGTTTCTCCACTTTCCACAACTTCTCCTTCATGCATCACCATTATTTTGTCGGTAATATGTTTAACAATACCAATATGTTGAGATACATAAACAAAGGAAACCCCCATTTCTTCTTGCAGCTCCAAGAACAGGTTAATGATCTGCGAACGCATCGCCATATCCAGTCCATTGAGCGCTTCATCTGCGACTATAACCGACGGTTGCAGGATCAGTGCACGTGCTAAACAAACACGCTGCTTTTGACCTGTAGCAAGCATCTGAGGGTAAAAGTAGGCATGTTCGGGTAACAAACCCACTCTTAACAGTGTTTCCTTGACGCGCTTAATCCGAGCCTCGGGTGGCATGCTAGTGTTTCGTTTTAGCGGACCTTCCAAAATTCGGCCAATTTGAATACGTGGATTCAAAGAGGTGTTTGGGTCCTGAAAAATCATTCTTATAAGCTTGCAGCGAGTCGAATAATCTTCGTGTTCAAGCAATTCGCCATTAACACGTATTTCTCCTGAGGAGGGTTCCACTACACCTGCTAACATTCGCGCTAGTGTCGATTTCCCAGAGCCGTTTTGACCGATAAAGCCAATGGTTTGGCCTGCTTCTAGGCTGAAGCTGACGGGTTTTACTGCCTGTTGAACCTTTTTGCGAAAAAGGCTTGAACGTGTGACAAAGGTTTTTGATAACGCGTTGACTTCTAATAGGGCACTCATGCTTTCTTCTTCTCCATATTTAGTGGGAAGTGGCATGCAAACTTGTGATTCTTGATTCGGCGAGTCATAGGTATCTCAACGCATTGACGTTGCGCATATGGGCAGCGTGGGCCGAGGCGGCAACCAATGGGCAAATGCTGTAGTGGAGGAATCGATCCTGGCAGAGATTGAAGTTTCTCTTTATGCGGAATCCAGTCGCTAAAATCAGGCATCGCTTTCAACAGTGCGGCGGTATATGGATGCTTTGGTTTTTCTAGGATCTTATTGGTATCAGCAGACTCAACTGACTGACCACAATACATGACCGTAATGCGGGTTGCCCACTGGGTAATGGTTGTCAGGTCATGACCAATTAACATGATCGATGTATTGTGTAGCTGATTCATCCGACTCAACAAACGTAAGATCTGCGACTGAGTAATCGGATCCAAATCGTTGGTTGGCTCATCTGCAATTAATAGCTTAGGTTTGGCAGCGATCGCCATCGCTATCATGATCTTTTGACACTCACCGTCAGTTAGCTCGTATGGGAAGCTATCCATGATTTGTTGGTGGTCTTTAATCCCAACTTTATGCAGTAACGCGACCGCCTGTTTCTTACGCCACTTAAAGCGCTCCCACCATTTACCTTCAAAAGAGCGTGAGGGAATCGCTTCAATAAGCTGTTTTCCTACTTCTTCTGAAGGGTCCAAACAGGTTGATGGCTCTTGGAAGATCATCGCAATATCGCGGGCTATGACACGTCGACGCTCTTTAGGTGTCAGCTGAAGTAAGTCGACATTTCCTAGTCTCATTCGGTCTGCGGTTACTTTCCAGTTGTCTTTGCATACACCAACGATGGCTTTAGCAACCAGACTTTTCCCTGAGCCCGACTCACCCACTAAGCCGCGAATTTCGCCTTCATTCATCGTCAGGCTCATTCGGTCAACGGCTTTCATCATCCCCTGAGGCGTTTCTATCTCGATAGTGAGATGTCGAATATCTAATAACGGCATTATTCGATCCCCGCGTTAAGCGCTTGGCGAATACCTTCACCAACAAGGTTAATGACAATAACAGTAAACATGATCGCGAGTCCGGGAAGAGTTACTGTCCAGGGAGCAAGATAGATCAGTTCAACAGAGTCTCCAAGAATAGCTCCCCACTCAGTGCTTGGCGCTTGTGCTCCTAAACCAAGAAAACCAAGCGCGGTGATATCCAAAATAGCGATAGACCATGCCAAGGTAATCTCGGTGGCAATGACGACAAGAATGTTGGGCAATATGGAATTCCAAAGTAGATAGAATTGGTTTGCCCCATCAAGACGTGCAGCCATAATGTAGTCTTTTTCCACTTCGGTATGTACTGCGATATAAACTGAGCGGACAAATCTTGGAATTAAGGCTAAACAGATAGCCAGCAAAATATTGAACTCGCCAAAGCCTAGGAAAGCGACAAAAATAATCGCCAATAGCAACGATGGAATTGACATGACGGTATCAAGTAAGTGGTTTAAGACACTTGATAGCAAGCCTTTGGTCATCCCTGCTAGTACGCCGATGATACATCCAATCACTGTAGCGATAACCGTAATCAGAAAAGCAGCACCAAAGGTAAGACGCGAGCCTTCAATTAAGCGTGAAAGAATATCTCTGCCGAGATCATCGGTTCCAAGGAAGTACTCAACCGTACCGGTTGGGTTCCAAGATGGAGGCACAAGTAACTCACCACTTTGCGCTTGTGGGTCATGAGGTGTAATCCAAGGTGAAACAAGCGTAATTAGGCATAGCAGTAGTAAGCACCATAAGCCAAACATAGCCAAATTGTTTGCACGGAAACTACGCCAGAATCGTTCAAACTGGGTAGGGATACGCTCTTCTTGGTAGACATTATCGGTTAGCATACCACTCCTTTCTTACCAATGGATTGACCATGGCACCAATCAGATCAGACAAGATGTTAGCGGTTAGGACAAACGTCGCTACGACGATGACCCCAGCTTGAATGGCAACGTAATCTTGATTTGAGAGGGCATCAAGTAACCATCGGCCAATGCCCGGCCAGTTAAAGATAGATTCAGTGATAATGGCAAGTGTTAGCATGCTAGAAAGCTGTACACCGATTTTTGGAATAATCGGCGGGATAGCGTTGCGTAACACATGCTGGGTCACGATTTCGTGTGTTGATAAACCTTTGATACGTGCGGCGCGAATATAGTTTTGTCCCATTACTTCAGCAACGGAAGCTCGCATCAAGCCTATGACTTGAGTCGTCGGCGCAAGCGCGAGAACAAGGCATGGCAGAATGAGGTGTTCCAAAACACTTTGCAACGCATGGGCTCGATATTCTCCGCTAGCAAAGAAGGCATCGATAATCGCAAAACCAGTAACGTGGTCAATTTGATAGAGCAAATCGTAGCGGCCTGCGACAGGGAATACCTGAAAGTGCAGAGAAAACACCATGATCATTAAAAGTGCGATCCAAAATAGCGGTGCAGAATAGCCAGACATGGAAGTAAACGAAATCACAGTATCGATCCACTTTCCTTGCTTCATACCCGCTAACGTCCCAACTGGTATTCCAATGAGCAGCGATATCACAAAGGCGATAAAACATAGCTCTAGCGTCGCGGGAAAGACGATACTCAGCTCGTCAATTATAGGAGTCCCTAACTTGGTAACGCCAAGGTTAAGCTGCATGAGCTCGCCAAGATACAGCATCCAGCCACTCCAAAAATCATGGATAGCCCATGGAGAGCTAGGCTCTAGCCTTAGAATACTGAAACCTACCATAGTGAGTATCAATAAGGTGATGATAAACAGGTTAAAGCGTCGAACAGAATACAACAGCATTACTTGAACCTCTCGACAGTATCAAACGGCTGCGCATTGAATGGGCTAACCTTAAAGCCTCTAAGTGAGGTGTGATGCGCTTGCAACTGCATGCCATGATTTAGTGGGATCACAGGGAATTCTTCATTAAGTATGTTCTGCGCCTGTTTATAGAGGTTTTGCCTATAGCGAGGCTTATCGACTTCAAGTGCAAGGTCGAGCAGAAAATCGAAGTCAGGATTACACCAACTTGAAACATTAAGTCCGGCGCGTTTGGATTCACAAGAGAGAAGCGGCCTTAAAAAGTTGTCCGGGTCCCCGGTATTGGCGATCCAACCCGTTAAGTGAAGGTCAATGTTTTCATTACTATTTAGGTTGCTGCGTTCAAATCTATCGTCTGTCATCAAATTGAGCTTAATTCCAACATCAGCTAGGTTTGCTTGAATCAACTCTGCCGTTTTTCTTGGGCTCGGGTTGAAAGCACGTGGCTCCAATGGAACTGACATTGTCAGCTCTAACCCTTTGCTATAACCCGCTTCACGTAACAGCGCGATAGCGTAGTTGCGATCATAACGAATTTGTACCGCATCTTTTTGATAAGCCCACGAAGAAGGAGGCAAAACGGAATACGCCTGACTACCTGTGCCGTAGTAGACCGAATCCAAAATGTTCTGACGGTTAATGGCATAGTTAAGCGCTTTACGCACGCGAGCATCGTTAAGTGCAGGGTGGGAAGTGTTCACGGCAACGAAAGAGATATTCATTGCAGGCTTCGCAGTTAACTCGACATCTGCTGTTTGCTCAATAATTGGCAACTGACTCGATAGTGGGGCGTTGAGCACATCACATTCACTGCGGAGTAGCTTAGCCAAAGTGCCTGTGCCGCGTTGAGATATGTCGAATACGACCTGTTCCATCTTTGGTTGATCTTGCCAATAGCGATTGTTGCGCTTAAGACGGATGAGGTCATTGACTTGATATTCAGCAAGGTAGAATGGACCAGTACCAACAGGATGACTATCGAGCATACTTTTCTCGTCGCTGAGCTCAAGTTGTCCGGCATACTCTTTAGAATGGATGACCGCATGACTGGTTGCAATATTGGACAGGAAACTATTGTCAGGTCGGTTAAGAGTAAATTTCACTTTGTGCTTGGATAGTGCTGACACCTCAACAACGAGGTTTTGGAAATCAATCCCACTGAACCAAGGGTAAAGTCCGCTTCCGACATAGTGAAAAGGATTGGTAGTATCAATAATGCGTCTAAAGCTAAAGACCACATCCTCTGCGTTCATTGCTCTGGAAGGAGTAAACCAAGCAGTAGTCTGGAACTCGACACCTTTACGCAACGTAAAGATGTATTCAGTGCCTTCTTTGTTAACTGACCACTTAGTCGCAAGGCTTGGCACTGGCTGATAAGTTTGGCTATCGAGAGTAAGCAGAGTATTAAACAGCTGAGGGCTGAGTGTTTCGGTTGTAATGCCACTATCGACCAATTGAGGGTTAAACGTCGAAGGACCACCTTGACCACAATAGACAAAACCCTTCTGACGAATTTTGTCATGGTCAATCTCTTCACCGCAACCGGCTAATAGGCTGAGGCTGAACAAACCTAATGTAAACTGAATGAATGCTTTCATAGAAAGAACAAGTGTCTGGGACAAAGCACAATGGAACTCACCATTATGCCTTAAGATCCTAATAATTTACCACTAATTACCCGCTGTAACCAAAGCAAAACCACAAAATTGCTGGGTTAACTGAGGTTAGTCAGGTCATACTTACGGACCATGCCTCGCAATTGGTGATAACTTAACCCAAGTAACTCAGCAGCCTTCCTCTGATTAAACTGGCTCTGCTTTAATGCTTCTGTAAGTATGAGTTGGTCCTGTTGTTCTTGCCACTGTTTATAGTCGATCGGGAATTGAAACTCGGGCACTTCAGGGGTTGCGGCTGTTTCTTCCTCTGGGCATATGCTCTGCCAAGAAGATTGGAAAGGATCAAAAATCAGCTGATCAATGGCCTCGTCTTGCATGCCGTGTTGGTAAACTGCTCGTTCAATCACGTTTTTCAACTCGCGCACATTTCCCGGCCAATGATAAGTGAGCAAGCTTTGTTCTGCTTGACTCGAGAAGCCGATAAAGTACTCGAAGCCCAACTCACGGCACATCTTAATTGCGTAGTATTCGGCCAGTAATAGGATATCTTCTTGTCGTTCGCGAAGAGGCGGTAAATGGATAACATCAAATGCCAGTCTGTCGAGTAAATCTGCGCGGAAAACACCTTCACTCGCCATTTGAGGTAGATCTGCATTGGTGGCACAGACTAGACGCACATTGGCATTCAAGAGCTGATGACCACCAACACGCTCATATTGACCGTATTCAATCACTCGGAGAAGTTTTTCTTGCACAAGTAATGGTGCCGTGGCCAACTCATCCAAAAATAGGGTGCCATTTTCAGCGCGTTCAAATCGACCCTTATGACGCCCTTTAGAGCCGGTGAATGAGCCTTGCTCATGACCAAAAAGCTCTGAATCAATCAAGCCTTCGCTGAGGGTAGAGCAGTTGAGTGAAATTAACGGCTGATCCCAACGTTTTGATAAGTAGTGAAGTCGCTGAGCAATCAATTCTTTACCAGTTCCTCGCTCGCCAATGATCAATACTGGTCGCTCAATAGCGGCTAACTTAGATACCTTGTCTAATACAGAAAGAAAGGCAGGGGATTCGCCAATAAGGTTTTGTTGCATGAATGCTCCGTGGTGAAATTTACCAACTGTAGGTTAAATTCAACACAGGTTGATAATGATTGCAATGAGTTATTTCGTAACTAACTGATTTATATAGGGTGAAAACTTGGCACGTAACTTGGATTATTAGGAACTAGTTACTTAGGTATAAACAAACACAGATTCGATGGTGATGCTTAGCATGACCTGATTGCAGCAAAATAAGGAGCCTAGCTATGGGTATTTTCTCTCGATTCGCCGACATTGTTAATTCAAACATCAGTGCTCTATTAGATAAAGCAGAAGATCCTGAAAAAATGATCCGTTTAATTATTCAGGAAATGGAAGATACATTAGTAGAAGTGAGAACCAACTCAGCAAAAGCGATTGCTGATAAAAAAGAGTTGGCACGCAAAGTTGAGTCAATGGAAGCTGCCATTGATGAGTGGCAGCAAAAAGCGACCTTAGCGCTAACTAAACAGCGCGAAGATCTAGCAAGAGCTGCGCTAATTGAAAAGCAAAAACTGCAAGACATGCTGAAAGGTCTGCATACAGAGCAAACGTTAGTTGAAGAGACTATCGACAAGTTGACTGGTGAAATCAGTAAATTAGAAACAAAAATTACTGAGACTCGTGCTAAGCAACAGGCTTTAGCTATTCGTAGTCAAACCGCTTCTAATCGCCGTGATGTTCAAAAGCATCTGCATACTGCGCGTACTAGTGAAGCTATGGCTAAGTTTGAGCAATACTCGCGCAAAGTCGATGAGATGGAAGCAGAAGCAGATTTATATGCGAAAACGGGCAACGCTAAATCTTTAGACCAAGAATTCGCAGAGCTGCAAGCTCAAGATGAAATTGAAAAAGAGTTAGAAAAGCTAAAAAAGCAAATGGAAGATAAAAAGTAATTCCAGTTATATTTTGTTAAATTTATTAGGTAGATAACGTAATTTAGATTGCCGTTCATCTACCTTTCATTAAGGAGTTATTTATGTCGTCATTTTTCATTGCTGGTCCACTGATCGTATTTCTGATTTTCGTTGCTCCTCTATGGTTGTTCTTGCACTACCGTAGTAAGAAAACCGCTAGCACAGGCTTATCTCAGGAAGACTTGCAACGACTGGAGACACTATCAGAGAAAGCTGCCACCATGCAGAGCCGAGTTGATACGTTAGAGCGTATTTTGGATGCTGAATCTCCAAGCTGGAGGCGTCGTTATGAATAAACGTGAGTTATATCGTGATACCGTCAATGGCAAGATCACTGGCGTATGTGCAGGTTTGGCTAACTACTTTGCTTTGGAAGTATGGTTAGTTCGTATCTTAGTGATTTCAGCAGCTCTGCTTGGTGGTAGTTTCTTGGTGATTCTTGCCTATATCGCGATGACGCTGATGATCGAAAAACAGCCACCTAACTACGTTGAAGCGATCAAAGCCGAGCAAGAACACAAGCTGAAAAATAAACCTTGGCAGCAAGGTCAAACGCCTGAAATGTTACTCAACACGATTGAGAAAGATTTTCACAATTTAGAAAACCAAATTCGCGACATTGAAGCTTATGTCACTTCTGACGCGTTTAAAGTTGATAAAGAGTTTAAAACGCTATAATGACCCAGTTGAATTAGCCAAATTGAGTCTTCAGGTGTATCCGACATAGTGAAGGCTCAAAAGTGCGACGTTTCGCTCATATACTGGGCAAATTATTAATTTTCATAATAATTTTTGTCATGTCTATGGAAGAGGCGGTATCATTCATCTATCTTTGTAACTAATCGCTGCAAACGGATGATTGATTATGCGCAAATCTATTTTGTTTCTTGTGACAGCCGCTTTACTGAGTGGGTGTGGCAAGGAACTTCCTCCTGTCCCCGAGCCTGATTCAAGGCCAGCAAAGCTATTTACTGTTTCTATCGGCAATGCTCAGTTTGAACGTACCTTTCCAGCCACTTCAGAAGCAGGTGACAAAGCGGTACTTGCGTTCCGAGTTCCCGGCCAACTCCAGTCTATTGATGTTGTCGCAGGGCAATCTGTAGATAAGGGTGATGTGTTGGCATCACTTAATCCAGATGAGTACACACTTTTAGCGAAGCAAGCAGAGGCTCAATACCGACTCGCTGATGTTCAATACCAGCGCTATAAAAAGCTACGTAAAGACAAAGTAGTGTCTGAGCAAGATTTTGATGAAGCGAAAGCCAAACGAAATTCTGCTAGAGCCACTTTGGAACAAGCGCAAGCTAACTTACGCTACACGCGTTTAGTTGCACCTTATAAAGGGACTATTTCAATTGTTCCAGCCGAGGCTCATGAGTATATAGCGGCTAAAGAAGGCGTAATGAACATTCAGACTACGCAGCTAATGAAGGTGATTTTTCAACTACCCGATCATCTTCTAAATCGCTTCGCGAGTGGCCTTAATCTTACTGCAAACATGACTTTTGACGCCTTCCCTGAAAGTCAGTATGAACTAATGTTCCAAGAAGTGGATACTGAGGCAGATCCAAAAACAGGTTCTTACAAAGTTACCATGGTAATGGAAAGGCCAGAAGATGTTGGTATCTTGCCCGGTATGGCTGGTTCCATTCATGTTGCCGTTGAATCTACCGGTGCAACGCGTATCCCTCAATCTGCACTGATGAAAGAAAACGGTCAAACGTATGTTTGGCGTGTCGATTCACAAGGTATCGTTGCTAAAGCTCTAGTTGAATTAAATGACAAACAGCAAGTGCAAAGTGGATTGAACGAAGGCGATCAGATCGTGATATCGGGTGTAAACGGTATTGAATCTGGGATTAAGGTTCGAGAGTGGATCAAAGAGCGAGGTCTATAAGATGAAGCAGTGGTTAAATCTATGTGCGCTCTCTTCGGCTGCACTGTTAGCTGGGTGTGGTGGTGAACCACAGTATGTTGATTTTGGTACACCCAAGGTAAAAGTTCTTGAACTCGCAAACCAAGTGATTAACGAAGATCGTCTTTATTTTCCTGCAGTTGCAAATGCGGCAGAGCGCTCTCATTTGAGTTTCCGTGTGGCTGGGGAAATCAGCAAAATTTACGTTAAAGAAGGTGATCATCTTGAAGAAGGTGAACTGATCGCCGAACTGGATCCTACAGACTACAAACTTGAGGTAGATAACGCGGCTGCACGTTATAGCGTAGTTGATAGTCAGTACAAGCGTTCAAAACCGCTTGTTGATAAGGGTTTACTAGCGAAGTCTCAGTTTGACGAGATAGCAGCGAATCGTCAGATCGCTTATGCGGAGCTTCAATTGGCCAAACTTCGTCTCTCTTTTACTAAATTGAAAGCGCCTGTTGATGGGATTATCTCACGGGTTAACGTTGACCAGTTTGAGAATATTCAGGTTGGTCAGCAAATCGTTAATATCCATAGTGTAGAGAGCGTTGAGGTTCTTATACAACTTCCCGATCAGCTCCATGCAAACCAACCTACTCAAGAATCGTTAGAAAATATTGAAGCTGTCGTGCGAGTGCCGAGTGGTAATGAATATAACGCCAGTATTAAAGAGTTTACTACTGAACCTGATCCGGCTACCGGCACATTTACCGTGACTTTAACGCTACCTATGCCTGAAGAAGAGTACATTCTTGACGGTATGGCGGTAGAAGTCACGTCTAAAGGTAAAGACGTTGGTTTAGAGCTTAAAGGTGGGGTGCAGGTACCTATTGAAGCCATTTTTAATGGTGATGGTGACTCACTGGATAGACAAAGCAAATATGTGTGGGTACTCAATGCAGATAACTCTGTATCCAAGCAGAAAGTGGTGACTGGAAAGGCGAGTAAAGATGCCGTTCAAGTCCTTGACGGTTTGAGCAGTGACCAATCGGTTGTGATAGCAGGTATTTCTAGATTAAGGGAAGGAATGCAGGTGCAAGTAGTTAAGCAGGAGGCGGGTAATGAGTGAACACAATAACAACTCGCCGCAAAGCGATGATGATGTAACGGGAATCGCGGCTTACTTTATCCGCAACCGTGTGATCAGTTGGATGATCTCATTAATCTTCTTGATTGGTGGTGCTGCGGCTTTCTTTGGTTTAGGGCGATTGGAAGACCCTGCGTTTACTATCAAAGATGCGATGGTCGTGACTTCTTACCCGGGCGCAACACCCCAGCAAGTAGAAGAAGAAGTAACTTATCCGATAGAGAAAGCGATTCAACAGCTTACCTATGTTGATGAGGTAAATTCCATCTCAAGTCGTGGTTTGTCGCAAATAACGGTTTCGATGAAAAACAACTATGGCCCTGATGATTTACCCCAGATTTGGGATGAATTACGTCGAAAAGTAAACGATCTAAAAGGTCAGCTACCACCTGGGGTGAATGACCCGTCGGTGATTGATGATTTTGGTGACGTTTACGGTATTTTGCTAGCGGTAACAGGTGATGGCTACAGCTACAAAGAGCTACTCGATTATGTGGATTATCTACGTCGAGAGCTAGAGCTGATTGACGGAGTCAGTAAGGTCTCGGTCTCAGGTGAGCAGCAAGAGCAGGTCTTTATAGAGATCTCGATGAAGCGTTTGAGCACTCTTGGTATAGCTCCGAACACAGTATTTAACTTGTTATCCACTCAGAATGTCGTTTCTGATGCAGGCGCAATTCGGATCGGCGACGAATACATTCGAATTCATCCTACAGGTGAGTTTAAGAATGTGGATCAGCTCGGTGATTTAATCATTACCGAGAGCGGCGCGCAGGGACTGATTTACCTGAAAGACGTCGCTGAAATTACCCGTGGTTATGTTGAAGTTCCGAGCAATATCGTCACTTTCAATGGTGAACTGGCCCTTAACTTAGGGGTTTCCTTTGCTCAAGGGGTAAACGTTGTTGAAGTTGGTCAACGTTTTGATCGACGTTTAGCAGAGCTTAAGTACCAGCAGCCAGTGGGTGTTGAGATCTCTGAGATCTATAGCCAACCTAAAGAAGTTGATAAGTCTGTAAGCGGATTTGTCGTCAGCCTAGGTCAAGCGGTCGCGATCGTTATCATCGTACTGCTGTTCTTTATGGGACTAAGATCAGGCCTGTTGATTGGTCTTATTTTGCTACTCACCGTTCTGGGTACTTTCATATTCATGAAGTACTTTGCTATCGATTTACAACGTATCTCCCTAGGTGCTCTGGTTATCGCTTTAGGTATGCTGGTGGATAATGCCATTGTGGTGGTCGAAGGGATATTGATTGGCACGCAGAAAGGGCGGACGCGGATGCAAGCCGCGACAGATATCGTGACTCAAACCAAATGGCCGTTGCTAGGTGCGACAGTGATTGCGGTGACAGCATTTGCGCCAATCGGTTTGTCTGAGGACGCGACAGGTGAGTATTGTGGCACCTTGTTTAGTGTGCTTCTTATCTCGCTGATGTTGAGTTGGTTTACCGCCATTTCTCTTACTCCATTTTTTGCTGATATCTTCTTTAAAGGTCAGAAGTTTAAGCAAGATGGAGCGGAAAGCGATCCATACAATGGGATGATCTTTGTGGTGTACAAAGGCTTTCTTGAGTTTTGTATGAAGCGTGCTTGGTTAACCGTTGTTGTGCTTATTCTGGGTTTAGCAGCGAGTATTGTTGGCTTTACCCAAGTTAAGCAATCATTCTTCCCGTCCTCGACGACACCTATCTTCCAAGCAGACATCTGGTTGCCTGAAGGAACCGATATTCGTGCAACGAACACTAAGCTCAAAGCTTTAGAGTCTTGGTTATCTGATCAAGAAGGAGTCGAGCACATTACCACCACGGCTGGTAAAGGTCTGCAACGCTTTATGCTGACCTATGCGCCAGAGAAGAGCTATGCGGCTTATGGTGAAATTACGACTAGGGTGACTGATTACGAGCAACTTGCGAATTTGATGACGAACTTCAGGTTGCATTTAGAGGACAAGTTCCCTGAAATCAACTACAAGCTGAAGCAGATTGAACTTGGTCCAGGCGGTGGTGCGAAAATTGAAGCTCGTATTATAGGCTCAGATCCAACAGTGCTGCGTGGTATCGCTAAGCAAGTTGAAGAGATCATGCATGCCGATCCAGGCGCAACTAACATTCGTCATGACTGGCGTGAACGCACTAAAGTGCTTGAGCCGCAATTTAACGAAAGCCAAGCTCGTCGTTACGGTATCAGTAAGTCTGATGTAGATGAGTTTCTTGCGATGTCTTTCTCCGGTAAGTCTATCGGTGTATACCGAGATGGTACGACCTTAATGCCAATCGTGGCTCGCTTACCAGAAGACGAACGTGTGGACATTCGAAATATCGAAGGTATGAAGATATGGAGTCCTGCACTTAGCGAGTACATCCCGCTGCAACAAGTCACTATGGGCTACGATATTCGTTGGGAAGACCCAATCATAGTACGTAAGAACCGTAAGCGTATGCTAACGGTCTTTGCTGATCCTGATTTGCTAGGTGAAGAGACTGCCGCGACACTTCAAACTCGTCTGATGCCTCAAATTGAAGCGATTGAGTTACCACCGGGCTATTCATTAGAGTGGGGCGGGGAGTATGAGTCTTCGGGTGATGCCCAAGAGTCACTCTTTACTACTATGCCGATGGGCTACTTGTTTATGTTCTTAGTCACCGTATTCTTGTTTAACTCAGTGAAAGAGCCGTTGATCGTCTGGTTAACGGTACCACTGGCAATCATTGGTGTGACCACAGGTCTACTGGCTCTGAATACCCCATTTGGCTTTATGGCCTTGCTCGGTTTCTTGAGCTTGTCCGGTATGTTGCTTAAGAATGGTATTGTCTTGTTGGATCAGATCGAGATTGAAATGCACTCGGGCAAAGACCCATATGTGGCAGTGGTTGACGCAGCATTAAGTCGCGTTCGCCCTGTTTGTATGGCGGCGATTACGACCATCTTGGGTATGATTCCTCTGCTTCCTGACATCTTCTTCAAGCCGATGGCGGTAACCATCATGTTTGGTTTAGGTTTTGCGACAGTACTGACACTTATTGTCGTACCAGTGTTGTATCGTCTATTCCACAAAGTAAAAGTGCCAAACTAACTAAACTAGAAGTAAACGCCCCTGACTTTGTCGGGGGCGTTTGTTTTTATAAGGAGACAATCAATGAGCAAAGACACAACTTGTGCTTGGGCGATGAATCATGAACTTGAGCGTGAATATCACGATGCGGAGTGGGGCGTGCCTGTTTATGATGACAAAGTACTGTTTGAGTTCATAACCTTAGAAGGGGCTCAGGCAGGACTGAGTTGGATTACGATTCTAAAGAAACGCGAGGGTTACCGAGCCGCGTTTGAAGGTTACGACCTATCACGCCTGTCGCAGTACGATGAAAGTCACGTCGAGCGAATTATCGAAAACTATGATGTCGTCAAACATCGAGGCAAGATCACCTCTGTATTTGGAAATGCACGAGCGGCATTGGCACTGATTGAAGAATATGGCAGCTTATCGAACGCTTTGTGGCAGTTTGTTGATGGTAAACCGATCGTGAATAACTGGACGCAAATGAGTGATGTGCCTGCTTCGACAGAGCAATCAAAAGCAATGAGCAAGTTTCTCAAAAAGAAAGGCTTTAAGTTTGTGGGCGAAACGATCTGCTACGCCTTTATGCAAGCGGTCGGTATGGTTGATGATCACCTAGTTGACTGCCCAAAGAAAGGGGCTAAATAGTATTAGGCAGCACACGTTGTGCTGCCAACATGTTTGGCTAACGACTTTGGTCATGAATCCTCTCAAGTGCTTCGACACGTCGCAGCTGTGTTGAATCGAAGCTATTTTTTCTTAGCTGTGCGATCTGTAGCTGTTTATCTTGCTCGGAAAGAGAGTTAGACGTGAGTAGCTCATCCCTACTTACTAAATAGGAATCTAGCGTTGTTTGAAATACAGCGCGTTGCAGGTCGAGCTCTGCTAATCGTTTAGCCCCACCTTCACCAACTAACTCACTTCTAGCGATGTATTTATCTTGGTCATCAAGCTTTGATACAGAGTCCAACTCTACAACCAGCAGATTGTTTTTTTCTGCTGCCTGAATGTAGTCTGGCATTTCAGTGAGTTGGTCTTCTAGTAAGCTCTTTTTTTGCTGGGCATCTAGATTATTTTCAGTGATTTTCGCTTTGTTAATCGCCAATTGGCGCAACAGATTCTCTTCTTCAAATAGCAGCTTTATTTCTTGCTCAGAGAAATAGCGAGACTGTAACGCTAATATCTGCGCGTGAAGTTGTTCGAGGTCTAGAGCAGTAAGTTGGGTTGCTTGCAAGGGTTCAAGCTCTGCTAACGCTTCTTTGTACTCCAAATAAGTGGCAAACAATACTTCCTCGTTACTCAATTCGCTTTCTGTTGAAGCACGGTCATTCACCTTCTTTTTTATCTCATCAAGACTTTGTTCACCTAAACTGCTTAGTGAAAAATCAAAAAAGTGCTTGGGGGTAGTTGTGTCAACGTCTACATCAGCTTGAGAAAGGATTGGGTCTGCAGTTTCCTGTTGCCTATCGGACAAATATAAGACCGCTCCAAATCCAATTGAAGTGATGACAGAAATGGTGATTAGAACGGTCTTTTTCATTGATTTACCCTTACAGTCCTTGTTGTTTCAGGCGGTTTGCGTGTTGGCGATAGAGTGTGACGGGATCGGTTTCAAATAGGTGGTGTATGCCCAAGAGACCGTTAATTTCATCCAGGTGATTCATTTTGTAATCATCACGAATTACTTTACCTAAGTGAGTACTGCATGCGCCAACAAGTCCATCATTGGGTTCGTCAAATGCCCAGCCGAGTATCACCATCGCCCCATCAGTTGGATCCAAAAGGTTGGTAAAAGTGGAAGACCCTGTCCATGAGTAGTAATAGACGCCATTACTGGCGAGAAGATCCCCGTTTCCACATGCAGTGGTAGGAATGCCATATGGATGATGCTGATTGAAAGCCAGAGAGCCTTCAGTCGTCAGTGCTTCCAAAGAAGCTAAAGGATCTTGCTCTAGATCTGTGCCTCCTGACAGGAGATTGATAAGGGTGGTTAAGCCCCCTGCAAGTTTCACGGCTAATCCTTCCAAGCCTGAGCCTTCAGGGACATTTCCTCTTACTAGATCGGCGACTTTTGAGCCCTTGTTTACGCCACCAATGCTAGTGACTGAGGCCACGAGGTCGGGCCTAACTGAAGCAACGTAACGAGCCGTTGGTCCACCGTGACTATGGCCTATTAGGTTGACTTTGGTCGCCCCGGTAGCAGCGAGTAGTGTTTCTACTTGTTTGAGAAGCTGCTCTCCTCTGACCTCGGTACTGTTAGAGGCAGATACCTGAGCAACGTAAACAGTCGCGCCGTCTCGGGTTAGTGAGTGCGGTATTCCATAGAAATAGTCGACACCTGCGAGAGTATCAAAGCCGAAGAGTCCGTGTACAAGTACAATGGGATATTGAGTTTGAGTATAGCCACCTGCGTGGGCAAGATTGGTGAGTGTCGGTTGTCCAATTGCGAGTGCGCAAGTCAGGACAAGTGAGTAGATCGGTTTCAATGTTAGCTCCTTCTGGTATGACCTCTGATGAGATATTTAACCGTAGAAGAAAAACTGAGCTATACGAAATATGAATAGTTAAAGAAAGATTAAAACGTGATGTTGAATTAAAAACCAACAGCTTTAATTAACGAAAGATCTTAGAAAATTATTTTGATTAAATTATTAATAAAATCAATGTATTAAAAAGCCTCGCAAGCGAGGCTAAATAGTGAAGTTTGGAAAAGTACTATGCGGTAGCTTCTTTTTCGAGAATCAGGGCGTTGTATCGCTCTAGCCCTGCTTCCAGATCAGCGATAAGATCATCGACGTCTTCAAGTCCAATATGAACGCGAATCAGGGTTCCCTCAAAATTAGGGTTAGCGACTGTGCGCAGACTATTGAAGCTCTTCGGTTCATTGGCAAGAATCAGACTTTCAAAACCGCCCCAAGAATACCCCATACTAAAATGCTTCATTCCATCTAATAGGGCTGTCGTTGCTCGTGGGTAACTGGTTTTCAACACAAATGAAAATAGGCCGTTTCCACCGGTAAAATCGCGTGTGAAAAACTCGTGACCAGGACAAGTTTCAAGGGCGGGGTGGCGAACATGATCGACTTCAGGTCTGCTTTGAAGCCATTGCGCCACTTTCAAGCTGTTTTCCGCGTGTTGACGCAAGCGTACATCCAAAGTGCGAATTCCGCGTAAGCCTAAGTAGGCATCATCAGGAGACACACATTGACCCATTAGGTAGCTTTGCTCGCGTAATTGATCCCAGTATTGCTCGCTGGCTACCGCAGTGCCAAGCATCACATCTGAGTGTCCGACAATGTATTTAGTTGCGGCTTGAATTGAAATATCAACACCATGCTCAAATGGAGAGAAATTCACCCCAGCCGCCCAAGTATTATCGAGCATAACGATGACATCGTGTTGGTGTGCAATGCTCGACAGAGTAGGTACGTCTTGCACTTCCATGGTGATCGAGCCCGGAGACTCAAGGAATAGAACTTTTGTGTTTGGTTTAATGAGCTCTTTGATGCCTTCACCAATCGTTGGTTCGTAGTATGTGGTTTCTACACCCATCTTCTTGAGGATTTTATCGCAGAAATCTCGTGTTGGTTCGTAACAGGTATCGACCATCAGAATGTGATCGCCCGTTTCAACAAACGATAAAATAGCGTTAGAGATCGCGGCAGTACCACATGGGTAAAGGGCGCATCCCGCACCACCCTCGATCTCTGTCATTGCATCTTGGAACGCAAAATGAGTCGTGGTGCCGCGGCGCCCATAAAATAGTGTTTTGTTTGCTCTGTTCACCGTTGCATGGTGTTTTTCTGCCACAGTGTTAAAGACGACGGTTGAGGCTCTTTGAACGGAAGGGTTAACCACACCGTTCGTCCACTTTTCATCGCGACCAGCGGTAACGAACTTGGTCTGCTTACTTTCTGACATCGGAAGTCCTTATCGAATACTTTACCTTATTTAAACCACGGCAAAGCATGAATAGCAAGGGATTAAAGCAGAGGATTAAACAGATAAAATACACGCTCTAAAAAGCGAGAGAATAGTGTTCGCTTTTCCCACTCTTCGATATCGACGATATGTGATTTTTCCATATAACTTTGCTGAAGCCAGAACATCTCTTTGGTGAAAGCAAGATCATCGATGGCTAAGGTGAGTTCGAAATTAAGCCATAGGCTGCGCATATCCATATTTACTGTCCCAACGAGACAAAACTCCTCGTCGATCACAACGGACTTGGTATGGAGCAATCCACCATAAAATTCGTAGATCTTGACACCAGCGCTTAGTAGCTCGCTATAAAATGCTCGTGACGCCCATTGAACCATCAACGAGTCATTTTTGTGTGGAATGACAAGTTCTACATTAATGCCACGTTGCGCCGTCATCTTAAGAGTTTCAAGTAAGTCAGAGCTTGGGACAAAATAAGGGGTAGTGATTCGAACCGAGTGGTTAGCCTGATTAATTGCAAGCGTTAATACTTGAGAAATCAAATGTTCCGGCATACCAGGCCCTGAAGGAACCACTTGCACGGGATGTTGCGGCTCGTCAGGGTTAATACGGCACTCTGGAATAGCAGGGAATGCACGTGACCCCGTTTCAACTTCCCAGTCCCAACAATGAATCGCGGAAAGGACATTAACAGTAGGGCCAGTAACGCGAATCATAATGTCGATCCACTGTCCTACACCGGAATCTTGCTTAAAATAGGCAGGATCGACGAGGTTCATTGAACCTGTGTATGCGACTTTTTCGTCAATAACGATAATTTTTCTATGTTGACGCAGATCTAAGCGTCGCAGGAAGATACGCCATGGGCTTACTTCTAGTGCCTGAACGACCTCTACCCCCGCACTGCGCATCATTTTCAACCATTCGCTGCGAAAGAAGCGTGGGCTGCCTGCGGAATCAAGCAGCAATTTAACATTTACGCCACGTTTTGCGGCACGAATCAGAGCGGAAGCCACCGAATCGGCCAATCCACCTGGATGCCAAATGTAGAAAACCATGCGAATACTGGTTTGTGCATTTTCTATATCTTCGATGATTGAGCGAAGAATATCGTCGGGCGAGCTTTGTAAAGAAAGGGAGTTACCTGACAGAGCGGGTAGGCCTAGGCGGTTGTTACAAAGCTCATCAATTCGATAAATATGACGACCAAAGCTCTCTGGGGAGTGAGCATGACAGTCGTTAAGGTTCGAGAACCAGTCAGCGAAAGGAGAGAGCATCTCCTTCGCACGTTCTGCTCTTTTTCGACCAAGGTTGAGCTCCCCAAATAGGAAATAGCAGGCAACGCCGAGAATTGGGATGATATAAATGATCATCAGCCAAGCCAGCGAAACACTCACTGCACGACGCTTTAGCACTACTCGAATTGTCACGCCGGCAACCAGAATCCAGTAAAAGACAATCCCAGCAAGTGTAAGAAAGTGATAAAACTTTTCCATTCAGTAACCTAGGTAATCCAATGCTATCCAATATTAGAACTCTGGACGAAGGACGACAAGCGGCAAATTTTCAAAGAATGTAACGAACAGGAAGTAGAAAGAAAAAGAATGATTCTGTTATGAGAATGTAAAATCTGGTGTATAGTAGATGTTAAAGGCTAAAAAAGCAGCATTTAAACATATTAATTACATTTGTGGTGGAAAAATACACTAATTGGGCTTCCAATTTTAATCTTAAACTGCTTTACTTGCCATAACGTTAGCGTCACTGATAATTTTATTAAGTGTAAAAATAATTATACACCACTTTTTAAGACGCCTAACAGAAGCAAACACAACTTAAAAAACGATTTAATGGAGTAACCGTGGCTACTAGTTCAAGTGTTCAGGCCCGTGATACATGGGGGTCTAAATTAGGCTTCGTAATGGCCGCAGCAGGTTCTGCTGTTGGTTTGGGCAATATATGGAAATTTCCTTACACGGCAGGTGAGAGCGGCGGCGGCGCGTTCGTTGCTATTTACCTTCTTTTCGTGATTTTCATCGGCTTTAGCGTAATGTTAACGGAATTCGCTATTGGTCGTAAGACAGGTCTATCAGCTGTAGGTGCGTTCAAAACGACTGACCGTCGTTGGACGTTCACAGGTGTTATGGGTGTGCTAAGTGGTCTACTGATTATGGGTTTCTACCCAGTCGTTGGTGGTTGGGCACTGGCATATATCTTTAAAGTAGGTGGCGGTCTGCTAAGTGCGCCTGAAGCAATCGGTGATAGCTTCGGTGGCTTTATTTCGGATCCTGTTCAACCTCTGATGTGGATGGGTATCTACCTGATGCTTAACATCGCTATCGTTATGAAAGGTGTTTCTGGCGGTATCGAGAAAGCGGGTAAGATCCTAATGCCTCTGCTATTCCTAATCCTGATCGTGGTATCAGTGAAAGGTCTAATGTTACCTGGTGCGATGGCAGGTCTTGAGTTCCTGTTCATGCCAGATTTCTCTAAAGTAGACAGCAGCGTAGTACTTGCAGCTCTAGGTCAAGCGTTCTTCTCGCTAAGTCTAGGTATGGGTTGTATGTTGACTTACGGTTCTTACTTGAAGAAGAAAGAGAACCTAGTTCAAACAACTGGTATGGTTACTGCGATGGACACAGGTGTTGCAATCCTAGCGGGTGTCGCAATGTTCCCTGCAATGTTTGCATTCGGTATGGAACCAGCAGCAGGTCCAGGTCTAGTATTCGTCGTTGTACCTCAGCTATTTGCTGAAATGGGCGGCGTAATTGGTCTTCTGTTTGCACTCATGTTCTTCATTGGTCTAACGGTAGCGGCGCTGACTTCTTCTGTATCTCTACTTGAAGTAGTGGTTTCTTACCTAATCGATGAGAAAGGTATGAAGCGTTCTACAGCGGTAATTAGCGCAAGTGCGGTAATGGCGACATTATGTGTGTTCGCATCGCTTTCTCTAGGTGGTGTAGGACCAACGCTATTTGGCACTGGTGCGTTCGATATCTTTGACCTGTTGACTGATAAGATCTTCCTAGCGGTTGGCGGCATGTTAGTGTGTATTTTTGCTGGTTGGCGTCTATCGCGCTCAGAGCTAGAGAAAGAAATCACTAACGATGGTGAAGTATCTTTCCCACTGTTTGGTCTATGGTACAACCTAGTTAAGTACATCATCCCAGTGGCTATCGCAATCGTTGCATTCATGGGCATTAAGTCTGGCTTCGATAGTGGTAAAGGTGAAATCATGCTGTTAGGTATTGGTATCATCGCTCTAGCAGGAGTCTTCTCTAAGAAGCTCTAAACCTGACTGATTAGTTACGTCAAATAAAACCTCCCAAACTGGGAGGTTTTTTCGTTTCTATCAACTACTTTTATTAAAGAGAATCATCATTAAGCCTATAATCTTCGGTAACAAGAATGGAATTCAAATGTACGTTGTTTAAGGAAGGTGCTTTGTGAAGTGGTCTGTACGGAAAAAACTCTATGCTGGTTTTGGTTGTGTCCTTGCCATCATGACAATAATGGCAGGGGCTATTTGGTCAGAAGTGACCAAGTCACATGCAGTCGCCACTGAAATTCGTAATGATGATGTCCCCGAAGTAGTGGGATATCTCATCTTAATTGATGAAGCAGGTGATGTTTATCGAGACGCAACGGGCGCTATAACCGGTGTGTCAGGTGCGTTGGGAGACTATCAAAGAAACAAACAAGAATTTGCAGATGCGATCGCTGCCGTTAAAAAACTGGAGACCCCTGGAGGGGCCGATCATCGACGTGTTGAGCAAATCGAACGCTTAATGGCTGGGTTTACCCAAGGCTTTGAACGAGACATAGTGCCACTTCTTGGTGATAAAAGTGCGCTAGAGCAAGAGATTACCGAGCTACGCAGTCTTTATGAAGAATATCTAACACCTATCGAAGCACTGCTTGATGAGGCTTCATCGGCTGAAATTACCGAGACTGATGCTTCTCTTCTTTATCTTACCGATTCGTTCGATACGATTGAAAACACCATTGTTGTGTTGTTTGTTATCGCGTTAGTCCTCACCTGCATTATTGCCTATTGGCTATCCAACTCGATAACAACCCGTTTATCTAACCTTGATTCTGTCGCGCAGAAAGTGGCAGAAGGGGATTTAACTGCGGATGATATCGTCGACAATTCGGGAGATGAGCTGGCGAATCTAGCTGGTTCAATTAATAAAATGCAGTCATCTTTGACTACACTGATTGGCTCTATCTCATCTGTTTCCAATCAGGTTCAGCATGTAACGGCTGATCTCTCGAATGTCAGCCAAGATATTGTTGCCGGAGCATCGTCGCAGGCGGATAAAGCTAACTTGATTGCGACAGCGGCAGAAGAACTCAGCTTAACTATCTCAGAAGTGGCACAACAGGGCTCAGCAACATTTGAAGAAGCACAGAAATCTGAGCAAAGTGCAGAATCTGGCCGTAATGTTATTACTGAAATGGTGGATTCCATTCAACAGGTGAGTTTGCAGATGACGGAGATGTCGACACAAATGAATGAGCTTGGCTCGCATGGTGAACAAATTGGCTCAGTCATTCGCGTTATTGAAGGCATCGCTGAGCAAACAAACTTGCTTGCCCTGAATGCAGCGATTGAAGCCGCCAGGGCAGGGGAGTTTGGTCGTGGATTTGCTGTTGTTGCTGATGAGGTTCGAGCTTTAGCGGAACGGACTACGACGGCTACCAAGGAAGTGGCTGGGATAATCCAACAGATCCAAACCGGAACGCAAGAAGCTGTGACCTATACGCAAGAGAACTGCAAACTAGTAGAGATTGGTGTTGAACGTAGTTCTGGTGCGGTTACTGCTCTGGAAGAAATTGTCGCTGGCGCAGCCAATGTTCAATCTATGGTCAACTCAATTGCCACAGCAGCAGAAGAGCAAACCGCTGTTACTAAAGAGATTGCCGCCGATATTACCGCTATTAGCGATATATCAGAGCGGTCACTGCAGTTAGCCAACAGCAGTTCCGATAATGTTAACGGTTTGAACTCTAAAGTTGCTGAGCTAGAGAGCTTAGTCAGTAAATTTAAACTGGGCTAAGTCAAGCTAGACTGGCTTTCACAAGGAGAATGGGTATACTCATGCCTCCGAAGTGGAGCCAGTCAAATGTTTGATATTTTATATACCCATCCTGACTTTATCGTCATTAACAAACACCCTAATGTTTCCGTGCATAAAGATGATGGCGATACCATGCTACTGCAAGAGGTGGCTAAGCAAACTGAGGATCTGCAGCTTTTTCTTATTCATCGGTTAGACAAAATGACGTCAGGCATCTTATTGCTCGGAAGAAACTCATCCGCTGCCAGAGAACTATCGAATCAGTTTGCTCAGCGCAACGTGGAGAAGTTCTACCTCGCCATTGGTAGCAAGAAACCAAAGAAGAAGCAGGGCTTAGTGATTGGTGATATGGAGCGTTCTCGGCGTGCTTCTTGGAAATTGATTAACACTCAAAACAACCCCGCTGTAACCCAGTTTTTTTCTACAGCCTCTTTGCCGGGAGAGCGACTGTTTCTATGTAAGCCACACACAGGTAAGACGCATCAAATTCGCGTCGCATTGAAGTCGGTCGGTTCGGGTATTGTTGGCGATCCTATATATAACGGCGGTAGTCACTCTGACCGCGGTTATTTGCACGCGTTTGCGCTTCGCTTCGAACTGAATCACCAAGCTTACGAGTTTGTATGTGACCCACGCAACAACAACGTGCTTGGCAAGAAGTGGAATGATGAAATTACCAGTCAAGGCATTGAGGCTTGGCTAAAACCTTGGGAGCTATCATGGCCGAAGATCAACAAGTAGTGCCTGCAACTATGCAGTCAGAGCAACTAGCTGTCTTTTTTGAACAACTGAAACTTCAACTCGAAATCGCACCGAATGGGGTTCGTCGCCTGTTTCATGGTCGTGGACGTAGATTCGAAGGCTTAGAACAGCTGACTTGTGATTGGATTCAAGGTCAGCTCATTGTCAGTCTGTTTAAACAGGTTAGTGACGATTTTATTGAAGAGTTAAAGCAAGGACTGACGACCTTATCTGAAAGTGAGTTGTGGCAACAGAAGCAAGGGAAAGTCATCGTTGTTCAGTATCGTTATGCTGAAGGCGCGCCGTCAGAAGTATTGTTAGGCGACTTGGACAATCGACCTGTTGTCGAAGAGTCGGGCTTAAAATATCAGCTTGATATTGGCCGTAACCAGAACTTTGGTCTGTTTCTGGATATGCGTCTTGGTCGTGACTGGGTAAAAGCGCACGCCAAACATAAAAATGTCCTTAACCTTTTTGCTTATACCTGTGGTTTTTCTGTTGCTGCAATTGAGGGCGGGGCAGACCAAGTAGTGAATGTGGATATGTCTCGCTCTTCATTATCGAAAGGGCGCGAAAACCATAAATTAAATGGTCACAACGTTAATCAAGTTAAGTTCTTAGGTTATGATATTTTCCGCTCATGGGGAAAAATCAGAAAAATGGGTCGCTATGATCTGATCGTGATTGATCCCCCTTCATTTCAAAAAGGCAGCTTTGCTTTAACTAAAGATTACAAACGTATTCTTAGAAAATTGCCAGAGCTATTAGCGGAAGGCGGTGAAGTGATTGCATGTGTTAACTCTCCTCAAGTCACAAGTCAGTTTTTAATCGACAGCATGCAGCAAGAAGCGCCGCAATTAAGCTTTGTTGAACGTTTGGATAACCCACCGGAATTTGAAGACATCGATCCTGAGGCTTCGTTAAAAGTACTCAGGTTTAAGTAAGACCAACGAACTAGAGTTGTTAAAGCGCCTACTTAGGCGCTTTTTTTGTATCTCAATAACAAGAACCTCTCGCACCTTTAAGTTAATGCAACTAACTATTGTGAGAAAATTCGCACAATAAACTGATAAATCTTGATTAGAGTGGAGAACTAACTGGATGTAATAGTTTTCATTTTGTCTCAAAAGTAAGACTTTGACCTCTCGGTGATATTTAATAGATCTATACAAGATCTATTGTTATATAAATTAATAATTAAAAATATAATTATAAGAAATTCTTTACATAGAGTTGGTAAATTTTTAATCTATTTTTGATTGAATTTATAAATTTATCCATTTTCCCTCTGGTTATATTATTTATTCGATTTAATTAAGATTTATTTTTTGATTGATTGCCTATTTTTAAATTACTAATATGCGCTCCCTAAATTATCCGAATTCATTTTTATCGGATTAAAATTAATTAAATATTGAATTTAAAACCACAATTCAGAAAGGAAAGAGCATGTTAACTAAACTATACGTACACGCTAAATTAGCCCTAGAAAACTACAAAAATGACGAGCGCGGTGTTACTGCAATTGAATACGGCCTAATTGCGGCTGGTGTTGCCGTAGTCGTTGGTGCTGCTTTCTTAGGAGAAGATAGTATTTCAACGCGCCTTAGCAACATTTTTGATTCTGTTAAGGATGCTTTAGTAGCAGGTACTCCTAAAGCTTAAGTCATTAAATTGTCTTATAAATTAGAGTGGCTAATCCTATTAGCTACTCTTTCTCTTTTTGCTATCTACATTGATATTAAAGAGAGAAAAATCAGTAATAGGGTTTGCTTCCTTATAGCAATTGTCAGCTTAGGCTACGCCTATTTATATTCTGAAGTTCAAATTATATCGCCAGTTATTATTTTGTTAGTTGGGCTATTACTTAGCCAGTTCAACATCTTAGGTGGTGGGGACTCAAAGCTTTTTGGTGCTTACTCGATCGCGATAGAGCCGCAAGTGTTGCCCATAGCTCTTATCACTATCTGTTTGGTTGGAGGCTTGGTCAGCTTGGCTTATTTGATAAAAAAAATGCTTAGTCGCAACACATTCAGTGGCATTCCCTATGGAATCGCTATTTCTGCTGGCGGGTTAGTCGGCATCGTTGCTTCTATGTAGGGAGTTCAATTGAAAAAGAAAGTAATTCTTGTTGTAGCAAGCTTTGCAGTTCTTTTTGGTCTGTTCGGACTGGCGGGAACGTTAAGCAGTTCTCCAAAATCTAATGTGCAACCTGAAACCAAAAAAGAAGTATATGTATCAGTTTGGCGCTTGAATAAAGATGTCTACCTTGGCGATAAGGTAGAGCGAAATGACATAGAGCTAGTTCGTTTACCTGAGCGTGAAGCCAATGCTTTAGGTGTGGCGAAAGATATGTCATTTGATTTTGCAACTGGGGCTATTTATGCCCAAAACCTTAGTGCTGGTGATTTGGCCTTTAAAGAGCGGATTGTTGCACCAGACCAAGAAGGTTATGTTGGTCTTGTGATTGGTGATAATCGCGTTCCTTACGCAATTAAAGTACAGCCGCAATCCATAGTTGGTGGCGTGATTACCCACGGCACAATGATTGATGTATTAGCGCTTTCTTTACCCACTGAATTCTCGCTCGAAACGGCAGAGACCCAAACCACACGTAAGCGAAATATGTTTGTTACCCCAGTACTCACTGGTGTCAAAGTATTGCAAGTAAACAAAAGCGTAATCGATGCGACTCGCACTACCCCTGCAACGAGTGAAATTAACTTAATCCTTGAGCTGACTCGTAAGCAAGTTGCGACCATTACTGTGGCAAAAAGAATCTCTGAACTTGAAGTTCATAAATCTATCGGTGAATACCAAAAGTCAGATCTCCATGCTGATGCGGGTGATGTGCTATCCAACTTCAAATCTGTGGTCGAATATCGCTCGAGCGATGTAACCATTAACTGAGGCTTCAATGAAAAAGTTACTTATCTCTCTTTGTGCCTTATTTTTTTTAGTGCCTTCTATTTCAAGCGCGCAAAGAAGTACCTATCTCTCTGAAGGTGAGATGGAAATAATCTCAGTTGGCGAAGATATAGACTCAGTCTTTATTTCCAACCCAAAAGTGGCTGACTATCAAGTGATTGATAAACGCAAAGTTGCTTTATTCGGCAAAGCCTTAGGTGAGACTGGATTCGCTGTATTTGGCACTAGCGGAAAGACACTCACTAAACGCAAGGTGACAGTGAATACCTCGCTAACAGAATTAGAAAGCCAAGTTCAACTGTTGTATCCCAATGCCAATGTAAAGTTGACGCATATCGGTGACAACGTTGTCTTAACTGGCACCGTTGCAAACGAAAAAACCAAAGATGCTATCAATCTGATGGTCGGTGAGCTGTTAGAGAAAGAGAAAGAAGAATTCACGATAGAATGGAATTATGGTGATGAAGACAATGAAATGGAGTTTATGAAGCGCTTTCATTTCACTGGCGTTGTCAATCAGATCGAAGTCGTTACCCAAAAACAAGTTAACGTAAAACTGTCGATTGCGGAAGTGTCTCACTCATTCCTTGAAGAGTTTGGTGTTCAGTACGGTAGCCAAGGCCAGAGTGCGGGTGTTTTTGTCAATCCGCTAACCTCATTTAGTGCTTCGGATATTATCTCGGTTATTACCGCTATGGGTAATGACACAGTCGGACAAATTCTCGCACAGCCGAATCTTTCCGTTATGTCTGGTGAAACGGCGAATTTCCTAGTTGGTGGTGAGCTACCAGTCGTCACTGTAGTAGATGGAACGACTAACGTTGAGTACAAAGAGTTCGGTATCCGTCTTGACCTGATGGCCAAGGTGCTTGAAGACGACAAGATTAAATTGTCGTTAATGCCAGAAGTGAGCTCGCTAGATACCCAGTACAGTAATGCTTCCTACAATTTGCCAGCATTAAAAACTCGCCGTGCCAGAACCACTGTTCAGCTTGCTGATGGTAAAAGTTTCGTTTTGGGTGGATTACTGAGTACCGAAGACAAAGAGTCGTTGAGCCAAATTCCATTTATTGGCGAAATTCCAGTGTTAGGTGCACTGTTCCGTTCTTCAGGCACTGAAAGAACACGTACCGAACTCGTGATTGTAGCGACGGTCAACCTTGTTCAGCCCGTTGAACCAAGTGCAGTTCAGCTACCAACAATGCAGAGAACCACGAGTCTTGAGCGATTTTTTAATGTTGAACCAACCTCGTCGAATAAAGAACAAAATAAATGGGCAAATGAAATCTACGCGACCGGAGGCTTCAAGCTATGAAGAAGGTAACTCGTAAATCTCTTTGGCAAGCGGTGAGTTTGTGCACGCTATTTGTTTTGGCTGGCTGCGCAGAAACGGTTGCAACCCGACAAGGTCAAGCTATTCACACCGTGCCAATGGTTTATACCTGGTCTGCTTCGTTTGAACAGGTGGGTCTAGAAAGCGCTAAGCAAGATGTACGCACACTGCTCAATAAGAACTGGGACTTAGTGGTGAACAAAGGACTGGAGATCCAATGGTCGACAAATCGAGGTAAGCAGCTGGCAACTTCGCTTCGTCAGGAGTTAATCGCGCGTGGTGTTGATATAAAGCATATCTCGTTCAGCCAAGAGAGCTTAAGTAACAGTAAGGATGTTGCTGTTCGGTTTCATTACACCAAGGTGGTCACTGAGCTGTGCACGCCAAGTAAAATCGGCCAGTTCGGCGCGTACTCTGAAGGTTGCTTTGCTGAAAATGCGCGTTGGCAAGCAATGGTAAATCCAGAAAAAATGCTGTCACCACAGCCTATTGCTAAGTAGGGGACAAATTTATGTTTGATTTAGTCGACAAGCTGCAAAGCAAGCCTCTAGAGGATACGGTTAAAAAAGAGACCATTACCTCGGTATTGTTTCATCAAACCCAAGAATGTGTCGATCTGGTTGATGAAGCCTTTCGTTTTGAGAACATTAATGTTCCCACTATGGTGCCAAACGGCGATGAAAAGATTAAACAGCATGTGCGTGAGTCTCTGGTAGAGATCGTCATTGTGGAGTTGAACCTTAGTGAAAACGTCACTAAGGATATGGAGCGAATCAGTCACTTGCTGCCCAACAGTGCTTCGGTGATTGTTATTGGTAGCGAAGACGCAATTTCTACCATTCGTAACTTAAAAGAGATGGGCTTTTACTATGTGTTTTGGCCAATCACTAAACAAGAGCTGATAGATTTTGTTCGTAACGTAAACAATAATCGCCAACGAAATTCTGGTTTAGGTAAGGATCGCACAGCAAAAAAAGTCGGTATTTGGGGTACAAAAGGTGGTGTCGGCGCAACCATGTTGACCGCTGAAATTGCTTTTGAACTATCGAACCTAAAAAAATCGAGTAGTTTGGTGGTCGATCATGATTTTCGTGGCGGCAATTTGGATATCTTCTTGGGTCTTAAGCGATTTGAGAAGAAACCCGTTACGAGAGCCTCGCTCGCATCAAGCGTTGATACAACCTATGCCACAAGCATGGTGAAAAAGGTCGACAACATGTTAGCGGTCATGTCGCTTGAATCGGATGACCTTAATGAGCTAGAGCTGAAAGAGTACGTTCGCACGCTAACGGCAGAGCTTGCCGGCAATTACAACTTCATTATCGAAGATTTGTCCCGAGCGAGTAACTCTAAGCAAGATCTCGATTATATCTCAACGTCCTGCGATGTGATTGTGTTGCTAATAGAGCCAACGGTCTCTAGTGTTCGCGAAGCTAAGCGTACGATGCGTAGCTTGGAAATGGCGGATTCTAACGCGCGTTGCTTGTTTGTTCTGAACTACACCATTGCAGAAAAAGCCGCAACGATTAGCCCTGCTGACATTAAAGAGTTTTTAGGTCGTGAGCCTGACGTAGTTCTGCCGAATGAGCCAAGAATGAGTAAGCTGGTCTTGGAGCAAAAGCACATCTACCAGCATGACTATCCAGTCAGCCAAAACCTGCATAAGCTCACCGCGATGCTGCTTGGTCAATCCGATGAAGGCGACAAAAACAGTTGGCTACGTCGCATGCTTAAGCGAGGCAAATAATGGACATCAATAAATCAGCTTATGTACAGATCCGCAAACAGATCTTCGAAGCGCTAGATGCTGAAGTTGTTCAAAGCCTGTCTAAAGAGGCACTAACGGTTCAGCTATCTAACGCCGTCGATATGTTGATCGACAAACTTGGATTTTCTGTGGCAAGTGTCATCCGTCGTGAATATGTCAAAGGGCTTGTTGATGAGTTGCACGGACTAGGTCCTTTGCAATCTTTAATGGAAGATGAGTCGATCAGTGACATCATGATCAATGGCTGTGACAAGGTGTTTGTCGAGCGCTACGGCTTGGTAGAGAAAGCCAATGTCTCCTTTATTGACGAAGACCAGCTACAGCAAATTGCTAAACGTATCGCTAGCCGAGTCGGCAGACGTGTTGATGAATCTTCGCCAACCTGCGATGCCCGCTTGCCTGATGGAAGTCGCGTTAATATCGTTATTCCACCTATTGCGATTGATGGTACGTCAATCTCAATCCGAAAATTTAAAAAGCAATCAATAGAGCTATCTGAACTGGTTGAATTTGGCGCGATGAGCCCTGAGATGGCACGCATCTTAATGATTGCTGCTCGCTGTCGACTCAATATCTTGATATCTGGTGGCACGGGTTCAGGTAAGACAACCATGCTTAATGCATTGTCTCAATACGTCTCAGAGAAAGAGCGCATTGTGACTATCGAAGATGCGGCAGAACTGAAACTGTTGCAGCCACACGTTGTGCGTTTGGAAACTCGTACTGCAGGTATCGAAGGTTCAGGTGCGATTAATCAGCGCGACTTAGTGATTAACTCACTACGTATGCGTCCTGATCGGATCATAGTTGGAGAATGTCGTGGTGCAGAAGCGTTTGAAATGCTTCAGGCTATGAATACCGGCCACGATGGTTCTATGTCTACTCTGCACGCCAATACACCCCGAGATGCACTGGCAAGGGTAGAGTCAATGGTGATGATGGCGACAAGCAGTTTGCCATTAGAGGCGATTCGCCGGACGATTGTTAGTGCAGTCGATCTCGTGGTGCAAATCAGTCGCTTGCACGATGGAAGCCGAAAAGTGATGAGTATTACCGAAGTTGTTGGTATCGAAGGCTCAAACGTTGTATTGGAAGAAATGTTCCGTTTTCAGCCTGCTTCAATGGGCAATGAAGATGGCAAAATTCGCGGGCGCTTTGTCACTGCGGGCCTTATGCAGCGTTCGGTTCTGGTTGAGAAAGCCAAATACTTTGGTCTAGAGCAACAGCTAACCGAAGCCTTTAATGTTGGTGAACCTGCATGATCTATTGGTTGGCCTTGATTATTGGCGGATTGACCTTGCTGGTAGTGTTTTGGCCCAGAAAAAGCGAGCAAAAAAACTACTATTTGGAAGAAGCAAACACATCGTTAATGGTTAGTTCCATTGATGAGGCTCAACAAGCCGTTGACCTTAAAGCGCTTTCTGACAAAACCTTCATCGATGTACTGAAAGCAAGAAGCAAAAACGTAAAGCGTCAGTTAGGCAAAATGGCTGAGGTGAAATTGACTATCTTTAGCCTCGTCTTAGTGGTTGGCGGAGTAGTGCTCAATAATAAGTACTTGCAGACAAACTTGTTGGTGGTTGTTTCAAGTGTGTTAGTGCTTGGTTGGGTATTTGGCTATTTATGGTTGCAAAAGCGTCAGCGCCAGGCTTTCGAAAGTGCCTTCCCTGATGCGTTAAATATGCTTTCTAGTGCGGTAAGTTCGGGTGAGAGTATTATGCACGCTATCATTTATGTCGGACGTACTCTACAGGGTGAAGTTGGTAATGAATTTAAGCGTATGGGGGAGAGGCTTCAGCTTGGAGAAACACCAGACAACGTGTTCCGTAAATCTTGTGACCGCTTTCCATATCCCTCTTTCTATTTTTTCGTTATAACCTTGCGCGCAAACATGCAGCGTGGTGGTCAGTTGAAAGATGTTATTGCGCGCTTAAATCGACTCATGTTTGATGCGAGAGCAATAGAGAAGAAGAAATATGCTTTGACTGCGGAAGCGCGGATGTCGGCGAAAATCGTCGCGGTGATCCCTTTTTCAGTGTTGTTCTTACTCCAGTTTGTCAGCCCTGACAATTTTGAGTTCTTGCTATTTGATCCGGCAGGAAAGCCCATCCTTTACTACTTGATTGGCAGTGAATTTATCGGTCTGTTGATTGTTTGGATGTTGATGAGAGGGGCGCAAAGATAATGTCAGCGCATTTGATCATTTTTATCACCCTTGTGCTTATCACCCTAGGTATCGCGATTGTCGGTTACCAGATCTGGAGTACGGCCAAGCGTCGTAAGATGCTAAAAACCTACGCGTTACTGGACGATAAAAGCCAAGAAAAGAAACACGATACTGATAGCCACCTAGAGCAGGCATTAGAAAAACTGACTTCTTCATTCTCTTCACAGGAAGATGACATTAAGGAGAAGTTAGAGGAGGCAGGTCTACACAATCAGAATTTAGCTAAGTACTACATGCACTTTAAGTATGGTGTATCAATACTCGGTGTTTTTCTTATCTACCTTGTAGCAAATATGTACTCATTGCCTTCTTCAAAAATGATAGCGGGTATGGCCGTTTGGTTTATTGCGTGCATCATTATTCCTGACTCGTTACTCGCAGCAAGAAAAAAGGCGCGCCAGCAACGTATTTCCGGACAGTTACCTTATTTGCTTGATCTGATGGCCATTTGTGTTCAAACCGGCATGACGCTAGAAGCAACCATTAAATATCTCTCTATAGAGCTAAGGGCGTTTGATAAAGAACTTGCTCTGCTACTGGCTAAAGTGGATGACCGAGCAAAAATTGTCAGCCTAGAGAGGGCGTTAGACGAACTGTATGAAAAACTGCCGACACCTGAGATCCGTAGTTTTGTCATGACCTTAAAACAGAGCCTGCAATATGGCTCATCCATTTATCAAGTGCTCACCACGCTTGCGTCAGATATTCGTGACGTCAACATGCTTGCGGCTGAAGAGCGCATTGGCAAACTGGCTGCAAAAATGTCTATGCCATTGATTGTATTCATCATGATGCCGATTGTGGTGATCATCTTGGCACCTGCTGTAATGAGGTTTATGGACCATGTATAAATTAATGCTGTTATCAGCTTTGCTACTGAGTGGTTGTGCAACCACACAGACTTCTGACCCTAGTTCAGTGATTAATGCGAATAAAGAGCAGATGTATGTTGAAGCAAACAACCAAGAAAAACTCATTGAGTTTTACAAGCAAGAGTTGCGCGAGCAGGAAAGTGCTGACACGCGTATTAAGCTAGCGCGCACCTATTTAGCGATAGAAGATCCAGAGTCAGCGATTTTTGCTATCAGTCAACTTAATGAAAAATCGAAAGGTTTTGATGCTTATCTGATATTAGCCAAAGCTCACTTTCAGTTAGGCGAGATCGATCCGTCAGTTGAGATTGTATCCACAGCATTGTCGTTAAACCCTAAGAGTGGTGAAGCGTATAATCTTGCTGGCGTCTTAGCTGCGGTGGAAGGGAAATTTGAGCTAGCGGAGCAGTATTTCATCGAGGCAAGAAAACTGTTTTATGCCGATGACGCAGTGAAAAACAACCTAGCGACCCTGTATCTGATTCAGGGCCACTACAAACGTAGTTACGACTTATTGCTTTCTGTTTATCAGGCTAATCCAAAAGATGCCAAAACCGAAGCCAACTTGGTCATCGCTTTGGTGAAGTTAGGCGATCTTGACCAAGCTCAGCAAATGCTTGAAGACAAATATGATCATAAACAGACACAGCAAATCATAAACTCAATCCGCGTTGGTGATTTCAGCAATGCGAACTTTGAGTCTTAAGCCATGTTAATTCTACACAAACAACGCGGTGTAGCGTCTATAGAGTTTGGCCTTGGTTTTATGGCGTTTTTTTTGATGATTATGCTCTGGGCTGAAATGGGTTATTTGGCTTACGTTTCCTCCGCTAATGACCTTGCAATTGCTGAAGCTTCACGCAGTGCTAAAACCACCAATATGGCTGCTAGTCGCAGCTCTCAGCAATCGCAGTTTATGGCTGATTTCAAACGAGCTGTTCGTGAACAAGCTGGGGCGTTAGGCAATATCATTGACCCAGATAAATACAAACTCACCGTACACTACTTTGCTTCGATCGATGAGTTAGGCCAGCACAATGGAGCTATTGATGACACCTGCTCGCAGAACGAAAGTCAAAGCGAAGCGGAGTGTGGAAATCCTACAGACAGTGCGCTTGCGATATATAGAGTCGAATATGACTACACGCCAATGCTCGCCTTCTTTATGCAAGGGAGTAGCAGCCTGACAAGAGAAGTCGTTGTAATTCAGGAGTTCGAGCGTGATCAATTTAAAATCTAACCAACGTGGTGTGTTCTCTATCGAGTTTGCTTTGCTTGGGGTCGTATTCTCTACCATGTTGATCTTTACTGCTGACATTGTCGTTAAACTCTCGGTGCAAGGAAAGCTAGATAGATTGTCCTATTCCCTGGTCAATGTGATCAAAGAGCGTACTCAGTTCTATGGTAAAGACAATTACGATATCGATAACAAGATGGTCACCGATATTTATAAGATAGCCACAGGTTCAATGAAGAGAACCATGGGCAGTTATCAGGCAAGTAATGTGGGTGGCGAGTTTGAACTGCTGACTTTTGATCTTAACGGTAAGCCATCTACGACCCAAATCTCCAAAGGAACTGGGTGCTCATTGGGACAAACAATCTCACAGCAGGAAGACCTTTCCATGGTGACTTCATGGGGCCGCCGCGCAACCTTGTATCGCGTGACGCTATGTTACGAAACCGACAATTGGGCAGGGCCTTTGTTTGATGAAGAGTTTACCACTATACAATCATCTTCTTTGATGATGGGGCGTTAATCATGCACAGCTCTAGAAGAAAACAGAGTGGGCACGCTGCTCTGCTATTTGCTCTGATCATTCCCGGAATGTGGGGATTTTTCACGCTCGCCATTGATGGTTCGCGTGCACTGCAAACCAAAGCACGGCTAGGGGACGCCTCCGAAGTCGCCGCCTTGGCCTTAGCGGCGAGGAATAGCTCAAACCTTATTGAAAACAGAAAATTAGCTGAAGATTACATTAGTACATATGTGCCTGATTCGGATATCTCGATTACTAAGGTTGAAAGAAGTGAGTGTCACGTTTCTGACAATCTCGATTGTGATGGCGCTAACCGATATTCACAATATTCGCTAGAAGTGTCGATCAACCAAGATGCTTGGCTACCAACACAGGAATTTGTCGGTTTTGGTGACAACTATGATGTCGCGCATGCTGCGACGGCCCGCAAGTATCAAGGTGATAGTATCGATGTGTCGTTTGTTATGGATTACTCCGGCTCAATGAATGAAAGGTGGCAAGGTAAACCGAAATACAAGCATGTTCGTGACATCATCAATTCTGTTCTGAAAGAGTTAGAAAGTTATCAGGGCATACAAGAGATCAAAAACAAGGTTTCCTTAGTCCCTTATTCAGAGTTTACAGCGCGACCAAAAGACAACTTTTCTTGTGGCTGGGGGAAACCTAAGCCTATGAAGTTTGTTGATGAGCTCTACTACAAAAAAAAGAACGGTAAATACAAACTTGATGCGCAGAAAACGGTTGATAGATGGCAGCAAAGCCGAGCGAATGACAAAAGTATGGTATGCGCCCATAACTTATATGATAGCTCTACTACTCGATATAAGAACGTTTCATTTACCGATAACTTCGACCTACTGAGATCTGAGATGAACCAATTTAGCCCAGGAGGAGCTACGGCTTCTTACCAAGGGATCATCAAATCGGCACAGTACTTTGGGCAGCTATCCGATCCTAACCCGCGCCAGCTTATGGTTATTTTATCTGATGGTGATGATACTAACGGTGGAAATGGCCCTATGAGTAGCCGTGAACCTGTGCCAACCAAAGCCCTTATTAATCAGGGTCTGTGCGATGATATTCGCGCAGAGTTAAATAGCCGTAAAACATCGGACAATAGACCTGTGACATTCCAAATCGCTTTGATCGGATTTGACTATAAAGTAGGGAGAAACCCATTAACTCAATGTGTTGGCGAAGACAATGTCTATGACGCCGCTAACCCTGATGAACTTTTGGACATCATCCTTAACCTAATTTCAGAAGAAATCGGACACTTAAAATGATCTTTAAATTCAACAAGCTCTTTATTGTTTCGGCGCTCGTTTCTAGCTCAACAGTCATCGCCAATGACGCTAACATTGCCTTTGAGCAAATATGCGGAACTCAGTCAGGAGCGACTTATATTCAGGTTGAGTCTGGTACGCCGATTTCTGTCATTCCGAATGCAGGAAATATGTATCAGGTACAAACTGAAGCAAAAGAGCTAGACACTCGCCACTTTGTCGATCGATTTGCTAGCCAGTTTGATCTTGAGCGAGAGTGTGCCGAGTATTTAGTCAGCAATGGTCAGATTGTTTCTGGTCAGTCTGGTGATCTGTTAGCGAGTGTTAATTTTGACTTTGACCGTGCGAATCTAACGCCAGTGTCGAAGCAAATTCTTGATCGAATTATTAAAATAGCAGACTCACCAAGTAATGAGTTTGTATTGACTGGGCATACCGATAGCACAGGACCACAGGAATATAACTTTCAGTTAGGCTTAAAGCGTGCAGGCAGCGTACAGGCGTATTTAACAGAGCAAGGGCTAGATAACACTCAAATTGAATCAAAAGGTGAAACAGATCCCAAGGCGAGCAATGCCACTTCACAAGGGCGCGAACAAAATCGCCGTGTCGAAGTTACTTTATAGATAGTAAATGAGGCGCTAAGGCGCCTCATTTAATGTTTGGAAGCCAGAATAAATACGGGTGAAAGTTGTAAACCAGCATGCAGCACCAAAGAGGAAAGCGATTACAGCGAAATGCTGAGGCAATAGGCAAAACAGAATAAAGCAGCCTATTGTTTCGGTTCCTTCGGTGAGCCCACTCATGTAATAGAGTGACTTATTCTTGTAGACAGGGTTGTCGATGCCGCGTTTTCCGGCCATCACTGCAAAAGCTAAAAAACTTGTCCCCGTGCCGATAAAAGAAAAAATCAGAAACGCGCCGGCAACTGCGTTTTGCTCTGGATTAGCAAGCACAAAGCCAAATGGGATCAGCGAGTAAAATAGGAAATCTAAGCTAATATCGAGAAAGCCACCCGCATCCGAAATCCCTTGAATACGTGCCAATGCTCCATCAAGCCCATCACATATCCGATTAAGGGCGATAAAGATCAAAGCCAAGGTGTACTGTTCTGCTATCAAAGCAGGAAAGGCCAAACAACCTAAAGCAAAGCCAAACAGTGTTGTCTGGTTGGCGGTAACCCCAAGCTTATCCAGTAGCTTGGCTGACTGAGCCAAAGGCCAACGAATAACCTTGATACTAAAACGATCAAGCATGCTTTGCCTCCCACGGCCAAGTGATGCAGCGACTATCAGCTGGAACATCTTCGTCATCGTGAGTGACCATTAATGCAGGAATATTCGCTTCTTTTAATTGGTCAACAACCCAAGCGCGGAATTGTTCGCGTAGTTCTTTATCTAATTTGCTGTAGGGCTCGTCTAACAAAGCAACTTTAGGTTGTGCCAGCAGCATACGAGTTAACGCAATACGAGCACGTTGACCGCCCGAGATCTGATCGGGAAACGACTCAGCAAGTTTAGATAATGATATGTTCTTGAGTGCTTGCAGTGCTTTTTCTTTTCTCTGCGCCCCTTTGATCGAATCAGGTAGCGCAAACGCCAAGTTTTCCCACACGGTTAAATGGGGAAAGAGCAAGTCATCTTGGAACAGGATACCAACCTGACGCTTGTGGGCAGGCATGCTATCAAGGCGCTGATCGCTCAATGTTACAGAACCTGAGTAATCAAATTCTGATGACAAGTGACCAGCAATCGCATCAAGCAAGGTGGATTTACCGCAGCCACTTGGGCCCATTAATGTAACTATCTCTCCC
>NZ_JCBDHL010000017.1:0-15508 GCF_059833805.1 Vibrio sp. R10-SF1-ISO8 | reverse complement strand
GTCAACGCAAGCTTGGCAGTATTGAAGTCACCAGATATTCCTTCTGTACTCGTTGAGACGGGCTTCATTACTAACCCGACCGAAGAAAGATTGTTGTTCCAGCGCAGCCACCAAGACAAACTGGCGCGTTCGCTTGCTAAGGCGATTGTCCAGTACTTTGAGGCAAACCCACCGGAAGGCACTCTGTTTGCTAATCGCGGTAAAACCATCAAGCACAAAGTGGCACGCGGTGAGTCGCTGTCGTTGATAGCCAGTAAATATGGCACGTCGACGAAAGCGATTATGCAGACCAATAAGCTCAAGAGTACCAGCTTAGCCATTGGTCAGATTCTGACGATTCCGGGCTCAAGTAAGTCTATCTCGGTGCCACAAATTAAGAATCCAGTCGAAACCAAGACTCTGACTCACGTAGTACAGCGTGGCGAGTATCTAGGAAAGATCGCAGAGAAGTACAAAGTTTCGGTTGCTGCGATTAAGAAAGAAAATAAGCTCAAGTCCGACACACTAAAGCTTGGGCAAAAATTGAAGATTACTGTGAGTATGAAAGATCAACCTCTGCGTAAGCACACAGTTAAGCGTGGTGAGTTCTTGGGTAAAATTGCCAGCAAGTATCAGGTCAGTGTGAACAACATTCGCAAAGCCAATAACTTGCGTTCTGATCAGTTGGCGGTTGGTCAGGTGTTGATCATTCCCCACAACTAAAGTGAGTGCCAGACGTGACGATTAAGATTCTTCCTGCGCGCCTTGCCAACCAAATCGCGGCGGGTGAAGTGGTAGAAAGACCCGCTTCTGTAGTCAAAGAGTTGGTGGAAAATAGCTTAGATTCTGGCGCAACACGCATCGATATTGATATCGAGAAGGGCGGCGCCAAGCTGATCCGTGTGCGCGACAATGGCAAAGGGATCGTCAAAGATGAGTTAGGTCTGGCGCTAAGTCGACATGCCACGTCGAAGATTCACACCCTTGACGATCTGGAAGCGATCATTAGCTTAGGCTTTCGTGGTGAAGCCTTAGCGAGTATTAGTTCTGTTGCTCGCTTAACCATGACCTCACGACCCGCGACACAAGAACAAGCTTGGTCAGCGTACAGTGAAGGTCGTGAGATGCAGGTTAAGCTTCAGCCTGCTGCTCATCCCATTGGTACCACGGTTGAAGTGCTTGATCTGTTCTTCAATACGCCAGCGAGACGCAAGTTTCTACGTACAGAGAAAACCGAATTTACTCATATAGATGAGTTATTGAAACGGATTGCGCTGAGCCGCTTCGACGTTACGATCAATCTTAGACACAACGGCAAACTCATTAAACAGTATCGCGCGGCGAAAACTGAGGCACAGGCAGAAAAGCGTATTGCGGCAGTGTGTGGCAACGCCTTTGTGCGGAATATGCTTAAAATAGAGCTAGAGCATCAAGGGCTCAAACTGCATGGTTGGATCACCACGCCAGAGGGCGCCCGTCAGCAAAGTGATCTGCAATACTGTTACGTTAATGGCCGCATGATGCGTGACAAACTGATCAATCACGCGATTCGCCAAAGCTATGAGACTAGCCTGCGCCCCGATCAGTTTGCGACATATGTGCTCTTTATCGAACTCGACCCACATCAAGTCGATGTCAATGTACATCCTGCCAAGCATGAAGTTCGCTTCCACCAAGCGCGTCTTGTGCATGACTTTATCTATCAAGCGTTGAGCGATGCCTTGGCTCAAAGTGCCCATATTGATAAGCCAGAACAAACCGCGTCTGCATTCCATGTAGAGCAGCCATCAAACCCTACGGATGAGCCAGAGCCCATTTCTGCACCTCGTGAAGTGGCAAATCGTACTTCTCAACAAGAATATCGCGCAATTGAATCAGTGCCTTCTTATCCCGGTAAAGCCGATTATGCCGAAAGTCGAGAGAGTGTGCGTGAAGCGCAGCCAAGAAATGAATGGCAAGAATCTCGCCCGCTAAACAAGCCAAGAGTCACTGAGCGCTATAGCGAACCTGCACCGAGTAAGCAGGAAGTGAAAGCCTATCAGGAATTACTCCAAACGCCGGAGATCGCTGAAGCTGAAGAAGCACAAATTCCAGCGGCAAAGACGAATTCAAATGAACAAGTTGACACTCAGGTTGTCGAATCGTTAGGAAAAGCAATCCATGTCGTACAAGGTCGGTATCTTGTGATGGCAGATAAGCAAGGTACGCGTTTGGTCAACCTTGCTAAAGCGGAGTGGCTTCGGATCAATGGTCAATTGTCGACTCGCGAAGGTAATTTAAAAAGCCAACCGTTATTGGTTCCTTTGTCGGTTAAGTTAGATGACGCTCTGCTCGAAGTTGCCCAAGCGCTTCAGCCAACGCTCGATACATTCGGCATTGAGCTAAAAGCGCGCGGTAATAAGGCGCTGATGGTTATGGGCGTGCCTCAACCTTTGAGGCAACAAAACTTGCAACAACTGGTGCCAGATCTGCTATCTTACGCGGTCTCGTGTCAAGCCGCTTCACAGCCGCTGTCACATACCCAGTTAGCAAAATGGCTTAGTGATCATATTACTCAGGTAAAAAGTGACTACACTTTGTCGGAAGCCATCCAGATAATTGCTGATGTAGAGCAATTGTGGCAAGGAAGACTTCCACTTAGTGACCAAACCTTTGTCAAGCCAGTAGATTTTTCTGCAACGATTGCAGCGTTAGAATTATGAACAACACAGAATTACCTTTAGCTCTATTTTTAATGGGGCCAACAGCGTCAGGAAAAACGGATCTTGCGATTCGTTTACGCCAGAAATTCCCAGTAGAGATCATTTCAGTTGATTCGGCACTGATCTACAAAGGAATGGATATTGGTACGGCAAAACCTGATGCCGAGGAACAAGCCCAAGCGCCGCATCGCTTGATCGACATTCTTGATCCTAGTGAAGCCTATTCTGCTGCTGATTTTCGTCGTGATGCATTGAATGAAATGAATAAAATTGTAGAGCAAGGCAAGATCCCACTACTCGTCGGTGGCACCATGCTTTACTACAAAGCGTTACTGGAAGGGTTATCGCCACTGCCAGCCGCGGATACTGAAATTCGCCAACAGATAGAGCAAGAAGCTTTAGCTTTGGGTTGGGATAAATTACACGATCAGTTAAAAGAAATTGATCCTGTCTCAGCAGAGCGAATCCACCCGAATGATCCACAAAGATTGTCTAGGGCATTGGAAGTTTATCGAATTTCAGGTAAAACTCTTACTGAGTTAACTCAAACTAAGGGCGAAAGCCTGCAGTACCGAGTTAAACAGTTTGCAATAGCTCCCAAGGAAAGGGCAGAGCTCCATCGCCGAATTGAGCTGCGCTACGAGAAGATGATCGAAGCGGGGTTTGAAGATGAAATGCGTGCGCTATATGCTCGCGACGATCTTCACCCAGATCTACCTTCGATTCGTTGTGTAGGTTATAGGCAGATGTGGGACTATTTGGATGGGAACTGCACGTTAGATGAAGCCATTTTTAAGGGCGTCTGTGCAACCCGTCAATTGGCCAAGCGACAAATCACCTGGTTACGCAGCTGGGATGATTTAACTTGGTTAGATAGTGAAAACATTGAACACGCGCTAGAAACTGTCTCAAATGCCATAGCATCTGAAGGTTTTAGCTGTGTATAATGTGATCGCTTTTGCGTGAATGTGCCCTGTAAAGGATCTGCTACTTGAAATTTCGCTTTAAAGCCGTCATAACAAGTAGCGACAGGGTGTTATTTTATTCGTTTAGCTCAGAGCAAAGGCCGCATCTTTTAATGCAGCGCACCACTAGCTAAATAACTAAAACAAAATTACAAAATAAGGAAAATAAAAATGGCTAAGGGGCAATCTCTACAAGACCCATTCTTAAATGCATTACGTCGCGAACGTATTCCAGTATCTATCTACCTTGTAAACGGAATTAAACTACAAGGCCAGATCGAATCATTTGATCAGTTTGTTATCTTGCTGAAAAACACTGTTAACCAAATGGTGTACAAGCACGCTATTTCTACGGTAGTTCCTGCTCGCCCAGTGAGCCACCACAGCGGTGATCGTCCTCAAGGTGATCGTCAGCAAGAGAAATCAGAAGATTAATTCTCTGAATTACCATATTTGTTTGTAAGGAGTTGATTGCTTGTTTGACCGTTATGAAGCCGGTGAGCGAGCCGTACTTGTTCATATCAACTTCACGCAAGAAGGGGAGTGGGAAGATCTCAGCGAATTTGAAATGTTGGTCTCTTCAGCTGGCGTTTCTGCGTTACAAGTTGTAACTGGAAGTCGCCAGTCTCCACACCCTAAATACTATGTCGGAGAGGGTAAGGCTCAAGAGATTGCACAGGCTGTGCAGTTATCTGGCGCTGATATTGTGATTTTTAATCACGCCCTCTCTCCTGCCCAAGAACGTAACCTCGAACAGTTGTGTAAGTGCCGTGTGGTTGACCGTACAGGTCTGATCCTCGATATCTTTGCTCAACGCGCCCGAACTCATGAAGGTAAATTGCAGGTTGAGCTTGCTCAGCTTCGCCATATATCAACCCGATTGATCCGCGGCTGGACGCACCTTGAAAGACAGAAAGGTGGTATCGGTTTACGTGGTCCAGGTGAAACTCAGTTAGAAACTGACCGACGTCTATTGCGTGATCGTATTAAAGCGATACTGCGCCGTTTAGAGAAAGTAGCTAAACAGCGTGAACAAGGTCGCCGTGCTCGAAATCGAGCGGAAATCCCGACTGTTTCCTTAGTGGGTTATACCAACGCAGGTAAGTCGACCCTATTTAACCGTATTACAGAAGCAGGCGTTTATGCCGCAGACCAGTTGTTTGCTACGCTAGACCCAACTTTACGTAAAATAGAGCTAGCGGATGTTGGCCCGGCAATCTTAGCCGATACGGTAGGGTTTATTCGTCATCTTCCGCACGATCTTGTTGCTGCATTTAAAGCAACACTGCAAGAAACTCAAGAAGCTGACATTTTGTTACATGTTGTAGATGCCAGCGACGACCGTTTTCGTGAGAATATTCAAGCTGTTCATGAAGTGCTAGAAGAGATCGATGCCCACGAGGTACCGTCTCTGGTTGTCATGAACAAGATTGATAATCTAGAAGACCAGAAACCTCGTATAGAACGTGATGAGGAAGGAATTCCTCGCGCAGTTTGGGTTTCTGCAATGGAAGGCATAGGTATTGAGCTGCTGTTTGATGCGTTGACTGAGCGTCTCGCAAGTCAAATGGTTCAGTATCAATTGCGAATCCCGCCACAACATCAAGGGCGAATTCGTAGTACATTCTTCCAGATGAAATGTATTCAACGAGAAGAATATGACCAGGAAGGTAACTTGTTGATTAATGTTCGCATGCAACAAGTGGATTGGTCTAGACTTGAAAAAAGAGAAGGGGCAGTTTTACGTGACTTTATAGTTACTTAAATGACTGCTACAGTATAACGTCATATCAAATGATGGAGCTTTCTAATGGCGTGGAATGAGCCTGGTAATAACAACGGCAACAATGGCCGCGATAATGACCCTTGGGGTAATAACAATCGTGGTAACAAAGGTGGCCGTGATCAAGGACCGCCAGACTTAGACGAAGTGTTTAATAAACTGAGTCAGAAACTGGGTGGAAAGTTTGGTGGCAAAGGCGGTAAAGGATCGTCTATCGGCGGTGGCGGTGCACTAGGTTTTGGTGTCATTGCAGCAATCGCGGTAGCAATTTGGTTCTTTTATGGCTTTTACACCATTGGTGAAGCAGAGCGTGGCGTTGTGCTACGTCTCGGTAAGTACGATCGCGTTGTCGATCCTGGTCTAAACTGGCGTCCTGCCGGGATTGATTCATATGAAGCCGTTAACGTGCAGGCAATTCGCTCACTACGTTCATCAGGTCTAATGCTGACTAAAGATGAAAACGTAGTTACGGTTGCGATGGATGTTCAGTACCGTGTTGCTGACCCGTACAAGTACCTATTCCGCGTAACCAACGCAGACGACAGCTTACGCCAAGCGACCGACTCTGCGCTTCGTGCAGTGATTGGTGACTCTCTGATGGATAGCATCCTGACGACTGGTCGTCAGCAAATTCGTCAAAGCACTCAGGAAACGTTAAATGAAATCGTAGACAGCTACGATATGGGTGTCGTCATTGTTGACGTCAACTTCCAGTCTGCACGTCCACCTGAGCAAGTTAAAGACGCATTCGATGATGCTATTGCAGCGCGTGAGGATGAAGAGCGTTTTGAGCGTGAAGCAGAAGCTTACCGTAACGATATTCTTCCAAAAGCGACGGGTCGAGCTGAGCGTTTGAAGAAAGAGGCACTGGGTTACTCTGAGCGCGTAGTGAATGAAGCTCTTGGTCAAGTAGCGCAGTTTGAGAAGCTACTTCCTGAATACCAAGCAGCACCTGAAGTTACTCGTAACCGTCTATACCTAGACACGATGGAAGAAGTCTACAGTAGCACTTCTAAGGTTCTGATTGATTCTGAATCAAGTGGCAACCTGCTTTACTTGCCAATCGATAAGTTGGCTGGTGAAGGTAAGACTCAAACCAAACGTAGCACGAAGTCTTCTTCTGCATACGATCAAATTGAGCTAGAAACTCAGACAAATGAGACAACTTCCGACTCGCAATCTCGTTCAACTGGTTCACGTCAAGGGAGATATTAAGAATGCGTAAGTTAATGATCCCTGTATTAGTCGTTACCATTGTTCTACTGCTAATGTCAGTATTCGTGATTCAAGAAGGCGAGCGTGGATTGGTGATTCGATTTGGTCGTGTTCTTGATGATAACGGTGTATCAAGAATCTACGAGCCAGGCTTGCATTTTAAGATGCCGCTATTCGATCGTGTGAAAACGCTAGATGCGCGTATTCAAACAATGGATAGCCGTTCTGACCGTTTCGTAACGTCTGAGAAAAAAGACGTGCTGATCGATACTTACGTTAAGTGGCGTATTTCAGACTTCGGCCGTTTCTACCTAACCACTGGTGGCGGTAATACGTTGACAGCGGAAGCGCTACTTGAACGTAAAGTAACCGATGTACTGCGTTCTGAAATTGGTGCTCGTGAGATCAAGCAGATTGTTTCTGGTCCGCGTAACAAAGATGTACTTCCTGACAGTGCAGACAGCGAAGAAGTAACAACTGAAGCGGCTCTTGAAGCGCTAGAAGTGGACGGTGAGCGTGACCAAATTATGGAGAATGTTCTTGTCGGCACTACAGATAGTGCAATGACAGACTTGGGTGTTGAGATCGTTGATTTTCGTATGAAGAAAATCAACCTACCTGACGAAATCAGTGAGTCTATCTACCGCCGTATGAGAGCTGAGCGTGAATCTGTTGCGCGTAAGCACCGTTCTCAAGGTCGTGAGAAGGCAGAAGTTATTCGTGCACAAGCTGATCTTGAAGTGGCTACAGTTCTAGCAGAAGCAGACAAGACGGCACGTGTAACACGAGGTGAAGCGGATGCGAAATCTGCGAAAATCTACTCGGATGCTTACAACAAAGACCCAGAATTCTTTAGCTTTATGCGTTCTCTTAAAGCTTACGAGAAATCATTCAGCGATAAGAGCGATATCCTAGTATTGGATCCGAAGAGTGACTTCTTCCAGTACATGAATAACGCGACTGGCGCAGAAGCGAAATAAATACACTCTGATATTATAAAGGCTCCTTAATGGAGCCTTTATTTTTTATGGTAGGAAATCTATGTCGAACTCTCTATGGCTCGCCTTTGGCCTAGTGCTTATTGTTGAAGGACTTGGCCCACTGATCGCTCCCAACGGTTGGCGCAATATGGTTGCGCAACTCAGTCAACAGCCGGACAATCAGTTACGTCGAATTGGTGGCTGTTTAGTGGTCGCTGGAGCCGTCATTGCTTATGTATTTGGCTAGTTTGTAGAGTTTAGTAGTGAGGTGGTGGCGGCTCATTGGCAGGGTTTTCCACGTTTGAGGTATCCATGTTTTTCACTTTACCCACCACGTATTTCATCTGATCCTGCATTTTTGAGATTAACAATTGCTGCTGACTAAGCGCATCGTTCAACTCTTCAATGGTCTGCTCTTGGAAAGCCAATTGACACTCTAGGTCATTCACTCGGCTTTCTAATTGTTCAACTCGCTTTTCTGTCATGACTCACTGATCTTTGCTGTTAATAATCCACATCCCAAGCTTGGGCGATACCAGCCGATGTCCCCGAGATCACTCGGTTTTGGCTATCAAAGGCAGCATCATACACCACTGCGCGTGGAGGGCGAGTATCTTTTAGTGGTTCCGCTTCAAATCCATCGACTCGCTTACCCGTGTGAGTATCCCAAACCATGATCCGGCTCGATGGGGTTCCGGTGACAAGGTATTGACCATCATCTGAAAAGCGAGCGGTTGAGAAAATCAACTGGCGAGAGAAGCTGCGTAACTTAGACATTTCTTCTCCTGTGGTGAGATCCCAAATAATCGCTTGGTTTCCCCCGTCAGAAGTGAAAGCGTATTTACCATCGCGATGCAGGGCTACTCGGTTCACTCTCTGTTCATGTTCAAAGGTTTTTAATATCTGTCCGGTATTGGTATCCCATAGGTGTGCTTTGTAGTCATTACCGCCTGAGAGAGCAAACCGCCCGTTGGGAGAAAGGGCAACCGAATTGACTTTTTCATTGTGGGCAAGGAACTCTAAGCGGCGACCGGTGACTAAGTTGACGTAGATTGCTTTGCCATTAGATAAACCAAGCAGCACTTGATCGCCGTTGCTGGCAATATCAACATCGCGGATTAAGCCGTCGGAAATTGACCAAAGTCCTTCAGCTTGTGTCCAGGCCAAATCCCAGACCGCGAAGTTGATCTGTGTTGCGGTAACCGCAAAGCGGCCATTATCTGAAATTCGGATACGTGAAACGGTACTGGATTGGGGATCTTGAGCGCCCAATGAAGCGAGCTCTTGGCTTTCATCCAGATCCCATAAAACAAGTTGGTGTTCTTTAGAGTAAAGAAGGGCGAAACGAGCATCGCGGCTTAATGCAAAGCTGGTGGTGCCTTTAGGTTCGATAGTCCATCGCTGGCTGTCTTGAGCGGAGAAAAAACACCCATTTAACGCTGTAATGACAATCGTGATGATTATTGAGTTAAAAATTATACGCATTAAGTCCAAATATCCGCTTGTTTACGTTTAATTAAGACGCATATTGGTTATATTGGTACAACATTCAAATGTGTACCAGTGTTTCTTAAAGATTTGTGCACAAAGACAAAAGTCTCAATTGGAGAGTTAAATGAAATCGATTTTTAAAGTGTCACTGCTTGCTGCAACTGTTGCACTCGCTGTTGGCTGTCAAAAAGAAGAAGAACCAAAAGCAGAAACAGCACCAGCGGCAGAGCAAGTGCAAGCAGAAACAGCTAAGACGGTTTCTTTTGCAACAGAAGATGACAAAGCGGCATACGCGATTGGTGTCTCTTTTGCTAACTACCTAAGCACTAGCCTAGACAAACCAAATGAAATTGGCATCACGCTAAATAAAGACCTAGTGCTTAAAGGTATCGAGCACGTATTTGCGGGTAACCCAGAGCTTAACGAAGAAGAAACTCGCGCTGCACTAGAAGCACTAGACAAGCGCGTTGCGGAAACAATGCAAAAGCAAGCGGCTGAAAAAGCAGCGGCTGCTAAGCAAGAAGGTGCTGATTTCCGCGCTGAGTTTGAAAAGCAAGAAGGCGTTAAGAAGACTGACACTGGTCTACTTTACCAAGTAATGACATCTGCTGAAGGTGAGCAGCCAAAAGATACCGATACGGTGCAAGTACACTACAAAGGCACTTTAATCGACGGCACTCAGTTCGATAGCTCATACGACCGTGGTGAACCGGCGACTTTCCCACTTAATCGCGTTATCCCAGGTTGGACAGAAGGCGTTCAACTAATGCCTGTGGGTTCTAAGTTCAAGTTTGTCATCCCACCAGAGCTTGCGTACGGCGAACAAGATACGCCAACGATTCCAGCTAACTCAACACTAGTATTTGAAGTTGAGCTGCTAAAAATCGATAACGGTGAAGAAGCGGTTCAGTAAGCCTTAATCACTGATTCTAAAAGGTCTGGTTTTTGCCAGGCCTTTTTTATTGCGAGAAATTGCACAATGTAATAAACCAATTTTTTGTCCTAAATCACTAGATAGTGGGTTAGCTAGGTGTGCTTATCAAAATTTCTGATAAACTTACACCAATTTGTTGATTTTTCGCGCTAAGGCTTAAAGAAGTGACAACTACAGAAACAGTAAACACGGATATGTTGCTCGAAATGGAATCTGTCAATGTGATGCCATTTAGTGAGCATGACAAAATCATTCTGAGATCTTATGAAGCAGTCGTTGATGGGATTGCGAGCCTAATTGGCCCGTTTTGTGAAATCGTTCTCCACTCACTTGAAGATCTTAATACGTCGGCGATTAAAATTGCCAATGGTGAAAACACAGGTCGTCAGGTCGGTTCTCCGATCACAGACTTAGCATTGAAAATGCTACGTGATATCGAAGGCTCGGAAAGAAACTTCTCTCGTTCGTACTTTACTCGCGCGAAGGGTGGGGTACTGATGAAATCTATTACGGTAGCAATCCGTAATGGTGAGAATCGAGTGATTGGTCTGCTGTGTGTGAACGTCAATCTTGACGCACCATTCTCCCAAGTGCTGCAGTCTTTTATGCCGACTGAAGAAGCAAAACAAGCGGCATCATCGGTTAACTTCGCTAGTGATGTTGAAGAACTGGTTGATCAAACCGTTGAACGCACCATTGAAGAAATTAATGCTGACAAATCGGTCTCGAATAATACTAAGAATCGTCAGATTGTGATGGAGCTATACGACAAGGGCATCTTTGACATTAAAGATGCGATTAACCGTGTCGCTGATCGACTCAATATCTCTAAGCACACTGTTTACCTTTATATTCGTCAGCGCAAAACTGAGGATGACGAGAAGTGAGTGGTTTGACTTACACCTTGGTGGTGAATGGTCCCGTTTACGGCAGTCAGTCGGCGAGAAGCGCATATCAGTTCGCGAATGCGCTGATTGCGAAAGGGCATTCATTAGTTAGCGTGTTTTTCTATCAAGATGGTGTTACCAATGGCAGCGGGCTCACGGTGCCGGCCAATGATGAGTTCGACTTAGTAAAGGCATGGCAAACACTAGCAACAGAGCACGATGTGCGTTTGGAAACCTGTGTTGCTGCCGCTCTGCGTCGAGGTGTGGTGAGTCAAGATGAAGCTAGCCAGCATGGTTTGGCGCAAAGCAACTTAGCGGAAGGGTTTCATCAAGCGGGGCTTGGCAGTTTGGCTGAGGCGATGTTAGTGCAAGATCGAGTGGTACAGTTTTGAGTCAGCTAACTTATCTATTCCGTAGTGCACCTCATAGCTCGTCTACAGGACGTGAAGGGGTTGATGCACTGCTTGCTGCTTCGGCGTACTGTGAAGACATTAGCGTCGTATTTATGGGCGATGGCGTTTATCAATTGCTGCTTGGCCAGCAAACCACTGAGATTCTCAGTAAAGATTACTCACCAATGCTGAAGCTATTTGACCTTTATGATATCGAGCAGGTCTATGTATGCGAGACCTCGCTATTAGAAAGAGGGCTAGCGCAAGCTGACTTAGTCATTGCGGCTCAGCCACTTGATCCATTAGCTCTGAGTGTTCAGCTTCAATCAGCAGATAAAGTCCTTACCTTTTAGGTGTTCTATGTTACATATCGTTAAAACGGTTCAAGCACTAGAAGATGTGAGCCGAGTGGCTACTGAAACAGACAAAGTGTTGCTGGTGGAACAAGCTGTATATGCAGCGGACCCCCAGCACAACGCTTTTCCAAGTGTGAAAGGACTCAATACATCAGTGTTAGAGGCTGATATTGAGGCGCGCGGAATTGCCAATCGAATCAGCCCTTCGCTTGAGCGAGTTGACTTCGAAGGCTTTGTTGAACTGACCGTTGAACAGTCCAATTCTATAACGTGGGAATAGTTTCATTTCCCTACTATCCCGTGTCGTTTTCCTTTTACACTTATTTCGCCAATATTGAGCAAAAAAGATCCGTATATTTCTTGACACACCTCTCACCTCTGAATAGAATTTTGCGTCCCTAAGTGCCACTGGCAGTTAGGGATAGATTTTTCACAAAGCTTACTTTCAAGTAAATCAGGAGCTAGTTAATGGCAACTATTAACCAGTTGGTACGTAAGCCTCGTGCAAAGCAAGTTGTTAAAAGCAACGTGCCTGCACTAGAAGCGTGTCCACAAAAACGTGGTGTATGTACTCGTGTTTACACTACTACACCTAAAAAACCTAACTCAGCACTTCGTAAAGTATGTCGTGTTCGTCTAACGAACGGCTTCGAAGTGACTTCGTACATCGGTGGTGAAGGTCACAACCTTCAAGAGCACTCAGTTGTTCTAATCCGTGGCGGTCGTGTAAAAGACCTTCCGGGTGTACGTTACCACACAGTTCGCGGCGCACTAGACTGTGCTGGCGTTAACGACCGTAAGCAAGGTCGTTCTAAGTACGGTGTTAAGCGTCCAAAATCTTAATGGTATCCGTTAAGTAAGGCCAAACACTAAATTATTTTAATTTTTGAAGAAACTGAAAAGTTTTGGATAACCTGAAGAAGACAACGGAGAAAATCCATGCCACGTCGTCGCGTCATCGGTCAGCGTAAGATCCTTCCAGATCCAAAGTTCAAATCTGAACTGCTGGCAAAATTCGTTAACATCCTAATGGTTGACGGTAAGAAATCTACTGCAGAGAAAATTGTTTACACTGCACTAGATGCAATGGCTGAGAAATCTGGTAAAGATCACTTAGCTGTATTTGAAGAAGCTCTTGAAAATGTTCGCCCAGCGGTAGAGGTTAAATCTCGCCGTGTAGGTGGTTCAACTTACCAAGTACCTGTAGAAGTACGTCCGGTTCGCCGTAACGCACTTGCTATGCGTTGGTTGGTTGAAGCTGCGCGCAAGCGTGGTGAAAAATCTATGGCTCAACGCCTAGCTGCTGAAATGCTAGACGCGTCTGAGAACAAAGGTACTGCGGTTAAGAAACGTGAAGACGTTCACCGCATGGCTGACGCAAACAAAGCGTTCGCACATTACCGTTGGTAATACCTTTCAGTGCCGCGGGAACCCTCGCGGCGCTACTCTAGTTCCTATGCGCAAGCCTAGGAACTATTGCTATATCTAGGGCCTGTGAAAATTGGTCTATTATGGATAAAAACTGCCTAGAAATAGCAATAGTCCCTAATTCAAGAGGATTCAATCGTGGCTCGTAAAACACCTATTGAGCGCTACCGTAATATTGGTATCGTCGCTCACGTAGACGCAGGTAAAACAACCACAAGTGAACGTATTCTGTTCTATACTGGTCTTTCTCATAAAATCGGTGAAGTTCACGATGGCGCTGCTACCATGGACTGGATGGAGCAAGAGCAAGAGCGTGGTATCACAATCACCTCTGCGGCAACCACTACTTTCTGGCGTGGTATGGATGCACAATTCCAAGACCACCGCATCAACATTATCGATACTCCTGGACACGTTGATTTCACGATCGAAGTAGAGCGTTCACTGCGCGTACTTGATGGTGCCGTTGTTGTGTTCTGTGGTTCATCGGGTGTTGAACCTCAATCTGAAACTGTATGGCGTCAAGCTGACAAGTACCACGTTCCTCGTATGGTATTTGTTAACAAAATGGACCGTGCAGGTGCTGACTTCCTACGCGTTGTTGATCAAATCAAAAACCGTCTTGGTGCGAACCCTGTTCCTATCCAACTTAACGTTGGTGCGGAAGATGACTTCAAGGGTGTTATTGACCTAATCAAGATGAAAATGATCAACTGGAGTGAAGCTGACCAAGGTACAACTTTCACTTACGAAGATATTCCAGCGGACATGCTTGAGCTTGCTGAAGAGTGGCACAACAACCTAGTTGAGTCAGCGGCAGAAGCTAGTGAAGAGCTAATGGACAAGTATCTTGAAGAAGGCGAACTAACAGAAGCTGAAATCAAACAAGCACTGCGTACACGCACACTAAATAACGAAATCGTACTGGCTACTTGTGGTAGTGCGTTTAAGAACAAAGGTGTTCAAGCGGTACTCGATGCAGTGGTTGAATTCTTGCCATCACCAATCGACGTTCCAGCGATTAAAGGTGTGGATGACAACGAGAAAGAAGTTGAGCGTCATGCCGACGACAACGAACCATTCTCAGCATTAGCATTCAAGATCGCAACTGACCCATTCGTAGGTACGCTGACCTTTATGCGTGTTTACTCTGGTGTGGTGAATTCTGGCGACGCAGTCTACAACTCTGTGAAGCAGAAGAAAGAACGCTTTGGTCGTATCGTACAGATGCACTCAAACAAGCGTGACGAAATTAAAGAAGTTCGCGCGGGCGATATTGCAGCAGCAATCGGCCTTAAAGACGTGACAACAGGTGACACGCTATGTGATCAGAACCACAAAGTGATTCTGGAACGCATGGAGTTCCCTGATCCGGTAATTCAGATCGCGGTAGAGCCTCGCTCTGTTGCCGATCAAGAGAAGATGGGTATTGCACTAGGTAAACTAGCGGCAGAAGATCCATCATTCCGCGTTGAAACGGACGACGAAACAGGTCAGACACTGATCTCTGGTATGGGTGAGCTTCACCTAGATATCATCGTTGATCGTATGAAACGTGAATTCAGCGTTGACTGTAATGTTGGTAAACCTCAGGTTGCGTACCGTGAAACAATCCGTGGCAACGCGGAAGTTGAAGGTAAATTTGTACGTCAATCTGGTGGTCGTGGTCAGTATGGTCACGTATGGATCAAACTGGAGCCATCTGAACCTGGCGAAGGTTTTGTCTTTGTTGACGAAATTGTGGGTGGTGTTGTTCCTAAGGAATACATCAGCTCGGTAGCGAAAGGTATCGAAGAGCAAATGAACAGCGGTGTTCTAGCGGGTTATCCTGTACTAGATATTAAAGCCACTCTGTTTGATGGTTCTTACCACGATGTTGACTCTAACGAGATGGCGTTTAAGATCGCTGGCTCGATGGCATTCAAGAAGGGTTCATTAGAAGCACAGCCTGTTCTTCTTGAGCCAATGATGAATGTTGAAGTAACCACTCCTGAAGATTGGATGGGTGATGTTGTTGGTGACCTTAACCGCCGTCGCGGTATGATCGAAGGTATGGACGATGGTGTGGCTGGTATTAAGATCATCCGCGCTCAAGTACCACTATCTGAGATGTTTGGTTACGCAACCGATCTCCGCTCTGCAACTCAAGGCCGTGCGTCATACTCTATGGAGTTTAATGAGTACGCTGAAGTACCGAAAAACTTTGCAGATAAAATCATGGCGGACCGTGGTTACGTATAAACGCCTTGAACTGAAAAAAAGTCTAGCTTTTTTTAAAGATCAATGCGTCCAAATATTGCGCTGACATGCGTTGGCGCATAAAATAGCAAATTCTGGCGCGTCTCGATCAATTCGGATCGTGGCGAATCATAACTAGGAAGGAACACGATCGTGTC
>NZ_JCBDHL010000016.1:0-249766 GCF_059833805.1 Vibrio sp. R10-SF1-ISO8 | reverse complement strand
TACGCATTTCACCGCTACACCTGAAATTCTACCCCCCTCTACAGTACTCTAGTCTGCCAGTTTCAAATGCAATTCCGAGGTTGAGCCCCGGGCTTTCACATCTGACTTAACAAACCACCTGCATGCGCTTTACGCCCAGTAATTCCGATTAACGCTCGCACCCTCCGTATTACCGCGGCTGCTGGCACGGAGTTAGCCGGTGCTTCTTCTGCAGCTAACGTCAAACGAGGCCGCTATTAACGACTCCGCCTTCCTCACTGCTGAAAGTACTTTACAACCCGAAGGCCTTCTTCATACACGCGGCATGGCTGCATCAGGCTTGCGCCCATTGTGCAATATTCCCCACTGCTGCCTCCCGTAGGAGTCTGGACCGTGTCTCAGTTCCAGTGTGGCTGATCATCCTCTCAGACCAGCTAGGGATCGTCGCCTTGGTGAGCCCTTACCTCACCAACTAGCTAATCCCACCTGGGCATATCCTGACGCGAGAGGCCCGAAGGTCCCCCTCTTTGAGCCGAAGCTATTATGCGGTATTAGCCATCGTTTCCAATGGTTATCCCCCACATCAGGGCAATTTCCCAGGCATTACTCACCCGTCCGCCGCTCGACGCCGTTAACGTTCCCCGAAGGTTCAGTTAACTCGTTTCCGCTCGACTTGCATGTGTTAGGCCTGCCGCCAGCGTTCAATCTGAGCCATGATCAAACTCTTCAATTTAAGATTTTGTCGGCTCAATGAATACTGAACATTACATAAGTAATGTTTGAATTGACTGTGCTGAATCCGAAGATTCAATGGTCACTTCGTATCATTGAAACCTAATTTGAAACCGAAGTTTCTAATTGGATTATCATCAACGAGTGCCCACACAGATTGATAGGTTTATATTGTTAAAGAGCTTTCTTCTTTGTGACTCACATCACTTCGGAAGAGGCAGCCATTCTAGCGTTTTAAGTTGTAGTGTCAACCACTTTTTTAAACTTTTCTTAAGCGTTTCCGCTTGGCTAGTTAACCTGTCGATTTCGCTTGAACCCTTGTGAGCCCTTGCCCTGTCGACGAGGAGGCATTATAGAGATCGCGCTCACATTGGCAAGCGTTATTTTGAAAAAATTGCAAAAATAACGTTTAACAGGCTAACTTTCGCCCAAAGCCTTATTTATCCAACTTTACCCCAATCAAGCCAACAAAATATTCACAGAGTTATCCACATTCGCTGTTTTTCACGCAAAAAGAAAGGCCACTCTCGCGACCTTTTTATCTATATATAGAGGGAAAAACTAAATCCCCGAACCATCTTGCTCACTATCGTCTTCGTGAAGACCACATTCACGCTTCAATCCAAAGAAACGAGTTTCTTCTTCACTCATACCCGGCTCCCACTTTTTGCTTGTATGGGTATCACCAACAGATAGATAACCTTCATCTCTTAGGGGATGATATGAAAGTCCGTTTTGCTCTAGGTAATAATGAACATCTTTGTTCGTCCAATCGATCACAGGCAAGAACTTAAACACACCATTTTGAATCGATAAGATTGGTAAGCTTGCTCGTGATTTAGATTGCTCACGACGTAAACCTGAAAACCAAGTCCCTACCTCAAGCTCATCTAAAGCCCGCCTCATCGGTTCGACTTTATTTAGTTTGTTGTATTTCTCTATTCCCTCTATACCTTGTTCCCACAATTTTCCGTAACGCGCTTCCTGCCAGTTAGCACTTTCTTTTGCGCGATAGACCTTAAGGTTTAGCGTCAACTGCTCACTTAGCTGATCAATAAAGCGGTAGGTTTCTGGAAACAGATAGCCAGTATCAGTCAAGATAACAGGGATATCAGGCTTTTGTTCAGTAACTAGGTGCAACATAACAGCAGCCTGAATACCGAAACTAGAGGAAACAGCGAACTGACCTTCAAGGTTTTCAAGCGCCCAAGCAACTCTTTGCTGCGCAGTTAGCTGCTCTAACTCTGCATTAATTTGACCAAGCTGGAGTATTTGTTCCGTCTTAGTTAATGAGAGAAGTTTCGCTAACTGAGGTTTAGAAGCGACAGAATCAAGCATGTAAGTCCCTCTTAGATACTTTTACCTCTTGGATGATTCCAGCACGAATTGCAAAATCACCAAACCCTTCACCCGTTTCACGCTCTTGCGCCCAACGACCAACCAGCTGATCGATTTCTTCAAGAATCTGCTTATCGGTAATGTTCTCTTTGTACATCTTTGGAATGCGTGTACCCGCTCGGTTACCACCTAGGTGGAGGTTATAGCGCCCTGGAGCTTTACCGACTAAGCCGATTTCAGCCAACATTGCACGACCACAACCATTCGGACAACCAGTCACACGTAAGATGATATTTTCTTCTTCTGGCAAACCGTGTTTCTCAAGTATGCCTTCTACGTCTGTTACAAACTGAGGTAAGAAGCGCTCAGCTTCAGCCATAGCAAGTGGGCAAGTTGGGAAAGCGACACATGCCATCGAACTCTTACGCTGTTCACTCACGCTATCATCAATCAAACCGTGTTCACGTGCGATCTTTTCGATCTTGGCTTTTTGACTTTTCGAGACGCCCGCAACAATTAAGTTTTGGTTAGCCGTCATTCGGAAATCACCTTTATGGATCTTGGCAATTTCGGCAACCCCTGTCTTAAGAGGTTTACCCGGGAAGTCTAGTAAGCGTCCATTCTCGATAAACAGTGCTAAGTGATGTTTACCATCGATACCTTCAACCCAACCGATACGATCGCCGCGGTCAGTAAATTCATAAGGTCGACTTTCAGCAAACTCAACGCCTGCGCGCTTTTCTACTTCTGCTTTGAACACATCAATTCCGACACGATCTAAGGTGTACTTGGTTTTGGCATTCTTACGGTTCGAGCGGTTACCCCAGTCACGCTGAGTGGTAACGACTGCCGCTGCAACATCAAGAGTTTTCTCTAGCGGCACAAACCCAAAGTCATCAGCACGACGAGCATAAGTAGAAGTATCACCGTGGGTCATTGCCAAGCCACCACCGACAAGAACATTAAAGCCCACCAGCTTGCCGTTCTCACCTATCGCCACGAAGTTAAGATCGTTGGCGTGAACATCAACATCATTTTGCGGCGGAATCACTACCGTCGTTTTAAACTTACGAGGAAGATAAGTCTTACCTAGAATTGGCTCATCACCCTCTGTTGTCTCCACTTTCTCGCCATCTAGCCAGATTTCTGCGTACGCCTTAGTCTTAGGTAGCAAATGCTCACTGATTTTCTTAGCCCACTCATAGGCTTCTTGATGTAGCTCTGACTCAATTGGATTAGTGGTACACAAGACGTTACGGTTCACATCACCCGCTGTTGCAATCGAATCAATACCAATACTGTTTAGGGTTTGGTGCATCAACTTAATGTTCGGCTTAAGAACTCCGTGAAACTGAAAGGTTTGACGAGTCGTCAGGCGAATACTGCCGTAAAGAGAGTGCTCAGTCGCGAACTTATCAATCGCTAGCCACTGATCCGGTTTGATAATGCCACCCGGCATACGAGCACGCAGCATGACATTATGTAGCGGCTCAAGTTTTTGCTTCGCACGTTCGTTACGAATGTCACGGTCATCTTGCTGATACATGCCGTGGAAACGAATCAGCTGAAAGTTGTCAGCGGTAAAACCACCAGTAATTCTGTCTTGTAGGTCTTGCTCGATCGTACCGCGTAAGAAGTTACTTTGCGTTTTTAGACGCTCGTTATCAGAAAGCTTTCCTAACTCTTCGCCTAATACAACCTGCTTATTATTCTCAGTAGAAAAAGTCATTAGTACACATCCCTTTGATAACGTTTCGCTTTACGTAGTTCGTTAATAAATTCTTCCGCATCATCGCGTGATAGCTTGCCTTGTTGCTCAGCAACATGAATCAAGGCTTCATGCACATCTTTCGCCATGCGTGTTGCATCGCCACAAACATAGATGTAAGCGCCTTCTTGGATCCACTGCCATACTTGCTCGGCATTTTCTAGAATGCGGTGTTGGACATAGACTTTCTCTGCTTGATCACGACTAAACGCCACATCAAGGCGATTTAGTAATCCAGATTTAAGGTACTTCTGCCACTCCACTTGGTAGAGGAAATCTTGAGTAAAGGTGCGATCACCGAAGAACAACCAGTTTTTACCTTCTGCATCTCGGTTGTCACGCTCCTGAATAAAGCTACGGAATGGCGCGATACCTGTACCAGGACCAATCATGATCACAGGAGTATTGTCATCTTGAGGTAGCTTGAAGTTATTATTGTTCTCAACAAATACTTTCACCTCGCCGCCTTCTTCCAAGCGCTGTGATAAGAAGCTCGATGCCCCTCCGTAACGCTTTTCATCCCCTTTGTCGTATTCAACTAAGCCAACCGTTAGGTGAACTTCTTCATCTACTTCACTTTGGCTTGATGCGATAGAGTAGAGACGCGGAGTTAAGCGGCGCAATAAACTAATTAACTCTTCAGCAGATAACTTAGCCTTCTTCTCAGCGAGTACATCAACAACCTGTGTATTCCCTGCGTACTCACGTAACTTGTCTTTATCTTCCACCAGCTTTTGTAGTTTTTTACTACCAGACAACTCCGCAAACTTAGTCACTAGCTGAGGGTTAGCCGCTGTAATTTCGAACTTGCTAACCAAAGCGCTATGAATCGATAGGCTCTCACCATCAACTTCAACGCTTTCTACACCTGATAGGCCTACTTTAGCTAAAATGGCATTAGCGAGATCGCTGCTGTTTTCAAACCATACGCCTAGCGCATCACCCGGTTGGTAAGTTAAACCAGACTCTTCGAGATCGATCTCTACATGGCGAACATCTTTACCTGAATCGCGACCTGTTATTTTTTGGCTCGTCAGCAAGGTCGCTGTATAAGGATTTTGCTTGTTATATGGAGAATGCCCTGGTGCCGCTTGGCCTACTGGGAGTTGCACCACTTCCGCTTCTGCACCAGACGATAGCGCCTCTTTAACTTTCTCTAACGCTGAGGCACGCCACTCAGCGGCTGGCGCTTCATAGTCAACATCGAGATCAACACGATCGATAAATGAAGTTGCACCTAACTTAGACAAAAATGCATCAAAGTCTTTACCTGTCTGACAGAAAAACTCGTAGCTTGAGTCACCTAAGCCAATCACGCCATATTGCAGATTTGGCAATTTCGGTGCTTTCTTCGACTGTAAGAACTCATGCAACTCGATAGCATTGTCTGGTGCTTCACCTTCGCCATTGGTTGATGCCACGAAAATTACGTGCGTTTCTTTGGCAAGGTTTTTACCTTTGTAGTCACTGGCATCAAACAGCTCAACGGCAATGCCCTGTGCTTTTGCTTCTTGCTCTAGCGCTTCAGCAACACCTTTAGCATTGCCCGTTTGCGATGCAAAGATAATTGACAGTTTTCCAGCAGGTTTAGCCGCAACGGCAGCTGCCGCTTGATTAATTGGAGCAGAAGCTGCCGCCGGTTGAGCTTGAGCTAATCCCCAGAAATAACCGCTCACCCAAGCTAACTGCTGCGCCGACAGATCGGTAACCGTCTGTTGTAGCGAGCTAAGCTGTTGATCATTAAGAGGAGCAGCGATTGATGGTAATTCTTGTGGTGTGTTTCCTTGAGAGGACACGTTCTTGTTCAAAGACATGGTCTCGACATCCCTATTCATTGCGTGATGATAGATTAACCACTCTCTTTAATAACAAGAAAGAATAGAAGTGAATGTTTTATAACTTTTCGAATTAAAGAAAGGAGAAGAATTGAACTAACTCACCTACTTGGCTTCGACTCTGACTTGTTTGAAACCTACCGCCATTGCTGACTTCGATGCAAGGTCTAAGTTCATATAGTGACATTCTTCACCGTGAGAGTCGGTTAAAAGAACAAAGCCTCCACGGGCATGACGAAACTCAACGATCCAACTGCCTTCCTGAGCCGATGGCTCGATGATGGCTTCAACCAATTGCTGCTCTCGATAAAGATGTCTAAGTTCATTGATAGTCATGAGATTCCTTTCTCTGGCTAAAAACACTATTCCTCTTTAAGCATGGTCAATCGACAAGAAAGTGCTAAATGAATTATGTAAATATAATCAATAGATATAAAAAAACGCCGTCTTAGAAGACGGCGTTTTAAAAAATCAGTATGAAAGCTTCGTTAGAACGAGAACTCTGCTCCAGCAAAGAAGCCATTAGCGAAAATGAATGGTTTACCTAGGTTTGAGCCTTCTGCAGGCTTAAAGATTTCTTCAGCTTCAAGGTCTATCACTCGGTAACCGCCACGTAATGCCAGTGTGCTGCTCCCAAGCGGCAGTCGATACTGCATTCCAGCTATCAAGTCAGTACTCTTAATCCCGCTATTATTGCCAAAGTTCATTTCACCAATCACATCAAGATTGGTATTCGGCACCGTAATTTCTGCATAGCCGTACCAAGCCCAAATCATCTCATCAAAGTTCTTTACGGCGTCGGTATCTGCGTTGACGTACTTGGTATTGCTCAAGTCACTGAAGGTCATACCCGCATCAAAGTGCATTAAGTCATGCTCAAGAATACGGTAATACAAAGTCAGATCTAATTTGTTGAATGCCATATAGTCGGCATCGACCGTAGAATAACGAACGCGTGCATCTGGGACATATTTCACATCATGTTCTATCGCAGCATAGAAGCTCGGTGTGGTATCGCTTTCTCGGTTGACTTCATTTACTTCAGTCTTTGGAAACCACATTTCGGCGCCAAACTTAGTGGTTAGAGACGATTCTGCCAATGCAGACGTAGAAACAACAGCTGCCAACGCAATTGCGGTTTTTAAACCCATAAATTTGACTCTCCAGTTAATCGCAATAGGCAGCACCTCGCTGTGCTGCCTTAGCTAGACAAGTATGGTATGCGTCAAATACTAATGCATATTTGTGCGACTAGCCATCAAGTATTTGTCTTTTAACCGTATTTATCTAGGCTGCGCCACATAGGATTTAAAGAACCAAATACCGATTGCAATAACAATGAGCCAAGGCAACAACTTAAGGACTGCTCCTACCATGCCAAGCAGTACCATGACTACCAAAGAAAACGCTACACTCGCAAGCACTGTCACCATAGTCACACCAGTGACTAGCAATGTAGCAGCAAATACCATGATAAAGATCAGTTCAAACATACGATTCTCCTTAGTTGACCTAGAATATCTATCAGGATACGTGCCAAACTCACACCTAAGCGTAAGACATTGATAAATAAAAAATAAAAAAGAGCACCCTATTTGAGTGCTCTTTAAAAATCTTCTATGAGGTAAAATTAACCAAGTAACTAGGTATTTTTTACACATTTAACTCTTTAGGAATTTTCGCCAGTGCAGCTTCAACCACTTCAATACCCGAACCCGGTTTGTGCGCGTTTTCACTGATGTAACGACGCCACTGACGAGCACCTGGCATATTTTGGAATAGACCTAACATATGACGAGTAATATGACCAAGATACGCCCCTTGAGATAGCTGCTGCTCAATATATGGGTACATCTCTTCAACCACTTGGCTGCGTTTCTTAACTGGCTTATCTAAACCAAAGATCTCTTGATCAACGTTCGCTAGGATATATGGGTTTTGATACGCTTCACGGCCGACCATAACGCCATCAAGATGCAGAAGGTGCTCCTTACTCTCTTCCAATGTCTTCACACCACCATTAATGGCAATTGTCAGCTGTGAAAAGTCTTTCTTGAGCTGATAAGCACGCGGATAATCAAGCGGCGGGATCTCGCGGTTCTCTTTCGGACTCAAACCAGATAGCCAAGCTTTGCGCGCATGAATCGTGAACTGCTCACAACCGCCCTTCTCAGAGACAATGGATACGAAGTCAGTTAGAAACTCATAAGAGTCTTGGTCATCGATACCGATACGAGTTTTCACCGTAACTGGGACATCAACTACATCACGCATTGCAGAAACACATTCAGCCACCAGCTCTGGCTCTGCCATTAAGCACGCACCAAAACGACCGTTCTGAACTCGGTCAGACGGACAACCAACGTTAAGGTTAATCTCATCATAACCACGCTCTGCCGCTAACTTAGCACACGTAGCCAAATCCTGAGGGTTCGAACCACCAAGCTGAAGCGCCACTGGATGCTCTTGCTGGTTATAGGCTAAGAAGTCACCTTTACCGTGAATGATTGCACCAGTTGTCACCATCTCGGTGTACAGCAATGTTTCACTGGTCAGCAAGCGATGGAAGTATCGACAATGGCGATCCGTCCAATCGAGCATGGGCGCAATGGAAAAGCGCTGCATTGGAAATTGTTGTTTCGTTTCAGTGTTCGACACGAAGCTACCTCTAAACAGTCAGTACCGCTTTCAAATAACGTCCCTATTTCCAGCGCGGCATCAAAAATAATCGCGCGATTATACACCGCTGCGGGAAAAGATTCAGGTTAAATACCGTCGGTAGTAAATAACGATTATTCAAACGTGGGTCACGTTATCTAGGACGAGTTATACGACCACTGAATTATTGAGTGCCAATATTTATAAAAAATAACTATTCTATGGATTAATAAGTCAATGAATCTGCAGTAAAGGATTTACCGCAATGCTAATTGAACAGCATGAAAAACCTGTAATTCTGGTTGTCGATGATATCCCCGACAACATCCATACTTTGTCAGGCATTCTTTCTGATGACTACCGTATAAAAGCGGCGACGAGTGGCGTAAAAGCTCTACAGATTGCCAGCACTAAACCATACCCACATCTCATCCTGCTCGATATCATGATGCCAGAGATGGATGGTTATGAGGTATGTGAGAAACTAAAAACCAATCCAGTTACCGCTGAAATTCCGGTTATCTTCGTTACCGCTAAAGCAGAGGTGGTCGACGAGCAAAAAGGCTTCGAGATGGGAGCTGTCGACTATATTACCAAACCAGTTAGCCCACCTATCGTTCAAGCTAGGGTAAAAACACATATTTCTCTCTATGACCAAAACCTTTCATTAGCCAACAAAGTGAAAGAGCGCACTGCGCTGCTGGAAAAAACACGCCTCGAGGTCATCCAGCGTCTTGGCCGAGCGGCGGAATATAAAGACAACGAAACAGGCATGCACGTTATTCGCATGAGTCACTACTCGAGAATCCTTGCTCAGCAGTTAGATGTGAGTGAGCGATGGATTGAGTTGGTGTTTCAAGCAGCCCCGATGCATGACATTGGTAAGATAGGTATCCCTGACGCTGTGCTGCGCAAACCGGGAAAACTGGATGCCGAAGAGTGGGCAGTGATGCAAACCCACGTAAAAATCGGTGCAGATATCATTGCAGACAGCGACACACGATTAATGCAGATGGCACAAGAGATCGCGCTTTATCACCACGAAAAGTGGGATGGCAGTGGCTATCCGCATGGATTAAAGGGGGAAGATATCCCGCTTAGTGCGAGAATTGTTGCCATTGCGGATGTCTTCGATGCCTTAACCAGTGAGCGTCCTTACAAACAGGCATGGCCGATTGAAAAAGCGACGGCTTTGCTCGAAGAAGAAGCGGGCTCACATTTTGATCCAGCGCTGGTCCCAATCTTTCTCCAACAACTCGATGAGATTTTGAAAGTTAAAGAATCTTTTAAAGATGAATTCTAATCAACCACTGAGGCTTGAATGGACTCTGTAAAAAACTACGCTCTCGATTCCAAACGTATTCTTATTGGCTTTATTATCGCGTCGGTGATGTTGCTCATCGCTGGCATTATCGGATGGTTAAGCCTAACTCAACGCTTTAACACCGTTGATCAATATGCCAATAACGCTCAGCTGCTCTCAACCCTTGATGGTATTAAAGTTATCGAGCAAAGCTATATTCGCCAGCCAGATGCCCAACTGCAAAACCAACTGTCGCAAGCGGTCAGTAAAGCTCAGTTAATTGCCAGTGATGCTGTAAGCAATGGGGCTGACTCGCAGATTCAAAGCTCACTCGCCCAATATCATCAGCAATTTGAAAGCTATGTGGGGCTGAGTGAAAAGTCCGCTCAAACACGGACGGAGCTATCTGAGACCGGAGACTACGTCGAGAGCTTAGTACAAGAGATTCAGCTTGAACACGAACAGTTCATCGAGTCGAGTATCGTTTCGATTGATGAACTTAGAGAAAAAGTCGACCGAGAATCTGATCTCGCGATTCAAGCACATTGGTTGGTCAGTCTGATAGCTAACTCTCAAGCAGAGCAGAAAACCTACATCGTTTCCAATCAACAAGAATCTCTAAACCTTGCTCAGCTAGAACTAAAAAAAGCGGAGCAACTGATCAATAAACTTGAGCGCGATGCCACCGATAGCGAAAGCCAACAGACAATTGCTCTAATCAAGAATGCAAAAAACCGTTACAGCTCAGCCTTAGTTCAACTTCGCAGTTGGCCGAAGCTGTCTAAACCTCTGCAGGCGAATATATCTTCCCAGATAGAAAGATCGGTCACTGAACTGACTCGGGTCTCAATCGAGCTACGTTCACATCTCCAGCAACGACTCAAATTCGCCCAGCAAGCCGTAACCAATGTTCAGCTCTCTATTAGTGACAAGCTTTCTATCAGCACCAACTTATTGGTATTACACACTGAGATTAGTAATGCACAGCAAAGTGACAAAGACTACGCTATTACTCAACAAATTGAGCGTCAGTTACAGCTTAAAACAGAAGTTGAGAACAACCTTATTGCTGCCATCGAACTGTTAGAAAACCTCTATGAGCAAGTTGTCACTGAGGATGAACAAATTCAAATCAGTACGCTACAAGACGCGACACAAGATTACCTAACTCTGTTCAATCAGCTCACAGACTTACGTGGTGAGAAAAACCGTCAAATCCAAGCACTCAAACAGCAGCATCAAGCCATCATTGAGCTAATCTTACCTGGCTATGAAGCACAGCTAGCCACAGTGGAAGACTCTGGCAGTATCGCACGTAATCTAGCCATCGGTGGTGCAATCTTCCTAGTTACACTTTTACTCCTAGGCTTTCTAGCCAATAAATCTCACTCTGCCTTAGAGCGATTTGCCGAAAAGCTCGCGATTGCGCGTGATGAAGCCGATTCAGCGAACAGCGCTAAGTCGGATTTCTTAGCGAATATGAGCCACGAAATCCGCACTCCGATGAATGCGATTATAGGTATGAGCTACTTGGCGCTCAAAACCGACTTAACTAAAGCTCAGCGTAACTACATTCATAAGGTTAAGCTGTCTGCAGACTCCCTACTGGGGCTGATCAATGACATCCTCGACTTCTCTAAGATTGAAGCGGGTAAGCTAGATATTGAAAACGTCGATTTCCATTTAGAAAATGTACTCGACAATATTTCGAACCTTGTTGGTTTACGTGCTTCGGAGCGCGGACTTGAGCTACTGATCCACATTGATCGTGACGTACCGACCACCTTAGTCGGTGATCCTCTGCGACTTGGGCAGATCTTAATTAACCTCGCGAATAACGCAGTCAAGTTTACAGAGAAAGGTGAAATCAAAATATCCATTCGCGTTGCCGAGCGTGATGGTGACAACCTAGAACTAGAGTTTAGCGTTGAAGACAGTGGTATAGGCATGACAGCGGAGCAAACCGCCAAGTTGTTTAGCAAGTTCACTCAAGCTGACAGCTCAACCACGCGGAAATATGGTGGTACCGGTTTAGGGTTAGCCATCAGTAAAGAACTTAGCCAGTTAATGGGCGGGGATATCCGTGTAGAAAGTGAAGCAGGTAAAGGCTCATGCTTTACCTTTACTGTAGCCTCCAAAGTCAGTCATGCTCTAAAACAAGAAGAGATCGCGGTTCCTGTCGAACTAGGAAAACTGAGAGTACTTGTCGTCGATGACAACGCCAGCGCCAGAATCATTGTTGAAGATATCCTTGAATCACTACGATTTGACGCTCACAGCGTAAGTAATGCTGACGATGCACTCGCAGAGCTCAACCAAGCTCTCAGCAATCAACAACCTTATGATCTGCTCATTACCGACTGGCAAATGCCTGGAAAAGATGGCATTGATTTACTTGAGATGGTGAACGCTCAGATTCCTCAATCTCAACAGCCAAAACCACTTATGTTGACCGCCTTTGGTCGAGAGGAACTCACCGAGATCTTTGAACAAAGAGGTATTACTGTTCCTAGTATTCTCGATAAGCCGATAACGGCATCTCACCTTTTTGATGCCATTGTTTCTCTGTACGGCGTTGACCATGCCCGTCTGAGTCGCAGTGAGGCTGAAGAGCAGAACCAACTAGCCAATGTCCAGCAACTGGCTGGTGCACAGCTTCTGTTAGTCGAGGACAATGAAATCAACCAAGAGTTAGCTATTGAGCTACTTGAAGGACAGCAAATTCATGTCACCGTGGCTGAAAATGGTCAGGTCGCTCTCGACCTGTATAAGACCAATGATTTCGATGGCATTCTGATGGATTGCCAAATGCCTATCATGGATGGTTATGAGGCCACTCAGTTTATTCGCACCAAGCTTAGTGACCATTCGATCCCCATTATTGCCATGACAGCAAACGTGATGGAGCGAGATAAGGTCAAAGCCGCAGAAGCAGGTATGAATGACATTATTGCCAAACCCATTGATGTCGGCAGTATGTTTAGCACGCTGGCCAAATGGATTACGCCAAAACATCCTCAACAGTTTGTCGCTCAGTCTGCGCAGCACAGTTCAGACATTCCGAAAATTGAAGGCGTCGATACACAAGCGGGACTGATTCGTTCAAGTGGTAATAGCGGTTTGTACAAGAAGCTTCTCGAACGTTTTGCCGCTACATATCGTGACACTGATGCTGTATTACTGGCGCTTTCTGACCAAGATAAAGAGGTGAGAAAACGCAACGTTCACTCTCTCAAAGGGGTATCTGGGAACATTGGCGCCAGCGAAGTCCACCAGCTTAGCGTTTCATTGGAGCAAGACTTAGACAACGAAGATCTGCGGGACCAGCTAGCCCAGCAGCTTGAGCAGGTAATTAGCAACATAGAGCAAGGCCTTGCCTCTTCGCAAACCAAGACTGAAGCTGCGGATACGCCTATTCAAAACTACGATCAAGAGACGTATGAGAAGCTCTACTCGGCCATTGAACAAAGCGATACCGAGGCGGTAGCCATCATCAATGACATTGACTCAGGCAAGCAGATTGGCTTGAGTAGCGCTCAGTTATCAGAGCTTTCCCGCGTGGTCGAAGAGTTTGATTTTGAGCGTGGATTGCAGATCTTGGACACAGCTCAACGATAAGAAATAGCTAAAATGCTGTTATTGGTATCGTTTTTTATGTAGATAAGGTAAGTTATAGCGTTCCAGACAAGTTAGACATTATTCACATTATGAATAAGTAACTTACTGACAAAGCTATAAGATATTACCTAGTAAGCGACGATAAACCGCGAGAAATGGTATATTATTAAAATGTCCAATGGTAATGGTGATAAGTTTGGACCTGCATTTAGTGAAGCAAGTTGAAGAGATATGCTCTGCCCGAGGTGTACGCCTTACAACTCAGCGTAAGCGCGTATTTGAATTGATATGTGAGAGCCCAAAGGCCTCTAGTGCCTATGAGCTGCTTGAAGATTTGAAACAAAGCGAGCCTCAAGCAAAACCACCGACCGTATACCGGGCGTTAGATTTTTTGTTAGAGCAAGGCTTTATTCATAGGGTTGAGTCAACCAATAGCTACATTCAATGTGTTTCATGCAATGCTCATAAGCATTTCTCGCACCTATTGATTTGCGATAAATGCGGGAGCGTTATTGAACTTCAAGATGATAGTTTGGTAGCCTTACTTGCGAACAATGCGGAAGCACATGGTTTTACCATCAATAATCACGTAATTGAGTCACACGGTACTTGTCAGGCTTGTTCTGCTGACAATGCGAAATAAAGATATAGAAGAAGATTATGCGCGCTGAATTTGTAAACCCGTTTTTAGCTTCATTGATGAACGTATTAAAAACGATGGCTTCGCTGGAATTGAAGCCACAGAAGCCTCGTGTGAAGAAAGATGAAATCGCACGTGGGGATGTATCAGGTTTAATAGGGATGGTAGGCACTCAAAGCCGCGGTTCTATGTCTATTACTTTTGATGAAAGCCTCGCATTAGAGATTATGCAGAACATGCTAGGTGAGCGCCCGAATGGCCTTAACGATGAAGTAACGGACATGGTGGGTGAAATCACCAACATGGTTACTGGTGGTGCAAAGCGTATTCTTGCAGAAAGTGGCTTTGATTTTGATATGGCTACACCGGTTGTTGTCTCTGGTAAAGGCCACACTATCCGTCACAAGTGTGAAGGTTCTATCATAATCATGCCATTCACATCTCAATGGGGTAATGCTTTTATTGAGATCTGTTTCGAGTAGTAAAACCACTCAAGTGAATCAATAAAAAAACGCTTCTCTAGGGAAGCGTTTTTTAGTTTATGTGATAACTTGTCTTTCCTTGAGAGCCGCCAAGCAATCTTCTACCAGAGCTTCAATCGACTTCTCACCAGCGCGTAAATCTATTTCTGGATTAATCGGCGCTTGATATTCAGAATCAATACCTGTGAAGTTTGCTATTTCCCCTGCTCGCGCTTTTTTGTACAAACCTTTAGGGTCACGCTGCTCGCAGACTTCGAGAGAGGTGTTGACGAAGACTTCTAGAAACTCCCCTTCTGGAAGCATCTCTCTGACAAGCAGTCTCTCTGCGCGATGCGGAGAAATAAACGCTGATAAAACAATTAAGCCAGCATCTGCCATCAGCTTAGCTAATTCACCAATGCGTCGAATATTCTCTCTACGATCTTGCTCGGAAAAGCCAAGATCACTACACAGGCCGTGACGAACATTGTCCCCATCTAGTAGATAAGTATGAAAACCCGCTTGTGCAAGGCGCGTTTCCAATGCCCCCGCAATAGTGGATTTACCTGCGCCAGAAAGCCCCGTAAACCATAGTACCACTGGCTTTTGCTTCTTTAACTGAGAGCGAAAAGCCTTATCAATAGAGTGTTGATGCCATACGACATTTTCATCTTTAGTTGGCGTTTCCGTAGTCATAATTCAGTCCTTTTAAAACGGAAAGAAGAGTGGAATTAGCGTCAACACCAAAACGGAGTAAACAATAGAAAGAGGAATTCCCACTCGAACGTAATCTGTTAATTTGTAATTGCCTACGCTGTATACCAAGAGATTGGTCTGATAACCGTAGGGAGAAATAAAGCTCGCGCTAGCGCCAAAAAGCACTGCCATAATGAATGGCATAGGGTCGACTCCGTAGCCAATCGCCATGCTGTAGCCGATAGGAAACGACAACGCCGCCGCTGCATTATTGGTTACAAGCTCAGTTAAAATCAGGGTCAGTAAGTAGGTGGCGACCAAGGCACCAAACACACCCCAACCATTGAAGCCTTCAATAAACATCTGGCCTAAGCTAACGGACAAACCTGTCGACAGCATCAGTTGAGCAATGGAGAGCGCCGAGCCAACAATCACTACGATATCTACGGGGAAACGCCTGCGAAGCTCACCAAGCTGAACCACACCAAAAAACAGCGCAGCTAAGAGGAAAACGGACAACCCCTTAATCAGCGGCACGATCTCAAGCAGCGCAAGGGCAATAACGCTCGCAAAACCGACTAACACCATTGCCGACTTATTGGCATCCAAACGCGCACTCGAATCTAAGTCATTCACTAGAACAAACTCTTTACGATGCGCACGGCGCTCTTGCTCAAAGCGTTTACCCGGAACAAGGACTAAGGTATCACCCGCATTGAGCGTAATATTCCCTAACCCGCCCTGTAAGCGCTCATGCCCGCGACGTATGGCAACAACAACTGCATCAAAACGATCGCGGAAGTGGCTCGATTTAAGTGTTTTATTACAAAAGCTTGCTGAAGAGCTCACCACCACTTCGACAAAACCTTGACCGTTGAGATGGTGCTGACCAAATAAGGTCAGGCCCTGAATTTCTTGCAGCGTTGCAACACTTTCAATATCACCACAAAACAGCAATCGGTCACGGGCTTGAAGCACAAAGTCTGGTTCAACAGAAGGCATGGTTTCACCGTCTCTTACCACTTCGGCTAAGAACAATTTACGCAGGGCGCGTAGGTTGTTCTCACTGATGCTACGACCGACCAATGGCGAACCTGGCTCAACTCTCGCTTCAAGAAAATAGGGCAACTCGTCTTGGCTGTGATCTTCATAATTGGGCAATAGGTAACTGAGCGGGATCAAGATCAACATACCACCAAGCAAGACAGACAAACCGATCATGGTTGGCGCAAAGAAGCCAAGACTGGGTAGTCCGGCATCTTCAACAAAGCTGTTAATGATCAAATTGGTCGACGTACCGATCAAGGTCAATGTGCCACCTAAGATCGCGGCGTAAGAAAGCGGGATCAATAGCTTTGAAGGTGCATGCTGCTGGTTACGTTTAATGGCGCCAATTAAAGAGACCACGACAGCAGTATTATTGGTAAAGGATGAAAGTAGCGCTGTTGAGACGCCCAGTTTGGCAACAACAGTACCCAGCCTTCCGGTTGAAAGTGAGCGGCTTACCCAGCTAATCAGTCGAGTCTTTTCTAGTGCTGCTGATGCTAAGATCAGCAGCACTAAAGTGAGTAGCGAAGAGTTGGTGAAATTGGTAGCCACTTCACCTAGCTCTATCATGCCACCAAGGAAAGCAATAAATGCTGCTCCGGCAAAGATATAACTTGGTTTAATTCGTGTTGTTACCAAGCATGCTACGATGCCGAGTAAAATTGCCAACACAAATCCTTGCTGCCACATAACGCTTCCCTACTCTACCAATCAACTATTTAAGTAGCTGACCAATATCTTTCGCTTCCCAGTGTGGGAAGTGCTTACGAACCAAGGCATTCAGCTCTAGTTCAAATGCAGAGATATCAGAGGTTTTCACTTCAACACTTGATAGGCTTTCGCGCACAAGACCTGCACCGACCGTTACATTGGTTAGGCGATCGATGATGATGAAACCACCAGTGTCTTGGCTAGCAAGATAGTCATCAAGCGCTACAGACTCTGTTAAAGTCCACTCACACAAGCCTATACCATTAAGAGGTAGCTCAACTGCGCTATGCGTTGATAGATTATTAATGTCATATTGGTGGCGAATCGCCTCGACATGACCGACCGTTTTCTTACCAGCAATCTTCACGTCATAATCGCGGCCTGGCTGAAGTGGTTGCTCTGTCATCCACACGACATCAGCAAGCAAGTGGTTACTCGACTCAACTTGCGCATTCTCTAGCACAATCAAATCACCACGGCTGATATCAATCTCATCTTCAAGCGTTAACGTGACGGCTAGTCCTGCCTGAGCTTGTTCAAGGTCACCGTCAAAAGTAACGATACGTGCAACTTTCGACGTTTTACCTGAAGGCAATGCCTTAACTTCATCACCCACTTTGACGCTACCGGAAGCAATCGTGCCAGCAAAGCCACGGAAATCTAGATTCGGACGGTTAACGTATTGGACAGGGAAACGGAACTCACCAATCTCTTTGTCTTGGTCAACATCCACGTTTTCTAGAATCTCTAGCAACGGCGAACCTTCGAACCAAGCCATTTTCGGGCTAGGCTCAACAACGTTATCACCCTCAAGTGCAGAAAGCGGGATGATTTGAATATCGGTTTCGCCTTGCAGGTTTTTGGAAAACTCAAGATACTCATCGCGAATCTCTTCAAAACGCTGCTGCGAATAGTCAACAAGATCCATTTTGTTTACCGCAACCACAAAGTGCTTAAGACCAAGTAGGTTTGAGATAAATGAGTGACGACGAGTTTGATCCAGTACGCCTTTACGTGCATCAATCAAGATCACTGCTAGATCACAGGTCGATGCCCCTGTCGCCATATTACGCGTGTACTGCTCGTGCCCTGGAGTATCTGCAATGATGAACTTACGTTTCTGTGTTGAGAAGTAACGGTAAGCTACATCGATTGTGATCCCTTGCTCTCGCTCTGCCTGAAGTCCATCGACAAGCAAAGCAAGGTCTGGACGCTCTCCAGTGGTACCAACGCGTTGGCTATCGTTATGAACGGCTGCTAATTGATCTTCATAAATTTGCTTAGAGTCATGCAGTAAGCGACCGATCAAGGTACTTTTGCCATCATCTACTGAACCACAAGTGAGGAATCTAAGTAGTGATTTGTATTGGTGTTGTTTTAGGTATCCTTCAATACCAAGCTCTTCAAGCTGAGCTTCAACTGCGCTATTCATCTTGTTTGTCCTCAATCCTTAGAAGTAACCTTGGCGTTTCTTAAGTTCCATCGATCCAGACTGATCGTGGTCGATCGCTCTACCTTGTCGTTCACTGGATGTCGCAACCAACATCTCTTCAATAATTCCTGTTAGCGTATTGGCTTCAGACTCAATCGCGCCAGTCAGTGGGTAACAACCGAGTGTTCTGAAGCGAACGCTTTTTTCTTCGATTTTTTCACCTGGTTGAAGCTCCATACGCTCATCGTCCACCATGATCAGCATGCCATCACGTTCAACAACTGGGCGCTTATCAGCTAGGTAAAGTGGCACGATCTCGATGTTCTCTAGGTAGATGTATTGCCAGATATCTAGCTCAGTCCAGTTTGAAAGTGGGAAGACACGAATGCTCTCACCTTTATTGATTTGGCCGTTGTAAGTACGCCATAACTCAGGACGCTGATTCTTTGGGTCCCACGTATGGTTCTTGTCACGGAAAGAGTAAACACGCTCTTTCGCACGAGATTTCTCTTCATCACGGCGCGCGCCACCAAAAGCCGCATCAAAACCATACTTGTTCAAAGCTTGTTTAAGACCTTGAGTTTTCATGATGTCAGTATGCTTAGATGAGCCATGTGTGAATGGGCTACATCCCATCGCAAGACCTTCTGGGTTCTTATGAACCAAAAGCTCAAAGCCGTATTTCTCAGCAGTACGGTCACGGAACTTAATCATTTCCTTAAACTTCCAGTCGGTATCGACGTGAAGTAGCGGGAAAGGAATTTTACCTGGGTAAAAAGCTTTACGTGCCAAATGCAGCATGACCGATGAGTCTTTACCAATTGAATACATCATCACTGGGTTATCGAACTCAGCGGCAACTTCACGAATGATGTGAATACTCTCCGCTTCAAGCTGCTTAAGATGGGTTAAACGTTCTTGATCCATGTTAATTGCTTCCTTTATGGCTCATTGAGCCTATGGCTAATCTAGTAAAAATGGCGTTAGGCTGACTGACGCTGAGCGGTGACTTGTTCTGCTTGGGGTTCAAACCACGCAAGCTTTTCGGACAATGCCACCACTTCACCAACGACGATAAGCGAAGGTGACTGAGCGTCTTTTGCGAGATCAGCAAGCTCATTGAGCTGACCTTTGAATACTTTCTGTTTGCTGTGCGTACCGCGCTCAATGATCGCGATGGGTGTTTCTGGCTGACGACCATGTTCAATCAGTTGGCTTTGGATGTATTCCGACTTCATCAAACCCATGTAGATCACTAGAGTCTGATTACCGCGCGCTAACGTCGACCAATCCATCTGATCACTTTCTGCTTTTAAATGACCGGTGATAAACATTGCTGACTGAGCATAGTTGCGGTGTGTGAGGGGAATGCCCGCATAAGCGGTTGCGCCAGCTGCGGCTGTGATACCTGGCACGACATGGAAAGAGACACCTGCATCAGCAAGGACTTCAAGCTCTTCTCCACCACGGCCAAAGATAAACGGATCGCCACCTTTTATGCGTACCACTCGGTGGCCTTGCAGCGCGAAGTCGAGTAGTAGTTGATTGGTTTTTTCTTGAGGAACACTGTGGTGACCGGCACGTTTACCGACACACACTAAGATGGTATCGCTTGGCACCAAAGAGATGATGTCATCCGATACTAGGTAGTCATAAAGCACAACATCAGCTTGCTGAAGGAAACGCAGCGCTTTCAAGGTCAGAAGTTCGACATCACCCGGACCTGCGCCAACGAGTGCAACTTCACCTTTACCGAGCAGACTCTGACCCACTGTATTGAGATCTGCTTGCTTACTACGCTGTGCGTGCTGATTGCTCAGAGGAAATTGAGAAATCTTATCCTTGCTCGCCATAATGTCACCCTTACCTAATCTATGAAGGCATTATGGCGCTCTAGTTATATTACCTGAAATTCTAAAATTTCATTTTTTATATCAATTTCTGATAAGCGAATATTTTAAGATTGTTCAAGCTTTGTTCGGTTTTGAGATATTCTCAGCAGAACGCTATAAAGTAATTGCTCAACATCACACTTTGTCTTTCAATGAAATCATTGTTTCATTTCATTTTGTTACATTATGCAGCGTCTTACTAAACGCTATCGGAGCATCAAAAAATGAAAGTAGCAGTGAAACCCCTATCTCTTGCTGTACTGGGTGGCATGTTAACCATGGCAGGCCCAGCAATGGCAGATACGATCAAACTTCGTATTGTCGAAACAACTGATATTCACACTAATGTCATGGATTATGACTACTACAAAGATAAGCCATCGCAAAAGATTGGTCTGACTCGTGCTGCTACTTTAGTAAAACAGGCTCGCGCTGAAGTTGAGAACAGTGTCTTGGTTGATAACGGTGACTTAATCCAAGGTAGCCCTATGGGTGACTACATGGCAGCTAAAGGCATCAAAGTTGGTGAAGTACACCCAGTGTACAAAGCGATGAACCAACTAGACTACGATGTGGGTAACATTGGTAACCATGAATTCAACTACGGCCTTGAGTTCCTAGCAGAAACCATCAACGATGCAGACTTCCCTTACATCAGCGCTAACGTATTTGATCAAAAAACCGGTGAGCACTACTTTAAGCCATACATCATTAAGTCTCACAAATTCAAAGATGTTGACGGTGTTGAGCATGAAATCAAAGTAGGTTACATCGGATTTGTTCCACCACAGATCATGGTTTGGGATAAGAAGAACCTAGAAGGTAAGGTGTTCGCTAAAGACATCAAGGAAACAGCAGAAGAGCTTGTTCCACAGATGAAAAAAGAGGGTGCCGACGTTATCGTTGCGATTCCTCACTCAGGTGTAGCAGCAAACCCATACAAACATGGCGCCGAAAACTCTACATACTACTTAGCTGAAGTTGAAGGTATTGACGCAATTGCATTTGGTCACTCGCATGCGGTATTCCCAGGTAAAGGCTTCGACAATATTCAAGGTGTTGATAACCAAAAAGGCACTATCAATGGCGTAGCCTCAGTCATGCCAGGCCGCTGGGGTAGCCATGTTGGTGTAATCGATCTAGAACTTAAAGAGAAAGATGGCAAATGGGTTGTGGTTAATGGCCAATCAGAAGCACGCCCAATCTTCGATAAAGTAAACAAGAAGTCACTGGCTGAAGCAGATAAAGAGATGGTCAAAGCGCTTGAAGCTGACCACAAAGGTACTCGCGATTTCGTTAACCAACCGATTGGTAAAGCGAATGACGTCATGTACAGCTTCTTAGCTCTCGTTCAAGATGATCCAACGGTTCAAATCGTCAACCTAGCGCAAAAAGATTATGTTGAGCGCTTTATCCAAGGCGACCCAGATCTCTCTGATATTCCAGTACTTTCTGCAGCAGCACCATTTAAAGCGGGTGGCCGTAAGAATGATCCTGCAAACTTCACTGAAGTTGAATCTGGTCAGCTAACCTTCCGTAACGCAGCAGACCTGTACCTGTACCCGAACACGCTAGTAGCGATGAAGGTCACCGGTAAAGAAGTCAAAGAGTGGCTAGAATGTACTGCTGGACAGTTTAAGCAAATCGACGTCAACAGCACCGCACCACAGCAACTTATCGACTGGGACGGCTTCCGTACTTACAACTTCGATGTGATCGACGGTGTTAACTACCAAATCGACGTTACTCAACCAGCGAAATACGATGGTAACTGTAAAGTCGTTAACCAAGGTGCCGAGCGTATTGTTGGCCTAACTTACCAAGGTAAGCCAATCGATATGAAGCAAGATTTCATCATCGCAACCAACAACTACCGTGCATACAGCAACAAGTTCCCAGGAACAGGCGCAGAGTTTGTCGCATTTGATTCACCAGATGAAAACCGCTCAGTTATCGCAGCCTACATCACTCGTGTAAGCCAAGAGAAAGGTGAAGTAACACCAAGCGCTGACAACAACTGGTCATTCGCTCCAATCAAGTCTGACAACAAACTTGATATTCGCTTTGAAACATCACCAAGTGAAAAAGCAGCGAAGTTCATTGAAGAGAAAGGTCAGTATCCAATGAAACGTGTCGCAACAGATGATGTTGGCTTTGGTGTTTACCAAATCGACCTACAGAAGTAACACTTCATTAAACTAACTGAAAGCCGCGATGAAAATTGCGGCTTTTTTATTGGTTAACGTTTATCTTAAAATGACCGCTCTTCATCTACGTAAGATTTTTGCCATTATGTTTGACGCTTTCCATCAGCAACTGTCACAAAACGGATTCACGCAACCTGAAATAGAACAACTCACCCAATCAGCGCAACTGATTGAACTGCCAACTCGCCATATTTTGTTGCATCAAGGGGAAGTCGCTGAAGAGATTTTCTTTTTGCTAGATGGAATGTGCCACTCGGCGTATCTAACCGATAAAGGCAAAGAGTTCAGTAAAGAGTTCTATTGGGAGAGTGACTGGATCATCGGTTTTGAAAGCTTGGTTAACCAACACCCCTCCCCTTACTTGCTTGAGTCATTGACCCAGTGCACCTTACTCTCATTACCTATTGAGACCTTAAGGGTATGGCGCGAGCAAAAACACGGTATTTACCTCAAGCTGCTTGAAACTCAGCTGATGTATAAAGAAAACAAGGAACGCTTTATGTTGCTCTACAGCCCGGAAGAGCGTTATGAACTGTTCTGTCAGCATTACCCAAACTTACTTGAACGCCTCAACGATTATCAGATCGCAGCGTATCTTGGGATTACTCCAATTAGCCTAAGCCGAATCAAAAAGCGTAGCCAAAGTTAACAATTGTTAATGCCCATCGAAAACTGTCTTGCTACATTGGCGATATCAACAACAGCAAGACAGATAAACAATGATTACTTGGCAACTTAAACCTTTTTCCGACCTCACCACTGAACAACTGTATACACTGCTAAAACTTCGAGTCGACGTCTTCGTCGTCGAGCAAACTTGTCCTTACCCAGAGCTGGATGATAAAGACCACCAATTGGGCGTTTTCCACCTACTCGGTTATCAAGACGATGAGCTAATAGCATGCGCACGTTTGTTACCGAAAGGACTCAGTTATCCATCGGTGAGTATTGGTCGTGTTGCCACTAAGGAAAGTCATAGAGGTGGTGGTTTAGGTCATAAACTACTGCAACAAGCTTTGGCAGATTGTGAATCATTATGGCCCAGTGAGTCGATTGAAATTGGCGCCCAAGAACACTTAGCCTCGTTTTATCAACAACACGGTTTTGTTCAAACATCCGCTATGTACTTAGAAGATGACATCCCACATATTGATATGAAATTGGAAAAGTAGCCTTGGCTCTCTCTGCAACCTACGTCGCTATCCTACTGCTAGTGATTGGCAACTTCGCAGCTTCTCTTTCCGATGTCGCTGTGAAGCTGCTTGATGGTGAGGTATCAACCTTTCAGTACATCTTCATTCGCCAATTGCTTTCCGCTGTGGTTATTTTCCCTTTATGGTGGAAACAATCCCAGCCACAAAGAAAGATGTACAGCCCCAAGTTAAATTTGCTCAGAGCGCATCTGATCTTAATTGGTAGTGGATGCATGGTTGTCGCTATCACCCACTTAACCTTGGCGACGGCCAATGCAGTCTTCTATGCCGCCCCCCTACTCATGCTGCCGTTAGCGATTGTGTTACTGGGAGAGAAACCAACACTTCAACGTAGTGCGGCAACCATTTTTGGCTTTGCTGGAGTAATGGTGGTGCTAAGGCCATCGGAGTTTCACTGGGCAGCGCTGTTTGCACTCGGAACAACCTTCACTCTTGCCCTGTTTAACATAAGCGCACGAAAGCTACCTAGCCAACAAACGGTCGTCAGTACTCTGTTTTGGACATCAGTCCTGTCACTGCCAGTTTCAGGTATACTGGCGCTGCTTTACTGGCAGCCGATATCGAATAACCACTTACTGCTAATCTTAGCCAGTGCCGCCTTGATTCTGACCTACAATGGTCTTGCGGTGATGGCCTACCAACGCTCGCCAGCCAGCTCAATCGCAGTGGCTGAAAATTCTGGGTTAGTGTTTGTCGCGCTGTTTGGTGTGATGTGGTTTGATGAAGTGCCAGATTGGCTAACAGCATTAGGGATAGTGATGATTATCCTCCCCCTAATGCCATGGAAAGCGGTGTTGAAACTATTTAGAGTCAATTACTTACTGCGACCAAATCCACCATCTGACAGTCGGAAGAACATAACGGACTGATTGCTTTTTTCAAGCTGTAAGATATCAAGCTGGCCGTTTTCGGCTAGTTTAAATCGCACTAGCTGACCTTTTTTAATTCTGCTCAAAGGCTTATCCGAACCCTCAACCTTTACCAAGGCGTTAAGGTCAGCCATAGCCAAACCGTTACTACGAAAGACTTGAGCTAAAGTATCACCACTTTTAACCTCATACTCATTCCAAGCTTTGGAGACCAGAGAATCCTGCTCTGCGCTTTTTTGCTCACTCAGGCTACGGGTATTGATATCCACTTCGACACGTTGAGTGTTAGGAGAAACTGCCGGCTCTGTTTCGGTTTGAGCTTCAGGGATTGGGATCACAAGTAACACCAATAACAAAGGAGTAATCACCATAAGTGCACGTTGATGCAGCCTAGGTAACAAGTTCCATTTATCTAGAATACTCTGTTTAATCTGCTGCCAATCAATCTGGTTGAGCTTGGCTTTCGCCAGTTCAACATAATCCACCTGCTGCTGTTTCTTTTTCTTTCTGCGATTCATCGCACTTTGTCTCCAAACGGCCTTCGCTACAAGTATAAAAACCAAGCGCTCATGAGTATAGGATTTTTAAGCTTTGAAGGTAATAGCCCAGTTAAATTTCGACAAAATGTCACTAAAAGTCGATCTTAATCGCACAACGTGGCGAAAGACTATCTAGGCTCGACCGTTTCATAACAAAGCTATAACTGGTATCCTTTACCCTTTATACACCATATAAAGAGAGACAACATGTCTGAAGTTAAATTTGAGACTGTAGAGCAAAAAGCTAGCTACGGTATCGGTCTACAAATGGGTCAGCAACTTGCTGGTTCTGGTCTTGAAGGTCTAAACGTTGACGCTATCGCTGCTGGTATCGCAACTGCACTAGTTGGTGAGCAACCAGCTATCGAAATCGACGAGATCAACAACGCACTACAAGAGCTACACACTCGCGTTGAAGCAGCACGTCAAGAAGCAGCTAAAGTAGCTGCTGCTGACGGTGAAGCGTTCCTAAAAGACAACGCTCTACGTCCAGAAGTAACTGTTCTTGAGTCTGGCCTACAGTACGAAATCATCACTGAAGGTACTGGCGAAATCCCAACTTCTGACAAGCAAGTTCGTGTTCACTACCACGGTGAGCTAACTGACGGCACTGTTTTCGACAGCTCTGTATCTCGCGGCCAACCTGCTGAGTTCCCAGTAACTGGCGTAATCAAAGGTTGGGTTGAAGCACTTCAACTAATGCCTGTTGGTTCTAAGTGGAAACTATACATCCCACAAGACCTAGCATACGGCGAACGTGGCGCAGGTGCTGCTATCCCTCCATTTGCTGCTCTAGTATTTGAAGTAGAACTTCTAGACATCCTTTAATTTCTTAAGAAATTTAAGCATGTATAACGAACGGCGACCATTGTGTCGCCGTTTTTTATGTATGATACTAATCAAAACAACGCGTATAGGTACTATTGAAACAAGGAGAGACAATGTACAAGAATTTAGCGCTAGCGACTTTAGCAAGTCTTGCTTTAATAGGATGCCAAAGTACTTCGAGTGATGGTCAAGCAAGTGCGACAGAAAGCAATTATGGCACAATCGCCAATGCAGCTTTAATGGGAGCGGTTCAGGCTTGGTCTTCGCAAGGTGCAGCAGATACAGATTTAGTTTCAGCCCTGCAAAGCAATGCCAATATTTCTTCTGAACAAGCGATAGGCGGACTCGGTTCGATGTTAGCCTTAGCGCAAAACTCGTTAAGTAGCAGCGAAACCAGTGAGATGGCGAGCCTTATTCCAGGGTTTGACTCGCTGCAATCAAGCGGTTTAAGCACCATGATTGCGAACAACGAATCCGTTAAGAGCGCTTTTTCTGCATTAGGAATGGACCCGTCTCTGATCTCAACCTTCACTCCTATCATCCTAAGTGCATTACAAAGCCAAGGTGCAAGCAGCGGTCTGTTGGGTAGCTTAGGTACAATCTGGCAGTAAAGCGAGAAGCGAGAAGCGAGAAGCGAGAAGCGAGAAGCGAGAAGCGAGAAGCGAGAAGCGAGAAAATTTTGAGGGTTGGCACTTAGTGTCAATCCTTTTTTAATTCAGACGATTAGCTACAACAAGAACCATAACTGCCAACAAATTTCAGCTTTTATATCACAAGCAGCTCTCGAAGGACGAAGTCCGTTCTCGAAGCGAAGCGTTCTAAATTCTCGCAGGGCGTAGCCCGTTCTTTCCCTACCTCCAGACGCAAAAAAGCCGAGCTAATGCTCGGCTTTTTCGTTCTTACGAACCTGATTACTCAGCAGCTTCTTCAGCAGCTGGGCGATCTACAAGCTCAATGTAAGCCATTGGAGCTTTATCACCAGTACGGAAACCAGCTTTTAGGATACGAGTGTAACCGCCCTGACGAGCAGCAAAACGTGGACCTAGTTCGTTAAATAGTTTTGCAACTACTTCGTTGTCACGAGTACGTGCAAATGCTAGACGACGGTTAGCAACGCTGTCAGTCTTAGCTAGTGTAATCAAAGGCTCAACTACGCGACGTAGCTCTTTTGCTTTTGGCAGTGTAGTCTTGATAACTTCATGACGTACTAGAGAGCTAGCCATGTTGCTAAACATCGCTTTACGATGTGAGCTGTTGCGGTTGAGTTGACGACCACTCTTACGATGGCGCATGACCTAATCCTTCTAACTTTATCGATTAATCTTCAGCGATAGACGCTGGTGGCCAGTTTTCTAGGCGCATGCCAAGAGAAAGACCACGTGATGCAAGTACGTCTTTGATCTCTGTAAGAGATTTTTTACCCAGGTTAGGCGTTTTAAGTAGCTCAACCTCAGTACGCTGTACAAGATCACCGATGTAGTGAATCGCTTCTGCTTTCAGACAGTTAGCAGAGCGAACTGTTAGTTCAAGATCGTCTACAGGACGCAGTAGGATCGGATCGAATTCTGGCTTCTCTTCCTTCTCCTCAGGTACACGTACATCACGAAGATCTACGAACGCATCCAATTGCTCAGCTAGGATAGTAGCTGCACGACGGATTGCTTCCTCAGGGTCTAGAGTACCGTTCGTTTCCATATCGATAACAAGCTTGTCTAAGTCTGTACGCTGCTCTACACGAGCTGCTTCAACAGAATAAGCAATCTTGTCTACTGGGCTGTACGTAGCGTCAACCAGTAGGCGACCAATTGGACGCTCATCTTCTTCAGTATGGATACGAGCCGAAGCTGGAACATAACCACGACCACGTTCAACTTTGATACGCATTGCGATCTCAGCGTTGTCATCTGTTAGGTGACAAATAACGTGTTCAGGGTTAGCGATCTCTACATCACCATCATGGGTGATGTCACCTGCAACCACAGGGCCCGAGCCTGATTTGTTCAAAGTAATGAACACTTCATCTTTGCCTTCGGCAACACGTACAGCTAGACCTTTAAGGTTAAGTAGGATTTCAAGAATATCTTCTTGAACGCCTTCTTTAGTGCTGTACTCATGAAGTACGCCTTCGATTTCTACTTCTGTTACAGCACAACCTGGCATAGAAGATAGAAGAATACGGCGAAGTGCATTACCAAGAGTATGGCCAAAACCACGCTCTAATGGCTCAAGAGTTACTTTTGCGTGAGTCGTGCTAACCTGTTCGATGTCAACAAGACGTGGCTTAAGAAATTCTGTTACAGAACCCTGCATTGTGTCCTCTCTTTAGTTTAAACCTTACTTAGAGTAAAGCTCGACGATCAATTGTTCGTTGATGTCAGCAGATAGATCTGAACGCTCAGGCAAACGCTTGAACGTACCTTCCATCTTACCACCATCTACTTCAATCCAAGTTGGTTTTTCACGTTGTTCAGCAACTTCTAGAGCAGCCTTGATACGAGATTGCTGTTTAGCTTTCTCGCGGATAGAAACAACGTCGTTAGCCGCAACTTTGAAAGAAGGAATGTTTACAACTTTACCGTTAACTAGAATAGCTTTGTGGCTAACTAGCTGACGTGCTTCTGCGCGAGTTGCGCCAAAGCCCATGCGGTAAACTACGTTATCAAGACGACCTTCAAGAAGCTGAAGTAGGTTTTCACCAGTGTTGCCTTTAAGGCGAGCAGCTTCTTTGTAGTAGTTACGGAATTGTTTTTCTAGAACGCCGTACATACGACGAACTTTTTGCTTCTCACGAAGCTGAACGCCATACTCAGATAGACGACCGCGACGAGCGCCGTGTACACCTGGTGCGTTATCAATTTTACACTTGGTATCGATCGCGCGTACACCAGACTTAAGGAATAAGTCAGTACCTTCGCGACGGCTAAGCTTCAGCTTAGGACCCAAATATCTTGCCATGATCTTTCTCCAGTAATCTAAAAAACGTTATACGCGACGTTTCTTAGGTGGACGACAACCGTTATGAGGGATTGGTGTAGCATCAACGATGTTTGTGATGCGGAAACCAGCAGCGTTCAGTGCGCGAACAGTAGATTCACGACCTGGACCCGGACCCTTAACCATAACTTCCAAGTTCTTTAGACCGTATTCTTTAGCCATTTCAGCACAACGCTCAGCAGCAACCTGTGCAGCGAACGGAGTAGACTTACGAGAACCACGGAAACCTGAACCACCTGCAGTAGCCCATGCAAGAGCATTACCTTGACGGTCAGTGATGGTTACGATTGTGTTGTTGAAAGAAGCATGGATGTGCGCAACACCGTCTGCAACTTGTTTGCGAACGCGTTTACGCGCGCGAGTTGGTTGTTTAGCCATTGTACTCTACCTTCCCGATTATTTCTTGATCGGCTTACGCGGACCCTTACGGGTGCGAGCATTGGTTTTAGTACGCTGTCCACGTAGTGGTAGACTGCGACGATGACGAAGACCACGGTAACAGCCAAGGTCCATAAGACGCTTGATGTTCATTGATACTTCACGACGTAGATCACCCTCTACAGTGTATTTAGCTACACCATCACGCAGTTGATCGATCTGCTCTTCAGATAGTTCACTGATCTTAACATCTTCAGCAATACCCACTTCAGCTAGGATAGCTTGAGAGCGAGTCTTACCGATGCCGTAGATTGACGTTAGTGCAATCACAGCATGTTTTTGATCAGGAATGTTAATGCCTGCTATACGGGCCATTATTCACTCCTAGTGTTTCATAAAAGAATTAGCCGCAACAAAGCCCGTTATGGATACGCTGCGGAATACTACTTCTTTTGCACGCAAAAGGTAGGCCGAGGAATATACTCGACACTACCTTATATTACAAGTAAAAATTTCTGCTAATTAGCCTTGGCGCTGCTTGTGCTTTGGCTCACTGCAAATCACGCGAACGACACCGTTACGCTTGATAACTTTACAGTTACGGCAGATTTTTTTAACGGAAGCACGAACTTTCATTGCTAAACTCCGTAAATGAAATCTGAGTCTACCGCCGAATTAACGGCCATAGCCTTTCAGATTCGCTTTCTTCAACACAGAATCATACTGTTGAGACATCAGATGAGTCTGTACCTGTGCCATAAAGTCCATGATAACAACCACTACGATTAGTAGAGATGTACCGCCGAAGTAGAAACGTACGTTCCACGCGACCATCATGAACTCCGGAATCAGACAGATAAAGGTAATGTATAACGCACCTGCTAAGGTTAAACGCGTCATTACTTTATCAATATACTTAGCTGTCTGCTCACCTGGGCGGATGCCGGGTACGAATGCACCGGACTTCTTCAAGTTATCTGCTGTTTCACGCGGGTTGAAAACCAACGCCGTGTAGAAGAAACAGAAGAAAATAATCGCTGCTGCATATAGCATTACATACAGCGGTTGACCTGGGCTAAGAGCCAAAGACACGTCAGTTAACCAACCGAACGCGCTGCTCTCACCGTTCTGACCAAACCACTGAGCCAATGTTCCTGGGAACAGGATAATGCTCGATGCGAAGATTGCTGGAATAACACCTGCCATATTAATTTTAAGTGGCAAGTGAGTGCTTTGCGCAGCAAATACTTTACGACCTTGTTGACGCTTCGCGTAGTTAACAACGATTCGACGCTGACCACGCTCCATGAAAACAACGAAGTAAATAACTGCAAAAGCGAGTACACCAATCAACAGCAGAAGAAGTACATGCAATTCACCTTGACGCGCTTGCTCGATTGTTTGACCGATTGCAGAAGGCAATCCAGCAACAATACCTGCAAAGATTAGTAACGAAATACCGTTACCAATTCCACGCTCTGTAATTTGTTCACCTAACCACATTAGGAACATGGTGCCGGTTACTAAACTTACGGTAGCAATTAGCGTAAACATGGTTTGGTTGATAACAACCAGATTATCGACCATGTTTGGTAAGCCTGTTGCAATACCAATAGCCTGGAATGTTGCAAGTACAAGCGTGCCGTAGCGTGTATATTGGCTGATCTTACGACGGCCTGCTTCACCCTCTTTTTTGAGTTCAGCTAACGCTGGATGAACTACAGTTAGCAGTTGGACAACAATAGATGCCGAAATATACGGCATGATGCCCAACGCTAATATAGATGCACGCTCAAGAGCACCACCGGAGAACATGTTAAACATTTCTACGATGGTACCTTTTTGCTGTTCGAACAATTCGGCAAGTACAGCAGCGTCAATACCAGGAATCGGCACAAAAGAGCCGGCTCGGAATACTAAAAGTGCACCCACTACGAATAACAAGCGCGACTTTAGTTCACTTAAGCCGCTCTGAGCACTACGAAAATCTTGTCCTGGTTTCTTAGCCATCTGTACCTCGTTCCTCGAGATTATTCCTCGATTTTACCGCCTGCAGCTTCGATTGCAGCTTTAGCGCCTTTAGTCACACGTAGACCTTTTACAGTCACTGCTTTGTTAAGCTCACCAGATAGAACAACTTTTACAAATTCGATGTTCTTAGTGATAACGTTAGCAGCTTTAAGGCTGTTTAGATCTACTACGTCACCAGTTACTTTCGCTAGCTCAGCTAGACGAACTTCAGCAGACACTAGGCTCTTGCGAGAAGTGAAACCGAATTTTGGTAGACGTTGTTTTAGAGGCATCTGACCGCCTTCAAAACCTGGACGAACTGAACCGCCAGAACGTGACTTTTGACCTTTGTGGCCACGGCCACCAGTCTTACCTAGGCCAGAACCGATACCACGACCAACGCGCTTTGCAGCAGTCTTAGCACCAGCAGCTGGTGATAGAGTATTCAAACGCATTCTGATTACTCCTCAACTTTAACCATGTAGTAAACCTTGTTGATCATACCGCGTACGCACGGAGTATCTTCAAGTTCTACTGTGTGGTTGATTTTACGAAGGCCTAGACCTTTAAGACACGCTTTGTGCTTAGGTAGACGACCAATTGAGCTTTTAGTTTGAGTTACTTTAATAGTTGCCATGGTGTTCTTACTCCGAAATAGATTCAACAGTTAGACCACGTTTAGCAGCAACCATTTCTGGCGACTTCATGCTACCTAGTGCATCGATCGTTGCACGAACGATGTTGATAGGGTTCGTAGAACCGTATGCTTTAGATAGTACGTTGTGTACACCAGCAACTTCTAGTACTGCACGCATCGCACCACCTGCGATAACACCAGTACCTTCAGCAGCAGGCTGCATGTAAACTTTAGAGCCCGAATGACGACCTTTCACCGGGTGGTGAAGAGTGCCTTCGTTTAGAGCGATCGTAGTCATGTTACGACGCGCTTTTTCCATTGCTTTTTGGATCGCTGCAGGTACTTCACGGGCTTTGCCGTAACCGAAACCTACACGACCGTTACCGTCACCAACTACTGTTAGTGCAGTAAAGCTCATGATTCGACCACCTTTAACCGTCTTAGATACACGGTTAACTGCGATTAGCTTTTCTTGCAAATCATTCGCTTGAACTTGTTGTTCTTTAGCCATCTTCCAACCCTACCTTAGAATTTCAGACCAGCTTCGCGAGCAGATTCTGCTAGCGCCGCCACTCGACCGTGGTATTGGAAACCAGAACGATCAAATGCAACTGACTCAACGCCTTTTTCAAGAGCGCGCTCAGCAACAGCTTTACCTACTGCTTTAGCTGCATCGATGTTACCAGTGTTCTTAACTTGCTCACGGATCGCTTTTTCTACAGTAGAAGCTGCTGCGATAACCTCAGAGCCGTTTGATGCGATAACCTGAGCGTACACGTGACGAGGAGTACGGTGTACTACTAGGCGAGTTGCACCCAGTTCTGCAATCTTACGACGTGCGCGTGTAGCACGACGGATGCGAGATGCTTTCTTATCCATAGTGTTACCTTACTTCTTCTTAGCTTCTTTAGTACGCACATTTTCATCTGCGTAACGAACACCTTTACCTTTATAAGGCTCAGGCTCACGGTAAGAACGAATGTCAGCCGCAACCTGACCAACAAGTTGTTTGTCACAACCAGTGATCACGATTTCAGTTTGGCTTGGACACTCAGCTTTAATACCCGCTGGCAATTCATGCTCAACTGGGTGAGAGAAGCCAAGAGTTAGGCCTACAGCGTTGCCTTTGATAGCAGCACGGTAACCAACACCCTTAAGGGTTAGCTTCTTAGTAAAGCCTTCAGTAACGCCAACAACCATGTTGTTAACTAGAGCGCGAGCAGTACCTGCTTGTGCCCATGCGTTAGCAACACCTTCGCGTGGACCGAAAGTAAGATTGTTTTCTTCCTGAGCAACAACTACCGCAGCGTTAAGAACGCGAGATAGTTCGCCTTTAGCACCTTTTACAGTGATTTCTTGGCCGTTTAGTTTCACCTCTACGCCAGCTGGAATAGCGACAGGTGCTTTAGCAACACGAGACATAGTCTACTCCTATTAAGCTACGTAGCAGATGATTTCACCACCAAGACCTGCTTTACGTGCAGCGCGGTCTGACATAAGACCCTTGGAAGTTGAAACGATAGCAACACCAAGACCACCCATTACAGAAGGAAGTTGATCTTTCTTCTTGTAAACACGTAGACCTGGACGAGAAACACGTTTAAGTTGCTCGATTACTGGTTTAGCTTGGAAGTACTTAAGAGTTACTTCTAGCTCAGGTTTTGCTTCGCCTTCTACAGCGAAATCAGTGATGTAACCTTCAGCTTTTAGTAGTGCAGCAATTGCAACTTTAAGCTTTGAAGAAGGCATTTTAACAGCAACTTTGTTTGCTGCCTGACCGTTACGAACGCGGGTCAGCATATCCGAAATCGGATCTTGCATGCTCATATGATTTACTCCAAATGATTAAGTGGCAATTACCAGCTAGCCTTACGAAGTCCAGGAATCTCGCCTTTCATGCAAGCTTCACGAACTTTGATACGGCTTAGACCGAACTTACGTAGGTAACCGTGTGGACGACCAGTTTGGTTACAACGGTTGCGCTGACGTGATGCACTTGAATCACGTGGAAGAGATTGCAATTTAAGAACTGCGTTCCAACGATCTTCTTCAGATGCGTTTACATCGCTGATGATAGCTTTAAGCGCAGAACGCTTTTCAGCGAACTTAGCTACTAGCTTCGCACGTTTTGCTTCACGTGCTTTCATTGAATTTTTAGCCATAACAGTAACCCTTCACCTTACTTACGGAATGGGAAGTTAAAGGCAGCCAGCAGAGCACGGCCTTCCTCATCAGTACCAGCAGACGTCGTAATAGTGATGTCTAGACCGCGTACTCGATCAACTTTATCAAAGTCGATTTCCGGGAAGATGATTTGCTCGCGAACGCCCATGCTGTAGTTACCGCGTCCGTCAAAAGACTTAGCGCTAACGCCACGGAAGTCACGTACACGTGGAAGAGCGATGTTAATTAAACGCTCAAGAAAATCCCACATACGTTCGCCACGCAAGGTTACTTTACAACCGATAGGGTAGCCTTCGCGGATTTTGAAACCTGCAACAGATTTACGCGCTTTAGTGATAAGTGGCTTTTGACCAGAGATCGTTGCCATATCAGCAGCTGCGTTTTCTAGCAGTTTCTTATCGTTGATTGCTTCACCAACACCCATGTTTAGGGTGATTTTCTCGATTCTAGGGACTTGCATGACGCTTGTGTAGCTAAACTGTTTGGTCAGTTCAGCGACTACAGACGACTTGTAGTAATCATGCAGTTTCGCCATAGTAGAACTCCAAATTACTTCTATTAGTTAGAAACGATTTCGTTGTTAGATTTAAAGAAACGAACTTTCTTACCATCTTCAAAACGGAAACCGATACGGTCAGCTTTACCAGTAGCTGCGTTAAAGATTGCAACGTTAGAAGCATCAATAGCTGCTTCTTGTTCAACGATGCCACCTTGTTGACCTAGAGCCGGAACCGGCTTTTGGTGCTTCTTAACAAGGTTGATACCTTCAACGATAACTTTACCAGTTGCTAGAACCTTAGTTACTTTACCTTTCTTGCCTTTGTCTTTACCAGCAAGAACGATTACTTCGTCATTACGACGGATTTTAGCTGCCATTTCTACGTGCTCCTTACAGAACTTCTGGAGCCAGTGAAACGATCTTCATGAACTTATCGCCACGAAGTTCACGCGTCACAGGGCCAAAGATACGTGTACCGATTGGTTGCTCAGTATTGTCGTTCAACAACACACAAGCATTACGGTCGAAGCGAATGACAGAACCGTCTGGACGACGAACGCCTTTGCGAGTGCGCACAACAACCGCCTTCAGAACGTCACCTTTTTTAACTTTACCGCGAGGAATTGCTTCCTTCACAGTAACTTTGATAACGTCACCGATATGTGCATAACGGCGGTGTGAGCCACCCAGGACCTTAATACACATTACCTTGCGCGCGCCAGAGTTATCAGCTGCGTCAAGTGTACTTTGCATTTGGATCATTGTTAGTGCTCCGCTAAATATTAATAACTAGACCCATCACGGGTCGGGCTGCCTCTTTAAAAGGGACGCGAATTGTACCACCCTTTTTTGTGATTGGGTAGTCAAAAAATAAACGGCCCCAAAATAATTTTGGAGCCGTTTAATATCATAGAACTAGCTAAGGGATTAGCCTTTCGCTTTTTCTACAACTTTTACCAAAGTCCAAGACTTAGTCTTAGACAGTGGACGACACTCACGAATTTCAACAGTATCGCCTAGGCCACACTCGTTGTTCTCGTCATGTGCGTGAACTTTAGTCGTGCGCTTTACGAACTTGCCGTAAATTGGGTGTTTAACCATGCGCTCGATAGCAACAGTGATAGACTTATCGCCCTTGTTGCTAACTACACGACCAAATGAAGTACGAATTTTGTCGCTCATTATGCGCCTGCCTTCTCAGTCAATACGGTTTTCACACGTGCGATATCACGACGTACAGCTTTCAGAGTATGAGTTTGCTGTAGTTGACCAGTAGCAGCTTGCATGCGCAAGTTGAACTGTTCACGTAGCAAATTCAAAAGCTCAGCGTTAAGCTCTTCAACGCTTTTTTCGCGTAGATCTTGTGCTTTCATCACATCACCTGCTTAGTTACAAACGTAGTTTTGAATGGCAGTTTACGAGCCGCTAGGCGGAACGCTTCACGAGCCAATTCTTCAGGTACACCACCCATTTCGTACATAACCTTACCAGGTTGGATTTGGGCTACCCAGTACTCAACGTTACCTTTACCCTTACCTTGACGAACTTCAAGTGGTTTTTCTGTGATAGGTTTGTCTGGGAACACACGGATCCAGATTTTACCTTGACGCTTAACGTGACGTGTCATTGCACGACGTGCCGCTTCGATTTGACGAGCAGTTAGACGACCACGGCCAGTAGCTTTAAGACCGAATTCGCCGAAGCTTACATCAGTACCTTTAGCTAGACCACGGTTACGACCAGTCTGAACCTTACGGAACTTAGTACGTTTAGGTTGTAGCATCTGTCGACTCCTTACTTACGGCCTTTACGCTGCTTCTTAGGCTTGTCGCCTTTAGGCTCTACAGCGTTAGCTGCTGGCATACCGCCTAGAATCTCACCTTTGAAGATCCAAACTTTAATGCCGATCACACCGTATTGAGTGTGAGCCGAAGAAGTTGCGTAATCAATGTCAGCACGTAGAGTGTGTAGAGGCACACGGCCTTCACGATACCACTCAGAACGTGCAATTTCAGCGCCGCCTAGACGACCGCTTACTTCTACTTTGATACCTTTAGCGCCTAGACGCATTGCGTTTTGTACCGCGCGCTTCATAGCACGACGGAACATAACACGACGCTCTAGCTGAGACGCGATGCTATCACCTACAAGCTGTGCATCAAGTTCAGGCTTACGTACTTCAGCGATGTTGATTTGCGCTGGTACACCTGCAATTTTAGCTACAGCTGTGCGTAGTTTTTCTACGTCTTCACCTTTCTTACCGATTACAACACCAGGACGAGCAGTGTGAATAGTCACACGGATGCTCTTAGCTGGACGCTCGATAACGATGCGTGAAAGAGATGCTTTTTTCAGTTCACTTGTAAGGAACTGACGTACCTTGAAGTCGCCGTCTAGGTTGTCAGCGAAATCTTTGGTGTTAGCAAACCATGTAGCATTCCAAGGCTTAACGATGCCTAGACGAATACCATTAGGATGTACTTTTTGACCCATTGCTTACTCTCCTAGTCTCTTAGCGATCTGCTACAACAACAGTGATGTGGCTTGAACGCTTCAAGATACGATCCGCACGACCTTTAGCACGAGGCATAATACGCTTCATGATAGGGCCTTCATCTACGAAGATTTTTGCGACATTTAGATCGTCAATATCTGCGCCTTCATTGTGCTCCGCGTTAGCGATAGCTGACTCAAGAACTTTCTTGATTAGATCAGCAGCTTTTTTGTTGCTGAACGTTAGAATTTCTAGAGCCTGGTCTACAGATTTTCCACGAATTTGATCCGCAACTAAGCGAGCTTTCTGAGGCGAAATGCGAGCAAAGTTATGTTTAGCTAATGCTTCCATCATCTACTCCTTAACGCTTCTTAGCTTTCTTATCCACGACATGGCCGCGGTAAGTACGTGTTGGTGCGAATTCGCCCAGTTTGTGACCGATCATTTCTTCGGTTACGAATACTGGTACGTGCTGACGACCATTATGGACAGCGATGGTCAAACCGATCATCGTAGGGATGATCATTGAACGACGGGACCAAGTCTTAATAGGCTTTTTGTCTCCGCTTTCCACCGCTTTCTCTACCTTCTTCAGCAAGTGTAGGTCAATAAATGGACCTTTCTTGAGAGAACGTGGCATGGCGATTCCTCTTTATATAGATTACTTGTTACGACGACGTACGATGTACTTGTCAGTGCGTTTGTTCTTACGAGTCTTGAAGCCTTTAGTTGGCTGACCCCATGGTGAAACTGGGTGACGGCCACCAGAAGTACGACCTTCACCACCACCGTGTGGGTGGTCTACTGGGTTCATTACCACACCGCGAACGGTAGGACGAACACCGCGCCAGCGGTTAGCACCAGCTTTACCAAGTTCACGTAGCATGTGCTCAGAGTTACCAACTTCACCGATTGTTGCACGGCCTTCAGAAAGTACTTTGCGCATTTCGCCAGAACGTAGACGGATAGTTACGTATGCACCGTCGCGAGCAACGATTTGAGCATATGCACCAGCCGAACGAGCTAGCTGACCACCTTTACCAGGCTTAAGTTCAACGTTGTGTACAGTTGAACCTACTGGGATGTTACGCATTGGTAGAGTGTTACCAGCTTTGATTGGTGCATCAACACCAGACTGGATAGCATCACCTGCGTTAACACCTTTAGGTGCTAGGATGTAACGACGCTCACCGTCTGCGTACAGAACTAGAGCGATGTTAGCGCTACGGTTTGGATCATATTCAAGACGCTCAACTTTCGCTGGGATACCGTCTTTAGTACGTTTGAAGTCAATTACACGGTAGTGGTGCTTGTGACCACCGCCGATGTGACGTACTGTGATACGACCGTTGTTGTTACGACCACCGTTCTTAGAGTTTTTCTCTAGAAGAGGTGCGTATGGCTTGCCCTTGTGTAGGTCAGCGTTAACAACTTTAACAACGTGACGACGACCAGGGGAAGTCGGCTTACATTTAACAATAGCCATTCTTAACTACTCCTGTTATTCCGCGCCGCCAACGAAGTCAAGATCTTGACCTTCTTTCAAAGTAACGTACGCTTTCTTAACGTCGCTGCGGCGACCTTGGCGTAGACCTTGACGTTTGGTCTTACCCTTAGTGATAAGAGTATTTACAGACTTAACTTCAACTTCAAATAGCTTTTCTACAGCTGCTTTGATCTCTTTTTTAGTAGCATCGATAGATACTTTGAAAACGATAGTGTTCGCTTTCTCAGCAGCCATAGTTGCTTTTTCAGAGATGTGCGGTGCACGTAGAACTTTTAGGATACGCTCTTCAGTGATCATGCTAGCATCTCCTCTACTTGTTTAACTGCGTCAGCAGTAATTACAACTTTGTCGAACGCGATTAGAGAAACTGGGTCAATACCAGCAACGTCACGAGCGTCAACTTTGTATAGGTTACGAGCAGCTAAGAATAGGTTCTCATCTACTTCGCTAGTCACGATTAAAGCGTCAGTTAGCTCAAGCTCTTTAAGCTTAGCAACTAGTTCTTTAGTCTTTGGTGCTTCTACTGAGAAGTTATCAACAACGATTAGACGCTCTTGACGAACAAGCTCAGAAAGAATGCTCTTCATAGCACCACGGTACATTTTCTTGTTTACTTTTTGGCTGTGATCTTGTGGTTTCGCAGCAAAAGTAACACCACCTGTACGCCAGATTGGGCTACGGATTGTACCAGCACGTGCACGGCCAGTACCTTTTTGACGCCATGGCTTAGCGCCACCGCCAGAAACTTCTGAACGTGTTTTCTGAGCACGAGTACCTTGACGAGCACCTGCTGCGTACGCAACAACTACTTGGTGTACAAGAGCTTCGTTAAACTCACGTCCGAAAGTAGTTTCGGAAACAGTTAGTGCATCAGCACCTTTAACCATTAGTTCCATTACTTACTCCTGAGACGTTATGCTTTAACAGCTGGTTTAACGATCACGTTACCGCCAGTTGCGCCTGGGACTGCACCTTTAATAAGAAGCAGATTGCGCTCAGCGTCAACACGTACGATCTCTAGGTTTTGAGTCGTTACACGCTCAGCACCCATGTGACCTGCCATTTTCTTGCCTTTAAATACGCGACCTGGAGTTTGACATTGGCCAATAGAACCAGGAGCACGGTGAGACAATGAGTTACCGTGAGTCATATCTTGAGTACGGAAGTTCCAACGCTTAACAGCGCCTTGGAAACCTTTACCCTTAGATGTACCAGTAACGTCTACTTTCTTTGTTTCGTTGAATAGTTCAACTGTTAGCTCAGCGCCAACTGCAAACTCTTCACCGTTTTCCAAACGGAATTCCCAAAGACCACGACCAGCTTCAACACCTGCTTTAGCAAAGTGACCTGCTTCTGGCTTAGTTACGCGGTTAGCTTTCTTAGCACCAGTAGTAACCTGGATTGCAGCGTAGCCATCTGTCTCAAGAGTTTTAACTTGAGAAACACGGTTAGCTTCAACCTCAACAACAGTTACTGGGATAGAAACGCCTTCTTCAGTAAATACGCGGGTCATGCCCACTTTACGACCGATTAGACCAATCATTCTTCTAATCTCCCTTAACCTAGGCTAATTTGAACGTCAACGCCCGCAGCAAGGTCTAGACGCATTAGAGCATCAACAGTTTTGTCTGTTGGCTCAACGATGTCGATTAGACGCTTGTGAGTACGGATTTCGTACTGGTCACGTGCTTTCTTGTTAACGTGTGGAGAGATAAGAACTGTGAAACGCTCTTTACGAGTAGGTAGTGGGATTGGACCACGAACCTGTGCGCCAGTGCGCTTAGCTGTTTCAACGATTTCCGCTGTAGAAGCATCGATTAGTTTGTAATCGAAAGCTTTTAGGCGGATACGGATACGTTGGTTCTGCATGAGACAGAGCTCCAATATTAAAAATTACACAAACAATATCGCCACTCAAACTCGTAAAGACGAGAGAATGCCGATTGATTTATGTGAAACCGTAACTTCCAAGATTAGGAAGTATTGTCAGTTAATTTTCGATTAACTACCCCTACATACCAGAATCACGTCTGGGGATAGTTATTCCGAAGAATAAGTAGCTAATTGTATTAACCGCGAACATAAGCTGAGTCTACATTACCTGAAATATCAAAGAGATAAATCAGCTCCTCTTCGCTCATTGGTTCACAACTGGCTTAACCAGTGCGACGCATTATACAGATCACAGTTTTACTTGCAAGCGCTGTTTGAAAAATAAACGGAGATGGCGAGAATCGAGAAAGTAATGTTTAGGGCTGACGACAGAACATCAACCCTTTTCGCTTTTGTAGACGGGGGTTATTGCATCAAAAAAATAAACGGCCGTATTTTTCTAAAAACTCTACAATCTCTCTCGCATCTCGGAGCGCAGCGTTCTACAGGACGAAGTCCGTTCTCGACTCTTCCCTCGCTTTTAAGCTAAGCGCTGTCGCACCGCTTCAAATAGGCATACGCCTGATGCAACAGAGACGTTTAGGCTTGAGACACTGCCTGCCATTGGGATCTTGATTAAGTCATCACAAGTTTCGCGAGTCAGGCGGCGCATACCGTCACCTTCTGCGCCCATGACGATAGCTAGCGAACCTGTTAGCTTTGCTTGGTATATGTCGTGTGTCGCTTCACCTGCTGTACCAACAAACCACACACCCTGCTCTTGCAACGCGCGCATTGTGCGAGCTAGGTTAGTCACGCGGACCAAAGGTACAGTCTCTGCTGCGCCACAAGCCACTTTACTGACTGTCGCAGTAATGTTTGCTGATTTGTCTTTCGGCACAATAACCGCCGCAACACCCGCTGCATCAGCGTTACGTAGACAGGCACCTAGGTTGTGCGGGTCTGTGACACCATCAAGAACTAACAGTAGTGGTGACTCATGCTTAGCAAGAATGTCATCTAAGTCATTTTCATTAAGCTGTTTAGCAGGCTTAACACGCGCCATAATACCTTGATGGTTAGCACCGCGTGCTTTGTCATCTAACGTTTTACGAGTCATCTGCTGAATTGAAACACCACACACTTGTAGCTCATTCAGAATCGGCATTAGACGGTCATCTTGACGACCTTTTAGTACAAACGCTTCTATAAAACGCTCAGGTTCACGCTCTAGAACTGCTTTGACTGCGTGAATACCATAGATAAATTCGTTACTCATTTAAAAACCTGTTGGGTTAAATTCTTACTGCGCAGCTTTCTTAGTACGCTTGGCTTTCTTAGGTTTTGCGCCCGGCTTTTTCTTACGCGCCTTGGTCACTTTCGGCTTCTTGCCAGCTCTCGACTCTGATGGCTCCGGACGTTTGGTTGGTTCAACATCAGGGCTGGCTTTACGGCCTGCTTTGCCACCTTTGGTTGCGGCGCGCTTTTTCTCTTTGGCTTTTCTTTTCGCCTCTGCCGCGCGCTTCTTGGCCGTTTTCCCTTCGCCGCGTAGCTTACGACTTGTTTCAACTAATTCAAAGTCAATTTGACGATCATCGAGATTAACGGAAAGCACTTTGACTTTCACAGCATCACCTAAGCGATAGATAGCACCAAAGCTTTCACCGATAAGTCTCTGACCAATCGGGTCAAATTGATAGTAGTCATTCGCCAGTGCTGAAATATGCACCAAACCATCAATATGCAGATCGCTAAGACGAACGAAGAAACCAAAACCAGTCACATTGGCGATAACGCCTTCGAGTTCCTCACCCACATGGTCTTGCATGTATTCACATTTGAGCCAATCAGAAACTTCGCGAGTCGCGTCATCGGCGCGACGCTCAGTCATCGAACATTGCTCACCGTAGAAGTCCATGTCATCAAATGAATTGTGGCAACCACCGGTTGGTGTCCAGCGATCTTTCAATGTGCCATTTTCTTTGGCAATTAGGTATTTAATCGCGCGGTGCAATAGCAAGTCTGGGTAGCGACGAATAGGCGAGGTAAAGTGCGCGTAGCGTTTTAGTGCCAAGCCAAAGTGGCCGCAGTTATCTGCGTTATAGACCGCTTGCTTCATCGAACGCAACAGCATGGTTTGAATCAGCTCTTTGTCTTGACGCTCGCCAATTTGTTTAACTAAGTCCGCGTAATCGGTTGGTGATGGCTCTAAACCACCATTTAGGTGCAGACCTAGCTCCCCCAAGAAGTCACGGAAACCTTGCAGACGCAGTTCACCCGGAGATTCGTGAATTCGGTACAGTGCTGGTTCTTTTGCTTTTTCGACCAAAGAAGCAGAAGCGATATTGGCTAAGATCATACACTCTTCAATAATCTTATGCGCATCGTTGCGAATCACAGGTTCAATACTGTCAATCTTACGCTCCGCATTGAAGATGAACTTGGTTTCCACCGTTTCAAATTCAATCGCACCACGATTGTCACGAGCATGCTTAAGCACTTTGTACATCTTATGCAGCTCTTCTAAGTGAGGAACTAGCGGTTCGTATCTTTGGCGCAGCTCTTCATCCCCTTCAAGGATATGGTGTACCTTGTTATAGGTCAGGCGAGCATGAGAATTCATCACCGCTTCGTAGTGCTTATAGCCAGATAACTTACCCGTCTCGGAGATGGTCATCTCACACACCATACATAGGCGATCAACTTGCGGATTAAGAGAACATAAGCCGTTAGATAATACTTCCGGAAGCATTGGAACCACTTGCGATGGGAAGTAAACCGAGTTACCGCGGTTAATCGCTTCTTTATCCAGTGCACTGTCTGGACGAACATAATAGCTGACATCAGCAATAGCGACCCAAAGTCTCCAACCACCGCTTTTCTTTTTCTCACAGAAAACAGCATCGTCAAAGTCGCGAGCATCTTCACCATCGATAGTCACGAGTGGCAGTTCACGTAGGTCTACTCTACCGACCTTTGCCTCTTCTGGAACTTCTTCACCAAGTCCTTCAATTTGCTTATCGACTGCTTCAGGCCACTCATGAGGAATTTGGTGAGTACGGATCGCAATTTGCGTCTCCATCCCTGGTGCCATGTTTTCACCTAAGACTTCAACCACTTTACCCATCATGCCGCGAGAACGAGAGCCACGATCGGTAATTTCAATCACCACAACGTTCCCCATACGCGCCCCTGCACGTAAGTCATTCGGGATCAGGATGTCTTGGCTAATACGCGAGTCATCGGGCACCACATATGAGTAACCATATTCCATAAAGAAGCGGCCAACGATTTGCGTCACGCGCTCTTCAAGTACACGAACTAGGCGCCCTTCCTTTCGGCCTCGCTTTGAGTTCTCAGTCGGTTGAACTAAGACATAGTCACCGTGGATGATGTTTTTCATTTGGTGATGAGGCAGTACGATGTCGTTATCTTTGCCGACGCTTCCTTCAGGACGTACCCAGCCATGACCATCTTTATGCCCAATCACATAGCCTTTCACCATTTCCAGTTTCTCTGGTAAGGCGTAGCATTGGCGGCGAGTGAAGACCAGTTGCCCGTCACGCTCCATGGCGCGCAGTCGACGACGCAAGCCTTCGTAATGATCTTCTCCTTTCAACTTTAAAGCTTCAAAGAGATCATTACGGTTCATCGGAACGCCAGCTTGGCTGAGGAATTCAAGAATAAACTCACGGCTTGGGATCGGGTTTTCATAATTTTCCGATTCACGAGCTGCAAATGGGTCATTATGGATATTGTCTGACATAGGCGCGCCTAATTAACAAAGGAGGGGGAATTAAAACTAGTATATCTGACTAGCGGGGTAAGCTACAGGTAAGTCGCTTTAATTTCGCAGTTTTTCCACCTATTTTTCATAACTTATCTCGACTCTTCACAACTCATAACATCGTACGATAAAGATCACACTTCATTGCAACTGACTGGGCAAACGATTGCACCTAGTAAAGAAGGGGGTATGATTCAGGAAAAATTTACTATTCCTTTTACTACAGGTGTTGCTATGAGTATCAAACGTACCTTAATCGCTTCGGCTATCGCTAGCCTTGGTCTGTTCTCGCTTCAGGCGTCCGCTGCTGAGAAAGCAGACTTAATGATCACAGATGCCATGGTTCTTACTATGAACCAAGATAAGACCGTGTATGAAAAAGGGACGGTAGTGGTAAAGGGTAATCAAATCATTGCAGTTGGTGACCAGTCCCTAGAGAAACAATACCAAGCGAAGAAAGTACTGGATGTGGATGGCGATATTGTTATGCCTGGCCTTATCAATACCCATACTCACGTCTCTATGACGGTATTTCGTTCTCTAGCTGATGATGTCCCTGACCGACTTCACCGCTATATTTTCCCACTAGAAGCTAAGCTTGTTTCGCGAGATATGGTCCGTATCGGCGCTAACCTTGGTAACGTTGAAATGGTTAAAGGTGGCGTAACCACCTACGCGGACATGTACTATTTTGAAGATGAAGTGGCAAAGACCGTCGATCAGATCGGCATGCGAGCCATATTGGGCGAAACAGTGATTAAGTTCCCGGTTGCTGACGCTGTCAACGCAGATGAAGGCATTCAGTACGCCCTTAACTTTATCAAAGAGTACAAAGACCACCCGAGAATCACACCAGCTTTCGCGCCACACGCCCCATATACGAACACTACAGAAACACTGCAAAAAGTGGCTAAGCTGTCGCTTGAACACGATGTACCTGTGATGATTCACTTAGCGGAATCACATCGTGAAGAAGAGAAAATCGCAGAGCGCTCTGATGGCCTATCGCCTGTTCAATACATGCATAGCATTGGCGCACTGAACAAAAACCTGGTTGGCGCGCACATGATCTTAGTTGATGACGAAGACATTAAACTGGTGAAAGAAGCAGATATGGGCGTCGCACACAACATGAGCGCCAACATTAAATCTGCAAAAGGCGTTTCCCCTGCTCTTAAGATGTACGATGAAGAAGTTCGTATTGGCTTAGGCACTGATGGGCCGATGTCAGGTAACACTTTAAGTACTATTGATGAATTCAACCAAGTGGCTAAAGTGCATAAACTGGTTAACAAAGATCGCGCGGCAATGCCGCCAATCAAAGTAATTGATATGGCGACCATGGGTGCGGCCAAAGCACTGCATATGGAAGACAAAATCGGCTCCCTTGAAGCCGGTAAACTGGCAGATATCATTGTAATCGACACTAAAGCACCCAATATGGTGCCAGTCTATAATCCGTACTCGGCTTTGGTTTACTCAGCAAACTCAGGCAATGTGCGTCACTCTATTGTTGATGGAAACGTACTGATGCAAGATCGTGAAATGCTCACTGTCGATGAAGAAGCAATTCGCAAAGAAGCAATTGAGTTCACTAAAGTGGTTCGTGAGACAGTGATTGAATCTGGTGAAGTGGTCCAATAACCACAGGCTATTAATAACAATGCCCAGCAAGTGCTGGGCATTTTTGTATTTTCGCAACCGACCGAGTGCAGTAAGTCAGGTGCTGTTAAACTTTTGAGCTGTTACCAGAAGGTATCGCGCTTTTTCGCTCTGGCAATAATGTTCTGAGGCATACGCCTCTCTAAGCCTTGCCTTAGCACACTAATGCGTTTGTGTACCCGCTGATCAGCCGTGACCGAGTTATATAGCCAGCGATAGGCATCTTCATAGTCAAGCGGACTACCATAATCACGTAGCAGCAGCTCTGCTAAGTGAATACGCGCATTGAGATTGCCCATAGCCGCCGCTTCACGCAAGTAAGGAATCGCGCGCTCTTTATCTTGCTGAACTAAGGTACCACGTGAGTAATAACGACCAATCTGCTCTAGAGCAGCCGGCAAACCTTGGTGGGCAGCATTTTCCATATAGTAGAGACCTAGCTCTACATCCTGATTGACACATACGCCCCACGCCAACATATCTCCGTATAAAAATTCATACGCAGGCAAGCTGATTCGAGTCGCACGAGCCACAATATCTTCAACAAGCTGACAGTTATCGGCTTTTACACGCTCTAAATGTTGGTTGTTGTTGATGAGTTTAATTAGTTCGGCTTCGGTATATATAGGTATCGGCTCACCGATATCAGGCAACTCATTTGCCTGTACCCATGAGGCACTTAACGCCAACACCATCGAAGCAGCTAATCTTCTTAGCTTCATTTTCTGCACTCTTAACTTCGACCATTGATGTTTTTCGTCAACATCAGATTTGCCGCAAACACGGCAAGCTTGATACTAGTATCGGCAATCAATGCTAACTCTTTAATCAAAATTGCCGTTCTATGGCAAATTGTTGCCGTAAGTTAAGAGAATCGCAAGAAAAATTGGTTATAAAAAAACCGGCGATAGACGCCGGTTTTTAAAATTGCTGAACAATCAGAGATTAAGCCTGGTAAGGGTGAACCTTAATGATTGTTTCGTTACGGTCTGGACCAGTAGAAATGATGTCTACAGGTACACCCGTTAGCTCTTCGATACGCTTAATGTAATCTAGAGCTGCTTGTGGAAGCGCGTCTAGAGACTTAGCACCAAATGTTGTCTCAGACCAACCTGGCATAGTTTCGTAGATTGGCGTCGCTTCTTCGAATGACTCTGCAGCCATTGGAGAAACTTCTAGGATAGAGCCATCTTTCATCTTGTAACCAGTACAGATCTTGATCTCTTTAAGACCATCAAGAACGTCTAGTTTAGTCAGACACATACCAGTTAGAGAGTTGATTTGGATTGCACGGCGCATTGCCACTGCATCGAACCAACCTGTACGACGTAGACGACCTGTTGTTGCGCCAAACTCGTGGCCAACATCACCCAGGTGCTTACCTACTGGGTCTTGCTTGTCTAGACCATCGTAAAGCTCAGTTGGGAATGGACCTGAACCAACGCGAGTACAGTAAGCCTTAGTAATACCAAGGATGTAACCGATGTGGCGAGGACCGAAACCAGAACCTGCAGCAACACCACCAGCAGTCGTGTTAGATGAAGTTACGTATGGGTATGTACCGTGGTCGATGTCTAGTAGAGTACCTTGAGCACCTTCGAACATTACCTTGTCGCCGCGCTTACGTGCTGCGTCTAGTTCGTCAGTTACGTCCATAACCATAGAGGTTAGTAGGTCAGCGTAACCCATACACTGCTCAAGAACTTCATCGTAGCTTACTGTTTCAGCTTTGTAGAAGTGCTCTAGTTGGAAGTTATGGAATTCCATTACTTCTTTTAGTTTCTCAGCGAACATTTCTTTATCGAAAAGGTCACCAACGCGAAGACCGCGACGAGCAACTTTATCTTCGTAAGCTGGACCGATACCACGACCCGTTGTACCAATCGCTTTCGCACCACGAGCGATTTCACGCGCGTTGTCGATAGCGATGTGGTAAGGAAGAATTAGAGGACAAGCTTCAGAAACGAAAAGACGCTCACGAACCGGGATACCACGCGCTTCAAGAGGCTTCATTTCTTTAAGAAGTGCTTCAGGCGATAGTACAACGCCGTTACCGATAACACATTTTACGTTATCGCGTAGGATGCCTGATGGAATTAAGTGAAGAACGGTTTTTTCACCGTCAATTACAAGAGTGTGACCTGCGTTGTGACCGCCTTGGTAGCGAACCACATACTTTGCATCTTCAGTTAAAAGGTCAACAATTTTACCTTTACCTTCGTCACCCCATTGGGTGCCCAGAACGACTACGTTATTTCCCATCTTTCCAGTATCTGTTGCTAGTTAAAAATGGATTCTAGCACTGAATCACATTTCTTGCAGTCATTTTTTAATCATCTAAGCGTAATACCGCTTAAATAAAGGGGTGACTCATCTAACGTCGAATTATATCAGCGACTTAATCGCACTCTTGCTGGACTCAAGTCGCTTACTAGCTACTCGTCTGCGTAGATTTTCACACTAAAACCGCCATTTGCGTCAATGCCTGCTCGGTACATGCCACTGCTGTTCATCGCAAAATGGAGCTGTCCTTGGGCATCAACAGCAATCAGGCCGCCTTCTCCGCCCATCTCTTTGAGCTCACCTTGAATAATCGTCTCACATGCAGTGGCTAGATCTTCTTTCAGGTAACGCATTCTGGCGGCAACATCGCCCGCGACAGTTTGACGAATGAAGAACTCACCCATTCCTGTGGTGGAAACAGCAACATTGCCATTTTCAGCAAATGTCCCAGCGCCGATGAGCGAAGAGTCACCTACCCTGCCATATTTCTTGTTAGTCACACCCCCAGTGCTGGTTGCTGCCGCAAGGTTGCCTTGCTGATCCAGTGCTACCGCCCCTACTGTGCCGTATTTCTTATCATCAGGATATTTAGACTCAGACAAAGCAAACAAGCCTTTCTCTTTCATCGACAGCAGCTGCTCATAGCGGCGGTCAGTGAAAAAATAGTCCTGCTCGGTGAACTCGTAACCATGCTCGAATGCAAACTCCTCGGCCCCTTCACCAATCAGTAACACATGATTGCTCTTGTTCATCACATCGCGTGCGAGCTCAATAGGATTTTTGATATGGCGCACACCTGCCACAGCACCGGCATTTTTATCTTTGCCGTGCATGACAGACGCGTCCATTTCAACCATCTCTTTATGGGTTAAGACCGAGCCCTTGCCTGCATTAAAGTTAGGTGAGTCTTCGAGCACTTTAACCGCGGCAACGACCGCATCAAGCGCATCACCCGACTGAGCTAGAATGCTATGCCCAGCGCGAACCGATGCTTCAAGGTCAGCTAGAATGGAAGCCTTTAACTCTTCGCTCATTTGATCACGTAATATAGTTCCGGCTCCGCCATGAATGGCGATTGAGAATGGTTGAGTCATCGACGGCTCTCCTAACAACGAGTTGACTGATAAGTTAATAACAAAAAAGGCGTTTCCCGTACAGCGGGAAACGCCTTTTACAATCTAGTTCTAAGCTAACGGATTAGTGAGAACCGCAGCTACCGCCACCGCAGCAGCCATCTTTCTTCTCTTCACCGTGATCATGGCCTTCGCCACCACAGCAACCACCTTCGTGATCGTGGTCGTGACCACAGCCACCAGCTTGGTGAACATGACCGTGCTCAACTTCTTCTGCTGTCGCTTCACGTACCGCTACAACTTCAACGTCGAAAGTCAGAGTTTGACCCGCAAGCATGTGGTTACCATCAACAACCACTTCGTCGCCATCAACTTCTGTCACTTCTACAGGGATTGGACCTTGGTCAGTATCCGCTAGAAAACGCATACCTACTTCGATTTGCTCAACACCTTGGAATACATTTGCAGGAACACGTTGTACAAGTGCGTCGTTGTGCTCACCGTATGCTTCTTCTGGAGAAACGGTTACAGAGAACTTAGCGCCTGCTTCCTTACCTTCTAGTGCTGTTTCAAGACCAGTGATTAGGTTGTTGTTGCCGTGTAGGTAATCTAGTGGCGCATCAGCCGTAGACTGATCAACAACAACACCGTCTTCCAATTTCACTTGGTAAGCAAGGCTTACAACTACGTTCTTTTCAATTTTCATATTTACTCCAAGGAGAATAAAGGACCTTAGCCCAAACTAAGGTCTATAAACTTTCTACGGGGGTATTATGGGGATGATTTATAGAAACACAATCAATCGGGCTTAAAAATGCCGATCATTTCTTGACCGCCATGCTCTGTTTTCTCAACGGACTGAGGCTGACGTTGGTCTTGGTGACCACATTCAACACATTCTACTAACTCAATATTATTCTCTATCCACCAGCGCAAAGTGTCTTGTGCTGAACACTTCGGGCAGCTGGCGCCTGCGATAAATCTTTTTTTCATCTGTTTTGTTTCACTAGTTTAATCCCAGAAGTTTTTGGCTTGTTGATCACTCTCTAGCTCTCGACCAAATATCTCTTCCAGTTCTTTGCGGGCTTCTTTGGCTCTTTGGGCCAATTGTTTATCATCATTGTGCTGAGGCAGCAATTCTTTGAGCATAGCATTATCGAGCTTTCTAAAATGCGCTTCCGCTCGCTTTGCTTGATACGGATGCATGCCTAAATTGATCAAGGTTTGACGACCAAGATCTAAGGCACCTAAGAAGGTTTCTCGTGAGTAGTTGTCTACCCCATGACTCAAAAGTTGATAAGCTTCGACGCGACTTCGAGCACGTGCCAACAATTTCAAATCAGGGAAATGGGTTTGGCACAACTCAACTATTTGCATGATCTCGTCTGGCGAATCAGTACAGATCACCATGGCCTCTGCTTTATCTGCCCCCGCCGCACGAAGTAAATCGAGCTGAGTTGCATCACCATAAAAGACTTTATAGCCATATTTACGCAGCAACTGGATCTGACTCGCATCACTTTCTAGGACGGTCACTTTAATCTTGTTGGCATACATCAAACGGCCAATGATCTGACCAAAACGACCGAAGCCTGCGATGATGACTCTTGGCTGCTTATTAATGACATCACTGCGCAGAGCCTCAACTGATTCTGCATTTAAGCCACGGGCATACCATTTGTTTTGTGCCATCAGCAGCAGCGGCGTCGTGACCATAGACAAGCTCACTACCACCAACAAAAATGCGGTTTGCTCTTGGTTGATTAGGCCTTCGCTGCTTGCGGCAGTAAAGATAACGAAAGCAAACTCACCACCTTGGCTAAGTATTGCTGCCATCTTGCTGCGAGCTTTAGCACTGCTGCCCGCGAGTCGTGCTAGAAGGTAAAGAATCAGCCCCTTAACGATAACTAACCCGATAACAGCGGCTAATATTGTGAAAGGCTCTAAAGCAAGTAAGCCAAGATTGACCGCCATGCCAACAGCAATGAAGAACAGTCCAAGCAGCAAGCCTTTAAAAGGTTCAATCGCTATCTCAAGTTCATGGCGATATTCGCTCTCTGCGAGTAACACGCCCGCCAAGAAGGTGCCAAGTGCCATGGATAGACCAAGGTGTTTCATTAACAAGGCGATGCCAATGACCAACAGCAGTGCTGCAACTGTGAACAACTCTCTGACACCACTGAGCACCACATAGCGAAATAGAGGCCTAAGTAGGAAGTGACCACCAACCAGCAGCCCGCCGACACCACCTAGCATCCACAACGCATCGAGCCAGTTACCTGCTGTATTCCCGGCTAAGACCGGAAGAATCGCGAGCATAGGAATGACCGCAATATCTTGGAATAGCAGAACCGCAAAACCAGACTGTCCGGTCTCGCCACCAGCTAACCCTTGCTCTTCGATGACTCGTAGGGCGATAGCAGTAGAAGAAAGCGCTAAGCCCATACCAATCACAAGACTGGTTTGCCAAGACGTTCCTGCCAGATAAGCAACGCACGACAATACCAAAGTTGTGACAACAACTTGCGCTCCGCCAAGCCCTAATATCGGGCCTTTCATTTGTAAGAGCTTTTTCGGGTTCAGTTCCAAACCGATCAGAAACAGCAGCAGAACGACACCAAACTCAGCAAAATGGAGGATGGCTTCTACATCGCGGATCAACCCTAGCCCCCAAGGACCAATCGCGACGCCCGCAAGCAAATAGCCCAGCACTGAGCCAAGACCCAATCGCTGAGCAAGCGGCACGGCAATAACCGCAGCCGTCAGAAAGATCACACTACTCTGGAGAAAATCACTTTCAAGCGCCATTCCCACCCCCTACTACTTGTTCAGTATAGGTTAGCAATGGATTATTCAGCCATTGACGATAGGTCTCCGCATGTTGATAGCGTTCCATTTCACTGACATTGCGTGCCCAATAGAGCACCAGTGGCTCAATCCACTCCATCTGACACAACGCTGCAGTAAGCTCAAACGGCTGCAAAATTTCATCGAGCGGATAGCGGTTGTAACCGGAGCGCCCAAAAGCTTCTTCTTTGCCTCCGGTGGTAATCACGCTGCGCCAGTATTTTCCTTTCAGCGCTTCTCCCTTGCCGTAGGCGAACCCCTTACCGAGAACGCGATCGAACCACTCTTTAAGCAAAGCGGGGCAAGAGTACATATAAAGAGGATGGTGGAACACAATCACATCGTGTTCTTCAAGCAATTGCTGCTCAGCCGGAACATCAATAAAAAAATCTGGGTAGTGTGCATAAAGATCGTGCACGTGGACGTGATCAAGCGATTCAATCTTCTTGATCATCATTTGATTAGCCACAGAAGTTTGTGACTCTGGATGGGCATAAAGCACCAACACTTTAGGCTTGTCGGATGATAAACTCTGCATTCCTTCGACAGCAATCCTTAATGTTATGAATAGCCAGTTATGACTGTTTTTATTGCCATTTATCGTTATCAGTTTGTTATACGTTGTTAGTGGCAATAACGCAACGATCGACATAACTCGTTAACTACCCTACTATTCGTCGCAATACGAGCAAAGACAAAGCAAAAGATTATGATTACCTTCTCTGGCATCCAGCTTCTTCGAGGTGGCAAACCACTTCTAGATCAAGCTTCGGCGACCATTCATCCAGGCGATAAAGTCGGTCTAGTCGGCAAAAACGGTTGTGGTAAGTCAACCCTGTTCGCCCTAATCAAAGACGAACTCTCTATTGACGCGGGTAACTTCAGTAAACCGGCGCACTGGGAAATGGCTTGGGTGGCACAGGAAACCCCTGCACTGGAGCGCAGTGCTATTGAGTATGTCATTGATGGTGACCGTGAATACCGCCGCCTTGAATCAGAGCTAGAGACGGCAGAACAACAGGACAAAGGCACTTTGGTCGCCGAAATCCATGGCAAGATTGAAACCATTGGTGGCTACAGTATTCGCGCACGCGCCGCAGAGCTACTCGATGGTTTAGGTTTTAGCCAAGATCAGATGAGCTGGAATCTCACTCAGTTTTCTGGTGGTTGGCGTATGCGCCTTAACCTTGCACAAGCACTGCTTTGTCGCTCGGATCTTTTGCTACTCGATGAGCCAACCAACCACTTAGATCTTGATGCTGTTATGTGGCTCGAACGTTGGCTGCAAAACTACCCTGGTACGCTTGTCCTTATCTCTCACGACCGTGATTTCCTAGATCCTATCGTGGGTCGCGTTATTCATGTCGAAAACCAGCAACTCAATGAGTACACAGGTAACTACTCTTCGTTTGAAGATCAGCGCGCGCAAAAGCTTATCTTGCAGCAAGCTCAATTTGAAAAGCAGCAAAAGCAAATGTCGCATATGCAAAGTTATATCGACCGCTTCCGCTATAAAGCCTCAAAAGCTCGCCAAGCACAAAGCCGTATCAAAGCCCTTGAGCGTATGGAAAAAGTGCTACCTGCTCAGCTTGATAACCCGTTCAGTTTCCAGTTCCGCGACCCAGAAGCATTGCCAAACCCAATCATCATGATGGATGAAGTATCAGCGGGCTATGGCGACAATCTGATTTTAGAAAAGATACGCCTTAACCTAGTCCCTGGTAGTCGCATTGGCCTTCTCGGTCGCAATGGTGCGGGTAAATCAACGCTCATCAAATTGCTCTCGCGTGAGCTTATTCCTCAGAGCGGCGATCTAACCTACTCACAAGGCGTCAAGATTGGCTATTTTGCTCAGCACCAATTGGAAACGCTGCACCCTGAAGAAACACCACTGCAGCATATGATGCAAATCGCCCCAGATAAGAACGAGCTTGAACTGCGTAACTACCTAGGCAGCTTTGGCTTCCAAGGCGAAAAAGCGTTAGAAAAAGTCGCACCGTTTTCTGGTGGCGAGAAAGCGCGCCTAGTACTGGCTTTGATCGTGTGGCAAAAACCTAACCTGTTGCTGCTCGACGAACCAACTAACCACCTTGATCTGGATATGCGTCAAGCACTCACGATGGCTCTGCAAACCTTTGAAGGTGCCATGGTGATTGTTTCGCACGACCGCTACTTGTTACGTGCAACCACAGATGACTTGTACCTTGTACATGACCGCCAAATTGCACCATTTGATGGCGACCTAGCTGATTACTACAAGTGGTTGACGGAACAACAAAAAGCCGAGCGCCGAGAGGCTCAAGCTCAGCAACCAGAGAAAAGCTCTGTAAACAGCGCGGCGGCAAAGAAAGACCAAAAACGTCGTGAAGCCGAGTTCCGCAAGCAAACGGCACCAATTCGCAAAAACCTGACAAAACTTGAAGAAAAAATGGATAAGTTGGGCGTTAAACTTGCGGAAGCAGAAACGCAATTATCAGATAACTCACTTTATGATGCCGAAAATAAAGCTAAACTTAACGAAGTGTTAGCTATTCAGGCCAATAGCAAAGGTGAGCTAGAAGATGTCGAAATGGAATGGATGGCTCTACAAGAAGAGCTAGAGAATATGGAGCAGGAGTTCAATAGCCAATGAGTTCAAAGCACGTCGCTATTTCTTTAACACTGGAACGGTTGTGGCAATTTAGCTTGCAGTACTACAGTGTGCGAGAAGTAAAAGAGGCGTGCCTCCATCTGCAAAACCACTTCAAAGGTAACGTTAACCTACTCCTGCTGCTTAAATGGCTTGATGAGCAGCAGGTTTGCTTTCAAGAGCAAGACTGGCACAAGGTTGAAGAATGCCTAGGGCGCTCAGAAGCCTTACTGCACAGTTACCGCGAGCTAAGACGAAAACTCAAGCTCCACCTCCCAGATACCTTGTATCGTGAATCACTGCAATTTGAGCTGCAATTAGAAAAGCAGCAACAATCTGATCTGGTCGATTGCATCAACAGTATTGAACTTACAGTGAATCACGCAGAGCCCCTTACTTTACGTTACTGCCGCCAATTAGGCGGTGAACAGCTGTATGAGGCTTTCGCTGAACCTATCGACGATATTGCCAATCTCTAAGCCCTAAGCTTTGGAACCGTTATGACTCATTTTGTTGCCGCTAAAGGATTAGCTAACCCACACCTACAAACGCTTGCTCCGCGCTTTATTCGCAAAAAAGCCCTGTTTGAACCAATCTGGCAAACCTTAGATACTCCGGATGGAGACTTCCTCGATATCGCTTGGAGTGAAGATATCAATGGCAAGTCAGCCAAAAACAAGCCGATTTTTGTTTTGTTCCACGGTTTGGAAGGATGTTTCTACAGCCCGTATGCTAATGGTTTGATGGATGCTTTTGCTAAGCAAGGCTGGCTGTCGGTGATGATGCATTTTCGTGGCTGTAGCGGTAAGCCCAACAAACTTGCTCGCGCCTATCACTCAGGAGAAGTGGAAGACGCCCGTTTCTTCCTTGAACATCTAGATTCGCTGTTCCCACAACAAACCAAAGTCGCGGTCGGGATTTCTCTTGGCGGTAATATGCTGGCCAACTACCTCGCTAAATACAATCAAGATCCTTTGCTTGATGCCGCCACTATAGTGTCTGCGCCACTCGACCTGTCTGCCTGCTCTGAGCGCATCGAACAAGGCTTTTCCAAGCTGTATAAAAACTATCTCCTATCATCGCTGAAGAAAAGCGCACTGCAAAAGCATCAACTGCTGAAAGGGGAGCTTGGATTGAGCTATCAAAACATCAAGCGCGTGACTAAACTGTACGAGTTTGATGACCTGATCACCGCCCCGCTGCATGGTTTCAAGGACGCAGAAGACTATTATCAGCGCTGCTCGGGCATCCATCGCCTAAAAGAAATCACTCTACCCACACAGATCATCCATGCGAAAGACGATCCGTTCATGACCGATGCTGTGATTCCAAAATATGTCTTGCCTGATAACATTGACTACCGACTGTTTGAACAAGGTGGGCATGTTGGTTTTGTTACCGGCAGCGCGTTAAAACCGAGGTTTTGGCTCGAAGAGGCACTACCTGCATACTATGAAAGTTTGGCTCTCTCTGCGTAGCCAATCACCTTGGCCTAAATCATAAAATAAGAGGTATTTATGATCGTTCCATGGCAACAAATCGAGCCAGCAACACTAGAAAATCTCATTCGTGAGTTCGTCCTGCGTGAAGGGACTGACTACGGGGATGTCGAGATCTCGCTGCAAGACAAAGTCGATCAAATACGTACCCAGTTGGAATCAGGGGAAGCGGTTGTTGTGTTCTCTGAACTGCACGAAACCGTTGATATTCAACTCAAACGAAAGTTTTAGTACTTTAGCGCATCGCATACAGTGACTGACCACTAAAGCGTGCTATAGTGGTTTTCGTTTAAAGGATTAGATTACGACAAGGTTTGTCATGTCAGCAAAACACCCGATTATTGCGGTTACTGGTTCCTCTGGAGCTGGTACCACAACGACTTCTGAAGCTTTCCGCAAGATGTTCAATATGATGAACGTTAAACCTGCATGGGTTGAAGGCGATAGCTTCCACCGCTTTACGCGCCCTGAGATGGATGTTGAAATCCGTAAGGCACGTGAGCAAGGTCGCCATATCAGTTACTTTGGCCCTCAGGCGAACGACTTCAATGGACTTGAAGAGTTCTTCCGCAAATACGGTCAAGAAGGCGTCGGTCAAATCCGCCGTTACCTGCATACGTTCGATGAAGCGGTTCCATACAACCAAATGCCAGGCACCTTTACGCCTTGGCAAGATCTGCCAGAAAACTCCGACGTCCTGTTTTATGAAGGTCTACATGGCGGTGTTGTCGATGGCGAGGTTAACGTATCACAGCATGTTGATTTTCTGATTGGCATGGTGCCTATCGTGAACCTTGAATGGATTCAGAAATTCGTTCGAGATACCCGTGATCGTGGTCACTCACGTGAAGCGGTGATGGACTCTATCGTCCGTTCAATGGATGACTACCTGAACTACATTACCCCGCAGTTTTCTCGTACTCATATTAACTTTCAACGTGTCCCTACCGTCGACACATCTAACCCGCTTAACGCCAAAGGCATTCCGAGTTTAGATGAGAGTTTTGTTGTTATCCGATTACGAGGCATTAAAAACGTAGATTACCCATATCTACTGGCAATGATTGATGGGGCATTTATGTCGCGTCATAACACGATTGTTGTCCCTGGCGGTAAGATGAGTTTTGCCATGGAGCTAATCGTTAAACCGATACTTCAACAGCTCATCGAAACGGGCAAAATTGGTTAATACCCACAGCTAGAACACGATTACTTTTCATACCGTGATCATGTGCACAGTTTTGCGTACTAAAACCCCAGTTGTACCCGATTAAAATCAAGAAATCGTTTTCGAAAAAGGATACTATTTCTTACCGAAACACAAGTTGGCTTGCAGCATTTGTAAAGTGCTCTTATCCTAGTAGGTCTTGATTAAGGCTTAGCTAAAATATGGAAAGCGGCAAGCGTACCCTGCAGAGGAAGTGAGATATTATGGTTCTAGGTAAACCTCAAACCGACCCAACATTAGAGTGGTTTCTTTCACATTGTCATATTCATAAGTACCCTTCAAAAAGCACGCTAATTCATGCGGGCGAGAAAGCTGAAACTTTGTACTACATCGTAAAAGGTTCAGTAGCGGTTCTTATTAAAGACGAAGAAGGTAAGGAAATGATCCTTTCTTACCTAAACCAAGGTGACTTTATCGGTGAACTTGGTCTATTCGAAGAAGACCAAGAGCGTACAGCATGGGTTCGTGCTAAATCTCCTTGTGAAGTTGCGGAAATCTCATTTAAGAAATTCCGTCAGCTTATCCAAGTGAACCCAGACATCCTAATGCGCTTATCTGCGCAAATGGCAAGCCGCCTACAAGTGACTAGCCAAAAAGTAGGTGACCTAGCATTCCTAGACGTAACTGGCCGTATTGCTCAAACGCTACTAAACCTAGCGAAGCAACCAGATGCGATGACTCACCCTGATGGCATGCAGATTAAGATCACTCGTCAAGAAATCGGTCAAATCGTTGGCTGTTCTCGTGAGACAGTAGGTCGTATCTTGAAGATGCTAGAAGAGCAGAACCTAATTTCTGCACACGGTAAAACTATCGTGGTTTACGGTACTCGTTAATTTCGATTAACCGCTAAAATTTTAAAAGCCACCAATGGAGACATTGGTGGCTTTTTTATCGAGAATCGAGAATCGAGAATCGAGAATCGAGAATCGAGAATCGAGAATCGAGAATCGAGAATCGAGAATCGAGAATCGAGAATCGAGAATCGAGAATCGAGAATCGAGAATCGAGAATCGAGAATCGAGAATCGAGAATCGAGAATCGAGAATCGAGAAAATTATGACTGATTAAGGACTCGTTCTGTCAACACCTTGTAGACATAAGGCTCTATCGCCTCACTACTAGCTCCCACCTCTCGAAGGACGAAGTCCGATCTCGACTCTCGCAGGGCGAAGCCCGAATCTCGCATCTACTCTCTACCCGTTCGTACTCTCGAAGATCTTGTCAGCAGAAGCTGCGACAAATCCTGGATAAAGTTCACCGTTGCTCATTGGGTAGCGCTTAGCAAACTCGTAGAAACCGCCAGGGATAATCTCTGTACCTTCAGTGAAGGTTACCGCGACTTTATCCGCCATCGTTGAAGATTGCTCTAGCAGCACATCAGGAGAGCCCTTCACTTCGCCACCAAACTCATTGATGGTAAAGCCGGAATCGCGTAGGTGGTCATTGACACCTTTTACTTCTTCAAACGCGTTGAGCTGATTGACGCTAACCGTAAAGTGGTTAGCGCCGTAACCATGCGCTGCTAACCAAGAAGCGTACTCACTTTCTTTCGCTAACGTCTGAAAGTCAGCAAAGCTGATGTCCCACAAACGACCGCCATACAAGAACTCATGACCTTTTAGCTTACTGGTGTCCAATTGCTCGACAAGCTTAGCGACAATAGCTTGTAGCTCGGCAGAACACTCTTCAACCTTCAATTCACTGATGAACACTTTTGGCTGTTTCGGGTCTGGGTGCTCATAATGTTTGGCAACAAGCTTCTTGCTTTCAAACACATAGTCACCGCATGGCTTGTAGCCTACGTCTAAGAATGGTTGTGCAAGGGTCGCAATGCCCAGGGGTTCTACATTGAAAGTGCGCAGAGCAATGTGGTCATTGATCAGCGCTTCGTCTTCTTGCAGAAGTTGGTGGACTTGTTCAGCAGAGGGACATAAGCGTTGAATATAGTCATTCCATAACTGTTGGAATAAAACATCTGGCGTCATAACGCCTCCTTGTAGGGGTGGTTTACGTAAATGGAGAATGAGTAGTTATCTGTTTAATTATAAAAAAGGCCATCCAACCAAATGTGTCCAGAAAGTTTGATCAGATAGCCTTCAGCCTGTGACGTTTCAAATGCCTCCCGGCTCGGGGAGGCGAGAAGGGAATTCCCTAAAATTTATGGTTTTTTATAGTTCAACACCTGGGCTTAGCGTTGCAGGAAGAAGTGTTTCTCCTCCTTCCATCGAAGCCATAGGGTAAGCACAGTAATCTGCTGCGTAGTAAGCACTTGGGCGTAAGTTGCCTGACGCGCCCGGACCACCAAATGGCGCATCACCGCTTGCACCAGTTAACTGGCGATTGCGGTTTACGATACCAGCACGAATATGGTCAACAAAGTATTCCCACTCACCGTCGTCAGTAGACACTAAACCTGCGGATAGACCAAAGCGAGTGTCGTTGGCTAACTCAACCGCTTTCTCTAGACCTTGGTAACGCACCACTTGTAGTAGTGGGCCGAAGTACTCTTCATCTGGTAGCTCAGCAATCGCGGTAACATCAATAATGCCTGGTGTTACAAATGCAGCTTCTCCGGCTTTAGCTTCAATTAAGCTCTCGCCACCTAGCTTTTGTAGATTTGCTTGAGCAGCAAGAATAAAGTCAGCAGCCGCTTTAGAGATCTGAGGGCCCATAAATGGTGCTGGCTCAGCAAATGGCTGATCGACACGAATCTTATTTGTTGCTTCCACTAGCTTGTTGACCAGTAAGTCACCTTTATCACCAACTGGAACATACAAACGGCGTGCACAAGTACAACGTTGACCCGCACTGATAAACGCAGATTGAATGATGGTGTAGACGGTCGCGTCCAACTCTCCGTAATTTTCAGAGATCACCATTGGGTTATTACCACCCATTTCTAGCGCGAGCATCTTACCCGGTTGACCAGCAAACTGCTTATGCAGGATATGACCTGTATTCGCGCTACCTGTGAACAGCACGCCATCTAAGCCTTTAGAATCAGCCAGTGCAATACCGGTTTCTTTAGCACCTTGTACTAGGTTGATCACACCTTTCGGCAGACCAACTTGATCCCACAATTTCATGGCAAACTCACCGGTTAGCGGCGTTTGCTCTGACGGCTTAAATACCACGGTATTACCTGCCAGTAGCGCAGGTACGATATGACCGTTTGGTAGGTGCCCTGGGAAGTTATATGGGCCAAAAACCGCCATAACACCTAATGGGCGATGACGAAGGACGATTTGGTTCCCAGCAGCTTCACGCTGAGCTTCACCAGTACGGTCATGGTAAGCTCGAATTGAAATCGCAATCTTACCTGCCATTGCCGCCGCTTCAGTACGAGTTTCCCAAATTGGCTTACCGGTTTCTTTAGCGATGATTTCTGCGATTTGTTCGCTGTTCTCTTTTACCTTTTCAGCAAAAGCAAGAACGATCGCTTCACGCTCAGCAAAGCCTAATTTTTTCCAGCCAACGAATGCACTGCGTGCCGCTGATACCGCTTGCTCTACTTGCTGCGGTGTTGCGCTTTCGCCTTGCCAGATAACTTCGTTGTTGTATGGGCTTTGTGAGTTCATCGACTCACCTTGACCTGCAACCCATTCGCCAGCAATCCAATGTGTCATAGCTTGTTCCTTCACATTTTCCTTAATACAAAGCTCTATTGAGCCAACATGCGAACGAATTCGCCTTCGTTAACTTTGAGGGCATTCGCCACTTCAGGAGACAAAATCACTGACTCTGAAGCCTGATCGTAAGCCGCTTTCGCCGCAGTTGCGCGGAAGTCTTCAAACGACGTGTTTGAGATCAAGTAGTCTTGAGAACTGTTGTGTTCCGCGATAGTGACTTTTGCTCTAAATGAGTGACGAACTGACTCGATATTGCGTACATCACACTCAACCGTTGGGCCGCCATCAAAGATGTCGACATAGTTACGACAAGTGAAGCCTTCTTTTTCCAACAGGCGTAACGCTGGCTTGGTGTTTTCATGCACTTGACCAATCACTTCTTGAGCCTCTTTGCTCAATAGGTTGATGTAGATTGGCAGCTTAGGCATCAGGTCAGCAATAAAGCCTTTCTTGCCGATACCAGTGAGGTAATCAGCCATAGTGAAATCAATCGAGAAGAAGTGCTCTTGTAGCCACTGCCAGAATGGTGAGTTGCCTTCTTCATCCGATACACCGCGCATCTCAGCAAAGACCGTTTTAGAGAATCTTTCAGGATGCTCCGCCATCATTAGAAAACGACACTTCGACATCAAGCGGCCATTCAAGCCCTGACGGAAAGAAGGTCTTAAGAACAGAGTGCAAATTTCACTGCAACCAGTGTAGTTGTTACCGAACGTCAGTAGCTTAACCACGTTATTCACACCCAGTTTTGGCGATGAGTGAACGACGGTACTGATATGGTAAGAGTAAAAAGGTACATCCCAACCAATAGATGCTTCAATCCCGGTACAACCAGCGACTTCGCCAGTCTCATTATCAAAGCCAACCATGAGATAGCCTTCATCACCCGGCTCGTTTACGTCCGGCTTAGTAAAGCTATATTCTGAATGAGTAATACGATTGGTTAACAATTCTTCGTTAACCGGTAGAGATGTAAATCCGTGACCCGATTCCACTGCGCATGTGTGCAGCGCATCGTAATCCGACATTGCGATAGGGCGAACAACCAGCATCAAAACTCCCTCCTGATGTAGTGAGCGCTAGGACTCATTGGTTATCGTTTTTTACTTTCACTTTTGTCATTCCCTACAGTGAGGAACGAACGTGATAGGGAATCTCTCAACACGATGCAAGAGATCCCCAACTCGGTCGTGCCTCCCTCTTGAGGATGACACTGTTTATATCGATATGAGTACTAGACTAGGTATTTCTTATTTAACTAGCGTCGCTAGAGCTTTATCTAGTCGCGCAAGTCCTTCGTTAATTTCTTCCGTGCTGATTACTAGTGATGGTGTGAAACGAACCACGTTTGCACCTGCCACTAGAACCATCAGACCTTCTTTACCTGCAGCGACTAACACATCACGTGCGCGGCCTTGCCACTCATCGTTAAGAGCCGCACCTAAAAGAAGGCCTTTGCCGCGAACTTCCGCGAACATGTTGTACTTATCATTAAGTTTAGCTAGGCCTTCGCGGAACAGGGCTTCACGCTCTGCAACGCCAGCCAATGTTTCTGGTGCACTTACAACATCAACCACGGCTTCAGCAACCGCACACGCTAGTGGGTTACCACCGTAAGTCGAACCATGAGTACCCACTTTCAGGTGCTTAGATAGCTCAGTAGTAGTTAGCATTGCGCCAATAGGGAAACCGCCACCTAGAGACTTAGCTGTGCTTAGAATATCTGGAGTCACACCCAGACCTTGATATGCGTAGAATTGACCAGTACGACCGTTACCTGTCTGTACTTCATCAAAAATCAGTAGGGCATTATGCTTGTCACATAGCTCACGAACTGTCTGAACAAATTCGTCAGTTGGAGAAATGATGCCGCCTTCGCCCTGAAGTGGTTCCATCATGATGGCACAAGTGCGATCTGAGATATGCTCACGAAGTGCTTCAACGTCATTGTATGGCAAGTGAGTGACATCACCTGGCTTAGGGCCAAAACCATCAGAGTAAGCCGCTTGGCCACCAACAGTTACAGTAAAGAAAGTACGGCCATGGAAGCCTTGTTTAAATGCGATGATTTCAGATTTTTCTGGGCCAAACTTATCAGCTGCATAACGACGCGCCAGTTTCAAAGCCGCTTCGTTTGCCTCTGCACCTGAGTTAGCAAAGAACACTTTCTCCGCAAAGCTGACTTCAGTAAGCTTTTTAGCGAGACGAAGCGCAGGCTCGTTAGTCATTACGTTACTTAAATGCCAAAGCTTTTGACCTTGTTCAGTTAACGCATTCACCATTGCAGGGTGACAATGACCTAGACAGCTCACGGCGATACCACCAGCAAAGTCGATGTATTCCTTACCTTGCTGATCCCAAACGCGAGCACCCTCGCCTTTTACTGGAATCATTTCCATTGGGTTATAACAAGGTACCATTACCTCATCAAACAAACCGCGTTCTACGTTATTTTCTACAGTCATTGCACATTCCCTCTTGATACCGCATGCATAGCGAATATGGTGTCCTTACTTCTATTCAATGAAATAAGATATTGTTTTGCTATTAAGCAATCACGGCATTGTATTTACATTTAATTAACCATTTCAATAGTGATTTATTCTTTTTAGTGCCCACTGCGGAGTCTGATAGTCACTACCTATGCGTATTTATGCATCACGCCTCTACTTTTATGAAGCAATATATTCTTATGGCTACGATAAGCTATGGTTAATCATAGTCCGGATAAGGGCTCTAGCGTAGACGCGACAAACTCTGCGCATACTTTTTCACAAAATATCCGCATGGTGAATTATGAAGGAAATGTTAAAAATAGTGATCTAAGTCAGGCTTTAACCAGACAAAAGACGGTCAAAGAGAGCGTTTTAAAGTGGCTGGCGAGCCAAAAAGTTAGCGAGGATCTGGTGGCCTTGCTCTGTTTTAATCGACTCAGGATGGAACTGTACCGCATCAATCGGCAAGGTTTTGTGCTGGTACCCCATGATCTCATCCATCGAGCCATCTTCAAGCTCTGTCCAAGCGGTAAGCTCAAAGCAATCAGGCAAAGAGTCATTCTTAACCACAAGCGAGTGGTAACGCGTTACCGTCAGCGGATTATTAAGTGTAGAGAACACACTGCGATCATTGTGACGAATTGGGGACGTTTTGCCATGCATTACCTGCCGAGCACGTACCACTTCTCCGCCAAACACCTGCGCAATCGCCTGATGGCCTAAGCAAACACCAAGAATCGGCAGCTTTCCCGCAAAATGCTCAATCGCACTTAACGAAATACCCGCTTCATTGGGCGTACAAGGCCCCGGAGAGATAACCAAATGGGTAGGATTCAACACCTCTATCTCTTCAAGCGTGATTTCATCATTACGCACTACCTTAACCTCTGCGCCCAGCTCACAAAAATACTGGTACAGGTTGTAGGTAAAAGAGTCGTAATTATCGATGATTAACAGCATTATTCGAAGACTAGCGTTGATAAATTTCTTGGTTAGGGGCGGTATTGTGCAATACAGAGCAAGAAAGGCAAGCGTTATCAGAAAGATAATTTCATCTTCAACTGTCAAAAAACAATTGATAGAACACGCAAATAATTAATAATTTTATATACATAAAACACATTTGTAATATCATGCGGATGCTCGTTATGGGCTAGGTCTATTCACACAATTAGAGATACCAATGAAAACAAAAACTATTCTAGCTGGCGCTCTATCTGCGTTACTATTAACTGCTTGTCAAAGTACATCCGAGAACACACTAACTCCAACTGCAAGCAAAGAAGTCATTGAAGAAGCGCGAAATGCCCTTTCTGCGCACGAAGAAATAACAGTTGATGGTGAAGGCTTTATCTCCTTAGTACAGACTCTGCCAAATGGCATGATGTGGGACAGAACCGTTACTAAAAAAGTGGGCCGTGAATTCTCTTGTGACAGCCTGCGTTACTTTGTAGAAAAAGGTATGGTTGTCAGTGTTCACTTTAAAGGTCGCCGTGGTCGCTTTGAACAATACGATGAAAATCGCTGCCTAGAAGAAGATCAATACCTATAAAAAAACCGCCACTTAATGTGGCGGTTTTTTTAGTTGTAAACTGCTATTTTTTTAAACGTATATATGCAGCATTGTGGCAACCAGTTCCTTGATAGTTATAAACATCCACTTTTGCACCTGTTGAAAATGCTGTAAGTGCAGCTGCGTATGCACGTTTATGTGTTTCAGTGGATGTGGTCGCCGTACGCGGAAAAAGAATATCTTTCCCCTTACATGGTCCCTCTCCCCCTTCCTGCCAAATGACAAAAACATCCTGATTTGAGCTGGTATTTGAAACTGATGTTATTACTGCATTTTCCACAAGATAAACTTGAGCCTGCACCAAAAACGCAGGGCTAAAAAGTAGGGTGAACAACACTAAGCATTTTGTTTGTTTCATCATTTAACCTTGATACTGTCAACGTCTTCTCCATCACTCCAGCGAATACAAGTATTCATGCCAACGACAGAAACCTGCTTTCCTGAAGCCTGAGCACTGAGTAACATCGAGTACTGCAATCGACCTGAGTTCGAGTTTTCATCCCGAATCATCCAATAAGAATGTGTTGCGCAAGGTGGTTGGCCTGTAGCAGCTTCACCAGATAATCCAAAATACACCAATCCATCACTTGCTCGCACCTCAACCCAGCTGACCGTTCCAGTTTGTTGACCTGAAAAAGCCGCTGAAGATAACAATATAAAAAGAAGAAGAACTGTTCTCATAGAAAGCCCAACCTAATCGTTAACTATACCCACATACACAGGGCCTGGTGCTGAACCGTAATACGGCAGAGTCTGACAAGTGTATTGGTCACCAGAATAATAAGTAGCGATCTTCTTGCCCGTCGACTGAGCCGTCAGTAAAACACTCAGCATCCCCTTACAAGATTCAGGGTTAACTCCTTTCCAGTGATCTTTAACATTACACATCACCGTGTAGTCATTGCGGTATGTAGTGAAGACATTCACACTCCCATTGTGGTATTGCAAGACATTCTTAACCTCACCAGAACACTGAATATCAGCCATTGCGGCTGGACTAACCAACAACAAAGCCAGTAGTAGTTTTTTCATTTGCTTATCCTTAATTATTCAAATTCTACGTAGGCGTTTATAGCTCGCCTCGACAATATTCCACCCATACTTGGTCTGTGCCACAGCCTCTGGTTATCACAATGCGACAAAGCAGTTACTCACTATTCAATATAAACATCTTTGATTCTGTACCATCCGCCTTCACACCCCTCAATCACTATTTTGACGTTATCTTGAGTTGCTTTTGCTGAGAGCAATGCCGACTTAAAAATATTTGCTGAATTACCTAACCCTGCCCACCCATTACTATTAGGACATTGATCCGATTTCTTTGCGTTAGGAAAACCGTTTGTCAGGGTGACTGCTATGGCTCCATTCGGGTTTACAAAAACGCTTTTTATCTTTCCCGTATCAACCGAATAGTTAGCAAAACTTGATGATGAAAATAGTAAGAGTAGTAATATTAGTTTTTTCATTTTCATGTTCACCTATCGAGCGCGCTCTTGAACGATGTATTCCAACTGAAAGTGGTGACTGTCTGTACAAACACCACGCGCCTTAATTGGCCTGTTTGTCGCTTGAGAGGCCAAAATAACACTCAGCATTCCTTCTGATGCAGGTACTTGATGTTTTCTATAGAATATAAACGCTGCTTTAGGGCATCCAGGTGCTCCCCAGCCTTCTAACGATTTAAAATAATAGACACCGCCAGCGCCATCTATTTGAATATTGTCCACTAACCTAGCTTCCGTCCACTCAGCTGCCATTACAGGCTGACTAGCAATCAAGCCTATAAATAAAAAAAACTTCTTCATATATATTCCTATCTCTCTAGCCAATAATCAGTTTTGCTATTTAACAATACCCACATAAACAGGGCGCGGTGCTTGCCAATACGTTGGGATGGTGTCGCATGTATATTGATTACCGCTATAGTAAGCTTCAATCTTCTTACCAGTTGATTGCGCTGTTAAAAGTACGCTCAATACACCGCGACATGTTTCTGGGTTGGTGCCTTTATGATGTTGATCGATATTACACATCACCATATAACCTTTTCGATAAGAGGTTAAAACGTTCACGGAGCCATCTGTGTATTGAAGAACATTATGAACCTCACCTTGACAGGTAATATCTGCAAGAGTGGTACTGCTAAATAGTAAAGCGAATAATAAAAACAACTTTTTCATTTTAATTCTCAGTTATCAATTACATCGAAATAGCTCGAATAAGTGGTGCTCTATGAGTGCCAGATGCTTCACACGCATTCCAATAATTTATACTCACTGGCTGTTTTGCGACACGTGCTGCTAAGACAAGGCTTAATACATGATCAAATAAAGGGTTTCTTGAATCTATAATAAATCGGTTGGAGTAAGCTGAGCAATCCGGTTTAGTTGGCATGTCTGTTGGAACATATATCAACAATTCCGTATAGGAAACACCACTAGGAGTTGTATTGGTTTGTGGATAAATGAGAATGTTTGATAGCTCACTATGCATAGTGTAGTTTCCAACAGCCATAACACTTCCACCAAATAATGATAGTGAGATAAAAGCGAGTATCCTAGGCAACATAATTTTTCCTATATAACTTTATATTTCAGTGATTAACCAGAACGCAACTAACGCGCATAAACCACGCTAAATATTTTACATACAGGGGCAGTAGTCCCCGACCATCGTTGGTCTTCATAGGCAAATATTGATATTGGCGTATTGGCTTGGTAGGCAGCAAGTAACATACTTAAAATCGATTCATAGCCTGGGCTAACTTTATCTATATAATATCCAGTACTGCATTGCTGACCATTAGTTTCCATACTAATAAAAATATCCCCATGAACAGAATAAACCTGTATTCTTTTAATCAGCCCAGTTGGCGATTCTTCTGTTGCACTTACACCAAAACTAAGCAGCAGAATCAGCAAGGTAAAATACTTTTTCATTGTTAATCCATTAATATTGAATAAGGTAAATTAGTTAACGGGTTTTACTTCATCCGACAAGAAAGTCAAAGATTCCTTTAAAAGATGCAACACTAAAATATGACGTCTATCATAGTTATTCCAATTTATAAAAATGGACTCATCAATCTTCATTAAGTGCTTTTTCTGCGTAACTTTTATACTTCTCAAAGCTAACTATATCTGATTCATTACCTTTTTTTGCCAAATACTCCAGTAGTTTTCCCGCTTCAAAAAAATCATCCTTCCCACCATATTTAATCATTACAAAAGCTAATGCTCTAGTTGATGCTTTCATATTCATCAAGTGGGACTTGTATAAATACTCTTTAGTAAGTATATAAAGCTCATTTTTCTTAGGCCCATCAACTTCTGACTCGAGTAAGTATAAGTAGTTCTTCCCTAATAGGTTATAAACTGCAGCATTAATCTTTTCTTCAGGAATATCATCAAGTAAAGATATCGACTTCCCTATATCTCTATCCATATTAAAACCAGAATAATATATTGATGCCTCCAATATTATTGCATCAACATTTCCAGACCTAGCAATCAAATCCAACTCATAAAGTAACTTATCAAATTCATAAACATCACTTAATAATTCATAATTATTTAAATAGACAACGATCGATTCTAATTTATCATTTTGACTATTAGACTCAATACCATAAAAAAAACAGTTATGAATATTTTTAAAACTTTCGCAAAAACCCTTCTCAATCTGAGTATCTATAGGAATATTTATTTCCTTCGAGTGAGACAACGTTGAAAAAGTCAACAACAAAGTAATAAAAATCATAAACCTCATATTAAATCTCCATTCTTATAGATTATTTATATTTATTTTTAATTACTTCATTTATTTGTGCATCAATATTTCCGATAAAGTCAGTTATACTTTTAGTATCTATATAACCACTCCCATTGATAGTTGTATTTCCACTACTACCATGAGCTTCAACACCAAACTTACCTGTAGAGTCAGCGAATACGCCCCCACCAGCATCACCAACTGGAGTCTTAACTTTAGGGCCATAACGAACTTTGCCAACGGTTTGATTCGTTCTCAAATCTCGAGAAACAGAGACCTCAACTGGCCCTAAATCAACCGATCCCCCAACGGTTGCTGAACCTCCATTTGTCCCTGTACTAAAAGGACCTTTTGAGTAATTCGCCGAAAATTCCGCCCCAAAGACATCATTCATTGTCGTGTTGTCAAATATGTCATTGAGTGCTTCACTGCTAATAAGCGATGCATATCTATCGTTTACGGCATTTAGCTCATCGCTAGTTGAGGACATTACCTCATTGACAAAGTCTAGCCCTGACTCTGTTTCCATATTTGAGTCTAAATCTCCATCGGTTTCCTCAGGTAGACCATTATTTACACTCTCTGGCGGTGAAGCAGGCTTAGCGGGAGTCTCTTCTACTGAGTCGCCATTTTCACTACTACCAGAACCACCAAGTCCAGTGTCGCTAGACCCAGATTCACTATCCCCTGAACTACCACTTCCACGCTCTCTTCTGCCTTCTTTACGACCAGTTTTTGTCTTACTCCTTGTTTCACAGCCATTGCTAGAGTTACTTCTACTTCCAGAGCTGCTTCTAGAACGTACGCTACACTCTCCTCCAGCCAGCATATACCCTGTTGGATCAATATACTTCATCGGATTGTTCATTACATAAGCATAACGGTTAAAGCTATTGGTAACATATGGGGCTTGAACAATCGGATCCGGGCTAATAAACCTACCCAGCTCCTGATCGTAGACACGACCATTCATATGCACTAAGCCAACTTCAACGATTTCTTCATGGCCCGTGTAACCACGGTTGGTAATGGCTTGTTGCACCACATCGAGCGGGCCTTCTTCACGCCATGCGACTTTACGCTGCTTACCCCAGGTGTCGTAACTGCGGCGCTCAACGACATTCGCATATAAATCTGTAATCATATCGACAGAGTTCAGCGCATCGTAGTGTAAGAATCGGGTTTGCTTGTCTTTAAGCTTATTCTCACCATCATCGGTATGGGTATTGAGTGCGATCAACTTACCGTCAGCGTAAATAAAGTGCTTGTGCTGAACTATGCCGGTATTACTATCAGTGACACGCTCATAGCTTTTGCCGAAGTAGAAAGTTTCAATGCCATCGCTATTTTTCTTTAGATAGCGGTTGTGGTTGGCATCGTAGAAGAACTCTACCGTTTTACCATTACGGGTGATCTTGGTTGGCTTGTTAAACTCTGACCACTCCAACTCACGCTCGTTCTGCTGACTGCCATCCGCCCAAGCGCGTAACATATTACCGTTGGCATCGTACTGGTAGTTTAAACCGTTGGCTTTGGTCACCGCATGCGGGCCAGCTTGCTGGTTACTGTATACGTAGTCACCAATACCGGTCTTAAACATCAGGTTGCCAAGCTTGTCGTATTGATAAACAAACGGGCCAGCCAAGTCTGGGTTGTTTTCACCATGCTGAGTCTTACTCGCCAATGAAATACCGTTGCTGATCACGCGATCAATCCCGTCGTATTCCCATGTATCGGTAATACCGAGCTTCTCATCATAACGATAGGTCACATTGTTGTGGTTATCGTAACGGTAATGAATGAAGCGAATATTGCGCCCGTTCGCCGTGCTCCCTGATAGTCGCGGATCAAACAGTACATTAGCCTTGTGGGTAGTGATGTAGCTTGGTCTACCCGTATTGGCATCATGGTTGTACGTGTTGACTAAGCCATTACCTAAGGTTTCCGATAAGGTATGGTCATACGCATCAGTTTCTCGGCGCTGCCAGTAGTAAACGTATGCCGGGTTATCGAGTGACTCCTCAAGCTGAGACTGAGTTAGGATCAGGTTCAGGTGGTCAGCCTGGCTCGACTGCTGCGTGTTAGCACAGTTAGTGCGCTGATCCGCTTGCAGCTGATTGCCCCCTAGCTGGTTAGCGTACTCACAATACAACCCACTTAGGTCAGCGACTTTCTCTGAAAGGTTAATCAGTTGGTTAGCCAAATCCGTGTAGAACTTGTAACGCGTACTGGCGATGGTCGCCGCTTGAGATAAGTCATCTGCGGCAAACAGTAACTCGGTGGTGGTCGTGCTATCAGCCTGAGCAATATAGATGTCTTTATTACTCATCAAATCTTTCTGACCGTTGCTGTCGTAGTCAGTCAGAATGAAATCGTGCGATGGGGTTAGAGCTTGTGAAGCAAACTCCGTAGCCGACACAGTATGCAGCGTTGCATTGTAGTTTCGAATGCCCGCACTAGAGCTATTGGCTAATGAGGTAGATAAACGATAGATCGCCCCCTCTAACGTAATATCTAGCGGGATAGAAACATCATCATGCAGCAGTACCCAAGTTGCTGGGCGCAAGTAACATTCGCCTTGTGCATTACACCACTGTTTATAACGGTAGCCATTGCCGAGCAGCGCCTGAGAAGAGCTGTCTAGGTTATGCACGTTGACGGTTTTACTGTTGTATTCCGCCGCTTTAGTGGTAAAGAAGCTCTCTTGAGTCGAATAACGCTCCGCTTTACTTAGGTATTCGGCCGCCTGAGCAATCGCTTGATCAAGCAGTTGTTTGATATCTTCACGGAAACTAGCACTGGTAAAGGCTTTGTCTGCGTAGCTTTTCGGGCTACGTACCGCAGAAACATACCCATTCGGGTTATAAACGTATTCGACTGCCAGTCTATTGTCGTTATTCGCACTAGTAAGTAACTTAGCCGCCCCAGCTAATGTGGTATCGACCCCGTTCGGGCGAACCTCTCGGGCAACGCGCTCGTACTTATCGTAGAAGTAGTAAGTACTGAACTTCTCGTTATTGACTTTAACCGCAACCTCTTCAGTTAAGCCCGCTTCGTTGTAGTAGTAATCGGTCTCGCTACCATTTCCTGCAAAGCCAGACAGAGTGCCCATCGCACCGCGTTCATCGAAGCGCCAGGTAGAAACTTTACCGCCCTCAATCTGTTTTGTCTTACGACCCAAGCGGTCATATTCGATGGTGGTGACGGTACCCTTCGCATCACGCTTGTAGATCAATTCACCTGCCGCATTGTAAGTGTAAGACCACTTGCCCATATCTGGGTCATCTAGGTAGCTGCGGTGGCCTAGGTTGTCGTAACGGATCTGAGTGATGTTACCCGCCGAGTCGGTACTTGCTTTAAGTTTGCCATCTGGGTAGTACTGATAGGTTTGGTATGCGCCATGCGGTTCATCTTTACGTAAGATGTGGCCCATCACGTTAGTTACTGTGCTGTGACTAAATCCACGCGCATCTTTGACACTGGTTTTGTAACCATCATAAGTGGTGACAAAGCTCGCTATACCACCACCATTGGCTGGCTCTTGTTTTTTGATCTCGCGGTTTAACGCATCATAATCAAACGTGACTAAAGGAGCGGCTGCTTTGGTACCAACAAACTGTGGACGTGTCACACTCAGTTTTCGACCATTGCGATCCCAGCGAGTATCGACTACGACTAACTGACCGCTAAAGCCAGTGTGCAGTTTACGAATCTCTCGGCCTGCATAGTCGAAGTGTGTCGTCACCTGACCGCCAGAAGCGGGTTTGGTTGTCACACAGCTTACCGTTTGACTGATAGCATAAGAGCCACACTGAGCACCCAACTGGTATTGAGTGAGATTGGTATTCCCTGTTCCCGGCAAAGTTTCACTGGTGACACGGCCAAAAGCATCGTAAGCAAAACTACTGGTACGGCCTTTGAGTGCACTGACTGATTTAGTCAGCAAGCCTTGCGCATTAAATTGAGTCGAAGAACGATGGCCCAGTGCATTCGCTGACGAAGTAACGTATAAACCTTGGCTATCATAAAGAGTGGTCGAGGTGCGCGCAGAAAGATCTGTCCCTTCTACGCTTTGTGAAACCACATTGCCCCACTGATCATAGCTATAACGGTTAGTCACGCTCTTGCCACCAGAGGCAATATCACTGCTTGACTCGTAATCAGAGCTATTGACTGTGCTAGAGGTTAAGAAACCCTTGCCATCATAGCTATAAGTGTTGCTAATAGCGCGTTTTAGGTTGGTGGTATTATCCGTTAAGGTAGAGATTGAGCTAGCAACCGTACCAATTTTCCAGAAGTTATCCCCCGTTTCGGTTACTAGTTCAGTACGGGTTGTTTTTGAGGTGGTGAACTCCATTTTTCCATCACCATCAAAATCACCAATAGCGTAGCTGCCACAAGATTGCGGGTTGGCTGCAGTAAAATCTGCCGCCGAAGCGGTGACTAGCTTACCGGTGTAAACGGTTAATCCATCTAGATCGGTGCTTGAGCCCGTGACCTGATATTTAAAGTAAGCGTTATAACGCTGAAGAACGAGGGGAATATCGACATCACTGTGGATAAGCACAATATGGTCATTGGCTTTAAAGTACACTTCACCGTTCGCACCGCAGTAACGACCAAGCCCTGCTTTAAAGGAACTCAGCAACGTTGAGAGATTATCAATGTTGCTTACAGTTGAAATATCGTAGATATGGTGATTGTTGTTCAGCCCGGTTGAAAGATACTCAAACTTACTGGTACTTGTGAACTTGCCAGCTCCTTCAATATCACTTGAGACAACAGAGGTTTCATCAAGCAAGTTACCGAAGCGGTCCATCACTCGTGTAATGGTCTCTTTTCTTTCCACCACATCGCTATTGCTTAAACCATATTTATTTTTGACGACCTGCTCTGCATACACTTGATAGTATTTAGCGTTGTAGCCTTGACGAGTATGCTGCTTGTAGTGGTAGCTGATCTCAGAGACTTTTTTACCGTCTTTAGATACTTCTACTGTTAGTGGCTTACCAGTAATTGCTAGCTTGTCTTGTTCAAATGTCGTTTTGGTTACCGTAACAACATCAGCCGATTCCGTTTCGGTAATGGTTTTAAAGCCTAAGAAACCGCCACCTTTGAGGTGCGTTTTTGCCCCTGCATATTTATAGCTATAGCTCGTTGCGCCATAGCCTTTCGGTGCTTTAGTCACATTCGCCACTAGGTAGCGCCTTGGTGTGACGACTTTATACGGATACTTGCTAGTGGCTCCAGCAGTGGTATAAACGCTGCTACCCACCGCTGCCGTATAACTCACCTTGTAGTCAACGCCTACCTCAGAAAAGAGAGTGATTTTGTCTTGTACATGTTTCGATGAGTGGCGGATATGCGCTTGATCTTTCTCACCAGTACCACGTGTTAACACGTCGGCCCAGCCATCACCGTTAACATCTTGCACTGAATGTATTTGAGCCCCTACATCTAAAAATACACTTGTGGAGAAGTTATTGTTTTTCGTGTTTAGATAGAAGTAACGCCCATAACCAAGTTCCGGATATCCATCATTATTTAGGTCAGAAAAAAATACGGAATCATCAACACTAGGCTTCAAGTTCAAAACCTGCGGAGATAGAAAACTTTTCCCATTAAACAGATATACGTACAAACTACCGTCAACATTTGCTGAGCGAGCGATCGCATCCAAATATCCATCATTGTTTATATCAGCAAATGTCTTAAAAAGAATCTTGTCGTGAGATGGGAGAATTTGCTTACCAATGCCAGAGATATGGTACTCATAAGTACCAAACTGCTGATCGAAATTATGTTTATCATCAATACCGTCACCATTGATATCTATTGCTAGATACCCTGATTGACCCTCTTCTCCCCCGTTGCCGTCAAAATCGCCATAATTCCTGCCTTTTGACGCATAAATACAACTATTCCCCGAACAAGAATCAAACTGACAGTAAGAACCAAACTGACCATTGCCAACGTTGTATGATGCAGCGGTATTAAGACGACATTGATCTATTTTTAAGGAAGGTGAAATAACGCTTCCCGCAAGACTAAAAGAAGTCGGATTCGTATAAACTTTTCCTTGAAGATCTTTTACGGTATAAATTCCACGATTATCACGACCAACCTCACCGTAGATCTCTCCTACCCCATCACCATTAGTATCGTAATATCTTGGGCTACGAAAACCTGTATTAGATGAGCCGCCTAGCCCCGGGTCTCTGCGCCCAACCCAAGTAAAGCTAATATCCGTCGAACACTGACCATTGGCACAATAATTAATCTTAGTTAGCTGGCTTCGAGCGGTATAAGAGGACTTCTGATAAGTCAGGCCATAGGTGCCAATTTTACTTCCGGTACTGTCAAAGGTCTCAACCTGCTTTAAACGCTCGTTTCTGTTGAGTAGTTTGCCACCAAGGAATTGCGAGGTACTGTCTGGGCGAGTTTCATAAACCAGATTAACTTTACCGCCCACATAGTTCACTTGTGTCAGCTTGTGCTTACCGGCACTATTTTCTTCACTGTATACAAAGTTAATGTGGTTAGCCTTGCTGGCATCGGTAATCTTATTTAACGCCCACTTGTAGACATCCGCTTGTGTTGGTAGCTCTACACGTGAATCTTCGCTAACACCATATTCATAAACAGAGCCATCTTTGTACCAAACTTTAAAACTAGCCGGGCCATTACCCGCTCGGCCAAAGGAAACAATTTTGGCATAGCCGTTGTTTTCAACGCGATACTCGGTCAGGTTTTCACCATCGCGGCCTGAAATGGCGACTAGCCTTTGACCGTCAAGACAGTAGCGGTCGTTGGCATCAAAATTAACGCCGCCCCAGCGTTGATCTTTTTCAAGGTTTTTTCCACAGCGAGAAATTGAAGATAGCCCACCTAAACTCCACCCCATGCCTAGCATGCCGTTTGGCGAATCACTGCGGTACTCAAGACTCAAAGAAGGTTGATGGCCTGCACGACCTGGCGCAACCGAAATAGGCAAGGAATAGCTCGCCTGACCACCAGATACCGAGAAGTCACCTGACAACTGAATACTTTTTTCAGCATCAGCCGTTAACGATAACGCTGGCTGAGAAAATAGTGCCAAGAGTAACGAGGTAGAAAAAAGTGCAAAGGAGTGCGTGAAACGGGTTGATTTCATATTAGCCACTGCTGTTTTCATTCTGAATTTGGAATATCAGCGCCCCAAGCATTATGTTCAGGCACTATTTAAATCGTTATTTTTATTGACTGAGCGATTGCAACTTTTTTAAACGTTGCTTTAAATTTTCTAGCTCAGGCGGTGAGGGATATTCCTCACTAATATTTTTTTGTGAGAACTCAGCAAGCTCTCCACTTAATAAAGGTAAATCCACCCTTTCCGCTTCGACTAAACCATGGGCAATGGTCTGTTGAAGCTGAATAACAGGGGTTGGAAAACTCACATCACGACTTAAGAGTTCAGATGGCGCATCAAGGCTAGGCTGCGTTAGTTGAGTTGATTCAACAGCCTGATTTGATGACGTTAAAGGAGAGATTTTTTCTTGGAATACAAAGAAGGTAACTAACCCAATAGCCAACACAATGGCGAGCAATAAGCTCAGCTTTCTTAACATGACGTTTTCTTACAAAGTACTGTTTATTTTTATGTAATCTTTAGTGCCATTTGGCAAAACGTTACATTTTATAAATATATTCGCACGTTACATGTTATTTTTATAAGTGCCAATTATGAATCAACTGAATATGATACATATCACAATATATTTTTGGCTTTGCCATTGATTAATAAAATGCTTAATTAGCATGCATTAATACAATGCAGAATCTCTTCACTAGCCATATATTCGATTGCACTACTTATTAGGATTTTACTTTGATGAGAACACTGTTATTTATAATATTATTATTAACTTCTCCTTTCTCTTTTTCGCAGGAAGCGACGGGCACCATAGATGAAATACGAGTTTGCGCTACAGGGAAATCTGGGAATGGCTATTGGGTAAGAACATTGCAGTTTAGAATTGAAGATAAGTGGTTTGCTTTTTGGGCTGATCACTATGGTGTAGGAAATGACTACGACAACAATATCGGCACTTCAGTTATATTGATGGCTTACTCTCAAAATTTGAGTGTACAGGTCAAGGCTAGCGATCCTTGGTATGATCTATTTAAAAAATGTGGAGTGATGGAAGGAAGCACAATGCATTCAACTGCTGGTGACTATATTCGCCTCGTTAAATAGGATAGGTAGTACACTTACTGATTGTAATTTATGAGCTTGAAGAGAAACCCACCATATAACGTGGTGGGTTTCAGCAGTGACTTACACAGAAGCCAATTACTTACGACGACGCCATAGCGCTAGGCCGAACAGAGAGATCATTGCGCCGAAGCCGAATGAACCTGCCATGTTTAGCTCTAGAACTGCTGGATCGTGGTCAGAAGAACGGAAGTGATCTTGGTACTTAGGTAGGTCACCTTTGTACTCATCGTTGTAATCGAACAGCGTAGATTCACCACCATTGATGTGCCAGTCTGTTGCATCAACAAAGTGCTTCTCTAGACTTGGGCTGATCAATAGGTGATCAAGTGCGCCCACTTCATCATTGAATGAGTAGCTCCAGCTGTTCGGATGCGCTTTCGCTACGGCATTGATGTAACCGTAGTTGTGAGTAATCACTGCACCGTCATCACCGTACTGAACTTCACCGCCGATGTATGTGTTACGCGCCGCTTTGATTGTCTTACCGTACTTCTCTTGGCTGTAATCCGTCAGAACAAGCATTGGGTCTTCCATGCCGTACGAGTTCATATCACCCAAGATAACTTTGTGGCCTTTAATCTCTTTCAGCGCATCACCCAATGCCACTGCCGCTGCAACGCGGAAGTTTTCACATGAGCCCTGCTTGTCTAGGTCTTGACCACCCTGACCGCCTTGCTCAACCGGTGCTGCATCTTCCCAACACTTAGAGCCTTTTGATTTGAAGTGGTTAATCGCCACTGTGATCTTCTCTTTGGTCCCTTTCACCTTAAAGGTTGGTGCTAGAGAATCACGCTGGTAGTTCTTACCGTCTTCAATCACTTTGCCGTTTTCATCAACCACTTCAGGTGCTTGCTGACTTGGCATTGCGATAACGCGAGACTCTTTTAGCTTAACCACTTTAGGACGGTAGATAACGCCTGTTGTGATAACGTCGGTGCCAATGTAGTCATTTTCATCAGTCACTTTATCGCCATTGCTGTCGATAGCGACGATATCGTAACGATCTTTCTTGTTTTCAATGCGTGCGTTTAGCTGGTCTACAAGCTGACGAATCGCACCGCTTTCACCAAAGCCGTTGTTCTCGATTTCCATCAGGCCGATGATGTCAGCGTCTAGACGTAGAATCGCATTGACGATCTTCGCTTGCTGTACTTCAAACTCTTCAAAGTTGTTCGCACCACGGTTGTTACCATGTGGGTTTGTGTCACCACCAAACGGCGAGTTGAAGTAGTTCAAGACGTTGAAAGTCGCGATACGTAGGTCGCCTTCTTTCATATCGATATCTTGAGTACGTGGGTCGTTACGTACGAAGCTTTCACTGGTTAACGTATTAGTCGGGATTAGACGGTAATCGCCGTAGCTGTAAGTAATTACACCTTCTAAACCAACAATCGTATCGTCAACACGGATGTAATCCTCTGTCGAACCATCTTGGTCTGCGTCAGTGCGGCCAAAATCTGGGTAGTAAGGGATAGAGCCGTTTGGCGCTTTGGCATCAGATTCTACATATAGACGACGCTCCGCGTTTTCGATGCTCTGCTGTTTCGCTTGCTCTGAACCTGCAGCAAAGTTTTGGTTTGGCTGCATGCTGATACGACCTTGCGCCAGTACCATGTTGTTACGACGCGCAGCGTAATCGTAGCCGAATGTACGCGTCACACGCATATCGAGCGCTTCAGTGGTTCTGACTAGCATGCCTTCGTAACGTTCTAACGTGCGATCGAAGTTTTTATCGGTTGGCAGGATTTCGATATCCGTCGCGGTTGGCGCCGCTTGTTCGCCTTGCTTAACCCAGTTGTTGTTTTCTGTCTTTAGCTGAGTGTGGTTGTAGTATTCTTGAACTTTACCTTTCACACACACCACATCGCCCGGTTTTAGCTCTGAGCTTGATTGGTTAGTGTGAACGAACAAACCTTCTGATGTTTGTGGGTTGTAGTCATCAGTCAGTGCTTGTAGGTAGAAACCTTTGGTTAGGCCAGTCGTCACGGCGCTAACCACACCTTTAACAAAGAAGTCTTCGTCTGTGATGTATGGGTAGCCATTAATAAATGGAGAGGTATCACCTTCACCCTGGATTTCTTGAATAGAAGTAAAGGTTGGCGCTGCGCCATCTTGAGTACAAGCGAATGGCTCTGGAGCTGTGCCACCATCCAACGTACCTAACCCTTCAATGCTATCTTTCGGCAGTGAAGACCACTGTGCAGCATTGTGCGCTGTAGAAGGTGTCATCGCATCTGAGTTGCGAACTAAAGTGGTGTCTTTTGCAAAGTCAGAGCCACCCATGTCACCCAGCAGATCATGCACACTGCCATCTTTCAGCAGTGCCATTGGGTCATTACCGTTGAACCCCGTTACTGAGCCATTAAGGATGTCCGCAACCGCTTTAATGTCGTCGCTGGCGCTAGTATGAGCAACAACCAGTACGCTTTTCGCTGCCAGCACTTGGCCGTTGAGTGACAGCTTGCTGCCCCACTCGCCATTGCCATTAGTTGACTTTGCTAGTTCATAACCATCAAGAGAGACAGAAGCATCACCTGTGTTAGCAATCTCGATTGCTTTATTGTTGCTGCCACCTTCTACATACTGAGAAATAATAATGTCTGCCATTGCTGGAGAAGACAGAGCACCTGCTACCACTGCTGCAAGTAGCGTTGGGGTTAGTTTTTGTTTCATGTTATCCACCATGCATCGCTTCCAATGTTGAACTACAACGAGAAAGCGTGTTCCAAATCACTTTTTTCGTGACTACTTATAAATAAATCATGTCCAGTGTTGATGTTTTTTATGAAACTAAAAATTACATTCAGTGACAGTGAGATTTCGATCTCATAGACATGATGAATAATTGAAGCGTCGTCAAATTTTCAACACATGGTGGTAACAGAAGTTTCAACTTTGAGACGAGGAGGTTGAATTATTTAAGTTTTTGCTAATAAATAGAGTAACTACTTTAGAGGTATTCAGCGTTAGACAGAAACAAAAAAGGCGCGGTGAGAGCGCCTTTGGAAAGAGAGTTAAACGGATTAGTTTAGTCGGTTTTGGTCATCATCATCTTTACGCTCAAACTCCCCTTCGAAAGTCGAGCCTTGCTTAGAGTCCCCTTTGTGGAAAGGACCTTGTTCAAATGGGTTCTGACCAAACTGCTCGCCATGAAATCCACCTTGGAATCCACCACCCACAGATTTCACCACCATTTTGCTCATCAAGTACTTAGCGATAACCGCCCTAGGAGCAGGAAGTAAAACCAGCATACCGAATGCATCAGTCATAAAACCTGGGGTCAGAAGCAGCACTCCGGCAACCGCCAGCATCACGCCCTCAAAGATCTGCTGAGCAGGTAACTCTCCCTGCTGAAGGCGATTTTGTACTGACATCAAAGTGTGCAGCCCTTGGCTACGAACTAACGAGGCACCAACAAATGCCGTGATCAGTACCAAGCCGATGGTAGGCCACAAACCCAGAAAACCACCGACTTGAATAAATAGGCCTATTTCAATAATAGGAACGAAGATAAACAGCAATAATAAGATAGGAAACACACGCCCTCCTTTGTTGGGTTCAGTGTACGTGTTCCACGGTTTTAGCTCAAATTGAAGCTGTAAAAAATCGTGATAAAACACTCAATAAAACCCTACCACTAAAGGGCTATTAACAACCTATTCATATCTTACAAAACTTTAACTCAACAAAAGCAAAAAAGGTGATCCACTTACTATTTTTATACCGCAGGTACAGTATTATGTGCCACATAAGTCAGGACGGATTATACAGCCAAAAATTCTGTCGAATGGATTCTTAGACTACAGATTGGCTATAAAGCAACTTTATTATCAGAATAAATATCTAAGGATCCTGTATGGCTACCCTAACTGAAACCTCTCAAGTGGCTAACCAAGCAACCCGTATCGAAGAAGACTTACTCGGCGAGCGCCACGTACCTGCTGACGCTTACTACGGCATTCATACTCTTCGCGCGATTGAAAACTTCAATATTTCTAACATGACCATCTCTGACGTACCTGAATTTGTACGCGGTATGGTGATGACAAAGAAAGCCGCTGCACTCGCAAACAAAGAGCTAGGTGTTATCCCTAAAGATGTTGCTAACTACATCATCGAAGCGTGTGATTTGATCCTTGAAACAGGTAAGTGCATGGATCAGTTCCCTTCAGACGTATTCCAAGGTGGTGCAGGCACTTCCGTCAACATGAACACCAACGAAGTGATTGCTAACGTTGCTCTTGAACTAATGGGCAAAGAGAAAGGTCAGTACGACATCGTTAACCCGAACGATCACGTAAACAAGAGCCAATCAACAAACTGTGCATACCCAACGGGCTTCCGTATCGCGGTATACAACAGCGTAGCGAAACTGATTGAAGCGATTGAATACCTAAAAGGTGCCTTTGAGCTTAAGAGCCAAGAGTTTAAAGATGTATTGAAGATGGGCCGTACTCAGCTTCAAGACGCAGTGCCAATGACAGTCGGTCAAGAGTTCCATGCTTGGGCAGTCACTCTAAACGAAGAAATTCGTGCGCTTGAGTACACATCAAAACTGCTACTAGAAATCAACCTAGGCGCAACCGCAATTGGTACAGGCCTAAACGCTGCGCAAGGTTACCAAGCATCAGCAGTGAAACACCTAGCGGAAGTAACAGGTCTAGAAGTGGTTCCTGCAGAAGACTTGATCGAAGCAACGTCTGACTGTGGCGCATATGTAATGACACACGGCGCACTAAAACGCCTAGCGGTTAAACTGTCTAAGATCTGTAACGACCTACGTCTGCTTTCATCTGGTCCTCGTTCAGGTCTAAACGAACTGAACCTGCCAGAACTTCAAGCAGGCTCGTCAATCATGCCAGCGAAAGTAAACCCAGTAGTTCCTGAAGTAGTTAACCAAGTTTGTTTCAAAGTGCTAGGTAACGACAACACTATCTCGTTTGCAGCAGAAGGTGGTCAGCTTCAGCTTAACGTGATGGAACCTGTGATTGCACAAAGCATGTTTGAGTCTATCTCAATCCTATCCAACGCATGTGTCAACCTGCGTGACAAGTGTATCGATGGCATCACAGTCAACAAAGAGACGTGTGAAAGCTATGTCTACAACTCTATTGGTATCGTGACTTACCTAAACCCTTACATCGGCCACCACGAAGGTGACATTGTTGGTAAGATCTGTGCAGAAACAGGTAAGAGTGTTCGTGAAGTCGTGCTTGAGCGCGGTCTGCTAACCGAAGAAGAGCTTGATGAAATTCTTTGTGTTGAAAACTTTATGCACCCAACGTATAAAGCGAAACGCTACGAATAATCGCAGTAAGAAAGGGCTCTTCGGAGCCCTTTTTTGGCACTCAATACGGTTAACCACAATTTTATCAAGGTCTCTCTTCATTCCTATTATCTAACTATTTAGACGCTGAGTCGTTAGATAATCAGAATCAAAATAAACTTTATGAGGTATCAATATGGTGGCAGTCGAACTCTTTGTCGTTCTGCTCTTTATCTATTTAGGAGCAAGAATTGGTGGTATTGGCATTGGTTTAGCAGGTGGTGCAGGTGTTATCGCACTCTCTTTGGTACTTGGTGTACCCACTAGCCAAGCTTTTATTCCAGTAGACGTTATTCTTATCATTATGTCGGTCATTACCGCGATCGCAGCCATGCAGGTTGCTGGCGGCATGGACTGGTTAGTACAAGTGGCTGAAAACTTTTTGCGTAAACACCCTGAGCGCATCACCTTTTATGCGCCGATTGTGACTTTCTTAATGACGCTAATGGCAGGAACAGGGCACACTGCATTCTCGACTCTGCCTGTTATCGCTGAAGTAGCAAAAGGCCAAGGGGTTCGCCCATCTCGCCCACTGTCTATTGCGGTTGTTGCTTCACAAATCGCCATTACCGCTTCACCGATTTCAGCGGCTGTTGTTGCGTTTGCAGCAATGCTAGCGCCTATTGGGGTGGATTACCTAACTCTGTTAGCGGTATGTATTCCAACCACTTTCATCGCATGTATGATTGGTGCATTCGTTGCCAACTTTATGGGCAGCGAGCTTAAAGATGACCCTATCTATCAAGAGCGTCTGGAAAAAGGCTTAATCAAGCTAGCAACTGAAAAGCAGCGTGAAATTCTACCTACAGCAAAAACTGCAACTTACATCTTCCTTGCCGCGATCGGTTTTGTTGTTTGCTACGCCGCAGCAATTTCCGGCTCGATTGGCCTTATCAAGGATCCGGCGCTAGGCCGAAATGAAGCGATAATGACAGTGATGCTGGCAGCAGCGGCAGCTATCGTTCTCGTGACTAAGATTGATGCGTCTAAGATCCCTTCAGCGGCAACCTTCCGCTCAGGTATGACAGCATGTGTTTGTGTACTTGGTGTTGCTTGGCTTGGTTCAACCTTTGTTAACGCACACGTAGACGGCATTAAAGAAGTGGCGGGGGCACTGCTTTCAGATTACCCATGGATGCTAGCTATGGTGCTGTTTTTTGCTTCAATGCTGCTTTACTCACAAGGGGCAACTACGGTCGCACTGATGCCAGCTGCACTGGCTATTGGTGTCGCGCCTCTCACAGCCGTTGCATCTTTCGCCGCAGTAAGTGCGCTATTCGTACTACCTACCTACCCAACACTGCTTGCAGCAGTTGAAATGGACGACACTGGTTCAACACGTATCGGCAAGTACGTCTTCAACCATCCGTTCTTTATTCCAGGTGTGGTGACTATCTCATCTGCGGTAGCACTAGGCTTTACATTCGGTGGTTTGTTCATCTAAAAACCCTATTAAAAATAAGGGAGCTTCGGCTCCCTTTTTTTATTTTATCTCGTGTAAAAAATCTAGCTCACATTTTATTTTTGACTTTAGTCAATAAAGTGTTCAAAAACTCTTTGTGCATTTTAATCCCAACGTTTGAATAAAATTCCGGTCAAATTTTTACTTTCCAACCACAGCCTACTTACCCACCTTCTATAACTGTTTTTCTAGAATATTAATCCGCCTATTTCAAACAATTAGTCGCTCCAATTTATCACTAGATTTATAGCGATTTTTTTGTCGATTTATTTTGTGAAGATCACCAAAGTTAGCATCAAGAACTGCTTTTAAAATAGCGTCAAAGGGCAGATTTGACAGTGAAGCCCAGTTTATAAATCAAATACCAATAACTTACCCTACATAAGTTATTTAATTATTAATAACTATTAGTCGCTGATTCACTTTTATTTATTGGTATATAAATAAAAGTAAGGAGATAGCCATGACAACCCAAACTGTACCGACCGAAGAAAAAAAAGGCGGCTTCTTTGCCAACTTTAAGTTCCCTTCCGCATATACGATTCTTTTTGTTTTAATCGCGCTGGTTGCGCTGCTGACCTGGATTGTTCCAGCAGGCCAGTACGACCGCGTAATGAACGAAGACCTAGGGCGTGAAGTTCCTGTCACAGGCACCTATCAAGCCGTAGATGGCAACCCTCAAGGCGTTATTGATGTTCTACTTGCACCTATTGATGGCTTCTATGATCACAACAGCTACGAAGCTGCAGCGATCGACGTTTCTCTTTTCATCCTCATCATTGGTGGCTTCCTAGGGCTAGTAACTAAAACAGGGGCAATTGACGCGGGTATCGAGCGCGTGACTCATCGTCTGGAAGGACGAGAAGAGATGATGATACCTATCCTGATGGCGCTGTTTGCCGCAGGTGGTACTGTTTACGGCATGGCTGAAGAATCTCTACCTTTCTACACCCTACTCGTCCCTGTCATGATGGCTGCGCGTTTTGACCCTGTTGTTGCAGCAGCAACCGTCTTGCTTGGTGCTGGTATTGGCTGTTTGGGTTCAACTATTAACCCATTTGCCACTGTCATCGCTGCAAACGCATCAGGTATCCCATTTACAGATGGTATTGCACTACGCCTTATCATGCTAGTCGCTGGTTGGGCTATCTGTGTTGCCTACGTGATGCGTTATGCTCGCATGGTTCGCGAAGACCAATCTAAATCGATTGTGTACGACAAATACGAAGAAAATAAAGCACACTTCCTTGGTAACCAGTCTGATGAAGGCTTAGAGTTCACGACCACTCGTAAAGCTATCCTTACTATTTTTGGTGGCTCATTTGGTGTGATGATCTACGGTGTATCAGTTGCAGGTTGGTGGATGGCCGAGATCTCTGCCATGTTCCTAGCCGCTACCATCATTGTCGGTATCGTGGCACGCATGAGTGAAGAAGAGTTTACGAGCAGCTTTATCGACGGTGCTCGCGACCTACTAGGCGTTGCGCTAATCATTGGTATTGCTCGTGGTATCGTCGTCGTTATGGACCGCGGTATGATCACTGACACCATCTTGTTCTCTGCAGAGCAAATGGTGACGGGGCTATCGTCTGTGGTGTTCATCAACGTGATGTTCTTCCTAGAAATTCTACTGTCGTTCCTTGTACCTTCAACGTCTGGTCTAGCGGTTCTTACTATGCCTATCATGGCGCCATTAGCAGACTTTGCGGGTGTCGGTCGTGACCTAGTTATCACTGCATATCAATCTGCATCTGGCTTAGTGAACCTAATTACGCCAACCTCTGCAGTTGTAATGGGCGGCTTGGCAATTGCTAAAGTCCCATACGTACGCTGGGTGAAATGGGTAGCGCCATTGCTAGCAATTCTGACTCTGTTCTGCGTTGTTGTACTAAGTATTGGTGCCCTAATCTAAGCCACAGACTTCTTTTCCTTACCCTGGCTCACAGGAAGTGAGCCGCCCTCAAAGCCGCCTTAGTGCGGCTTTTCTTTTGAGAGACCAGAAACGAGATACGAGAATATTTTACTTCTGCTCCTATTGCCTGCCAACACTATCAAAACTAAAGACTCCATCCCAAACCACTCACATTCCTCTCGCAGGGCGAAGCCCGCTCCCGCAGCGAAGCGTTCTAGAAGACGAAGTCTGATCTCAATTCTATTTTTTAATTAGAAAAAGTATCCCAACCAATAAACTTTATTAATTAAATAAATCCATCTAATTAAAGCGGTGCAAATATTAATATGTGATCAGCACAACAATTATTACCAAATATTTTGTTATAAAACGATTAATTTGCACCTCAAAAGCACTTATCTAGAAAGATTCATTGCATATTTCCGCTTTATTCAATTTATTGTCACTAAATTTTTAGTGCATATTCTTTCTTCTAATTATTGTTTATCTAGCATCTTGGATATTTACCTGCATAAAGTTCCACACTGAGTGGCTAATTAGAGGTGTTACAGCTCAATAACAACTGCATAGATATTGTTAAAACCCTTGTAAATCAAGGCCTGAAGCATAAAAATCGAACTGTGATTGACCTCTAAGATTCCCCCGCCAACAGGCGTAATATGAGTTCCAGAAACAAAATAAGTGAATAAATAAATTCACGCTTCTATTCCCTACAAATTAAATATTAGTTTTTAAATATTAAGACTAATTAAAATATAAGAGAGATACGATCATGAGTAAGTTATACGTAGGTTCTGAAATCGGTCAATTACGTCGCGTTCTTGTTCACCGCCCTAGACGAGCTCTGACTCACCTGACACCTTCTAACTGTCACGATCTGCTATTTGATGACGTATTAGCAGTTGAGCGTGCAGGTAAAGAGCACGACGTATTCACTCAAACACTGCGTGATCAAGGTGTGGAAGTGCTACTTCTTACAGACCTACTAGCAGACACGCTTGCTGTTCCAGAAGCAAAAGACTGGCTACTTAGCCGCCAAGTATCAGATTACCGCTTGGGCAAAACCTTCGCTAACGATGTACGCTGCTACTTAGGTGACCTACCTAATCTAGAGCTAGCGAAAATTCTGACTGGTGGCCTTTCTTACGCTGAAATGCCAATGAAATCTTCTTCAATGATGCAAGGTCTGCACGCTCCAACTGATTTCATCATTGAGCCTCTACCAAACCACCTATTTACTCGTGACACTTCTTGCTGGGTATACGGTGGCGTATCAATCAACCCAATGGCAAAACCTGCTCGTCAACGTGAAACAAACCATGTTCGTGCGATTTACCGCTGGCATCCAACCTTCGCAGGTCAAGACTTCATTAAGTACTTCGGCGACGAAGAGACAATCAACTACGACAACTCAACTATCGAAGGCGGCGACGTATTGGTTCTTGGTCGTGGCACGGTACTTATCGGTATGTCTGAGCGTACAACCGCACAAGGTGTTGAGCATCTAGCTTCTGGTCTATTCAAGCACGGCCAAGCGAAACAAATCATTGCGATGGAGCTACCTAAACACCGCTCTTGCATGCACCTAGACACCGTTATGACTCACATGAACGAAGATACCTTCTCTGTTTACCCAGAAGTGGTGCGTAAAGACGTGAAATGTTGGAGCCTAACTGGCGATGAGTCTGGTGCGGTTAATGTGAAAGAAGAGGGCTACTTTGTAACGGCTATCGAGAAAGCACTTGGTGTCGACAAGCTAAACCTTATCACAACAGGTGGTGACAACTTCCACGCAGAACGTGAGCAGTGGAACGACGCAAACAACGTACTGACTGTGAAACCAGGTGTGGTTGTTGGCTACGAAGGCAACACTTACACCAACGAGAAATACGACAAAGCGGGCATCACTGTTCTACCTATCCCAGGTGACGAGCTAGGCCGTGGTCGTGGTGGCGCTCGCTGCATGAGCTGCCCAATCGAGCGTGACGGTATTTAAGTAAGTGATTAGTTGGCGGGAGCCCTTTTGCTCCTGCCCCCTGCAGAGAGATTAAAGCAATGACTAAACAAACAGTAGTTGTAGCACTTGGCGGTAACGCCCTACTTCGCCGCGGCGAGCCATTAGAAGCTGAAGTTCAGCGCCAAAACATTGAGATTGCGGTTAAGACAATTTCTGAAATCGCGCAAGAGTACAACGTAGTGCTTGTGCACGGTAACGGCCCACAAGTAGGCCTACTTGCTTTGCAAGGTTTGGAATACAAAAAAGTCGCTCCGTACCCACTTGATGTACTGGGCAGTGAAACTCAAGGCATGATCGGCTACATGCTGATGCAAGAGTTTAAAAACCAAATGCCTAACGTAAACGCGACTTGCATGTTGACTCAAATGACGGTTGACCCAAGTGATCCTGCATTCGCCGATCCAACCAAGCCTATCGGCCCAATTTACGAAGAAGCAGAAGCTCGTGAACTAGCAGAGAAGTACCGCTGGACAATCAAGCCAGACGGTCAACACTTCCGCCGCGTAGTCCCAAGCCCACAGCCTACAGGCATTATTGAACATGAAGCGATTACCGCACTTATCGAGCAAGGCCACTTGGTTATCTGTACTGGCGGTGGCGGTATTCCAGTCAAACGCGAAAACGGCAAATTAGTTGGTGTTGAAGCGGTTATCGACAAAGACATGTCTGCCGCGTTCCTAGCAAAACAACTAGACGCCGATGCGCTACTTATCCTGACTGACGCTGATGCAGTTTACCTAGATTGGGGCAAACCAACTCAACATGCTCTACGCAGCACTAACCCATCTGAACTGGCTCAGTACCAATTTGATGCAGGCTCAATGGGACCGAAGATCGAAGCGTCATGCGAGTTCATTAAACAAGGTGGCAAAGTGGTCGGCATTGGTTCTCTAGAAGATGGTTTACGCATTCTTCAAGGCACCGCGGGTACCAATATCACCAAAGGCTAACCGACTCGTTACTCCACAACTGGAGCGAGATGGAATAACCAGACCCTCGTTGAACTTAAGGTATTCATATCTCGCTCCCCACTGTGGAAGCAGAAATTATACAAACATTACTTATTTATGCGCTTTCTTACCTCTTTCCCTGCAACCAAGAGAGCGCAATCAAAACAAAGAAGGAAAACATCATGGCTTTTAACCTACGCAACCGTAACTTCCTAAAACTATTAGACTTTACTCCACGTGAAATTCAACACATGTTGGATCTATCTGCGGAACTTAAAAAAGCGAAATACAACGGCTATGAACAACCTCGTCTAAAAGGCAAAAACATTGCGCTAATTTTCGAGAAAACATCTACTCGTACTCGTTGTGCATTTGAAGTTGCAGCATTTGACCAAGGCGCTCAAGTTTCTTACTTAGGCCCATCGGGTTCTCAAATCGGTCACAAAGAGTCAATGAAAGATACTGCTCGCGTTCTTGGTCGCATGTACGACGGCATCGAGTACCGCGGCTTTGGTCAAGAAATCGTTGAAGAGCTAGGCGCGTACGCAGGTGTTCCTGTATGGAATGGCCTAACAGACGAGTTCCACCCAACGCAAATCCTAGCTGACTTCCTAACTATGATGGAACACGGCCGTGGTAAGCAACTACATGAAATGAAGTTCGCTTACCTAGGCGACGCTCGTAACAACATGGGTAACTCTCTAATGGTTGGTGCAGCGAAGATGGGTATGGACATCCGCCTAGTGGCTCCTAAAGCGTTCTGGCCAGAAGAAGAGCTAGTAGCGACTTGTCGCGAAATCGCTGAAGAAACCGGTGCGAAAATCACTCTGACTGAAGACGTTCAAGAAGGCGTTCAAGGCTGTGATTACCTATACACAGACGTATGGGTATCTATGGGTGAAGCGAAAGAAGCATGGGCTGAGCGTATCAACCTAATGATGCCTTACCAAGTGAACATGGAAATGCTAAAAGCGACAGGTAACCCGCATGTGAAATTCATGCACTGCCTACCTGCATTCCATGGCGAAGATACTACCGTTGGTAAACAGCTAGCGGCTGAGTACCCACAACTTAAAGATGGCGTAGAAGTAACAGATGAAGTTGTTGAATCTAAACACTCTATCGTCTTCGATGAAGCAGAGAACCGTATGCACACTATCAAAGCAGTGATGGTAGCAACACTAGGCGACTAATATCACTCAAAGATATTAATCGCGAACACTCTATATCACGGAATTAATCCATAGGTATCACGAGTGGTTTGCAGGGAAATGCGGGTGGCATTCACCATGTTTCAAAAAGCATGCTGAATAAAGCCCGCATTTTTTTTCATTCCACTGACTACAAAAAAACTCTCAATCACCCTCCAAGCAAGTTCCGACAACGGCTGCGAAAAGCACATCAAAAACAGTCAATTTCGCATAAAAATCCAATTTCTGGATACTTTGCGCAAACGCTTGCGTCGCGTAATTTTGTCCGTATAATCCTCCGCAATTTGTCTAGGAGAGCATTATGAACCAGCAAAATACAACATCTCGTTGTTACAAAACGCGCCCTGAATCAGGGACGTCAGCTGTTTTATTTTTGTTCTCCATCGATCCTTTATCAGCCTCCTATTGTTAGGGGGCTTTTTTTTGTCTGTCATCTATGAGGCGAGGAAATACAGCTATGGCGCATTCGTTATTTAACAAGCACATCATCTCCATCCCTGAGCTCAGCCGCAGCGAGCTTGAACTTATCGTCGATACTGCAGCACGCTTAAAAGCAGAGCCAAACCCTGAGCTACTAAAAAACAAAGTCGTGGCGAGTTGCTTCTTCGAGCCATCGACTCGTACCCGTTTGTCGTTTGAAACCGCCGTTGAGCGTTTAGGCGGCAGCGTGATTGGCTTCGATAACGGTGGTAACACGTCTCTAGCTAAAAAAGGGGAAACATTGGCTGACTCGGTCCAAGTCATCGCTTCATATGTTGATGCCTTTGTGATGCGCCACCCTCAGGAAGGGGCTGCGCGTTTAGCGTCTGAGTTCTCTAACGGTGTTCCAATCATTAACGGTGGCGACGGCGCAAACCAACACCCAACCCAAACTCTGCTCGACCTATTCTCTATCCACGAAACGCAAGGCACGCTTGATAACCTCAACGTTGCTTTCGTTGGGGACCTAAAATATGGCCGCACTGTGCACTCACTGACTCAAGCACTGGCAAAATTCAACAACGTGCGCTTCTTCTTTATCGCTCCAGATGCACTGGCTATGCCTGACTATATCTGCGAAGAGTTAGAGGAAGCGGGTATCAAGTTCAGCATGCATAACAACATTGAAGAAGTGGTACCTGAGCTCGACGTGCTTTACATGACGCGAGTGCAAAAAGAGCGCTTTGATGAGTCAGAGTACGCGCATATGAAATCGGCCTTCATCCTTACAGCTGCAACCCTAGAAGGTGCGCGCGACAACCTAAAAGTGCTTCACCCACTACCACGTGTTGACGAGATCACCACAGATGTCGATAAGACCAAACACGCTTACTACTTCGAGCAAGCTGAAAATGGCGTTTATGCGCGCGAAGCTCTGCTAGCCCTAGTCTTGAACGAAACTCTTTAATCTGCAGGAGAACTATCATGGTAAAAGAAACTCAACTACAAGTAGAAGCGATTCGCAACGGCTCTGTCATTGACCATATTCCTGCAAACATCGGCATCAAGGTGCTGAAACTGTTCAAAATGCACAAGTCAAATGAGCGTATTACGATAGGTTTAAACCTGCCTTCTTCAGCGCTAGGTGCTAAAGACCTGATCAAGATTGAAAACATCTACCTGACTAAAGAGCAAGCGAACCAACTGGCGCTTTACGCTCCAAAAGCAACAGTGAATCAGATTGAAGAATACAAGGTCGTCAACAAGCTTAATCTTGTGCTTCCAGAAAGCATTGAAAGTGTGTTTGAGTGCCCGAATAGCAACTGTATTTCACACGGAGAACCGGTAGAAAGTCGCTTTAATGTGCAGCAAAAGAAAGAGAATGTGCAGCTAAAATGCCATTACTGTGAAAAAGTATTCTCACGCGAAATCATGACGGAAGCGCGCTAAGCAATCAGCGCTTAATCTCGCTAAGCTCCCTCTAAAATTAAGCTGGATATTTATTCCCAATCAGGAATAAATATCCACTTTCCATCAGAATATTTATCCAAAAAACATCCGCTAAAGCAGTTATTTATTTGGCGATCGCTCTCACAAAGCCACATATACTTTGGTGGTATTATGATCGCATTAAATATAAGTCACCAAAAAAGAAGTGACCGCTCAATCAAATGGTACGGCACCTAGATGGAGTTAAGTGCTGATAGTTACATGGACGAATCATCCCTACGTCATGTTTTTTAAGGAGTTCCCATGAGTGAAACTCTAAACGCAACCACTATTGACTACAGTGAAGACAAAACGCTAACCGCGGCATGCAAACGTCTGCTGCAACAGCAAAGTTTTAGCACTCAAAATGAGCTCCGTGAAGCCTTGGTAGATATTGGTTTCGAAGGTATCAGTCAATCAACCGTCTCTAGATTGCTGTCTCAGTTAGGTGTAGTGAAAGTCCAGAATGCGTGTGGTAAGAAGGTTTACTGCATTACCGTTGAAACGGCTCCGGTACGTGTCGAGTCTTCTATCTCTTCCCAGATAGAATTCATTACTCATAACCAAGCCATGGTGGTGGTCAAAACCCACCCAGGTAGCGCGCAACTTGTCGCTCGATTAGTCGACATTGATCCTCATACCGAGATCTTAGGTACTGTTGGTGGTAACGATACGGTACTTGTCATCCCTAAAGATACTGACAACATTGATGCGTGTGAGCGTGTGGTTCGCGCGCGGTTAGGTGTCGCTTAGAACTTTATTGCCTCCTCTAAGAGCCCCATTTCTTTGGGGAGGCATCACACAAAAAATGTTCTAAATGATAGCAAGTTGAAACTTATTCCCCCTTTCCTCTGTCTGATTGAGTTAAAATGATGAAAATTTAACTTAAGTGACTCTTCTATGCGCTTCGCTTTATCTCTAATTCTGCTGTGTTTCTCTATTGTTTCTGCACCTGCTTTGGCCGTATTTGAGCAATCAAACTCCGCACCAAGCTTTGGAGTTAGCAACAATACTTTTGTTCCGGTAGACCAAGCTTTCCCATTCAATTCTTTCCAACAAGGGAATCGCGTTTTCCTCGATTGGCAAGTCAAAGAAGATTACTACCTGTATCAACATCGTATTTCTGTCAGTGGCGAAAATGTCACTCTGGGTGATATTGAAATGCGAGATGGAGAACCTTACAAAGATGAGTTCTTTGGTGAGGTAAATATTTACACGACACCGCTATTTGTCGAAGTTCCGCTCGCAAATTACCAAGATGGGGCGCGCCTGATCGTTCAATACCAAGGCTGTGCCAAAGCCGGTTTTTGCTACCCACCAGAAACCCGAGTTATCGATGTCACTAGCTTCGACTTCCAAGAAGCGAATGCAGTCATTCCAACTCAAAAAGAACCGGCAAATTCAACAACAGCAACAAAGCAAACACCTGTCTCAAGCGAGTCAAACCTTGCTTCTAAGCTCAGTGACAACTGGTGGACGCCTCTACTATTTTTGGCTTTAGGTGTTGGTCTCGCCTTTACACCATGCGTACTGCCAATGTACCCAATTTTAACCAGTATTGTTCTGGGTAGCGGTAAGCTTAGCCATGGACGTGCCCTAGGGTTGGCCTTTATCTACGTGCAAGGCATGGCACTGACCTATACCTTACTCGGCCTAGTTGTTGCGTCAGCGGGTATGCAATTTCAAGCGGCCATGCAGCACCCTTATGTCTTAGTTGGCCTAAGCGTTTTATTTGTCGCCCTGGCACTCTCCATGTTTGGTCTCTACAGCTTGCAGCTGCCTAGCAGCGTTCAGACATGGTTGAACAATTTAAGCAATAAACAGCAAGGTGGAAGTTCACTGGGTGTGTTCGCCATGGGAGCGATTTCTGGCTTAGTTTGTTCACCTTGTACCACTGCGCCGCTCTCTGGTGCTCTATTGTATGTAGCACAAAGTGGCGATCTACTCACTGGTGGTATCGCTCTGTATGCTCTGGCACTTGGCATGGGGATTCCATTGATGCTAGTCGCTGTTTTTGGCAACAAGCTGCTACCAAAAGCAGGCAATTGGATGGATCGGGTCAAGACTCTGTTTGGCTTCATTCTACTGGCTGCGCCAATATTCTTACTTGAGCGAATCTTGCCTGAAGTGTGGGCGACAGGATTATGGTCAGTGCTCGGCATTGCTGCGTTTGGTTGGCTCTACCATGTCAAAAATTCACTGCCATTTGGTGGCTGGAAACAGAGCGTGGTGGGAATCATCGCTGTACTTGGTCTATTTGCTTCAGCTCAACCTGCATTGAACCACTACTTTGGTAAGAGCGCGATCAGCACCGAGCAAAAACAAAATCAGATAGAATTTATCCGGATCGCCAATGTTGAGCAGCTCAACACACAACTTGCTAAAGCAAAAGCGGATGGTAAAGCGGTCATGCTCGATTTCTACGCCGACTGGTGTGTGGCCTGTAAAGAATTCGAGAAATACACCTTCCACCAGCCAGATGTTGAGTCGCGCCTAAAAGATTTTGTGTTGCTGCAAGCAGACGTGACACGAAATCAACCACAAGACATTGCCTTATTGAAAGAGATGAGCGTGCTAGGGCTTCCTACTATCGAGTTCTGGGATAGACAAGGAACTCATCTCCCAAGCGCTCGTATTACTGGCTTCATGAAAGCTCAGCCATTTTTGACACATATTGATAGTTTTCTAACAGAGAAGAAGTAGTTAAGCTAGAGTGGCACAACTAATTGCTTTTTAACGACAAAATGAAGGATGCACATGTCAAGTAAAGTATACGTACTCGCACAATTTAAAGCTAAGAAAGGAAAGGAATCGGAACTATTTGAAGTATTGAAAGCTCTCGAACCAGACTCATTACGTGAAGAAGGGTGTATACAATATATTCTGACTCGCCAAATCAATCATCCTAGCGCTACTCGAACCGACTACAGCATTGTGTTTAATGAAATCTGGGCTAATGCGGAGAGCTGGGCTGCACATGGTCGTCGACTTCAGATTCAAACTTTCTTTGAAACTCACGTACAAGCAGAAACAGGACTTGTTGAAGACGCTATTGTAACCGCTTATAGCGATGAAGCTGACAACTTCGACGCTCCAATTTTCCTGTAAGCACATGATAAATATTTGCTATACATCATAGTTGTTTGAGCCAAGCATTGCAGATACATCCTTATGCTCGGCTCTTTCACATTTTGTGAAGAAACACTCGATAATCCACGCATACTAGTTGTGTCTCTATCAGCAAATGGTAATACTGAACTTAATAACCTATAAAAAGTGTTGATTCCATGGACGCGACCTACACCATTATCATTGCGGATGATCATCCGCTGTTTCGCAATGCTCTGTTCCAATCGGTGCATATGGCGGTGAGTGGCGCAAATCTGCTAGAAGCCGACTCGTTAGATGCCCTTCTTACCCTGCTCGCTAAAGAAGACGAACCGGACTTACTTCTGCTCGACTTAAAGATGCCCGGAGCAAACGGCATGTCAGGCTTGATTCAACTGCGTGCTGAATATCCTGATTTACCCATTGTGGTCGTCTCAGCTAGTGAAGAACCGTCAGTAGTGACTCAGGTTAAGAGTCATGGCGCATTCGGTTTTATTCCCAAATCAAGTGATATGCGTGAGCTCGTCAGTGCTCTCAATCAGGTGCTCAATGGCGAACCTTTCTTCCCTGAAGGTTCCATTACCAACAACGCAGCATGTAATGATTTAGCAGAAAAAATTGCCACTTTGACCCCACAGCAATATAAAGTCTTAGGAATGCTATCTGATGGCTTGCTGAATAAGCAGATTGCTTATGAATTAAATGTATCAGAAGCAACAATAAAAGCTCATATGACGGCAATATTCCGCAAGTTAGGTGTGAAAAATCGAACTCAAGCGGTTATTTTACTTCAACAACTCGAATCAGAAACTTAACTCACCAGTTTCTGACACAAAAGCTCCTAGAAATTTGCTACACTTGAGGAATCAGGCAACAATCTGATTTACCCCTCTGTTCAACAAACTCTGGGAGTACTTCTCTTGCTAAGCGTTCTAATTACTCAATTTGTCGTCCTCTGGGCCGTTATCGATCCCATTGGCTCAGTCCCGGTTTACTTATCTCAAACTCAGCATCTCACCGCTAAACAGCGCCGTTTGGTCGCGTTAAAAGCCGTGGCTATTTCAACGGGCGTACTACTGTTTTTCCTCGTCGCAGGTCAGTTGCTCCTTGAAGCGATGCAGATACCCTTGCCTGCATTTCAGGCGGCAGGTGGCTTAGTGCTACTACTGTTTGCCCTAACCATGATCTTTGGCGAGTCTAAGCCTGAACAAGAAACTAAGCTTTCTGAAGAAGTGAGTCATTCCGATCTCGCTGATTTGGCGGTTTACCCTTTAGCTATTCCCTCCATCGCTTCTCCGGGAGCGATGATGGCGATTGTCATGCTGACGGACAATCATAGATACGCACTTGTCGATCAGGGGATTACTGCCGCTGTCATGGTGACAGTTTTACTTATCACCCTATTGTTACTTCTGGGTGCGACACATATTCAAAAGTGGATTGGCAATGTCGGTGCCGCCATTATCAGTCGTGTGATGGGGCTTATTCTTGCAGCCGTAGCAGTAAGCAACCTGCTGATGGGGATCAAAGATTTTTACGCCGGATAACGAAAATCGATAAGATTAACAATAAAACGTTAGACTTTAGGCTAATTTAACACCCCATTAACATCACAAAAATCTATCAATAATCCTTAAGCGCCTTATTTTTAGGCGCTTTTTGTTTTTCTCACCGCGACTAAAGTTGAAAAGAGTTCTTGTTCCACCCTTGCTAATGTAGATATTGAAACATTTTCTTAACAACGAACACGTAAGGAGACGGCAATGGCGTTTGAAAGTCAGGATAAAGCCAAAGCCTACTGGGATAAGAACGTAAAACTGATGATTAGCCTTATGGTTATCTGGTTTGTCGTTTCTTTCGGCTGCGGCATTTTATTTGTAGATGAACTCAATCAATTTCAACTAGGCGGGTACAAGCTTGGTTTCTGGTTTGCTCAACAAGGCTCAATCTATGCCTTCCTGGGTATTATTTTCTACTACGCGTGGAAAATGCGCCAAATCGACCGTGAATTCGGCGTAGATGAGTAAGGAGTAACTCAGATGGATTTGAAAACTATCACTTACCTCGTTGTTGGTGCGACCTTTATCCTTTACATCGGTATTGCGATTTGGGCACGTGCTGGGTCAACTAAAGAGTTTTATGTTGCAGGCGGTGGTGTAAACCCAATCGCCAACGGTATGGCAACCGCAGCAGACTGGATGTCAGCCGCATCATTTATCTCTATGGCAGGTCTGATTGCCTTTATGGGTTACGGTGGCTCCGTATTCCTAATGGGTTGGACTGGCGGTTACGTACTTCTCGCACTACTACTTGCACCTTACCTACGTAAGTTCGGCAAGTTTACTGTACCAGAGTTCGTAGGTGAGCGTTTCTACTCAAACGCAGCACGTATCGTAGCAGTTGTCTGTCTTATCATCGCCTCGGTCACTTATGTAATCGGTCAGATGAAAGGCGTGGGTGTTGCGTTCGGTCGTTTCCTAGAAGTTGATTACTCAACTGGTCTTCTGATCGGTATGTGTATCGTATTCATGTACGCTGTAATGGGCGGCATGAAAGGGATTACTTACACGCAGATTGCTCAATATTGCGTGCTCATTTTAGCTTACACTATTCCTGCAATCTTTATCTCTCTGCAACTGACTGGTCACCCTCTTCCTCAGATTGGTCTCGGTAGTACCATCCAAGGCACCGACGTCTATCTACTGGATAGGCTCGACCAAGTGGTCACCGAACTCGGCTTTAGTGAATACACCACTCAAGTCCGTGGCGATACCCTCAACATGTTTGTTTACACCATGTCGCTAATGATTGGTACTGCGGGTCTACCACACGTAATCATCCGTTTCTTCACGGTACCTAAAGTGCGTGACGCACGTACTTCAGCAGGTTGGGCACTAGTCTTCATAGCTATCCTATACACAACTGCACCAGCAGTATCGGCGATGGCTCGTCTAAACCTAATGGATACCGTAAATCCAGCTCCAGGTCAGCACCTTGCTTATGATGAACGCCCTGACTGGTTCAAAAACTGGGAGAAAACAGGTCTACTAGGCTTTGATGATAAGAACGGCGATGGTCTGATTGAATACACGTCAAACCCAGCAACTAACGAACTGAAAGTTGACCGTGACATCATGGTATTGGCTAACCCTGAGATTGCTAAGCTTCCAAACTGGGTGATTGCCTTGGTGGCAGCCGGTGGTCTGGCAGCGGCACTATCAACGGCGGCAGGTCTCTTGCTCGCGATATCCTCTGCGATATCCCATGATTTAATCAAAGGCGTCATCAATCCGAATATATCCGAGAAGAAAGAGCTGCTCGCCAGTCGGATTTCCATGGCGGTGGCGATTGCGGTGGCAGGCTATCTCGGCCTCAACCCGCCAGGCTTTGCAGCAGGTACAGTAGCACTGGCATTTGGTCTTGCGGCGTCCTCAATCTTCCCGGCACTAATGATGGGTATCTTCAGTAAAGGTATCAACAAGGAAGGCGCAATCGCGGGTATGATTGCGGGTATCAGTATCACTCTTTTCTACGTATTCCAGCACAAAGGCATCCTGTTTGTTGCTGATTGGACTTACCTAGAAAGCTGGGGCAGCAACTGGTTCCTAGGCATTGAACCAAACGCATTCGGTGCAATTGGTGCAGTCTTTAACTTCGCAGTCGCGTTTGCTGTATCGAAAGTAACAGCGGAAACACCACAAGAAGTGAAAGACTTGGTTGAACACGTACGTGTACCAGCAGGCGCTGGCGGTGCAGTAGACCACTAAAATAATACCTAAGCCACAAAAGCCCCCTCGGGGGCTTTTTTATTCGCTAAATTGAGTTAACTTAGCCTTTTAACGTTGAAGCCAGGACGCAAGATGTTCAAAAATAAGCACTTTCTAATCGCATTATTGATTGCCCCAATTCTTTCTCTGATTGCCTACTTTGGTACAGATATGGCGCTGAGTGAAAAGCCTCATGCCGCGAAAGAAGGCGAAACCTATAAGCTAGCCGCCAAATCTAACTGCCGCTACACCAGCGGACTATGTGATATGACCAACGGCGACTTTAAAGTGCAGTTTCGTTCCGAGAAGTTAACCGCGAACGGTTTGGACTTATCTTTAAAAGCCGCTTTCCCTTTAGAAGGCGTAAAGCTATCCATTGTCGATAGCCAAGAGCAAAGCGCTCAACCTTTGGATATGCAGCCAACAGATAGTACTGGCCAACACTGGGCAATCTCTGTAGCGAAACCAACATCGGCTGAAAGCTGGCTACGCGTCGCAATTCAGTCTGAAGGAACGCTGTATTACGGCGAAACTCAAACTGCGTTTGTTAAATACGAGACTTTGTTTACGGAGTAGCGAGAAGCGAGAAGCGAGAAGCGAGAAGCGAGAAGCGAGAAGCGAGAAGCGAGAAGCGAGAAGCGAGAAGCGAGAAGCGAGAAGCGAGAAGCGAGAAGCGAGAAGCGAGAAGCGAGAAGCGAGAAATTTTGGAGGGTTGGCACTAAGTGTCAACCCTTTTTCATTGGATACGGAAGACGAGATACGGGATACGGGATACGGGATACGGGATACGGGATACGGGATACGGGTCATTCTATGCCCCAATGAGCAGGCACTGTCAAAAGTTGCCAACTCACGAACAACTTTCGTTCTCGAAGGACGAAGTCCGTTCTCTAGCGTAGCGTTCCATAGGGCGCAGCCCGTTCCCGATTCTGCCCCTCTAAACCCTATTCAACACCGCTCTGAGTTTTAGCGGTTTAACAGGCTTAGGAATAAAGCTAAACCCATTCGACTTGATACCATCTAGCATATCGTCAGTGCGGTCTGCACTAATAATGACGCCGATAAAGCTATCGCCTAAACGCAAGCGACACTGCTGAAGCACTTCTAATCCGGTGCGTCCATTATCGAGTCGATAGTCAGACAAAATCACATCCGGCACCCAGGTTTCTTCTATTGCTTGCAAGCTGTTAACCAAGTCCACGGCGGTTCGTACGTCGCACCCCCAGCGGCCGAGCAAGGTTTCCATGCCAACCAAGATATCGGTTTCGTTATCCACACACAGAACTTTCAAATGACTCAAGTCTGAAGTAGAACTTGCCGGTGCAGCTTTTACAGGCTCAAGAGCTTTTTCGCTGCGCGCGAGTGTAATCGAGAACACGCTGCCTTTGCCCGGCCACGAACGCATAGTGATTTGGTGACCAAGAACATGAGCTATCCCTTTAGAAATTGCCAGACCAAGTCCTAAGCCCTGATCAGAACGAACTTGATTCCCACGATTAAACTCTTCAAATATCTCTTGCTGCTTGTCCTCATCAATGCCCATACCATTGTCCCACACATCGATGCGTGCTTGGCTTCCCACTCGTCTTACGCCGAGAACCACTTTACCTTTTGGACTGTAGCGAAACGCGTTGGTTAAGAAGTTTTGTACCACACGACGTAAGAGCTTCGGGTCAGACTGAACCAATAGCTGACTCGGAATCATGGTGAACTCAACACCCTGCTGCTTAGCAAGCGCACTAAATTCCGCATTGAGGTTAGATAAAACATCGTTAATCGCAAAGCCATGCACGTTGATATCTAGCTTGCCTGATTCTAGACGCGAGATATCCAGTAAGTCGCCAATCAAATCTTCAGCGGCCCCTAAGGCACTTTCAATATGCTGGGAAAGCTGTTTAGTTTCAGGCTCTTTTGCCACTTCAGACAAGGATGAGGCAAACAGGCGAGCAGCATTGAGTGGCTGCATTAAGTCATGGCTTACGGCCGCTAAAAAGCGCGATTTAGATTGTGACTCATGTTCAGATCTTTGGGTGGCTGAGACCAATTTTTTGTTCAGCTGCTCTAGCTCTTGAGTACGCTCTTGTACGCGCTCTTCAAGGGTTTCGTTAGCATCTTTTAGTGCTTGTTCGGCATCGCGGAAGACGGTGATGTCGGTAAAGCTCATCACAAACCCTCCACCTGGCATTGGGTTGCCCTGCACTTCTATCACTCGACCATCAGGTCGCACACGCGAAGAGGTATGACGCGTCCCTTGTTCCAGGTGAAAAACTCGTCGGCGCACATGCTCGTCAGGGTCACCCGGACCACACAAGCCTTGTTCAGCATTATGGCGAATCACATCAGCAATCGGCCTACCCACCTGAATCAAGCCGACCGGAAACGTAAATAGCTCTAAGTAACGCTGATTCCATGCCACAAGACGAAGCTGCTTATCGACCACGGCAATACCTTGACCGATATGTTCAATCGCCCCTTGCAGTAATCCTCGGCTAAAGTCATACAGCTCTGAAGCTTCATCGACAATGGTAGCAACTTCTTCCAGTTGCATGTTTCTGCCTTGTAGCGCAGAAGTAAGGACTAACTTAGCCGATGAGGCACCAAAAACCCCAGCCAACACCCTTTCGGTATGGCGAATTAAAGTAGAAGGCGCTTGTTGATTCGGCAGTAAGGTTTCTCTTTGCTGTTGCCAATATTGCCTGAATGCACTTCGCACCCGTTGCCTACCAACAAAACGCGACGCCAGCATCTCTAACTCACCCACAGTGACACGGCTTTGATACAAGCTCATATTTTCACTTTCAGGCAGAGGCGTACCCACAAACGAAGCAGACTGTAAGCGCTCACTTAGACTGGCACGAGTTAGCAGTGAGACGACAACATAGCAAAGTGTGTTGAGCGCAACACTGAGTACAATGCCCCAGTCTGAGTTTTTGACATTGAGATTTTGCAGCCATTCAGGCGGAGTAATCATCCACAGCAGGAAGTTGTCTTGCGCGGTGCCGGCCAACATATCGGTTTGGCTCATTAAGGTAATCAGCCATAAGGTAAAACCTACCGCCAAACCAACGTATACCCCTTTGCGGTTTCCCTGACGCCAATACATGCCACCTATCAAAGCTGGGGCAAACTGGGTGATAGCCGCAAAGGAGAGGAAACCAATCGCAGAAAGGGAGTGAATGTTCCCCAGAGCTTGATAAAAACCCCAAGCTCCGAGCAGTAGCAGAAGAATTAGCCCACGACGAATAATCAACAGCAAGCCAGAGAAGTGCCTATGATTGCGCTGTGAGAGTCGCATTCTGCGCAACAGCAATGGCATGACTAAATCATTGGAAACCATGATTGCCAAAGCGATGGTTGAAACAATTACCATGCCACTGGCCGCAGACGTACCGCCGAGGAAAGCGAGCAAGGCGATATCCTGCGCGCCAACCGCCATAGGTAAGCTAATTACATAGGTATCTGGGCTAGCGTCTGTCAGCAGAGATTGCCCAACCCAAGCGATCGGCAAGACAAAAATGCCCATCAAAATCAGATATACGGGGAACAACCAACGCGCGGTATGCAGATCTTGCGCGCGTTCGTTTTCCACCACCATAGTATGGAACTGACGTGGCAGACAGACAATCGCTAACATGGTTAGCACGGTATGAATAACTAGAGTCGGTATGTTCGGTGATTGATAGGTCTGACGCGCAATCTGTGCTAGCTCAACGTCATTGCGATTAAGCGCCAAGAACAGAATAAACAGACCAACGGCTAGAAATGCCACCAGCTTGATAATAGATTCAAACGCAATCGCCATCATCATACCGCGGTGATGCTCAGTATTATCAATATGGCGAGTACCAAACAGCATGGTAAAAATGGCCAATGCACCAACCACGAACCAAGATACATCGAGACTTGAACCTTCGAAACTTCGTGGCAGTTCAGGCGAAATAATCTCTAACCCCATGGTGATACCGCGCAGTTGCAGGGCGATGTAAGGCAAAATGCCAGCCACAGCAATCAAGGTAACGACCACAGCTAAACCTTGTGATTTACCATAGCGCGCAGCGATAAAGTCAGCAATAGAGGTAATGTGTTCTCGTTTGGCGGTAATAATCAACCGAGCCAGAATTCGCCAACCGAGAGTAAAGACGAGTATTGGGGCGATATAGATAGGCAGGAAAGCCCAAGGATTGTTACTAGCCTGCCCGACGGTGCCGTAAAATGTCCACGATGTGCAGTACACTGCGATAGATAGGCTGTAAATCCAAGGTCGCCATTTGGCCAACCAGTTGTGCTGTTTATCACCATACCAAGCAATGAGGAACAGTAGTCCGAGATACATCAGTGATACAGTGATCACTAGCCAGCCTTGCATCAGATATCCTTATCATGCGCCAAACAAAAACCTCCCCATATTGGAGAGGTTTCATTTAACTAAGGATATGCTATCAACTCAATCAGCTAGGCTTAATTCTGTGCATTAGGCTCCGCTTTCGACATATCGCTAACTTGATGTTTTTGAGGATCAACTTTGATAAATAAAGCCAAGACACCCATAGCGGCCATAGCCCAGAAGACGTTTGCCCCCCAGTTTTCATAGCCCCAGCCACTTAAGGTTGTCATCAAGGCGATGAATGCCCCTAAAGGAATCGCATTGTATAGCGCTTGCAGCGCCACCATTTTTCTTTGCTCAGAGTGTTGGATGTATTGAATCGCGGCGATATGTGCAATTGCAAAAGTCACACCATGTAGAAGCTGGATCATGACCAATGCCACTAATGCTGTTGTAGAAGCCGTCAAGCCCCAACGTACCACCACACCAAGTGCAGCGACCATAAACAACGCTCGAAGCGTCCAACCCGAGAACAGACGTTTACTCAAAGCAAAAATCGCCACCTCAGCCACAACACCTAAGCTCCAGAGATAACCGATAATGTCTTCTGAGTAGCCCGCCTCTTTCCAATAAATCGAACTGAAGCTGTAATACGCAGCGTGACTGCCTTGAATAAGGGAAACCAAAATCAGGAATTTAACCACAGGAAGTTCACGCAGCAGCTCTGTCAACTTAGGGCGCTCGGCATCTTCATTTTCCGTCGTAACGGGCATTGGATTGATGTTGCGCATTGAGAACAACAAAGCCACAACCACACCAGCCAGTGCGGTGAAGATAATCATGCCACTGCCATACTGCGCAACTAAGAAGCCAACCACCGTTGAACCGGCAATAAAGGCAATCGAACCCCACAAGCGAGTGCGGCCATAATCCAACATTTGCAAACGTGAATAGTAGTTCGCCATGGCATCAGACAAGGGAACAATAGGACCACAGCACAGATTGAACAACACAGTCGCCAATGCCATTAACCAGAAACTACCACCAGTAAAGAAGTGGAAACCAACAAAAAGAATAGAGGCAAAGCTGAGCCATCGCAGTGCTGGCATCAAGTGTTCGACTTTATGGATACGTGGTGTTAGCACCATGTTGGCGACACATCGGGTCGCAAAACCAATACCGACCAGTAATCCGATATCTGTTGCCGATACCCCCTGCTCTTCAAACCACAACGCCCAAAATGGTAGATAAACACCATAAGCGAAAAAGAAACCGACAAAATACTGGGAAATCCAGCCATATGGAGATGGGGTGAGCATCATTACCTCTGAATGCGTGAATAAATTGGAACAAAGCGGCGATATTATCGTTTGCTTTGCTGAGAATAAAAAGGGAATAATCGTCACAACTGCGTTTCCCTATTCTCACTATTTTCATCATTAGCAACGAAATGAGCAGACTTGTTTCATTAATAGATTCGACCAAAGTCGTCTGGAACAATTATGCCAATCCTGCACACTTAACCTATAGAGTGGCAATGAAGTAGGGTTCGCAATGCCAGATAAATTTAATATGCACTCCCCACCGTTTGATCGACTGGACAGCCAGCAGCAGAGCCGGCTGCGTAGCTCATTGGATGTCGCTTATTTCCGTGCCAAAGAAACCTTACTTCAGCCCGGTACACAGAGCCAGCACCTGCATATCCTGATCAAAGGAGCAGTCGAAGAGCGCTCAGAGGACGACAAAGAAATCTTTGCTCACTACGCTAATGATGATTTGTTTGATGTGCGTGCTCTATTTGAAGAGACGGTAAAGCATCGCTACATCGCATTAGAAGATACCCTTTGCTATCTATTGCCCAAGTCAGTTTTCATTGAGCTGTATAACGAGAATGGTCAGTTCGCCGCCTACTTCGACAACAACCTTGCCAAGCGCCAAGAGCTGATCGATGCGGCCCAGCAACAGCAAAACCTGGCCGAGTTTATCCTGACCAAGGTCGATAAAGAGATCTATCACCCGCCAATGATACTCTCTCCCGACCAACCGCTGAATGAAGTCACGCAAACACTCAAGCAAAATGGTATCGACTCTGCGTTGGTGCGACTAAACGACTCTGACGTTCGCCTCGTTGAAGATGAACACTCAATGCCCTATGGGATCATTACTCGAACCAATATGCTGCATGCGGTTATGCTTGACGGTCACCCACTCGACACTCCTGTAGGCAAAATTGCCACTTTCCCTGTGGTGCACGTTGAGGACGGTGAGTTTCTTTTTAATGCGATGATAAAAATGACGCGCCACCGAATGAAACGCGTGATGGTCGCCGATGGTAAAGAAGCGGTCGGCATGCTCGATATGACTCAGATCCTCAGTGCTTTCTCTACCCACTCGCACGTATTAACGTTAAGTATTGCCCGCTCGACCAGTATTGAAGAGTTGGCTCTCGCCTCGAACAGGCAACGAAACTTAGTCGAAAGTCTGCTTAATAACGGCATTCGCACCCGCTTTATCATGGAACTGATCTCAGCGGTCAACGAGCAGATCATAGAGAAAGCCTTTGAGCTGATTGTTCCTCCTGCCCTTCACGATCACTGTTGTTTGGTCGTTCTAGGCTCAGAAGGGCGTGGGGAACAAATACTGAAAACTGACCAAGACAACGCGTTGATCATCAAAGATGGTCTTCATTGGCACCAATGTGAAACCGTGATGGGTCAGCTAACTCATACGCTGCAACAACTTGGCTACCCACTTTGCCCTGGCAATGTCATGGTCAATAACCCGAAATGGGTTAAGACCCAGTCAGAATGGAAAAGCACGATCAGCCAATGGTCTAAGCCTAGCAGTGCAGAAAACGTCATGGACCTCGCGATTTTCACCGATGCTCATGCAGTCGCAGGCAACAAAACATTACTCGAATCCATCACGCAACATCTTAAGCAAACCATGCTGAACAACATGCTCGCGCTGCAAGACTTCTCACGCCCTGCGTTGCAGTTTTCTCTACCATTGACTCTGTTTGGCAATGTTAAGAAAGACAAACAAGGTGTCGACGTAAAAAGTGGCGGCATCTTCCCTATCGTTCATGGGATCCGTACCTTGTCGCTAGAATATGGCATTGAAGAGAAAAACACCTTTGAACGCATAGAAGCTTTAAGAGTAAAACGGATACTCGAACCAGAAACCGCCGACAACCTCAGTGAAGCACTTAAGTTGCTATTCAAGCTGCGCCTCAATCAACAACTGACAAATCAACACAGCCATAATCGCATCGACCTTAAACAAATAGAGCGTACCGAGCGAGATTTACTACGTCATAGTTTGCATGTAGTGAAAAAGTTTAAGCAGTTCTTGGGCTATCATTATCAGATAAGAGATTAGAGGCTGGTGTATGAATTGGTTGCAACGCCGTTATTGGTTTTACAAACTCAAGGGCTCTCTTTACCAGCCTCTTTTTGCCTCGGTGCAAAAAGGCGAGTACGTCTCGTTAGATTGTGAGACCACTAGCCTCGACCCTAAGCGTGCTGAGCTCGTCACCATTGCGGCGACCAAAATCATCGACAATCGCATTATTACCAGTAAACCGTTTGAAGTCAGGCTTAGAGCCCCGCAATCACTGGATTCTGGCTCGATTAAAATCCACCGCATCCGCCATCAGGATCTCGTTGATGGTATCGATGAAAAACAAGCCTTAATGCAACTGCTAGAGTTTATTGGTAATCGCCCATTGGTTGGCTATCACATTCGCTATGACAAAAAAATTCTCGATCTCGCTTGTCGCAAACAATTGGGCTTCCCTCTACCCAACCCTTTAATCGAAGTGAGTCAGATTTATCACGACAAATTAGAGAAGCACCTACCTAACGCATACTTTGATCTCAGCTTGGATGCCATTTGTAAGCATCTCGACTTGCCTTTGCAAGACAAACACGATGCCCTACAAGATGCGATTTCCGCCGCCTTAGTGTTTGTTCGATTAACAAAAGGTGACCTCCCTAGCTTAAATCTGCCCTATACCCGCTAACCTAACTTACGACCAAGTTCTCAATTTGCGTTTTAATTCCTTCATTTCAAAGCAGATCTATCTCTCTCATCCTAAAGTCTAATTGTCGAATTGTCGCCTGTGCTTGAAAGTTATGGGTATAGGGATTTTACAACGTCAGGGTCAGGTGACCTTATCGTTTTAAACGGACACTTGCTCAATTCACAAGGAATTAAGCACAAGGAGATAAGCAATGAGTGAAGCCCATATTTATCCGGTAAAAGAAAACATCAAAAAAAATACCCACGCGGATAATGATACCTACCAAGCTATGTACCAACAATCTGTGACAGATCCTGTTGGTTTCTGGAGTGAGCACGGAAAAATCGTCGATTGGATGAAGCCTTTCACTCAAGTAAAGAACACGTCATTTGATACCGGCCACGTTGATATCCGTTGGTTCGAAGACGGTACGCTAAACGTATCTGCAAACTGTATTGACCGTCACCTTGCTGAACGTGGTGATGACGTCGCCATCATCTGGGAAGGTGATGATCCAAACGACGATAAAACACTGACGTTTAACCAACTGCATAAAGAAGTGTGTGAGTTTTCAAACGCACTGAAAGAGCAAGGCGTGCGTAAAGGCGATGTGGTTTGTCTTTACATGCCAATGGTGACTGAAGCAGCCGTGGCCATGCTAGCCTGTACCCGTATTGGTGCGGTACATACTGTTGTATTCGGTGGCTTCTCTCCAGAAGCACTATCTGGCCGTATTATTGATTCAGACGCTAAAGTGGTGATTACCGCTGACGAAGGCGTGCGTGGTGGTCGTGCCGTTCCCCTGAAAAAGAATGTCGATGAAGCACTGACTAATCCAGAAGTAAAAACCATCGAAAAAGTTATTGTCATGAAACGTACTGGCGGCGACATTGACTGGCATGAGCATCGTGATGTTTGGTGGCATGAAGCAACCGCAAATGTTTCTGCTGACTGCCCACCAGAAGAGATGAAAGCAGAAGACCCTCTTTTCATCCTCTACACTTCTGGCTCGACAGGTAAACCTAAAGGTGTTCTACACACCACGGGCGGTTACCTTGTCTACGCTACCATGACATTCAAGTACGTATTTGATTATCAACCAGGCGAAACCTTCTGGTGTACCGCTGACGTGGGTTGGATTACCGGCCACACTTATCTGATTTACGGCCCACTGGCTAACGGTGCAAAAACGATTCTGTTTGAAGGTGTGCCTAACTACCCAAGCACAAACCGCATGAGCCAAGTGGTGGATAAACACCAAGTGAATATCCTCTACACAGCACCAACAGCGATTCGTGCACTTATGGCGAAAGGCAATGAAGCGGTAGAAGGCACTTCACGTAGCAGCCTACGTATTATGGGTTCGGTAGGTGAACCGATTAACCCTGAAGCGTGGGAGTGGTACTACAAAACCATCGGTAATGAAGATTCACCTATTGTGGATACTTGGTGGCAAACCGAAACAGGCGGCATCTTGATTGCCCCACTACCAGGCGCAACAGACCTCAAACCAGGCTCTGCGACTCGCCCATTCTTCGGTGTTCAGCCTGCTCTGGTAGATAACATGGGTAACATCATCGAAGGTGCGACTGACGGTAACCTAGTCATCCTTGATTCATGGCCAGGTCAGATGCGCACAGTATATGGCGACCATGAGCGCTTCGAGCAAACTTACTTCTCTACATTTAAAGGCATGTACTTCACCAGTGACGGCGCGCGTCGCGATGAAGATGGTTACTACTGGATTACAGGTCGTGTGGATGACGTATTAAACGTCTCTGGTCACCGTATGGGTACCGCAGAAATCGAATCGGCGCTCGTCGCTCACGATAAGATTGCTGAAGCAGCGATTGTTGGTATACCTCACGATATTAAAGGCCAAGCAATCTACGCTTACATCACGCTCAATGATGGTGAGTTTCCTAGTGCAGAACTGCATAAAGAAGTGAAGGACTGGGTGCGTAAAGAAATTGGCCCTATTGCAACACCAGATGTGCTGCACTGGACAGATTCATTACCTAAAACTCGTTCAGGTAAGATTATGCGCCGTATTCTACGTAAGATTGCTACAGGCGATACTAGCAACTTAGGCGATACTTCAACCCTAGCGGATCCAAGTGTGGTTGATAAGCTGATTGCAGAAAAAGCAGAATTGGCGTAATTACCAACACCACTATGTAGAACTTCAAACCGTCACATTATGTGGCGGTTTTTTGTTTTTACCGTCTAAAGTACTCCTCTCTCGCCCTTTCTCATTGAGCAAAAAGTGTTACCTCGGTTACAAAAATCCGGCTTCAAGCTGGGAGATTAGACCAGTAAATTGCTGCTAAATGCGCTGAATTAGCTATAATCTGGGTCTATTTCAAAGATTCACTGCTATTTTTAGTAAAAACTGCATGATGAATCCGAGATAATATGGGAATATTCCAGTTCATATCATGAAGTAGGAAGATGGCAGCACAATGACAGCAAAATCACGCATTCTTGTCTTAAATGGTCCAAATTTAAACCTGTTAGGTCTACGCGAACCCGCACATTACGGTTCTTCGACGCTACCGCAGATTATCGACACATTAACCAAGCAAGCGAATGAAGCCAATGTTGAACTCCAACATCTTCAATCCAATCGTGAGTATGAGCTGATCGAAGCTATCCATGCGGCATACGACAAGGTGGATTTTATTATCATCAACCCTGCCGCCTTTACCCACACCAGTGTTGCACTTAGAGATGCGCTGTTAGGTGTGGCTATCCCATTTATCGAAGTACATTTATCCAATGTGCATGCTCGTGAACCATTCCGTCATCACTCTTATCTCTCAGATAAGGCTGAGGGCGTGATTTGTGGTTTAGGTGCGCAAGGATACGAATTCGCTCTGTCTGCCGCGCTGAATAAACTGCAGGCAAAGTAACCCAACTGACGTTGAAGTCGTTCGCAGATGCTCAACGTAAATAAACACTCTGCAGCTCGTTTTGAGCTGTCTTATTCACAAGATAAAAGAGAAAGAAAAGATGGATATCCGTAAAATCAAGAAGCTTATCGAGTTAGTAGAAGAGTCTGGCATTGCTGAGCTAGAAATCTCTGAAGGTGAAGAGTCGGTACGCATCAGCCGTAACGGTACTGCTGCACCTGTAGCACCAGTTCAATACGCAGCAGCTCCAGCTCCTGTAGCGGCTGCACCAGCAGCGGCACCTGCTCCTGCTCCTGCAGCAGCGCCAGAAGCGGCAGCGGCTCCTGCAACTCCAGCAGGTCACCAAGTTCTTTCTCCAATGGTAGGTACTTTCTACCGTTCTCCAAGCCCAGACGCGAAGTCATTCGTTGAAGTTGGTCAAACAGTAAACGCAGGCGACACGCTATGTATCGTTGAAGCGATGAAGATGATGAACCAAATCGAAGCAGACAAGTCTGGCGTTGTAACCGCTATCCTAGTTGAAGACGGCCAACCAGTTGAATTCGACCAACCACTTGTTGTTATCGAATAATAGAGGCTCTCTCTTATGCTAGATAAATTAGTCATCGCGAACCGAGGTGAAATTGCACTTCGTATTCTTCGCGCATGTAAAGAATTGGGCATCAAAACAGTAGCTGTTCACTCAACTGCTGACCGTGACCTAAAACACGTACTACTTGCAGACGAAGCAATTTGTATCGGTCCTGCTCGTGGCATCGATAGCTACCTAAATATTCCACGCATCATTTCAGCGGCGGAAGTGACTGGCGCGGTGGCAATCCACCCTGGTTACGGTTTCCTATCTGAAAACGCAGATTTTGCTGAGCAAGTTGAGCGCAGCGGCTTTATCTTTGTTGGTCCTAAAGCGGAAACCATCCGCATCATGGGTGACAAGGTTTCAGCTATTACGGCAATGAAGAAAGCTGGCGTACCTTGTGTACCGGGTTCTGATGGCCCACTAGATGACGATGAGCAGGCAAACAAAGCACACGCTAAGCGTATTGGTTACCCAGTAATCATCAAAGCGTCTGGCGGCGGCGGCGGTCGTGGTATGCGTGTTGTACGTTCTGAAGGCGAGCTCATTGAAGCTATCGCTATGACGCGTGCTGAAGCAAAAGCAGCGTTCAACAACGACATGGTTTACATGGAGAAATTCCTAGAGAACCCTCGTCACGTTGAAGTTCAGGTTATTGCTGATGGTCAAGGCGGTGCTATCCACCTAGGTGAACGTGACTGTTCTATGCAGCGTCGTCACCAGAAGGTTGTTGAAGAAGCGCCAGCACCAGGTATCACTGAAGAGATGCGTAAGTACATCGGTGAACGTTGTACACGTGCATGTCTAGAAATCGGTTACCGCGGTGCAGGTACGTTCGAGTTCCTATACGAAAACGGCGAATTCTACTTCATCGAAATGAATACTCGTATTCAGGTTGAGCACCCAGTAACTGAAATGGTAACGGGCGTTGACCTAATCAAAGAGCAACTGCGTGTAGCAGCAGGTCAGCCTTTGTCATTCACTCAGGATGACATCAAGATCCGCGGCCATGCTATCGAATGTCGTATCAACGCAGAAGACCCAGAGCGCTTCCTACCTTCACCAGGTAAGATTGAACGCTTCCACGCCCCTGGTGGCATGGGTGTTCGCTGGGAATCACACATCTACACAGGCTACACAGTGCCTCCTCACTACGATTCAATGATCGGTAAGCTGATCACTTTCGGTGAGAACCGCGATGTTGCGATTGCACGTATGAAGAACGCACTAGGCGAGATGATCGTTGAAGGCATCAAGACTAACGTTCCTCTACAAGAAAGCATTATGAATGATGAGAACTTCCAACACGGTGGTGCCAACATTCATTACCTAGAGAAGAAACTAGGCCTGCAATAAGCAATTTCCGCTTTAGTCATAATGAAAATGCTCACTTCGGTGAGCATTTTTGTTTTCGCGCACTTGTTAGCCTTTTCTGCTACACTCTGCGCCAAATCACATCAATCAATGTAAAGAGCTCATACTCATGCCTTGGATTCAAATCAAACTCAATGCGACCAATGAAAACGCTGAACAGATCGGCGACATGCTAATGGAAGAGACTGGTGCGCTGTCTGTGACCTTCTTAGACGCGCAGGATACGCCTGTATTCGAACCTCTACCTGGTGAAACTCGTCTTTGGGGTGATACGGATATCCTAGCGCTGTATGACGCGGAAGCGGATACTAACTTTATCATTGAGCAAACCAAACTCAGCGGTCTACTGGCAGATGATTTCGCTTATAAAGTCGAGCAGTTGGAAGACAAGGACTGGGAACGCGAATGGATGGATAACTTCCACCCAATGAAGTTTGGCGAGCGTTTGTGGATTTGCCCTAGCTGGCGTGAAATCCCTGAGCCTGATGCGGTGAACGTAATGCTTGATCCGGGCCTTGCCTTTGGTACTGGTACCCACCCAACTACCGCTTTATGTCTTGAATGGCTAGAAGGCTTAGATTTATCGGGCAAAACCGTGATCGACTTTGGTTGTGGCTCTGGCATTCTTGCGATCGCCGCGATCAAGCTGGGCGCTGAAAAGGTAATCGGGATCGATATTGATCCTCAAGCACTGCTTGCCTCTAAAGACAACGCCGAGCGTAACGGTGTTGCCGACCAACTAGAAGTGTTCCTTCCTCAAGATCAGCCAGAAGGTCTGATTGCTGACGTGGTTGTTGCTAACATCTTAGCAGGTCCGCTACGCGAGCTTTCACCAATCATTAAGTCTTTAGTTAAGCCAAACGGCGAGCTTGCGATGTCAGGCGTGCTAGATACTCAAGCTGAAGATGTGGCTAACTATTACCGTGATGAGCTTCACATTGATCCTATCAAAGAGCAAAGTGAATGGTGTCGCATCTCTGGTCGAAAGCAAGGCTAGACAAGACTTTGCGAGCTAATTGACTGATTTTTGGGCATTTTGCGAAAACAATTTGTAAATGCTCAAATATTAGTCTTTTCACAGCGCTAAAAAATGCGTAAAATGCGCGCCCTTGCTGGTACTAAGCTGTGAAGACGTTTTGAAAATCGGAAACTACCAACTTAAGAATAATCTCATCGTTGCCCCTATGGCAGGTGTGACTGATAGACCGTTCCGTGAGTTGTGTCTCCGCTATGGTGCTGGAATGGCCGTCAGTGAAATGATGTCATCCAATCCAAAGCTATGGACAACGTCCAAATCAAAGCAACGCATGGTACATGAAGGCGAATCGGGCATTCGCTCTGTACAAATTGCGGGCGCTGATCCACAGCTTATGGCCGACGCTGCTCAGTTCAGTGTTGAAAACGGTGCGCAAATCATCGACATCAACATGGGCTGTCCAGCCAAAAAAGTGAATAAGAAGCTAGCCGGCTCTGCCCTGCTTCAGTATCCAGATATCATTGAAGATATTCTGAAGGCTGTGGTCAATGCAGTCGATGTCCCTGTGACATTGAAAACCCGTACTGGCTGGGATACAGATAACAAAAACTGTGTCCAAATCGCTAAATTAGCCGAAGACTGCGGCATTCAGGCTCTTGCTCTGCATGGCAGAACAAAAGCGTGTATGTACAAAGGTGAGGCCGAATACGACAGCATTAAAGCGGTCAAGCAAGCTATCTCAATTCCGGTTATCGCTAACGGTGATATCGATAGCCCAGAGAAAGCCAAGCATGTACTGGAATATACCGGTGCTGACGCTTTAATGATTGGACGCCCTGCCCAAGGTCGTCCGTGGATTTTTCAGGAAATCCAACACTTTTTGGAAAACGGCACCACGATGCCTGAGCTTCCTTATTCGGAAGTGAAAGACATCCTGCTTGGCCATGTGAATGCACTGCATGATTTCTATGGAGAGTATTTAGGTCCACGAATCGCGCGTAAGCACGTAGGTTGGTACCTAAAAGAGCATGAGCAAGCAAGTGAGTTTCGCCGTACCTTCAACGCCATTGATGCAGCTGAGCTGCAACTTGAAGCGCTTGAAGAGTATTTTGATAAAGCCTAACTAGTTGTGCTTTCGCCCCAACTACGACAGGTAAACGTTGCATCATAATTAAGAGAAGAGCTAGACCGAATATGTTCGAACAAAATCTGACTTCAGAAGCATTAACAGTAACTACAGTAACGTCACAGGACCAGATTACTCAGAAGCCACTACGTGACTCTGTTAAAGCGTCTCTTAAAAACTACTTGGCTCAACTTAATGGCCAAGAAGTAACAGAACTATATGAATTAGTTCTAGCTGAAGTTGAACAGCCACTACTAGATACCATCATGCAGTACACTCGCGGTAACCAAACTCGCGCAGCAACTATGATGGGTATCAACCGCGGTACTCTTCGCAAGAAACTTAAAAAATACGGCATGAACTAATCGTTCATTCGATATTTTGATTTTAAGAAGCCGGGCTTACGTCAGTAATCCCGGTTTTTTTATCATTAGACCCAGTGTTAGTTGCACGAATATTCAGCGATCTGTGATCTATTGCGATTGCTAACCTCGAAGTGGTCGATATAATAATCAATTACGTTTACGTTCGGACTAATCTACATGGTTGATATGCAAAGGGAAGAATGGCTGAGTCTTATGCTCTCCGAGCTACCTGATCGTCTGCTGATCATTGATGAGCACGGACGTATCGTAGATAGCTTTGGTGAAGCAACTCAATCTGATCCTGAGTTAACCAGCAAGTACCTCAAGCGTACGTTTAGCGAGATCCTTCCTGAAAACCTTGCTGAGAACTTGGAGCAACACTTCAGACACGTGTTAACCTCAGGTCAACGTAAAACTCTGCAATACTCTATGACCCCTTGTCAACAGCTGTTGCTTTCTATTGAAGAGCTTGAAGCTTGGAATGGCGTCGACGAAAGATGGTTTGAAGCCTCTCTCAAGCCCATCACATTGGCAAGCGGTGCCAAATATGTTCTGTGGCAAGAGAAAGAGATCACTAACGCACATCTTCAACAAGTTGAATTAAAGAAACTGGCTGAAACCGATGAGTTGACTGGCATATTAAACCGCCGTGCCTTTATGCTAAGACTGGAACGAGAGTTCGATAGTCCAACCCAACAGCACCTCTCTTGTTTGATGATAGATATCGACCACTTTAAAGAAATTAATGACCAAGTGGGCCACTTATCGGGTGATGAAGTCATCGTCCAAGTTGCGCATATTTGCCAAGGTTTAATTCGCTCCAGTGATTATATTGGCCGTTTGGGTGGTGAAGAGTTTGGTGTGGTGCTTTCTCGCACTAACGCAATTCAAGCGTACGATATTGCTGAGCGCATCCGTCACTCGATTGAGACCACACCTTGTCAGGTAGATGATCACATCATCTTGCCGACAGTGAGTATTGGGATTGCCGAGTTGAATGACCATGTATCATCCGTTAGAGAACTGATGGTACAAGCAGACAAAGCGATGTATTACTCCAAACAAACCGGTCGTAACCAAGTCACTCTCTACTACGAGAATCTTCCGGACATCAAGTCAAACACTGAGTTGAAAGCCAATATCCGCCGCGCTTCTTAAACCCCCTTTTCTATCTCACAGCAAGAGTCTTGGTGTTCTTCGCTCGCAAGTGCACCTAAAATCGAGCAATGACTGGCATCGTCATCAACGTGTCCACAGCAAGCATCATTAATTTTCTTCAGTGCTGTGCGAATTCGAGTTAATTCAAGAATCTTTTCATCAATCACAGAAAGCTTAGCTGTAGTGATCGCCTTAACTTCGGCGCAACTATGTTCTGTAGCCTCAAGTTTTATCTCTAAAAGTTCGCGAATCTCATCCAAGCTCAAACCTAAGTCTTTCGCTTTGAGGATAAAGCTGACTTGATCTTGGTTTTCTTCATTATAAAGCCGGTAACCTGAATCACTGCGACCTGCTGGTTTAATCAGCTGATTCTTTTCGTAAAAGCGTAATGTATCTGCGGTGACATTACAGCGCTTAGCCAATTCTCCGATCTGGAACATAACTTTTCCTATTAACTGTTTCGTTACGTTTTAAGCCTAAACTTGAGCTTTTCACAATTATTTTTGAGATGCCAAACGATTGCGCGAGCTTTTTTGTAATAAATTAGTTAGAATGTGCGCCATCAAACTCAGAGACTAGTTTACCACCAACAAATGTTGGAAAGGTCTTTACCAAAACTGGCCAATATCTTACTGCCTGATTGTAATCAAAGCATAAGAACAAGTTCATTTTTGGCAAATATCTTTATCTTACGTATTAACTCTGTGACTTTGAGGAAATGGAAGCATGACTAACGCTCGTCCTATTCGCCGCGCACTAATCAGCGTATCAGACAAAACTGGTATTGTTGAGTTTGCCCAAGCTCTTGCTAACCGAGGTGTTGATATTCTATCAACAGGTGGCACTGCTCGCCTACTGGCAGAAAAAGGCATCTCAGTAACTGAGGTATCAGATTACACTGGTTTCCCAGAAATGATGGACGGTCGTGTTAAGACGCTTCACCCTAAAGTACATGGTGGTGTGCTAGGTCGTCGTGGTCAAGATGACGACGTAATGGAAAAGCACGGTATCAACCCAATCGACATGGTTGTGGTTAACCTTTACCCATTCGCTGAAACAGTGGCGAAAGAAGGCTGCACTCTTGCTGACGCGGTTGAGAACATTGATATCGGTGGTCCAACTATGGTTCGCTCAGCAGCGAAAAACCACAAAGATGTAACTATCGTCGTTAACGCCCACGATTACGACCGCGTTATCACTGAGATGGATGCTAATGAGACGTCTCTGACTCTAGAAACACGCTTTGACCTAGCTATCGCTGCCTTCGAGCACACAGCCTCTTACGACGGCATGATCGCTAACTACTTCGGCACTATGGTTCCATCTTACGGAGAGAACAAAGAAGGTGACGAAGAGAGCAAATTCCCTCGCACATTCAACCAGCAGTTCATCAAGAAACAAGACATGCGTTACGGTGAAAACAGCCACCAAGACGCAGCTTTCTATGTTGAAGCAAATCCAGAAGAAGCCTCTGTTTCTACTGCTCGCCAAATCCAAGGAAAAGCCCTTTCTTACAACAACATCGCCGATACTGACGCAGCACTTGAGTGTGTTAAAGAGTTCGACGAGCCAGCATGTGTGATTGTTAAGCACGCTAACCCATGTGGTGTTGCGCTAGGTGGCAACATCCTTGAAGCGTATGATCGCGCATACAAAACTGACCCAACTTCTGCTTTCGGCGGTATTATCGCCTTCAACCAAGAGCTAGATGCAGCAACAGCAACGGCTATCGTTGAGCGCCAATTCGTTGAAGTCATCATCGCGCCATCAGTATCTGCTGAAGCAATTGAAGTGGTTGCAGCGAAGAAGAACGTTCGCCTTCTAGACTGTGGTGAATGGGCAACTAAGACGACGGGCTTTGACGTGAAACGCGTTAATGGCGGCCTACTGGTTCAAGACCGTGACCAAGGCATGGTAAGCCTAGATGACCTTAAAGTGGTTTCTAAGCGCCAACCAACAGAAGAAGAGCTAAAAGACGCCCTATTCTGCTGGAAAGTAGCTAAGTACGTTAAATCAAATGCGATTGTTTACTCGAAGGGTGACATGACTATCGGCGTTGGCGCTGGCCAAATGAGCCGCGTTTACTCAGCGAAGATCGCAGGCATCAAAGCGGCTGACGAAGGTCTACAAGTTGAAGGTTGTGTAATGGCATCGGATGCGTTCTTCCCATTCCGCGACGGTATCGATGCGGCTGCAGAAGCAGGCATCAAGTGCGTGATTCAACCGGGCGGCTCTATGCGTGATGACGAAGTTATCGCAGCAGCAGACGAACATGGCATGGCGATGATCTTTACCGGTATGCGCCACTTCCGCCACTAGAAAGAAGCGAGAGCGCTTCGCTTCTGGAAACGGGAACGCAGCGCTCCGAGAATTTGTTTTTTGGATATTCCGATATTTGAAATACGTTAGAGCAAGCCAGTGCCTTTAGTTCAAGGAAAACACGTGGAGCTTATGACTATAAGTGAGCATGTTTGACACAGAAATAAAGACACTGGCGCAGCTATAAGGATTTAAAAAATGAACGTACTTATCATTGGTGCAGGTGGTCGTGAACATGCACTAGGCTGGAAAGCGGCGCAAAACCCAAACGTAGAAACCGTATTTGTTGCACCTGGTAACGCAGGTACTGCTCTTGAGCCTAAGCTTGAGAACGTAAACATTGGTGTTGAAGCGATTTCTGAACTGGTTGCTTTCGCCCAAGAGAAAAAAATCGAGTTAACGATTGTTGGCCCTGAAGCGCCACTTGTAATCGGTGTGGTTGATGCGTTCCGTGAAGCGGGTTTGCAAATCTTTGGCCCAACCGAAGCTGCAGCACAGTTAGAAGGTTCAAAAGCGTTTACTAAAGACTTCCTAGCTCGTCACAACATCCCAACCGGTGCTTACGCCAACTTCACTGAAATCGAGCCTGCATTGGCTTACGTTCGTCAGCAAGGCGCACCTATCGTGGTCAAAGCCGATGGTCTTGCGGCAGGTAAAGGCGTTATTGTTGCGATGACTCTAGAAGAAGCCGAAGACGCAATCAAAGATATGCTAGCAGGCAACGCATTTGGTGAAGCGGGTAGCCGCGTGGTTATCGAAGAGTTCCTAGACGGCGAAGAAGCAAGCTTCATTGTAATGGTGGATGGTAAAAGCGTTCTACCTATGGCCACCAGCCAAGACCACAAACGTGTCGGTGACAAAGATACTGGCCCTAACACAGGTGGTATGGGTGCTTACTCTCCTGCACCTGTTGTAACCCCAGAAATCCACGAGCGTATCCTTGAAGAGGTTATCTACCCAACAGTTCGCGGCATGGATGCAGAAGGTCACCCTTACACAGGCTTCCTCTACGCGGGTCTAATGATCGATAAAGACGGCACGCCAAAGGTTATCGAATATAACTGCCGCTTCGGCGATCCCGAAACGCAACCTATCATGATGCGTATGGAATCTGATCTTGTCGAGCTATGTCTAATGGCTATCGATGAGAAGCTAGATGAAGCAGAGTCTAAATGGGATCCGCGTGCGTCTATCGGTGTGGTACTAGCTGCAGGTGGTTACCCAGCAGACTACGCGAAAGGCGATGTGATTTCTCTACCAGCGGCAGAAGTCGCAGGTCAGAAAATCTTCCACGCTGGTACTACTAACAATGCATCTGGTGATATCGTGACAAACGGCGGCCGCGTTCTTTGTGCAACAGCACTTGGTAATAGCGTTTCTGAGGCTCAGGATCAAGCGTACGCCCTAGCGAAGCAAGTAAGCTGGAATGGCATGTTCCACCGCAATGACATCGGCTACAGAGCGATTGCACGCGAGCAAGAGCAGTAAATCACAACATCAGTTGGCTTATCGTAAAAAGGCGCTCGTTTAGCGCCTTTGTTTTATCTATCTTTTGCCGGTTATTACTCTTCGATCAGAGTCGGTCGCTCAATACAGTCATGGCTATCTTCCGCCAGCATGAGCAATTGGTTTACCACAACCTTTTTGCTTCGCGTGGTACCCAAAAACGCCGCATAGCTGTCTACGCTCGCCAAGCGGTTTACTACAAAACTTGGTAATGTCTCGTTAAACTCGACTTGCTCATAGCTTTGTCCTGAACAAGTATCAAAGCTTGAGCCATCCCAATAGCCCTGAATCAAACGCACACCTGAATTGCTCTGCTCTTTGGTGCGAGTTGGAATAGTCAGCGCTTCTTGCTTAAGCCAAGCAATTTTATCAGCTTTCAGCGGCAAGACCTTCCCGTCGAGCCGGTACTGCTGATAGATCGCTTCGCCATCTTTGTTAAAGCGAATATGAATACGGTACGGAACTAAGCCTTGATTGTCTTTTAGCTGTTGCCCTTCACGAATCAGTTCTCGAATCTCGCCATCTTCCCATCGATAGTCAGATTTATACCAACCATAGTCTCCGGCGCTCACATAGTCCGCAGCGGTGTAAGGAAAAGATAAACGTTCGGTGTACCAATATAAGCTGGTCGCATCCCCCATACTCTGACCACCTGTATACTCAGTAAACTGGTCTAGGTTGGGAGTCGGAATACTCGAAGAGCATCCAACCAGTAAAGAAGCGATTAGTGAAGGTGCTAGAAGTTTTTTCATCGTCATAAACAAATATACGCCAAGATAGCAGCTACCTTGGCGTATTATATACAATTCCGAGTTTGAAACTCTGAAATCAGCAATAAATTATTTTACTGAATCTTTCAGTGCTTTACCTGCTACGAATGCAGGAACGTTAGCCGCAGCGATTTGAATCTCTGCACCAGTCTTAGGGTTACGACCAGTACGTGCTGCGCGGTGGTTAACTTTGAATGTACCAAAACCAATTAGTTGAACTTGGTCACCCTCTTTAAGTGCATCAGTCACACCTTCAAGAGTTGCTTCAAGAGCAGCTTTAGCTTGCGCTTTAGATAGGTCTGCTTTCTCTGCGATAAAGTCGATTAATTGGGTCTTGTTCATTAGGTTTCCCTTCTCATATGTTATCGAATTCAACTCACTCTAAAACATAAATGCCCCATCTGGCAAAGGTTTGTAAGCGATCTTTAGCTCTCATGACGCACTTTTAACCATATTCTGAGCATTAACTCACAATTTGTTACTCTGTCAGCAAGACTTAATACTTGTTTTTAACCTATTTTGGCCTTATTTATAGACATGCGAGAGCCCGTAAAGCCTGATATTTCGGGACCTAAAGCGAATATAAAATGCTCATATCAATAATGCGCAGGTACGAAAAGTCGCACTTTTCCGGCAAGAATTGATAGGGGTGTAAATCTACATAGGACACTTATGTTGTTGCTAACCATATACGTCACTGTTGCGATTGGCGTATCGTTTATCTGCTCCGTATTAGAAGCGGTTCTTCTGAGTATCTCACCAAGTTATATCGCCCAATTGCGTCAGCAAGGGCACCCCGCGGCTGAGCAACTGGCTAAGCTAAAAGCAGACATTGACCGCCCACTGGCGTCGATTCTGACCTTGAACACGATTGCCCACACCATTGGTGCGGCGAGTGCAGGTGCACAAGCTGCGGTTGTATTTGGTAGCGAGTGGCTAGGCGTTTTCTCAGGCGTGCTCACTCTAGGTATCTTAGTGCTATCAGAAATCGTACCTAAAACCATTGGTGCCACTTACTGGCGTCAACTAGCCCCAGTTTCAGCTGTAGTTCTGCGTTGGATGGTTTGGGCGCTAACTCCATTTGTGTGGTTCTCAGAGCAGATCACTAAGCGTTTAGCTCGTGGGCATGAAGCACCAAAAATGCGTGATGAGCTGTCCGCCATGGCCATTTTAGCCAAAGAGAGTGGCGAATTTGCAGAAGGTGAATCTAAGATCCTGACTAACCTGCTTGGTATCCAAGATGTGCCCGTCACTCAGGTGATGACACCTCGCCCTGTCGTTTTCCGCGTAGATGCCGAAATGACGATTAATGAGTTTCTCGATAAACATAAAGAAACGCCGTTCTCACGTCCTCTGGTTTATAGCCAGTCGACTGATAACATCATTGGTTTTGTTCACCGTCTTGAGTTATTTAAGCTGCAACAAGCAGGCTGTGGTGACAAGCAACTCGGTGCGATAATGCGTCCTGTGCATGTACTCTTCAACACTATGGCACTGCCAAAAGCGTTTGAGCAGATGATGGCAAAGCGCCTGCAATTGGCGATGATCGTCGATGAATACGGCACCATTCAAGGTATTTTGACTCTGGAAGATGTGTTTGAACACTTAGTTGGTGAAGAGATTGTCGATGAAGCGGACCGTACCACTGACATGCAAGAGCTTGCTTTTGATCGCTGGGAGAAGTGGAAAGAAAAGCACGGCGTAATCGAGAATCGTGATGACGATGAAGAGCTTATTGAAGAACCCGTAGATAAGCCGAAAGAGAATAAAGACGAGAACTAGTTAGCTGGATAACTGGATAACTGGATAACTGGATAACTGGATAATAAAAAAGAGGGTTGACGTGAAAACGTCAACCCTCTTCTATTTTAATAAACTCAAGTAGGGAAAGCTTAACTTTAGAAGAGCGCTCTATAGCTCGATGCCAATATTACTGACACCTTCATCGCGAAGCTCAGCACGTAAATCTTTGATCAAATCAATATCACGCTGTTCAGCTTCTCTCAATGGACGGAAGATCGCCCATTGCACATCCCATTCACCACACACAGCTTCATTCTGTTTTTGGTTGTCGTTAGTAATCTCTTCACCTGTTTGGGCTTCTTCAAGTTGAGCTACTGTCAACACCGACTGCTGACTCACTTTGTGCATGTTTTCAAACAGATAATCTCGATCTAACAAACCATGAAGAAGGTTAGAAAGCGCTACACAAGCGTCAATCGCTGGATAAACGCCATAAAAATCAAAATCTTCTGAGCTTGGAATGATCTCTTCTAGCTTTTCTAGCTGACGCTCAAAGTTCACTTTTGCCGTTTTGACAGTGAGCTGTTCCCAAATGCTGTCTAAAATATCACGGTAAACACGTGCTTCGGCAAACTCGGTGCTATCACAAAACATTGCATAGTTTGGGTACATACGTTCACACAGACTCGCCATAAAGGTAATCTGTTGCCATGGTTCTAACTTCTCAAGACGAAGCTGAAGAGGGTTCTGTAGCATAGAGACTCTTTGGGTCAGTTGACCTAGTTGCTGAATTAGACAGCGAAAGTGTACTTGATAACCAACAGGGAAAAAAGCAAGGCGATGAACAATTTCACTCATAAAGTTTATCTTCTTACCGAAGATGATGGCCGTTACCAACAGTTACTCGAACAAGTAGCACTTCCTGAACTCGAATTCACCTCATCGCGCAGTGAGGCAACTATCCTACTTGCTTCGCCCCCGCTCGCCGCTAAGCATCTTGATGATTTCCCCAACGTCGAATGGATTCAATCTATTTATGCTGGAGTCGATGCCCTAGTAGGCAAACTAGACGATTTCTCAGGAGAGCTAACCAATGTAAAAGGTATTTTTGGTCAGCAAATTGCCGAATACGTCTTGGGTTATACCATTGAACACTATCGTCACTTTAATCACTATCGACAGCTGCAAACGCAACATCAGTGGCAACCCAAACCTTATCTATCTTTGGCGAAAAAGAAGATGGTTATCCTTGGTACAGGGTCGATAGGCGCTTATCTTGCAAGCGTCGCTAAGGGGTTTGCCATCGAGCCGATTGGCGTAAACAGAAGTGGCATTCCTGGCAAACAGTCCCCTTTTGATGCGACCTATCATATTCAAGAATTGGCTACAGCGTTAAAACAGGCGGATATCATCGTTAATACCTTGCCAAACACTCCTGAAACAGAAAATATCCTCGATGCTGATAGTTTGAGTCACTGTTCAGGTGCTTTGCTGTTTAATGTCGGTCGAGGTAGTGCAGTCGATGAAGATGGATTACTCACGGCGATTAAGAATGGAAATGTCAGTCATGCTTATCTAGACGTGTTCAAACAGGAGCCACTGAATGAAGAGCACCGGTTCTGGCAACATGAGGGGATAACTCTTACTCCCCATATAGCAGCTTTGAGTTTTCCTGAACAAGTTATCGACATTTTTGCCGAGAACTATCAGCGTTGGTGCGATGGCTTTGGGCTAATGAACGTGGTTGACTTGAGTAAAGGTTATTAATGCTAAAACCGCTACTAAAAGAGATCCGAGCTTGCAAGGTCTGCGAGCCTTCTCTGCCACTGGGAGCCAACCCTGTCATCCAAGCCTCTAGCTCCGCAAAATTGTTGATCATAGGCCAAGCGCCAGGAACAAGAGTCCATGAGACCTCAATACCTTGGAATGACCCAAGCGGTAATCGGCTGCGTGAGTGGTTAGCGCTCGACAATGAAACCTTCTACGACCCAAATAAGATTGCCATTATGCCTATGGGCTTATGTTATCCGGGCAAAGGCAAAAGTGGCGACCTACCACCACGAAAAGAGTGCGCACCACTATGGCACCAGCGCGTTCTTGACCAACTGCCTAACATAGGTATGACGCTACTCATCGGCCAATATGCGCAGAATTACTATTTGTCAGATAAACCGAAAACACTAACCGAGACGGTTCAGCAATGGCAACGCTGGGCACCCAACTACCTCCCCCTACCTCATCCATCACCACGCAATACTTTGTGGCTAAAGAAAAATCCTTGGTTTGAAGCTGAGGTTGTGCCGTTTATCCGCGGCTATGTGCACCAACAACTAAACCTATAAAAACAAAAACGGAGACCAAAGTCTCCGTTATGTATCAGTCTGAACCAAACAGGTCTCGGGTATAAACCTTGTCTGCAACGTCGGCAAGCTCTTCTGCCATACGATTAGAGACAATGACGTCAGATTTGATTTTAAACGCATCTAAATCTCGCATCACTTCTGAATGGAAAAATTCATCTTCTTCAAGAACAGGCTCGTAAACTACAACCAAAATCCCCTTAGCCTTAAGTCGCTTCATGATTCCTTGAATAGAAGAAGCTCGGAAATTATCTGAGCCCGACTTCATGATAAGACGGTATATACCAACGACCTTTGGCTCGCGTTTTAAGATCGAGTCAGCGATAAAATCTTTTCGGGTGCGGTTCGCATCAACTATTGCACCAACAATATTGTTAGGTACATCCTGGTAGTTGGCTAATAACTGCTTGGTGTCTTTAGGCAAGCAGTAGCCCCCATAGCCAAATGATGGGTTGTTGTAGTGATTGCCAATTCGAGGGTCTAAGCCAACACCCTGGATAATTTGACGAGTATCTAAACCATGAGCTTCAGCATAGGAGTCTAGCTCATTAAAGTACGCCACTCGCATAGCAAGATAAGTATTGGAGAACAATTTGACCGCTTCCGCTTCCGTAGAGTTAGTCAGCAATACTTCGATGTTTTGTTTTTCCGCTCCTTCCACCAACAAGTTGGCAAATTCTTGAGCTCTTTCGCTTTGCTCGCCGACAATGATTCGCGAAGGGTGTAAATTGTCATGTAAGGCCTTACCTTCACGAAGAAACTCTGGCGAAAAGATAATATTGCTACATCCAAGTTCCCGTTTAATGCGTTCCGTATAGCCAACAGGAACGGTTGACTTAATCACCATCACCGCTTGTGGATTAATCGTCATGACATCTTTAATGACTGATTCCACAGAGGAAGTATCAAAATAGTTAGTTACTGGATCGTAGTCTGTCGGCGTTGCAATCACGACATAACACGCGTCTTTGTATGCAACTTCTTTGACCGTTGTAGCTTGGAAAGACAACGCTTTATTGGCTAAAAATTCTTCTATTTCTTTATCAACTATTGGAGAAAGCTTGTTGTTCAAAAGTCTTACTTTGTCTTCTACAACATCTAGTGCAACAACTTGATGATTTTGAGCTAACAAAATTGCATTTGATAGCCCGACATAACCTGTACCAGCAACCGCTATTTTCACGATAAACTCCATTATCCGCGATGGAAAGCTTAAGCAACATTTCCACTAATAATCAAAACGCTAGCATCATACCACTAGACACTCACTTGAGTTACGCTCAGAGTCAGAATCTTTATAATGTTTCAATAATGATAACCATGTATTTGAGCTACGGTTTAAATCTATGAACAAAAACGGAGACCGAAGTCTCCGCTTTTAAATCGCTATAAGTAGCTCAGGGGATTACATCATACCGCCCATGCCACCCATACCACCCATGCCGCCCATATCAGGCATTGCAGGAGCATCTTTTTGTGGTAAGTCTGTCACCATAGCTTCAGTCGTGATCATTAGACCAGCAACTGATGCAGCGAACTGAAGTGCGCTGCGAGTAACCTTAGTCGGATCTAAGATACCCATTGCGATCATATCGCCATACTCACCCGTAGCAGCGTTGTAGCCGTAAGAGCCTTCACCACCTTTCACGTTGTTCGCTACCACTGACTCTTCGTCACCAGCGTTCTTAGTGATTTGACGGATAGGCGCTTCCATTGCACGTAGAGCTACGCGGATACCCACGTTTTGCTCTTCGTTGTCGCCTTGAAGTTCAGTGATCTTAGAAGCTGCGCGGATTAGTGCTACACCACCACCAGCAACAACACCTTCTTCAACCGCAGCGCGAGTCGCATGTAGAGCGTCTTCTACGCGGTCTTTCTTCTCTTTCATTTCAACTTCAGTTGCTGCACCAACTTTGATCACTGCCACACCGCCTGCTAGTTTAGCAACGCGCTCTTGTAACTTCTCTTTGTCGTAGTCTGAAGTCGCTTCTTCGATTTGCTGACGAATTTGAGCAACACGACCAGAGATCATAGCTTCTTCACCAATGCCATCGATGATAGTTGTGTTTTCTTTAGTGATAGCAACACGCTTCGCTTGACCTAGGTCTTCTAGAACCACTTTCTCTAGCTCTAAACCTACTTCTTCAGAGATCACTGTACCACCCGTTAGGATAGCGATGTCTTGTAGCATAGCTTTACGACGATCACCGAAACCAGGTGCTTTAACCGCCGCTACTTTCACGATGCCACGCATGTTGTTCACAACTAGAGTTGCTAGTGCTTCGCCTTCAACATCTTCTGCGATAATAAGTAGAGGGCGAGACGCTTTTGCTACCGCTTCTAGAGTCGGAAGCAGCTCACGGATGTTTGAAACTTTCTTGTCGATTAGAAGAATGAATGGATTCTCTAGATCAACAGAGCCTGCTTCTTGGTTGTTGATGAAGTAAGGCGATAGGTAACCACGGTCGAACTGCATACCCTCAACCACGTCTAGCTCGTCTTGTAGCGCCTGGCCTTCTTCAACAGTGATAACGCCATCACGGCCAACTTTTTCCATCGCTTCAGCAATGATATTACCGACACTTGAATCAGAGTTCGCAGAGATAGTCCCTACCTGAGCAATCGCTTTAGTGTCTTCACATGGAACTGACAGCGCTTTTAGCTCTTCAACAGCAGCAACAACCGCTTTGTCGATACCACGCTTAAGATCCATTGGGTTCATACCCGCAGCAACCGCTTTTAAGCCTTCGTTTACGATAGCTTGAGCAAGTACTGTTGCCGTTGTTGTACCGTCACCCGCAGCGTCATTTGCTTGAGACGCGACTTCTTTAACCATTTGCGCGCCCATGTTTTGGAACTTGTCTTCAAGCTCGATTTCACGCGCTACAGATACACCATCTTTAGTAATAGTTGGTGCACCGAAAGATTTGTCTAGAACAACGTTACGGCCTTTAGGGCCAAGTGTTACTTTTACCGCGTCAGCTAGAACGTTTACACCCTCTAGCATTTTTACGCGTGCGTCGTTACCAAATTTAACGTCTTTAGCAGCCATCTTTAGTTTCCTTTTCTAAATTCTTTGTTTTGATTTTCAGCTGAATCTGAGCAAAAAATTACTCAATGATTGCTATTATTCAACAATTGCCATGATGTCGTTTTCAGACATAACTAGCACTTCTTTACCGTCGATTTTTTCAGTTTTAGTGCCGTAACCTTCAGCGAAGATAACAGTGTCGCCAACTTTAACGTCCAACGGTAGCACAGTACCGTTTTCTAGGATGCGGCCTTTACCCACAGCTAGTACAACACCGCGAGTCGATTTCTCTGCAGCAGAACCAGTCAGAACGATGCCACCTGCTGACTTAGATTCAACTTCTTGGCGTTCTACGATAACTCGGTCGTGTAATGGACGAATGTTCATCGGTCGTCTCTCCTGAAAATTTCCATGTTGTTTGATAATTGCATTGCGCGAAAGCACAAGGCTTCAAAGTCTTGTGCTATCTATATGAGGGGTAAATTCACGAAACCCAAGGGGGAAGTAGTGGATTTTTGTGATCTGGTTCAGAGAAGAATAGATAAATGAAGCATGCACTAACCTGAAGGAGTGGTGAGTGAAGGAAACCTTTTTAACGCCAATCATCCAAGGGAATAACCTGTGCACTGTGCTGAGGATCTATTTCGCTCACATCACCATCAAGCACATCTTGAAATTTTACCATTTGGGAGACGAGCTCGCGCATGAGGAGCACGTTGGCATGATTGGGGTTTTTGCAGCTTCCGACAACACGATCGATATGGCTTTGCTGCGCCCATAATCGGTCTTGCATTTCCTCTGAAGCCGAAAGAATCATTTCTTTACACATATCCTGCTTTAGCTGAGTAAAGCCTTCCGGATTATTTTCTGCCAGTGCCATTAGCTCATCGAAAGAAGGTAAGGTTTGATTAATTAATGGTGAACTCATACTGCCTCCCTTAGTGATGACTAAATTATCAACACCGCAAATTAAGGATAGGCGATCCAGACGAAGTTAGTGAACCTGAAAATCACTTTCTCAGATTTGAGACGAGCTAGGATGGAATACGTTTAATTTGATAGACACATCTTCTCTGCCCAGCAACGATATGTTCTGTGCGTTCGACAGATAACTCGTCACCAAGTAAAGTCTGAAAAATAGCTAATTCTGAGCGACACAAACTCGGACAACGTGTCGCAGCCTTACAAATAGGACAGTGGTTTTCAATCAAAAAGTAACCACTATCAGTCTGTTCAAGCTCCGCCATGTAGCCTTCTTGTTGGCGCAATTCTACCAGCCTTTTCAGCTTAGAAAAGGAGTCGGAGCAATGACTGAGTTCTTCTTGATAGTGAGCTAACGTTTTGGCTTCTCGCTCATCCGCCACTTTTTGCAAACCCTCTTGGCCAAACAAGTTTTCGACCGCTTCTATGACTTGAATGGTCAGCTCACTGTGACGATCAGCAAATTGCGCATGACCTTTTTTTGTCAGCGACCAGTGCCGCGTAGGTCTACCCACTTTCACTTTGAGGTCTTCGAAAGCGAGTAAATCATCATTCTCAAGAGTTTGTAGGTGTTGACGCGCCCCCATGGTGGTCATATCGAGTGCGTCGGCAAGCTGCTTAGCGGTAACAGCCCCCTCTCTTTTTATGGTTTGTAATATTTTGTCGGCGCTTTTCATGCTTGCTCCCTCAATCACTGAAATATTATGGAGCATCAGCTTTATAAAGCAAACGCTTTACCGAGATGGTTTGACGTACTTCATCGCTACCAGTTGCTTCTTAAGACTATAACGTTCAAACAGTCCTTTTAGCGAGTTAGGTAACTGACTCACATCAATCGTCTTGAAGTTATGTTGAGCATAAAATGTTTCTAGATGTGCGTAGGCAAAGCAGAAATCATGCTCCGATAAAACATGCTGAGCGCAGTACCCCATTAACTGATGACCTAAGCCACTTCCTCTGTGTTGAGGTATCACTAGCATTCCTGTTAGTAAACGGAATTGCTCAATACTTCTAAAACGAACCAGTGAGACGATTTGATGCTCAATAGTACCAACAATGGTCAGCTCATCCTTTTTCGCCTTGCCTGAAGGATAGTGAGCTTTGTACAAACGCGAGACAAGAGGGAGTTTTATTGGGTCTAAGGTTTCAATCTGCATTGGGCTCATTATCACCAAACTTCAATTTAGGGTAGAATGCAGGCAGTTTAGATTACTCGATAAATCCGATGCAAATATTAGCTAACGCCGATCTTAGTCGCTCCCACACCTTTTCTATCTCGCAAACCTGCTCTTATCTGGTTGAAGTCACAACCGTTGAAGAAATCAAATATGTCTATCAAAAACAAGAGTGGCTGCGCCTTCCTAAACTGATTTTAGGTAAAGGCAGTAATGTTTTGTTTACCCAGCCCTACCAAGGCGTGGTGGTAGTCAATAAATTGCTCGGTAAGTCGGTCAGTGAAACCGACATGCATTGGCATCTTCATATCGCTGGCGGCGAAGATTGGCCAAGCTTGGTGAAATGGAGTGTTGAACAAGGTTACTTTGGATTAGAGAATCTCGCTCTCATCCCCGGCTGTGCGGGCAGCGCTCCGATTCAGAACATCGGTGCTTATGGTGTTGAGCTGAAAGACATCTGCGAATATGTCGACATACTTTGTTTAGAAACCTTCAACACCAGACGGCTGAGCACTGACGAGTGTCAGTTTGGCTATCGAGACTCCATTTTTAAACATGAGCTGTTTGAGAAAGTCATAGTTGTCGCGATTGGCTTGAAGCTCCCAAAGCAGTGGTCAGCAAATATCGAATATGGACCGCTTCAACCTCTTCAAAGTGAAACCCTCACCGCGCAGCAGGTGTTTGAGCGAGTTTGCCAAATCCGAATGGAAAAGCTGCCAGATCCTACCAAACTAGGCAATGCAGGGAGCTTCTTTAAAAACCCGGTTATCTCGAACCAGCAGTTCGAAAATTTGAGCAAACAATTCCCCAATATTGCCGCGTACCCAACACAAGATGGCGTAAAAGTCGCCGCTGGCTGGCTAATAGATCAATGCCAATTAAAAGGCCATCAAATCGGTGGTGCTCAAGTCCACCCTAAGCAAGCATTGGTGCTGGTGAATACCGACAATGCAACCGCAAACGATGTGATCAAATTAGCAGCAACAGTACGTCAAGCTGTATTGGAAAGATATCAGATAGCGTTAGAGCATGAAGTGAGATTTATCGGTTCTCATACAGAAACAAATCTAGCGACAATATTAGAGAGCCAGCAATGAAAGAACATTCCGTAAAACTTTCTATCTTGAAAGCTTTATCACAAGGAGGATTTCACTCCGGAGAAGAGCTAGGAGATAAGCTTGGCGTATCCAGAGCCGCGATCAGTAAGCATATTAAAGGCATCCAAGCTTGGGGAGTCGATGTGTTTAGCGTGCAGGGCAAGGGCTACCAACTCGCTAAGCCTATGCAATTGCTCGACAAAGAGATACTTCAAAATAGTTTAACGAACCGAGTAGAGCTGAGACCTATTATTGACTCAACCAACCAATATCTACTTGATAGAGTCGATAACTTAGAGTCTGGATCAGTATGCCTTGCGGAATATCAAGCCAAAGGCAGAGGGCGCCGTGGGCGCGAGTGGATATCTCCTTTTGGTTCAAACCTATACTTATCTATGTTTTGGCGTTTAGATGCCGGTATGGCAGCCGCAATGGGATTAAGCCTAGTAGTTGGCGTGGCAATCGTTGAAGCTCTCGAAGAAATGGGACTGACAGGGGTAAAACTAAAGTGGCCAAATGACCTCTATTATCAAGACAAGAAGCTCGCAGGCATTCTGGTCGAAATGTCAGGCCAAGCTGGTGCAGCGGCCAACCTTGTAATTGGTATGGGCCTCAACTTGATGATGTCAGAGGCAACGGAAGGCATTACCCAGCCATGGGCTAGCCTAGATGAAGTGGCAGATAATCAACTGATTGATAGAAACCAACTGGCGATTACCATGATAACCACCCTACACAAAGCTTTAGATGATTATGAACTGTATGGGATGGCAGGCTTTGTCGAGAGATGGAATCGCTTGGATAACTTTATCAACCGTTCAGTAAAACTGCTTATGGGACCTAGGGAGATTAGCGGAATAGCCAGAGGCATCAACGAACAAGGCGCAGTTCTTTTAGAAACCGAAAATGGGTTAGAAACTTTCATCGGTGGTGAGATCAGCCTTCGTCCCAATCAATAAATCACAGGTTTTACAACTCGCATTGTCGAACTAGGATCTGGTAGCTAGGAACTGCTAGCACATTTTGCTAATATCCTTGTCCACTTTAAGTAAAGGTAACCCATCCAACATGATGACTAATAGGAACTTATTCGAACAACTTCCTACTTTGGCGCAAGATCCAGCTCAGTTTGAGACACTTTATGCAGCTAAAGATTTTCGAACTCGCTTAATAGAAGCGATTCGTCAGGCAAGTAAACGAATCTACCTGGTTGCTCTTTATTTGGAGGATGATGAAGCAGGAAGAGAGATCTTAACTGAACTCTATGAAGCCAAACAGCGCAACCCTGGTCTAGAAATCAATGTATGTGTTGATTGGCACCGTGCTCAGCGCGGATTAATCGGTGCGGAACCTGGCGAAACCAACGCCTCTATGTATAAGAGCTTTGCGGATAATTACGAGCACAGAATTCCTATCTATGGTGTTCCAGTTCGTGGACGTGAAGTATTCGGCGTTTTGCACTTAAAAGGCTTCATTATTGATGACCAAGTTATCTACAGTGGCGCAAGCCTTAACAACATCTATCTCAACTACAAAGAACGTTATCGTTTCGACCGCTATCATGTGCTCAATAACAAAGCACTAGCTGATAGTATGGTCAACTTCGTTCAGAAAGAGATGATCGACCACCCTGCAGTGAACAATCTAGCCTGTTCAAATAAGCCGGAGACCAAAGAGATAAAAGCTCAGATTCGCCAATTAAGGGCTTCTCTTGCTAAATCCTCTTATCATTTTGAGTCGCAGACGGTATCTCAAGAACAGGTTGCTATAACACCTATCGTGGGCGTGGGTAAAAAACGTAACAAGCTTAATCAAGGCATCAATCAGTTACTCGCACAAGCCAAAGATGAGGTTTTCATCTGTACGCCTTATTTTAACTTCCCGCGCAGCGTGGCTAAAGAAGTTAAAAAAGCACTCAAGCGTGGTGTGAAAGTGACCATAGTGGTGGGGGACAAAACAGCTAATGACTTTTATATTTCACCTGAGGAAGAGTTTAAAACTATAGGTGGTCTGCCTTACCTTTATGAGCGAAACTTGCGTCAGTTTGCTAAGTCAAATGAAGCCAATATCGCCAGTCGTAAACTGTCAATCCATTTATGGAAGCATGAAGAAAATAGCTTTCACCTAAAAGGTATCTGGGTAGACAAGCGTTACATGCTGATTACGGGTAATAATCTAAACCCGAGAGCTTGGAGTTTAGATTTAGAGAACGCTCTCTTTATCCAAGATAACTTCAACCACCTAACACCTCAGTTTGAGAAAGAGGTGGAAAATATTCTCCAGCATACTCAGCTAATTTGTACTTACAGACAATTAGAGAAAGCTGAAGATTACCCTGACGCAGTTCAAAAGCTGATGCGTAAGATCACTAGGGTCAGCGCAGATCGAGTATTGAAGCAGATTTTGTAAATCTCTGAATAGAAGAAGAATATAAGAAGAGCTCCAAAAATTGGAGCTCTTTCTTCATCTAATGGATAATATCAACTTTATCTTCTTTGCCCTCATGAAGCTTTTGCCAAACTAAATCACCAATGCCATCGGTTGGATTAAAATCTGTCGGAGCTTCAAGCAATAGTTCCCTAATCTTATCATGTTCGAAGTTGTGACAGGCCTTATCTAACTTATCTATAACCTCAATATATTCATCCAGAGGAAGAAAACGTTCGTTGGCAGTCATAATTCTTGGGTGAGCTGTTTCACCAACATTATCACCAATAAGCAATTCTTCAAATAGCTTTTCTCCTGGGCGTAGGCCAGAAAATTCTATAGATATGTCACCATATGGATTACTGTCATCTTTCAATTCTAATCCTGACAACTGAATCAAATTTACCGCTAGATCGGTAATTTTTACTGGTTCGCCCATATCGAGGACAAACACATCACCACCTTTACCCATAGCCCCTGCTTGGATCACAAGCTGTGCTGCCTCAGGGATTGTCATGAAGTATCGAATGATATCTGGATGGGTTACTGTAATTGGGCCGCCACTTGCGATCTGCTTTTTAAACAGAGGGATCACTGACCCCGAAGAACCTAAGACATTGCCGAATCGAACCATACAAAAACGGGTACCATTTTTTTTAGTATTTTCCTGCTCGGCTAAAGCTTGAAGACCTAACTCTGCCATACGTTTAGTCGTACCCATAACATTGGTTGGCCGCACTGCCTTATCAGTCGAAATCAAAACAAATGACTCTACTTGCGCTTCAATCGCCGCTTTTGCTGTATAGTAAGTACCGAAGACATTATTCCTTACTCCTTCGACGACATTGTATTCAACTAAAGGAACATGCTTGTAAGCCGCAGCATGATATACCGTATGCACTCCGAAGCTTTGCATTGATGTTACCAGTCGATTAATACGCTGGACTGAACCAAGTAACGGAACAATCTCAACATTCAGATCCTCTTTTACTACCAGGCTATTGAGCTCCCGATCAACCTGATACAAACCAAACTCTGACAGTTCATATAAAATCAACACTTTAGGTTTCTGACGAAGAATCTGACGGCATAGTTCTGAGCCAATTGATCCGCCTGCTCCAGTAACCATTACAACCTTTTCTTTTACGTTAGACTCAATAAGTGCTTTCTGAGGCTCCACACAATCTCTACCTAACAAATCCTCAATTTCTACATCTTTCAACTCATCAATCTTCGCCTTACCCTCAACAATATCCTTCATATCAGGAACCGTGAGGACCTCTGCTGGTAAATGAACCAATGAGTCTAGTATTTCTTTCCGTCTCGCTCGTGAGGCACTTGGGACTGCAAGTAGAACTTGACTGACAGAATACTTTGAAATTAATGACTCTGCTCTGCCTACACTTTTAACTTTTAAGCCCATTATAATGGTGTTACTAAGAGTTTCATCTTCATCTAGAAAGCCCACCACTTTATGAGTATCTGAAGATCTGAGAGCAAGCGCTAGCTGTCTCCCTGCGGCACCTGCTCCATAAATGAGAACATTTTTCTTTCCTCTACCATTAACCTGCGCAACTAGTACTCTAACAATCAATCTTGCACCACCGCACAATAAACACAAAAAGGCGCCGTAAATGATCGGTACAGAGCGAGGGACAGAAGCATCTAAATAAAAAGCTAATATAGCCACAGTAGCAGCAGATAACGCAGTACCTATGCTAACAACCGCCAAAGCATGAAAGGTTAGATAGCGGAGTACGGCTCGATATAAGCCCAGTTTAGTAAAAAAAAAGATAGTTACGATTAATGTTCCCAGGACAACATACTTATTTAACACATCATCTAAAGGTTTAATATGACCGATACGCGTCCAATAAGCAGCATAAAATGAAGCAATAATAAAGATCGAGTCTATCCATATACTAATAATACGTTTCTTAAAACGAGAGAGATTTAAAACAATATTTAAAGGCTTCATCTGATATGTATCTTCTTATCTAAACCCGTCAATGCTAAAAAGACACATTGCCAAGTTTCACGTGAACTAAAGAGCATCTAACTCAACAGACAGTAATTCTATGCTTCGGCTAAACATTATTATTTACTTTTAATTCTATCACCCGAACCACGGCCCAAAACTGTCAGAAAAATGAACAAAAAATAGCTGCGAAAAGTCAGTGTTCTTATCATCTCCGCATCCGATTTAGCCAGTAGCTCGGGAGTAGACATATCTATCTCATTAACTTGAGATAAACCAGTAATACCAGGTCTAACAGAGAAAACGTTATATTTTTCTCTAAAAAAAGTTAGTTCTTTTTGATTATATAGACCAGGTCTTGGCCCTACCAAACTCATATCACCTTTTAATACGTTCCAAAGCTGAGGTAACTCATCAAGCTTTGTGCGACGCAAAAAATGTCCAAAAGGAGTTATCGATGAAGCACTAGCCAAATGCGAAGCTACTGATGCTGTATCTTTTTTCATTGTCCGAAACTTAACCAATACAAAAGGGGTCTTGTCTCTGCCTACTCTTTCTTGTCTAAATATTGGAGATCCGCTATCTATAAAGCCGATTACCGTTAACAAAAGTAAAACTGGAAGTCCAAAAATCAATCCAATAAGTGATAGAAGAATATCGAATGTACGAGTCACAATTGTTCTCTCTTTTTGGTGTTATCGCTTTTAATTTCATTTTCTTTGCTTGCTATAAAGCACTTACCTAAACCAGACTTAATTGAAAATCTCGGAACCCACCCAAGTTCATCTCGAGCTTTGGATATATCAACTTGCAGCGAGCTAATAAGTTTATCAACCTGGTTTTTTTTACCTATTAATAGGGCTGCGCATCTGATAAGTGTACTAGGCACTGGAACCAAATAACACTTTTTTCCCATAGCCGATGCTATACTAGTAAGCAACTCTGTAGTTGACAAATCCTCTCCATCTGCCGCATTTATAATCTGGTTAGCAGCTTTTTGATGTACAATACATATCATGACTAGATCCACCAAATTATCAATGCCTATCAGAGAGCGCTTATTCTTAACCAACCCTAAAGGAAGGGGGACTTGTCTTTCTAAAAGGCTAACTAAATGACCGAAGTTGCCTGGTGCATTTCTACCATAAACTAAAGAAGAGCGGATAATCACAATTTCCATTCCACTCTTCTCACCAATCTCTAGAAGCCCTTTTTCTATCTCTAATTTTACTTTACCAGCAGGAGTATCGGGAGTAGGAATATCGCACTCTTTAAATGGTGTTATAGACATACTACCTTGAGCTAATACAGAGCTTATGAATATAAATCGCTCTACTCCAGCCCTAACGGCAGAGTTAGCCAGCTGCATACTAGAGTGGTAGTCTTCTAAAAGAGACTCACTGTAGTCCTCATTTCTATTCTGTTTTTTAAAGTGCGCTCTCCCAGCACTATGAATAACCACGTTACAGTCATTAAGCGCTTTAGACCAGTCAGTCTCTGAGTTAAAAGTCCCTAAAGAGAAGGTGTTTAGATCTCGCCTATGTTTATGCACGTGTCTTACAGCCAAGGTTAGGCTTTCGCCCCCCCATTGTTTCTCTACCCTTTCAACTAAAGCGCTTCCAATAAAGCCATAAGCACCCGTGACTAAAATCTTATACTTATTATTTAGCATACTCGCCATAGCTCTATCTCATAAGTTCAGGTTTGAGAAATCTAGTTTAGATATCACTCATCATCTTAAGCATCATTTTGTTTACTTTTCTAACATCAAACCTTTCAACAGCGAGGTTTAGTGATGCCTTTCCCATACTGTTAAGGATAGATGGGTTCTGAAGTATTTTTTCCATAGCAATTGCCAATGACTCTGCGGAACGAGGGGTAACAAGATACCCATTGATGCCATCAACAACAGTCTCTTTGCACCCAGGAGCGTCAGTTGTTACAACAGCCCGTCCCATTGCCATCGCTTCAAGCACACTTCTTGGAACTCCTTCTCGATATGAAGGGAGCACTATTACTGAAGAGTCCGCTAAGACTTCTCTTATATCCTTAACTTCCCCTAAATACTCGACAAAACCTTCAGACACCCAGGACTGGATCTGCATATCTGATATAGATTCAGGGTTTACATCTAACCCCCCTGCTATCTTAAATATCGCATTGGGGTATTTTGTTTTTAAAGCTTTACAAGCTATCGCAAACTCACGAATTCCTTTGTCAAAGAGCAAGCGACCCACAAAAACAAAGGTAGTTTTCTGTGGGAGTGGAGAAGGAGTAAATAACTCCAAGTTAACTCCAGAACCATTAACTACCCTAGCAGAAGTCCGACTACTAATAATACCAAGATCACGAAACAACTTTAGATCATCAGGGTTCTGGAAAAAGACCTTGTGACTATATCGCAGAGCGAATTTGTATAGCTTCCTAGCCAAACTTTGCACTAGGCGGTACTTAATCCCGCCTTGAGTATTCGCAAGCGCATAACCTACCCCCGTAATTAGAGAATAGCGGCCTTTAACTCTGAGCAACGCCGAAGCTAGCCCCCCCCATATCACTGGTTTAATAGTGTAACTTAGTATCTCATCTGGTCGCAGTTGATAGACGAGTCTTAATAGAGAAACAAAGGTCAGTGTATCAAAAAAAGGGTTAAGCCCTGTACGACTCACAGGGACAGGGTGCACAACCACTCCTATACTGGTCAGTAACCGACCACTTGGAGAAGATTCATTCAACTGTGGAGCACAGGCATGGACGACTTTTCCTTGTGCTTGAATGTCCTTTATCAGATCTAAACGAAAGTTAACCAAGGTATCAGCTTTATTAGATACAATTAAAAAAACCATTATTTTACCAAAAAATCAACATACCAAGGCATTGCTTTCGATATACCATCTAATATTCGGTACTCTGGTACATAACCTAATAGCTGCTGGGCTTTGCTTATATCCGCTAAGGAATGGCGAACATCACCAGCTCTAAAGTCACGATATTTAGGCTCTTTACCATAGATACTTTCGTTTTCAGCTAAGGCTGTTTGCAAAGAAGAAAATAGTTTATTCAATGTAGTTCTATCGCCAACTGCGACATTATAAACTTCATTTTTAGCAGTATCTTGAGCTACGGCAGCAAGTAAATTCGCCTGAATAGCATTTTCAACAAAGCAAAAGTCTCGACTTGTTTCTCCATCCCCATTGATAAACAAGTCTTCTCCGTTTAGCATTGCTGCCGTCCATTTGGGAATAACCGCAGCGTACGCACCATTCGGGTCTTGACGCTTTCCGAAAATATTGAAATAGCGTAGTCCTATAGCTTTGAAACCATAAGTCTTAGCGAAAACGTCAGCATAAAGTTCATTCACATATTTTGTAACTGCATATGGTGACAACGGTTTGCCAATATTCTCTTCAACTTTAGGTAAAGCTGTATGATCGCCATAGGTAGAACTGCTAGCCGCATAAGTAAAACTACTTACTTTCGCATCCCTTGCTGCCACTAATATGTTAATGAAACCACTGATATTATTATCATTTGTAGTTATCGGATCTTCGATTGAACGAGGGACCGAGCCAAGAGCGGCCTGATGTAAGACATAATCGACTCCGTGACAGGCTCTGCGACAGTCTTCCAGGTTTCGAATATCACCTTTAATGAATTTAAACTTTGCCCATTGTTCATGGTTAACCAAACTCTTAACTTCATCTAAGTTTCTTTGATAACCTGTAGAAAAGTTGTCCAAACCTATTACGTACTGATCGAGTTTAAGTAAGTGCTCTAATAAGTTGGAGCCAATGAAGCCTGCTACTCCAGTAATCAACCAAGTTTTAGGCTTCTGAAGTAGTGTATCTTGCAATTGTAAATAAGCTGTCATATCAAATACGCCCGAAATTCGGGCGTCCTAATTAATACTTAAGAAATGTCCTACAAGCGCAGGTCACTTTCGTTTGCTGGTAGGATATACTTTAGATCGTAAAGAACATGTGAAGCTTTACATGAAGATCGAATTCGCTCAGCTCCCATCTCAACAAATTCGTTATGCGACACCGCCATAATAACCGCATCGTATTCCGCATTGGGTATCTCCTGTATAGGCGCTAATCTGTACTCTCTTTCTGCTTCCTTGACGTCCACCCAAGGATCATAACAGTCAACTTCAACACCGTAATCCTTTAACTCCGTGATAATATCAATAACTTTTGTATTTCGCAGGTCAGGGCAGTTTTCTTTGAAAGTAATCCCCATAACAAGGACCTTAGCTCCGTCAACATGAATGCGTTTTTTTAGCATTTCTTTCACGAGGCAACTAGCAACATAGGCCCCCATCCCGTCATTTAAACGACGACCTGCTAATATTATCTCTGGATGATATCCTACAGACTGCGCTTTATAAGTCAGATAATATGGGTCAACACCTATACAGTGCCCCCCAACCAACCCAGGGCGAAATGGTAGAAAGTTCCATTTAGTCCCAGCAGCATTTAATACCTCTTCTGTATCAATACCGAGTTTGTTGAAAATTAGCGCCAACTCGTTGATAAGGCCTATGTTTACGTCACGTTGGGTATTTTCAATAACCTTTGCTGCCTCAGCGACTTTAATAGAGCTAGCTTTGTGCGTGCCTGCCGTTATTATTGATAAGTAAAGCTGATCCACAAAATCGGCGACCTCCGGCGTTGAACCTGAAGTCACCTTCAGTATGGTGGTAACACGGTGTTCCTTATCACCTGGATTGATTCGTTCTGGACTATAACCGCAATAAAAATCAAGGTTATACTTTAATCCCGAGGCTCGTTCTAACACAGGTACGCAGTCATCTTCTGTTGCTCCGGGGTAAACAGTTGATTCATAAATAACAACATCCCCTTTTTTTAGTACGTTTCCTATAGTTTCACTTGCACTAATTAAAGGGCTCAAATCAGGCTGATTATTTTTGTTTATAGGAGTCGGCACTGTAACAATAAACACATTGCACTTTGCAAGCTCTTCAGTTGAACTACTGTAAGTCAGTAGTCTAGCTCTAGATAACTCCTCTGAGCTTACCTCTAAAGTGCTATCATTGCCTTGACGAAGTTCGGCTAAGCGGTTTGAATTTATATCATATCCCAACGTAGGAAATTTTTGGCCAAACTCCACCGCCAATGGGAGGCCAACATATCCTAACCCAATCACGCCTATTTTAATATCGCCACTAAGCTCTAAACTCATAAACTCAAACTCCGCGAGTAATACTAGAAAAATACTTGTCAAACTTTCGAGACATAGCTTGCAAACTAAATTCTTTTGTACTTACTTTTTTAGGCTTTCGCTCTGATAAATACACCCTTACAAAGTCTGCAAGCTTATCTTTCAAGTCATCGCTATCATCGTTTTGAAACGAGCGATCACTTGTACCCAATATTTCAAAAATCCCTCCTCGGCAATTACTTGCCAGAACGGGGATACCAAGCGTTCTCGCTTCTACTAGGGCATTAGGGAAACCCTCAAATCGAGACGCCAGAACAAAAAGATCACATGCTTTAATCAAAGGAAACGGGTTCGACATAAATCCGTGAAAAACAACTTGGTGACGGACGCCTAACTCTTCGCTCAAATTTTCAAGCTCTTGTTTTAGGGGACCTCTACCCGCAATATGCACTATGACATCATCGCGCTTCATCGCAGCGAGAGCTTTTATTAGTAGATCATGGCCTTTTTGGTTAGTTAGGTGCCCGACTGAAACTACATTGATACAACTCTTATTCAATTCATAATCTAAAGGTTCTAAAGCAAGAGTATTGAGTCGTTCAACATCCACACCATTGTTGATAACAATCATTTTTTCTTTGTCTACGCCAAAGTTTTGCGACAAGTCTTCATACATATCCTGGCTTTGACAAACCACATGATCGACTAACTTATAGCTCAAAGAGTAAACAATTCTTAGCAAACCGCTTCCAAATGTATGCGAATGCTTAACACTTAATACATTCGACTCTCTAACTATGTATGCGATTCGTTTAGGCAACATCAAAAAAATAAAGCTGAGGTATAAATTCAGGTAGCTAAGTGAAGACATCACTATATCAGGCTTTGCTGCTAATACCGCTCTCAAAACAGAAAACCCAGAATAGATAACATTTTGTCGATTGAGATACACTATCTCAACGCCAGCCTCTACTAGGGGGCCTATATCAAGTCTAGGGGTGTCTAAGTTTCCATACGTTTTATCAGAACGATGAATTACTATTAATGATACTTCACGACCACGATTCGCAAGCCCTAAAGCTAGGTTACACATAGCTCGTTGTGTGCCACCCACTAAAAGGTTTGGAATAATTAAAATACACTTCATCGACGTTTGTTCATCCAAGCTACATAAACTATTAATTTCCAAATATCGGTCTGAGCATTCACCGCTCCCAACATATGTCCACGGATCATATTCAAAACAGCATCAGAATCAACTCCATTAATCTGCTTCAATACTGTGGGATTAAGTGTGTCTTCGACATATTCTTTCAACTCACCACGGAACCAGCTCGCTAGAGGTACAGAAAAACCACGCTTTCTCATCTTAACAACGTGTTCGGGTAAATAACGAGAGGCTAACTCCTTGAGAATAATTTTTTTATTTTTGCCATTCAATTTGTAGTCAATAGGCAATCTAAGGCCATACTCTACGACTCTATGGTCAAGAAAGGGAGCTCTAGTTTCTAGGGAGTAGTGCATTGATGCCCTATCTACTTTAACGTTGATATCGTTTAACAAATAGTTTTCTAGATCATACACTCCAGCCAAAGATACTGGATCAATATCTAGTCCAGAGTTTTGAAACACATCATCAAGATATGTAGGAGCATCTTTATACCACGAAGAAATGTCTGACCTCAAAAACGCTGAGTATAAATGGCCTGGAGAAGACATTTCAAAGGCTCTCTGAGCTCTTCGTGACCACTGTGTAGGAATGCCTTTCAGCGCTTTAACGGCAAGGCCTCTAACACTACCTGGAATCATTGAACGAGCAGATAACATAGGTAGCATCGAAGAAAGTTTTGAATATCTATTGTACCCAAGAAAAACTTCATCAGCACCATCTCCGGTCATAACTGCCTTAACATGCTGCGCTGAAAACTTAGATACTAAAAGTGTTGGCAAAGCAGAAGAGTCGGCAAATGGTTCATCATATGCTATTGATATGTCGTCGATAAGATCAATCAGATCACTTGATCGGCAATGTAAGACGTTATGTTCTAAACCGATTTCATTCGCCACGTCACTTGCTATATCACTTTCATCATACGCTTCTTCATCAAATGCGATTGTGAATGCTTTAATTGGCGTAGCCGAGCGTTTTTGAGCTAATGCAGCAATCAGCGTAGAGTCAATACCTCCGGACATAAGAACCCCTACAGGTACATCCGCTATCAATCTGGCGTCAACTGAATCCAAAAGCAGACTTTCAAGCTCATCACACGCCTCTGCAAAAGAGCCGGAAAAGCGTTCACTACTAGTAATAATTGACTTAGGGTCCCAGTACTTAGTAATAGTTGCTGCGTCTATATTATCAGCAGAAAAGTGTAGGTATTCTCCAGCCCCCAAAGAGTACACATTCTCATATATAGTCTGAAAACCACCTGTACTCTTGGTCAAAAAAAAGTTACGAACTTCCAAAGGGTTCAGAGCTATATCCCCCCCGGTTTCCCTTATAACAGTTGAGACCTGATCTACGCTAGACGCAGCTGTAAAAGCCCCCCCCACAAATGAATAAAAAAGTGGCTTCTTACCTAATCTGTCACGAGCACAAAATATACTTTGGTCATCTGTGTCATAAATGACAAATGCGAACATTCCAACAAGCATATCTAATACTTTTGGACCGTATTCTAAGTAACCCGCAAGCAACACTTCGACATCACCTTCGGTAGTGAATATGTGACCTTTAGACGATAGACTTTCTCTAAGTAGGCGGAAGTTATAAATCTCACCATTAAATACAGCTTTCAAGTGTTTATAAGAAAAAGGTTGATTAGATCTTGGGTCGAGGTCTAATAAAGCTAACCTTGTATGAGCTAATACCCCTCCATGAACGCGCAACGAATCCTGTGAATCTGGACCGCGCCTTTTGACCAAGTCAACAATTGCTTGCAATTGCGAATCTGAAATATCCAACCCTGAATAAAAAATTCCACACATAACTAAAAAAACCTATTTCTTTTGAATCTAACAATTAAAACAATTCCAAAGAAAATCAATGAGTAAAATAATAACCGTCTAATCTGTAGAAGTGAAAAAAACAAATCACTACGATAAAAATAAAAACCTACAATAGGGACCAAAGGTATAATAATAAACTTAGCTAAGTCACCAAATTTATTACAAAGATGTGATAGCATAGCTAAAAACGCAGGATACAATAAGCAAAACAGCAAGATTCCCGCAACACCAAATAAAGCGTATATTTCACCGATTGAAGATGAACCAAGCGCCCCTTCCCGAACACCTGGATAGAACTCAGCGATAATAGATGTGAATTTTATGACGCTTTGACTATCCCCAAAACCTAGTAGGGTTATAACTCCATCCCACCATTCTGAAGTACTAGAGTTTACAGAGTTTCTCACAACAGTATTAAATATTGAAACCTGAGGGAAAGGCTCCATTCTACCTAGATAACCAGATAACAGCTGGCTCCCAGAAAAATAGTCTTTCAACGCAATAGCAGGGTAGTCAGACGAGCTAACAATACGAAGTACAGGCTTAATAAAAACAACCAAAAAAACGAAAGCAACCCCAGAAAAAATACTTATAGACACTTGGCGAACTGATAGTCTAGCATTATAAAAACAAGCTAATAGAGAGCCGATAACAGCTAATATAAAATGAACTCTCATTCCAACCAATACAATATCGAATACTAAAAGAGCCACAATTAAAAAAGAAAGCCTGTAGTATCCAGCACAAGATAGAAATATGGAAAGTGATACAACATAATAAATCAACCAATTATATATTGGAGGTAGCATCTCTAATAACTGTGATTTTTCCAAGCCATGCTTTATATATAAACCGGAAAAAACCAATTCACTAGAGAAATAAAACATGGCGAGACTAGCAAATATCACCAGAGTCCAAACCATGCGTTCAGATACATGTAACACCACAGTAGAGCTTTCGTCTAGCTTATAGCTATCAAAGGCATAAACAACGAAAAAATATGACACTAAAAAAAACGAGTAATATACGTATAAAAAACTTTCAATATTAACCCTTTCGTTACCGGGATAATCTGGGACACTCCCTATTAAAATAGGAAAATTATACAAAACAAAACTAAAAAGGCCTAATACAAGTATATCAATCTTTCTTCTAAAAAATAGAAAGTACATACAGACTAAGAATGTAAGCACTAGACAAAAAATAGACATCAACAATTATCCCCCAAAGCCTTTTCGTAAGTGTACGAATGAAAGAATAACTTGCGACAATGCCACCATTAGCATTACAAAAAATACTGCCCAAAACATATATATAAATGGCAAAGTACTTAAAACTAACGGAACAGTTACAACATTTACAACACCAAAAATGGCTGTAATATTTTTTATTTTCTTATCTAAGTTAAGAATAATAAGGATATAAGTAGTAAATGCTGAAGCGACAAATAAAACTATTAAATAAACAAAATGAGAAAAAAAACCAATAGCATCATTATTTATCTTCTCTCCACTCAAGAAATAACTTAAAATCTCCACATTGAAATAATCCAAAGAAATAGACATTGTCACGGCGAGCATTATTTGAACAATCAATATACCGACAGATAGTCTTGAAAAATTATTGAAATTAGTCTTTCGCATCTTCAACAAAACTGGATAAAAGGCTTTGTTAATAGGCGCAAATAACGACGATGCACCTCTATAAACTTTCTCTGCAACACTATACACAGCGACTAGTTCTGCAGAGAGAAAAGAAGATACAAACACCGTATTAATATTCGTGTAAAAATAGACACCTAGACTAGACAAAAATAAGTCAGTTCCCTTACTAAACCTGTTTTTCATATGACATGCATTAGGCTTTACCAAGGTGTTTTCGGTAAAAGCTAATATATAGGTCAAAGCCCCTAACCCAACCAACAAAGACATCAAAGAATTCATCAGCAATACATATGCTAAAGAGTCTTCTATCGGAAAAAACAAAGACACTAGGAAAAACACTCGAGAAAATAGTGTAATCAGTAAATAAATTGACGTATTTTGGGTAGCTTGAAAGTACCATTCACTAGATAATATAAATCCGAGTAGTCTAATTAAAAGTGCTAAACATAGTGCAGAGTCTGATATCCCCATGTCTCTAGAAGAGTAAATGACAACATAAGATGAATAAAACGCTAAAAGTGCAAATATAGAAAGCAGCAATCGTATACTTAAAACCGAAGAGATTAACTCTGACATGAGTGTTGCTTGATTGATGCCAGATGCCTCTCGTGTGGCAGTTGTACGAAAGCTATATGCAACTACAGTTTCAAACATTCCAAATAAAGCTGCAATCAGCACGTAATTTGCGTATCCACTCAAGCCTAAAATACTGACTAGCAATGGAATTATCAATATGGGAAAAAGCGTGAGAACAGCTTGAATTCCATATAATGACGTAAGATTGATAGAAAATATTTTATACTTCACTTGTAGGGTTTCTTCGTTTTAATATATAGATATACTCTGTCGAGATACCAAACTTTCTCAGTAATGGTTTTAAGAAATCAAATCCTAGCCCATAACCTGTAGATATAGGCCCAGGTATAACCTTGATCACTTCATAACCTGTTTCCTCAAAAATACACTCCCAAGCAGACCGCCTAAAAGCGTGAAATTCTCTATACACATTTTCAGATATTCCGTGTACAGGGGGTAATAGTCGGGAAAAAGCACTAGTCGCTTTTCGCTCCAACTTGATGTTGTTTCCCCAAGAGGTCTTTGCACTGCGCTTATCGTTTCTCGAAAAACTTGATAGAAGGTTCTTAACCTTTACAGGATAATAGAACACAAAGGAAAATACTCGCCATGTAGGATTAGGTAAAATATGAACATGGTATGCGTCTTTACAAGCGACTAAATGAGATGATTTTAAGCAGTTTCTTACATTAGGAAGGTGCTCAAGCATGTTCGAAGAAAAAACAAGATCAAATTTTACAGGAAAGTCTATCAATTCCAAATTTTCTGCGTCAGCTACCACCAACGTTTGTGACTCGACTTTATCACCGGAGTGAAGTCGCTCTGAATTCAAGTCCACAGAAAAAAGCGTATCGGAAGTTAAATGGCTTAAAAAAGGCGACTGTGAGCAATTTCCTGCACCGAGCTCCAAAACATTAGAGAATCGATATTCAGAACCGAAATAGTCAACAATTTTCTTCACTTCTAGCTTTTTTAATTTTATGTTGCTCTCGCGCCACTTGCTAATTGTCTTGTTTTCAGACTTCACCCTTATCACCTCGAAATCTATTGAGTGTAGTTGTTAAATTTTGAAGTAAAAACCTATCGATAACATATAGACAAATTAGGAGCAATGAAGGCAAAATTATCCAGACGACAACTAATGCAGATAAATCTCCTCTGGCCGCTTTGATAATGAAGGTTAATACTGGAACAATTAAAATTGGTCCTAATCTAGCCAGTAAAGCCAAACCAGCAGTTGAGATAAAGCAGAATATTGGTAAATAAGGCCCAAAATTCAACCAAAGCTCTAACGCGTGATTAAAACCAGTTCCTGTCATATTCTCAGTGTAATACTCTGATGCCATGCGTGAATTGGATTCAAAGTTTGTTCCAAATAGATTTTGAACCCAATGAGGAAAATAAATAGAGGTATCTATATAAGAGGGGGATTCTCCAAGTAAGTAAGACTGCATAAGATTCAATGCATGCCTAGCATCCGCAGCTGAGAACCTCATGAAGTGATAAACATCGTCAAATAAAAATGTTGGCGAAGCATTTCCAGTAATGTAATTAAAAATAGACTTATAGAATAAAATTGCCATTACTCCTAGCAACGCTAGTAGAAACTTAGACCTCTTCTTCTCTATAGAAAACCAAAAGAGAGCAACAATGAATAAAATATACTCTCTCTCTCTTATAGATAGTATTATTATCAAAAAGACAAATGCTGATATTAACTTTTCTTTATAACCACCTCGAACAGCAAATAGAAAAAACATCATTGCTGTAGATATAAGAATTTCTCCAGGCCAAAATCCAACAGACGATTTATATTCAGCTCTATCTACACCAAGCCACGGGAGATAAATCATGATTGATATAGCAAGGGATATTAAAGCCATTCGCTTAGTGAAACAAAAATTAGTATTTATTTCTTTCTCTAGACGAGTGAGCCACCATTTGCTTATAAGCAGAAAGCTCATTAAGTATGAAAATAGAACAAAGACTGAAATGAGAAAACCTCGGAAAAATTCAAGATTAACTTCCAGATCTGTATAAAGATATAAATTCCCCCCCCACCCTTTAGTTAACACAAAAACGATGTAGGGATATACCAAGAAATAAAAATGCGATGTAAATAAGGCCAACATGTAAAATGTAAAAATTGACTTTGTATCTGTACTACCTTTCTTTATTGTAAGTAATTCTAGATGACCATTCATTTATAGACCTTTTCATATAGGCTTGAAACATTTTTAACGAGAGAATCGATGGAATACTGTTCTGCCACTGCCCTACATTTTAGCGCCAGAGTACGGTCAAACGTTAAGGAAGAAAATCGCGCAATCTCCATACCTAGTCTTTCACAATCCCCCGCATCTACTATAAGACTGACGTCTTTGTTTAGAATCTCACTTAATGCACCAGCATTGGTCGAAATCACAAATTTCCCACATGCCAAAGCTTCCAAAACAACTTTCGGAAACCCCTCTTTCACAGACGAAAGAATGAAGAAATGGCAGTTTGTCATCAACTCTAATACTTCAGCGCGTGATTTAGCGCCTTCAAACACAACTCGCTTTTCCAATCCTAGTTGCCCCACTAAGTTTTTGAGCTCTTTCTCTTGAGGTCCGCTACCCACTATTTTTAGAACTTGGATACTTGGATTCTCAGAGACTGCATAGGCGTAACTTTTTATGAGGGTATGGATATCCTTTTGCCATCTTAAACTAGCAACACATAACAAGTAGTCCCCTTTTTCACTATGGCTATCAGGCAATGTGAAAAAATCCGTATCGACAAAGTTTCCTACATACTTAATTGGCTTGTCACAAAACATCTCTTGCAATGGCTGAATCATTAGAGGAGAGACACAAATAAAGCCATCGTATCGACTAAACACTTTGCGAGCTAGTGTGCTCTTCTCAACTCTAAGAAAGTCCGTTCCATGAAAACCAAATACAACAGGACTACGACATACTAACTTCAGGAGAAGTCCTGTGAACATAAAACCAATGCTATGAACATGTATTAAACTAACATCCCGACGAATACTCCATAGCTCTTTTATTGAAACATAGCCGCATACTAAGTCCCCAAACAGCTTCACAGAGAGAATACGAAGACGGCTTAAAAAACCGGAGGTATCGCCTAAAACCGCATCCGGCGTTGCCATTCTGATCACTTCAACATCATTACCGAAATCATATTTATCCTCCGAGCCATTGCGGGAAACAAATATCTTTGTTTTTTCTTTAATACGATCAGAATAAAAAAAAGCATGTTGACCAGCACCCGGCTGGTTTTTCATTGGAAGAGTTCTAGTTAGTCTTACGATCATGTCCAATCGTCCAACTTGTATATGATTACAGATCTAATTAACAGCTTTAGTGTATTTACAACTGTAAATATACAAAAGTACCCTACGAGTAAATAAGGTAAATTCATATTAAATAACAATTGTATAACAGCAAAAACTGGTACTAAATGGAAGAATGCTACGTTAGTAAATAATACTTCGCCAATTAATCTTTTAGCGCCCGTTATCGGCATTTTGGTGTTTTTTTTCTTATCTTTTACTGTAGCCTTTTCACCATGATTCTTTTGAGAACTATCTACACCGACCAAAACTCTTAGATCTCTTAAGGCAATATCGCTGACATGCACCAAAACAAGCAAAAATGTAACATATAGCAAGAGAGAATCTCCAAGCCAAAGATAAAGCCCTACCCCTCCTCCTAAGTATGCGCTGATATCAGTTACATAATGCGCTACCCTATCGTAATAATCACCAGTTAAGCTTGTTTTATTAGAATATCTAGCAACCTCTCCGTCAGCAGCATCTAGTATGTTCAAGAAGATAAACGCAAGACCACCTAGAATCCAACTTAGCTCACCTCCATTAATAAAAAGACCTCCCCCAACAATACCAACAGGTATCATTGCTAAAGTAAGTACATTAGGGTGGATGTTCTTTTTATAACAATATGCGGCCATTACTGGCGACAGTTTTCCTGAGAAATATCTAGAGTAAAATTCTTTGAATGCTTGTCTACTATAAATATCAGAAACAATATCAAAAAAATTCATTCTACTTAACCTCGTAAACCATGACTCTTAGCCTCGTTTCCTGCCATTTATTCAAAGCTGACTCTTTACTAAACATGTCCATACTTTCTATTAACTGATAACTACATTCAGAAAATAGTCTCTTATATTTCTCGGGGGTTCTATATATTGCACTATAGTTATCTTCTAATGCAGATGAATACTTATCAATAATTATATGATCATGATCTAATAGTGACATTCCATCCCTCAAAATCACTCTAGATCCTTTCGACAAGTGCTTTGATAATCGTGTTAGAATATCGGTAACATCTTCATCATGTAGGTAAAGAAATAATCCCGAAATTAAAACAACATCGTAAGAGCCCTCAAATTGAAAGCTACAAACATCAGAGTGCTTGAATGCAATATTTCTTATATTTTTTTCTGTTGCTAGTTTCTGGCCGTATTTAGTTAAGCTTTCACTATATTCGACACCAATAACACTTTTGAAAAGGCTAGAAAAATGAATACTCCAATGCCCATAACCGCAGCCTAGATCTAAAAGAGTATCTTTTTCGTTAGTCTCTTCTATAATTCGATTTAGAACTTTTGATTCCAGTTCTAACTTAAGTGCAGATAACTCTTCATCTGTTTCTAGGTTGGTAAGTGAAGCCTTATTATCTGTCTCTTCCAGTTTAGCGGCTCTTGTATCCCAAAACTGTTTCACTGATTGCTTATTAAAATCTGACATTAGCGAAGCCCTTGTATACAAGTATCATTTAAAAAGTCGTGATTAAAGCGTGTGATCGCTCCAGAGCGCTTACCTTGGATAGGAAGTAGTCGTAAACCCAAAGGTTTCTGCAAACGACTGGCCATCATCGCAAGATCTCTAGCTACACCAACAATTGTTGCCTCAGATGTTTCCCCGGGAATGGGCACCATGTCTACACCAACGCCACAAACTGCTGAATACATAATCAGGTCATTTACTGTTACTGAGCCTTCTGAAAACCGTCTAGCTAAAAGGTCATCTTCCAGTACGCTTAACATTACTCCGTTGAAGCCACTAGCTTTGATATTAGCGTCAACTGCCATACGCTTAAGTTCAGCTGTTAAGCTCCCGACAACTGACAAGGCTCCTGAAGAACCGACTGTATAACCTTGATCTTCGATCAACTGAGCTACTGAATCCGTAGTATGCGGAACTGGTGCCAACGACCAATCCCCACCAAGCAATGGTATATTGCAAGAGTCTAAGGTTTTTTGTGCTCCATCGTAACAATTAGAAAGGGCTTCTAAAGCCTTATCGGATAATCTGATTTCCTTATTCGCCGCGAGCTCTTTTGCGACTACAGGCAATGACTCAATACCTAAAGATGCTCCAAAATTAGAAGAGTAAGAAAACGGGTAGTAAGGTGTACCAGAAGCTATCTCAAAGCCAATTCCAAAACGGAAATTGATTCCTCCCGTTATATCCACCCGCGACAACGATTTACACACCGAGGCATATAAATGAGCGGGAACCAAGCTATTTGAGAACTCAGACGAGCGTATAGAAATAAATAGATTGGGTAATTCTACTAATAGAGTAACTAACCTTGAAACGACAGAGTTATAAGAGTAATCCCCCATATTCCCTTTATATACTAACGGTTGATTAACCCAACGGACTCCACTAGCTCTAAACTTATCGTAGTTAACCCGAAGCCCAATTAAGGCATTTTCTAGCTCATAGAGGTCTGAGAATACGATGGTTTGAAGTGTAACTCTGGAGGTTCGGACATCTTGCATCGAAGAGACTATTGGAAGCGAAGCACAAATACGTTTAACTCTTTCATTCTCTTCGCTTGAATGGGGAATACAATCATCCCCCAAAAAAAAAGTATAAGTTCTAACTTTCACTTTAGTATTCCTACAATGCTGCTTTAGCCGATAAGTAATCATTTACAGAGTTTATTTCAAAAACATCAGGTTCAGATAACTCACCAAAATTAAAATCTACTTCGCACGCTATAATAGCTTCAACCAATGAGAGTTCAGAGTTGTTGCGACACACTTCTTTGATCTGAGTTAACAGCTCACCATTGAAAATGATCGGCCCTCTAAACATTGGATCGTTCACATCTTTAATATGCCCTGAATATACCGCGCTAATGACGTCTCCATTTAACTCTAGATTTGCTGATTCAGGACTTCGAAACTCAGTACGTAGACCAAAGACCGCAGGAGTATTGTTTTGTTTAACCTGTTCAACCGCTTGCTCTGAAAATATAAGGTCACTTGGAATGATACAGATTTTGTCGCTTGCATTTACTGGACCTACCGCTTCAAGGCCTAAAAACGCAGAGTATGCACTACCCGTTTCATGCCAAAAAGGATTAAGTACATGCTTTGCGCTATAAGTACTCGATATTACATCAGCAGCTCGGTAACCTACGACAATTGTCAAGTCATCACTAAACTGGTTACGCAATCGCTCAAATACAGTCTCTCCATCAGAAGAGATAGTCAAGGATAAACGGTTCGCACCGTCAAGAGATACGCCCATACCAGCAGCTAGTATTATAGTCTTCATAAACTCTACTCTTTATATCTACTTCAGTTTATCAAGAGGAACTGGTTCAAAGTTCTCTCTTGCTGAGGGAAAGTCATGTTTTGCTGTCTTATATGGAAAGATAACCCCAGACGCAATGTTCGATTTAATAATCTCATATGAAACGTCAACGTCATCCCTCAAACTATACAACCCTACCTCGCAATAGCTGAAACGTTCCACTGGTACATTAGATAGACCGAGGGCAAGTGCAGTCTGATGGCGATGATGACCATCCATAACAAAGCCCTCAGAACTCACGCAAATAGGCACGCTCCACTCATTTTCTTCTGTAACCTTCGATTTCAACCATTCAACTCTTTCTCGACTAAAGTCTTCAATTGGTATCAGCTCATCTGGGGACATTAATTCAAATCTACTCATTGGAATTTAACTCATCTTTTGTATTAAACGAAAATGCTTTAGCTCCAAAGTCAAAAACCGTGTGACTATAGCAATCAGTTGAATCAAAAAACACCTGATGAAAGTATTTTGGCGTTTTGTACTCTGCACTCGCGACCTGTTCAAAAAACAGACCACTCTGGTTCAACGGAATACCAACTAAGCCGAACATTTTTAGTGCTTTAGGATCCTGAGATAATCTTTGGAACTCGTCGCCTTGAGTAATTTTCGGTTCCCAACAACCATTAAGGCGTACAAGGATACCTCCATGATCATATTTGTTTGCAGAACCAATACAACCCCAAACGATATCAGTACTGTCGATTACATGGTCTGAGAAAGTTTTCAAATCATCAGATTCAAAAACGCAATCAGCTTCAATTACTAGCGATGGTCCCAACTTACAATGTTGCAAAGCACATTTTACAGAATAAAAGTTGTTATCGGAGCGACTTTGTAGGTTTTTCACATACCTAACACCGCTAATATCAGCAAGGCATTCTTTAATCTGCCCTTCTTGGGTATCATCTTCTCCGACTACTACTATTATGTTTGTGTCTATGTTGAGTTCCTTGATTTGCAGAAGGATTCTTCTAAGCAATGGGACCCCATCAAATGGAACTAGTTGTTTTAAGATCTGACCACCAGAAGAAAAAAATCGCTTTCCTTCTCCAGCAGCGAGTACAATTATATTGGTTTTATAATTCAACCTTTTTCTCCCTCAATAGTATCCTACTCAAAAAATAAATTGTCACATAGTAAACGGCAACAACACAAAACACTCCTAAATACGCGAACCCAAAATAGAAAAATGTGGAAGCGGTTACGAGAGCAAAAAAGTGCAATAGTACCAACTCGCTATATCTTCTGTTTGACATCAAGTATATATCTACCGAAGACTTGCGATAAAAATTGGAAATTTGATAAATGACGATAACGAAAAACAAGTACATCAAATCAAGTTCGGCTAACTTTGGCCCCAAATCATGGAATATTTTCCAATTGCTTAATAAATCAGAATAAGTAACAACTAGAACAAAACTAGTTATGACTGTCATCGCAATGATTAAAGAAATATGATTAAGCGCACCGCCGACCTTAGGGTTGAACTTACGGCCGTGGTACTCTTTCACCTGACTTGGCATTACAAAAAACTTTACTGCGTTAAAAAGCGTAGCGACAAATCGCTGCACCAAATCCATTGCTAATGTGGCAAAGTCTTTTGAATCTGGGTAATGAGGAAGCACCACATAGCGAAGAAAGGCAGGAACAAATCCCTCTGACACTTTCAAAAGAAAAGCGCCGCTGAAAACAGAAAACATATCGAATACGACTTTCTTCTCTCCTATCAAGCGAGCGCGAAACAATGCGGATACAGTAGAAAAATCGACAGCAAGTACTGAAAAAGAGTAAGCGAGTATAAAGAGAAATTCGAAGTTCACCTTCACGCTAAAATACCAAGAAAACAGTATCAAAATAAATAAAATGGAAGATTGAGTATACAGTAACCTTAAGGCAACTTTAAAATTTCCTTTTGCTCGATTAAGTTCCACTGAATATTGAAATAGTGATAAGACCAAAATGCCTAATATTACTCTTGGCTCCAACAACCCCATAAGCCAAATAAAAATAAAAAGTACAGATAAAAACAAAAAAGCCTTTTTAAAGATGTAAGCAAGAGTTTCTAGGCTTTTGTCATCCTCATCAGAACTAGGTAAAATAACAACCAAACTGAAATAAACAATTCCAAGGGTCATACCTGAGATATAAGATACTAGATATACATAATTAGAGTTTTCAGCATACTCGCCACTATCTAGGTAGTGAGAGAAAAACCATAAAGATGCAAGATTTAAGACTCCCGGTAAACTTCTAGAAGAAACGCTAGAAAGAACTTTAACTAACCCCTTGAATAATCCATTCAACATCGACAACCGAGACAACCCTCTAACTTTATATTAACTTTTATATACTGTACCTAGCCAGCTTTTTAGAAAAAACAACCACTTAAGATGCCTAAATGTTAGCTTAGTTGGAACACTGTTAACACTACTGGGGCTTCAAAACACCACACAAAACATACCATCGATTCTAATATCAGCACTTGTTTTAAAATCACAACAACCCAACGTTACTGCTAGGTCAAAAGGTCAGTTTCAGTGAGTCGGAATGGTATTGTAATCTATAGATGGGGTCAAACTTTATCTCCCCCCTCTTAGTGATAGAAGTAGTATGTGTGACGCAGCTTCATTTGGAACTAAGTAAACTAAGGTAGCATGACTAACTTCATATTTGACTGTATACATGGTAGCTCATGAAGTTTGGTAAAACACCAAGGCTTAGTATAATCAAGCATATCTTGATTATACTACACAGCGTTTGTATCTCGTTGCTTTCTAACTAGCATAACCTCGATCAATATTAAAATTGACAAAAACAAGGCTTATAAACCGTACTGCATCAGCATTAGTACACAATTATACTTGCTAAACATAGACACAGTTAGATGAATACTTCAACGCTGCGGGTAAACAAGAACATTTCCACCTGTCTTCATCCTTGATATAATCGACCGTCAAATCGACTATTGCAGGATTAAGCTATGATCATCGTAACTGGTGGTGCTGGGATGATTGGCAGCAACATCGTTAAAGCACTCAACAATAAGGGTATTAATGATATTCTTGTCGTGGATAACCTAAAGAATGGTAAAAAGTTCCAGAACCTTGTAGACCTAGATATTGCGGACTACATGGATCGTGATGACTTCCTTACCCAAATCATGGCGGGCGATGATTTCGGACCAATCGATGCCGTTTTCCATGAAGGTGCATGCTCAGCAACAACAGAATGGGATGGCAAATATGTGATGCTCAATAACTATGAGTATTCAAAAGAGCTGCTTCATTACTGCCTAGAGCGTGAGATTCCTTTCCTTTATGCGTCTTCTGCGGCTACATATGGCGAAACAGATACGTTTATCGAAGAAAAAGAATACGAAGGTGCACTAAATGTATACGGTTACTCAAAACAGCAGTTTGATAATTATGTACGTCGAATTTGGCAAGATGCTGAAGAGCATGGAGAAAAACTATCTCAAATAACAGGATTCCGATACTTCAACGTTTATGGTCCCCGTGAACAGCATAAGGGTTCTATGGCTTCAGTCGCCTTCCATCTCAACAACCAGATGAACGCGGGCGAGAATCCAAAGCTGTTTCAAGGTAGTGAAACATTCCAGCGTGACTTCGTGTATGTAGGTGACGTTGCCGCTGTTAACTTGTGGTTTATGAAAAGCGGCGCTTCAGGTATCTTCAACCTAGGTACAGGTAACGCAGAGTCATTCGAAGAAGTAGCCAAAGCGGTAATTAAATTTCATGGCAAAGGTGAAATTGAAACTATACCATTCCCTGAGCACTTAAAAGGCGCTTACCAAGAATTTACGCAAGCCGATCTAACTAAGCTGCGCGCAGCAGGTTGCGATCATGAGTTTAAATCTGTCGCGGAAGGCATTGCTGAATACATGCAAACTATCAACTCTTAGAGCATTTAGGGGTGACATAGACGTCAATAAAACGCTATGCTCACCTGCTCATCTATAATCTGCTAAGCGTTTTCCAAATTATTAGAGTTAAATAATGAATATCTTAATGGCACTCTCGCAGTTAGAGGTAACGGGTGCAGAAGTTTATGCCACTACCGTTGGTAATGAACTAACTGCCAGAGGGCATAACGTTCATTATGTGTCTGACACGTTAACAAAACCTTTCAAAGGCGAATATTTCAAGCTACGTTTTAACAAGCGCAGTATCCCTCGCCGCTTTTGGCATGTCGCTTATCTAGTCTATTTGATTAAAAAGCATAAGATTCAGCTTGTCCATGCTCACTCGCGTGCTTCCAGTTGGAGCTGCCATGTAGCATGTAAGATCACTGGGACGCCGATGGTGACCACAGTTCATGGTAGGCAACCAGTTCACGCATCACGAAAAAAGTTCCATGCAATGGGAGATAAAGCCCTTCCCGTATGTGAGGCCATTAAAGATCAGCTAGTGCGCGAACTAGGTGTGGCAGAAACGCAACTAAAAGTAAGCAGAAACGGTATAGAGACAGACAAATTCATTTGGTTAAAAGCGCCAGAAAATGACAAGCCGATTGTGACTATTATTGGTCGCTTAACAGGCCCTAAAGGTGATCTTTGCTATCAGCTGCTCAATGAATGTCTAGATACTGATTCTTACAATGTAAAAGTAGTTTCAGGCTCAAAAATTGAACCTCGTTTTGATAAATTTAGACAGTGCGTAGATTTTTGTGGCTACTCCAATGATGTAGCCTCGGTTTTAGCCACGTCAGATCTTGTGATCGGAGCAGGTCGGGTAGCAATGGAATCTCTGCTGTGTGGAAGACCTACTCTTGCGATAGGTGAAGCAAAAGCGATTGGTTTAGTGGATGGAAGTAATATCAAAGAAGCAATGGCGAGCAACTTTGGCGATATTGGCCCTAAAGATCTCGACATAGACTTTTCATCAATCAAGCAGCAAGTTGAAATTGGTCTACAAAGTAAACATTGTTACAAAGAAATCGTTGAAACGATTAGAGAAAACTATAGCCTAACAAACATCGTCGACCAAGTAGAAAACATCTACCAAACGGTTTACGTTGAAAAAATACGTAAAGAGATGCCAATCATTATGTACCACCGCTTCATTAAAGATGAAAGTGAAAAAGGGGTACATGGCACATATTTACATATTGATATGCTAGAAAAGCATTTCAAACTAATCAAAAAGATGGGATTTGAAACTATCACCTTTGAAGATTTGGCGGAAAAGGGCTTAATCAGTCGGCTAGAATATGGCAAGCGCTACATTATCATTACTGTTGATGATGGTTATAGAGATAACTATGAACTGCTGCTTCCGCTACTAGAAAAGTACAACTTCAAAGCTGTTGTTTACACGGTTACAGGTGAAACTTTTAATCGTTGGGATGTTGAAGTTAAAGATAATCCAGAGAAGCCCGTTTCGTTAATGAATGCACAAGAACTTAAAGCCTTGTCAGAGTCTGGACATGTAGAGATTGGGGGGCATACGGTCAGCCACCCTCACCTGGATACTTTATCTCCAGAGAGGCAAGAAGCGGAGATAAAAAATAATAAGGAAGAGTTAGAAGACCTGTTAGGAAAGCCACTAACTTCTTTTGCATATCCTTACGGCTCGTTAGATGCTGAATCTAAACATTGCGCGGAAAAGCTTGGCTATAATTTTGCTGTAGCGACCAATAGTGGTCCTCTAACCACTCATCAGGATCCATTTCAAATTCGTAGAATTGCGATTTTTCCAAGAACTGATGTATTCGGTTTATGGAGAAAAATCCGTGGTAATTACCTTTTTAAAAAGAAAGATAACTTCACAGGTTAGCTATGTTGTTTCACAAGCCTTATGAATCCTATATGAGTTGGATAATGTTGTTAGTACCAGCACTACTGCTCACGACCAGTAATTTCAGTGTGGCTGTAATAGCTATTGCTATATTGTTATCGCTAATATATTTATATTTAAATCGTAGCCATATAACTATAACCAAATTTGATATAGTTGTAACTCTTTGCCTTTCCATTTACTTTATTGGGGCGATACCAATAGTCATTTACGATGGAACAACTGCACGCTATTTCCAAGGAGGTGGAAGATTACTCCTTTGCATCCCTATTTATTATGCTCTTAAAACACACCTTTCCAAGCACCAATCGAATTATAGAGTTTATTTTGAGATAGGTCTTATTATAGGAACCATTGGTGCATTTGCGTTGGCATATTACCAGCACTTTATCATAAAAATGCCTAGAGTAGATGGTTTTTTATTCAGTATCAATTTTGGTTATCTTGCATGTTCTTTGTCTTTTCTCGCTTTGACATTTGCTCTTGAATCTAAACTAAAGGTCCTCCTTGTAATCGGATTCATGCTTTCCATTATAGCTACAATATTCACTTATACTCGTGGTGCAATATTTGCCATACCAATACTCTTAGCACTCTTAGTTATAATTAATATTAATAGATTTAAAAAGAAACATATAACCTTAGGTTGCTTAACACTATTCTTGGCTATTTTCACGCTTTATAATAATTCGACTAATTTTAAAAGTCGTATTGATTATACATATCAAGAATTCAGCTTAATAGCATCAGGCAACATTGGAAGTGCGACCTCTTCTGGTTACAGACTTCAATATTGGTATGGTGCCTTTGAAGCGTTTAAAGTAAACCCCCTCTTCGGTCTGCCATACTCTAAAAGAGAAGAGCTGAATCATCAATTATATTTAGACAAAAAAATAAGTAAAGGTGCTTCAAAAATAACAAGAGGACATGCTCATAACCAATATTTTGAGATGCTCGCAACCAATGGTTTTTTTGGACTTATAAGCATATTTGGAGTATTCGTCGCACCACTCCTTATATTTTTCCGACATTATGTAAAGTACAAAACAAACTGGTCACTTTCAGCAACACTTTTTGTTTCTGGATTTGCGATATATGGCATAACTGAAGTACCACTCACAGCCAACCTTATCGGCTCTTTCTACGGATTTATGCTCGCAGTTTTTTTCGCTAATGTTTCTGCAGAAAAATATCACTGGGAGAAACAAGAAAAGCAATGAAGATTCTAATAATTGGCCCATCATGGGTTGGCGATATGGTAATGTCGCAAAGCCTTTATACGGCGTTAAGCCATCAACATCCAAATGCTGAGATAGATGTTCTCGCTCCTGCTTGGTGTAAGCCTATCTTGGAGCGTATGCCAGAAATCAATCAAGCCATTGAGATGCCAATAGGGCATGGTGAGTTTAACCTGAGAGGTCGCTGGAAATTGGCCCGTACACTGGCTAAAGAGGGATATACCCACGCTTATATTTTACCTAACTCAGCCAAATCTGCTTTGATTCCATTCTTCGCAGGTATCAGCTCAAGAACAGGTTGGAAAGGGGAAATGCGCTATGGTCTACTCAATGACTTACGGCCAGATAAACGTGTTTTCCAGTACATGGTCGAAAGATACGTTGCATTAGCGCACCCTAAAGGTGAGATGCTTACCAACGTTGAGCTAACAAATTGCCCTAGACCAAGTCTATCCATCAACATTATCAGCCAACAAAACGTAAGATCTCGCTTAAGCTTGGAGGACACTCGACCAATTATAGGACTTTGTCCTGGAGCCGAATTTGGCCCAGCAAAGCGTTGGCCCGATCCTTACTATACGCAAGTCGCTCAGTTTGCAATTGAAAATGGCTATCAAATTTGGCTATTTGGCTCAGACAAAGACAGAGATGTCTGTGAACTTATTCGCTCGAAATTGTCGAATGAGCAAGCTCGGTTATGTTTCAACTTAGCAGGTGAAACGTCTCTGATTGAGGCAGTCGATCTATTAGCTGCGTGCCACACTGTAGTCAGTAATGACTCAGGATTGATGCACGTATCTGCAGCCGTTGGTTGTAATATCGTAGCAATTTACGGCTCGAGTTCACCAAAATACACGCCTCCACTCACCGATAAGCTAAGAATGGTGCACACTGATGTAGACTGTCGGCCATGCTTTAAGAGAGAATGTCCTCTTGGTCATTTGGATTGTCTTAACAAACTAACACCGAACACCGTAATAGATGCTCTAAAAGAGTTTATCAAATAGTGTTTCACGTACAAACAGACCAAATATTTTCATTTTCAGGTATTCGAAAGTTTTGTTCCACTGAGCCAGTTAGATATACTCTCTTCAGTAGCTCACACATTGTTCTGACCACCGTCAGTTCGATCATATAACAGAACGAATTTGGCTTGACTCGTGCTGCTCAAGCCATCGTAGGTAACAACTTTATGAACACAGCTCTAATCTTGATTTCCAACCGAGTGATTAAATTGGTTGGCAACATTTTCAAAGTATTGTCATATCCGTTTCACTTTGTTTTTCCAAAACTGCGCTTTACGATCCCTGAATACTCTGCGGCTAAGGTTCATACAAATCGTAAAAGCGATGTAACCAAAATTATCTGGCAGACAAACTTTTCTAACAAGTCGACCTTACCTGTCTATCTTAATTATCTCTTCAATCGCTTGATGTCGCTCGATTATGATTATCGATACGTCAGCACAGAAGCTCGCGGAGAGTACCTAAAAAACAACGCATCTCCCGACGTGTACGAAAGCTATATGAAGCTTAACGATGGCGCGGCTCAGGCTGATGTGTGGCGCCTCGCTGTCTTGCACAAAGAGGGGGGGATCTATATGGATATCGACGCAACTTTAGTGTGGCCACTAAAACGAATTTTGGCTGGTATCGAGTCTGCGTTGTTTATCAAGATAAAGAACAATACTGAATACACGAACTACTTTTTAGCAACTGAACCAAACAATCCTATATTCAAAGAAGCACTAGACATTATCGTTGATAATGTTATGAATTACGCTCAAGGTGAACGTGTCAAAGGTGTTTTTGATACGACAGGTCCTATGGTATTGAACAGGGTTCTTGAAAACAAAGAGGCTCAGTCTCGTGATCGAAATTATGTGTGTATCCAAGGCTCATTCACTAACGAGTACTTTCAATACATGGATAAACCACGTGGTAAATGGACTCATTTAGATCCAGATGACTTAATCAAGAAATAACGACTAAGCAGGTTATTCGCATTGATCTTCAGACTCGTCTATACAGTGCTACTCGGTCTTGTATCACCACTGTTTATCTATAGCCTCTATAAGACTAAGTCGGGTAAACCCAGAATAGGATCTCGATGGAAAGAGCATTGGGGTGTCACCCCTGCTCTTCCTTTCAGGGAGAGCCCAATTTGGATTCATGCAGTGTCTATGGGGGAAACAATAGCTGCTACGCCTCTAATTTATAAGCTAAAAGAACAGTACCCTGAGATAAACATCGTTCTAACAACTACGACAGCAACAGGTGCAGAACAAGCTAAAAAACTGGGGAAACTCGTAACACATAGGTACATGCCTTTTGATTTTCCTTTTGCCATTAACCAATTCCTTAAAATAATCAAGCCTTGTCAGCTGATCATCATGGAAACTGAAATCTGGCCAAATACGTTGTACCTCTCGAATCACGCAGGAATTCCTATAACAATAGTTAATGCACGCCTCTCCGATAAGTCCTGCAACGGTTATAAGAAGGTTCCGACTCTAGCTAAGCAACTTAACCGAAGTATTACTAGGATAGTTTGTCAGTATCCCAACGATGCAAACAACTTTAAAACGTTAGGTGTGCATCCTGAGAAATTATCCGTCTCCGGTTCAATTAAGTTCGACATAATGGTTAGTCAAGAAACAAAAGCCAAAGGTCAAACACTTAGACAAACACTTGGTTCGTCTCGCCCAGTTTGGATTGCAGCAAGTACGCATGAAGGTGAAGATGAAATAGTTATCTCTGCACACACCTCTCTTCTTAAGCATAAACCTGACGCGATTCTTATTTTGGTGCCTAGACATCCAGAACGGTTCTCTAAAGTAAAATCTCTTTCAGAAGCGAGCTTTCCTACGGTATCAAGAAGTAGTGGAGAGAAAGTCACTAATTCAACTCAAGTCTACATTGGCGATACTATGGGAGAAATGCTTGAACAAATTGAAGCATCAGATATTTGTTTTATGGGGGGAAGCCTTGTCGGTGATAAAGTGGGTGGACACAACCTATTAGAGCCTGCAGCATTGGCAAAAGCGACTTTAACTGGTCCTAGCTTTTATAACTTTCAAGATATTACACAAGCCTTGATCGCACATGATGCATGTTCAGTTGTAAAAAGTAGTGAAGAGCTCTTTGAAAGCTTACTGTCTCTGTTTAACAATGACTCACTTAGAACCAATAAAGGTCAGGCAGCATTGGAGTTTGTGCAAAGAAACTCAGGCGCAATAGAAACCACCATTCGCCTTATCGGGAATCTGGATAATAAATAAGGTTGTAGCTAGATATGCGAGAAATAAACAGTAAAATTCAAGCTGCCTCTCACTCTGGTGCAGTACTTGAAGTCATTCAAGAATCAAATTCCTATCTTGTGCGAAAAAAAATTTACTCCTCGCTAGATAGAAACTACGAAGCTATTATAAAGCAACGCAACTTTAAATCCTTAGTTACGCCATCTTATAAGATCTCTGCAATACCTGTGCTTGAAATAAACAAGACGGACAAAGAGCTATCTGTTTCTATGCCATTCATTGAAGGCCTCGGTGGTGAGCAAGTTGCCTATAAAGGCTCTAAAATTGTCGCGAAAAATTTAAAAACAGCGCTAGATTTTTACTTAATCAATTCCGTATCCCAAAGTGAAGATGGCGTTTACCCGGTTGAAGCGATTCGACAAAAGATATTATCAATTAAAGAACATCTTTCGGGAAAAGAAACTACATTACCTAATGTACAGGTTCACATAGAAACATTGCTCAACTATTGCAAGAAAGACTTGGAACTACCCTTAGGTATGTGCCATGGAGACTTAACCCTATCTAACCTCAAAGTTACTGAAGATAATCAACTAACTTTATTCGATTTTCTTAGCTGTGACATTAATAGTCCTTTACAGGACGCTGCTAAGCTTATCCAAGACTTCGACTTTGGTTGGAGCTTCAGAAAAGAAAAAGCAAGTGTCAGAATTAAAGGTGAAATTTTTTGCGAGCATGCTAAACCATCTTTCTTAGCTACATTAGAAAGGCTATTTGAGTATGAAATGAGAATCATTGAAGCTCTCACCATACTAAGAATAGCACCTTATATCCAAGACCACGATGATGTTACTATTACTTGGTTTAATTGGGCAATGACCAAGACTATGCAAAAAATAACAGGATAACTTATGTTTACATTAATTTTACCCGTCGCGGGGCGCTCTTCTCGATTTCCAAACATGAGACCTAAGTGGCTTCTGACTATGCCAGATGGAAAACTAATGCTTGAGAAATCGATTGAAGCTATTGACCTAGAGAAGTTTGATCGCGTAGTTATCGTCTGTTTGCAAGAACATTTGGAAAAATACACGTCTCAAGAAGTTGTCTCGGAAAGCTTTATTCGCGCAACAGGTGTAACTCCAGATTTTGTTGTTTTACAAGAGCCAACCTCATCGCAATCAGAGACTATCTATCAGGCGATCAAACAAGGCCAAATAGAAGAATCTTTCTTTATCAAAGACTGCGACAATAAGTTTTCATGTTCTCCAGAACCAATCAATGCCGTCACGACCATTGACCTCAACGATATTGAGCTTGTAGATGCCAAAAACAAGAGTTATGTAGAAGTTGACTCTTTAGGGGTTATCTCGAACATTGTAGAAAAAGAAGTTATCAGTAACTTTTTTTGTTGTGGTGGCTATAGTTTCCGCTCCGCCCAAGAGTTCTGCTCCACTTTTGAAAACATTTCATCTGACAAAGAAGTGTACATTTCACACGTAATATACAAGATGCTAATGTCAAATGAAGAGTTCGTCCGTCGTTCAGCATCTGAGTACGTTGATTGGGGCACGCTGCGCGAATACCGCCACTTCTGCAAAAAACATATGACTGTCTTCTGCGACGTAGACGGTGTCCTGCTTAAGAATGGTAGTAAGTTTGCGAAGAATGGCTGGAAAACTCCTGGACTAGAAGCAAACCTAACTAAGATTGCTGAGCTACAGAAAGATGGTGGTCTATTCTTGGTATTAACGTCATCAAGACCTGAAAGTGAAATTGAGTACACAACTCAAGAGCTAGCAAAATTTGGAGTACGTGTTGATCGATGCCTATTTGGTTTACCACATACTCGTCGTTACCTAATCAACGACCACTCAGCAACGAATCCATATCCATCTGCAGTTGCTATTAATCTAGAACGAGATAGCGACACATTAAGCCACCTCTTTGATGATTAATTAGCTTATGCCCAGTCGACTACTATGCCTGGGCTCATTCGATAACAGACACCCATGACTATTGCAAACCAAGATATTACATTCGTTGTTCAAGGCCCTATCCAAGCGACCTCGGGGCGCGATCAAATTAAGGGGATAACCGAACAATGTTTGGATTCCATTAGGTATCACTTTCCAGAGTCTAAAATCGTTTTATCGACATGGAAAGGGCAGCCTCATCAAGGCTTAGATTATGACCTAGTGCTTGAGCTTGACGACCCAGGGCCTAACTTCATTTATCATTGTGACGAACGAATTCAACTCAACAATAATCGTCAACTACATAGCTCACACATGGGGTTAGCTAAAGTTGAAACTAAGTTCGCCGTAAAAATGAGGACAGATAATCTACTAACTGGTAGAGGCTTTGTTGAGCTGTACGAGAAATATTCAGGAACATCGAGAGACAGCAAACATGCCTTGCTAAACTCACGTGTAGTTACTAGTAGTACGTTCTTTATTTCATCTCATGCGGGAAGAGAGGTCCATTTCCATAAAAGCGATCTGTTTGATTTTGGTGAAACTGCGGATTTGCTAAAAATTTGGAACGGGAACTTTGTACCTGAATTACGCTTTAATAAAGTGTCTGGATACAAATCTCGCTACCCTGCAACAGAGCAGTTTTTATGCTTGAGTTGGATTTCTCGCTTGTTAGGCAATGACTACATGCTCATTACTAAAGCAGATGATCACGCTGGTCTTGGGAAAGAATATTGGAAGACATTTATTGCCAATAACCTGATTGTCGATTTACCCGAGAACATTGGCCTAGATGTTACTGAGCGCTTTTATAATCGGGGTAACTTAGCACTGGAAATTGATCTTGCGGACTGGAAAGAGTTTTCTGGAATCGAAAACAGATCTTGGGATAATAAGCGCCTCAAACGAACTTTAAAAAAGTATGAGTCTCAGGTGCTGCGCTTTTTTTTAGATAAGAGTAATAGGCATGCATAATCGGAAGTTTTTCCTGTCACTACAGCAACGAAAACAACTCAAGATCCTCAACATTACTTTATCTTCCCGTCATTACTTGGGGAAAGTTTCTGCTTGCGAACGCCCTACAGTCATTGAAGAATCATGTACTTACCCAAAATCTAAATACATTTGGAGTATGGGAAGCTTCTCCTATTCCCACTCAGTCCTTCCAAACTATGCAACAGTAGGGAGATACACCTCAATCGCAAAAGGTTTGGAAATAATGGGCTTTCAACACCCTATCGAGAGGATTACGACAAGTCCAATCACATATTGTAATCTTTTTGGGGTAAATAAAGGGAAAATCCAAACCTATTCTTCGCCAGAGGAAGACAAACTCATCATAGGCAATGATGTTTGGATTGGACAAAACGTAACACTTAAGCCAGGTATAACAATCTCTGACGGCGCCGTGATTGCAGCCAACGCTGTTGTTACTAAAGATGTCCCACCCTATGCTATTGTAGGGGGAGTCCCTGCCAAGATAATTCGTTACCGCTTTGATAAAGAGCTCGTAGAAAAGCTTCTAGAGACTAAATGGTGGGAATACTCTTACTTGGATTTTGAAGGTATCTCTTTCAAGGAGCATGCTGCCGTCTTTCTAAGTTCACTAATTACTCAAATAGAAGCAGGAGAGCTCACTCAGTTCAAAGCCAGAAAAATTACTCTCTAGACTACTTTTAGTTATGAAGCATCGTGGCGCTTCATAACTAAGTAAGAGATCACTTTCTTAATTGCTTCAACATTCTTCGGTTCCAAAGAGACATTAGCAAAAAACGATAGAATCTATGTAGCTCTCTCGTCACCTTGAAGATAAGAGGGACTTTCTGTAACTTAGACAACCCTTGGATAGTACTTTCCATATCATTTGGCGCATAAATCGCGTAAGGGATAACACCCACACTTGGCACCCCATGCAAATAGGTTTCAGAAATAAAGTTGTCTACTGCACATATCCAACGCTCACTAGCTTGTAAGAACTTTCTAGCCGCAGCTGGTGTCAACATATAACCCGTAGCACCTTTTGAGTTATCCAACCATAGTACTTTCTGTACGATTTCATCAAACCCTAAGTTTAGGCTTTCTGTATACTGTGGCTCTAGGCGCACATAATCGAATCTTTTCGCCATTTCATCTAAATGGGAAATGACATCATCAAAGTATTTAGTTGCCTTGAAATCATCTTCTAAGATAACGATCGGCTCATCAAGTGCAACACACTGTTGCCAAAGTGAATAATGACTTGCGTATACGCCCCTTTCACCTGGAGTTAAGGGTCTACTTCTAAAGAGCTTTCTATGGTTATCATCGATTCTCTGCTCTAAGCTTTCAGGTAGCCCTTCACGGCCATTTATGGCGTCAAAAAACTGAAATGAGACACCATTAAGCTCTTGTTTAACTCGCTCTCTTCTTTCAACGGAGCCAATCAAACTGATAACAAAGATCTTCATATGCTTACCTAAACACCTAAATTTTTCCAATCACTCTGAGACCACTTAATCTGTCTCTTCCCCACTTCTTTCTCAAAAGAGCGCTTTAGTCTTGCTAAATTGCTCTGCTTCCACTTTTCGCCAGATTGTTGGTAGCACTTATCAAAGTCGATAATCCAAACTTTTTCGTCTTCATCAAGCAAGATATTGTGGATATTGAGGTCAGTGTGGTTCACTTGCGCGTTATGCATCTTACGGATTTCTTGGCCAATTTTCTGATATATCTCTGCAGAAAGTGGCTTTTCTACCAGAATCGATACCAAATCTCTGGCATTGGGTATCTTTTCACTCAACAAATCCGCGGTATAACTCAAACTGCTTTTGATCGCACGAGCAGCAATTGGCTTAGGGACACTGACACCCGCTTGGATTAGCGTCTTCAAAAGCTGAAACTCTTGGTAACTGCGCGTTTGCTCCCAGCCTGAAAAGCGGTAACTGTCTTTAACCAGTTTGCCAAATAGACCACCACGACGATAGTGCCGCAGCGCTGCAGGCATTGACTCTGTTTGTACAAACCAAGTAGTACCACGCCCTTGAGCGCTACCAATAACTTTGTCGTTTTGCTGCCAATAACTTGGTTCGAAAACTTGTTTAGGGTCTTCTTTAAGTAGCTCTTCGTCATACCATATGGTCTGATTATCAAACTGCAAAGTCTTCATGCGTGGTGATCTCTCAATTTATTTGCGCCGCCATTTTACATTTATTGAGCCTCTCTGCATAATCTTGGCTAATACACGCTAATTGAATTCACTATGCCACTTTTTTCCTCCGCTCCTAAATCTCTCTGCGTACTGCGCTTGTCTGCGATTGGTGACGTCTGCAATACCGTTGCGGCTGTACAAGCGATACAGCGCCAGTGGCCTGAGACTGAAATAGTCTGGATAACAGGCAAGCTAGAAGCAAAGTTAATTGAAGATATAGATAACATCACCGTAGTGGTGTTTGATAAAAAAGATGGCTGGTCAGGCTACAAATCGCTGTGGCGCGAGCTAAAAGATTTTCAGTTCGACGCTCTCCTGCATATGCAATACGCGTTTAGAGCCAGCATTGCGACCTTAGGTATCAAGGCGAAGTACAAACTTGGCTTTGATTCCACGCGCAGCCAAGACTTTCAAAGCTTATTTACCAATGTCAAAGTCCCCTCTCCGCAAACCATGCATGTTCTCGATGGGCTACTTGCCTTTGGTGAAACGCTCGGTGTACAGGATATGTCACCGAAATGGCGGATTGACTACTCTGCGGATGATTTAACCTGGGCAACCGCTCAGCTTGACGCGACCAAGCCGAACCTTGTGATTGTTCCGGCAGCCAGTAAAGCCTATAAAAACTGGACAGCAGAAGGTTATGCCAAACTGATTCAGCATGCACATCAAGCAGGCTGGAGTATTATTTTAGCTGGGAGCCCTGCTCAGGTAGAGCTAGATCTTGCCGCGAAAATCGAGAATTTAATTGATGTTGTAGTGAGCAATTTAGTTGGCAAAAGTTCTCTCAAAGAGATGTTAGCGCTATTGGATAAAGCCAATCTTGTTGTTGCACCAGACACAGGCCCAGCCCATATGGCGAACGCGGTCAACACACCAGTCATTGGCCTTTACGCTCATCATAATCCCGAGCGAACAGGGCCCTATCAGTATCGCCACTATGTAGTGTCGGCCTATGAAGAAGCGATTCAAGCGGAAACAGGCAAAACATCAAAAGAGCTGAGTTGGCGCGCACGAGTGAAAGACAAAAACGCGATGCAACGCATTAAGGCTCAGCAAGTTATCACCATGTTTGATAAAGTGGTCTCTGATTTAAACCTACCATCATCCACTCCAGAGGTATCCTAGTGAGTAAACCAACCATTGCCGTTGCCTTAATCGTTAAAAACGAAGCGCAGCATCTTAAAGCTTGCTTGGAAACCGTCCATGACTGGGTTGATGAAATTGTCGTCCTCGACTCTGGAAGTACAGACAACACCGAACAAGTGGCACGAACCTTTACCGACAAGTTTTTCGTCAATCAAGAGTGGCCAGGGTTTGGGCCCCAACGTCGTATCGCGCAGTCTTATGTTGAGTCAGATTATATTCTGTGGCTCGATGCTGATGAGCGTGTCACGCCTGAACTGAAAGAGAGCATTTTAGCGACGGTTGCTAATAATGAGCCTTCAACCATCTATCAAACCGCGCGCTTAAGTTGGGTGTTTGGTCGTTATATTCGTCATTGTGGCTGGTACCCAGACCGCGTTCTGCGCTTATATCCAACGAAACTGACTCAGTACAATGACGCCTTGGTGCACGAGAAAGTCGAAGTAACTGGGGAGATGAAGGTTGAAAACCTTACTGGTGACCTGATTCACTTTACTTACAATGATATGAACCATTACTTAGTTAAATCAGCAAGCTATGCGAAAGCGTGGGCAGAGCAGCGAGAGAAAAAGGGTAAAAAGAGCAGTATCTCACAAGGTATCCTTCATGCATTAGGCTGCTTTTTGAAAATGTATGTCGTTAAGGCCGGCTTTTTAGATGGTAAACAGGGCTTCCTGCTGTCACTACTCTCTGCGCATTCTACCTTTGTCAAATATGCGGATTTATGGATTCGAACAGAAACCGACAAGATGCCTGAAAAATTTTGAACGCTTGAATTGTAAGGCGACCGATAAGGTCGCCTTTTCTATGCTAATTTAGCATTAGCCCAAGGCTGTAACTCTTCCAACACCTTTTCGACATCAATACGCGCCATATCTTCCTGGCTTGCTTTATCTTCAGCTTGTGGTGGGCAAAAAGCGATATGATTCCCTTCTGAGTTAATCGGTCGCCAACGTAGTGGCGTGGCAGAACGTTTACTTGGGAAGAAACCAACGGTTGGCACATCGATCGCCGCCGCAATATGTAACGGCCCAGTTGAGCCTGCGATAAACATATCGGCACAAGCAATCGAGCAAGAAAAATCAACCAAACCATCGTTGTTATCATAAAGCGCCGCATTTCTGCCGCGGCTAACCATCAATTGCTGCAACTCAGCGGCTTTTTGTTCTTCACCTGGCCCAGCGGTTAACACCACTTCAAATTCTCCCGCTAAACCGCTGACAAGCTGTGTGTACTGCTCTAAAGAAAGATTATTGGCAGAGCCACCACTACCGGCATGAACATAAACCCAAGGCTTGTTTACATCCAATTCGAGTTGTTGTACCAACTTGCCTTTTTGCTGCTCTAACTGCTGTGAACTAAACGATAAGTAAGGCGCTGAAGGTTCAACGATAGGCTTGCCAATATCACTTAAAAAGGCGCGAATAAGATCTAGGTTGTATTCAAACTCTGGCTTAGCCGATTGAGAACGTTTTTGCTTAATGCGCTTGTTATAGAAAATCTGCGCGAGCTTAGTCGCGGGAGCTAAGCGATAAGGAACCTTGCCCTTCCAAATTAACTTGGCGTTATAAGAGGTAGAAAACAAGTTAATCGAAGCATCAAACTGTTCGTGACGAATCTGCTCAATCAGCTCTTTCTGCGCATGTTTTGAAGATTTCTTTGTCGGGTCGACCAGCACATGGTCAATCCATGGGCATAGCTCTGCAAGCGCAACCGTATAATTAGGCACCAGAGCTGTAACATGACAATCTGGTAGCGAGGCTTTAAGCATGGCAAAGCTCGGCCAAGCCAACATAAAGTCGCCGATTTTGTCGTTTCTCACTACCAGTATTTTTTTCATCACTCAATCCATATCTATCTTTTGTTCCAATGATAACGGCTTCAGTGGGTAATTGTGAGCCTTTTTGTTAACATTGAAGGAGATGGAAAAATTAGAGACGTGCAAAGTGAGCCAAAAACGCCTATCCCGAGTCATCTATCCGGGAACTTTTGATCCTATTACTAACGGACACCTAGACTTGATTGAACGTGCCGCAGATATGTTTGATGAAGTCATCATCGCCGTTGCAGCTAGCCCAAGTAAAAACACTATGTTTACCTTGGATGAGCGTGTTCAGTTCGCTCAACAAGTCACAAAGCACCTAGACAACGTCAGCTCTAAGGGTTTTTCAGGCCTTATGGTCGACTTTGCCAAACAAGAGCAGGCTAATGTCTTGATTCGGGGTCTGCGTACGACAGTCGACTTCGAGTACGAATTTGGCCTAACGAACATGTATCGCCGCCTTATGCCAGGACTAGAGAGCGTATTCTTAACCCCAGCCGAAGAGCATGCTTTTATCTCTTCAACCATAGTACGCGAAGTAGCTATTCACGGTGGTGATGTGACCAACTTCGTACCGAAAGTGGTGGCGGAAGCGCTAAAAACCAAGGCCCATATATAAAAAGGCGAGGGATTTCCTCGCCTGTATGCTTTATATCTTGTAGTAGCTTCGGTACCAATCAACAAAAGCTTGTACACCTTCTTTCACTTTTACTTTAGGTGTGTAACCAGTAGCTTCAAATAGGTCTTCGGTTTCAGCGTATGTTGCGTACACATCTCCTGGTTGCATTGGCATAAAATTCTTCTTAGCTTCAATACCTAAGGAAGCCTCTAGAGACTCAATGAAATCCATCAGCTTAACTGGGCTTCCATGGCCAATGTTAAACACCTTGTATGGGGCAGAACTTGTTGCTAGTGAGCCTGATTCAACTGACCATTCATTTGATTTGGCTGGAATAACATCTTGTATGCGGACAATGCCTTCAACAATATCGTCGATATAAGTGAAATCACGACGCATATCACCGTTGTTATATACGTCAATTGTTTCTCCATTGACAATCGCCTTAGTAAACTTAAATAAAGCCATATCTGGGCGCCCCCATGGTCCATAAACAGTAAAGAACCTGAGCCCCGTTGTTGGAATACCGTAGAGATGGGAGTATGTGTGAGCCATCAACTCATTGGATTTTTTAGTTGCAGCATAGAGTGAAATGGGGTGGTCTACCGAATCCGAGGTACTAAAAGGCATTTTTTGATTAAGACCATATACTGAACTAGATGAGGCATAAACAAGATGCTCAACCTTATTATGTCGACACCCCTCTAAAATAGTAAGGTGACCAACTAAGTTGCTGTCAGCGTATGACATCGGGTTATCTATTGAATAACGAACGCCAGCTTGAGCGGCTAAGTGAATAACACGGTCAAATTTTTCTTCGTTAAACAGATTTGCAATTCCATTACGATCTGCAAGGTCCATTTCTAGAAACTTAAAATTTTCATGCTGAATACGTTTTAGGCGGTCATGCTTGAGCGATACTTGGTAATAGTCATTCAGGTTGTCGATACCTACGACACAATGGTCTGCTTCACATAGCCTTTCCACTACTGCAGAGCCAATAAAACCTGCAGCTCCTGTCACTAAATACTTCATGTTACAATCTCAATTCCACATAATTACTCAAATTGTAACGACTAGAAGGCCCAACTACTAGTCATTAAATATTAACCATTGTTCAATATTTTATAACTGACACTGATTGCAAAAAAACGTATTGCGCTGACCGATCTTCTGCTCTTCGATAAGTTCACCACAGGTTGGGCATTGCTCACCTGCTTTGCCATAAACCTGCAGTTCTTGTGCAAAGTAGCCTGGTTTTCCATCGGCTTGAGCGAAGTCTTTTAGCGTCGTTCCACCTTGTTTGATTGCAGTATCCAGTACTCGCTTAATCTCTTTGACTAATAATTTCCACTCTTTCACAGTAAGCTTTCCGGTAGGTCGCGTGGGATGGATACCGGAACTAAACAGAGACTCATTGGCGTAGATGTTTCCGACGCCAACTACTACCTTGTTATCCATAATAAATTGCTTCACCGCAACGCGCTTATTCGCGGCCTTTTCAGCAATATAATCGGCATTGAATTCAGAGGTTAGCGGCTCAGGCCCCATACTACCTAGTGCGGCATGAGTCCCATCTTCTGTCCATAGCCAAGCGCCAAAACGCCTTGGATCGTTGTAGCGCAGTACCTTACCGTTAGCTAACTTAAGATCAACATGATCATGTTTAGCCGGTGAGATCTCGGCATCTAGCACTCTTAGTGAACCAGACATCCCAAGATGGACAATCGCGCTACCAGCATCTGTTTCGATCAACAAATACTTGGCTCGACGAGAAATCCCTCTAATGACCTGCCCTTCCATTTTTTTCAGCTCTACTGGTATGTCCCAACGCAGCTTGGGGGTACGAAATGTCAGTTTAGCCACCGTTTGACCAATTAGGTGAGGCGAGATCCCCATTCGGCTTACTTCAACTTCAGGTAATTCAGGCATCAATTATTCCTATCGCATACGACACAAAGTGTAGATTTACTGAGGCATAAGATAGCGAGGTTCAACCGAAATGGCTATCCACTTGTCTTGCCAGTTTTTCAGCAACCAAAATTGTGGGGTTTGGTAATAAGTGATCCTTTGTGGCTCTTCCTGATCTAAATACCAGGCTTCAATTGAGCTGGGGCTACTAAGCTGAGGCTTTAAGCTATCGAAGTTATCTTGAGTCACTTCCGTGCCCACCAAATCAATCCAACGCTGGGCAAGTTCTTGTTCCGGAATAGCGGTATTGACGGTACTACGCCAACGTCCTTGGTTTTTCTCCAGTGACCAATCAGAAAAATGTAATGCTTGTAACTCTGCCTGAGGGTTTAACAAATACGGATAAGGACTTTCAACCACCGTCGGCTCAAGTAGATAGGTTTTGATCAAAGTAGGAAGGTTAAGCAAAGCGATAAACGCAATAATGCCTAACATAAGAATATTGTTCCAACGTCTACGACGTGAAGGGGAAACTCGCATAGTGTCTGACTTATCTGCCTTTAACTGACTCAAAAGTAGCAGAAAAGAGGTAGATAGGCGAGGAGTGCGGGATGCGGGATGCGGGATGCGGGATGCGGGATGCGGGATGCGGGATTATTTTATCCAATTAGAAAACAAGTGCCGCTAGCAATTTTCGATAAGCCAACAACACATTTCTCTCGCAGGGCGAAGCCCGATCTCGAAGCGCAGCGTTCTGCAGGACGAAGTCCGTTCCCGGAGGGCGTAGCCCGTTCCTTCTCTCCAAAATAAAAAACCCAACCATATTGCTATGATTGGGTTTCAATTCACGCTTCCCGAAGGAAGTTCAAAGAAGAATCAATTACTTGATTTTAGCTTCTTTGTACATAACGTGCTGGCGAACTACTGGATCAAACTTTTTGATCTCAAATTTGCCTGGCATGTTACGCTTGTTCTTATCAGTCGTGTAGAAGTGACCAGTACCTGCAGAAGATACTAGACGGATTTTCTCACGTACGCCTTTCTTTGCCATTGTCTATTTCCTCTTAAACGTTTACGCCGTTTGCACGGATATCAACAAGAACAGCATCAATGCCTTTCTTATCGATGATACGCATACCTTTAGCAGATAGACGTAGTTTAACAAAACGTTTTTCGCTCTCTACCCAGAAACGATGAGTTTGTAGGTTCGGCAGAAAACGACGCTTAGTAGCATTGCGTGCGTGTGAACGGTTGTTACCCGTTACTGGACGCTTACCAGTTACTTGGCATACTCGTGACATGAATGTCTTCTCCAAAATCGTTTCAGCTCGATATCAACCTTGGTGGCCGAACCTCTCAGTTTCTAAATTAGAAGTTTGAGGTCTTATACCGCTATGGAAACCCATACAAGGCTATCAAAGGTCGCGCATTATACTAACTTGAGTAGCATTGCTCAAGACCCGAACAGATCCTTTTTACAGGTTTTCGTGATCTTTTTTAGGCAGAGCTGATTTATGTGCTAAAAAATGTCGGGGGATTGTAGCAGAAATCAGCGAACTCACAACTAAAAATGTGATTTAAATCCAACCGCGCTCCGCAAAGGAAACAATCTCTCCATCGCCAACCACAAAGTGGTCTAGCACGCGGATGTCCACTAGCGCTAACGCATCACTGACTCGTCGGGTTATTCGTCGATCGCTCTGACTAGGCTCTGCAACGCCTGACGGGTGATTATGTGCCAAAATTAGAGCGGCTGAATTGTGCTCTAAAGCGCGCTTAACGACTTCTCTTGGGTACACAGAGGCAGCATCTATCGTGCCTTGAAACAGAGGCTCTCCACATATTACCCGATGTTGATTGTCTAAAAAGAGCACAAAGAATTCTTCTCTCTGCTTATCTCTGAGTAGTCCAGATAGATAGAGTTTAGTTTGTTCTGGGCTCGTCAAGGCATCACCACGCTTTAGCGTCTCAGCTAAGTAGCGTTGGGTCATTTCTAGTACCGCTTGCAGTTGAACATACTTAGCGACACCGAGCCCTTTATGACGACAAAAATGGTCTAAATCCGCAGAAAAAAGCGCTCTGAGTGAGCCAAATTCCTTAATCAAATGGTCTGATAGAGCCAGAACATTCATTCCTTGGGTGCCCGTTCTTAAAAATATCGCCAGAAGCTCGGCATCCGTTAGCGATTGCGGGCCATGTGATAGAAGCTTTTCTCTAGGCATGGATTCTTTTGGTAAAGCGTTCATCTATATCCCATCAGTAATGAACTCAGCAAAAGTTAGAGTAAATAAAGAAGGCATCATAGATAAAACCGAGCAAGAAATAGTGCGATTAACTAAGCGCAGAGCTTGAAACACTGTAGCGATAAAGGTGTGGCAAACTTTGCACCAAATCAACTTTCAAATTTAATAACTCAGATAGCGACCCTAGGCACGTAAATATCAGCCGTGGTATCTTACGGGCAGAAATTTTAAGGAAGATCATCATGCAAACACTCGCAGGTAAAAAGATCCTATTAGGTATTAGTGGTGGTATCGCTGCTTACAAATGTGCTGAACTGACTCGCCGCCTTATTGAACACGGCGCGCAGGTTCAAGTGGTTATGACCAAAGCAGCTAAAGAATTTATTACCCCACTGACCATGCAGGCAGTCTCTGGCAGACCTGTCTCTGATAGCCTACTCGATCCTGCTGCAGAAGCCTCTATGGGACATATCGAGCTTGCCAAGTGGGCTGATCTTGTCCTACTTGCACCGGCAACCGCGGATTTAATTGCCCGCATGAGCGCAGGTATGGGTAACGATTTGCTCACGACATTAGTGCTTGCCACCGACTCACCCATTGCCGTCTCGCCAGCGATGAATCAGCAGATGTATCGCAATATCGCCACCCAAGAGAATATCTCTACCCTAGCGCGTCGTGGTATGCATATTTGGGGCCCTGCGGCAGGCGAACAAGCGTGTGGGGATGTGGGCCCTGGGCGCATGTTAGAACCAATGCAGCTCGTCGAGCGTTGTGAACAGTTTTTTGCTGATAAGCCACTGAAAGGGAAATCCGTGGTGATCACGGCAGGCCCAACCCGTGAAGCGATCGATCCAGTGCGCTACATCTCTAACCACAGTTCTGGAAAAATGGGCTTTGCATTGGCGCAAGCTGCAGTGGCACAGGGAGCAAAAGTAACGCTCGTTTCTGGCCCAGTATCCCTAACGACACCAGCAGGTGTAGAGCGTATTGATGTCGACAGTGCGCAAAGCATGTATAACGCTGCGATAGAGCAAGCAAAAACTCATGACATCTTTATCGGCTGCGCCGCAGTTGCTGACTATCGCCCTGAATCTATCGCCGAGCAAAAAATCAAAAAGACCGATGATAGTGATCAAATGACCATCACTATGGTGAAGAACCCCGACATTATCGCATCTGTCGCTGCTCTCAGTGAATCTCGACCATTTACCGTTGGGTTTGCTGCCGAAACTCAAGACGTAGAACACTACGCACGTACAAAGCTCAGCAAGAAGAATCTTGATATGATTTGTGCTAACGATGTCTCTGTCGAAGGGCAAGGCTTCAATAGCAACGACAACGCAATCACCGTATACTGGAAAGATGGTAAGCAATCACTTACCCTTGCGTCGAAGCAACAAATTGCCTCGCAAATCATCACGACAATCGCGGAAAAACTAGAAGCGTAAAGCTCATATTTATTCTCAAGAAGAACAAACCTTCGCGATAAATGGAATCGTCATAAGTTGTTGGCTTTGAGCTGTTTTGCTCAAAGCTTTATTCAGAATGGTAACAATAAGGAAAAAGGTTCATGGCCGGAACAAGAAAAACCAACCGCCGAGATGAAATTTTGCAAGCATTGGCTGAAATGCTGGAGTCCAACGAAGGCGCTTCACGCATTACAACCGCAAAACTCGCTAAGCAAGTTGGCGTTTCAGAAGCCGCGCTGTACAGACACTTTCCAAGTAAGGCGCGCATGTTCGAAGGCTTAATCGAGTTTATCGAAGAGTCTTTAATGTCGCGTATCAACCGCATTCTGGATGAAGAGAAAGACACTCTGACTCGAATTCGACTCGTACTGCAATTGATTCTGGCCTTTGCTGAGCGCAATCCAGGTCTAAGCCGTATCTTGTCTGGTCACGCGCTAATGTTTGAAAATGAACGCTTGCGCGACCGTATCAATCAACTATTTGAGCGTATTGAAACCTCTATCCGTCAGATCCTACGCGAGCGTATGCTGCGTGAAGGAAAAGCATTTCCTGTTGATGAGAAAGTATTAGCCGCCCAACTGCTTGGTCAGGTAGAAGGAAGCTTAAACCGATTCGTTCGCTCTGATTTTAAATACCAACCGACTGCAAACTTTGAAGAATACTGGGCACTGTTAAGCGCACAAATTAAGTAATCACTATGAGTAAAGATAAATACAATCAACCGCCTCCATTTACCCTTTCCTTACTACACCCGAGAAACTGGGGAGTTTGGCTCGGCTTTGGACTGCTCGCATTGATTGTTAATGTTCTCCCTTACCCGCTATTACTGCGTTTAGGGCAAAGCATCGGTCGTTTAGGGATGCGCTTTGGCAAATCCCGTGTACATGTCGCGAGAAGAAACTTCGAACTCGCTTTTCCAGACATGTCACAGAGTGAGATAGATAAAAGCGTTGCAGAAAACTTCAAAAATACCGGTATGGCCTTAATTGAAACCGGGATTACCTGGTTTTGGCCGACATGGCGCTTTAAACGTATTTTACAGACCAAAGACGTTGAAGAGCTCAAGCGCTTAGGTAAAGAAGGCAAAGGTGTCTTACTTTGTTGTGTTCATGCCCTCAACCTTGAGATCACTGCGCGTGCTTTTGGAGTATTGGGTTTGCAAGGCTATGGCGCTTACCGCCCGCATAGCAACCCTGCCTATGAATTCATTCAGTACCGTGGTCGCACACGCAATGGCAACAAACTTATCTACCGTACCGACCTTAAGCAGATGATTCGCGTATTGCGTCAGGGACATCGCCTATTCTATCTGCCAGATCAAGATTACGGACATAATAAATCAGTGTTTGTGCCATTCTTTGCGGTTGAAGAAGCCTGCACCACGACAGGGACGAGCATTCTCGCTTACACCAGTAAGTGTGCCATTATCCCGGGCTCTGGCTTTAGAAACAGCCAAGGTAAGTACGAAATTATCGCTGATAAGAATATTGAGCCTGACTACCCGAAAAAAGATGAAACCGCCGCTGCGGCATATATGAATAAATTTGTCGAAGAGATTATTATGCGTGCTCCAGAACAGTGGATGTGGCTACACAAACGCTTCAAGTCACTGCCAGATGAAACGCTAACCAACTCTCGTTATCAATAGAATAGGCCCTGCTGAATGAGCACCAATGAAAAAAACAGCATAGATAAACACCTGCACAACCCAACTTTTGAGTGGTCTTTCCTCCACCCTAAACATTGGGGCACTTGGTTAGGTATCTTGTTTGCTGGGTTATTTGCTTTTATTCCATATCGCTGGCGTGATGCGCTTGCACGCAAGTTATCCGTCTTTGCCGTGCGCAAAAATGGCCGTGTAGTCCGACGAGCTCGCGTTAACCTAAGATACTGTTTCCCTGAAAAGTCTGAGCAAGAGCGCCAAGAGATCCTTGAAGAAACTTTCGTCAAGGCTGCGCAGTACCTATTGGGTTACTCTGAATTTTTAGTGCGCTCAACCAAACACAACCAAAGCCGTGGCGTGATGATTGGAGAGGAAAACATCTTACCGCTGCTGGATGCTGGCGAGAACGTAATCATCCTAGCGCCTCATGCGTGGGCGGTTGACTACCCTGCGGTTATGCTTGCCGCTAAAGGTTATAAAGTCACCACCATTATGAAACCTCAGCGCAATCCAATTGGTGACTGGCTGATGCAGGTTCAACGCATGCAATATGGTGGTCGTATCTTTGCCCGTGAAGCGGGGGTAAAACCTTTTGTTCGCTCAATTAAGGACGGTTATCTAGGTTACTGGTTACCAGACGAAGACTTTGGCCCTGCCAACTCAGTGTTTGTTCCTTTCTTTGGTACAGAGAAAGCCACGCTCAAAGGTTTCGGTAAAATGGCTCGCCTATCAAAAGCAAAAGTCGTCCCTGTTCTGCCTGCCTACAACGATAAATCCGGTAAGTATGAAGTACACATCTTACCTGCACTTGAAAACTTCCCAACAGGCGATGAAGAGACCGATGCTCGCGCGATGAACCAAGCGATTGAAGACTTAGTTCGCCCGCATCCAGAGCAATACATGTGGAACCTTTCGCTGCTGAAAACCCAACGCGATGGTCGTGAGATTTACGATAACTCACATCATGGTGATCGGGATGATATAGAGCGCTAGCGAGCTGGAGAGCTGGAGAGCTGGAGAGCTGGAGAGCTTCAAAAATGAAGGGTTGACGTGAAAGCGTCAACCCTTCATTTCAATAGGTAAATCCCGTCATCCTCAAGAACGAGGAACGAGTGAGTTGGGGATCTCTTGAAGCAAATCGAACTCTTAATGAGATTCCCTACTCGCTCCTTCGTCACTCTATGGAATGACAGTTAACTTCTCGAAGGGCGAAGCCCGTTCCCGATTCTCGGAGCAAAGCGCTCTAAAGGACGAAGTCCGGTCTTAGATGCCATACTCAGCACGGTAAGCCTTCACCGCTTCTAGATGCTCTGCGTCAGTACCTTTCTCTTCTAAGAAAGTCACTAGGTCAGTCAGGCTAACAATTGAGATGATTGCACAACCAAAGTCGCGCTCAACTTCTTGAATCGCCGACAACTCGCCTTTACCTTTCTCTTGGCGGTCGATAGCAACCAAAACACCCGCTAGATCCGCGCCGTTGGCTTTAATGATTTCCATTGACTCACGAATAGCCGTGCCCGCGGTAATTACATCATCCACCAGCATGATACGACCTTCTAGCGCGCTACCGACTAGGTTGCCGCCTTCACCGTGGTCTTTCGCTTCTTTACGGTTAAAGCAGTAAGGCGTATCAATGTCATGATGATCCGCTAGCGCTACTGCTGTCGTCGTTGCAATTGGGATACCCTTGTAAGCTGGGCCAAATAGCACGTCAAATTCAATGCCAGAATCCGCTAGCGCTGCTGCGTAGAAGCGACCTAAACGAGCCAAATCACGGCCCGTATTGAAAAGACCAGCGTTAAAGAAGTACGGGCTCTTACGGCCAGACTTTAAAGTAAACTCGCCAAATTTTAGGACTTCTTTCTCTAGTGCAAACTCAATAAATTCACGCTGGTATGCTTTCATTACTTTCTCTCTAAATAAAAGGTCTAGTTGTCTAGACGGTTTATAAACAGTTCAAAACTTAGCCTTGGCCAAATTTTGATAAAAAAATAGCTTCCTAAAGAGGAAGCTATCTAAATCAATTTTCTAACGCCGCTTTCTGCGCCGCTACAATTTCGGTAATACCTTTGGTCGCCGACTCCAGTAGCTTCATCAGCTCAGCGTGAGTGAAGGGTTCGCCCTCTGCCGTTCCTTGAACTTCGATCATGCGACCATCTTCGGTCATCACAACGTTCATATCGGTATCAGCTGCTGAATCTTCTGTGTACTCAAGGTCACACAGAATATCTTCACCTAGAATGCCCACAGAAACAGCTGCTACGTGGCCTTTCATCGGGTTAGCTTTTAGCTTGCCTTTCTCAACTAGGTGTTGGAATGCATCCGCCATTGCTACGCTTGCACCCGAAATAGATGCTGTACGTGTACCGCCGTCTGCCTGAATCACGTCACAGTCAACGGTCACCATGATTTCGCCCATTGCTTCTAGATCAACCACAGCACGCAAACTACGAGCAATCAGACGCTGGATTTCCATCGTACGACCACCTTGTTTGCCGCTCGCTGCTTCACGACGCATACGCGAGTGAGTCGAACGCGGTAGCATGCCGTACTCAGCCGTCACCCAGCCTTTACCCTGACCTTTTAGCCAGCGTGGTACGTTTTCTTCAACGGTCGCATTACACAGCACTTTCGTGTTGCCGAATTCAACAAGCACAGAGCCTTCTGCATACGCAGTGTAGTTACGAGTAATTTTGATTGGGCGAACTTGATCCGCCTTGCGATCGTTTGGACGCATGGGCATCTACCTTATATGAAGGGGGAGACGAATTTGGTTGGAGCAGGATTATAGCGAAGTTTAGCAAACAAAGCTATTTGGATTGCGATGTCAAACTATCCTCCTTTGGCCAACCTTTGTGCTACTATTGCCTCGCGTTATTTTCAAAGATGATATACAGGAAAATTCGATGATCTACAGTATGACAGCCTACGCTCGCAAAGAAGTCAAAGGTGATTGGGGCACGGCCGTATGGGAAATCCGTAGCGTAAACCAACGCTACCTTGAAACCTACTTCCGCTTACCAGAGCAGTTCCGTGGCCTAGAGCCCGTGCTACGCGAGCGTTTTCGTAAACGTCTTGCGCGCGGCAAAGTGGAATGTGCACTGCGTTTTGAAGCTAACCCAGCGGCGAAAGGCGAGCTAAGCATCAATGAAGGTCTTGCCCAGCAAGTGATCAACGCTGCCAATCAAGTGATGCAGATGACTGGCGAAGAAAGCCGTCTAAACCCATTCCAAGTCATGAACTGGCCGGGTGTTATGGAAACCTCTGAGCAAGATATGGATGCAGTAAACAAAGACCTTCTAGGTGCATTTGACGAAGCAGTGAGCGAATTTATTGAAGCGCGTGGCCGTGAAGGCGAAAACATGAAAGCGCTTATCGTCCAGCGCTTAGATGCGATCACTGGCGAAGTGGTTAAAGTACGTGCACGTATGCCTGAAATTTTAGAGTGGCAACGTGAGCGTCTGTTCTCGAAGTTTGAAGAAGCGAAAATAGAGCTTGATTCATCACGCGTTGAGCAAGAGCTGATCCTTCTAGCGCAAAAATCTGACGTCGCAGAAGAGCTAGACCGCCTAGACTCGCACGTAAAAGAAGCAACTAACATCCTGAAGAAAGGTGGCGCTTGTGGCCGCCGTCTAGACTTCATGATGCAAGAGTTCAACCGTGAGTCAAACACGCTTGCCTCTAAGTCTATCAGCACAGATATTACTGCGTCGGGTGTTGAGCTGAAAGTTCTAATTGAACAGATGCGCGAGCAGATCCAAAACATTGAATAAACGTGATTGAATAAAATCGCGTAAATTGCTCCTAGTCGAGCTTTTTCGCTAGGAGCTCTTTAGCTCAACGAGGTTTGCAAAGCCGAAACAACCACCACGATAAATAGAACTATGCTCAGTACCATACTACGAATTCTTCTGCCCTTGATTGGCATTGCTTTCACATCTAAGGTCATTTTCCTTAGTATTGCTTCAAGCTCAAACATCCCACTTCTTTCCTCTGACGGAATTTATAGCCTTTTATATGGTTTGAGATTTGATGCGACAGCTGGGGCTGCACTTGCGGCTCCAATTATCATCGCAGCACTTATCCTGCACTACACCAAAATCAATGGTAGCCGACTTGTCAAAACGCTAGTTATCGCCGGTTCTATTTGGCTGATCGGTACCACGATGTCCGATACCATCTACTCCCTAGATGCAAACAAGCATGTCACCTTTGAACTGTTTACCTCCAAAGGCTTGGAGTTAGAGCTCATTCGAACCGCGTTTTCTTTGCACTGGCATCTGATCTTAATCGGCATCGTTTTAATGCTGCTAACAAGTATTGCGATTTGGAAATCTAACCTTGTTCGCTGCATCCAAACTCGCTCTACAAAGTTGAATTTCTCTCTAAGCATTATCGTATGGCTACTGTTTACGGTAACGGCTATCCGCGGCGGCTGGATGGATCATCCTCAGTCTCCAATGAGTGCTTACAATATCGGCGATAATGAGCGCGCCTTTATTGCTTGGAGCGCCCCTTACAGCGTGACTTACCATCTCGCTAAAGGCGCAAAGAAATCAGCCAGCAATGTCACTCAACCAGCTAGTAGTGAGTTACACCAAGAGTTAGCTCAAACCACCGCGTCTCCAGCCGAGCTCGACAATCTCAAAGATGCCAATATTGTCTTTGTTCTGCTTGAAAGCTGGGTCTCTATTGATATGAAGAGCTACGGTTCTGATATTGACTCTAGCCCTTTCTTCGACGCTCTACGCGAAAAGTCCCTCACCTCACACGCCATGTACGCGGACGGTTACCGCACCGTACAAGGCATGTTTGCTAGCATGTGCTCATTCCCCAACCCAAATGGCGGAATCGTGGCAAGCACTCAACTGCAAAACAATCAATACTACTGCTTGCCTCATATGCTGAAAGATCGTGGCTGGGACACTCGATTCATTCAAGGTAGCGGTAAAGGCATTGTCGGCGCATTTGCCAAAACACTCGGATTTACTGAGTCATACGGCAAAATGGACTATGACTTCGATGATGAGACAAATGAATGGGGATACATGGATGGTGGTATCTACCGTTACTCGCTCGATCGTTTAGATGAAATGCAAGCGGAGAATCCAGACAAGCCATTCTTTATGATGATCAATACAGGTACCACACACAGCGCTTACCTACCTGAGTCATTTGGTTATCCGTTTGGTGATGACAACATGTCGCAGATCCGTGCAAGTGTACAAAACCATGCCGATATCGCTTTGCATGAGTTCCTTGCTCAACTTGAGGGGCGTTTCGATAAACCAACACTGGTTGTCCTTATGTCTGACCATACGGCTAAGGTATCTGAACCGGACCTAGCGAAAAACTCAATTCCGTTTCTTATCTATGCAACGGATGGTTCAATCCCTACTAAACAGATCGATACTGCGGTTTCACAGCGTGATATTGGGGTCACTATCTTAGACTGGATGGGCGGCTATGCTCCTTGGTTTACCGGGCAATCGCTGCTGCAAGAGCAAAAGTATTATCGCAGTAGTTTCTCCGATGGTAGCTTGTTCTATTGGGTTGATAACCGCCATGCTGTCACCATTAACTCACCGGATGGTCAACTTAAGCAGTGCTTTACCATTGAGGACAATACCATCAGCCTGACTCAGACTGATTGTAATGCCGAGTGGGTGCAGCCTCTTTACCAGCAAGGTAGAGATTTTAACAACCTCACCCAACAGCTACTGTTTGATGGAAAAACTCTGGACTACCGCCATCTCGCGTCTATTTTCCCTCAATCATCTACAGAGCTTGAAGACGACAGCCAACTTGTCAGTGACTAATCAGTCATAGCCTCTAAAACAAAATGCCCCGCTTCACACTCGCGGGGCTTTTTAATGCTCATCGCTCCACTTGCTTCAGTACTCTAAACCCAATAATCTAATCAGGTTATTTGTAACCTAGACTCTTCTCTATGGCCTTGTCTCCTTGCTATATCTTGCAACTGAATGTTCCTATCAAGTTCTATCCTGAACGAAATCACTTGGTGATTGATGAGCAAGAGGTTCATATAGAGCCTCTGCAGGCTCGACTACTTAGCTACTTAATTGACTGCAAAGGTCAAGTGGTCAGCACTCAGCAAATCGCCGAATCAGTTTGGCAGCGTAGCCACGTATCGGACAACCTAGTTAGACAGGTCATTAGCCAGTTGAGAAATCACTTACAAGATAACTCTCGGCCATACCAAGTGATTCAAACCATTCCAAAGCAGGGCTATCTGTTTGATATCAAGGTTACTCAAGAGGATGAGCCAACACCAGATGCGTCGGTTGAAGGTCTAGAGGCATCTAATGCCAACATAAAGGTGCCTGCCAAGAATAAACGGGGAATCTACCTCGCTCTCGCAAGTATCTGTTTAGCTGTACTGGCAACTCTACTGCTCGTCACCAACAAGCAAATACAACTCAATACCAACCCTGCAGAGATACAAACACAGACCATTCCCGTTTATATCCACGAACTGACACTGGATTCGAGCCAAGATTACCCCATGGCTGAGAGCGTGTTTAACTACCTGTTTTATGGATTAAATTCAGCACGCAGCATTACCGGCTATCATTTCTCTCAGTTAGCTCAGCAAGATCAAGAAAACTCGGTGCGACAAGGGGTTGAAATTAAAGGTTGGATAAAACATGTAGAGCAAGACTACCTTCTCACCCTAATCGTTCAAAACCACCAGCACCCTGAACTCAATCATAAAATCGAGCAGACATTTGATGAAGGCTCATTCTTTGATGCCATTGGTGATGTGGTACTAGAGGTTAAGGCTGTCGTTGCTCCAAATACAGCTCACTATCAAGCAGCAAACCATCGAGTCACCTCAATCGATAACTTTGAGGACTGGAAAGCGATCTCTGCTGGGATTTCCCTCTTTTATCAAGGTAAAGGTGGGGAAGCTTTCAAGCCTATCACTCAGCAACTTCAACAGATTCAGCAACAAGGCCGTGACAACTACTTAGTCAATGCTCTGTTATCCTATGCGGCTTCTCTCGATTATCTAGAAGGTCAAAACCAGAAGAGTCAATCACAGTCACTCGTCTTGGCCAAACAAGCATTTGAGATGAACCCGCGCTGCGACATCGCTAATCTGACACTGGGTTTGGCGCTACTGATCAACAACCAGCACGATCAGTCGTACCCTTACCTCTTTTACGCTGCTGAAAGCACCCCGAGCCCGATCAGCTACTATCTGCTTAGTGTTACCGAGCAAAGTGCAAACAACCCGAAAAGCTCGCAATACAACTACCAGCGTTTTGAAAGCCTACAGAAAGAGAACAAAGGGCAACTGTTTGATCTTATTGAATCTTCACAAAAAGCAAACCTCTTCTAGACCTCAGATTTTGTCAAACTCTAAGCCTTACTCCACACTTGAACTGGTAAGGCTTTAAGCCCCTTAAGTCCTAAATCTCTGTACTCAGAAAAGTAGGGATTTTGTGTGCTTTAAAATCAAGTTGCCTTGCATCAAGCATGAACAAAACCGCTCTTAGCATACTAGCGAGCAATTCAGTTTCATCCGTTTAGGGTACAAGTTCATGTTGAAAAAACTCGCTTATCAAATCATTCCAGTCCAAATATTTCTGTTTGTATTTTGGTTCAAGAACGGCTTCATCGACAAAGTGATGGGGGTCTTACTGGGCGTAATAACACCAGAAACCGCCTATGCAGGTGATACATGGTCTGGCTGGAAAGGTTATATCATCGGAACATGGGACAAAAGCCAAGTCGGCCACGTGTTTCTTAGCCCAACGTTCGACTTTATGTTTCCTATTTTGATTGTGTTGCAGTGCTTGCCATTTGTTCTAGTTATTCGCTCTGTGCTCAACGGCGAGTTTATGGCTAACAAACAAAGACCTTGGCTGCGTTATTCTGCAATCGCATCACTGTTTGTCGCTGGTTGTATGGCGTTGACTCAAACTCTTTCAGGAGCGAGTGACGGCCAGTACCTATGGCAGTTTATGGGCTTTAGCATGGTGGCACTTATGTATATCCGCCACGAAGAGCAACACTAAAACACAATGCCCCGCTTCACTCGTGGGGCATTTTAGTCTAAATAGCTACTCATCTTTCTCTAAGGTGTTTCTATCCACGTAAGGCCAGTAATGGTGCCCAACTCGAATCACCATAGTAGCAACGGCCAGAATCAATGCCGCGACAGACAACCACACCACCAAGGTCGCATCCATCTCTTTCATTCCTAGAGTGATGTAACGAGCAATAGCCATCATGGCGATATAGATCGGGTATCTCACTGGAATCTTACCATTCATCACAAACTGCTTAACCATGGCAAGCACTTCGAGATAGATAAACATCAGCAGAATATCAGTAAGAAGGACACGCTTTTCAGTAAACACATGCAAAAACTCTTCAACCATGGCGTACAAAGTAGCGAGCGTAATCGCTACCAAGAGCACAGCTTCTAGAGCATAAAAGATCTTAAGAAACGGTTTACTAAACGACTGAGGTAAGTGAGAAGGCATGTGTTGTTTCCAAAACAATCCAATTGATTGAAAAAGAGTTTATCACGAGGAAGGTGAAAAAGAGTTGGCAAACATTCATCCTTTAGTCGATGTTGCCAGCTCTTCTAACGATTACAGCAGTAGCAAGTAGGCTAAGAAAATAACCGACAGAGCGTAAATCACTGGGTGAACCTGCTTACCTTTACCAGCAATAACCATAGTGAAGGCATAGCTGATAAAGCCCATCGCCATACCATTGGCTGGCGAGAAGCTCAGCACGGTGAACATAATAGTAAAGAATGAAGCAATGCGAGACTCTTTCTTCTCCCAATCAATCTGGCCTAAGCGACCTATCATGTAGATGCCCACCACAACCATAGCTGGAGCAACCATAGCCGCCGAGAAAATAGAGAACAGAGGGTACAAAAACAGTGAAACAAGGAACAAGCCTGAAACCACTACCGCCGCTAGACCTGTTTTCGCACCTTGCGAAGAGGCAATACCCGACTCAGAGAACGCAGTAATAGACGTTGTACCTAGCACCGAACCAATCACAGTTCCCCCTGCATCCGCAACTAGGGCTGAACGAGCGTTAGGTACTTTGCCATCTTTGTCGATGATACCTGCATCACGGCCAACACCCACTATCGTGCTCATGCCATCAAAGAAATCGACAATCAGGAAGATAACCACAACAAACAGTAGATCGAACATCTTGTCTGCAGTTAGACCAGAGAAATCAAACACAGCACCAAACGTACTCGCCATACTTGGCGGTGCCGTCACGATTTGCTCAGGGATTGGGGCATTGCTTGTTCCCATCACTATATCAGCGATAACGGTTAGCAGAATCGCACTGACAAACGAGATAAAGGTCGCTAACTTGATGTCACGGACCATACAACCTAGAGCAATAAATATACTGATGTAAGCGATGATCACTTGAGGGTCGGCAATGTTACCCATGCCAACCAGTACGAATTTGTTGTCAACGATAATGCCGGCGTTCTTCAGGCCTAAGAATGCGATAAAGAGACCAAGCGAGACGGTAATAGCATTTTTTAAGTCTTCAGGAATTGACTCAATCAAGGATTTACGAATATTGGTCAGAGAAAGCAGTAGGTAGAGCACACCAGAAAGGAAGATACCAAACAGCGCTTCATTCCACACTAGCGCGACTGAACCACTTAACAGCATGCCTTTGAAGAAACCGTTCATGCTCATACCTGGTGCGAGCATGACTGGGTAGTTACCCCATACACCCATGATGAAGGTTGCGATTGCCGCAGCCAAAGCCGTTGCTGTAAATACCGCACCCTTATCCATACCAGGGATGCCGCCCAAGATAGCAGGGTTAACTGCTAGGATGTAGCTCATCGCCAAAAAGGTAATAAAGCCAGCGTACAGCTCTGTACCTAAGGTTGTTTTACGCTCAGCAATTTTAAATACTGAATTCAGCACACCAGACTGACTCTGGGCTTTTAGAGTTGATTCGAGACTCACAATGAAACCTTTACAAGTGGGGTAAACAGTAAACGGGTTCAATGCTGAAAAAAGAAATGGCGCATAAGCTACTGTAGTCACTAAGGTAGGCTCAGTGGTAGAAACGTCCAATCCATTTTATTAGACATATACAGCATTTAATCGTTTGCGCGAATTGTAAGGATCTCGAATAAAAACTCAATAGCTTTGTGAGACTTTAGCAAACGTTTGCTTAGTGCTATTTTCTAGAAAGTACCGCAAGAGTAACAATCATTATTGAACATAAAACCGAACAGGTACCGTCCAAGTTAACGTCTCACCATCGACTTCCTTTGGTGGAGAAGGCAAAGGCATCGCTCTAAATACCAAATCCAGTGCTTCTCTATCTAGAGATTCTGTACCACTACTACGAATCAACTCTACCCCTAAAACTTTGCCAGCCCGGTCCATGGTAAAAGTAATGAGTGGCACTCCCTGTTTACGTAGTCTCTTGGCACGCCTCGGGTATTGCTTATGCCGTTCAAGATGCAATACGAGCTGTTGTTTCCAATCTAAGCGCACTTGCCTTAAGTGCTGACTGAAAGCCCCAGCTACCCCTTGCAGTTTCTCTTGCCGATTCTCCACTTCAATCTTAGGTGCGCTTTGTTCGACTTTAGCAACGGAAGCGGGTTGAGAGACTGCCGGTTTTACAGGGATCGCTTGCTTAGCTTTTACTTGAGTCTGCTTAACTGTAGGCGTACTTTCACTCAGCTCAACGTTCTGAGGTTTGGCCAATTCAGAGTCAAGCTTGGACTCTTTGGCAATGATAGGCGGTGGCTCGGAGGCAAGCCCCACCTCTTTTTGGTCTGGTTCTGGCTCGATTTCCTTTTCCTCTGCAGGAGCGTCATCGGTAACCGTAGCAACTGAGTCGATAGACTCGACCTGCTTAGCCCCATCATTAATGGCTTGCTCTTCAACCTTAGGTGCTGCAATTGGCGCAACCATGGCGACACTGACAGGTATTGCGGCTGGTAGCGGTACAACTTCTCTTTTCGGTTGGTAAAGATAATAGAGAGCGATGGCAAGGTGGATAACGACACTGACTGCAATACCCGGTACCAGCCACGGCATAAATCCATCACTCGCTACTTTTCGATTTTGCATCATGTGCTTTTATTCTCTGTCGACTCCAAACCAACCAAAGCAATCTGTCCATAACCTGAAGCAACAAGTACGTTCATTACCTTCATCAAACTTTGGTAATCTAGCGTCTTATCCGCTCGGAGATAAATGCGTTGCTCTTTATCTGCTAAAACCTGAGCCAAAGCTTGTGGCAACTGATCTAAGTTCACCTGCGTCTTTTCTCCTAGCGTAAGAGCCAAATCAGCGCTTACCGTAAGATAAAAAGGTTCTTTAGGTCGTGGAGAAGGAGTCGCCGAAGACGTCGGAAGATCCACTGGCACGTTAACCGTCGCTAGCGGAGCAGCAACCATAACGATGATAAGCAGAACCAACATTACGTCCACAAAAGGAGTAATGTTGATTTCATGGTTAACCGCTAGCTCATCTTGCTGCGAAGATACTTTAAACCCCATAGACAAACCTCACCTAAGCTGCGAGCTTTTTGCCATCAATGGCAATCGGTTCCCGGTCTAAATCACGGCTGACCAGTACCATTAAGGCAGCAGAGATATCAGCCATTAGAGCGCGATACTGACTGACTCCTCGAATAAAGTGATTGTATAGAACAACTGCGGGAATAGCGGCGACCAAACCAATCGCCGTAGCCAACAAAGCTTCTGCAATGCCTGGAGCAACTACAGCCAAAGAGGTATTCTGAGATTTAGCGATGCCGATAAAGGCATTCATAATTCCCCAGACGGTGCCAAACAAACCAATGAAAGGGCCGACCGAACCTACCGTGGCCAAAACCCCAGTCCCACTCGTCATTGCACTACTAAGTCCTGCTTGCACACGTTCTAGCCTTAACTGCAGGCGCTCTTTAATCCCGTCTTCATTGTCTGCCCGAGCCGACAATACCAGTTCTTTTTCAGTAGCCTCAAGCAAAGCAAGCCCTGCTCCTTCAGCACTATCGCATCTTAACTTCCCTTCAACCAAGGTTTCTGAATCAAGCAGTTCAGTAAGAAGATGCTTAGCACGACGACAAGCGAGGTGTAGCTGGATTTGTTTTGCGATACCAATGGCCCAAGTCACACCAGAAGCGACCAATAATAGGATCATTACCGATTTTACGACCCAATCTGCGGCCTGATACATACCATACGGAGAAAGATCATGATGAGGGGTCGCTTCCTCTACTTGTTGGGTTACCTCTTGCGTAACAGGTTGTAACTCTAAGCCTGACGTTGCTTCAGCCCAGCTGATTGCAGGGGACAGTAAAATGAAAAGAATCAGTAGTGGTTTGGTTAAGCATTCCATTGTTTTACTCACATTCGGTTTATCTGTGTGTACTGCACCTAGCCAAATGCGTACACCTCCATTAGTTACACCGAACCAAAAACCAATATCCGTAATTTAATTTTAAGTTATTTCACAAATTAGCCTTAAGCGACTGATTATTATTAAAATCTTCTTTCAAGCTTTACACTGTATTGGTGCTGTTTATAACTGTATGCCCAATTAACATTGCTCTCTGTTTTATTCGCTTTAAGCTCTAGCAAAGGCTTAATTCCCGCAAACAGTTCGGGTAGCGTCACTACTAGGGTATAGATCTGCTCTGTGTCATCACGCCGCTCACCTAAAACAGCATTGTAGTCACCGTAAAGACGCTCACGCAGAGAAGCAAATAAGGTGACATCAGTGTCAATTGACGAAAACGTCTTGTTGACGCCCAATCTCCCACCCCAAAGATGGTACTCATGCACGGCCTGCTGGTTTTGCTTTAAAGTCCAGTCTAGACCACCGAAAACCAGCCACTTATCAGCTAACTGATGCCAATATGTGCCAAAGACTGACCATTGCCAATCCGATTGGTAACGTAGTGCTTGGTTACGGTAATCAAGGTACTCTCCTTTCACCTCTATCTTCATGGCAGATCTTGGGGTTAAATTCGAAAACCAGTCAGCTTTGAACCCTCCAGAGGTAAATAGGGTACGATTAGATAACGCTCGATATTCAAATTGAGGAGCAATGCTCAGTTGATTCTTTGCTGTTTGATGGCTGTACCCTAACGCGATACTCAGTGTTTGCTCATTGTGTTCTTTATGGTTTTGATAGCTGGTGCCATAGGCGAATGTACGTAACTGAATACCATGGTGACCTGCTAGTGAAAAACGTCGATTCAAGCTAGCATCAAAGTCTAACCCGTAAGCGGATTTCACCTCAGGAGCACTCCGCTCAAGAAAACAGCGACCATTAGTAAAATGGATCAAACATTCATAGTGTTCTGATGAAAGGTTTAGGTTGTCGTTGAACGTTGGGCCGACCGAAAACGCACCTTGCCACTCGTCTCGATACTCCAGCGCACTCACAAAGCTTTCTACCGTTTTTCTCACGCCATCCGCCCTTGGGTTATCAACGGGTAAACGAGATAAAACATCGTTAAACAAAGACAAAGAGTCGGTGTTTTTTCTGTCCTCAAACCTAACACGCGCCAACTCAAGCTCTGCGGGTAAAAATTGCGGTTGGAGTTCTAACAAATCCAAATAGTGCTGCTCTGCAAGGGTATAGTCTTGCGCATGTCTCGCCAATGCACCCGCCGCATAATGCTCGAGCATAGGATCTCGATCTTGTAGTTGAACATATCGATCGAACAGGCTTTGTGCCAACAACCATTGACGCTGCCTTACAGCAAGATGTAAAGCCGGCCCTAATTGATTCGCCGTATCAGCGACTTGAGAGCTCTCTTCAGTTGCGGATTGCTCAGCTCTACGCTCTTTTTCAAGCTCTTCTACAATCAAAGCATTTTCATTCTGACGGGAAGATAAAGCGTCACGTTGTTGAATGCGTAGGTCGGTATCTTGATCAGCTCTAGACATAGAGGCGTAGCTCACTCCCACAACGAGCAGCAAAAAAGACAGGTAGTGGTAATAGGTTTTCATTAAAGGATTCAATCAAAAAAGGGAGCGAATACACCGCTCCCAGAAACGACAAAAAGTGATTTAGTTCTTGCTACCACCAAAGGCAGTATCGAGCGTGCTGTCACCCGCGAACTTAGCAAAGCCAGCTAAGAAGGCGGCGTTAGCACCAAAGAAATGGCCTTGCGAGTGACCAATCTTTAGACCATTGGCGACGGCTGTGCCTGAAAACTCAGCCGTTGCCGCATTGATACTGTTGTTGTAAAGGTTGATTGCTAGGTTGCTGTTAGATAAAGAACCGTTCAGCTTTTGTGCTGCGAAGTCAGCGGTAAACTGACCCGCTAAAGTCGCACCATTATTTATACCTGCCACTGTGTACGTCGCCGAACCAGATGTTGGAACCGTCGTACCAGTATCATCACCGACATAATATACAGCACGATCATTAGCCTGACCGTTAGTGCTACCCGATGACCATTCACCAAACCAAATGTCCTGTCCAGCAACCTGAGAAAATACATACTTAGAATTGTTATGGTCACTACCGGAAGTGTATACCTCTCCATTTTTGCTAGCGAATACTGTCAGTCCGTCAAAATCAACTCTTTTGCCTCCAGTACTACCAATCCCTGCTTTACCTTTTGAGTGAATAAAAGGTACCCATACCTGAGACTCACCAACTTGACGATGCTCGCCATTGCTAATCGCTCCATCAAAGCCAGCATGTGCAAGTGAACTGAGACCAAGCATGGCCGCCGAAATCCATGAAAGTTGTACGATTTTCATTCTTCAATCCTTAATAGGCTATAAATTATTGTCCACTGCTAAGACCAAAGCACCTCAATCTCTATGCAGCTTCATCTGATACACCGAGTGACGATGACAAACCCGTAATCAAAATCAAAAAAACCGCAGCTTTGGCTGCGGCTTAGTGAACGTAATCCTAAAAGCGACTGGTCAGCTTAACGCTGATTGTTCTTCCTGGTGCCGGGATACCTGCTACTGCCCCCGGCTCTAGGTAATAGATATCGGTCAGGTTACTACCACGCAGCTCAAACTGGAGATGCTTGTTATAGGCGTAACCGATGTACGCATCCAACGTCGTCACATCATCGCGTTTAACATAGTCTTCTGAATGGCTTCCGTCTGCATAATAAGTTCGGGATCCGACAATAAGCTTTTTATTCAAAAAACGTGCTCCCAAGTGCAGGCTTCCGCTCATTTCAGGTGGGACTTTGTTGGCCAAATAGCTTGTGGTACTGAAACCGCCACGTCGGCATTCCTGATAGTTAGGCGTGTCATCGGTTTTCAAATCAGCCATAAAGCGTTGTGTGGCCGCGTTTTCATCACACACTTCATTTTCTAGATTGTAGGCAAAGGACAAGTCACCAAAATAGTCGCCATCGTCGTAATCCAACTGCAGCTCTATTCCACTTGTTTTCATCTTGTCCAAATTGGTAAAGCTTGTTGTCGCCACAGAAGTATTTCTATCCATGACATCCTCTATAACCTGATCGAAATAGGTTAGCTTCACATTGGCATGGTCAAAGTAGTAAACGTAGCCGAGCTCCCACAATTTAGAACGCTCGGGAGCCAACGGTGAAGACGTTGCTGGAACAGCCGAAAAACCCACGGTACTTTCGAACATACTCGGAAAGCGTAATGATTCGGCATAGCGAATATAGCTACGGCTGTCTTCCGTCATTAACCAAGTGATTGAAGCTGATGGCATCCAACCACTATCACTCGATTCATAATTGGTATAGGTACTGGTGGATGAACTACTGAGCTCCTGTGCTTTACAGCTACCTTCGACATAATTAGGGCTGTTTACTGCAGCAATACACGCATTGTCTGCCGCACTGTAATTATGTTCTCCGCTATGACGCCACTCAGACTCAATGTCTTCAACATAGGAAGTATGCGCGCTAGCCGCTGCAATTTCTTGGGCGACCAATGCATCCTGTTGCGCCACTTTTGCATCTAACTGTGCTTGAAAACCTGGGACGAGGAAGGGTGGAAGATTAGGGATTCCGTCACGTAAGTTAGCGATCTCTTGGTTCAAGCTAGTATCTGCGTTTCGAACTCGAGACTCTACGCCAGCCAGGTAAGTAGCACGATTGGCATCTGTAATAGGCACATTCATCTGATAAGAAAGTCGATAACCTTCGCCACCGTATTGAGATAAAGAAGAGCGATCCCCTGCGGCAAGGCGATTTTTTACATAGTTATCGATAGATTTGTAGTAGCCATAGCGAACACCAGCATTGAAGATAATCGAGTCACTCGCTCGCCATTCGACATTTGCACTACCATTATACTCAGTACGTTCACCCGCTCGTACTTGACCAAACTCAGCAATGACAGAGTCCAAATCACCTTTTGGTGCTAGCTGATGGTATTGATAGTTACCTGACAGCGTGACATCAACATCACTACCAAATAGCATTTTGTTGCTAAAGCTATACCCATACCTGTCTTCTTCTGAATTAATGAGGGAGGTATTTTTAATGATCGTCTCCCCTTCAGTAAGACTATTGGGCGAACCGGGGCCGGTATTAGAGCGAATGTCGGATAGCGTCACCCATAAGTTGGATTTGAAGTCGATGTAAGGGTTAGCAGGGTTAGAGCGAACCCTAAGATTATAAGCTTGCAACTCGGTATGATTCAGCGGCCACTGAGCAAGACCGGACATATAACGTGTTTCTGCTCGATCGGCCAAGATTTCCCCATGAACACTTTTCGTATAACGAGCACCAAACTCAACCTTAGTCGCTGGGCTAAGATTAAATGCAAACTTACCTAAAAAAGATTCCATTTCAGAAGAGGTATTTGGCACCTCTTCACCGGGATGGTAAACCAAAGCCAGATGCTCTGGTTGAATAAATAGCCTACGGTTTTCAACGCCTTGAGATTCATCGCCATTAAAAGGCTGTTGATAGAAGCTGGCCTTTTTGGTTCCCGAAAAATAGTTACCGCGATTGCGGTAAGCGTAGGCGGCTAGCCAATCAACCTTAGATCCAACACTACCAATCGCTAGGCGATAAGCAACATCTTCGCCATTAAATGGATTGTCATCTTGACGTTCCTTTGGGTCAACCACTAAGGCTGGGTCAGTATACAAAAGGTCATAAGCTGGGTTAGCTAGGTCTGCATACTCAGGTATCGTACTGATGTCCTGTCCTGTATATAACCTAGGTTCTCGAGGTGCGGTAGAGTTACTACTACTTTCCGCGACAAATTCCATACCAAATGTTTCACCAGGCAGAACAATGTCATTGGCTGACAAAGTGGTAATTTCAACCGCTCCCCCCACCGAGGTGTTTACATCAGGGTTAATTTGAGCGCCTTTATGTACCGTCATTCCGCCAATGAGGTTAGGGTCCAGAAAGCTACGGTTAGAAGCGGCACGATACCCATTGTCCATGGTAATTTCCTGCTCAGTGCCATCAATGATGACAGGCACCCTACCCGGACCTTGGACACCTCGAATATTCGGATCAATACCTCCGCCATTACGTGCATCACCACTATTAACGTTTGCCATCCCTTTAAAAATATCAGAAGCATCCGTTCCTCTAAAACGTTCGATCTCTTCTTTTCCTCGATACTCAGTGGCGAAGTCTTTGTCGTATACGTTGGCCTCGCCGATTTCATCTCGGTTTGCACCGCCATCCAACCTTGTACCAACTTGAACGGCGTCTAGAGCCCATTCATCACCAATATCGACTAAGTACGAGCCATCATCCTGTTTCTGGGCGCTTAAACCTGCGTCTGCCAGGAGAACAGTAAATGCGTCTTCAGGTTGGTAATCCCCTTGCAAACCTTGGCTATACTGCCCCTGCGTCAAACTAGCATCAACCGAGTATTCTATACCTGCTTGCAAAGCAAACTGGTTAAGAGCTATATCTAGATCAGCGGCAGGGATATTGAAGACCTTAGCTTGAACAGAAAATGCTACCCAAGGGAGAATCAGACCAGTACAACGAAGCTGAGTACGCATGGTCATTGAAAGCCTATTTAAGGGGAAGGGGGACTTCACGTCTGATATCCTTATTCGCTGAGTTAACTAGTGTCTACACCGAGCGAATAAGCCAAAGCCTCAATCAAAGTGAGAAAAATTATTATCGTGTCAGTAATTTATTCTTTTTTCGCAGAAATACTGACCCAAAAACGAGTTCGAGAATTAACTTCAATGGGTAGGATTTGCGTGAGGTTGTGTAAGGTTTGATCGGTATCTCGAATGGAATACACACCTGAAATACGTATCGAAGATAACTCTGGGGCGACTTTTATTACGCCACGACGATAGCGAGATAGCTCTGCGATAAACAATGGTAGCGGCGTATCCTGAGCGAGGATTTTCTCATCCAACCAAAGCGCATCTGTTGCTAATAAACTCTGCTTTTCTTCGTATTGATACGTATTGAAACCACTTTTTTGCCCAGCTAATAGGTGCTGTCCTTCATTTCGTTGCAGAGGTTTGGTAATAACCTCTCCTTCAAATACGCCAACCATAGTCTGTTGTTGAGCTAGACGGACACTAAATTTAGTCCCTATCGGCATGACACTACCATGGGGCGTAACAACACTGAATGGCGTTAGGTGATGGCCAGTCGTCACCATCACCTCTCCTTCCATCAATCGAATTCTTCTGTGATGCTGATTGAAATCAACGCGTATCCTACTCGCAGTGTTAAGTACGACGACGGTACCATCAGACAACTGTATTGGTTTTACTTCCCCTGTTGCAGAGACATACTCTGTCTCTCCTTGTGGCAAAGCGGCATCACTAGACAACACCAAGCTCATCGTCGCTAATGAAACACCGCCCCAAATCAATACCTGTCTGCGTGAGACACGTTGGCGATAAGTACCAAGTATTTTGCTGCCTGACTGGGGGTCTGGCACAGATGTGAATTTTCGCTGTAGAGACTCCATCTGTCGCCAAGCATAATCATTATCAGGATGGCGAGTCCGCCAAAGATGAAAAGCGCGCTTATCCTGCTCTGACACATCCTCAGACCACATTCGTGCCATCCACAGCGAAGCCTGTTCGATCGATTTACGTGAAATGCGCTCCATGTTTAGTAGTATCCCTCCATTGCAACCAACATGCAGCCTTGTAATGCTTTAGCGACATATTTCTCAACGGAAGAGACCGAAACCTCCAATCGGTGAGCAATTTCCTTGTAACTCAACCCTTCCATTTGTCTCAGGATCAATGCCTGACGCGCTTTGAAGGGCAATTTATGCAACATAGCGTCAATTTCAACTAAGACTTCAACCATCATGGTTTGCGCCTCAGGAGAGGCCGCAACTTCTTCAGGCTGGTGTTCAATGATTTCGAGATACGCGGCCTCAATACGACGACGGCGATAGAGATCAATCACTAACCCTTTTGCAATATGTGTCAAATAACGTCGCGAGTCCTTTCTCTCTGGGAGCTTGCCACTCACAAGTAGTCGTAAGTAAGTATCTTGAACCAAATCAGCACTTACTTGAGGGCAGCTCAACCTCCGTTGAATAAACAGCGAAAGCCAGCCGTGATGTTCTCGATACATGCTGTCGACTTCGTTGAGATCAACGGGACTCATGGCCGTCATAATTCGCCACTCCTTGTTTCAGTTGCACAAACTACAAATGAAAATAATTATCATTAAAATTTATTCATAAGCAACGATTATTGATAAGAAATGTGTTATGGAAATTCGATTCCCTGGATAAACTACAATTAAATCAGCAAATTGCGCTCTATAATTGGGCTGAAATAATTTCAACTACATGCTGAACTTCATAAAGGCATGATTGATATGAAGAAACTCTCAAAGCTAATTAGAAGCAAAAATGGTAAGCGACGTGAGTCAAAATGGTCGAATTAGCGACCGTGACTAGGCAGATTCAGAGACTCAGCCACTTGTGAAGATCCTTATGATCATGCTACTCTTCGCCTCCATTTTTCTGGCCTAAATTTCACCACTTCGGTGTTTCTATGTGGTCAGTGCTATCTTTAAACATGTCGGCATTATCAACTGGCAGTTATCAAACCAAATGTGGGATCGTACCTATGGGTAAAGGCACTCTATATATCGTATCTGCACCAAGTGGTGCTGGAAAATCTAGTCTGATTTCAGCCATGCTAGAAACTAACCCAACCTACGCGATGAAAGTGTCAGTCTCTCATACCACTCGCGGTATGCGCCCTGGCGAGCAAGATGGTGTTCATTACCACTTTGTGCAAAAAGAGCACTTTGAAGAGCTGATTGAGAGAAATGAATTCCTTGAATATGCCGAAGTGTTTGGCAACTACTACGGCACGTCTCGTGTTTGGATTGAAGAAAACCTCGATAAGGGCATCGATGTGTTCCTAGATATTGACTGGCAAGGCGCTCGTCAGATCCGTGAACAAATGCCTTTGGCAAAAAGCCTGTTTATCCTGCCGCCATCAAATGGTGAGCTAGAGCGTCGCCTTAACGCTCGTGGTCAGGATAGCGACGCTGTTATCGCGAAACGCATGGCTGAAGCAAAATCAGAAATCTCACACTACGGTGAGTACGACTACGTGATCATCAACGATGATTTCGACACTGCTTTGATGGACTTTAAAGCCATCATCCGCGCAGAAAGATTGAAGCAAGACAAGCAAGCTGCTAAATATAAAGGCATGCTTGATGCGCTTTTAGCTGAGTAAATAGCAGGAAACACAAACAGATCCTAGACACTAGGAACTGTCAGCCTGTATAATTTCTCGTCATTCAAAATTTTAGTTAACTAATTTGGAGTTCTCATGGCACGCGTAACTGTTCAAGACGCTGTTGAAAAAGTTGGCAACCGTTTCGACCTAGTTCTAATTGCGGCACGCCGCGCTCGTCAAATGCAAACTGGTGGCAAAGATTCACTAGTGCCAGAAGAGAATGATAAGCAAACGGTTATCGCTCTACGCGAAATCGAAGAAGGTCTTATCACTAAAGAGATTCTTGATGCACGTGAGCGTCAAGAGCAGCAAGAGCAAGAAGCCGCTGAACTAGCAGCTGTAAGCAGCATTGCTCACAGCCGTTAATTAGACGTCTCGTCACTACAACTATCTTCCGGGCCTAAAGTTTGTATCTATTCGATAGCCTAAAAGACGTTGCCCAAGAATACCTAACAGAGCCTCAAATTGAGGCTCTGCGTCAATCTTATGTGGTAGCGAAAGATGCCCATGAAGGGCAAACCCGCTCTAGCGGTGAACCTTATATCATCCACCCTGTTGCTGTTGCTCGTATCTTGGCTGAGATGCGCCTTGATATTGAAACCCTGCAAGCAGCCCTACTTCACGACGTTATTGAAGATACTGAAGTCACCAAAGAAGAGCTTGAAGCTCAATTTGGTAATACCGTTGCAGAACTGGTGGATGGCGTTTCTAAGCTTGATAAGCTTAAGTTTCGCGATCGCAAGGAAGCTCAGGCAGAAAACTTCCGCAAGATGGTTCTTGCCATGGTGCAAGACATCCGCGTTATTCTGATTAAGCTTGCTGACCGTACGCATAATATGCGCACGCTCGGTGCTCTTCGTCCAGACAAGAAGCGTCGTATCGCTCGCGAAACCTTAGAAATCTATTCTCCTTTGGCGCACCGCCTTGGTATCCACAACATTAAAACTGAGCTAGAAGAACTCGGTTTTGAAGCGCTCTACCCGAACCGTTATCGCGTTCTTAAAGAGGTCGTTAAAGCAGCCCGTGGTAACCGTAAAGAGATGATTCAACGTATTCATGATGAGATAGAAGGTCGCCTTGAAGAAGTCGCTCTTAAAGCGCGTGTTTTTGGTCGTGAGAAAAACCTCTTCTCCATCTACAACAAGATGAAGACCAAAGAGCAGCGCTTCCATACCATCATGGATATCTACGCTTTCCGTGTCGTCGTCGACAATGCCGATACTTGTTATCGCGTGCTTGGTCAGGTACATAGCCTATACAAGCCACGTCCAGGTCGGATGAAAGACTACATCGCGGTACCGAAAGCGAACGGCTATCAATCTATCCATACTTCAATGGTTGGCCCTCATGGTGTTCCGGTTGAAGTTCAGATCCGTACCGAAGATATGGATCAAATGGCGGATAAAGGGGTTGCCGCTCACTGGTCTTACAAAGGCAACGGTGAGCGAACAGGTACTACGGCGCAAGTCAAAGCTCAGCGCTGGATGCAAAGCCTGCTTGAACTACAACAAAGCGCGGGTAACTCATTCGAATTCATCGAAAACGTTAAGTCAGATCTGTTCCCAGACGAGATTTACGTCTTTACGCCGAAAGGCCGCATTGTTGAGTTGCCAGTGGGTGCTACCGCAGTAGACTTCGCTTATGCCGTACATACCGATGTCGGTAATACCTGTGTTGGTGCTCGTGTTGATCGCAACCCTTATCCACTGAGTAAATCGCTGAAAAATGGTCAGACGATTGAAATCATCAGTGCTCCGGGTGCGCGTCCAAATGCTGCATGGCTCAACTACGTAGTGACGTCTCGTGCGCGTACTAAGATCCGTCAGGTTCTGAAAACCATGCGCCGCGAAGAGTCGATTACCTTAGGTCGTCGCCTGCTTAATCATGCCTTAGGTGAGCTTTCTCTATCAGATATCGATGAAGAGAATATCAACCATGTTCTGACCGACCTCAAAGTAGAGTCAATCGACGATCTACTGGCAGATATTGGTCTAGGCGAGCTGATGAGTATCGTCATTGCGCGTCGCTTATTGGGCGATGCTGATGAGCTGACCGAAATTGAGAGTAATAACGAAGGTAAGAAGAAGCTGCCGATCCGCGGTGCGGAAGGTATTTTGCTGACGTTCGCTAACTGTTGTCACCCAATCCCAGACGACCACATTATCGCTCATGTTTCACCGGGCCGAGGCTTAGTTGTTCACCGCGAAATGTGTCCGAATGTACGTGGCTATCAAAAAGAGCCGGATAAATACATGGCGGTGGAATGGTCTGATGATTACGATAAAGAGTTCATCACCGAAGTCACTGTCGATGTACAAAATCGTCAAGGCGCACTCGCAGAACTGACCAATGTTATTTCAAAGACGGGTTCCAACATTCACGGACTTTCAACAGAAGAGCGTGATGGTCGCTTGTACACAGTAACAGTACTGCTAACGACCAAAGATCGTGTTCACCTTGCTGGCATTATGCGTAAGATTAAAGCTATGCCACAGACGCTTAAAGTTCGTCGCCGCAAGAACTAACCGTTTGATTTGAATATCTAACTGCCCTTGAAACCACCATTTCAAGGGCTTTTCTTTTGTATAAGATTATGAATTTAGAACGCTACAATCGAATCCAAGAAGTGTTAAAAGCACGCCAAGCTGACTTAACCCTTTGCCTAGAAGAAGTTCACAAGCCAAATAACGTATCAGCTGTTATCCGCACCGCCGATGCAACGGGTATTCACAAGATACACGCAGTATGGCCAAATGAGATGCGCACACTGAGCCATACTTCGGCGGGTGCTCGTAACTGGGTAGACGTTGAAACCCATGACTCTATCGACGAGGCAATTACTGAGCTCAAAGCGCAGGGCATGCAGGTGCTTGTCACCAACCTGTCTGAAACTGCAGTAGACTTCCGCGATATCGACTACACCAAACCCACTGCCATTATTCTCGGTAGTGAAAAAGTAGGCGCATCAGAACAAGCGAAAAAGCTTGCTGACCAAGATATTATCGTCCCAATGGTCGGAATGGTGCAGTCTCTCAACGTATCGGTAGCCAGTGCCGTGATCCTTTATGAAGCGCAGCGCCAACGTGAAGCGGCAGGCATGTACGACAATGAAGTAAGCTCTGTACCAGAAGAAACCATCCACCGCCTACTGTTTGAACGTGGTCATCCAGTGCTAGCTAAAGTCGCCAAGCGCAAAAAGCTTCCTTATCCACCACTAGACGAACAAGGCCAGATCATCGCCGATGACGAATGGTGGGCAGAGATGCAGAAGAAGTAAGAGAGCGAGAAGCGAGAAGCGAGAGAATTTGATGTGTTGGCGTTTTGCGTCAACCCTTCTTTTAAGAACTAATTAAGCATAACAACATACGACTACTGCTACACACATACCTCTCGAAGGACAAAGTCCGTTCTAAAATCCCGAAGCAAAGCGTTCTCGCGGGCGTTGCCCGATCTCTAACCCCAATTTTTCCTGTACAAAAACACAGCCCAATGGTTAACTAACAAGGTCTTATCTAACTCACTGAGTCACTTACTCAAAATAACGAGCGAGCTGTGTCATGTCCCAACTGCTATCTGCGATTCCTCTCACTTCTTTGACTGGCGTTGGTGCCAAAGTTGCCGAGAAGTTAGCCAAAGTTGGGCTCAATAGCGTTCAAGATCTTCTGTTTCACCTTCCTCTGCGTTATGAAGATCGCACTCGTATCTACCCGATTGTAAAACTGCATGCTGGCCTATGGGCGGCGGTGCAAGGCAAGGTGATGAGTGTTGATACCTTGTTTGGTAAACGCAAAATGCTGTCGGTGAAAATCAGTGATGGCAACGGCACCATCACGCTGCGTTTTTTCAATTTTACCGCCGGAATGAAGAACAACTTCGCCGAAGGTAAAACTGTTCACGCTTATGGTGAAATTAAGCGTGGTGGCTACGGACTAGAGATTGTCCATCCAGATTACAAATTCTACGCACCAAACCAAAGCGCTCAAGTAGAACAAACACTTACCCCCGTCTACCCCACGACTGATGGCCTAAGGCAGGTGACGCTGCGCAACTTAACAGACCAAGCACTAGAATTACTCGACAAATCGGCCGTGCAAGAGCTACTACCCAATGGTCTGTATGATCACCAAATCACCCTAGCGCAAGCACTGCACACTATTCACCGTCCGCAACCAAACATCGATTTAGAGCAGTTTGATGAAGGCAAGCACCCGGCGCAGATCCGCTTGATTATGGAAGAGCTGCTAGCACAAAATCTGTCGATGTTGGCGGTGCGCAGCAAAGGTCAGCAAGACACAGCATTACCGCTACCCGCTTGCAACAAACTTAAGCTGCAACTGCTCGACCAACTTCCCTTTTCACCAACCAATGCTCAAGTACGCGTAGTGGGTGAAATCGAACGAGATCTCGAAAAGCCACACCCTATGATGCGCCTAGTTCAAGGAGATGTGGGGGCTGGTAAAACCCTAGTCGCAGCGCTTGCCGCTCTGCGCGCCCTTGAGCATGGCTACCAAGTCGCGCTGATGGCCCCGACTGAACTACTCGCCGAGCAGCACGCGATTAATTTCGCTGCTTGGCTCGAACCTATGGGCATCAAGGTAGGTTGGCTCGCTGGAAAACTAAAAGGTAAGGCCAAAGAAGCTGAGCTTGCTCAAATCGCCAATGGTGAAGCGCAAATGGTGGTCGGCACCCATGCTCTGTTCCAAGAGCATGTCGAGTTTCATCACTTAGCTTTAGTTATCATTGATGAGCAGCATAGATTTGGTGTCCACCAGCGCTTAGAGCTGCGTGAAAAAGGGGCCAAGCAAGGTGCTTATCCACATCAGCTGATTATGACTGCAACTCCAATACCTCGAACACTGGCAATGACCGCCTATTCTGATTTAGAAACGTCAGTGATTGATGAGCTCCCACCGGGGAGAACGCCGATTCAAACCGTCGCCATTCCGGATACTAAGCGGGACGATATTGTTGAGCGAGTCAGAAATGCCTGTCTTAACGAAGGTAAGCAAGCCTATTGGGTGTGTACTCTGATTGATGAATCTGAGGTGCTAGAAGCTCAAGCGGCAGCGGATACGGCTGAAGAGCTACAGCGCAAACTGGCAGACGTCAAGATTGGCTTAGTCCACGGTCGAATGAAACCCGCTGAGAAGCAAGCGGTGATGCAAGACTTCAAGGACAATAAGCTCCACCTTTTGGTCGCGACGACTGTGATTGAAGTAGGTGTTGATGTGCCTAACTCAAGCTTAATGATTATCGAAAACCCCGAGCGTTTGGGTTTAGCTCAGCTCCACCAGCTACGAGGTCGTGTAGGTCGAGGCAGTGTCGCCAGTCACTGTGTGCTGCTCTACCATTCGCCACTGTCCAAAACCGCCCAAAAGCGCTTAGGCGTTTTACGTGAAAGCAACGATGGATTTGTGATTGCACAGCGTGACTTAGAAATCCGTGGACCAGGTGAGCTATTAGGCACCAAGCAAACCGGTATGGCAGACTTTAAGATTGCAGATTTGGTTCGCGATCAGCGCTTAATCCCCGAAGTTCAGCGTATTGCTCGGCATATTCATGACAACTATCCAGATAATGCTGTCGCGATTATCGACCGCTGGTTGGGTGATAGAGATGTGTATTCGAAGGCTTAAACTGGATAACTGGATAACTGGATAACTGGATAACTGGATAACAAAAAAGAGGGTTGGCGTGAAAACGTCAACCCTCTTAGTTTGAATAAACAATTCATCATCCTCAAGAGTGAGGAATGACCAAAATCAGAGCCAGCAATCCAGCAGCGTAGCAATCCCGCTTTCCATAGGGCGAAGCCCGTTCTCGAAGCGAAGCGTTCTTAAGGACGGAGTCCGCTTCAATCCTTAACCTTTAAAATCTCATCCCAAGGTAAGCTCTCATCACCCAAGACAATAAAATTCGGGTTCTCTAATGTATCGCGCTCATTGTAAGAAAGCGGCTCTAGCAAGGTACTTAGAATACGTCCACCCGCTTCTTCGACAATACATTGCGTTGCGGCGGTATCCCATTCACCGGTTGGGCCAAGCCGTAGGTAGCAATCGACCGCACCTTCAGCGACTAAACAGGCTTTCAGTGCTGCTGAGCCGAGTGGAACTAAATCATAATTCCAACCGCTGCTCATTCGGCTTGTGATGCGATTGATATCTTGGCGACGACTAATCGCAATCGCGATTGGGCTTTGCTTGCCATCATGTTGATGGGTTTTAATACGCACGCTTTCGCTTAAGTCTGGAATTTTCCACGCCCCTTTGCCTTGGTAAGCGTAGTACGTCACTCCAGAAACCGGACCATAAACCACTCCCATCACGGGCTTATTGTTTTCTACGAGAGCGATAATGGTGGCAAAATCGCCACTGCGGGCAATAAACTCTTGGGTGCCATCCAGTGGATCAACGAGCCAGTAGCGATCCCACTGTGAGCGTTTATCTAAACTGATATCAGCCGCTTCTTCCGATAACACAGGGATATCTGGAGTCAGCTCGGTTAGTCTTTCCACAATCAGTTTGTGCGCGGCGATATCAGCACTGGTCACTGGTGTTTCATCACTTTTGGTGAACGCCTGGTACTCTTTTTTCTCGTAAATATCGAGAATCAACTGCCCAGCACTACGGGCAATTTCAATCACTGCGGGCAAATGATGAGAAAGGTCTTCTGTCATTGGCATAAAAAATCCTTACGCTCTACCTACTCTTTCCTCATGCGACATCGCTGAGGAAAACGTTAATTATTTTAAGATTCGTAGAGCGAGTAACAACGCAGTAATACTGCGCGCTTCACTAAAATCGAGGTGTGTTAAAAGCTCTTCAGCTTGTGCTAAAGGCCAACGAACCACTTCTAACGGTTCTGGTTCATCACCTTCCAATTGCTCTGAGTATAGTTGCTCTGCAATGAACAGGGTCATTTTGCTAGAGAAATAAGAAGGGGCAAGAACGACTTCTTTCAAAGGCGTTAATTTATGAGCACCATAGCCAATCTCTTCTTTCAATTCACGTTCAGCCGCTTGCTGGGGAGTTTCACCAGGATCAATTAACCCCTTAGGAAAACCCAACTCGTACCTCTCAGTGCCCGCCGCATATTCTCTGACTAACAAAATGTCACCTTGATCGGTAACAGGAACCATCATGACTGCATTTCGCCCACTAGGTTTCATGCGCTCATAAGTCCGATGTTCACCATTGCTAAAGCGTAAATCCAACGCTTCAATAGCGAACAGTCGAGATTGCGCCACAGTCTGTTTCGCCAGAATTTCTGGTGGGTTCCGTTTGGCCACGAGCTTACTCCTTTGCATCAAGGGAAGGTTCTAGAATCTGTCGCTCTTTCAAAACCCTATTGTTCGAAAGATCAACACTCCTAATATATGAGAAATTTATCAGCTTTGAAAACAAAAAAAGGGCTGACATTGCTGTCAACCCTATGTATTTCATTCGGTTAAATGCATTTATTAGTAGTAAGAGTGCTCACCACGATCGTGCTCGGTTGCATCGCGTACCGCAGACAGCTCACCTTCGAATTGCTGAAGAAGCTCTTTCTCGATACCTTCTTTCAGTGTTACATCAACCATAGAACAGCCGTTACAACCGCCACCAAAGGCAACAATGGCAATGCCTTCGTCTGTGATTTCAACTAGGTTTACATGACCACCGTGACCCGCAAGCTGAGGGTTAACCTGAGTCTGAATCACGTACTCAACACGCTCTACTAGAGGCGCGTCATCAGAAACCTTACGCATTTTCGCGTTTGGTGCTTTCAAAGTTAGCTGAGAGCCCATTTTGTCAGTTACAAAATCAATTTCAGCGTCTTCAAGGAATGGCAGACTTAACTCATCAACAAATGCTGAGAAGAACTCAAACGCCAATTCAGTATCGGTAGATTCTACCGCTTCTGGCGGGCAGTAAGACACGCCACACTCTGCGTTTTGAGTGCCAGGGTTTACCACGAATACACGAATATTAGTGCCTTCTGGCTGCTGACCTAATAGGTTAGCAAAGTGTTTTTGGGCAGTTTCTGTAATAGTAATTGTATTTGACACGACGAATACCTGAGTAATTTTGTAGGCTATTAGTTGACCATTTTACTCCTGAAAACTGAGAGATCTAGCGTTTTAGTCAATTTATACTAACTTGCTGGCTCAGGAGTACGGCAGATGCAGTAAATATCAACGCTTTTCACCCCCGCTTCAAGCAGTAATTCACATAAATGCTGCACCGTACTTCCAGTAGTGAGAACATCATCAACAATCGCGATATGGTCAGCAACAACCTCTCCATTGAGTAAGAAAGCACGGTCTAGATTTCGCTTTCGTTCCAACTTAGTTAAACCTTGCTGCTGAGGTGTTGCTCTCACTCTTTTGAACAAGGGCTGACACGATACGTTGAGTTGCTGCGCCAGTGAACGTGCTATCAACTCACTCTGATTAAATCCGCGCCTTAGATACCGCCCCCAGTGCAAAGGCACAAAAGTAATCACCTGTGCGGGCGTTTCTATTCTTGGGGCGAGCAGGCTCGCGAGCTTACTCGCCTGCCAAAATTGCCGCTCGTACTTAAGCCTATGAACATATTGCGCAAGTGGTAGTTGATAGTCAGCAACGCAATAAAGCCGCCGCCATTTAGGTGGATGTTTAAGACATTCTCCGCACTCTGCAATATCAAAAGGAGTAGGCAAACCACAGCGCTGACAACGAGGTAAAGGCGCGAAGTAGCGCGAGCAATGGTCACAAATGCCACTAGGTGGGTGGGGCTTAGTCAACGCGAGATGACAAACCTCGCAATGCATAGGCAACAGGTCGGCGATGTGTTTCACTACCTTTTGAGTTAACATAACCCCACTCCATTGAAACAGTATTTGATGATTGTCTAGACAGGACTGAGAGCGAGAGGATGGAAAAAGTGCTACAAACTGAGAACAACCGTGAATCTTTGTATTGGCAATCCCAAGGTCAAGGTGATGACCTAGTGCTACTCCATGGTTGGGGAATGAATGGCGCGGTTTGGCAGCAGACAGTTGAAGTTCTTAGCCAGCATTTTTGTGTCCATGTGGTCGACCTGCCAGGGTTTGGTCATAGTCACCAATCTAGCTTCGAGAATATGCATGATCTCGCGGAACAAGTCTTGCTGCACGCACCTGAGAAAGCGATCTGGCTTGGTTGGTCACTAGGCGGTTTACTGGCAACTCATATTGCACTCAATGCCCCACAACGAGTCGAAAAGCTGATTACAGTCGCAAGCTCACCTAAATTTGCCGCCGAGAGACCTTGGCGCGGCATTCAACCGAATGTGCTTAGCGCTTTCACCGAACAATTGGTTGATGATTTCCAACTGACTATCGAACGTTTTATGGCCTTGCAGGCGATGGGGAGTCCTTCAGCGAGACAAGACGTCAAACAGCTGAAAAAAGCCGTTCTCTCAAGACCAACGCCAAACCCAACCTCTCTGTTAGCAGGTTTACAACTGTTGGCCGATATCGATTATCGTGCTGAGCTAGAAAACCTAACCATCCCGATGCTACGTCTGTATGGCCGCTTAGATGGTCTTGTGCCTGCTAAAGTCGCCAGTGACGTTGATAACCTCGCACCAAACAGCGCTAGCTACATTTTCACTGACTCTTCTCATGCTCCGTTTATGACTGAATTCGAGACATTTTGTCAGAAAGTACACCAGTTCATTGATCGCCAACGCATTAAATGAACAATGTACAAAAAATAAAAATCAGCGCTAAACCTTTGCCCCAACTGGTCGATAAATAAACTAACCGGAAGAGTTACCACTCTCAGGTTGGGCGTGAGGAGGTTAATGAATGCTCGTATCACCTACGAACGTAAGCGTTCCACTGATCGCCCCATCGGTTAATGTGCAAACGGAGCAAGCGGCGCGCGACAATAAAGTCCGGGAGCCAATTACACCGACGATTGCATTGACCAAGAGCAACGCACAACGAAAGGTGACAGCAGACGATAAACGGCGAAAGCAATCCTCATGGGATCCTTCAGAGCACCCGAGCTATGAAACGGAAGAAAGTGGGAGTGTGGTTGCGGTTTCTCAGGAAGAACCTAAAGATACCCTCGAAAGGCTATTCCAACTGTTGGCACTGGAAAGTTATAGCGAACATCAAGGTAAAGGCTATGCCATGCGTTTTCGTTTACCGAAGCGCATAATCGATGCGGCGATAACAGAGGGGATGATGGAAAAGCGCAGAACCGTGATTAAATTTCATTACGGAGATGCTGTGGCTCCAAATACCCCTTCTGATGTAATTGCGGTGTTGTAGTACCTTGTCGTTCTCTGGTTCGATAAGGTAATGCCGAAAAAAATCCCCGCTAGTATCGCTACTACGGGGATTTATATTTTTAGCGCAATAACTTAACGCTTAGCTTTTGCAAAGGCAGCAGCGAATGCACCACCCATAGCACTGTTATTGTTCGACGATTCGTCACGACGACGTTGACCACTTTGTTGTTGACGCTGCTGACCACGTGGAGCACTTGAACGCTGAGTTCGGTTGTCTTGCCCTGGCTCATCGGTCAAACGCATTGAAAGGCCAATACGTTTACGCTGCACATCCACTTCCATCACTTTCACCTTGACGATATCGCCCGCTTTAACCACTTCACGCGGATCAGAAACGTAACGGTCCGTCAGCGCAGAGATGTGCACTAAACCATCTTGGTGAACGCCGATATCAACAAAGGCACCAAAGTTGGCAACGTTAGACACTACCCCTTCTAACACCATGCCTGGTTCAAGATCGGAAACCTGATTAACGCCATCAGCGAATGTGGCTGTCTTAAACTCAGGGCGCGGGTCGCGGCCCGGTTTATCAAGTTCTTTGATGATGTCGCTCACGGTTGGAACACCAAAGTTCTCATCGGTGTAATCGACAGCGTGAAGTCCGCGTAGGAACTGAGTATCACCAATCAGCGCTTTGACATTTTTGCTGTTTTTCTCAGCAATCGCTTTGACCACAGGGTATGCCTCTGGGTGAACAGAAGAGGCATCAAGGGGGTTCTTACCATCCATAATACGCAGGAAGCCCGCACACTGCTCAAATGCCTTAGGCCCAAGACGCGCAACTTTTTTCAGCGTGGTACGCGCTTCAAAGCGGCCGTTCTCATCTCGGTAATCGACGATGTTTTGCGCAATTGTGCTCGATAGGCCCGCTACGCGAGTTAGCAGAGCCGGTGATGCGGTATTCACGTCGACACCGACGGCGTTTACACAATCTTCGACCACTGCATCAAGACGTTTTGCCAGCATGGATTGGCTAACATCATGCTGATACTGACCCACACCAATCGATTTAGGGTCAATCTTAACTAATTCAGCCAGTGGATCTTGCAAACGGCGAGCAATCGACACCGCACCACGCAGTGATACATCTAAGTTCGGAAACTCTTTTGCTGCTAGCTCTGACGCCGAGTAAACCGACGCACCCGCTTCGCTAACCATGATTTTCTGCACCTTGAGGTTGCCACGTTTAATCAGGTCAGCGACAAAACTGTCAGTTTCACGTGAAGCAGTACCATTGCCAATCGCAATCAAATCCACGTTGTACTTACGTACTAAAGCATCAACAATTTGCGCTGATTTATCATATTGCTTTTGTGGCGGATGAGGGTAGATGGTTTCGGTTGCTAGCACTTTACCGGTTGAATCGACCACGGCAATTTTCGAACCAGTACGAAGACCAGGATCGAGACCAAGTGTGGCACGAGGACCCGCAGGTGCAGCCATCAGCAGATCTTTCAGGTTAGTGGCAAAAACCTCAATCGCTTCAATCTCTGCACGCTCTTTCATCGCACCCATCAACTCAGTTTCCATGTGCATCGAAACTTTGATGCGCCATGCCCAGCTGATCACCTGCTTGCGCCAACCATCTGCCGGAGCACTGCTTAGGGAAATACCATAGTGGTCACTAATAATCGTCTCACAATGAGACTGCCGAACGCCCTCTTCCTGCGCAGGGTCAGCATTCATAGCAAGGGTCAAGAAACCTTCATTTCGACCACGCAACATAGCAAGTGCACGGTGCGATGGCACTTTACTTAAAGCTTCGTTATGCTCAAAGTAATCTTTAAATTTCTCACCTTCACGCTCTTTGCCGTCAACCACTTTAGCGACAAGTTCCGCGTTGCGATTCAGATGAGCACGAATTTTCTCTAGTAGATTAGCATCCTCAGCGATTCGCTCCATCACGATAGCACGAGCGCCATCCAGAGCCGCTTTGGTGTCAGCAATGCCTTTGTCTGCATCTAAGTAGTTTTCGGCTTCCGCTTCAGGTTCGGTCTGTGGCTGATTCCAAAGCTTGTCTGCTAACGGCTCTAAGCCCGCCTCGATCGCGATTTGGCCTTTAGTACGACGCTTTGGTTTGTAAGGCAAGTAAAGGTCTTCAAGACGCGTTTTACTGTCTGCCTGCGCTATCTCAGCTTCAAGCTCAGAGGTTAACTTACCCTGCTCTTGAATCGATTTAAGAATGGTTTGGCGACGCTCATCTAGTTCGCGTAGGTAGGATAAACGGCTATCAAGGTTACGCAGCTGAGTATCATCCAATCCACCCGTGACTTCTTTACGGTAGCGGGCAATAAAAGGGACTGTGTTTCCATCATCAATGAGGTTAACAGCAGCAGTGACCTGCTCAGGTCGAACACTCAGTTCCTGAGCAATCATATTACAGATAGCTTGGCTCATCCGTTGAATCTCTTGTTGTATTTTAACCTTCTTTATATTGGGATTCTTGATGTAAAACCCAATACTTTTTGTTACCGCGAGCAAGGTTACGCAATTGTTTTGCCAATAGTTTGGCAATTATGTGAAAGTTGTGTCAGAAATAGAGATAAGTCAGAACTTAGATCTGAAAAATGGAACTAATTTCGTTCAAGACCTTGTGCGAATAACGAGTAGTTGGAACCGCTATGAAAAAAATCTTACTGGCCCTTTCTGTACTATCTGTATCCTTAGCTTCTCCTCTGGCCCTAGCTGATCAAGCTAGCGCTGCGATCAATGCTTCTACCCAGTCTCCTGTTTACACCCTTGATGACAAACTTGTCTTAGGGCGGGTAGAAAGCGTTTATCTCGAAGAGATCGAGGCGCTAAAAGGGGTTTCATTTGCTGGTAAGATTGATACTGGCGCAGACACGACATCGATGCATGCCACCAACATTCACGTTTCCAGCTCTTATCCCCAGTTTAGCCAACTCAAAGATCACAAGCTGATGAAAGCACTGATCGATTTCGACCCTATTGATGATGTCGATTACGATGATTGGAATGCTGAACTTTTTGCCCCTTACGGCGTTGAAGTAACTTTCACCATTAAGCATCCGCACACCGGTGAGAGCATTGAGGTGACCAGGCCAATTGAACGTGTCGGCGTGATTCGCAATCGAACTCAAAAAGAACCTATTCTGCGCCCAACCATCACCTTGCCAATGACCATTGCTGGCAAAACCGTCATGACACAAGTTAACTTGACCGATAGAAACCAGTTTTCCGCGCCAATTCTGATTGGCAAAACTTTTCTCGATAACAACGCCTGGGTTTACGCAGGCTACGATTACCTTCAAGAGCAAAAGAACGCGCAACTTGTTGGTAAGAAAGAGTCAGTTGAAATCGCTGGCGTAAAACAGAAGATCAGCTACTCACTGCAAAACAACTACTCTTCACTGCATGCCACCAATATAAACATCGACTCTAACAAGCAACTGGTCTCTTTCGATATCGAAGATGGCAATGGCAGCAGCGAGACTCTCACACGCCCACTGGTACGTATGTTGAACGTGAGTGGCAAAAAGCGTCCAATGGTGTTCGTTCCAATCGACACTAACGGCGCTGAAACGCAATACTGGTTTGTCTACTTAACTGACCGGAGCAATCTCAATTCACAGCTACGTCTCGGCAAAGGAACGCTCAATCGACGCTTTATGATCGATACTGGCGCGACATCTTTGTTAGATGGCAAGCCTAAAACCATCAGTAGCAAGTCAAAAGCCATGCAGGTTTCCGGTGAGGAGTCACTGTTACTTGATGGCATTGAATTAACGGCAGAACCATCTCTAGTAGTGAAAACACCACTGCTAAAAGTCGCAAGCTTCGAGATTTTTGAAAAGAAAGGCAAAGAATGGGTAACTTACTACCTCACAGACCAAGACGGCGAGGCCAAGCAGTTTTCTAAACCGATCAATAAAACCCTAAAAGTCGGTGACTCCACTCGCCCAGTGGTATTTGGTACCTTCACCCTATACGGCGAGAAAGTTGAACTGCCGTACGCCATTGATGTGCTGGATGAAGACGAGACCAGTGATTACTTCGTAATAGGCCAGAAGATGTCCAAAAATGGCGTGCTCATAAACACTCGCACAGATCATCTACTCGATTCGTACCCGCTATTTAAGGCAGGTCATATCGAGGTAGCACAAGTAGAAGGTCTCAGCTTCCCCGTTAAACTCGATACTGGTGCAGACGTCAGCTCTATCAATGCGCAGAACATCAAACAGTTTGAAAAAGAGGGCAAGTCCATGGTCAGCTTTAGCTACCAAAATGATCTCGGTATGGAGAAAGACTTTACCCTAGAGGTCGTCGATAGTATGAAAATCAGGGCGAAAAAAGGTGAGAAACCGACCATTCGACCAGTCGTTGAAATGCAAGTCAAACTGGGCGAACTCGAGAAGAAGATACGGGTGAACCTCAAAGACCGCAGCCGTTTCCACTACAGCATGATCTTAGGTAAAAACTTCCTCAAGTATGGCGCTGTGGTGGGCAGTGAGCATAATTACATCCTCACTGAAAAACCTGACTACGAAAAATAATCACAGCCAAAAGTCCCGCCTAGCGGGACTTTTGGTATTCAGCGCTGTAGCGAATAGTGTTAACGAACCACTCTTTGTAACCTTCTGGAGTTTTAACGCTGAATTCGTCATCGACTTCTTTTTTCAATAAGGCGCGCGCCATCGGTGAATCAATCGAAATATAACCTTTGGCATCACCGTAAATTTCGTCAGGGCCAACAATACGGAAGGCTTTGATTTCTCCCGCTTCATTTTCGATTTCTACCCAAGCACCGAAGAACACTTTGCCTTCTTGCTGCGGTGAGTAGTCGACCACTTTTACTTGCTCTAAACGCTTACGCAAATAACGTACGCGGCGATCTATCTCTCTTAAACGCTTTTTGTTGTATTGATAGTCAGCGTTTTCACTCCGGTCACCGAGACTCGCCGCCCAAGTCACTTTTTTTGTCACTTCCGGACGCTCTTCTTTCCACAAAAAATCGAGCTCTTTTTTAAGTCGATCAAAGCCTTCTCTTGTTATTAGGTTCGTTTTCATATTTCTGACGTTATTAAATTGAAGTTCCGATATACATTAGCTAAAAAGGAAATAAACGTTAACAATTCTTTGCACCAATAGCTTAAGAACAGTGTTACATTTTAAGTTGCGCATAAAAGTGATTGTTTCAACAGCCTGAAGTCGCGCAAGCTTATTAACTAGGTGGACCCATTACATGCAAGAAAATCACAAGATCTTAGTTGTTGATGATGATGCACGACTTCGTGCACTACTAGAGCGTTACTTGTCTGAACAAGGATTCCAAGTTCGTAGTGTTGCAAACAGTGAGCAGATGGACCGCCTGCTAACGCGTGAAACTTTCCATTTGATGGTGCTAGACCTGATGTTACCAGGCGAAGACGGGCTATCGATCTGCCGTCGCCTTCGTAATGCCAACAGCACGTTACCAATTCTGATGCTGACCGCAAAAGGGGACGAGATTGATCGTATCGTCGGCCTAGAGGTCGGGGCAGATGACTACTTACCAAAACCGTTTAACCCACGTGAACTATTAGCGCGTATTAAAGCGGTCTTGCGCCGTCAAACGACCGAGCTACCCGGTGCACCAAGTAGTGAAGAGTCAGTGGTTGAGTTTGGTGATTTCCGCTTAAACCTAGGTACGCGTGAAATGTTCCGTGGCGATGAAGCCATGCCGCTAACTTCAGGTGAGTTTGCCGTACTAAAAGCTCTCGTGACCAATGCTCGTGAGCCAATGTCGCGTGATAAGTTAATGAACATGGCCCGCGGCCGCGAATATTCAGCGATGGAACGTTCGATTGACGTGCAAATCTCTCGCCTACGTCGTATGCTCGAAGTCGATCCAAGTAAACCTCGTTACATCCAAACTGTATGGGGCTTAGGTTATGTTTTTGTCCCAGATGGCAAAGAAGCGTAATCGACAATATGTTTTGATAGAGTGCGAGACCTAGTCTCGCACTCTTTGTTTTAGACTAACCTTTTCTCAAGGTAGGTGTTATGCGTATCCGCAGCTCATTTACTCAATCCATTTTTATCTTTCTGACTCTGCTTATTGCCAGCCAAGTCTATTCTTACTACGCCGTGTTTAATTACGCGCTGATGCCGAGCTTGCAGCAGTTTAATAAAATCCTCGGCCACGAAATTAATCTGATGCTGGATGACTCCGCCACCCTAGAAGATGGCTTAGCAATGGATGCGCCACTGCGTAGGCGTGTATTGGAGCAGCTAGGGGTAACCGTTCACGCTGAAGATAGCCCAATGGCAGAAGAGTATTACCATGCGGTGAGCATCGACCTGATGAGTGAAGAGATGACCAATGAACTTGGCTCGCCAACTGATGTTCGTATGATGCTCGGAGAAAATAGCTACATCCTGTGGATGAAGATAGATTCTCTGCCCGATTCCCTATTACGCATTCCTCTCTCTGAACTGCAAGAAGAGGACTTCACGCCACTGTTTCGCAATAGCCTGATCATGGCGTTGTTAATTGTTGCGGGAGGCTGGTTGTTTATCCGTTTGCAAAACCGTCCTCTCATTGCGTTGGAAAAAGCGGCCAAAGGAGTGGGTCGTGGTGAGATTCCACCACCATTACCTGAAAAAGGCGCTTCGGAAATTCGCTCGGTAACCCGTGCTTTCAACCAGATGTCCAAAGGTATCCAAGCACTTGAGGAAGACAGAGCCCTACTGATGGCGGGCATTAGCCACGACCTGCGTACTCCGTTAACAAGAATTCGTCTTGCGACAGAAATGATGTCCCCTGAAGACAGCTATCTAGCCGAGGGCATTATTAGCGATACTGAAGAATGCAACGAGATCATCAGCCAATTTATGGATTACCTCAAACCGGTAAACAAGCAGTCTTTTATTGAGGTTGACCTTAATGAAATCGCTAACGATGTCGCTTCATCTGAAGGCGGTTACGAGGTGCAAATTGATACCGAGCTCCACCAACCAATCAAAGAGACCTTAGGCAGCCCAATTGCTATCAAACGTGCGGTGAGCAATTTAGTCGTCAATGCGATTCGCTATGGTAATGGCTGGACAAAAGTGAGCACTGGCATTACCGCGGATAACAAGTTGGTTTGGGTGTGCGTTGAAGATAATGGACCAGGGATAGAACAGAGCCAGATCGCGAAGCTGTTTGAACCCTTCACTCGTGGTGATACCGCGCGAGGAAGCGAAGGAACAGGGCTTGGCTTAGCGATTGTTAAACGCATTGTCAGTCAGCACAATGGTTCAGTGATCGTCAATAATCGTAGTGGCGGTGGCTTAAAAGTACAAATCAGCTTCCCTGCGACAAAGTAACAGGGAGTCAAACCAACAAGGGCAGCTTAATCGCTGCCCTTGTTGGTTGTTAGACTTAGTGTTTAGAGTCGACCTTGGTAACTAAACTGGAACTTACCTTCGCGGTCTGCGGGGGTTGGTAACCATTTTAACTGCTGCTGAAATGCACTCGGAAACTCAGCCTGAGGCTTAAACCAAGCACTTGAGGTGTAACTCTGATCCGAATTCAGCTTAGCAGTGAAGCCACTTTCGACTTGATTACTCTTCTGCTCGCCAACCACATCAAAGCTGCTCGACTGACAGCTAAAGTTAGCAATCACAGGGCCAACTTCTAAGTCAGACATTGGCGTGCCAACAGTATCGGTATTCCACACCACACTCCCTTGGGCACTCTCACAATAGGGAGACGTGTAAACGTATGAGCGTAAGCTAAGTTCTACTTGCCCGTTTAGTTCTAAAGGAACAGGCAGAGACGGTACAAACTGCATCACTTTTTCAACGGGCAACGAAGCAATTAAGTTCTCAGCGTATAAACCACTTGGCGAATAACCAACAATTCCGCGACCTTGAAGCGATAGATCACTACCACGACCAAAACGTACTTGAGCCTCTGCAGTCCCAGTCAGCAACTTAGCTACGTTAAGCTGCCAGTTTAGCGCGCCATAGTTTTGGTTTTGCCATTTCACTTGGTGCACTGAGCCCTGCCACACAGTTCCATCAACCCCAACTAAACTAAGTTGATTGGGTAAAGGTGCATATTGCACCATGAACTGAGCGGGTAAATGCACCATCGCACTGGCAACAAACACGGAACTAAGAAATAAGCCCGATAACACTGTTTTCTTCACCCGATCACCCTCTGCCAAGCTGAAGTCGATTTATTTCAATCATACCGTCTTTATTGCCTTTATCGATATCAAGAAATACCACCTTGATTCCATGCATCTCTTGCAAAAAGGTTATCCAGTTTAAAAACTGATTGAAAGGCATAGGCGCTACCCACACCTGAAACTGCTCGCCACGTGGCTGGACACGAATCAACTCAACTTTAAAACGCCCAACACTTGAAGAAACTGCTTGGTTGATTGGTAGGCCAGAAACCGCTCTTCCTCCCTGCCCTTGGTACTGACTGATCTGATCCGCTTTGTCTTTCACCCAAGAGAGTAGTTGCTTCTCACTTTGAATACGCATTTGCGCATTGTTTGCTCGCTCGGCAACAGGTTGAACGACGCCCCAATACAGGCCGCCAATGACCACCAATAGAGAGCAAGCAACCACTAAGCGCTGCTCACGTTGTGAGATACTCAGCCACCAAGTTTGTAAGGTATTGACCAATTTATTCATGCTTCATCCCTCACAACGGCTTGAGAACAAAAGAGCCATTGACTAGGCTCCCTGAGCGGTTAAGTTGACCTTGCTCGACCGCAAAATTGGAGCCCAACAGCTCTGCAGCCTTTTCAAAAGTTTGGAAATCTTTGCTTTGCGCTTGTAAGCGAACTTCATTACGTCCACTGTCATACTTAAAACTGGTGAGATCTAAACCAGGTACTTGATTGAGTAAAGGAGGCAGCTTCACCATCAAACTAATGAGTTCATTTCCATCGGAGCCACCAGACAGGCGACTCGCTTCACGCTCCATTTCACGCTTTAAATAGCTGACGGTCGGAATCTTAGTTTTACCCGGCAAGGACTGGCGGAAAATACGCTCACTTTCCGTACGATAAGCACTTGCCTGCGCTTCATACTTTTGAATCTTAAGCACATTATCGACAACAACAACTGCCAATAACAACACAGCCGCGACAGCTACCTTCTGCCATACTTTCCAATAGCGACTAAACGACGATTTAGGCTTAAATTGACCAGTCAGAAGATTAATTTTGCTTATGATCGCTTGTTCCGCAAGTAACTGCATTACCAACTTAGGCTCGCCATTCAACCACTGCTGCTGTTCAGCAAGCTCAAGAGAAGTCGGCAAAGCCGAATATGAAGTTAGCGGTAGAAATTCTTCGTCTTGTTGTACCCATTCAGACTGAGCCACCAACGATAGCCAGTCACTCTCAACCGACATACCTTGGTAACTAGACTTCTTCAATAACCATTGCTGACCAATCTCAACCGCAGACAATCCTTCACTATCTGGAAGTGCCAATACGTCGGGCATGACCTTTTGTATCTGACAACCAATATCGCCAAGTTCCATGAGGACTTTTTCTAGCCACTGCGAATCCACCGCACACACCTGCGCTCGACCTTGCGATTTGTTAAGAATGGTAAAATGCAGTTGATCGACATCCTGTGCTAAATCATCTTCAAGCACATAGGGCAGCATAGATTCAAGCTGGCGACTGGCACCCGCGGGAATTTCTACATCGGTTAGAACCAAGCTTTCTGCTGACAACAAAACAATCGTGCGACGGCCTTCCGCGTATGTCGCGATCTCTGGCAGTGCCTGATAACTGTCTAGCTCTCCGCTCGCAATCACTTCCTTTTGCGACTCCGACCAGACTAACCACTGGATAGCCTGAGCGGTATTATTTGTCAGTCGAACGATCAGAAACTCGTTCACCGATACCTCCGAAGCGACGGCTAATGACCGTCGCAGTTTGTTTATCACTACTAAATAGCAAGCTGCGCACTCTCACGCGAGAATCCCCAACTAATAATTCAACGTCCAACTCAAAATAGGCACTGGTTACAGCCAAATAGCCTTTGCCCTCTTTACGTGCATCAGCCGTTACGTTGGCAAACTCTTTCTCATTTAAAAAGTCGTCAACACTCGCCCAACCGTCAAAAGGGCGATTTTCTAAGACCTGCTTAGCTTGAGTGACACTAAGAGCAGGCTGAAACAAAGCTGCCAACAATGCAGCATGCTCGGGCTTGATCGTATTTACATTTAATCTCAAATCGGTGGTTGGAATAGCACACACGTAAGGCAGTACTTTTTCCATCACTTCACCCGAAACCTGGTTGACTGCGCGTAACTCAGAGCTATCCACCATCAGGCTATTTGCTGCCATATAGGCGGGAGACATCGACTCATAGAAGCTGTCTTCAACCCCAACCGTCGAGTTAACCGAGTTATTGCTGTCGACGTATTCCCAAGTAGATTGAGCAACTGTTTCTGCTTGGTAATTTTCAATTTGCAACTCTTCGAGCAAGTTTTGAAAAACATCGACCAAGTATGGAGACTTATCCGACCCAGCTGTCGAAGCTAAGCTCGACAGAGCATTGAGGTTAAAGCAGGACTGCTGATCAACTAAGCGGCCTTTTAGCGTCCCGTAGTCCAAAGGGTAAGTTTGCTCTTCCAATGCCCATGGCTGCGAAAGGTTAATCGTATCTGAGTCTTTAAAGCTCTGTTCAAGACCTGACTTCGCCAATGCTTCAGCCCCGACGCTATACCAATAAGCTTGCTGATAATTGATCTGGTTAGTCGCTCGTTTAAACTGACTAAATAGACGGTCTGCCATGCTTGCAGCGATACTGACCATGACCGCTAATAACAACAGCACGATGATAAGTGCGACACCTCGCTGCTTTCTAACCATCTTGTTTCTGCTCCTCAGACAGCTCCAAAGTGCCCCCTGATGTCAGATAGATGCGCTCAATCTTGCCATAATCCTCTAGCTCTAAACTCAACGCTACGGCTTGTGGTAGAGCAAACTTAGTTTGCCACTCTTTCTGCCACTGTGTGCCATCGAAAAAACGCATCTCAAACTCTTCCACACCATCGAGCAATGGCATCACAATGCCTTCTTGCCCAGCGGGTGTGTCCGCATAACGCCACCATACTCGTTGCAGCTGCTTATCTTTAATCCGATAACCGACTTTACTTATTTCACCACGCGGAAACTGCTGCTGTGGATTGTGCCAACCAGCGCGAACGAACATCACCCCTTTTGCATCAGAGTCGAGTAAATAGTCTTTCCATTGCAGCAACATAGGAGAAGGCTCTTCGCCATTGGTACGAGCTTGACGCAGCGCGATTTGGCGAAAGTCATTGTCCATAAACACTAAGGCTCGTTGTAGCGTTTTTAAACGCTCACTACGCTCCATCGAAATTTCATTGCTGCGCTGAACCTGATTGAGAACCTGATAAGCCCCCACACTCAAGCTAGCAAAAATCGCAATCGCCACCAGCACTTCAATCAGGGTAAAGCCCTGTGACCGATTAAGACTATTTCGGGACATAACTTCTCACCGTGACCACTGGCGATCCTTTTTCACTGGTCGCGACTTTAACATCAAAGGCTTGTAGCATATCCCCAGCGGTGGAAACGGGTTCCACTGTCCAGAACCAATCTCGCTGTGCAAGTGTTTCTTTGCCTTTTTTCTTACTTGGCTTACTACCAGATAAAAGCACCTTCGCCATTTGATTGTCTGCCACCATAGCCGCAAAAGTTTTCTCTTCGAGAAAGTTAAGCGTATTAATATGCTGGCTAACCGAGCGAATGGTCGCAATCGCTGCAGTGGCAAAGATCGCTAACGCGACCAACACCTCAAGAAGCGTAAAGCCTTGCTTAGCTTTCTTCATCACTTTCTCCAGGTGCTAACAAGATGATCTGACCATTTTCTTTTGCCACTATTCGCCATGCATCGTCTTCAACACTGCGATCCTGCGGGTAAATAGCAATAGAAAATGGTGTCACTTCACCGCTCGACATAATGAAAACTTGCGGTGGTGGCAGCTTTTTCTTCTCTTGTTCAAACTCAGCGAACATATCTTCATCAAAGAGAGAACCTGGCTTAAACAAGCGCTCTTTGTCATTCCAGACGTTGCCTCCCAACGCTAACATGATAGACAGGTTACTCGCTAGTTCAGTCTCGGGCGGTATATGGTGTTGCTCGAGCTTTTGCCAACCTTCTGATTTTAATCGCATAAAGTGGTAGCTTGATTTCTTCTCATCAACGCGCAGACCGAAGTCATTACCACTCAACATCGCCTCTTCATTAAGAAGCTGAACACGATAATACAAAGATTGAGCGTGCTTTTTCGCGCCGTCTTCTGCACTGACTGGCAAGGTAGAAATCACCGCTACGGATGCGAGTGAAATCAGCACCAATACCAGCAAAATCTCAAGCAGAGTAAATCCAGAATGACGACGCATAAAGGCTAAGCGTTAGCAGCTAATTACTGAAAATCTTGAATATTCCAGTTGCCGATATCAGCGTTGGCACCTTCGCCACCTTCCTGACCATCCGCACCTAGCGTAAAGATATCGACATTGCCATGGTCACCTGGGCTTAGGTATTGGTAGTCATTGCCCCATGGATCGGAAGGTAGACGCTTAATGTAGCCACCGTCACGGTAGTTGCGCGGCTCTGGGCTAGAAGGTTTCGTCACTAACGCTTCTAGACCTTGGTCTGTTGACGGGTAAACGCTGTTATCAAGCTTGTACATATCAAGAGCATTCTCTAGCGCAACGATATCGGTAATCGCTTTCTGTTGATCCGCTTTTTCTTTGTTGCCAAGTAGGTTAGGTACGACAAAGCTTGCCAAAATACCTAAGATCACCACAACAACCATAACTTCTAACAAGGTAAAGCCAGACTGTTTTTTCATTTTTTTGTTCATTTTATTCTCCACAAAAAGCAGCTTAGATTTGCTAAAAGCTGTTATGAACTCATTAAGTTATTCATTTCTAAAATTGGCATTAGTGTCGCCATGACAATAAACAGCACCAACCCTGCCATTAAAGCGATTAAAGCCGGAGTAAAGATGCCCAGGGCGATATTAACTGTCGATTCAAAGTTTGAGTCTTGGTTGTCCGCGGCACGAGTGAGCATGCCTTCTAGCTCACCACTCTGTTCACCACTGGCAATCATGTGCAACATCATTGGGGGGAACAATTTAGTTTGCTCAAGAGCACGGCGTAAGCTGGCACCTTCACGAACATTATCTGTCGCGATTAAGACCTGCTGTTTAACGTAATGGTTCGACATAACGTCCACTGCAACGCGCATTCCTTCCAAAATTGGAATCGCGCTCGAAGTACAGATAGATAATGTACGCGCAAAGCGCGAAGTGTTTAGGCCACGGGCAATTTTGCCAACCAATGGCATAGAGATAACTTTGCGATCCCAACTCAGACGTAACTTAGGCTTACTGAGCGCAAACTTAACTAGGTAGATAACCACAATCAAAGCAAAAAGCAGGGTGAGCCCCCAATGCTGGATAAAGTCGCTGGCAGCAAGCAAAAACTGAGTGGATTGAGGCAGCTCTTGGCCCATCTGGACAAACTGACCCACAATTTTCGGTACAACAGCGGCAAGCAAGAATGCCACAATACCGACCGCGAAAACCACCAATACGACTGGATAAATCATCGCTTGCTGCAACTTGGAACGTAACTTTTGACGGTTTTCAGCATAATCCGCGAGACGCTCTAGCACTGAGTCCAAATGCCCTGACTTTTCGCCCGCTGAAACCATCGAACGAAACAGCTCGTCGAAGACATGAGGAAAATCGGCCAGACTGTCGGCCAAGGTATAACCTTCCGTCACCTTGGAACGGACAGCAAGCAACATAGTACGAATGCGCGGTTTTTCTGACTGTTCAGAAACGGCTTTTAAACACTCTTCAAGCGGCATACCGGACTGAACCAAAGTCGCCAATTGACGAGTGATTAAAGCTAAATCAGGCGTGCTTAAACCCCGTTTAAACTGAAACGTCGCTTGGCTAGTCTGATTTTTCGCTTTCTGCCTTGTTTCGCTCACTTCAACCGGTATTAGGCCTTGTTCTTTAAGTCTGGCACGCACCTGACGAGCATTATCGCCTTCGATAACGCCTTTTTTGGTCTTACCTTTCGCATCGAGTGCTTTATATTCAAATGCCGCCATTAGCCTTCCTTGGTCACCCGCATCACTTCTTCAAGCGAGGTGATACCTGCACGCACTTTACTTAAACCATCATCGCGAATGCTCGGAGTATGCTCGCGAATCTGCTTTTCAATCGCCTGCTCTCCTGACTCGCTGTGAATCAAGGTCTGAACATCTTCATCAACCACCAGCAGTTCGTGAATGCCTGTACGTCCGCGGTAACCTTTATAATTACATGCTTCACAGCCACATGCGCGATAGAGAGTTAAGTCCTCTTTCTTCTTCAAACCAAACAGTTTTTTGGTTTCTTTATCCGCTTCATACGGTTCTTTACAGTCGGAGCATAGCGTGCGAACTAATCGCTGAGCCAAAACGCCCAGTAAAGAGGAAGAAATTAGGAAAGGCTCAATACCCATATCACGTAGACGTGTGATAGCACCGACGGCTGTATTGGTGTGCAGGGTCGACATCACTAAGTGACCGGTCAAAGAAGCCTGAACTGCGATTTGCGCCGTTTCTAGGTCACGTATCTCACCCACCATGACCACATCTGGGTCTTGGCGTAGAATTGCACGCAAACCACGAGCAAAAGTCATATCCACTTTGGGATTAACCTGAGTTTGACCGATACCGTCGATATCAAATTCAATCGGATCTTCGACCGTCAGAATATTGCGTTCATTGCTGTTAATCTCTGTCAGGCCAGCATATAGCGTGGTTGACTTACCAGAACCTGTGGGACCCGTGACCAAAATGATGCCATGCGGACGAGCGATCATCTGGCGGAACGCGTTGTGGTTGGTTTCTGTCATACCAAGACTATGTAAGTCCAAACGCGTCGCATTTTTATCTAACAGACGCATTACTACCCGTTCACCGTGTGAAGACGGCATCGTTGAAACACGAACATCAACAGCGCGACCACCAATACGCAACGAGATACGACCATCTTGTGGTACACGCTTTTCTGCGATATCAAGCTTGGCCATAACCTTAACACGCGATACTAGCAGTGGCGCTAACTTGCGGCTCGGTGAGAGCACATCACGCAGCACACCATCGATACGGAAACGAATAGAGAGGCTTTTCTCAAACGTCTCGATATGGATATCCGACGCCCCTTCTTTTATCGCCTCGCCCAGCATCGCGTTGATAAGCTTGATGATCGGTGCATCATCTTCTGACTCAAGCAAATCTTCATCTTGCGGTAAGTCTTCCGCCAAAGAGAAGAAATCATCATTGTCGGCACCGATGTCTTCCATCAGTTGGCGCGCTTCCGAAGAGTCACGCTGATAAGCTTCGGTTAGCTTGCCATCAAATGCTTCTTTGCTTAGCGCTTGCAAAGTAAAAGACTGACCACAAACACGCTTCACTTCAATCAAAGCCTGCACTGAAATCGGCGCAATATAGTAAAGTACTAAACCACTGTCCGCAGGCTCTAAAACAAGCTTAAAGCGATTGGCAAAACTAAACGGCAAGCGTTTAAAGCTTGGATTTAACTCAACGTCCATTACTTAGCGCTCATCTGATCAATAAATGCTTGGATCTCAACTGGATGACCTATCTCTTCACCGTACTCAGGCAAGACCGGAATATGACCGTCATCCATTAGCTTCAAACCCTGATCTGCTCTGTAGAGCTGCTCTGCACGAATAAAGTTGTATTTACGTTGAGTGATACCATCCGCCGTCATGCCATCACGGATGATGGTTGGCTTGATAAACACCATTAGATTTTTCTTCTCAACCTGAGTGCTGGTTGATTTGAATAGATGGCCTAGGTAAGGAATATCGCCCAGTAGCGGCACCTTAGATTCACTTTCGAGTGCACGCTCATCAATAAGACCACCAAGGACAATCATCTGGCCATCTTCTACCATCACTGAGGTATTCAGTTGACGCTTGGCAAATCGCACATCGACCGCACCATTCGCACCAAGCACATTCGACACTTCTTGCTCAATTTTTAACTGTACCGAGTTACCTTCGTTGATTTGCGGTACAACTTTAAGCTTGATACCGACCTCTTTACGCTCAACGGTCTGGAATGGGTTGTCATTATTTGAACCAGTCTGCGAACCAGTAATGACCGGCACTTCTTCACCAACAATAAATGACGCTTCACCGTTATCCATTACGGTAATACTTGGCGAAGACAGAATGTTTGAGTTGGAGTCTGTTGAAACAGCAGTGATAAGCGCAGTCCAGTCACCCATAACGACGCTCAATGCCGCGCCATTTACCCCAGAAAGAGCAGAGGCAAGTTTGGTGTAGTCACCTTTCTTCGTCACTGAGTTAAAGCCCGTCACTTGCCCAGTGGTATCAGTGAGCGTGGTTGTTTCCGTGCTATCTTTAGCCTCTTCTAAGCCGACCATAACACTACCAATCGGTGCACCAGCATTAGAGTGCTGAATCACTGCTCCAGTATCTAGCGAGCCCCACTGCACACCAAAGTTAAGTCCATCGCCTTCTGACATTTCAACAATCAGCGCTTCGATGAGAACCTGAGCACGGCGAATATCGAGCTGAGCAATCACATCCTGCAATGCGTTCATGATATCTGGCGGAGCGGTTACCACTAATGCGTTGGTATCTGGGTGAGCGGCAATCATCACTTCACCACGTTTAGCGCTACTCGCCTGTTTCGAACCGGATGATTTCTCTGCTTGCAGGTTATCTGACACGCCTTTTAGCACATCAACCAAGTCTTCTGCTTTGGCATATTTAAGGTAAACCACGCGGTTATTGCCCTTTGATGCCATCTCAATATCGAGTTGTTTGATTAACTTACGTAGGCGCTCACGTACTTGCGGATCACCAGAGATCAGAATCGAGTTGGTTCGGTCATCAGCAACCAATTTAGGTTGAAGGAAGGCAGGAGTGTTTTTGGCATCGGTGGTCTTGTTCAGAGCTTCGACAATACGCACCATTTCTGCAGCTGAAGCATTATCTAGTTCAACCACTTCTATTTCTTTGTCACCCGCTTGGTCAACACGCTTGATAATATCTGCAAGACGATTAACCACAGCCGCGCGGCCCGTAATTAGGATGATGTTTGCTGGGTCATAGTGGACCACGTTGCCCGCACCTGCATTATCATTAAGCTGACGTAATAGAGGCGATAGTTCACGCACTGAAACATTGCGTACCGCGACTACTCGAGTGACGACCTCATCACCATTGATACTGCCATCACCGACAACAGGCACTGCCGATGTTTTCGCATCTTTGTCTTTGATGACTTTTAAGATGCCATTGTCCATTTCTACTACAGCAAAACCGTACACTTCGAGTACATTGAGGAAAAAGCTGTAGTACTGCTCTTCCGTCAACATGTCGTAACTACGCACGTCGACTTTACCTCTCACCGAAGGGTCAACAATGATGGTTTTTTCTAAGTTACGGCCAACAATATTGATAAATTCTTGAATATCTGTGCCTTTAAAGCTGGCACTAAAATCATTTGCTACCACCATTGCAGGTGACGTTAATAAGCTTCCTGCTAAAAGCCATGCGCTTTTTTTAAGCCAATGGTTCACTCTGTACTCCTCGGATCGCTGACGCTGCTGCGACAACCTTATAATTCAATGTATATTTCGTGTTGTTGACCGTTTCGTTCTACTGTTAGGTTGAGTTCAGTCAACTGGGACAAGCTTCTAAACACTTCTCCCATTGCCGCAGAATCTTTGAGATCCAGTCCATTTATTGAAATTGCGATATCACCCGGTTTAAGACCAACAGCGTCAAACAGCGCTCTATCTTTACCCGGAGAAAGGCGGTAGCCAACCACCTCTCCATCTTGTTTTACTTGCGACATCCGCACATATTGGAAGATCTGTTTAGCATCTTGGCGGATTTCTTCGCGAATTTTATTTAATGAGTCTGGTGAAACCTGACTGCGTGTCACACTTTCTGGTGCTTTAACTGCCGTTACTGATGGTTTGGTATATTTCAGACCTTCTAACATAACTGTCTCATTGCGGCCTGAATTATCGATGATGACTCGATCAGACTGAACTTGGACAAGTTTAGCGCGAGTACCTTCAATCACTTCATTTATTCCATACGTTGCCTGCTGACCGCGATTGGCAATCACTGCTAAACTTTTTTCTGGGTTCGAGCTAGTCACCACGCCAACCAAAACCACGTTCAAGCGACTTTTCGGCGCATCTTGTACTTTTGGTTGTTCGACAACTGGCGCACTTTCTTGATACTTGCCAAAAAGATTGCTGTTCTGCAGCTCTGAAATATCGAGTTGCGATGCACTAGACGAGCCCGCACTAACCACGCCACTAGGCTGCCATTGCGATACGGAAGATGTACTCCACGGTTGCCAAAGCATCTGCCCACCAATCCAAGCACTGATTGTGAGTAGAAGCATCATCACTACGTAGCTGATACGCTGCTGCATAGTCACGTCTTTGAGCGCCTCACCGAATTTAAGTAGAGCCATTACACTGTTTTGCTTCACTCGCTGTCCCTATCTCGCTAGCTTGGAGCCTTGTTGCACCCGTTAAGAATATGGTACTAAGCCCTGTATAACGGAAGTTAATATTAGTTATCAAAGATGTAGCGGTTCATTGTATCAAAATATGAAACAAGCTAAACATAAAACCACCGAACGTCACTTTCTTAGTGCTTAATTTTTATGATCTCGCTTGAAAAATGCCACATTCGTCACCATTGTTACTGCATCTGAATGGAACAAACATTCATCACCTTAGAGGGCAAGAGATACAATGGGTTCCCAAACCGAAGCAGTAAGACTCGATAAATGGCTATGGGCTGCACGATTTTATAAAACTCGCTCCATCGCGCGCAACATGGTCGATGGTGGCAAAGTCCATTATAATGGTCAGCGCAGCAAGCCAAGTAAGGCTGTCGAACTCGGTGCGGTGATTACCTTAAGACAAGGGCACGAAGAGAAGACTGTGGTCATAGAAAAGATTTCAGACCAACGTCGCGGTGCCCCAGAAGCACAAACGCTCTACTCTGAAACAACAGAGAGTCTAAGTAAACGTGAAGAGAATGCAGCACGTCGCAAGCTTCACGCCCATAATCCTAGCCCAGATCGCCGCCCTGATAAAAAGCAGCGCCGCGATATCATTAAATTTAAACACCAATAAGCTCTAGCAGATTTACGAGGAATCGCCACATGGCAAGCAATGTTTTGAACCGCTACTTATTTGAAGATCTTTCAGTTCGTGGTGAGTTGGTACAATTGGATGACGCTTACCAACGTATTATTTCTAGCAAGGAATACCCAGCACCACTACAAAAGCTGCTGGGTGAGCTATTGGTTTCAACCACTCTTTTAACAGCAACGTTGAAGTTTGAAGGCTCTATCACTATGCAATTACAAGGTGATGGCCCTGTATCACTAGCTGTCATCAATGGCGATCATGACCAGAAAATCCGTGGTGTTGCTCGCTGGGAAGGTGATATTGCTGATAACGCGACTATTCATGACATGATGGGTAAAGGTCACCTGGTCATTACTATCGATCCTAAAAAAGGCGAACGTTACCAAGGTATTGTTGGTCTAGACGGTGACAACTTGTCTGAGATCCTAGAAAGCTACTTTGCCAACTCAGAGCAGCTTAAAACTCGCATCTGGCTGCGTACTGGTGAATACGAAGGTCAACAGCGTGCGGCAGGTATGCTAATTCAGGTTATGCCAGATGGTACTGGCACACCTGAAGATTTCGAGCACCTAGAGCAACTAACAGATACAGTAAAAAATGAAGAGCTCTTCGGCTTAGAAGCGAATGAATTGCTCTACCGCCTCTACAACCAAGAAAAAGTTCGTTTGTTTGATCCGCAAGCCGTTGAGTTTTTCTGTGGCTGTTCTCGTGAACGTAGTGGTGCAGCTATCGTGACCATCGATCGAGCAGAAGTGAACGACATTTTGGCTGAGGTTGGTTCAATTTCTTTACATTGTGATTACTGCGGCACGAACTATTCGTTCGACGAAGCACAGGTATCTGAGCTGTTCAATCAAACGGATTCAGGCAACAAAACACTGCATTAATTTTTACAGCATAGCAAGACTGTAGTTTACCCTTCAAAAGGCCAGCACACGCTGGCCTTTTTTGTGATCATTCCCCCGTAATACCTAGCCTCATCCGTAATAAATTAACCTGTTAATTTTTATCAATTAATAATGATTTTGCTCTAGCGCAAAGCTTTGCGCACACGATAAACTAACTCCACCAATATGTGATGTGTCGCTTAAAACCCCACCAAAAATACGGATATTTTTTGAGCTATATCCCTGTTTTCTACGAGGCCCATTGCTAGCATGGTGAGCAGATAAAAATTAAAAGATTATTACAAAATCCCTACAAAATATTCCTATAAGGAGCACCTATGACCGTTATGGAACATACAAAGGCTGCAACAATTGATCTTACCAAACACGGGCTTCAAAACGTTAAAGAGGTTATTCGTAACCCAAGCTACGAAATGTTGTTCGAAGAAGAAACTCGCGCGGATCTGGAAGGCTATGAAAAAGGCGTGGTCACCGAGCTAGGCGCAGTCGCTGTAGATACCGGTATTTTTACTGGACGCTCACCAAAAGATAAGTACATCGTAAAAGACGCGACCACAGAAGAGCACATGTGGTGGACATCAGATGCGGTGAAAAATGACAACAAACCGATTGATCAAGCGGTATGGAATGATCTTAAACAGCTCGTCACAAATCAGCTATCTGGAAAACGTGTTTTCGTCATTGATGGCTACTGTGGTGCCAACCCAGACACTCGTTTAAGCATTCGAGTCATCACTGAAGTAGCGTGGCAAGCGCACTTCGTGAAAAACATGTTCATCCGCCCATCGGAAAAAGAGCTAGCCACCTTCGAACCGGATTTCGTGGTAATGAATGGTGCTAAGTGTACTAACCAGAAATGGGAAGAGCACGGCCTCAACTCTGAAAACTTCACGGTATTTAACCTAACTGAACGCATGCAGCTTATTGGCGGTACTTGGTACGGCGGTGAGATGAAGAAAGGTATGTTCGCAATGATGAACTACTTCCTTCCTCTTAAAGATATTGCTTCTATGCACTGTAGCGCCAACAAGTGTAAAGAAAATGGCGATGTTGCCGTGTTCTTTGGCCTGTCTGGTACAGGTAAAACCACGCTATCTACCGATCCTAAACGCGAGTTAATCGGCGATGATGAGCACGGCTGGGATGACGACGGTATCTTCAACTTCGAAGGCGGTTGTTACGCTAAGACTATCAAGCTATCTAAAGAAGCTGAGCCAGACATCTACAACGCGATTCGCCGCGACGCACTACTAGAAAACGTCACTGTACGTAGCGACGGCTCTATCGACTTCGATGACGGTTCTAAAACCGAAAACACCCGTGTTTCTTACCCAATCGAACACATTGAGAATATCGTTAAGCCAGTGTCGAAAGCGGGCCATGCAAACAAGGTCATTTTCCTATCTGCTGATGCGTTTGGCGTTCTACCGCCAGTGTCTAAGCTGACTCCAGAGCAAACTAAGTACCACTTCCTATCTGGCTTTACCGCCAAACTAGCGGGTACAGAGCGCGGCATTACTGAACCGACGCCAACTTTCTCAGCCTGTTTTGGTGCTGCGTTCCTAACGCTACACCCTACAAAATATGCGGAAGTACTGGTTAAGCGTATGGAAGCAGCGGGGGCTGAAGCTTACCTAGTCAATACAGGCTGGAATGGCAGCGGTAAACGTATCTCAATTCAAGATACTCGCGGCATCATTGATGCAATTCTAGATGGCTCAATTGAGAATGCGGAAACCAAGCATATTCCAATCTTTAACCTAGAAGTGCCAACGGCATTGCATGACGTTGATCCTGCAATCCTAGATCCTCGTGATACTTACACTGACCCACTACAATGGGAAAGCAAAGCGAAAGACCTAGCAGAGCGCTTTATCAACAACTTTGATAAGTACACAGACAATGACGAAGGTAAATCACTGGTTGCAGCTGGACCTCAGCTAGATTAGTGACCTGCTTGGAAATTGTTTAGCTAAGCCCCTCTATTGAGGGGCTTTTTGTTGCCTGAAAAGAAAAAGTGTTCCAAGCTAGTAGCATCTATCGACGAGGGAAAGTGATTAAACGTGAAAAAAGCACTCTTGCTGCTTACTATTCTAGTGGTCAGTACCATCACTCTATCCGTACTTGCCTTGTATACGGTCATGCAAACCAGTTACGCCGCAAAACTCGTCACTACTTTTATTAATACCCTGACGCCTTATCAACTAGAAACCACCCACGCTGAATATTCTCCACCATTCCAACTGACATTAAACGATGTTGAGCTGCAACATGACGACAAAGCGATCCAGCTCCCTAAGCTCACCTTATGGCTGAGCCAGTTTCCTTGGCAACAAGGCAAACTAAACTTCGACTCTATTTTAGTCGAAGGCGCAAGTTTAGATCTGAATGAACTTGAATCTACCCTTTTCGAGCAAGTTAAGCTCCACCAGCTAGCGTTGAAGCATGTCGATATCAGTAGTAATAAATGGTCGGCTCGTGGCGTGAATATGCAGATAGAAAACCCTATATGGCAAAGCGATCAATCTAGGCTGCCTTATGGCAATATCCAGCTATCTGTTGAACAACTTTACATGCAAGGAGAGGCTCTCGATAACGTGCTCGTCGATATGCGTTACCAAGCCGCCAACAGCACAATATTTGGCAGTTCTTTTAATTGGCGCGGAGCGAATATTTCCGGACAAGCAGAGCAGTACCCGCAAGGTTGGTCTTTAATTAACGTCACCATCGACCAACTAAAGCTGCCACTTTCGAGCCAGATAGAAACGCTTTCAACCACATTTCGTAACCTCAACCTGCCGATCTACCACATCAACAGCTTAGACATTCTTAATAGTTCATTTAACTATCGCCATTGGCGCTTTGAGCATCTTGATGCTTCGCTAGAGAATCTCGACCTAACCCAGCCAGTGTGGCAACAGCAGTCTGGTTATGCATCATTTGATGCGGAAAACATTGGCAACGGAGAGCTACAGCTTTTCTCTCCAACAGCCAAGCTCGCATTCGCTTCCAACCAGATCAGGGTTGAGGAGTTTGACGCAGACTTCAAACAGGGACGAGTGCAGCTACAAGGCACAGTTTCACCACAAACTATCTCACTGTCGCAACTCAAGCTGGCAGGGATTAAGTGGTTAGAACAAACCGAGCAGCTAATACCTAATCTCAAAAAGGCCACAGCGGCAGTAAAGCATTTAGCAATTGATCAACTTGAAGTGGAAAACTCTCAGTTTATCCAAGTTGAAAAGCAGCCATATTGGCAAGTTTCAGGTTTGAATATTGAAGGCTCTGACCTGACGCTGATTGATCAAGACAAACACGGCCTGCTAGAAGGCAAGCTAGAGATAAGCGCCAATGCCGCTAGTATAGATAAGCTACTCACCACTCAGGCTCATTTGACTGCGCATGCCAGTAACAACAAACTCACCTTAGATCGCGCCTTCATTCCGCTAGAACAAGGTTACATTGAAGCTAATGGTATTTGGGACAGAAGCACATTGAGTGCGCCTTGGCAGCTGACACTTCATGCCGATGGCCTACCCTTAGAACATTATTTGCTACAACAAACACTGCCATTTTCTCTCGCCGGGCTGGCAGAGGTAGAGGTTGACGTTGAAGGTCTATCGGGTGACTACTCAATGCTATCACATAGCTTGTCTGGAAAAATAACGACCTATTTGCACCAATCCATACTAGAAGCAAAAAGTGTCGATGGCGAGCAAGAATATCGGCACCCATTAGACTTGGGAGCTATAGAAATGATTGCCGATCGAGGGCGAATTTCTATCAGTAGCCCCAATAGCCAGTCACAGATTGCCGGAGAAATGGATTTGACCAAACCTCAGTTTGCGACCTTGCTGTTTAAGTCGCAACAAGAATGTTTAGAGCTTTGGTCAGATATCCTCAATGGTGCCAACGTGATTAAGCAGACTTGCCAGGCCGATAAGCCTAAACCTGAATCGGCCGCACAAGAAGCGAACGCTTACACCGACGCTGAAGAGTCATCACCAAGTACAGACTTATAATCTGGGATCAGCATATAGGTACCGATGAATTCTACCGCCGCCTGATCGCCACTCTGAATCGTGACATGAATGACAATTCGCGCTTTACGTCCTGACGCCAAACGATCCAAATCACCGCTGATACCATCTAGAGAAGTCGAGGCAACTGGGTTTTGCGTCACTGGATGACGGTAACGAATCTGGCTATCTGCCAACACAATATCACCAGTTAAACCGCGTTCTTTCATCAGCAGCCAAGTCATTCCCCAGCCTGTCAGGGTTGCTAACGTAAAGGCTGAGCCAGCAAACATTGTATTGTGTGGATTCAGGTTAGGGTTAAGCTGCGCACCACATTCAAACTGATAACCAGTGTATTGGTTTATCTTGATGCCCATCTTGTCACTGATTGGGATCTGATGCTCCCATCGCTCTTGTAGCTCAGTACACCACTCTGGTTTTCGCAGTACATTCGCCATCGGATCGAGTTGCTTAACCATCTGCTGATGCCTCACCGGGCCTCGCTCGTCTGTTAGTTCACCACGTCGTTCAAAGCCATTCTTCTCATAAAAGGAGATCGCATCCTCACGAGCATTACACACTAAGCGCTTTGCCCCCTCCTGACGCGCCAAAGACTCAAGCGCCACCAAGACAAGTGAGCCCATGCCTTTACTACGACGAGAACCTTTAACCGCCATGTAGCGGATTTGACCTTCACTGTCTGGCGTAATGTACAGGCGCCCGATTGCCATTGGTCTGCCACGACCATCAACAATCATGCGGTGGTGACTCATTGGATCATATTCATCGCGCTCTGAACCAATCGGCATTCGCCACGGTTCGCGCAACATTTGCCAACGAAAGTGATAGTACTTATTCAGTTGGTTGTCTGTTTTTGGCGTGATCAGCTTAAACATAAAAATCCTTTTTATAGAGACGAGGTCGCCTCTCTACTAGCCTTATAATTATACTTGCAACCAGAAGGTTACGGGGCCGTCATTAACTAACGACACTTTCATATCTGCCGCAAAGCGTCCTCGCTCCGTCGGTAATACTTCTGCGCAGCGATCAGCAAAGTATTCGTACAAACGCTCGGCTTCCGCTGGGTGTGCGCCACGAGAAAATCCTGCTCGAGTGCCTTTCTTAGTATCAGCGGGTAACGTGAATTGAGAGACCACCAGCACTTTACCATCGACTTGTTTCACGTTGAGGTTCATCTTGTCCTCATCGTCACCAAACACACGGTAAGTCGTTACGCGCTCCATCAAACGTTTTGCTTTCGCTTCATCATCGTCTTTTTCTACGCCTAACAACACAAGTAGACCTTTGTCGATCTCTCCTACCACTTCACCATCTACGCGTACGGCTGCCTCACTTACTCTCTGGATCAGTGCTATCACTCTGCTTTCCTTTGACTAGCTCAATATTAGATTGGGTTGAGTTTACCATTTCTTGCTGCTCACTCCACTGCTCTCTTTCACCCAGAGCAGCCGTCACTTCAGCGCCCACTAAGACAATTAACCAACATAAGTAGACCCAAACAAACAGGATAGGAATTGCAGCTAAAGCGCCGTAAATCAACTGATAAGAAGGAAACTCGGTAATATAAGCAGCGAACCCTTTCTTACTTGCTTCAAACAGCAGTGCAGCGACAATCGCGCCAATAACCGCATGGGGGAATCGCACCTTCTTGTTTGGCACTAACAAATATAAACCGACGAAAGCGAAGAATGACAGTAAGAAGGGTAGCCAGCGCAATAACAGGTTGTAGACACCTGATATCGTCTCACTCTCAAGGATTTTCAGAGAAGTGACATAGGAAGTCGCAGCAATACTGGCGCCAACAAGTATTGGCCCAAGCGTCAGTACCATCCAGTACATTGAAAAGGAAAACACAGCACGGCGCTTTTCTGTTACGCGCCAAATATAATTGAGGTTTTTGTCGATGTTCGAGATCAGCATCAAAGCCGCAACAAACAAGAAAGCACCACCGACAGCACTCATTTTTCCTGTGTTGGCGACAAACTCCAGCAGAGCGTTCTTAACCGCATCTCCTGCGGCTGGCACAAAATGAGTAATCACAAAGTCTTGCAACGCGGTGCCAGCATTTTCAAAAATCGCAAAAGAGGATAAGACTGATAGCAGTACGGTTAGCATAGGTACAATTGACAGCAGGGTAATGTACGCCAGATAGCCTGCATTTACGTTGACTCTATCGTGACCCATTCTAGTCAGCAGATAGCGCGCAAATAATACGGTTTGCTTTATCACTGGCTCAATTTTCAACTTGTAACTCCCTACTATCTCAGTCATCCTAACAGTCTAATTCTAAAGGAAAGGAAACCATCATGCCGTACTTACTGGCTATTGTATTGTCGATTTTTACCCTAACAGGGTGTCAATCAGCCTATTACTCTGCAATGGAACAAGTAGGCTACCATAAACGAGACATCATGGTGGATCGTGTTGAAGACGCTAAACAATCACAACAAGACGCGCAGCAAGAATTTACTAGTGCACTGGAAGCGCTTTCGGCACTAACCAACTTCGACGGTGGAGAACTAGAAACCGTCTACAACCAGATCAACGACAAATACCAAGACAGTGAAAAAGCCGCACAAGACGTCAGTGACCGCATTGCCGCGATTGAAGATGTGTCTGATGCGCTATTTGCCGAATGGCAAGAAGAGCTAAAACTATACACTAGTTCCAAGCTTAAGCGTTCGAGTGAACAAAAACTTAAAGAGACTCAGCGCTCATACAATACTATGTTATCAGCGATGAAGCGCGCAGAAGACAAAATGACCCCAGTACTCAATACACTGCGCGACAATACTCTTTATCTAAAGCACAACCTTAACGCGAGCGCGATTGGCTCTCTACAGGGTGAGTTTGCAAGCTTGGAGCAAGATATCCAATACGCAATACAAGATATGAATGCTGCGATTGCAGAATCGGATAAGTTTCTGCAAAAGCTAAGTCAAAAGTAAGATAAATCCATTAGCTTTTAGACTCATTTAATCACCTAATATTCCTCCAGAAAATAGTGCCCCTTAACAAGCAAAATTAACTTCACTTTTGCTTGCTACACGGTAAGAATGCAGCCAAATCAATGACTACTATTTTCTGCGAGGACTCATTCTAGTGCTTAGACAGTTCACTCTTATCTCTTTAATTACCATCGTCTCTGGCTGCACGGCAAAAGTAACTCTGGTTGATGGCGCTCACTCCGTAAGGTCAATGACCGCTCGCACAGAGCAACTCTATGCATGCGAGTTTTTGGGTAGTGGCTCGGTGTCTGACTTGCATGCAAATAATGTCACACCAACAATTCGCAACCAAGCCTATATGAAAGGGGCGACACACTATCGTATCACTGAAATCATTTCGAAGGATTATAGGGACCGTATGTCTGGTGCAAACTATGACATGTACCAATGTAGTAGCAGCTATAAATAACCAGCGAAGCCAACGGTGATCTAGTATTTACAAGATAACTGTTTGGTTTTGCTCAGCATCTAAACCTAAAACTTGGCGAACAAAAGCAACCCTTTCAGTCAGCGTGCCCCATGGCACCTCAACCACTTGATAACCTAGCTCCGAATAGGTTTCGACAAGCACTTGGTGGATTTGCAGCGCTTCTTCAAAGCTATGTGGGCGCACCTCATCTTGAACATAAATCGAGGCTTCAGGTCGGCACGCAAACACCTGACTATGGTATCCAGCACTTTGATCTAGGAACTCTTGCCCCACCGTGCAGCCGCCCACTCTCAGATAAGCAACAATATCGGGGATAGCTCGATCCATAAAAGCCACCTGTGATTGCTGCGCAGTGAGCTTTTGGTCACCCATAAACCTTAAGCATAAACGCGCGAATTTAGGCAAGTCGGTCCATGGCAAAATACCATCTGGCAGCTGGCTCTGCTGCTCAATCAACGCGCGAGAACCTTCAGTAAATACGGCATAGCCATATTCAGCCAAAGCCTCAAGCAAGGTTGTTTTACCAGCCCCCGGGCCGCCAGTAATTATGATAGGTTTCATTTCCATACCCTAAAAAACAAAAGCCCCAAGTTGGCATCAACTCAGGGCTTTAAAGCTTAAACAATAACTAAGTGATATTACTTAGCGTTACGAGCTTCACGCTTACGATCACTTTCCGTTAGGAACTTCTTACGGATACGGATGCTTTCTGGCGTAACTTCTACTAGCTCGTCGTCATCGATGAATTCTAGCGCTTGCTCTAGAGTCATGATGATTGGCGGAGTCAGTACCTGTGCGTCATCAGTACCAGATGCACGTACGTTGGTTAGCTGCTTACCTTTTAGCGCGTTTACCGTTAGGTCGTTGTCACGGCTGTGAATACCGATAACCATGCCTTCGTATACTTCAACACCGTGACCAATGAACATGCGACCACGTTCTTGAAGGTTAAACAGTGCGTTAGTTAGTGCTTTACCTGCCGCGTTCGCGATCAGTACACCGTTGATACGTTGACCAATGTTACCGCCTTTGTGAGGGCCGTAGTGATCAAACGTATGGTATAGAAGACCAGAACCAGACGTCAGTGTCATGAACTCAGTTTGGAAACCAATCAAACCACGAGATGGCATTACGAAGTCCATACGTACACGGCCTTTGCCATCTGGAGACATATCTTTCAGCTCACCTTTACGTAGGCCGATGTTCTCCATGATGCCACCTTGGTGCTCTTCCATCACGTCGATAGTTACCGTCTCAAACGGTTCCATTAGCTGACCATCTTCTTCTTTGATGATTACTTCTGGACGAGATACTGCTAGCTCGAAGCCTTCACGACGCATGTTTTCGATCAGGATAGATAGGTGAAGTTCACCACGACCTGATACACGGAATTTGTCTGGATCGTCAGTCTGTTCTACACGTAGTGCAACGTTGTGTACCAGCTCCTTCTCTAGACGCTCAAGGATGTTACGTGAAGTCACGAACTTACCTTCTTTGCCCGCGAACGGAGAAGTGTTTACTTGGAACGTCATTGTTACTGTTGGCTCATCAACAGATAGCGCAGGTAGCGCTTCAACTTGGTTCTGTGCACAGATAGTGTCAGAGATCTTCAGCTCACCAAGACCAGTGATCGCGATGATGTCACCCGCGTTCGCTTGATCTACTTCGTGACGCTCTAGACCTAGGTAACCCATTACCGTACCGACTTTACCGTTGCGAGTCTTACCGTCAGCACCGATAACTGTCACTTGTTGGTTTGGCTTAACGCTACCACGAGTTACACGAGCAACACCGATAACACCAACGTAAGAGCTGTAATCTAGCTGAGAAACTTGCATCTGTAGTGGACCTTCTAGGTCAACTTGTGGTGCAGATACTTCTTCAACGATAGTTTGGAACAATGGTTCCATGTCTTCGCCAGTTTCGCCTTCTTCTAGAGATGCCCAACCGTTTAGTGCTGAAGCGTAAACCACTTTAAAGTCTAACTGTTCGTCAGTTGCACCTAGGTTGTCGAATAGGTCGAATACTTGGTCCATAACCCAATCAGGGCGCGCGCCTGGGCGGTCAATCTTGTTGATTACAACGATTGGCTTAAGACCGTGAGCAAAGGCTTTTTGCGTTACGAAACGCGTTTGCGGCATTGGGCCATCAACCGCGTCAACGATAAGTAGCACTGAGTCTACCATCGACATGATACGTTCTACTTCACCACCGAAATCCGCGTGTCCCGGAGTATCTACGATGTTGATACGGTAATCATTCCAGTTAATTGCTGTGTTTTTAGCAAGAATGGTAATACCACGCTCTTTCTCGATGTCGTTCGAGTCCATGACTCGCTCTTCAGCTTCACCGCGAGACTCTAAAGTACCTGATTGCTGTAGTAGTTTATCAACCAGTGTAGTTTTACCGTGGTCAACGTGCGCGATGATCGCGATATTTCTTAAATTATCAATCTGTGGAGTAGCCATGGATTTTGATTCACTTATAAAAGAAGCAACCCTCTTAAATTGAACATTTAATGAGCACTGCCTATTTGATTAAAAAAACGACCGTAATGTACCAGATTCTAGCGAAAAACCCAGAAATATGTGATCTGATTCGCTCCATTTCGACGAATTTTTTATTGATGAAACGCAAGCTCACTCCGAGTAAAGGGAAATCCCCATTGACATGCGGTCGAAAACTCGGCTGAATGATTGTCGATTTTGTCTTATCTTGGTGCAATACACCCCAAGCGCACCAATTAAGTGCAAACAAAGATCATTTTGGTGCAAAGAGCTGCACCAAATTAACACCAAAACCGCTAATTTATTGAAATTAATGGATTAATTTTTTTGGCATGCTTTTGGCTTTAAGAGAAATAGCATCGATTAATACGATTGAAACGAAATTAATCAATGCTGGATTGAATAAACCAAATCGAGCTAAACCGCTTTAATAACACTGGAGGTTATCCAAGATGTCAGTAGAAAACGTTCTATCTCTGATCCAAGAAAACGAAGTTAAGTTTGTTGACCTACGCTTTACCGACACTAAAGGTAAAGAGCAGCACGTATCTATCCCTGCACACCAAGTTGACGCAGACTTCTTCGAAGAAGGTAAAATGTTTGACGGTTCATCAGTTGCTGGCTGGAAAGGCATCAACGAATCAGACATGGTAATGATGCCTGACGCATCATCTGCTGTACTTGACCCGTTCACTGAAGATGCAACGCTTAACGTTCGTTGTGACATCCTTGAGCCTGCAACAATGCAAGGCTACGACCGTGACCCTCGCTCAATCGCAAAACGCGCTGAAGACTACCTACGTGCTACTGGTATCGCTGATACAGTACTTGTTGGTCCAGAGCCAGAGTTCTTCCTATTTGATGACGTTAAGTTCGCGACTGACATGTCTGGTTCTTTCTTCAAGATTGACGATATCGAAGCAGCTTGGAACACAGGCTCAGACATCGAAGGCGGTAACAAAGGTCACCGTCCAGGCGTTAAAGGTGGTTACTTCCCAGTAGCGCCTGTGGATTCTTCTCAAGACATCCGTAGCGCAATGTGTCTAATCCTAGAAGAGATGGGCCAAGTAGTAGAAGCGCATCACCACGAAGTAGCAACTGCGGGTCAGAACGAAATCGCAACTCGCTTTAACACGCTAACGGCGAAAGCGGACGAAATCCAAGTTTACAAGTACGTGGTACACAACGTTGCTCACGCATTTGGTAAAACAGCGACATTCATGCCTAAGCCACTCGTTGGTGACAACGGCTCTGGTATGCACGTTCACCAATCTCTAGCGAAAGACGGTGTTAACCTATTCGCTGGTGACAAGTACGGCGGCCTATCTGAAATGGCGCTTTACTACATCGGTGGTGTTATCAAGCACGCTAAAGCAATCAACGCATTTGCTAACGCATCAACTAACTCGTACAAGCGCCTTGTACCTGGTTTTGAAGCACCTGTTATGCTTGCTTACTCAGCACGTAACCGTTCTGCTTCTATCCGTATCCCAGTGGTACCAAGCCCTAAAGCACGTCGTATCGAGTTACGCTTCGGTGATCCATCTGCGAACCCATACCTATGTTTCGCTGCAATGCTTATGGCTGGTCTTGACGGTATCAAGAACAAGATCCACCCAGGTGAAGCAATGGATAAAGACCTTTACGACCTACCAGCAGAAGAAGCAGCTGAAATCCCAACTGTTGCTTACTCACTAAAAGAAGCCCTAGAGTGTCTAGACGCTGACCGTGAGTTCCTAACAGCTGGCGGCGTATTCTCTGATGACTTCATCGACTCTTACATCGATCTTAAGTCTCAAGACGTAGAGAAAGTAAACATGACAACTCACCCACTAGAGTTCGAATTGTACTACTCTGTATAATCAACTTTAGTACGCGCTATCGCGTCAGGTTACATAAAACTAAGGCTCATCTCGCAGGTGAGCCTTTTTGTTTCTATGCCGTTTGATGCGCCTGATACCCTGACTGTGACATCAAATCAGGAACGGTTATGCGCCCACTTCAACTCACTCTCACTACAAGCCTTCTCTTCACTGCCATAACATCAGCTCAAACTGTTTACACCTGGATTGATGACGATGGTACTCGTCATTTCAGTGACTCACAGCCCGAAAACACGGCCAGTGCGATTACCTTGCCTCAACATGAACCAATAACTGCTCCTTCACATCAACAAGAAGAAAGCCAAACTTTGTATCAGCACAATATTGAGCAACAGCAAGTTCCCTCTTCCTCACCCGCACTAACGATACCACTGGAAGTAAACATTACCGTGCCGGAGCCAGACTCAGCGGTAAGAAGCAATAACGGTTCGCTGCAAATTAAAGCGACGCTCAACCGTAAACTTGCCCGAAATGAGCAACTACAACTTATTGTCAACGGGGTTGGTTATGGCGACCTTAACACTCAGCCCAATTGGCAGTTAGAAAACCTCGATCGAGGTCAACACTCATTGAGCATTCAAGCATTTAGAGACGGCAAGCTTATTGCATCTTCTCAACCTATTACGGTGCATTTACTGCGAGCAACCATCAAATCAGTGAAACCAAGCCCTAATTCCTAGGACTTTCACCTGTTTTCACTTCAGTTCTCACATTCAATGCGCCATACTTGAATCACTTAACGCACCATATTGGTGCATTGCACAATTCAAGTTCAAGGATGGGGCAAAAGCAGTGGATAGCGAACTCAACGACATTATTTTAAATCATCAAGTCACGGCGATTTTGATCATGAACGAATCGCTGTTGGTCAAATACGCCAACCCAGCCGCAGAGCAGCTTTTTTCCCAGAGCGCTAAGCGAATCGTTGACCACCCTCTTTCCCACTTAATTCAGCACGCCTCGATGGATCTCGCATTGCTCTCTCAGCCTTTGCAAAGCGGTCAAAGCATCACAGATAGTGACGTGACTTTTGTGGTTGATGGTAAGCCTTTGATGTTAGAAGTTACCGTTAGCCCTATTTCTTGGAAAAAAGAGTTAATGCTGTTAGTCGAGATGAGAAAGATTGGCCAACAGCGTCGTTTATCTCAAGAGCTCAATCAACATGCGCAGCAGCAAGCGGCCAAGCTTCTAGTGCGCGGATTAGCCCATGAAATAAAGAATCCGTTAGGAGGGCTGAGAGGTGCGGCTCAACTGCTTGAGCGAACCTTGCCAGACCCAAGCTTAGCGGAATATACCCAGATCATTATTGAGCAAGCAGACCGACTTCGCGCTTTAGTCGACAGATTGTTGGGCCCGCAAAAACCCGGTAAGAAACAACCCGAGAATCTGCACCTGATTTTGGAAAAAGTTCGCCAACTTGTCGACCTTGAGGTCAATCAAAGTGTCACGATTGAACGAGACTATGATCCAAGCTTGCCTGAAATCTTAATGGATGCGGATCAAATAGAACAAGCACTGCTTAACATTGTTAGCAATGCTGGGCACATACTAAAAAACCAATCGAATAGCCAAATCACTATTCGCACCAGAACGGTGCACCAAGCCAATATACATGGTCAGAGATGCAAATTGGCTGCCCGGGTCGAGATTATCGACAATGGACCAGGTATTCCAGCCGACTTACAAGACACGCTGTTTTATCCAATGGTCAGTGGCCGCGAGGGCGGGACAGGACTTGGGCTTTCGATTGCACAAAATCTGATCGACCAACATCAAGGTAAAATTGATGTAGAGAGTTGGCCAGGTAGAACAACATTTACGATTTATTTACCTATTTAAACAACATTAGTGGCATTGCTGTAAGGAAAACAATATGAGTAAAGGATATGTTTGGGTGGTCGATGACGACAGCTCCATTCGCTGGGTCATGGAGAAGACCCTATCGTCTGCCAATATCAAGTGTGAAACCTTTGCTGATGCAGAGAGCGTGCTGATGGCGCTTGAACGTGAAACACCTGATGTGCTTGTTTCCGACATACGCATGCCTGGTATTGACGGCATTGAGCTCCTTAAGCAAGTCCATGAACGCTCGCCTGAATTACCCGTCATCATTATGACTGCCCACTCCGATCTCGATGCAGCCGTGAACGCTTATCAGAAAGGGGCATTTGAATATTTGCCTAAGCCATTTGATGTTGATGAAACGCTGACTTTAGTTGAGCGCGCCATTACCCATAGCCAAGAACAAAAACAAGAACAGGCTTCTCTTGCTGATGATAACTACACACCACCAGAAATCATTGGTGAAGCACCCGCCATGCAAGAGGTGTTTCGCGCTATCGGTCGCTTATCGCGTTCGTCGATCTCAGTGCTTATCAATGGGGAATCAGGTACCGGTAAAGAACTGGTCGCTCATGCCCTTCATCGTCACAGCCCACGAGCCAGCAAACCTTTTATCGCCCTTAACATGGCCGCGATACCGAAAGACTTAATCGAGTCTGAGTTGTTTGGTCATGAAAAAGGAGCATTTACCGGCGCAAATAGCGTTCGCCAAGGTCGTTTTGAGCAAGCCAATGGCGGTACTCTGTTCTTGGATGAGATTGGCGACATGCCGCTTGATATTCAAACGCGATTGCTACGTGTTCTCGCAGATGGTCAGTTTTACCGCGTTGGCGGCCACTCGCCAATTAAAGTGGATGTAAGAATTGTCGCAGCAACCCACCAAAATCTCGAAAAGCTGGTGCATAAAGGCGATTTCCGTGAAGATTTATTTCACCGCCTCAATGTTATTCGCATCCAAATCCCTGCCTTAAGAGAGCGCAAGCAAGATATTGAAAAGCTCACGCTACATTTCCTCGCTCTCGCGGCTGAAGAGCTTGGCGTTGATGTAAAAACGCTTCATCCAAATACAGTTGAAACACTTAACCGCTTAGATTGGCCAGGCAACGTACGTCAGCTCGAGAACATCTGCCGCTGGTTAACCGTCATGGCGAGCGGTACTGAAGTTTTACCTGCCGATCTTCCTACAGAGCTGCTTGAAGAGAAAGCACACAACGATGTTTCCACTTCAGGTTCTTGGCAACAACAACTCGCGACATGGGCCAAAAGTTCTCTATCACAAGGCGATACCGAGCTACTTTCTTATGCACTTCCTGAATTTGAACGTATACTTTTGGAAGCAGCGTTGGAGCACACCAACGGACATAAGCAAGATGCAGCAAAAGTTTTAGGTTGGGGACGAAATACACTGACACGTAAGCTCAAGGAGCTCTATTAACACTGGAACAAACGTCACAACTTGATTGAAATAGAGGTGATTTAATCTGCGCAGCTAACCTCATTAGCTTGAATAATAAGGATAAATCACCTACTTTTTAATCAATACACTCGCTCGCATTTAATACAATAATAAATTCAGAGTACTGTATCAGCAGAAGAACACGGATGTCAGCGACCACTCAAATCACTCTTAGAACCGCCGTAGTACTACCTTTCGTGATGATTTTTATCTTCACCATAGGCGTGATCGTCACAGTTCAGAAGAATAGTTATGAAGAGATGGTGGTTGATATCAGTGACAAGCAACTCACAGCCCTGACCGACAACGTTAACCTCGAACTTCACAGCTTTTTAGATGAGCCCTTTCAAGCAAGCTTAGCTTTGAGCCATTCTATTGGCTTCAATCGACTCTATACTCCGGGTGATACAACAGATATTGAGCAGTATTTGCTTACCTCATTTCGCAATCTCTACAATAATTTCCCACAACTTGATGTGATTGGTTTTGGCGGAGAAAACGCCGAGTATATAGGCTTTCGCAAGGAACCGAATAAGGGTTATACCTTAATGGTGCAAGACGATCGCACTGACGGAAAGCTGGTCATTTATCGAGGTCAGGAGATCAGTGAAGATATCCGCTCAGTGTTTGAAGGCTACGATCCACGCATTCGTCCTTGGTATGCACCTGTTGCAAAAAGTTTAGTGCCGATGTGGTCATCTATATATGCCAACGCCGATGAACGACAAGAAATTACCCTATCAGCATTAACTCCAGTCTTTTACGACCAAGTCTTTCAAGGTGTTGTCGTCACAGATATCAAAATCGACACCTTCAATACCTTTCTCAAAAATCAACAGCAAAAGACCAGCGCAGTACTCTACATCGTCGACGATAAAAACCGCGTCGTCGCCCAATCAACCAGTGGACGAATTGTCTCGTGGGGCACTCCACAAAGTAAGAAAGGTGAACGCTTACTCGCGACGGAAAGCTCCGATCCTATAGTGAAAGCTAACGCTGATTATTTCTCATCTCACAAGCTTCATCAGCAAAGCGAGACTCTAAGATACACACTCGATATTGAAGGAGAGCGCTACTTCAATCATTTTACCCCTTACACAGACGAACATGGCTTGAAGTGGTATATAGGCGTAGCCATTTCAGAAAATCACTTATTGGGCAAACTACCTGAAAGCCAAAGAAATAGCTGGATAATTGGTGTCATCGCCAGTTTCATCGGCATAGGTTTAGGTCTCGTCGCGTTCAACCGTATCGTCGCACCAATCACCTCTACAGCGGCAGCTGCCAAGCGTTTGGCGAAAGGTGACTGGGACAGCCACATGCCAAAACCTGGAAGTATCTACGAAACAACCATGCTGGTTTATGCCTTTAATGAAATGGCGAATAACCTTAAGGCTTCGTTTAGAGCGCTTCGCTCTCAGCTTCTCTACGACTCTTTAACCAAGCTTTATAGTCGAGAAGGTTTGATAGATACCTGTGACAAACTTCCTGCTCTCAATGGCACACTGATGCTGGTTGGTATCAATAAGTTTAGAGATATCAATGACAGCCTAGGTCACTATCAAGGTGATCAGCTGCTGATTACTATTTCGCGACGTCTCAAGTCAGCATTCACTAATGAGCATTATTTAGCACGAATTGGCGGTGATGAATTCGCTATTTATATACCTGAACAACAAAATGGTGAGAGCTCGCTTCAAACCGCCAATCGAGTTCTAAAAACGTTCGCCTCTCCTTTTGTCATGGAGCAAGAAAGCGTTGTTGTCAGTGTATCAATCGGTATTGTTGAAAATGGCCCGGATGAAAACATGACTCTGTGGCTACGCAACGGCAGTATCGCGCTCAGTACAGCAAAACAAGACATGACAAGCATTAGCCATTATCGTCCTGAAATGGCAGATATTTCTCGTAACCGCACTCTCATGCAGGTCAAAATTAAAGATGCATTAGAACACAATGAATTTGTTCCTTTCTATCAACCGCTTGTGGACCTTAAGACTGGAGAAGTCGTCGGTGCAGAGGCTTTAGCACGGTGGCTCTCTCCCTCTGCTGGTTTGGTATCTCCGATGGACTTCATTCCTATCGCTGAAGAAAGTGGGCTGATTGGGGCGATTGGTGAACAGATACTGCTTCAAGCCTGTAACGACACAGTACAAGGGATGAAAGAGGGTAAATGGGACTCATCATTCCATATACACGTCAACCTGTCAGTAAATCAATTGTCTCAACCAGACTTCATTTCAACATTGCAGAAGGTCCTCGCTCAGTCGACGTTAAGCGCGAACAATCTGACCTTGGAAATTACTGAGTCTCGCATCGTTGACAACGATCCCGTCACTATTCAGAACATGCAAGCCATACGCGATCTCGGTGTTCATATTGCGATTGATGACTTTGGTACCGGCTACAGCTCGCTTGCATACTTGCATAAGCTGCCCTTTAACTGCCTTAAAATTGATCGCACTTTCGTTAATAACCTTAATCCTGAAGAGCTTGATACCTCGATTGTGGCTGCGATTGTCAATATGACGAAAGGAATGAAGGTATCGCTTATTGCAGAAGGCATTGAAACTGATGAACAGGCTAAACTGCTGTCAAAGCTCAACTGTCCGCTTGGCCAAGGTTTCTTATACAGCAGACCTGTTCCTTATGAAGAATGGCCAAGCAATCTAGTTAACATAAAGTAAAGCCCTTCTTTATAAGTGACGAAGCAAGCTGTATTGATAGTCATATCTTTTGACCGAGTCACGGTTTCTTGATTGCCTTCCTCCTAAGATGAAAAGAACAAATTATGGTAAGCAAGGAAGCTTGAAGTGGCAAAGTATGCCTTCATAGTACTGTGTTTCATCTTTTCGGGTCACAGCTATGCGCTGAAACCTCTGACTGGTGTTCAAGACGAGTGGCCGCCGTATTTTAATTCTCCGTCTCAACCTCTTGGCTATGCTCATCAGATAGTAACAGACACGCTATGCCTTGCAGGTTATGAACTAGAAACACATTTTCTACCGTGGAAAAGGGCTTATAAGTCAACGCTAGAAGCAAAAACAGACGTCTTACTTGGAGTGTGGAAAACACCGGAAAGAGAGCAAGACTTTCTATTTAGCCATCCCTATTACATCAATCAAATTAAATTAATAAGCCCCAAGTCGGCACCTATTAAGTATCAAGACGCTCAGAGCCTAAGCGAGATCAGGCTAGGTTTAGTCTCTGGGTACGCTTATGGAGAAGCACTAAAGTCCAAATCAGGGCTTAATATCCTTGCAGCGAAAGATGTCAAAGAGAACATTCTGTATTTAACTAAACAAAGAGCGGACGCCATCTTGATGGATGAGGTTGTCTTCTCTTGGAACGTAAAAACAATGGGGCTCAAGCAAAAAGACTTTTACGTATCAGATCTAGCGGTAAAGAGGGTTCCTCTACACATCGCTGTAAGTCGTGAGCACCCATTAGCTGAAGCGATTATTTCTCACTTCAATTCCGCTTTAAGAAACAGTTCTGTATGCGAAATTCAGTAATATCAGAGTTATAGAGCAACAACGAAAAAACCCCAGCATTTCTGCTGGGGTTTAAATAGTGGCGGAGAGATAGGGATTTGAACCCTAGATACGCTATTAACGTATGCCGGTTTTCAAGACCGGTGCTTTCAACCACTCAGCCATCTCTCCACAAATTGTCATCGTCAGATTAGTACACTGATGATGTGGTTACACGTATATACGAGTAACAGTATTTAAAGCCTGGCGATGTCCTACTCTCACATGGGGAAGCCCCACACTACCATCGGCGCTAATTCGTTTCACTTCTGAGTTCGGCATGGAATCAGGTGGGTCCAAATCGCTATGGTCGCCAAGCAAATTCTTTAATTCGGAAAGCTGTTATTAAGTTCTGTAGTTACACATTCAAAGTTCTTGCTTTGAGTCCATCAAAACCCTTTGGGTGTTGTATGGTTAAGCCTCACGGGCAATTAGTACAGGTTAGCTCAACGCCTCACAACGCTTACACACCCTGCCTATCAACGTTCTAGTCTCGAACAACCCTTTAGGACCCTCAAGGGGTCAGGGAAGACTCATCTCAGGGCTCGCTTCCCGCTTAGATGCTTTCAGCGGTTATCGATTCCGAACTTAGCTACCGGGCAATGCGTCTGGCGACACAACCCGAACACCAGAGGTTCGTCCACTCCGGTCCTCTCGTACTAGGAGCAGCCCCCTTCAATCTTCCAACGCCCACGGCAGATAGGGACCGAACTGTCTCACGACGTTCTAAACCCAGCTCGCGTACCACTTTAAATGGCGAACAGCCATACCCTTGGGACCGACTTCAGCCCCAGGATGTGATGAGCCGACATCGAGGTGCCAAACACCGCCGTCGATATGAACTCTTGGGCGGTATCAGCCTGTTATCCCCGGAGTACCTTTTATCCGTTGAGCGATGGCCCTTCCATACAGAACCACCGGATCACTATGACCTGCTTTCGCACCTGCTCGAATTGTCATTCTCGCAGTCAAGCGGGCTTATGCCATTGCACTAACCTCACGATGTCCAACCGTGATTAGCCCACCTTCGTGCTCCTCCGTTACTCTTTGGGAGGAGACCGCCCCAGTCAAACTACCCACCAGGCACTGTCCTCAACCCGGATAACGGGTCTAAGTTAGAACATCAACACTACAAGGGTGGTATTTCAAGGACGGCTCCACCGATACTGGCGTACCGGTTTCAAAGCCTCCCACCTATCCTACACATGTAGGGTCAATGTTCAGTGCCAAGCTGTAGTAAAGGTTCACGGGGTCTTTCCGTCTAGCCGCGGGTACACTGCATCTTCACAGCGATTTCAATTTCACTGAGTCTCGGGTGGAGACAGCGTGGCCATCATTACGCCATTCGTGCAGGTCGGAACTTACCCGACAAGGAATTTCGCTACCTTAGGACCGTTATAGTTACGGCCGCCGTTTACCGGGGCTTCGATCAAGAGCTTCGACTTACGTCTAACCCCATCAATTAACCTTCCGGCACCGGGCAGGCGTCACACCGTATACGTCATCTTACGATTTTGCACAGTGCTGTG